>CAVXBU010000001.1:0-502941 GCA_963760175.1 uncultured Acidobacteriaceae bacterium
GAACAAGCCGCCTGGTCGAGCGCATCGCGCAACTAGTCAACGACAAAGAGATCGAAGACATCTCCGACGTGCGCGACGAAAGCGATCGCGACGGCATGCGCATCGTCGTCGAACTCAAGCGCGGCGCCGAGCCGCAGATCGTTCTCAACCAACTCTTCAAGCACACGCAGATGCAGGAAGGCTTCTCGATGATCCTGCTGGCGGTGGTCAACGGACAGCCCCGCGAAATGGGCCTGATCCAGGCCATCAAGTATTTCATCGAGCACCGCGTCGACGTGGTCCGCCGCCGCACCGCCTACCTACTGCAGAAAGCGAAAGACCGCGAGCACATTCTCGAAGGCTACCTCACCGCCCTCGATCATCTCGATAACGTCATCACCATCATTCGCGGCAGCGCCAACCGCGCCGACGCCCGCGAAAATTTGGTCGCTCTACTTCGGCGGCAAGAAAATCGACATCAACACCACCGGCCGCGCTCCCAAACTCGATCCCGAAAAGCCCTTCACCACGCGCCAGGCCGATGCCATCCTCGAACTGCAACTGCATCGCCTGACCAAACTTTCCATCGACGAAATTTCCAACGAGTTGAAAGAAGTTCGCGACAACATCGCCGAATACGAATCGATCCTCGGCTCCGAGACAAAGCTGCGCAAAGTCATCATCAAAGAGCTCGAAGAAGTTAAAGAAGCTCTACGGAGACGAGCGCCGCACCCGCATCGAAGACGAAGCCGCGGAGATCGTCCTCGAAGATCTCATCGCCGACGAGCAGGTTGCCGTCACCGTCAGCCACTCCGGCTACATGAAGCGCACGCCCATCTCCACCTACCGCATGCAGCGCCGCGGAGGCACGGGCCGCACCGGCATGAAGACGCGCGACGAAGATTTCGTCGAGCATCTCTTCATCGCCTCCACCCACGCCTACATTCTGATCTTCACCAACAAGGGCCGCGTCTACTGGCTCAAGGTCTACGAGATTCCCGACGTCAGCGCCGCCGGCAAAGGCAAACACATCGGCAACCTGATCGGCCTGCAGCCCGGCGAAACCGTCAAGACCATGCTCGCCGTGCGCAATCTCGAAGAAGAAAACAAATACGTCTTCTTCGCCACGCGCAAAGGCCTGGTAAAGAAATCCGCGCTGCGCGAGTTCATGCACGTGCGCTCGAACGGCATCAACGCCATCGCCATCGAAGAGGGCGACGAACTGGTCGCCGCCCGCATCACCGACGGCAATCAGATCGTCTTCCTCGCCTCGCACGAAGGCATGGCCGTGCGCTTCGACGAAAGCCACGTCCGCCCCATGGGCCGCGCCGCCTACGGCGTCTGGGGCATCGACCTGGATAAGAGCGACTACGTGGTGGGCATGGCGACCACGACAAAGCCAGGAACCGAAGCGGTGTCGTGGAACGGCGGACGCCGCGCCTGCTCTAAGCGGCGCCAGGGCCGCCGGCGCGCAGGCCCGAGCCGGAGCCGATCGACGTCGACGCCGTCAAAGGCAGCCTGATCCTCTCCGTCACCGAAAACGGCTACGGCAAGCGCACCCCCGCCGACGAATACCGCCTGACCAACCGCGGCGGCAAAGGCGTGATCAACGTGAAGACGACGGAACGCGTCGGCAAAGTCGTCGCGCATCGCGCAGGTGGACGAAACTTCCGAAGTCATGCTGATCAGCCACTACGGCAAAATCATCCGCATGGACTCGACGACCATCCGCGAATCCGGCCGCAACGCCCAGGGCGTCCGCCTGCTGCATTTGGAACCCGGCGACCGCGTGGCCGCGGCGGTGGTTATCGCGCCGGAAGCGGAACCGAACGGCGGGAACGGAGGGACGCTGATTCAGTAGATAACTGGGAGGAGAGCATTGCTCAGGTTTGATGCTTCCCTGACGCGCGTGCGTGTCGCCCAGCCCGTCGCCGGCGTGACCCGTGTTGTACTCGACACCAAGGATGGATCGAACTTCTCCGTTAGTATGGAGTCGAGCCCATATCGCCTGGTGGTCGAACTTCGCGGCAGTGAAAAAACCTTAGCCGCGAGTCAATCTGCTCCGCACCGCTTCACTCCGATCCAGCCGTCACCCGCCGCGGCCGCATCCTCGACCCCGGTGAAAGCGGCTCCTGTAGCGGCATTGGCGGCAACGGCATCCGATCAACCCTTACCGGCTAGAACTGGGAAATTGCGCATCGTACTCGACGCCGGACACGGCGGCTGGGATCTGGGCACGGTCGGACGCCAGGGATTGCTGGAAAAGGATCTGGTGCTCGACGTGACCCAGCGTCTGGGCAAGTTGCTGCAAACGCGATTGGGGTCGGAAGTAATGTTTACGCGCACCGGCGACACCTACCTCCCACTCGATGAGCGGGCTGACTTCGCCAACCAGGCGCAGGCCGATCTCTTCCTCTCCGTTCACGCCAACTACAGCAGCTCGGCGGCGGCGCGGGGAGTCGAGACTTACTATACGAATCTGTTTTCGGCTCCGGGATCGCGGGAAGTGGAAAAGCATGAAGATGGGACATCACCCAAGCTGACGCCGGTAAGGCTATCGGCCGGAGCGTTACACGAAAAGATCGAGGAGTCGCAGCGTCTCGCAGCCAGTGTCCAGCGTTCTCTCTATGCCACCCTGGCCTCGAGCAGCCCTGACATTCGCAACCGGGGCATCAAGGACTCCGCCTTTGCCGTGCTGACCGGCACGACCATGCCCTCTATTCTTACCGAAATTTCTTTTGTGAGCAGTCCAGCGGACGAGCAAAACCTGCAGAGCGCCGCTTACCGCCAGAAGATTGCGGAAGCGCTTTACCAGGGCGTCGCCCGCTATCAGCAATCTTCTCCCCGCGCGAAAGTTGCCCAACTGCAAACCGACGCCGCGCACCGGTGAGGGCACAAGCTAGTTCGTGCCCGTCACGCCGCCATACTTCGTCAGCCACTTCAACTCTTCACGCACCATGATCTTTCCATGCCAAGGATTCTTATCGAGGTCGTGCCCCTCGCCGGGAAAAATCAGCAACTCACTCGGAACATTCAACTCGTGCAAAGCGCGATCGAGCAGATAGGCCTCGAGCGTCGGGACCCGAATGTCGTCCGCCCCAGCGACTGCGAGGGTTGGCGTGCGGACTTTATTCATCTGGAAAATCGGAGCTTCGCTGCGATAGCGATCAGGCGCTTCCCAGGGCAACCCGCCGAGGAAATATGCGTCGTCAAAGGCGTCGTCGTCGTTGCCCCAGATGGCGACATTCTCCACCGCTCCCGCGCCGGTAACGGCAGCCTTAAAGCGCGTGGTCTGCGTGATCAGCCAGTTGGTCAGGTAACCGCCGAAGCTGTAGCCGCCTACGGTCAAATGGTTGGGATCCGCAATTCCGTCTTTCACAAGCGCATCGACGCCGGCCAATATGTCTTTGCCAGGCCGGGAAACCATTTCAGGAATGATCTGCAGCGCGAACTTGTCCCCGTAGCCGGTCGATCCGCGATAATTTGGCTCGAACACCAGCCAGCCCGCAGTGGCG
Source organism: uncultured Acidobacteriaceae bacterium (assembly GCA_963760175.1). GTDB lineage: Bacteria > Acidobacteriota > Terriglobia > Terriglobales > Acidobacteriaceae > Acidiflorens. The sequence continues at coordinate 3,495 of CAVXBU010000001.1, forward strand.
GCAAGACGATCCCACTGATACCAATCCGCCTCGAAGTGGTCACCATCGGCATCCTGCGGCCCGCCATGGATGTAAACAAACATCGGCAGATTTTTCGCCTCAAACTTTCCGGGCGGGTACATCAGCATGCCTTCGACCGCCGTGCCGTCGTAGGAGGTCCACCGATAAGGCTTGGCCAGGGGCAGGTCCCGCTCGGCGAACAGCTTGTTGAAAGAAGTGATGGGCCGTGCCTGCGCCAGTTTGTCGGGACCGTCGGCGATATAAACTTCCGTGGGACGTAGGATTGACGAGTACACAAACGCTAGGCGTGGACTTTGAGATTCCGATTGCGACGCGGCGGCGGGGATTTCATACCTTCCCGCCCATCCCTCGCGCTTCACGATGGCGGCTTTCGGATTCGCTTGCGATACCAGTTGCACCTCGGTCCCAATGCGGCAAGCGCACAGGACCGAGCCATCGGGCAGCGGCGTGTAATGCACGACTTCGCCTGGATAGTCGGCGAACCAGCGCTCGACCTCTCTTTTTTCCGGCCCTTTGTCGGTTACGTCGCCGGCATCCACCCAGTAGAGGCGCGGTTGCGGATCTTCATACTTCCTCTCCAGCGATCCCAGGTCGACCTGAAAGAACAAATGACGATTGTCCGGAGCCCACTCCAGATTCACTTCCTCGGCTTCGTTATGGGTCAGGCGGAGGGGCGCGACTTCCGGCGTACTGCTCGCCAGGTTGACGAGGTAGAGTTCGATGTCTTCAACTTTCTCCTCCAGTTCGGACACGGGGTAAGTCACGAACGCTAGGCGGCGGCCATCGCGCGAAACGCTGATTTGATTTGCCCGCAACGCTGTACGCGCAATCGCGATCGCTCCCGGTGTGGCATTGGAATCTTTCTCGGCGTCTGCGCTTTTTCTGGAACCGAGTGCCGCGTGCCGCGCCAGTGCTTCTTCAAGATTGAGGCGGAAAATCACGTCGCCGCGCTCATCACCACGGAAACGGATTACGTCCTTCCAATCTTTCTTGTGATCGTCGTTCTGCTGCTTGCTCCAGGGTTCGCGGGTCGAGAAAAATATCGCCTTTGAGTCGCCGGACCAGGCAAAAGCGTGAACTTCTTCGTCGCTCGAGGTGAGGGCAATGGGCTCGCCGCCGCTGGGCGAAATCAGAAACAGCTGGGCGACGTCTTTGTCTTTGCCGTCTTTTTCTCTGACGTTCCTGCGCCTTCGTCTTCGGTTACGCCGGCTTTGCGTTCTGAGAGGAACGCGATCCACCGGCCGTCGGGCGACCAGCGCGGCGAACTGGCGCGCCCGGCTTGCGTCAACTGCACCAGATTTCCGCCGTTCGCGGCGATCCGGTAGAGCCAGAGCTCTTTTCGGAAGATCTGCTGATCCCAGTCTGCCTTCTCTGTCCCGATGACAACCGAGCTGCCGTCTGGCGAGACTCTCACCGCGTCGAAGCTGACCGAATCGAAGAACTCGTCAAGCGTGAGCTTGGGTTTTGTGGTTTGGGCTTGCGTAAGAATTGAAGCCGCAATTACGGAAACCAGCGAAACGAGCAAGATGGATCGTCGCATAGAATTTTGTTGCCCCGAGGTTCGTCCCTGGTGTTCTTAAGATGTTGACCATGTTCTTTATTGCGCCGTCGGTTGAGCGTTGCGCAGCCCATCGTCCAGCGTCTGGTTGCCGCGGTACGTTTTGCTCCACCATGCGCCAACCGTCGTCATAGCCACGAAATCCGACAGTCGACCGGTAGTGCACTCCGCTGTCGTAAAGTGCGGCCCCCACCTGATTGATGGATACCCAGCGCCAGGTGAACTCAACGTCGGCAAAGTTGCCCGCCTTGCTGATTCCCGAAATACCCACCAGTTCCCGGTGCGCGACTTGAATCGCCATTGGACCGTTGTCGCGGCCACTGTCGGGAAGGGCATTCGAAATTAACGGCCGTATCGTCTCGACTCCGAGCGGCGTGAGCAGTACGTCCCAGCAGGGCGGAGGTTCAACCCCGGCGGGACACTTCTGCTCCGTGCCGATGACCCATCCGCGGCGCTGTAGCACCATGAAGTCGGGAGAACTGAAATCCCTGTTAGAAAGGACCCCGGTTCTGAGCCAGAACAATTGCGGCGCCTTGAATGCGTCGGAGGCCCCGATCAAATCGGCGGCCAACCGGCGCGTCAGGAAGTTACGCGGAGAACAACCCAGGTCGAGACTCAATAAGATTAGACACAACAAGACCGCCGTCAGCAAATTTTTGGACGTTCGCATGAATGTGATTATGGTCGCGAGAGAATTCTAACCAATTGCGCCTGCCTGCGGGGTAGAAAAGGCGTGGCCGTGATCTGACCGTCAAATTTCTTCGACCAGCGCCCCGGGACCGGTCCGTGGCAGGCTGGGCAATCGCCCTGCGCAGTCAGCTTGTATTTTTCGATCGAATATCCATAGCGCTGGATCAGCAGTTCGCCGCACTGGTGACAATGAGTATCTTCCAGACCCTCCACGCGGCCGGGGAGATTGCCGGCATAGATGTAGCGCAACCCAGCTTCACGGCCGATGGCGGCAGCGCGCAGCAAATCCTCGGGACGCGTATCGGCGGGCGAAGTCATTTTGTAGTCCTGGTGAAAGGCGGTCACATGCCAGGGGATATCGGGCGAGACGTCGCTCAGAAAGGAGGTAAGGTTGCGCAGTTCGTCGTCGCTGTCGTTGAAGCCGGGGATGAGCAAGGTAACGATCTCCAGCCATACGCCCATCCGATGTAAAGCACGGATAGTTTCGAGAATCGGTTGCAGGCGCCCGCCAAGCTCGCGATAGTGGCGGTCATCGAAGCTCTTCAGGTCCACCTTGTAGAGATCGATCCAGGGATGGAGATACTCGAGCACCTGCGGAGTTCCGTTGCCATTCGAAACAAACGCGGTCAACAAACCCGCCTGGCGGGCCTGGCGGAAAACCGCAACCGCCCACTCGCTGGTGATCAGCGGCTCGTTATAGGTGCTGACCACAACCTTTGCGCCTTGGGCAAGAGCGTCTTTCACCATCAGTTCCGGATCAACCTCGAGCGGCGGCGAGACGGCGTTCGGGTCGCGCAGCGCCTGCGAAGTGACCCAGTTCTGACAGTATGCGCAGTGCAAATCGCAGCCGAGCATTCCGAAACTGTAGGCGAGGGCCCCGGGGTAGGCGTGGAAAAACGGCTTCTTCTCGATCGGGTCGCACTGCACTCCGGCGACGTAGCCCCAGGGAACGTAGAGCGTGCCCCCGCGGTTGAAGCGAACCTTGCAGACACCGGGTTGTCCCTCTGGAATCGGGCAGCAGTGACCGCAGGCGTAACAGCGCACTCGATTGCGATCCAGCTTTTCCCAAAGGGCGGGGTCGCCTTCGCGGACGCGGTCGTCAGCCGTCAAAATATCGCGCAGAGTGGCCACACGCATATTCTACGGCTGCGGGAATGAGTCTGTCTGTGGTCTGCAAAGCTGCCGCCGCTAGAGACGGGCTTGCCGGCGTCTCCGCGGCAAATCAGTCGCTACCTCAGTTCGCCTCGGATTTTGCGCGTTGGTTATGGGAGTGGATCCAGGCTTCGGCCTGCTGGCGCGCGTCCGAGACCTGCGCCCGCGTCATTTGGGACGCCAGCCCTTCGAGTCGAGCCTTGCTGTTCTCATCACCTTCGGCGAGCGCAATCGCGGACCACAAATAGGCTTTGGACAAATCTGGGGTAGGAACTCCACGCCCCGCCCAATAGTAGGCGCCAAGGTGAGACTGAGCATCAACGTGCCCCTGTTCGGCGGCGCGCAGGAACCACTGCATGGCCTGCGCGTCATCTTGCGGAACGCCCTCTCCGTTATGGCAGCGGACACCCATTTGAAATTGCGCTTCCGCGTCTCCCTGATCTGCAAGCCTTCGCAAGTCGGCCAGAGACTGCGGTTGCGCGCGTTGCAGCTGTAACGACCGCTGAGCCGCCTGCGGCGAGTTGGCCCAATGCTTCTCGATAAAGGGAGCAGCTGAATACCCGGCAGCCATCGCCACTACGGCAACGGCCGTCATGAGCAGTAAGAGATGAGGCAAGCGAGATGGAGCTGCCGGCACAGGTTCGAGAACCTGATCTGGAACCTTCTCTCGAACTTGCTCCGAGATGATTTCTCCAACCAAATGCTGTGGGAGATGCTCTGGAACTTCAGGTTCCCTTTCCAACAAGGCCTCGCGAATCGCGTGCATCGAACCGAACTCGGGCGAATTCAGTGCTACCGAACCAGACTCCGAAGCGGGAGCCGGAGACACGCCCAACGCAGCGTCTGCAGTGATCGGCGCTTCCGGTCGAGTCGTTTCAGGCTGCGCGTTTTCCGGCGGTGTCCTCCCAGGCTGGACTTTGGGAATCATTTCGACTAGCCGGTCTAGAACCGTCGCGTGCGTCTTCGTGAAACCGCGCGGCCGCGGTGAGAAAATCTCCAGCAAGCCGACCACCCGGAAATTGGACACGATGGGAGCGGCCATAAGCGAGCCTATCCCCAGTGCGCGACAGATTTCCGAATCAACCCTCGGATCGTCTTCCGTGTCCTCGCAGGAGACGATGCGCCCACTGCGAACGCATTCTCCAGACAGCCCTCGCTGCGCGTCCACGGGCGCTCCCAGCGGCGGTGCTGGCTCGCCAGCTCGCGCCCGGCAAATCATCTTTCATCCGTGAGAAACGCCAGTGCCGCACCACTGGCTCCCGTCAGACTCAAAGCGCGCTCGGTGATGAGTTGCAAAACTGCAGTCACGTCGTCATTGGTCCCGCGAATCTCGATCTCGTGGACTTCACGGCGAACTGCTTCCAGCGAAGCGAGAATTTCGCTTCGATCGGAGATCAAACGACCGTACTGGATTGATGGACCGGCGGGTTTAGCGACGATCGCCGGTATACCGACGGCTCGACCGGGATGGGCGGATCGACCGGCAACGACTCGAGCGATTTCCCTTCCTCGCGGCGCGCGAGTTGCTCGGTTCGAGCTGCGTGGTTGGAGCAGGCGATCAGCAGATTCGCAAAAAGCCATTCTTTCAGTATTCGCCGGGAACTCTCAGAAAGCCCCGAAAATCGGATACCTCCGCGGGCAGTCTCATCGCTCCACATCACCTCGCCACTGCTATGAATGTAAGCTTTTCGTTTCAGGCAGATCGAGGCAAAGATTTACGGCTCGGTTCGTTTCCAGGCGTTCACTGGTTTGAACGGCGAAGCCGTCTTCGTGCAGGTCGAGCAATTCGCTCAGATCCACAACCATGCCGGTCTGCGGGTCCATTGAAACTGGCGTATACCGGGGTGTGGAGTTTTTGACGAACTGAACGGCGGCGCTCTCCGTTGGGAGCCCCTGCTATTGGATCCGGCAATCCGCGAATGCTCCGACCCATGGGAGTTACATCCAAGTTACATCCATATTAACTCAGGGATACAAGGAAGGGAGCAAGATTAACCGGGAGGACTGCCAGGAGCGGTCCCGTTAGAGGTTCGCAGCCAGAGACGAGGTGTCGCCTTGCGCAACTGGTACGAGAATATGGGGCATGGTCAGCACTCGATCGAGCGCGTCGGCGAGGGTAGAGGGAAATTCGGAAGTCAGGAGGTTGACATCCAGTTGAAGATCGCGCGCGGCTGTAGATGCGATAGACGACGAGCGAGCCGCGCCGCCGGTTCGAAGTTGTCACCAGGTCCAGCGTCAGCTTCCACGAAGGCTGGCTGGAAATCGCCGCCATGTGAGGAAACTTGCTCCATTGAAAGTGGCGGTTGGTTTCGCTGGGCGCCGCATTGGTCACCGGGAAGCGACTTAGGCGCAATTCGAAGCGCGTCGAAGTCGTTGCTGTCGAAGGCGGCGACCAGAACGCTGCGCACCTGATTGAAATCGCCGGCTACTTTGAGTTCCTCGACCGCGCGGCGCACCGAAAGGTTGTTGATCACGATCTGCCGCTGGTCAATGGTGCGCTGCGCCACTCGCCGCAGTTCGCCAAACTCCAGGTAGTTCAGATGCTGGACTCCCAGCCAGATGCCGGTTCCGACCACCGCCAGCACCAATCCCAGGGTGCTGCCCGTCGGCCAAAGCAGGAACAGGCTGAGCATGGCAAATACCGCGGAGACGGCGTAGAGAACGATCACCACCTGGCGATGCGAAAAACCCATCTGCAGCAATTTGTGATGGATGTGTTCGCGATCGGCGGTGAAAATCGGACGCCCGCTGATCAGCCGTCGCATGATCGACAGCAGGTTTCCAGAATGGGCAATCCGAACGAGACCACCGGGATAGCGACGGCCACGAACGTCGGCGCTTTCTGCGCTCCCGCCAGAGCCAGCGCGCTGAGCATGAAACCGATGAACAGGCTGCCCGAGTCTCCCAGGAAAATCGTGGCCGGATTGAAGTTGAAGCGAAGGAATCCCAGAATGGCGCCGGCGAGCGTCACGCTCATCAGGGAGCCTAGCCAGGAATGATCGACCAGGGAGACGACAAAAAACACCATCGTCGAAAACAAGGCAGATCCGGCAGCCAGACCATCCAGGCCGTCGATCAGGTTGAACGCATTGGTAACCGCGACTACCCACAACACCGTCAGCGGCAATCCGACAAACCAGGGCAGCGAGTGGGAACCGAAGATCAGCGGCAGATCGAGAACCCGCATTCCGCCGGCGAAGAGCATGGTAGCGGCGATTGCCTGCACCGCAAACTTCAAATACGGACCTGCGCCGCGGAGATCGTCGTAGATGCCGAGACAAAAGATCAGGCAGGCTGGAATATAGATGCGGAGAAGCGTAGCGGGAGCTAGTCCGCCCCGCAGACGGGGAAATGCGAGGGAAAGTCCCAGCCACACGATCAAACTGAAGGAGAAAGCCAGGAAAATCGCAACACCCCCCAGACGGGGAAGCGGGGATTGGTGGATATGCCGTCCGTCGTTGCGGCACCGAAACCCAGCCTCTGCGGGTCGCCAGGTCTCGCACTTCGCGCGTAGCCACAAACGACGCAGCCAGCGAGAACGCAAATAATCCAAAGAACAGGAGCGTCAAATCAGAGTTCCCTTCCGGCTGAAAACACACTGCGCGTCACACCAGACCTGCTGCGCGGGCGTTTCAGTCAATTCTTTCAGACGGGGTTTCCCCGTAGTGGCGACACTGTAATGAAATTTTTATTTGTTGGAACTATACAACTCGCGGCAACCGCTGAGCAACTATTCCAGCGCATTTCTTTATTAACTCTCGATGGTCTCAGGGCCGTGAAACAAGCACTCTGCGCCGATCTTAGTGGGTTGCCTGTGTTAAACTCGACCCACGCGTAAATCCAGGAGTCTCGATATGTCAGGGCGGTGCCACCGCTTCCTTTTGCGAAGCTCGTATATATTCCTGATTGGTTGGTGCAGCCTCCACCTTCTGGCCCAAGTGCCGGCCACAGGAGAAACGCCGCAGGCCGCGCCTGCCAACGAAACCGCTTCGCCTCAGTCGTCTCGCCCGCTGGCGAATTCCAATGTGAAACTGGGCATCGGCGATCTGATCGAGGTCACTGTGTTCGGAGTGCCCGATCTCACGACCAAGACACGCATCAGTGGTTCCGGAGACGTCTACTTTCCTCTGATTGACTACGTTCACGTTGCTGACCTTACAACCGATGAGGCGCAGGAGTTGATTCAAAAGCGGCTGGAGGATGGAGGCTTTGTCCGCGGCCCACACGTTGCCATTTTCGTGGACGAGTCTGCCTCGCAAGCAATCACAATGGTAGGGGAGGTCGCCCGCCCCGGACCCTACGCGGCGATTGGTGAGCGCCGCCTTTTCGACTTGATCTCAGCAGCGGGCGGATTGACCGATCGGGCGGGCCGCGTCGTAACCATCGAACGTCGCGGAGATCCCGGCAAGACGATTAACTTGCAGCTATCTTCAAACCTGGCGGAAGACACCCAGGACAACGTGGATGTTTTCCCCGGAGACACGATTATTGTGTCGCGCGCCGGGATCATTTACGTCGTGGGTGATGTGACCCATCCGAGCCGGGTTTGTGATTGAGGACAGTTCCCTCAGTGTTCTCAAAGCCTTGGCGCTGGCCGGCGGCAGTACCCGCACCTCTGCCTTGGGCAAGACCAGGATTCTCCGGCAGACGCCAAACGGTGTTCAGGAGATTCCCGTCAACCTGAAGAAAGTGCTTTATGCCAAGGCACCGGATTTGCCGATGGTGAAGGGCGACATTTTGTTCATACCCGGAAGTGCAGCCAAAGCTGCGGCCTATCGCACTGCCGATGCCGCAGTGTCGCTGTCCACCAGCTTAGCTATTGTTGCGGCTGATCACTAGGCGATGGATCACTAGGCGAGACAGATCACGAGGGGTTCCGGGCATGGATATTCTCCGCTAGTCTTCTCCGCTACACCTCAGTGCCTCGAGCACCGCGATGTAGTCCTGCGCTGTTTTTTCCCGGGAACAATTTGTTGACGATGTATCGCCGCCCGTTGGCTCCCATCTGTCGCCTGCGCGCGTTGTCCTCCGCCAGGTCGAGGATCGCGTTGACCAGGGCCTCACTAATCTCCGGTTCCACAAAAACGCCGGCGTCGGCTTCTTCGATAATCTTGCGAGATTGTCCATCCACCGCAACAATGACCGGCCGCTCGCACGCCATGTATTCGAGGAGTTTGGTGGGAATTACCGTCTTGAACAACTCAGTCTTTTTCAGCATGACCAGGCAGAGATCAGCGGCGGAAATATAGGCGGGAATCTGTTCCCGTGGCTGCTGACCGAGGAACTGCATGTTGGTGAGTCCGCGAGCAACGGCGAGTTCCATGATCCGTTCCTTTTCTGCCCCTTCCCCAATCAGCAAGAACATCCCGTTCGGCAAAGCAGTCCGCAGTTCTTCGGCGGCGGCAATCAACGTCTCCAATCCATGCGCATTGCCCATCGTGCCGATGTAACAAATAAGAAAACGACCCTCGAGCTTCAATTGCTTTCGCACTTCCATCGCCGCCGGCACAAGCCGAAAGAGATCGGTCTCCACTCCATTCTCCACAATGGAAATCTTGGCGGCCGCGACTTTCCAGTACCAGATCAGGTGCTCTTTGAACGCCGGGCTCACGACCACGATCCGGTCAGCGCGCCGGTAAAGAAATCCAGCGATTGCGCCGAGCGTGCGATGGAGCAACGTCCCCTCGCTGCCCGCGCCCACCGCGGCCAGCGATTCCGGCCAAAGATCGCGCACTTCAAAAACGAAGGGGACGCGCTTCCAAAACGCCAGCCACCATCCCGAAAGCGCACACAGCAATTGCGGAGAAGTGGCAATGATAACGTCCGCTTTATCCAGCGATAGCCCACTGACCGCCGCCGATACACAGAACGACGCGTAGTTTCGGATCCTCTCGTGCGTCTTCCGGTTCGGCAGCGGCCAAAGCCAGGTGCGAACGACGCGCACGCCATCAACTGTTTCCGTATAGCGAAGCTGATGCAGCCGCGAACGCCATTCTTCAGGCACAACGCCAGTCGGATGGTTTGGAAATCCGGTTAGAACAGTTACCTCATGACCCATCCGCGCCCAATGCCTCGACAACTCCGCTGCGCGCGCCGCCGGCGCCCCCATTTCAGGCGGAAAGTATTGTGACACGTAGAGAATTTTCACGACGAGTATTCAGTATTCGAGCAATTAGAAGAATCAGATTCCATGATTCGAGTTTTGGGTAGGGCACGTCTTCGGCCGTGCCGCCCAAAGCCAACAAAAACGCGGGCTTTAGCCCCTGAAGGTCAAAGCAGTTTACATCTTCGATTCATTAAGATGGCTTCTAGTAGTGAAGCAGTTTGAAAGCACTTTTCTCAATCAGCGCGCGTGTCCGATTGCTGCGGCGCCGCGCGTAGACTTCCCACCGCTCGGCGACCGCCGCAAAGCGGCCGTCGCCCGTCAGCTTTGACATCACACGCAACTGTACGACATGCAACCGATGATAGAAAGGGCTCGCCAGCATTTTCAGATGAGTTCCAGATTGTTCATATAGCGACCAGTATCCGGTATCGAATCGATCCAGATTGTGAATCAGCGTCTCCACCCCGCGATCGAAAATATCCTTCGCCGGAGCATCTGCGCGCGCCAGCCAATAATCGAATACCGCCCACAGCGCCCACATGAATCCGTTCAGAATGTGCGTCGGTGGATCAACGAGATACTCTTCGATCCACAGGTTCTTCTCTTCATCCTCAAGAAGCACCCCACCTTCGGCGACGGGCTTGGTGAGCGCAACAAACGCCTTCTCAGCCGCGCTTTGATATTGATATTGATATTGATACTGATACTTCTCCTCCACCGAACGAGCGTGGGCGTGCGCCCGCAAGAGAAGTGAAACACCTTGTCCCTGAGCCAATCCCGAATACCAAGGCGCCTCGAGCGTGTCCCGATACTCCCAGTCAAAGTGATGGTTCCAGACCCAGAGCCCGTGAGAGTTCTGTTCCAGGTTGGCGGTAAGCCAGTCGGCAGCCTTGAGAGTCTTCTGCCAGCGCGCCTCATCCCCCGCCTCACAAAAGCGGTTGTAGTTTGCGAGGCCCCACTGCGCAATCGCGATCGGGTTGTATTGCAGGCCAATCACTCCGTGGTAGTCGAGCATGGGAATGCCGGCAGCGTCGTAGTGCCCCGTGTAGTCTGCTTTCTCGCGAAACAGCATGTAGTACTCGCCAAGTCGGCCCGCGGTTGCTCGTGGATTGATCTCCGGCGTCTCATGCCAAAACGTCAACTGGCTACGCCCGGAGCCAAATCCGGAAAAAAGATAGGCGCCGAAGATACGCCGATAGTAATGCCAGCGCTTGGAAAGGCTCATTCGACTTCCCAGAGTGTCGTGACCAGATCGGCCCGCTCGACAGCGATGGTCGTCGCCGCCAGATAACGAGTGGCGTTCTCCCCGTCCGGCAGGAAAGCATTACCATACTGAAAATAGCGCATCGGCAATCTGTCCTTCTTCCAGCTTGCCAGCACTTGCCAGTTCGTTCCCTCGCGGGAGCCGGCGAGATGGACTTCACTCCCGGTGTTGACCGTGCTCGGCTCGATCATCGTCGAAAAAAATATCGCCTCGCCAACTCGGCAACCATATATGGAAGAACTGGCGAGATCGCCGACTAGCTCGACCTTCCCTGCCCCATCGATCCGACGAGCGAGCCGATAGACGTGGTTTTTTTCAGAGGGCGTGTCGGTCGCAAGATACAACCCAGTTTGCGTTGGAATCGCAGCCACGGCCCGGGCTTGTTGGTTGCCTGCGAGCACCTCTTCCACCGAGCGAAGATCGCACGAAGCGCGCAGCACTTTGCACTCGGCGCCTTCATCTCCTGTCAGTATCCAAAGGCAATCGCCCCAACCATCGTAAACAATGTTGTGGACGTGTCTTATACTTCCGGCGGAAAACGTGTAGGCAACCTGCCACGTGTGTCCGCGATCGGTCGAAGAATAAATGTGGACTTCCGCGCGCTCGCGATTATCGAAATACTCGCCCCAATAAATCCTTCCCGATGGAACCGCCGTAAGGTGCAGCGGCCGAGTACCGCGCTGCACCCGATGAGTAACTTGAAATTCGTCGCTCTCCGGAACCCGCGTTACCACCGCGCCCGGGACCACGCCCACCTTGCGCTGGTCGTCGAGCACGGCCAGCGCATGAAACCCATCGCGCACCAAGCGATAGCTCAGTGTCGCGCGCGACGTGAGATTCCTCCACCAGACTGGATGAAAACGCGCAACGGTTTCCCACTCCGCGCTGTCACCGGTTTGCGGAGTAACGCGCAGCCGAACGATCTGGTACCCGCGGCAACCATACAAAACATCGCCCTGCCACACCAGCACTCGAATGCCTCGCCAGGCAGCGATTCTCAGAAGCTTTAGAGTGGAGGATGCAGCCGCCGCAACTGTGGTTTCAGTCATGACTGGTGATGTCAGATTTACGGTCTTGAGTCCTCTGTCTTGACTTGGGACTTGCACGCAAGAAACGACCCGATGGCCAGCACATCCATTTTCGTTCGCTGGAAGCAATCGATCGCTTCTTGCGGCGTGCACACGATCGGCTCATTCTCGTTGAAGCTGGTGTTCAGGATGACTGGGATTCCGGTTTTCCTGCCAAAAGTCTCGATCAGATCGTAGTACAGCGGATTCTCTTCCCGCGCAACTGTCTGCAGTCGGCCGGTGTTATCGACGTGGTTCACGGCACAGACGCTTTTCCTTTTCTCCGGACGAATCTTGTACACGTGCAGCATGTAGGGCGAGGGATGATCGTGTTCAAAATACTCGTGCTGCGCCTCGACCAGAATGGAGGGCGCAAAGGGGCGGAACCACTCACGGTGTTTGATTCGAGCGTTCAACACGTCCTTCATCTCGGGACGACCCGGGTGGGCCACGATGGAACGATTGCCCAGCGCGCGCGGCCCCCACTCCATGCGCCCCTGAAACCATCCCACGACATTGCCCTCCACCATCTGATCGGTAACTGCGTCGAGCAGCGGCGCGCGCTCCAGCCGCTGATACTTTACGCCAGCGGTCTTTAATGCCGATTCAATCTGCGTTTCGGGAAACTCCGGCCCAAGGTAAGCGTGGTTCATATGCTCCCGACGCGGCTGTTTCAACACCGAATGATAAGTGTGCAGAGCGGCGCCGATCGCCAGGCCTTCGTCGCCCGCGGCCGGCTGAATCCAGGTGCGCCGAACTGGCGCGCGCGAAAACAGTTTTCCGTTGGCCACGCTATTCAGCGCACACCCCCCCGCCAGCGCAAAATTCTCATCGGGAACGCGTTTATGCATCTCGTTCACCAGATGAAAGAACACTTCCTCGAAACAATATTGCATCGCGTACGCCAGATCCATATCGCGCTGTGTGATCTCCGCGTGCGGCTCCCGAGGCGCGCCGAAAAGCTTCTCCATCTTGTCAGAAAAATGCCGCGCTAGACGCACCGTCCCGTCAGGCAGCACCTGCATTCCCTGATTGCTCCCGAGGGGTTTGAAATAACTCATATTGAGCTGAAAGTTTCCGTTCTTGAGCGCGATAATCTTCCGAATCTCCTCGACGTAGGTGTCTTTTCCGTACGGCGCGAGCCCCATGACTTTGCCTTCGTCACCATATTTCTTGTAGCCGATGAAATCGCAGATCATGGTGTAGAAGCTGCCGAGCGAGTGCGGCAGAAACACGCGGTCGAGCACCTGAATCTCATTGCCTTCGCAGCGCGCTGTCATGGTGGAGACAAAATCTCCCGACCCGTCGTAGCTGAAGCCCGCGGCCCTCTCCCATGGCGAACAGTAGTACGAACTGGCGATGTGCGCGATGTGGTGCTCGAGATGATGCTCCTGAAACTTCAGCGTGGCGGCATCCACATCGAGTGCCTGCGCCAGCAGTGAACGCACACCGCGCATCGACTCTTTGCGCTGCCGCATCTTGATAAAATTCGAAATCTTCGCCGGATTCGCCAGTGCATATTGCACCTTCTTGGCGAGATTGGCGTCGCTGTCCTGCCCCACGGCAACGTGCTTAACGTCGGTAATCTTCGCCCCTGCTGCATCCAGACAAGCTTTCACTGCCAGTGCAGGAAATCCGCCGAAATGTTTGTGCCGGTTCAGTCGCTCTTCGGCCACCGCAAAAAGTATCTTCCCATCTTCAACAATCGCCGCCGAAGCGTCGGCGTGAAACATATTCAGCCCCAGAATCAGCATTTACGGCTCGTTCCCTTCTCTTGTAGTTCCATTTGCATTGCGGATTTCTCAGTGCGCGGACTTGCCCTGCAGTGCGGAAGCGACAAACTCGTGGGATGCGTCGATTTGTTGCTGAGCAAACTTCCTTGCGCCACCGTCGATAAAAAGCTGCATCCAGATCTCCAGCGTCAGCAGTTGCCAGATTTGCATTGACCAGTCTTCTGCGCCCCGCCGGTGCTCATCAATGTAACTGCGCACAACTTCTGGACGAAAAAGCGCTCGGCGTCGTACTTGAGATTCCGAAAGAAGGTCGTCCACCATGGGACGCAAGTCGTTCGCCAGCCAGTAGTCTACTGGAGCCGCGAAACCGGCTTTTGGCTGCCGCAAGACCTCTTCTGGCAGCATACTACGCATGGCTTCGCGAAAAATGTGCTTTGTCACTGGACGCCATTTTCCTTTCAGCTTCGACTCTGGCGGCACATTCCACGCAACGAATTCGGCCAGTTCGCGGTCCAAAAACGGCACGCGCACCTCCACCGACGACGCCATGCTCATTTTGTCGTTGTAAGTCAGGTTCAGCGTGGGCATGAAAATCTTGGTATCCAGATAGAGCATCTGGTTGAGAAAGTTCGCGTGCCGTACTTTGTCGAACGCCGCCAGATGCCGGTCATCAGAGTTCGAATCAGGATTGCCGTTTGCTGCCGGTTGCGATTCTAGATCATACAAATCGGCCTTCTGCTGCGCATCGAGATATGTGCAGTTTCTGATAAACGCTTCCGAAGGGCTGAGCGCGGCGCTGCGCGCCATCTTTTTCGCCAGACGCAACGATCCCTTCATGCGCGTTCCGCGCAGTGACGGCAATCCCAACAGAGCGCGCTCCGCGGCCGACCGGGCGAAGACCGGAGCTCGCCGATATTCTTCCGCCCACGCGTGCGCTACATGCTTGCGATATCCCGCGAAAATCTCATCGCCACCCACTCCCGACAAAAGCACGGTCGCCTGTTTGCGCGCTTCGCGGCACACCAGATACGCCGTGATGATCGCGGGATCGGCCGTGGGCTCATCCATGTGCCACGTCAGACTTGGCAATAGACCTACCACATTCGGCTCGACCACGATCTCATGGTGCTCGCAGCCGAGCTTGCGCGCGAGGCGCTGCGGAACGTCCGGATCGTCAATCGTCGTTTCGCCAACGCGATATTGTTCGGGAAACGTAATCGTATAGGTACGCACTCGCTGCTTCCGCGCCATAGCCGCCACGATGCTCGACGAATCCAGCCCTGCACTCAAAAACGCGCCGATGGGAACGTCGCTCACCATTTGTCGCTCAACCGACGAACAAAACCTCTCTCGAATCTCATCCGCCAGATCCGCTTCCGTACCCTCGAAGTGATGTCTCGCTGGAGGGAACGTTAAGTCCCAATATTGTTCGATCTTGAACTCGCCGCCTTGCCAGAGCGCGTAGTGGCCCGCCGGAAGTTTGCGGATTCCTTCAAACATCGTCAGCGGATCAGGCACCCAGAGGAACGTGAGGTATTTGTCGAGCGCCTCCCTGCTCATGCTCGCTTCGATCCCTGGCACTTCGAGCAGCGCCTTGATCTCGGAAGCGAAGGCGAGTTTCCCGCTGCGCTCCCAGTAATAGAGCGGCTTGATTCCGAAATGATCGCGAGCCAGAAACAACTTCGGCGAAGCGCCGCGCAAGTCGCAGATCGCGAGCGCAAACATGCCATTCAGCCGGTTCAGGCAATCGACTCCATATTCTTCGTAGAGGTGAACAATAGCTTCCGTGTCCGTATGCGAGCGAAAACGATGCCCCTTGCCTTCGAGTTCGCGGCGCAAATCGGCGAAGTTGTAGATCTCGCCGTTATAGGTGATCCACACGGACCCGTCTTCGTTGCTCATGGGCATGTGGCCATCAGAAGAAAGGTCAAGGATGGCAAGACGGCGGCTCCCCAGCCCCACGTATCCCCCATCGGGGAAACGCCGCTCCCAGAGCCCCGAGTCGTCGGGACCGCGGTGCGTCTGCACGTTCGTCATCCGGACGAGCGTTTCCCGGTCGCCGCAGTTTACGAGTCCGCTGATGCCACACATGACCTCAGCTCCTCCCCGATCCGGAGCTCGTAGATCTTCGCCTTGGTATGGAACATCTGCACGGCTTGAAAGGTGCAATAGATCAGGCCGGGCACGCCATCGAGAAACCCGAGACGAAAAACGTAACGGTAGAGGAAGAGAAGAACCGGAGAGCCCGGCAAGCGATAGAGATTCCGCTTGAGCCATCTTCGGCGCTGCGCTTGAGTGCCGAATAAATCCGGCCTCACAGCTTCAAAATTAGAATTAGAATCGCCTTCCGACTGCAAAAGCACACGCGCTTCCCAGTTCGAGTACTCATTGTGCTTCAGGATGTAGCGCGACAAGGAATCGACATTGTGGTGGACCAGTGCGTTGCGCAACTTCGCGGTGCGCCCATCCACTACCACGTGTTCGTGGATCTCGATGTCGGCCATCGAGGCATCCTGATCCTTCAAGCGGCATTCAAAACGGCCTCGCCCTTTACGGAACAAGGACAGCTTCCAGAAACTCGCATCGCAATGTCGCAGGATCCGTCCGAGAAAATACATCTGCAGGCGGATGGAGTATCCATCGATCTCAGAGTTTCGAAGCGCGTGCCGAATTTCTGCGGCCAGTTCCGGCGTCAGGACCTCATCCGCATCGAGCAGCAAAATCCAGTCGAATGCGAACGGCAGTGTGTCCATCGCCCATTGGCGCTTCTTCGGCCAGCCACCCCCATAATGAAACTGGACCACCTTCGCACCGTGCGACTCAGCAATCGCGACCGTGTCGTCGGTGCTCTCGGAATCGATGACATACACTTCGCCGACCGCCGCTAGCGACTCTAGGCACCGGGGCAGATTGCGAGCCTCATTGCGGACCGGAACGATCACGCTTATCGGGAGCACCGGCGGCGCGTCGCCCGAGTGCAACACCTCAGACTCTGATTTTGTTTCGATCATTATTTATTTCGATCAAATCATTTCTTCGGCAGGAGATAATCCCTCTATGTTAGCTGAATTCAAGGCATTCTTGAACGCTGGATCGTTCCCCGCGAGATTGCTGACGGAGAGTCGGTGCGAAACAGGGTTCCCGACCGAGACCCTCATCAGGCGGGCGCAAGCGCTGACCTTACAGGTTCTGTTCGCACCAGTGCTTCAGCACGAACAGCGACCACGGCCGCGACCAGGAAGTCTCTCCCGCAAGAAAGCGGTCCCACACTTCTCGCACGGCGCTCGCGCTGATCGTAGTCCGATCCCAATCGCTTTTCAGCAGCCTGTCTTCAACGAAGGGTCTCATCTCACCCCGCAGCCATCGCTCAAAGGGAAGCGTAAATCCTCGCTTGGGACGATTCACGATCTCCCGCGGCAACTTGACGCCAAGACTCGCCAGTAGCAAGCTCTTTGGTGAGTCGCCTTGCATTTTTTTATCCCCCGGAATGCGGAAGCAGGCTTCGACCAGCGCCCGATCGAGAAAAGGCACGCGCAACTCGAGACCATGCGCCATGCTCATGAAATCGGAATCCCGGAGCAGCGTGTTCCGCATGTACCAACGCGATTCCAGATAGGAGACGCGGTTGACCGGATCGAGAGACTTACTCTCAGTAATCGATTCTTGCAGCCCTCGATTGATGGATTGTTGCAAGGCTTGGTAGTCCGGCGCTGCGAATAAACCTTCGCGCTCCGCGGCTCCAAATAACATTCGCGCCAGAAAATACGGATGAACGATGGACTCACGGTCCGTGGCCAGCTCGGCCACCTTGCGGCTGCGATCGCCCTTGCCCATCAACCGCGCCACGGAAACAGACACCGGCCGTCGCACCAGCTTTGGCAATCGTCCGAATCGCTTAGAAAAAGCTTCCATCCTCGGCACGCGGCGAAAGTTCGAGTAGCCTGCGAACAGCTCGTCGGCGCCCAAACCAGTCAAAGCAACTTTCACTCCTGCAGCCCTCGTCTTGGCGGATACGAGATACGTATTGATGCCGTCAATGGTTGGCTGGTCCATGGCACACAGAGCTTCCGGCATCGCTGCCAGCGTATCCCGCTGCGACACTGGAATCTCATGGTGCTCGCTCCCAAAGCGGCGGGCAATTTCGCGCGAATACTGCCCTTCGTTAAACTCCTCTTCCTCGAAGACGATCGAGAAGGTGTTCGCGCGCACGCCATTGTGGCTGAGTACCGCAACCAGAGCGCTGGAATCGATTCCGCCCGAAAGAAAAACTCCGACGGGCACGTCACTCACCAGGTGCGACAACACCGCATCGCGCAA
Source organism: uncultured Acidobacteriaceae bacterium (assembly GCA_963760175.1). GTDB lineage: Bacteria > Acidobacteriota > Terriglobia > Terriglobales > Acidobacteriaceae > Acidiflorens. The sequence goes on from CAVXBU010000001.1 coordinate 21,403, forward strand.
GAGCGCAGGCAGTCGACCTGCCGTTGCGATCCCGTTCCCTGAGGCTGGCTCCGACCCGGCGCTCGAAGACGGCAGCGGATTCCAGTATTCGCGGATGCTCACCGATCCGTTTTGCACGGTGAGCATATGTCCAGGAGGAACGGCCCTCACTCCTTCCACGATCGTCCACGGCTCATACACGGAACCGAACGCCAGGTAGCTCAAGACCCCTGTGGGATCGACTTTTCGTGGCACGAGTCCCGTCCGCAAAAGGGTCCGAACCTCCGAGGCAAAGACAAAAGTCTGCTCTGACTGGTGGTAGTACAGCGGTTTGATTCCCATGGGATCGCGCGCCAGCAACAGCCGCTTTCGCGGCACGTCCCAGAGGGCAAACGCAAACATGCCGCCCAGTCGCGTCAGGCAAGACTCGCCCCACACACGATAGGCGGCTAAGATCACTTCCGTGTCGGAATGGCTTTTGAACTCGACGCCGCAGCCTTCGAGCTCCTTACGAAGTTCGCGGAAGTTGTAGATTTCGCCGTTGAAGACAATCCAGTTGCCAGTGACCGGATCCTGCATGGGCTGGTGCCCAAGCGGCGAAAGATCAAGAATCGCCAATCGCCGGTGACCCAAGCCGATCTCCAGCGGCTCCGGTTCGGCATCTTTCAGCAGCACAGTACCGGAATCATCGGGTCCCCGGTGCGCGAGCGAGCGGGTGGCTTGTTCCAGAACTTCAGGAGGGATCTGGGTCTTACGCGCCAGTATGCCAACGATGCCGCACATCTGAAATATTTGCTCGCTTCCTCACAGCTGTTGTTCCATCTTATCCTGAAGGCGCGTACAGCCTGACACCGGTATGGATGAAACACAAACCAATCAGTCGTGAGAGCAAGCGAGTCAATTCAGACTGGCGGAAGATCCGAGACGGCAGCAAGCTGAAGCGCCAATCACAGCAAGAGGCGGTAGCCGTAGCTCAGTGCACAGCCAGAAACGAGTATGCACCAGCAGGAGTGATCGCTTCAGACCCACTCGGATTGCAGAAATGTAAAATGATTCCGCCCTCATCGCCAGGATAAGCGTTAAGGGATAGATTCCCTAACTTCCCGGGTGGGGTGATGCTGGTTACCTGATCCGATCTGGTGAGTCCCCTCGCCTCCCCCAACACATCAACGCAACTCTGGGGGGGCACATGGCTCGGAGGTATGTTATTAACGCTGTAGATTTTCATCCGCGACAAGGGCGAGCCATCCCCCAAGGTAAAACTGTTTCCGTCGCTTATCTTAACTGGTACTGCAAAGGTCTTTTGCTTCGAGGTCAGCCGCTCCAGCCAATTCGTCTGCACACCGTCCCCAGTCGCTCGGATGTAGTTTGTGATGGACACTGGCGCTCCGAAGGCAAGCTGCCCCGCACTTGCTGGAACTCCGCGGCTCGGCACATCCGTCCCAATCCATGTATCATTCGCGCTCGCCAATGGACGATATCCTACTGTTGCTTCGGTAAGTGCAGGCTGAGAATCAATCAACGTAATGATATGGTGCGGTAGTTCAATGGCGAATGGGCTCATTGCAAAGTTCAAACGCCCCTTAACCACCGACATGTAGCCTCCGCTTACGGTTCCATCCGTCATCAGCGTGGCCGTCTGAGCCGGAACGTCTTGGCTCGTTATGCTGGCTAAACACGAGGTATAGCCGCCGCCTGCTGCCGTAACTCCATAGCCGGCGCATGCCCTGGCAATTTGAAGTGGATTCCCGTTCAGTCCAACGTCTACCCCGGGTGATACTTCCTGATCCACCGAAATGCTCTGGTCAACAGATACAATCGAACCGGCCCAAAAAGTTATGTTGCCGTTATAGTTGCCCAGCACCGGATAGGATGATGGGTCAGTGGAGTGGGCAGACGTGGATGACGGGCTAGCGTCGGTGTAGGTGCAAACCAAATGACCGGAACACGCTTTAGCCTGAGACAGACCTTGCACCACATATCCGCAAGCCCCATATGAGCCGCCGCCACATCCACCGGCATAAGGAACGACTGCACCGATTCCAGAAGGAGTTTTCATACGGATCAAATCATAGGTGATCATGTCAGTCCCATTCGCCACTCTCGGCCAGTAAACAGGAATAGAGGATTCGCAGGAGGATGGACAGGTAGACTTCCAATTCAAGACCGCCATTGGAGACGTTCGCGTCTTGGCAGTTGTGTCGTTGGCAACGATGTAGTAGGTGTACGGGGTTGACCCACTTCCGCCCCTCTGAAATTCTCCCAAAGGACCGCCGGAACCAACTACGTGAATGGCCGCAAACCCACCGGATCCTGCCGTCTTCCCAGCAATCAAACCTGCAATTCCGGTTCCAGGGAACGGTGAGGTAGCACTGGAACAACTCGTTGGATAGGACTTACAGGCGGGGTTTGCTGCAATCGTGCTCTCGGAATAGATGTTCTTGAGATACGCTCCCTGATAGTTTCCAGTGGACGTTGAGGAATAAAACTGCCAAGGGCCCGTTGACTGACAGACTGTGTTCTCGATATACAGTCCATTCGAGTTATAGTCAGTCACGCAGTTTGAGTTGCCTGCAGTGATGCTGGAGTCCCGCAGCGTGATAACCGGAGCCAGATTGTGACCTATATTCAACTGACCGCCAGAGAAGATAAACGAACTTGTCCAATTCAAGTTCGCATTCAGACCCGTTACAGCGCTGAAGCGATCGATAACTGCGTTCTCGTCATCCCAGAAATCGAAGAAATTGTTGAATTTTCCGTTTTCCCCTCCCAGATCGTATTGAATATCGATGAAATGCGTGGCTCCGGCATTATCGAGAATAGCGCTATAGGCAAGAGCGACTACGCCGGGGCTATTCAAAGAAGGGGGATTGCCGGGATGCGCATAGCGAAACGTGGTTGAAGACGACGTGCAGGTCGCAGACGTGGAGCCTGAGCCGCAATCAGTGACAATCGCGTCTCCCCAATAACTAGAGCTGTCGGTAAACAATATCGTTACCATGTCTCCCGGTCGAAAGCCATGGGGACTGGCGGTCGTGATCGTCGCATAACCGGAAGTGAAGGATGTTCTCGTTATGTTGTACCCCTTCGTATGCGGGGATCGAGGAATAGCTTTTCAACGTTGCAAAATTGATTCCCTCAATGGTGTTGTTCATATAGTCGTTGCTGTTTGATAAATCTCCGACTTGCAGGCATGGTCCACGTCCGTAACACTCTAATCGAGTTCCATAACCAGAAAGCACCGATTGGTAGGCATGAAAGAAAATCGTGCCATAAACTTGGTAACGGTTGTAAATATAGCCATGGCCAATGGCCGGAAGCATAATGTTGCAATAGCCATTTTGTGTATGCAGGGTGTTGGTCCCGCATACACTGTTGATCGTCTCCTGAATGCCACTGGAGCCCGACTCGATCGCATAGGAAGCGTGGGAAAAGTACGGAGTGAAAGTAATTGTGCCGGAGGGTGCACCCGATGTGCAGGTTCCACCATTAACCGCAACCGATTCGCTGCTCGTCCCGTCTGAAATGTAAACGTCGTACATTCCCTGACCGGACGTATCTACGCCAAGCGGACACGGTGTAAGCGTCAGAGCGTTTGAGGAGCCAGCGGTCAAAGCGGTGGTCGAGTTCTGCGACCAATTTTGCGCCGTCGTGTAAGGCATTCCTGTCGGGCTACCGCCACCCTTGGGAGCCGTAGCCTGCCCGACCACCTCCAATGACAGCACGAGCACCGCACATACTAGACGTCTCATCGCAATGCCGCCTTCAGAGTCTTGTGTGCTAAATCGACTCTTCTCTTGTTGCTTATACGACCTGTTACTCGCGGGTCGAGAGTCGCTCTTGATCCGCGGCCAACGTTGGCTGCCGCCGCTAGCTAAGGCCATCGGGGAAGTATAGCAAGCCCCCACGGACCAGCATTTTTGTAATGCACCCTTAATCGACGACTTACAACCCACGTTGTGGACCACGAGGAGGTTTCGTACTTCTGCCTGTCTTCCGTCCTTCAGACCCAATAATCCACCGCATCGTCGTACTCTCATGCGATCGCTTGGCGGTAGATGTTGGCCAGGCGCCGCGCCTGATCCGACAGGGTGAATCCGCTCAGGATCGTCGCACGTGCAGCGATTCCCATGCGCGATGAAACATCGGCAGACTGGAGCAACGTGGAGAGCCCCTGAAGAAGTTCTTCAAGCCCATCCACAGGGATGAGCCAGCCATTCTTGCCATGCTCAATCACTTCATCAATTCCCTGCCCGCGACAGCCGATCGCCGGCTTGCCGCAAGACATGGCTTCCAGGTACACGCACCCCAGTCCCTCGTTGCGGCTGGGCAACACGAATACGGAGCAGCGCCGCATGGCCTCCGCTACTTCCGACCGGCTCTGTCGGCCAACAAACTGAACTTGCTGCCCAATGCCCAATTGGCGCACCAGCGATTCAAACTCGTCGCGGTCCGTCCCTTCTCCGATGATGCGACACCGAAGTTTGGGAAAAGGAGATCTCAGATTTCCAATAGCCCTCAAAACCAGTTCGTGCCCTTTGCTGCGCACTAAGCTGCCGACAACCAGAATTTCTGGATCGCGCTGTCTCGCCTCAACAGGGTTTGGCGAAAAAAGATTCGGATTTACGCCGTTGTATACCACAGCGCTACAGGTTTCCTTCGCCGTTCCAGTTCTCAAAATCTGCTGCACCTTGCCGCTGATGCATATTACGGTCCGCGCCGCGCGGTAAACGTTCACCGACGCTTCCCGCCGCCAAGTCGCTGGAATTCCATCAATAAAGCACGTGTTGAACACGTCCAACCCGTGAACGGTCACCACGAATGGAATATTTAGACTCCTGGAAAGTAACCAAGCCGCGTGGCCGCAAGGCAGTGCCGCATGAGCGTGGATCACATCGATCGGCTTCACCGAGTGAAGCTTCCGGATTCGTCGTAGAAGACGCGCGTAGAGCAGATTCCCCGCGGTTGAGAGCCCAAGATTTCCGGGAACTTGCGGATACCGCACCCACTCCGCTGCGGCCGATGGGTCCGGTTGTTTTCGAGGACGATAAATCGGGGATACCGCGATCACACTGGAATCGACACCGAACTGTTTGAGCTGCTCGATCGGTTCCGCAACGAAGCACCCGTTCACTTCATTTTGGTCCGAAGGAAAAAATGGGGTGAGCGTCAAAACGTGCAGCGTTGAACCCGCAACCACAACTCGGGACATCAGTTTCGCTCACTCTCAGGCCACGCTAGTCCCCGCGCCAGAACAATCAGGCGTTCAACATGCTCGCTCCAGCTGAAGTCGCGGGCACGCCGCAGGCCATTGCGAGACAGTTTTTCCGCCAGCTCCGGCGATTCGTGAATTTGCATTACCCGTTCCGCGAGCGCATCGGGAGAAAAACGGTCGAAATAAATTCCCGCATCCCCGCAGATCTCGCGATGCACCGGCAAATTCGACGCCACCACCGGCAAGCCGCTCGACATCGACTCGATCAGTGGATGAGCAAAGGATTCCGCATAAGCCGGTGTCACGTAAATGTGGCAGGCTCGATAGAGGTGATGCAGCGAGCGATAGGGAATCGTTCCGAGCTCGACGATTACCTGGCTTTGCCGAAGAGCGTTTGCCATCGACGCCGCAGACGCGGCTCGATAGGTCCCAGGATTCTCGCCCGAGTCTAATCGGCAGGTAAGAAAGAGTTTTACCTGCTTTCCTTTCAGACGACCGCTCAAGATGGGCATTGCCCGGAATAATGTTTCAAAATTCCGGTAATAATTGTAGTGGCTTACAAAAAGCAGGCGGAGAGCGTCTTTGCCTTGCTCAAGCTGGGCTTGCGCCGCCGACGGTAAGGGCGCTGTATTGCTTGTAAAAGTATCTGGGTCAAATCCATGGTGCAGCGCAAGTACCTTCTTGCCACTCCACTGGCTCAATTCCTGTGCAAACGCTGCGCTCGGGGCGACGGTAATGTCGGCGCAGCTTACCGATCGCCGTGCCAGCCAGCCTTTGACTAGAGTATCCGCCCACATCGCGTAGTCTCCCCGAGCCCGCACATCGCGCAGGAAATCGCCGGAAGTATAGAGCGAGTTACGAGACAGCAATATCTGTGGGATGGGAGAATTCCAGAGCGCAAAGTTGCCCGCGGAAATCAACACCTGCGCGCCGCTGCGCCGTACCAGTTTCGGCAGCGTCGTCTGTTCGCGAATAAAACGCCGAGGCGCGCTCCAGGACTCCAGCTCTTCGACAAAGGAAACGTTCGGCAGTTCCCCAAATTCCCGGCGAATCGCCGGGTTCAGCAGCACCGTAGTTTCTGCATCCACTCTCCGCGCGAGATGGGGAATCACGTTACGCAGATACGTAAGGCCTCCGCCCGCACTCGCGGCCAGGCCATTCATAAACAACCTGATCATCGGCTGGACACGACCGCTCCGAAGGCGGCTGGCGATGGGCGGGAAACTCGGGAAACAACGCCGGCAACTGGGACCACAACAGTGTCAGGAACAAGATCCGCGAGTAGAAATACAAGAACCCAAAAATAAACGCAGAGATAATAACCCACGGCAAAAAGCCAATCTTCAAAATTGGCGTGGACCAGACCCGCCAACGCCACCATGGCCAGCGGAATCGAGTAATGGCGTGGGTCGGCAGTTCGCCTCATCCAAGCGCAAACCTTCCATATGTTCGACACCGTCAGCGCCAGCAGCCCAACGAAAGGCAACACACCCAACAGTCCCACCCACTCTGCGATCGTCATGTAGCTGCTGCCGTGCTCACGAGATGACTCGGCGCTCGAAGAAAATCTTCCGAAATCCCACCCGGGATCATCGCCCGTCGGAGCCGTGCCATATCCCGTTCCGAACAGCGGATGCTCTTTGATGGAGGCGATCGATTTTTCCCAGGGCGTTCGACGCGAAGCCAGCACGCCCCCTTCCTTCTGTCCCGCCTTGTAAAGCACCGTATCCGTCAGGTCACCCAGCGACTTGCTTAAAGTTTCTGGAGCTAACACCCCAATGACTGCAACCATGACCAGAACCAGCGCGGCCACCTTCACCAACAATTTGTACTGACGCAGGCAAAAACAGAAGATAAGGGTGACGACCACGACCGTAAGAATTCCTGCGCGTGCCATGCTGACATGGACGAGGTACGTGCAAAGAAGTAGAGCAACCAACCGGCGGAACTTCAAGCCAGGTCCATCGCTGGTGAGCCATCCCCACAGCAGGATGGGAAACATTCCAACACTCATTGCCGAGCCCAGGGAATTGGGATTACCCCAGATACGTTGCCCCAGACCGAAATAGCAGATCGCCGTAATATAGACGGCTATCTCACATCCCCAGAGCAGCCCACGAAAAAAACGGTCCTCCCGTCCGAGAGCTGCCAAGCGACCGCCCGAGGCACAATATGTAAAAAGAAGTAACAGGCTCAAAGCTTTTAGAGATGCCATCTGTACATATTGAGAAACGGTGGCGGAGACAAATGCCGCGCAGACACAAAAGAAGGCGATCAGATGTAGTGCCCCAAAAGGCTTCCGGGGAGTCTTCGTCCAAATAATATAGCCTACGGCTGCCCCAGCAAACAGCACGACCCAGCGTCCGACCGTCCCGGCGGCCTGCATGGGAACATTCATGCCAGCCCAAAGAAAGCTGACGATCAGCAGAACAAGAAAGCGCTGATCATATTTCCAGAGGCTGGCGATGATTACCTCCAGCAGCAAGATCCCGCCCAGGAACGAAACGTCGCCAAAGTATTCCAGATAGGAATAAAAAAAATACAGTGCCAGGCACAAACTCAGCCCAATGCCAGCCCACTGCAGCGGTTTCAATGAGTTCATCGAGCCCCCGTACCAGCGGAGATCGCAGCCGCGGCCAGACCATCGGCACACGCTTCCGGTGAGTAGTTTCGAATTCGTTCCAAGCTGCGCGCGCTCATCAGTTGTTTGAGTTCAGCGTGCCTCAGCAAAGAATCGATGGCCTCACGGAGTTTCTCCGAATCTCGGGGAGGCACTACGTAACCATTCCACCCATCTTCGACTAAGTCGACCGAACATCCCGCGACACTGCTCACAATAATCGGAAGCCCGCACGCCATCGCTTCGTTCACCACCAAACCCCAAGTGTCGCTGTGCGTCGGTAGAACCAATGCTTCCGCGAGCGCATATAGACCAGCCAGATCTTCCCGCTGCGCGAATCCCGGAAAACACACCTCTCCCGGGGTGATCCGCTTCGCCCTCTTGCGCGAGTTCCTCTCTGCAGACGCCATCACCCGCAAAAACCAAACTCACCTCCGATCGCAGGTCGTTCTCCAGTTTGGCATAGGCTTCGAGGAGATCATAAACACCTTTTTCCGCGACCAGCCGACCCACAAACAGAATAAACCGCGATGGCAGTTTCAGCTTCTCTCGAAATTCCGCTGCATGGGCCCGGGTATTCGCCGCTTGGGCCGCAAACAATCTGTTATCGACGGCATTGGGCGCGGTTTGAATGCTTGCTTCCGGAGACCCCAGCGACTTGAGATACTCGAAGGAAGCCTTCCCGGGCACCACAAATCCGTCACAATGCTTCAAGAAATAGACCTTCAGCCACTCCACCCAGGTCCGTCCTGCACGAGCATCCCGGCCGTTGCTCTCCGACCACAACACAAATGCTACCCCGTGGCGGCGCGCCCACAGAAGAGCTTCCCAAGAGGCGGCGTAGTTGTATCCACCACAAATAATAACCTGCGGACTCAGCTTGTTTAAGGCGGACCACAATCCCCGATTGAACAGAAAACTGCTTTTCTCCGCACGCCAGCGCCAGGAAGGCAGAACCTGGTGCGAAAAACAGATTTCGTTCTTATAAACATGCCACTGCCGAAGTTTCTGATCCGTCTCCGCCAGGAATATTACATGCAGATCTAGCGCCTCCCGGCGTGCCAGAACGTTGAAAACCGGAATGCGGTAGGGAGCGATAATCTCAGTGAGAAGCGCGATCCGGTGCGTCATGCACGACACTCGCGCGCAGTTATGGACGATCCCGGCCCTCGCTCCATACAATTCGCGAGACTCGCTTCCCTCGACGCGGTTGGCAAAAACTCGCGACCAACGGCAAGGCATGTCAGGAATCGTTTCACTTCCATTCTAGCCCAGGATCTCGCACCGAAGATCGCGCAACCTCGCCCTCACTCGCATCATGGCATCTCGGGTTGAAACCGTTCTTTCTATGTGTTCAAACGCGGCTAGCAATAACCGTTTCCGACCTTCAAGCCCCGGCCCATCCACCAAGCGATGCGTCTCCGCCGGGTCTGTTTCCAGATCGTACACTTCCTCAATCATCCCTGGCTCAATCCGCATGACCAGCTTGAAGCGGCCATCGCGAACCCCGAGGAGCCTCGGTGCGCTCCGGCTTTCTGCCCGGAAGGGGTTCGTACAACCGTACGCGCACTCGATGATCGCGGGATCGTCCCATGCCATTCCGCGCTGAAGATTTGTCCACAGACTGCGCCCGCGGAACGCCGTCGGAGCCTGCAACCCTATGATCTCCAGCAGAGTGGGCGCCAGGTGCAGATGGCTCATCGGAGAAGTCGAAACCTTCAGCCCTCGATCTCCGGGAACACGGATCAACAGCGGCACACGAACTATTTCCTCACTCAGGCGCACCGGCGCGTGATATCGCCCGCCGTGTTCGAGAAACTCCTCGCCGTGATCTGCGGTCACCGCCAACACACAATCGTCCCAAAGATGCGTTTGCCTCAGACCGTCCACCAGGCGGGCGATTTGGCGGTCCACCGACCGAATGCCCGAGTCGTACAACTGCACAACCTCATTCCGTTTTCCGCGTAAGCCGGAAGGCGTCAGGTCCGGACGGCTCCAGTATTCGTTCAGATAGCGCGCACGGCCGGGCTCAATGTCTCTTCCCGTAAGTTCGCGAAACGCCTCCTTCGGCGGATAATAGGGCGAATGCGGATCCATCAGATGTAGCCACAGGAAAAATGGGCGCTGCCCGACTGATGCCAGCCACGAAAGTGCCTCCTCCACCAGAACGGACGCGTCGGGATATTTTCTCAGAGCGTCGACACTTTCCGCGGCAGGAGAAATCTTCATGCAGTACTGAAAGTACAGTTCGTTGTAGAGTCTGCTGAGTCCGAGCGCTCCTGCAAAACTCTTTATCGATCGATTCAGCTTCCCACGGGCCGAATCAAGGGGCGGGTTTTCCGGTCCGATGTTGTCTTCGGTTGACTGCGTCTCGAAGTCCAGAAAATCGCGGAAGACGTCGAATCCCTGGTCGTAACCTAAGCGCGACGAGATGTATGGATTGCCCGCGGAAAATGCGCCCGTGGCATAACGAGATTCACGCAACACGGTTGCCAGCGTGCTTTCGCCAGGAGCGAGACCAATCACATCGCGGCCCAACGCGAGAGGAAAGCGCGACGCCAGAATTGCGGGAAACGAGTAATAGGTCGGCGCTCCCGCGACAATCGCGTTAGTAAAAGACCAACTCTCGGTTGCCAGAGAATCGAGAAACGGCGTGGTCGGCAGGTCATAGCCCAGGAAGCCGCAATGGTCAGCCCGCAGGCAGTCCACGGTAATCAGGACCAATGAACGTCGGCGTTCCATCAAGCACCTCGCCCCTCGGGCGGCTGGAGGGAACCTGTTGCCTACTGCTTTGCCGTCACCGTGACCGAACCCTGCAACCCCTCGTATCTGCCCTCGTTGGCCAAGTGGTAGAGGTCCGCATCGTGTATGTATAGCAGATCAGGATACCTTCTTTCGAGGGCGCTCAGAAACTCATCCAACAGCTTCAAGCTGGGGCCTCGAAAATCGCGCAGTGAAGAATGAAAATTGATCGAATGCACCGAGACGACAGCTGGGATTCCACCATCAAGGTTCCGTTGCGCGCTCCGCAAGCAGTCCTCCAAGGAGAAAGAAGATCCTGCCGTGGCTGGCTCAAAGTCGACGTTCCGATGGACCCGGAGGACGTTGTGCTCGTCGAGATGCGTCGGAACAGATCCACCGCTTCCGTTCTGTATCACGCGGATCCCGCACTGCTCCCAGGCTCGACAGGTGTCTTCATTCGATCGATATCCCGGTGCGCAGGCTGAGAATGGCGCAATTCCAAACATGCGCCCGAACAGTTCGGCTGACTCGCGAACCAGACCCTCCTGCCGGGACTTATCCAGAAATCGTTGTTTCGGCTTGAACTCCGGGTTCCAGTACTCGTACCCAATCCAGGGCATGCGCCAATAAATGTAAGGCGTTTCGGCCTTCCATAGGGTTCGCAGTAGCTCTGCTACCTCCCCTTTGTCATTGAGCTTTCGCTCCACTGCGGAACGACAGAAGTGCGTCGTGCCATGGAGCGCGGGATAGAAAGTGCCATCTGCGATTCCACTCAGGTAGGAGTCGAAAAGTCGCGGCCTCTTCCACGTGCCCGGCAACCCATCTGCAAGCGGCATGAGGTAGAGATTTCGAAAGTCGTCCGTGGCGGTCTTGGAAAAATCCACGTTCGCCAAGACAAAATTCATGACCAGACAGGGCGGTCGGCCGGTGGAATCACCATGCCGGCGCAACATTTCATGCAATGCCTCGACATCTTCAGCCCCTTCCAGTGTGTAGAAGTCATAAGGCTGTTCGCCCATCGTCAACCCTGCCGCCCGAAGCTGCTCAAACCCCTCGCGGTCCCTCACCCCCACGCGTCCCCAGTCGTCACTTTGCAAGAGAACCAGCGGTCGCCCGAAAGCAAGGCCGGGCGGGGATTTCCGCTGCTCCCGCGGCCTGAGGTGTCTTCCAATGTTCAGCATTGGGCCTTCTCCGCTCCCAGTTTCTTAGGAACTATAACGAACTGGGTCCCCCCTTCACAAAGGCGCAGGTAGAAGAGTGTCATCCGCAATATGATCTGTCCCAACAAAGGAACGCTGGTCAGTGCACGGACGAATCTCGCGCGCTTACTCTGAAAACTACCGTCCGCGCACTTCCGCAGAAACTCTTCGCGATTGAGATCGACGATCTTCGCGGGCTCGAGGTGTCGCAGTAATCGATGGACACGCCAGTTGGTCGTGTAGTTCAGCTGGCCCAGCATCATCGGGTTTCGGCCGCGAATTCGTAAGTACAACCTACCCAAGGCCTTAGGCATCAGTGGCAACCAACGGATTTTGTAGTGGGGCTCATACCATCGCAAATAATTCGGGCAGGCGATGTAGACCACGCCCTCCGGCTTAGCCACGCGAAGCGCCTCTTTCAGCACCGCTCTCTGATTCGTCACATGCTCGATCACCTGGTCGAGAACGACCAGATCGAATGCATCATCGGGAAAAGGAAGTTGTTCGCCAACCCCAACCACAAAAGCGGGCTCGTCGAGCCTTCTGCGCGCGATCTCGACGGCCGTGATCTGCGAGCCCTTGCCGATTCGATCCGGTTCGACCCCGAACGCCTGAAGGCCAAGCTTGCGGCAAAGAACGACGAAGCCGCCAACCCCGGAGCCAACATCAAGAATTCTCATTCCTGGCTGGGGCCTCCAGTAGTCCGCGATCCGCTGAAAAGTGTGCGGCTCGTCACCCTCGGCCAGCATGTCTTGCACGATGCGCTGCTGCCACTCCGTGGTTTGGATGCCGCGCCAGTTTTCCTGCCGGTAAGCAACCAGAAGTTCCCGCAATTCCGATTTACTGATAGCCATAGCTTCAACTTTGAGCCGTGGTTACTTCTGCGCCAAAACGCTGTAGTTTGCAGCGAACTGATCGTTACTGGTCAACGCCAGAGACTCCAGGCAACGGCCAGCAAGATTCAGAAACGGGACACCGGAATAGGCCAGAACCCTCTTGAGCCCCCCGAATCTCGCGCAGGAAAACAGGAACACATTCATCGTTCGAAAGAAACCAGTGATGCTACCGCCTTCTGGTTCGACTTCTATGCGCGAAAATGCCGCCAGCAACATACGCAGCGAAGCTGGCTCGAACCGCCAGTATTCCTCCTCTGAATCGCGGGGAAAGATAGAAGGAGCGCTCAACAGCAACACACCGCCTGGTTTTAGAACCCTGTAGAATTCCCCAACCGCACAACTCGGAATCGGAACATATTCCAACACTTGAGTGCAGAAGACCAGATCGAAAACCCCCGACGCCAGGGGAAGTTGCTCTCCTCTTCCCACAATGTCGACTAATGCAGTCACCTTCAGATCAACCGCGAGGTAGCGAGCCAGTCTGTGTTCTACCAGGGGCCGGTACGGCTGAAGACGGCCGCCAACATCAAGCACCAGCAGACGGCTGCCCGGCACATCGGCTAGCCATCGCCGGAAGAGGTCGCGGCGCTTTCGCAAAACCAGATAGTTCGGATCTGTGAGTCTTGGGTTGAGCCGATCCGCCGCCTGTCGCTTCAGCTCTTGGACACTAGCACTCTCAGCCATTCGATCTGTCATCCTCGGTTTGTCATTTTGAGTCAGATATATCCGAGGGCGCGCAGACGTTCTTCAATGATCCTGGCCTCCGCCTGATCCATCTGGGCAGCGTTGTCGCTCGCCAGTTCACGCAAGACAAAGGTAATGAGCTCCTCCAGAGTACCGAACTCTCGCCCGAATTTCTCTTCTGCGGCACGGCACAGGTCCTCCGGCAACCGCAGCTCGCGCATGGATTCTGCCATTAGACAGTCACCGCCGCTTGATCTGGAATCCCGGACACTTTTTCAGAAAGATTAGCGTGCAGCAAACCACCTCCCCAGACCGCGCGGAAGTCGGGAACGTGCGACCTGCCAGAGCAACCGGTCATCATCATCCAATCCGAATGCCAATGACCCCACCAGAAACACAGCATAGCCGAGGATAAGAGACACGATAATCCCGGGCAAATCGGCATAAGCGCGGAAAAGCGGAATTTTGCTCACCAGCCAGATCACCAGCGCTGTGGCTGCCACTGGTCCGGCTAGCCTGAGGTAGTGACGGTTGTAGGGCCAAAGGTTAAGTTTGCGACGAACTAGAAACAGGTACGCCAGATTGCTGACCGTCGCGCCCAGCGCAGCTACCACAGCCGCTCCCATAATTCCGAAGACGGGGATCAATGAGACGTCACCCAGAAGCACAAGTATACTCACCGCGACCTGCACCCGAATGAGCTGTTTCTGATTTCCAGACATAAGAAGAAAATAGCCGACCGAGCCAGTACCACAGTTGATCGTTTGGGCAATTGCTCCCAGCACGAGCAGGAACCAGCCGGCCTCAAATTCCTTGCCCAGCAACCCCATCAGTTGGTGAGAAAAGAAGACAAAGACAAATACCAGAGGCAGAGCAAAACCAAGAACCCATTTCGTGATGGTCTGAAAGAGCCGGGAAAGCAAAGCGTTCTCGCCCTCGGCGTAGAGTTTCGCGATGGTCGGCGCAAAGATGGAGTTCACGGATTGCAGGCCCAGTGGAATCAGGGCAGCCAGAGAACCAGCTACCGCATAAATGCCGAGTTGCCTGGCCTCGAGGTAGTAACCCACGATCAGGCGGTCCGATTGACCCAGGATGAATTCCACAACACCAATTCCGAAAATCGCGAGGGCATATTGCTTCACGTCTCCGGGCAAGCCCAACCCGTCCTGTTCGGGCACATTCGATGGGACTGGCAGCAGCGTACGCAGGCTCACCGCCGCCAGCACAAGGGTTAGCGATTCCGCAGCGACTTGCGCGAAAACGTAACCCCACAACGACAGTCCCGACATCAGGGCCACCACCGTCAGCATCATCATGAACGGGAACGAAATGAAATTCGTGATCGTCATGCTCCGGCTGACCTTTCTGAAGCCACAGAGTGTCTGGTTCAGAAATGCACTCGTGGCGCCGATCGGGATCAGCACGGCGAACAGCGGAAGATAACCCGCGAATTCTGGCGCGTGGAAAATGCGAGTCGCAAGCCAATGGCGTATGCAGATCACCAGGATGCCGAGCGACGAAGTTCCAAGGAGTGTCCAAAATAAGCCTCTCCTGAAGAACGTGCGCAGCTGGCCTGGCTCACCCGCCCCGTCGTACGCCGCCACATAACGAAGTGCCGTTTGCGGCAATCCCATTTGCCCAAACAGCTTGCAAATGGCGTAGAGGCTCATCCCCAGGGCATTTAAGCCCACCAGCCCGGCACCCAGGCGGCGCACCACATAAAACCGGAAGAGGTATCCACCCAGCAGTGTAAACGTGGTCCCGGCGAAGTAGACGGAGGACTGACTGGCAACATTGGCGAAGTTTTGCCGGAACTTCACGTGCGCAGAATCCGCAAGAACGAGTTCGGCGGTATCCTCGGGCAGATCGTACGCGTTATCAGTGGTCACAGACTCGACTCAATTGGATATTCTCCGCCGTCGCTGCCGCGAGTGTGGTCCGCAGTGCCAGGAGCAGGCATTTCTTCAACCGAGCTCTCGCTCGGCAGTTTCCGCTCTTGCCTGCCAGTCCCGTGAGGTTAGAGCTACTTTTCTGGTAGTCCTCGCGAGTACTTCTCCGAACCATCGATAAATTGCCAGTTTCCGCTGCCCTACTCGGCGATGTTCCTCGCGAACCGCCCCCGACCGCATCCGTTCGTAGGTGCGAACACCTTCTTCATAGGCTTTCTTATCTCCGGTGGACCACTCGCCAGCTTCATGGAGTGAGGCGCCATAGCCCAAAACATTCATCTCTTCATGCAGAAACCGCTCGATCAGCGCACATTGAGCGGGTCGAAACTTCTGCACGTACCGGTTGATCCGCTCGGTGGTTGCGGGTTTGCTCAGGAGCTTGTGGTGCTTCGCATCCGGAGTGCTTAGTTCCGCTTTTTCCTGCTGGCGGTAAAATTCTAGCATTCCCGGTTCGAAGTCAAGTTGCAGGAAGCGGCAGACCTCCTCCAATACGACCGATGGCTGTGAGACGAGCGACTCGTACTTCACCCTGCAAACTTGTTCTGGGGGGAACACGGACTGGTGCAAGAGGTGGGCCAGAAAATGCTTTACCTGGGCTGCCGATTTCATAAGGAAGTCGGTGTCGCCCCGCCCGTGGTTCCAGCGCTCGTCGTAGGAAACCAGCACGTCTCGCGGGTCGCGCACGGTGGCCACGACTCTCGCATTCGGAAACAGAGCACGAATCTGTGGAAGCCACAGCACATGGCCTGGTGTTTTTTCGCCCCAGACTCGAGCCTTGCGGACGCTGGCGTATGCTCTTCCAAGCTTTTCCAACACCGGCCTTGTAGGTCCCACATACTGCGGCTGCTTGACCCCTTCCATGGCCAACACGCGGGCCGCGGGATCCCTCTCCGATTTCAGGCTGTCCCAGACCTGATTCAAGAAAAGAATGTACTGCCATGGATCGGTGAACTCCTCGAGGCATCCAAAGCGATCCAGCGCCACATACCACCACGTCTCAGGAAAGATCGCCAGGGCAGAGTGTGCGTCCAGCATGCGGGACAACAGAGTGCTGCCCGAACGGGAGAGCCCCACGACAAAGACTGGCGCATCGCTCGATGTCGTCGCAGGATGATCGGGTACAGCAGTTCCGAGCGGAGATTCCGAAAGCGCGGACGCGTCAGACATGGATTCCTACTTCGCCTCCAGCTTCTCGGTCACTTCTCCTCGCTGACTTCCCGACAATACTGCTCGTAGAGCGGTTGCCGTAATCGCATTCGTGAGCCGTGGACCGCGGAACGAGACACCGTAACTGCTGAGCATTTCAGGAATCTGGACGATTTCGTCCGGCGAGTTCAGGGCCTGTCCGACGCCGAATCTCTCATACTGGCCCACGTACCCCGTCCATGCGTCACGCAGCCAAGCACAAAAGAATACCGGAACGCCACGACCCGCGCACTCCATCGCGACTGTCGATTCAACTGTAAGAGCAAAACGGATACCCTGCCACACATCGGGTGAAAATGGTTCCAAACGCAGTTCGATTCTTTGTCTCTCTTCGCGGGACAGAAAGCGCTCCAGGTAGCGCCGATGTGATTTTACAGACTCGAAAGGGTGGAGTTTGACCACTAGCTTCAAACCAAGGCCGGTGGCCAGAGCCGACAAACGCGGCAACAATTCCTTGTAGATCTCGTCAGAGCGCCAGGATACGACCTCGTAAGGTTCCGAGAAAAAAACCATCCATGGTTTCGTTTGGACATCCGCGACCCGGCTCGGCTGCGACCGAGCGGCGGAGGCTGGAGCCCCAAGAACGACTTTCTCTGGAGCCACGCGGCAGACTCGCAGCATGTAGTCCTTTTCCATCTCGCCCTTCGCAAGATAGATGTCGGCGCGGTGTTGCTTGAAGGCCATCCTGGCATCAAGGGCGCCGTGGTGACAGGCTATGGCAGGCAGTCCACGCAACCCGGCGAGAATAAGAGGAACTCGCGTGTACGGATTGCTGTCGTCAGCGCTTAAACAGCTGACGACGTTCTCGACATCATAGACTCGCAGCCATTTGTCGCGTATCGCTGCACCCCAGCGCAGAAGGGCAGGCACGCGATTCAGAGCTCCCACCGCATCCGCGAGGCGAAATTCCACCGCCGCCCCGATTAGAGTTTTCCGCAAACCTTCCCATTGCTCCACCAGTAAACCAAGTTCTTCTGCGTTCGGCGGAGAGTAATAAGAGGCCAGAGGAATGCTTCGCACATTGGGCGGTAAGCCTCGAAGCTCCCCGCTTTCGCGCGCGCAGACCAGCAAGAATTGCTGGTCCGAAAGCATTGCGGCGTAACTGATCGCGGTCTGGGAAACATTCGCGTAGGCCGAGGGCAGAAGCACAAGAGGCGAGCCAGTTCCCCGAGGCCGCGGCGCCAACCAGCGTCGAATCGAGTGGGTGGAGTCGAACTTGTCCCACGCAATCTGTCGGAGTTCGTGCCCCTCGAACCGGGAAATCACCTGACCATAGTGCTTTAGGCGGCGGCCCGCATATCTAAGCTTGGAGGCCTGGAAAGTGACCAGTTCGCACCCCAGCAGGTTTTGCAGCGTTCTGGCGATTCGATTGGGCCGGCTACAAAACAGCTGCGAACCTGGGAGTAGTTGTTTGGCGAGTCGTCTTGCCAACATCCCTTCGGCCACGTCAGGCGCGACCATGAGCGAGGTAATGTCCCACCAGTCGATTCCTAAACGATCCACCAGAACTCCCAGCCCCAAATCCAGCAACCGCTTCAGGGCGTGCAGGTCCTCGATCTCTTCGGCGAACTGGTAGAGGCTAATCGCCGGACAGCCGGCTTCGCGCGCCCATCGCTGGTGCGTCGACAGAGGCGCCCTCGCGAGGTCGACAATAAGGTCCCATTTGGTGGCGCACAGATCGCCGCTGAAGGTGTCGGAGGGGTCCAGCAACAAGACTCTCATGGTCGATCGTTTGCCCGCCTCGCGAATTCGAACTGCTGGCCGTGAGGCTCGATCTCGCGAGGCGCTTCGACCCTAACCCTCCTGCTCGCAAGCAACAGGCGCGTGCGAATCATGGAGTCCTGATGCACAAAGCCTGCCTTCCTCACACCGCGAATGAAGGGCGCATTGCTCGCCGCACTGAATGTCCAGGCCTGCTTACCCAGCGATCGCAGATGCAACGCCAGTTCCCAATTGGCAACCGCGCAATAACCTCGCCCTCGCGCGTACAATGGCGTCCAACAATCGAAAATCACCACACAGTCGGCACCCCGACCTTGGACCTTCGCGTCCAACTCCTCAATGTGGAAACCATCAAGATCGTCGACCCAGCCGAAATGAACAGGAATCCCTTCGTCCAACACCAGAGCAAACCCTTCACTCTTCCGATCGCGAAGCCGTTCGGCAGCGCGCAGCAAATACTCCACTGTCTCCCGGTCGTCGCAATAGTGGATCACCGCGGTCGCGAGTAGCTCCCACGTGATTCTTTTCAGCGAGAGACTCTCCATTCTTTGCAACGGCACAGTCACACCGCGGTCGCGCCACTCAAAAAACAGAATCTCATCACTCCGCCAGAATCCTCTCCCCAGGCTCTTCCAGGTCTTGGAAACAAGAGATCGAAGACCGGAACGGCCCACACGTCGCTGTAACCAGCGAAGCCGACGCTCCAATCGAGGCGAAGCCTGGGCCAGGACCGCCGCGTGATACCGGACAGCTTCCTTCGCGTGGCCCACCGGGGAATGACTTAGCGTGAGATGCAGTGTCTGGCGTGAAGTAGTCGCCAATCGCTCCTTGTAATCCTCCGCACCCAGACCCAGATCGACCAGATTGATCGTGGGATCCGCGCAGGCCGCCTCTACAATTTTTGACAGAAGACAAATACCAGGTGAAAATTCTTCAAAATTCGTATCAAAAGTGGGCTGATACCAAAACCAACTCCCCATGAATCCGAAGCCGTAATTCCATGCAACCGGATGATTACCCACCATCAGCCTGGTAATACGCAACCACCCAGAAACGGCGAGCAGTTGCGAAAGCTCCGAAAGAAATGCGCGGCGTTCAGGATAAGCGAGGTTACTGATGCGTCCAGTGGCCAGGAAGCGGGCAACATGGGCTAGCGTGAAGTCAGGCAACAGATCTCTGGCTGAGTCGGACACCAGGTCGACCATGGTGACAGACCCCTTGCTTTCCAGGGCCCTCAAATTTCGGCGAAGCGCTTTTTTCTGGTGACTCGACCGAGCGACCGACCGGCCCTCTCGATAGGGTCCCAGCTCAATCCGCGCGCACCGATACGCTGGACGCAGCAACAGGTGATAGCCGCTCTTCCCCGCAACGGTCTGCATCGCGGCGTTAGTCGCTGAGTCGGCCGGCAGGTTGGCCAAGGTCAGTCTCTTCACTTGCCGCTTCCGCAACTCGCCGAGGACCTGCCTGACACAGTCGAGGCGGCGCGCCGGGTGACTCAGGAAATCACAGTAGTCAGCTGTTGTCCCGCAAAGAAAGAAAGCTTCATGCTCATCAGAAGTGCTGGTGGCCAACGCCACCATACCGGCTAGCGATTCGCCTTCAAAGAAGAAATACAGGAGCGGAGTGAAGGCTGAACGATATGCGTGCTCCGCGGCGCGGGCCCATTCCCAAGTGTAGAAAACCTCCGGGCGATTCGTTTCTAGGACCAATGCGTTCCATTGCTGGCGCAGAGCTTCGTCCTCCGGCACTTTTCTCAACGCGACTAAGCGCATGGTTGACGATCCGCGGGGCGATCAGGCTTCGCAAACACGTAGTAGTACCAGTCTGTTATATAACTTCCGCTCCTCTTGGGGTAGTCGTCTCCACGGATATCTCTCAACTGGAAGCTCAGAAGTTGCAGCTCCGACGTCACACGCTCTGGGGTTCCGTAACGCGTGATCAAACCTCCGTGTACTGGATCAAACATCCATCCCTCTCCCCGCCAGAAGGGCGATTTGGTGACCCAGAGAAATACCCGTCCCAAGCTCGCCGCCGATGCAGTCAGCCAGGCTAGCGACACACGGGCACAAGTCACACAGAACAAAAGTAGCCTGAAAAAACCGCGCGCGTCACCAGTTAGTTTCAACGTCAACGCGCGCAAGCGTTCGGGATTCCACGAAGGCCGTACGAATATGGCTCGGGGATTGTGGGACGAAAAAATAAAAACTCCTCCAGGTCTCAAAACTCGGAGACATTCCTTCAGAAATCGCTTGCGCGCCTCGTCTGGAGCGATGTAGTCAATGCCGTTGAAGGCCATGACCGCGGCGTCGAACGATGCCGACGGAAAGACCGACAAATCTGAGGCGTCCGCCACCAAAAACTCGAGGTGCGGGAACCGGCTACGGCATTGCTGGACCATGGCCTCCGAGTAATCAATTCCCACATATCGAGACGCGATATTTGCCAACCAGGGGGTTGTGCGCCCCCCACCGACTCCTAGATCAAGAATCGTCATGCCCGGTTTGAGATAGGTTTCAAACAACAAGCGTTCGCAAGGAGTGAGATAGCTCATCCCGGCGTAATGAGCGGCGACGTCCGCCTTGTTGTAGGTCCTCAGATTGAGCGCTGCATTCTGGGCTTCCATTGATTCCTCCTCGCCCTTAGCTCTGGGTTGCCAATGCGGGTAACATCCTCTCCCAGAAAGCGACGCCGCAATGCCCGCCGAAATCCTGAAACGTTGGCTTCGAACTCGGCCAGGCCCATATCCGACGTCACGTGAATCCGCGGCAAGGCAAACAACGGCAGCTCACTGCCGAAACCACCTCCAAAATTCATGAATGCCCCCTTGTAGCCGGCGCGCTCGCTCATCGATAGCTCTCGTGGAGTAACCGATTCAGGATCACCGAAGGGATAGGCCAGAGCCCACACCTCATCGTCAATCATTTGCTCAAGTTGCCTCTTGTGCTCGGCCACTTCCTTCCATGCCAAGTCGACCGGCATGCGCGAGAGCATGGGATGAGAGTGAGTGTGGGCGCCGATGGACATTCCCGAATCCTTCAGCTGCATCAGTTCCTGGGAAGTCAACATCATGAAGCGCCGTCGCAGAATCGGATCTTGACGGTAGACCGAACGCCAATCCTCCTTCAGCCCCAGTTGCACTCTTGCGGATTGCAGAAAGCTGAACCGCGTATCGGCATCGAACTGCGACAGTTTTTTCACCAGATCCCACCAGACAGAACGTCTCTGCCCGCGGTTGTAAAAGCAAGCTCTCAGTCCCAGACTCTCAGACGTCAGCGTAAAAGGAAACTCTGCGGCCGCCAAGAGCATCAAGTAGAGCTCGTCATACCAAATCATACTGGGCATCTCTTGCAGCGACGCACCAGTTACAAAAAACACACACGAGAGGCCCTCCTCCAGGAGGATCGGCGCCATGTCGGTCAGGTTGTTCAGCAATCCGTCGTCGCAGGTGAGGAGTACGGATTGCGGGGGGAGTTCCTGCTTTCTTTCGCACCACAGCCGTACGTCTTGGGGCGCCACCACCTTGTGCACCGCCTTGAGAAGACGCAGTTGCCTGCGTAGTGAATCCACGTCGATCAGGCTTCCATCCAGGTCCGGGTCTTTTATCTCATAGCCCGTCGGTCGCACACCATGATAGGCGACGATCGCGAGCTTTCCGCTCTTCGCACAGTGCTGCAGGTACCCCACGCTGGCGGCGCAGGGATATACGACGTGCTTGAGGAGTGGGCTAACCAGCCTCATTTTTCGACAACTCCAACTCGCTGCTCCAAATTCCCCAGGATGTCACCCCATTGCGCCGCCACCCGATCCCAGTCGAAACCCTTTGCGTGTGCCACGGCGACGGCACTCATTCTCCGTCGCAATTCGTGGTCCTGAATCAATAGTTGCAGCCGAGCGAGCATCTCTTCAAACTTTTTTACCTGAAATCCGGTTACTCCATCCACCACTGATGGCGTTTGATAGTCGTCAAACACCACACACGGAAGTCCGGTAGCGGCCGCCTCCAGAGTCACTTTCGGTATGCCCTCCACACGCGACGGCAAGAGTAAGATGTCGCTTTCCTGCATGACCCTCACCATCTGAGCTTGGGAAACCGGATCTTCAATACTCACGTTGGCTAGTCCTGCTCCCTGAAGCTGGAGTTTCAAATTGTGCCCGAAGTCATCTCGAGCATGGCCAATCATGCGAAAGCGAGCCTGTGGAAAGTGTCTGGCTGCCTCAAGCACAAGATGCGCTCCCTTCCGCTCGATCAGATGACCGACAAACAAGATTGTAAGTGGCGCGTGGTTCCGTTCAGGAGGAGGCAAGAACAGGTGCGTATCGACTCCTACCGGTACGGTGAAGTCCGATTTCAGGCCATACAGGTCGAGTAACTCCCATGCGAGGAACTCGCTGATGGCAATGCGCAAGTCGGCATGTTGGACCAGATATTCCGCATACCGGCGAACGGTCGCCGATACGCCGCTCAAATTCCCTCGGCTACCTTCAATGCAAAGCACGGTGCGCGTAGATCGACGGAAGAAGCGCGGTAAATGAAGGTACAGATAGGATGCTGGGCTCAGATCGATGTAGACGATGAAGTCATGAGACCCCATCATTTCCCGGAGAATTCTCCACGTCTTGCGGCCCTCGGGAAGTTTCACCAGGCAAATCCCCGGCCGCAACAGGCGTGGGTCCGGTGTTCTTTCAAAGAACATCGTCGAACAAAACCGGGTTGGATCCAGGCGCAGAGCGATGTCGCGAGCGTTCAGGCTTTGGGCGTTGTAATTGTCCTCATCCGCGAACACATTGAACAAGACCCGGCACACACGGCTCTCCGCCTTCCCGTGCGCGCGTTCACGCAGGATTGTGCTGAGCACCAGAGATCAGACCGCCTTCAACCGAGAATTGCTGCGACGAAACCAGGATACAAACTCCGCGAGTCCCTTCTCGATCGGCGTTTGGGGGTCATAGCCAAGTAGTCGCTTCGCCTTCGAAATATCCGCCCACGTAATCGGCACATCCCCGGGCTGGGGAGGAAGTTGCTTCCGGATCGCTCGCTTGCCCACCGCCGTCTCCAGCAGCTCGACTAGCTGGTTCAAAGTAACTGGATGAGAATTTCCTAGATTAATGATGTCAAACCTCGCGTTCCCCACTCCGCTCTCCGGGTGATATTCGAGCGCCGCGAGCAACCCACTCACAATATCGTTCACGAATGTATAATCCCGGCCCGTCGAACCGTCCCCGTAGATAGGAATAGGGCTACCTGCCTCAATTAACTCGGTGAACTTATGGATCGCCAAGTCTGGCCTTTGACGCGGCCCGTACACCGTGAAGAACCGCAGACAAATAGCCTCGAGTCCATACAAGTATGCGTATGTGAAGCTGAGCATCTCCCCCGAAAGCTTGGTCGCGGCGTAAGGCGAAATCGGCCGCAGCTCCGTATTTGACTCCTTAAAGGGCACCTGCTCGGCGACTCCATAAACTGAGCTCGACGACCCGAAAATAAATTTGGGGACTTTGAATTCCCGGCATAATTCGAGCAGGTTCACCGTCCCCGCGACGTTGACGCGCTCGTAGAGTTCCGGATCTTTCAGCGAGGGGAGGACCCCGGCTCGGGCAGCAAGATGAACAACGATATCGGGCTGAGCCGCCTCAAACGCCTCGCGAAGCTTGTATCGATCGCAGATATCGGAATGGAAGAATTCGAAGTCGCCTACTTGGCGCACTTCCGCCAGATTGGCCTTCTTGATCTCCGGGGAATAGAAGTAATTCAACTCATCGACGATTGCCAGCCGCATTCCTTTTTTAAGGAGGGCTTCGGCAAGATGTGAACCAATGAATCCTGCTCCCCCGGTCAGAAGAATGCTGTAAGCTGTGCCTCTCACAATTTGGGCAAGTTTAGCATGCGCTTGTAAGGTCAGTCGAACCGTACCACTGGTCTCGACAGTGTGCCCGGGTCGATGGCCGGCTCGGTCAATGGACCCTGACTTCGTCGTATAGGGTCCATATTCGGTCGGGAGGAAAGCCCAGTTCGGTGGCTGCGTTCACAATGCTCGCCTGACTGCCATAACTGGAGACCAACATGCGCGCGCTTGGGCAGGAAATGTCGCGCAGTACCTCGGGAGAATGAATCTCGATTCCCCGCCAGCTTTTTCCTTTCTTCATTGGGTCGCTGTCCACAATGACGTACTCCCGGTCGGGCCGGCTGCTGAAAAAAGACGTAGTCTGGTAAAGGAATTCCGTGTGAAGACCACCTCCCCAGATCAGGCACCGATCGCCATCTCTTAATTCGAGAAGCCGGGCTTCCGCCTTCGTTAGCGCTCCGTACCATCCAGAAAGGTACATGTGGAGCAGGCTTGTGGCTCGCTCGTCCCTTTCGGGGACTCGCGTCGGCACGCTGGGTAAGGCCACGACGCGGAATCCATTGTATTGCGCCTGCTCTTGTGACTCCTCGATCTTCCAGCCCGCCCAAGCAAGACAATTCAGAAGGCTAATCCGGCTGAAGTGGGTCATGTGGTGGGCCGAGAAAAATCCGTTAATATCGTTTGTCACTCCGTTCTCCAGGACCGGCACCTCCACAACTAGTCGGGTCCCCGGGTGTGCCATCGACCGGAGGTTCCGGAGGACGGACACCGGTCTGGGTAAGTGCTCCAGCACGTGAAACATCGTGATGACGTCGAAAGAGCCATCGTAGCGAAACCTCTCGAAGTCCCCCAAAATAAAGTTGATGTCGCTTCCGCCAAAGTTACGGCGTCCCCGACCAATGGCTGGTTCGTCAACGTCCACACCGAACTTTTTCACGTCCCGCGGCAACTTTGCGAGAAAATTTCCGTCGTAACAGCCCGCATCCAGGAAGCGGCTACCAGAACCGAGCAGGCTCCGGGCCCTCAACCACTCGATTTCTTCATCCGGGCGACCGGCGGTCGATCCGTACGAGCATCCCGCTTCGGCAAACAGCACACGAAAACCGTAATCCGAATAGCAGGGGTTGAGGTAGACCGCGAAGCAATCGAGGCACTGCACATCGCGGATATCGACGCGCTTGGGCACTTCTCCGGAGTCGGAGTAAAACTGGAATTGATCGAACTGCAGCACCGTGCGAGGCCGATTGCCACCGCAGATGGGACACGGACGCGCTTCGGTGGTGGTCGTCGAACTGGAATTACCCGGAAATGAATCTACCTGACTCCAACGGATGGTCATAGCGGGGACAAGATCGACCTGTCAGTCTCCTTTAAGTCTCATTTCTAAGGCTTGATTTTGGGGCTCGGTGAATCGCTCCTCACTTTGGAGCAACTACCTCCGAAGCGCAGACTTCTGGTTGGCTGATAGCTTGGCTCCGGCCCGCAGTCACCGTAAATGCTAAAGTCCGAGGAAAGTCCAAGCGCGGACGGTTACGGCATGTTTCATCCAATTCAGCAGCGGAGAAGCTGACACGGTAGAAAAAAGAGCCCATTACCGGGATGTACGTGACTTGCGCCACCACACAAGCCTGGTCCAGGCGCGTTTGCACCCTAATCGTCCGCTCATTGTCGCCCATGCTGAGTTCACCGTTCGTCATTCCCATGGCGTTGCTGGCAGAAACCAGGAATGATACGGATCGCCCGTGCTCGATTCGCTTTGCGCCCACGGAAAACCGTTCGGGGCAAAACCCGCCATTGTGACTTTCAAAATTGAGCCGCTCGGGATTGAAGGCTTCAGGATTCAGCGTCACGTGAGCCAGCCGAAGAGCGCAAGGTGGCATCTCGGCCCACTGCAATTCATATTCAAGGCCAAGCTGGCCTCCGGGACTCAACTCGACCCGTTTGCGAATCATGCCCAGCGACGTCGCGATTTCACCACCCACGACTACGGTTTCGCCATCGTCTGCGCGCCCTATCCTCGGCTCTACGGCGACAAGGTCCGTGATTTTCGATTGCCCCGGCGCCTCCAGCACCAGGTGGCCAGAGTAATAATCCGCCCCCAGCGCAATGTCTTGGTAGTAACCGTGTGGCAGAGTGCCAAGCAGAGATATATTGGAAATCTTCTTCACAACGAACGAATCGATTGCTAAGCCGCGCCGGCAATTCAGCACGACTTGTACCAGGTCGTTCTCCAACTTCAAGAAACGGCCTTCCCGCCAGCTGCGAAATCCTGTCGGAAGTTGGGCTTCAATAATCCTGGAGTTCCCGCTTGTCGCAGCCTTTTTCTCGATGCCAAGACGCCGCTCGAACCCGCGCAGGCGCTCAAGATAGGCCGACCAACGCTTGTCAGTAATGTGCGTTCGAAAATCGCTGCTCCACAGGTAGACACAGCTCACGCCATAACTCGTCGTTCGGCTCGCTCCGCTCTTTGAGTGCCTCGTAGCAGCGGTGGCACGCCGTGTTGATTCCGAGATCATTTCGGCCGGTCACTGCCCATCGCGTGATGTTGTACTTTTCCTGTTTCTTCACCGGAACCGGATCTTCGGCTGATTCCAGTCGCAGGCGGGTCCCCGCTCCCGGTACACCCATCCAGTCGAGCGTCCGGCTTGGAAGAATGAACTCGAACCGCTCGTCCTTGAGGATCGCGCCAAACAGTCGTGATATCCGCTCCCACTCTCCGATCTCCCGGAGTGCAGGCTCGGTGTGGTACCGGCCCGGACGAAAGTCAAAGATTTCCGCATCGTTCCCATAAACCGGAAAGACACGGGGGTTCTCGGACAAGTGTCCATAAAGGTATGGCAGGTACTCCCCCAGTTCCATCTCACCATGAGCCAGGCGCTGGAACTTCTGAAATGCGATGGATTTGTTCCAGATCAAAGGTATTTCTTCACCTTGCTGGCCGCAGGCGACCTGAGGCAGATATCGCAACTCGGGTGACCACTCCGGGTGGTAGCGTGATGGGTTATCCCACTCCATGATGATCGCCCGGAAGCGCGCATCGACGTAGTGCTGTATCAGCCCAGCCGAGTAAGCCTGCTCGTTGATCAATGCGATCGAAGGCCTCATCCCAAGCAGGCGCTCATACGCTTCGTTTCCCAGGCGGAGATTCGCAGCGTTTACTTCCGGCGGCACTAACGGACCGATCAATTGCACGTACCCGCTGCCAATAAGTTCACAGAGTCCTGCAGCGCACAGGGACGCAAATTCGATCCCCCATCCAGGATCAATGTCTCTGATCGACTCCAAGGTGTAGGCCGAGGCTTCGACGCCAATCGGGACTCCAAGATTCCTGACAAGACGCAGAAGCGGCCAATAACAACTTTGAACCACCTGCGCGCGTTGCTCTTCTTCGATCGAAGAGTAAGCCAGATTCAAGTGGAAAAAAGCGTAAAGTCGCAAACGCCCGGTCGTCATCGCCGCGCACCTATCGGGTCTGTCGCATCGATCGAGGCGGTTTCGATCTCGATCGATTCAATCGCGCCTTGCGACCTTTCCATGGCTTCCCTTCGTGATTCCCCCATAGCCATCACCAATCCGGCGCGTGCCGGATGACTATGCACTGGTCCAACGAGATCACCAACTCTCAGTCGTACCTGACAAAAGACAACCCCCGGTCGTCCCGAGACCTCCTGCGCGCCGGCAATTCCGACAACACGGCCAGGGCCGGGAAACAAATACCGTTGCGAGATGCATCGCTGGAAGCGCGGGACCAGGTCTTCAGCACTCACCCGCTCCCCGAGTGCGAGTCGGATGGCACAGCCAACGAAGTCCACACCAGTGCTCAACGGAATCTCATGGGTGCAAAGGTAGCCGCCACTGAGGCGGGTCGCCAATTCGATGATGAATGGCTCGCCGTCATGGAAGACAACGTCTCCCTTCACCACTCCATCGCAGACGCCCATGCTCCTCGCCGCCTGCTGAATCAAGTCGCGGATCGCTTGTTGTTCTTCTGCCGTCAGCTGCGTGGGAAGGTCACCCCCGTTCTCAATAATGTGGGGAGCAAACCTCTCCAGAAACTCGTAATTTCGATCGGCGAGACCAGGGGTGTACGCAAGGCCTTCCAGGACGATCGATTCCGTACTGATCTGCGGTCCTTCAAGAAATTCTTCCACCATTACGCGGCCCGATGGCGATTGACTGGCGGAAAATTCGTAAGCCCAGTTCAAGTCGACCGCCTCGGTCAGCCTCAGCACACCACGGGCGCCGCGGCTGTCCACGGGCTTGAGCACCAGGGGAAAGCCTCGGCTAAGAACGATCTCGTGCAACTTCGCGGCGGATTCGACGAGGCTGAACCAGGGCACAGGAACGCCGTCTCGGCGAAATTTCAACTTCATCTCCAGTTTATCGCTGGAGAGCCGAGCCGACTCCTCGCTGATTCCCGGCAGCCCGAGGTCAGCCGCGACGGCCGCGACCGTCATCGGTATATCTGAGGCGATGCACATCACACCATCGAGCCGCCGGACTTCGCGATGGTATCGGCGAGCCGCAGCAACGGTCGCCCCAATGTCATAAGTGCTCGCCAGCAGGCGGTCATCGGCAACCGCAAAACCCGGCGCTTCCCGGTCTCTGTCGCTGACCACCAGGTGCAGCCCCATTTGTTTGGCGCGTTCGAGACCCGGCACTGCCTCAATGCCGCCGCCCACCACTAGAAGGTTCTTAGACATAGGGAGAAATGTTTTCTGCAATGCGATAGCAGCGTGTTCTGAGCATACAATGTCTTCCACCCCATTTCCACGATACTCCGCAACAGACTGGGCAAGTCTTGACCGTGGGTCGCGGATTGTGACATCGTGAGTATGAAGAAAGTATGAAGAAATCCTGACGTGTGAGAGGCTTGTTCATCCGCCTGGAACGGACGTCGAACGCGCCGATCTATGCCAACCCAAAAAGCTGACGTCTCAAATCTCGCTGATATCTCGAAGCTCAAAGAAATGTCAAAACGCCTTCGGATCGCCAGTCTGGTGGCCATTTACCATGCCGGCTCCGGACATCCGGGAGGGGCGCTGTCAGCAGCGGATCTGATCAGCTACATCTGTGGCTGCTTATTGGCTTGGCCAGTGAGCAACGGAAACGACCTAGCCCGGGATCGCTTCGTGCTGTCGAAGGGTCATTCATGTCCTGTTCTCTACGCGGCCGCCGCGGAGTTCGGACTCATTCCACATCGAGCGCTACTTACGTTTCGGAAACTGGGATCGCCATTGCAAGGCCATCCCCACGTGCTCGACGCGCCCTGGGTGGAGACAAGTACAGGTTCGCTCGGGCAGGGATTCTCAGCCGCAATCGGCATGGCTATGGGCCTCCGTTATCAGCGGAGCCACGCGCGCGTGTACGCAATGCTCGGCGATGGTGAAATGCAGGAAGGTGAAGTGTGGGAAGGCGCGATGTGCGCCGGCCACTACAAACTCGACAACCTCTGTGCGATCGTCGATTACAACAAGCTGCAGAGTGACGACTCCAACGAGAACATTATGGGTCTCGCACCACTACGCGCCAAATGGGAGGCGTTCCGGTGGCACGTGATTGAGATCGACGGCCATGACTTCAATCAAATTGATGCGGCCTTCACCGAAGCAAAAGAAAACCGTGCCAAGCCAACCATGATTATCGCGAATACCCTTAAAGGTC
Source organism: uncultured Acidobacteriaceae bacterium (assembly GCA_963760175.1). GTDB lineage: Bacteria > Acidobacteriota > Terriglobia > Terriglobales > Acidobacteriaceae > Acidiflorens. The sequence goes on from CAVXBU010000001.1 coordinate 51,122, forward strand.
GAGGCGTCTCATTCATGGAAGCGTCGCCGCTCTGGCATGGAAGCGTAAAGCTCCGCGATGAGGAACTCGCCACGGCACTGCGCGAGTTGGGCGTCTCAAAGCACCAAGTAGGGGGATATCTGGATGGAAGCATCTGGCAAAACGACAGCCGCTGAGTCCAGCGGAGCGCCGTTACTCATCGGTAGCAGCGGCGACTCACTCCGCGAGGCCTTCGGCAAGGCTCTCGTCCAACTTGCGCCACGATACACAAATTTTGTGGTGTTTGATGCCGACATCGCCGGAGGCACCGGCGTGCATCATTTTCGTAAAAGCTACCCAGAGCGCTTCTTTCAGTTCGGAATCGCAGAGCAGAACATGATGGCCGCCGCTGGAGGTTTTGCGAGTACCGGCGTCATTCCATTTGTCACAACATTCGCGGTCTTCTGTCTGCGCGCGCTGGAGCAAGCTCGGGTCTCTATTGCCTACGCCCGGCGAAATGTAAAGATAGTCGCCAGTCATCCCGGTCTGGATACCGGTCCCGATGGCGCTTCCGCGCAAGCCACCGAAGACCTGGCAGCGTTCCGAGCAATTCCTGGTATGGTCGTGTTGTCTCCCGCCGATCCTTTGGAAATCGAACAAGCCACCGAAGCCATCCTGAATTACGACGGCCCTGTCTACATGCGGAGTGGGCGCAGTAAGACGAGAAGGATCCTCCAAGCCGATTACAGATTTGAAATCGGAAAGGGTCGGATTCTGCGCGAAGGTAACGACGTCACGATCGTGGCTTGTGGAGTGCAGGTCGCGCGAGCGCTGGATGCGGCTGAACTGCTGGCAGTAGATGGAATCGCCGCTCGTGTCGTCAACATGTCCACGCTCAAGCCCCTCGATAAAGAGTTAGTTATGCGCTGCGCCGAAGAAACCGGCTGTTTCGTCACTGCCGAGGACCACAACATTCATGGCGGACTCGGCAGCGCCGTCGCTGAAGCGGTGGTGCAAATCCACCCCTGCCCAGTTGAAATGGTTGCGGTACAGGACACCTTTGGCGAATCGGGCGAACCCGAAGAATTGGCGGACAAGTACCGCTTGACCGGTCCTTACATTGCCGCGGCGGCGCGGCGCGCTCTCCAGCGCAAGGCGCACGCATAGGGACGCCCTCATTCCGGCTCAGCCCATGTACAATCCGCCGTTCACGTTGATGCTTTGGCCCGTGATGTAAGCGGATTCGTCAGTTGCCAAGAACACGACTGCCCCTGCCACTTCGCCTGCCAGTCCGGCGCGGCGCAGAGGAATCTCGCGACTGATCTTCCGCTGGCCAACCTCGGAACGGATCTCCTTCTCAGACATTTCTGTCTCGATCAACCCCGGCGTCACACAATTGACGCGAATGCGATCTGGCGCGCCAACCCGCGCCAGCGAACGCGTCAGCGAGATCACCCCGGCCTTGCTCACGGCGTAATGCACGGCGAGCATGCCACCCAATTGTCCGCCCGAGGAAGAAATGTTGATGATCGTACCGCCCCCCTGCCGCGCCATGACCGGCATGATCTCCTGCGAGCACAGAAAAACACCCTTCAAGTTGGTCGCCAGCATCGTGTCCCAATCTTCGTCGGTAATCGTATTGAATGGCTTCTGCTGAAGGATTCCCGCGTTATTGACGAGGACGTCGATTCTTCCGAACCTCTCGGTGACCGTCGAAACCAGCCGGCGCACGCTCTCCCGTTGCGTCACATCGGCTTGAACTGCAAGGGCCTCACAGCCGGCCGCCCGCACGTCGGCTGCGGTCTGCTCGCAACCGTCGCGGCGCGTCAGGTAGGTGACCACCACGTCGATTTTCCTCTGGGCAAGCGCCAGCGTAATCGCGCGGCCGATTCCGCGCCCTCCACCTGTGATGATGGCCGTTTTTCGCAATGTGTCACCTCTTGCCGAGATCGCCGGTGGAACCGCTTTTCAGGCCAGCGACGAGACGATCGTCGTTGTGAATGAGAAAGACGATCCGGGTTTCCTGTACGTGAAACATTTCCTTCGAATTCGAAAGCACCCGCAGATGTTCCGTCACCTGCGGGTACGCCGAGTTCTCATAGTCGTGCCAGGCTATACAGGCCGGATGATCGTCGCAAAGCATTTTGAAGGCGTTCTCGGTGTCGGACACCAGGGTCGGCAAATCGTGGCCGCCATCAACATAAACCATATCGATTTGTTTACTGAATGTAGAAAAATCGTAGCGTTTCGATTCACCGCTCAGCTGAGTGATCCGTTTTTCGTAGGAAGTGCCCAGGAATGCTAGCTTGCTCAAATTATCGAAATGCGTCAACGTCAACGGCCGGTCGTGAATGTCTTGCCGTAGATCGCGCAGCGAGTCCTCATCCAGATCCAGCGTGTACAAATGCGAGTGCTCCGGTAGATTGGCGGCAATGTTAAGCGTCTCTACGCCAAGATAGGTACCAAATTCGAAGAACTTTCTGGGTTTCACGAGTTTCGCCAGCGACAACAGTATCGCGGTTTCCAGAAGGATCGGCGCAGACTGGTCGGGCAGCATGATCTTGACCAAGCGTGCTTCGTGAGAGGGTGTCGATACCAGGTTGAAAAGCCGGTGGGGACGGATTGTGATCATCGTTTGCTGGAAACCAAAAGCGGTATTTTAACAAAACGTTCAGACGCGCGGATGGGATGCAGTCGCGCCTTCATATTTCATCCAGAATTACAGCGGGTGGCAGCCGTACTGACCAGCAACTCTGCGACGCGACTCGCTCCGCGCCCGTCGACAAGTTCGCGTGCCTTCGCCGACATCCGCGCTCTGGCATTCTCGTCCATCAGCAATCTTTCGACGGCAGCGGCCAAGCGCGTCTCAGTATCCTGATCGTCGACCCCCACCGAAACCCCCATCCCTGCTGCCACGAGCGCCGACGCCGATTCCTCGTGATCCGCGGTGAGGCAGGAATACACGCTGGGAACGCCCATCGCCGCTAACTCGTATGCCGTCATTCCGAATGAACAGATTGCCAAGTCCGCCTCAGCCATGGCAGCGCTCATCTCGGTTACGTCCTCCCGAACGGTGAGCCGCCGCCGTGCTTTGCCGAGGAGGTCTCGCAAAGATTGCCAATGGCAAAAGCCCGCTCCCGCAATGATCACCGATTCAAAGTCACCGTCCAACCGATCCACTGCACGCACTGCCTTCAACGTCAGACCCGCCGGATCGCTTCCCCCCATTGCGATTAGCAAGGAGTTCTTCGAGTTGCGGCGCGGCGCGATAGGCCCAGAGAACTGGGAACGCAAGATAACCCACTCCCAGCCGACACAAAGCCGGCCACGAAAGCCGGACCAGTCCGCCCTCTGGACTTGGGGAACCGGCGGATAAAAAGCAAGATCGGCTGCCCAGCGACGGTCGCTCGAATCCTCCAGCAACGCGATGACAGCCCCGTCGCTGGCCAAAGCATCCAGAGTCGCCTTCGAAAGATCATCGCGCACATCGATAACCAGCGTCTGAGCTCCTGATGTCGCCATGCAATCACGCAACCACACTTCTTGATCAAGAGCTCCGCTGTCACGGGGCGACAGGATCGGATAGGCGCGTTGCTTAACCATCTCCGATGCCAGTGCGCTCGCGCGCATGGCGAAGGTAACAGCGGCTCCGTGCTTTTCGTGGACTTCATCGGCCAGGGCGAGGCAACGCACCAAGTGTCCCAGTCCAATCTCAGGAGATGCATCACAACGAAATAAAATGGGAAACCGGGTTGTCACCGTCAGCACGGTTACACCTGCGGCCAGTAGGAGGGATCGAGCAGTTGTTCATCGTCCAGCTTTAGCAATTTGGTTTTTCGCATTACTGCGCTATCGAGCGGACCCGCATCTTGGGCGCCACGCGCTGCCTCCAGCTCCGGCAGTGATCGCAATCCCAGCAGGACGGAATGTATCCCCGGCACGGAAAGACAGAAACGGATCGCTGCGCCGGGCAACGATTCCCAGGTTTCTCCTAATCCCTCTCGCATTCGATCGGAGGCTCGTGCAAGGCTGCGGAGCCCCTCTGGGAGGAACTTGGCTCGCTCCGTAAGAGCTCCTTTGAGGAAAGCCGAACGAACAACGACTCCCACATTGCTTTTTCTTGCCTCGGGCAAGACCTTGGCCAACATCCGTTGGTCGAGCAGGTTCAACGCAATCTGCAAAACGTCAACCCTCCCGCAGCCAATCGCAGCCAAAGCTGCCGCCTCTCCGTACACCGACGCACCGACAAACTTCAGCTTCCCCGCGTCGCGCGCCCTCTCCAAAACATCCAGCATCTCGCACCGCTCAAGAACATCTTGGGTGGCGTTATGGATCTGCACCACGTCCAACACATCTCGCCGCAATGCCTTCAGACTTGTCTCAATCGACTCCACCACCGTTTGCTTCAGCGTCGCGGAGCTTCCGCTGGTAGATATCCCTACCTTAGTCGCGATGATGCAAGACCCGCAGTTGCCCAGGGCCTTTCCCAGAATTATCTCGCTCTCGCCATAACCTCGAGCCGTATCAAAGAAATTGATGCCTTTCTCGACCGCTGCTCGGACCAACCCAATCGCCTCGTCTTCTCCGAGTCGACTTGGCGCATCCGGTTCTTGGATGCCATAGTTCTCCAGGCCGAATGCAGCCGTACCAAGGGCAAGTTTGGAAACCTGCAGGCCAGTCCGGCCTAACGACGAATACTCCATGGTCTCGATCAAACCTCCTTTGACCCGGGTATTCATGCGAGCCTATAAAATCCACGTTGCGCCACTGGCCCACGCAAGCGGTTGTGCAGATCAGGTTGGGCAATCGCTTTTGCGAGAACGCCGAATACTTCCTCAACGTTAGCCAGATAATTCTCCACATGCTCACTGGTGTGTGCGAATGAAGGTTTGAACTGGTTGTAGGCCAGATAACCTCTATCCAGCATAAGTTGAGTGAACAGGGTGGTTAACTCCGGTTCCTGCTCATTCTCAAAGGAAAAATGACAGAGGCTCGGCAACCCGCTTGTGTGCAACTTCATTCCGGTCCGTTGGGCAATCCTCTCCCAACCTTCCATAACTTGATTTCCTATCGCAATGAGGTGCGGAACAACCTTCTCGCGACGAAACTTGCCGATGGTTGCGATAGCCGCTGCGGGACCGATGCGCTCTGTCCAGTTCGTGCTGCTGATAAAAGTCGTTTGCGCCGCCTGCATCACCGTCTCTGTGCCGATCACGGCCGCCATCGCATATCCGTTCGCCATCGCCTTGGCAAACACTGCGATGTCAGGACTCACTCCTGATAAAAGGTGGATTCCGCCCTCGGTCATGCGAAACCCGGTCGTAATTTCGTCGAAGATCAGCACCGCATCGAGCTCATTCGCAATGTCACGCACGTTCTCCAGGAACCCCGCTGCTGGCTTCTCTCCGCGTTGCGGTTCCATGACAATCGCGGCCAGTTGATTGCGGTTGGCATCGGCGATCGCCTTCAATTGGTCGATTCGGTTGTAATGGAATGGCAAGGCCGTTCCCTGCAAGCCCCTGGGAACTCCGCGAGGTTCGAGGCCCGGTAACAGGTGGGCATCTAGAGCTTCATCTTCAGCCAAATTAGCAGCCAGGTACCAATCGCACCAGCCGTGGTAGCCACAGAAGGCGACTTTGTCCCGGCCCGTTTGAGCCCGGGCGATTCGAACCGCGATCGACATCGCCTCACCACCACCGCGTGCGTAGCGCACCATCTGGGCCCAAGGATGTAATTCGAACAACAGTTCCGCCAGTACCAGTTCCTCGGGAGCGTTCAGGGTCGACGCCACGCCTGCGTCAATAGCATCTTTGGCCGCGCGATCGACGTCAGGGTCCGCGTAGCCAAGCACGCAAGCGCCTATACCCATCAGGCTCATGTCGATGTACGTTCTGCCCTCAAGGTCCGTCACTTCCACACCGTGCGCTTTTAAGAAATACGAAGGCCATTGGCCGGGCAGAAACATCGAGGGACGCTTGGACAGTAACTGTGTACCGCCGGGGATAACTTTGCACGCCCGTTCGAATAAATCCCAGCCTTTGGTTGCGGTTTCAGTCGTCATCGCTACTCCAGAACGCTCCGATAGTTATCGGCTTCAGTCCATTTACGATTCACCTGAACCAGGCGAGGATTTCTCTCCAGGAAGCTCATAACATCGGACAATAGAAACGGACTGCGTTCGCTATAAAGGGACTCATAGATTTTGGATACCAATGCAAAATCCTCAGCGTGATCGACAGTAAGACGCAGCTTGGGATACACCACGTCAGCGGTAAGATCGCCACAACGGAAGATCTGCTTGTTGTTCCAGATATAACGGGTCACGTGCTCACGATCGCGGGGATCGGTCGCATCGTGCCAGGCTCGATCTAGCGCGGAAAAGCCGAAACATTCGGCATCCAGTCCATCGGGATAACGCCCTTTGTCGATGCGGTCTGCGCCCGCTCCGGCCGCCACTCCGATGTGGTCGTACCCGCCGCTCTTGTACCTCTGGATGAGCTTTTCGATTAATTGCGGATCAACTATCGGGCAATCTGCTGTAATGCGTATTACCGGGTCGGCCTCAAATTGCCGCGCAGCTTGATAATAGCGGTCAAGCACATCGGTTTCACTGCCCGCAAAGTGGGTGATCCTGTTATCCGCGCAGAATCGACGCAAGACTTCATTGGCCCCATCATTCGGAACAGCCACCACAACTTGGTCAATTGAAGGAACGGTACGAACCCGATCGACGATATGCCCCAGCATCGGCTTGCCCAGGATGGGCATAAGTACCTTGCCCGGCAATCGATTTGAACCCATTCGCGCCTGTATGATCGCGACCGTTCTCATGGTTGGGCCTGCCTCAATTCCTTCCGCGTGTCCCGCAGCGGCCGAAGCCCATCTTCCGGGTCGGCTCGCCACTCACGTTCTTTCATTTCGCTTGGCGCGGGCCCAATTCTTCCATCTCCGTCCGCCAGTATCCCAGTTCGCACCGCTGCGATCACTGGGCGCATTCCCTGCGGAAGCCAGCAATGGCCCGCCGAAAACTCAGCTCCCTGCCCCTCGAGGTCAAGATGAAACTCCACCATGGTCGCGCCCCAGTGCTGGACTGCTCGGAAGATGACACCCGGATCCACGCTGTGATCCGACCAACCCACCGGGCACTGGCAGGACTCGCGCAAGGTGGCAATCGCGGCGAGATTGCAGTCCTCTGGTTTGGCCGGATACGACGACACACAATGTAACAGGGTCAAGTCGCGGCTACCAGCACTTCGCAGGATCGAACACGCATGGTTCACTTCCGCTAAAGTTGCCATGCCGGTCGAAAGCACGATCGGCTTCCCCGTGCTGGCGCAAGCCTTCAGAAGGTCGTCCCACATCAGCTCATATGAAGCCACCTTGAAGAAATCCACAAAGGGCGACAATTCTTCCACGGCCTCCAGATAGAACGGCGTACACGCAAACTGGATTCCAGCCTCCTCGCAACCGCTCGCCAAACGAGGTAAAAATTCAACCGGCAACTCCCAGGCCTCGCGTGCCAGAAGCTGCGGATCGTGCCGCAACGCTTCGGGCGCGAACAATTCCCGGACGCGAAAGAGCTGGAACTTGACCGCGTCGCAGCCGATTTCGGCTGCGGCTCTGATGAATTCGAGACAGCGCTCCAAGTCACGATGATGATTGCTCGAAACCTCAGCAACAAACCTTGGGCTTTGCCTGCTCGGATTCACTTGACCGGATTTCGCTCCATTACTTGGCATAGGACGAGATCACTTTGCTCACCGCCCGAACCACGTCCCCCACATCCGAATCGGTCATCGCATGGAACATCGGCAAGCTGATGAGTCGCTCATAGGCCGCCTCCGCCACCGGGCACTCGCCCTCCCCGTGACCGAACTGCTCCCGGTAGTAGGGATGGAGATGCACGGGAATGTAATGCACGTTGACACCGATGTTTTCAGCGCGCAGGGCACGGAATATCTCGCCTCTATCGCCGGTGAGTTTCGCCAAATCGAGGCGAATCGGGTACAGGTGCCACGCAGGATTCACCTCGGCCCGGACGCTGGGCGGAATCAGTCCCGGCAAATCCCGGAACGCCGCCCCATAATGAGCGGCAATCTCACGGCGTCGGGCAAGGTTCGCGTTCAAATTCGTCAGTTGGGATAGTCCCAGGGCACAAGCCACATCCGTCAGTCGGTAGTTGAACCCCAGCAGGACCATCTCGTAGTACCACTGTCCAGCGGCCTGCCGTTGCCGTGCATCACTCGAGATCCCATGATTCCGGAACCGTCGTAGCGTCTCCGCCAGCGTCGCGTCGTTCGTGGTCACCATGCCACCTTCTCCGGTCGTCAGGTGCTTCACCGGATGGAAGCTGAACACACTCATATCGGCAATGCCGCCCAGGCGCCTCCCGCGGTAACTCGCGCCCAGCGCATGACAGGCATCCTCAATCAGCGGGATTCCGCGCTGTCGCGTCAGCGCAAGCAGCGCATCAAGATCCGCCGGGTGTCCGGCATAGTCCACCGCAAGAATGGCCCTGGTTCGTGGAGATAGTTTCCTGGCAACTTCACCGGGGTCGAGATTCAGCGTGTCTGCACTCACGTCGACGAACACGGCCTTCGCTCCCTGGTACAGCACGCAATTCGCGGTCGCGCAGAATGTCATGGGCGTGGTGATAGCTTCATCACCTGGCCCGAGTCCCGCGGCGAAGGCCGCCGCGTGCAGCGCCGCCGTCCCCGAACTGAAGCTCACCCCGTACTTTGCTCCCACCCAGGCAGCAAATCGCTCCTCAAACTCGCCAACCTTCGGCCCGGTCGTCAGCCAGTCTGACCGCAAAACTCCAACCACCGCCTGAATATCTTCTTCTTGGAGACTCTGCCGCCCGTAGGGCAACAGCGTTTCCCGCACGGGCGTACCCCCATGGATGGCAAGCGCTTCCAGCTTTGTAGGTAAGGCACTCATGCTAGCAATCCGTCGCTAGGCGGACGTCGGAACCGCCTCCGCAGTGCTGGTTTCAGGCGCTACCAGTTCTTCCAGTTCGCGCCGAGTCAGCCAGCGTTCGTTCGTGTCGCTCGAGTAACGGAAGCCTTCCGGAAGCGGCTTGGCGCTAACCCAGTTTTCCGATTTCCACCACGGATGGGCCGGCTGAATCACGTACATGTCCTCGGTTTCGAGCGTTTGCCGTGACTCGTCTTCAGAGACCAACACTTCGTGCAACTTCTCCCCCGGACGAATCCCGATGTGCTCCACCTGGCATCCGGGGGCAACCGTCTCCGCTAGGTCCACCAGTCGCATGCTGGGAATCTTAGGGACAAAAATCTCGCCGCCATGCATCTGTTCCAGACAGGTGATGACAAACCTCACACCGTGCTCCAAAGTCAGCCAGAATCGCGTCATTCGCGGATCTGTGATCGTGACCTTCCCCCGCCGCCGCTGTTCCAGAAAAATTGGGATCACACTGCCGCGACTGCCCACCACGTTCCCGTAGCGCGCGCAGCTGAAGCGCGTATTTTTCGCGCCCGCATAAGCATTCGCCTGCACAAAAACTTTTTCCGCGCACAGCTTGGTGGCGCCATACAGATTGATCGGATTTACCGCCTTGTCCGTGCTAAGCGCCAGAATGCGGCGTACACCCTGATCAATCGCCGCATCAATGACGTTGCGCGCGCCCATGATATTCGTCTGGATCGCTTCGAACGGGTTGTACTCGCACGCCGGCACCTGCTTCAGTGCCGCCGCGTGCACCACCACCGTCACCCCCGACAGCGCCCGCTTCAACCGCTCCACGTCCCGCACGTCTCCAATGAAATATCGCAGGCTGGAATGATCGAAGCCCGACGTTCTCATCTCATGCTGTTTCAACTCGTCCCTGCTGAAAATCACCAGCCTTTGCGGCTGATAGTCGCGCAGCATGATCTCCACAAACTTCTTCCCGAACGATCCGGTTCCACCCGTTACCAGTATCGATTCCTGCGACCAATTGACCATTCTTGTTCCTTAGGATCCTCTTCTGCCGAGTGCACACCTAACGCCTGCCCACCGCCAACTCCAGCCGGGTTCGGAAGCTAGAAGAAACTTCTTTTTCGGGTAAGTTCTCGTGCTCGACAGTATAGCTGACGAAGCGCTCGGGGAGTATAGCCCCGGATTCCTTCCGGCCGTCGTGTCCGCGTGGGGCAACGAGTATCTCAAACCACATCGGGAAGCCTTAATTTTTGGCTGGTTCTCACTCCCAGGGATGCTAGAATCAGGCCAATTCTTCATTACACCTCGCTCTAGTGTTCCGGCTTGCAGTGAATTAAAGTCCGGCTGCAGCAGAGACCTGTGTGGCGAGTGCGGCGCAATCCCGCGCTGGGCTGTTAGTAATTAAGGAGTAACGATGTCATTGGGGCCCCTGGTTCCACGAAATAACGATCCGCGCGGAAGTGAAGGATTTCGCGAGCTGCAACCCGGCGAACCGGCTGAATTTCTCAGACCGATCACGTCCGCGCTCTATAACGCGTTGCCGTCGCAGGAATCAACACTACGCGAATACATGCGCGTTCTCATTAAGCGCAAGTATATGGTGATTGCAGTTGCAACCGGCATCTTCATGGCCGTCGCCGTTGCCAGCCTGCGCGAGACTCCCGTCTACGACGCAGTAGGCCGCATCGCCGTCAACAAGGCTGATTCCAACCTCATTTCTTTCAAAGACTCGACGCCCGACACCGACTATGTTTACGAGCAGAGCGATCTGGACACCGAAGTTCACATCCTGCAAAGCGATCTGATGGCGCTGCAAGTAATCCGGAAACTGAATCTGGATAAGCGTCCCGAGTTCGGCGGTCACTCCGATCAAAAACAAGCCAACCTGGTTGCCGATCCACTGCAGGCCGATTCAACCCGCACCTCCGCTTTGCTCTCAAGCTTTCATAGCAGGCTCCGCGTCAGCCTTATTCCCAATACTCGGATCATGGAGATTCATTTCACCAGCACCGACCCGCAGCTCGCCGCCAGCACCGTAAACACCCTCGCCGCCACTTATGTGGAACAGAACTACCAAACCAAGTTCGAATCCACCATGGTGGCCTCCGACTGGCTTGCCAAGCAGCTCGTCGGCCTGCAGATGAAGGTGGAAACCTCTCAGGAGAAGCTCGTACGCTACCAGAAGGAGCACGAGATTCTTGGCACTGACGAAAAAACGAACATCATCACCGAAAAGCTCGACGAACTTAACAAAGAAATGACGGTGGCCGAATCTGACCGCATGCAGAAAGAGGCCGTCTATCGCCAGACCCAGTCCAATGATCCGGTGGCCATCGCTGCAGCCATCGTTTCCGATCCCGCCAGTGTGCTTCTGGACAAGCTGCGCGAACAACAGGCCGGCCTCAGAATCCAGATTGCCGACCTCAGCATCCAGTTCGGCCCCTCGTATCCGAAAGTAGCTCAGCTCAACAACCAGTTGAAAGAGATTGACCGCCAGTTTCAAACGGAAACCGATAAGGCCGTCGATCACCTCAAGGGGCAGTACCTGGCCGCTTTGCAGCGTGAAGAGATGTTGCGCGGCGCCTTTGATAAGCAAAAACAGGAAGCCAATAAGCTCAACGAAAGTGCCATCGAGTACAGCATCCTGAAGCGCGACCTGGATAGCAACCGCACTCTCTACGAGGGTTTGCTGGAAAAAATGAAAGAGGCGGAGGTGACCGCCGGATTGCGCTCCAATAACTTTCGCATCATTGATGCGGCCCGCGTTCCCACCTCTCCCAGCGAGCCCAACATTCCGCGCAACCTGTCCTTCGCGCTGGTGCTGGGCATCATCTCCGGCCTTGGCCTGGCCTTCCTGCTCGAGAACATGGACAACACCGTCCGTACCCCCGAACAGGCACAAGCGGTCTCTGGCCTCGCCTCTCTAGGGATGATCCCTCTAGGCTCCAAGTCGGGTAACAACGGGCCGCACGGCAAGCGCCTCGCCTTGACCGCTGCCGCGAAGGAAGTGGTAGAAACCGTCACCCAGGTTCGCCCCCAGTCGCAGATGGCCGAATCTTATCGCGCACTGCGAACTTCGCTTCTGCTTTCCAACCTCGGAGCGCCGCCCAAAGTCATTATGGTGACCAGCGCGCGGCCGCAGGAAGGCAAAACCACCACCAGCATCAACACCGCCATCGTGCTCGCGCAAAAGGGAGTCCGCGTGCTTCTCATGGATGCTGACTTGCGCCGGCCCAGTGTTCACAAGACCCTTGGCATGGGCCCGCGCAGCGGTCTCAGCAACGTGCTCACCGGGAGCGCCACCGTCCAGCAGACGATTACAGCTTCTCAAATCCTCTCCAATCTTTTCATCATGCCTGCAGGTACGCCGCCGCCGAACCCTGCCGAATTGCTGGCATCCTCGAACATGAGGGACCTACTCCTGGAGCTGCGCCCTCAGTTCGACCATATTGTGATTGACACTCCCCCAACACTTTCCGTCACCGACGCGGTCGTGCTTTCACCCCGCGCCGACGCCACGCTTCTGGTGATTCGTTCCGGCCAGACCACCAAGCAGGCTCTGCGCCGTGCCCGCGACATATTGATGCAGGTCAACGCCCACGTCGCCGGGGTGCTACTCAATGCCGTCGACCTCACCTCCCCCGATTATTACTATTATTATGAGTATCAGGGAAAATACAGTCATTACTATCAGGAAGAACCTGTCGATACTGGGAACGGAGCGCAACCGAAGGCAGTTTGACGTGGTGGAGAAAAAAGCGCGCATCCATGGCCATTCCACTTTCAAACCCGCGACGTTGGCAGTTTGCTGCTGGTCTGGCCTTTGTCGCCTGCGTGTATCTTCTCCTGACCGGCACTGAGTTCGCCGCCAGCGTCTTCGCTTCGCGTGCCGAGTTGCCAAAACTGCAGCGCGCGGTGCGGCTCTCGCCCGGAAACGCAGACTATCGCCACCGGCTCGGGCGCTACTTTGCATTTGTTGCCGGTGATCCCCAGTCCGCCATCGAAAACTTCCGCGCCTCCGTGGCCCTCAACCCGCACAGCGCCACCTACTGGTTCGACCTGGCCGCCGAGTATCAGGTAACCGGATACATCGTTGGGCAGCGACAGGCGCTGGATCGCGCGCTGCAAGCCGAGCCCACCGCTCCCGATGTCGCGTGGGAAGCGGCCAATTTTTTTCTCGTCGATGGCGATATCGACCGCGCCTTGCGCGAATTCCGCGTCGTCATCGAGAACGATACCCCGATGGCCAACACCGCCATCCGCGAATGTTGGCGCGCGCGTCCTGACGCGGAAGGTCTGCTCCGAGACGTGGTGCCCGCTCGCGCCGATTCCCTGATTCTCTTTCTCTCATTCCTCGAGACTAAGCAGGAAACCGACGGCGCCATCAAGACCTGGAACCGGCTCACCCAGTTGCACGAGAAATTTGAGAACCACTATTTGTATGATTACGTGCGCTATCTAATCGAACGCGGTCGTCCCGAAGCCGCCATGTCTGCCTGGGAGCAGACCGCTGACCTTCTTGGCCTCTCTGCTTATCTGCCCACCGATGACAACCTGGTGGTGAACGGCGATTTCAGCCTCGATATCCTGAATGGAGGCTTCGACTGGACCTACGTCAATCGCACCGGAGTCACTCCAGTGCTCGATTCGAGTGCCTTCCATGAGGGTCGTCGCTCCCTTTTCCTCAACTTCTTGGGCCCGGGTATCTACGACGCGGGGATCCAACAACTTATTCCGGTGCGCGGCGATACCACTTACGACTTCTCCGTCTATTACAAGTCGGCTGACTTTGAAGGAGCGGGCGGGCCGCAGATCGTTCTCCGTGACGTCTACACGGGCGCACCGCTTTATACCAGTGACCCCCTCAAGGATGCCGACTTCTGGAAGGAAGCGCATTCAAAAGTTACGACCCCAAAGTCCACCAAGCTGCTGGTGCTGGCCATCGAGCGCTTCCCAGCCGGTTCTCCAATTCGCGGCAAGCTTTGGCTCGACGACTTCGAGCTTTCTCCCGAAGACACCGCTGACAATGTTCCCAGCAATTCCCCCGGCAGCTCCAAGGACAACCCGTGAGTTCCGCCCTGGCAACGCAGCCCGAACCCGCGCCCGTCGCTAAAGCGTCGCGCCCGCGAATTACCAACAACGCGCTGCTGACCGGCGCTTGTGCCGTGCTGTTGCTCGGACCGCTGGCCTTTGGAGCAGTCGAACCCTGGTCCATTTTTGCCTTGGAGACGTGTGCCACGCTCCTGGTCGTGGTTTGGGCATACCGCCAGTGGGTCAACCGTGAACTCAACCTCTCCGACCACGTGCTCTACCGCCCGATGGCTGCCTTTTTTGCGCTCGTGCTCGTACAGTGGGTCGTCGGAACAACCGCCTACCGTCATGCGACCTACTCTCAATTGCTGCTCTACGCCGCCTACGGAATGCTCGTCTTTGTCGTGACTCAGACTTTGCGTCGATCTTCGCAGTTCGAAATGCTCGCCAAGCTGTTCACGGGTTATGGGGCCATACTAGCCACGTTTGCGGTGCTGCAGGGTTTGGGGCCGAATGGAAAGCTCTACTGGATTCGGACCTCGGAGCAAGGTGGGGCGATTTACGGACCCTACGTCAATCACAATCATTACGCCGGCCTGATGGAGATGCTCATGCCCTTCCCCCTGGTGCTGGCCGCCACTCACTTCACCAGCGGGAACCGCAAGATTGTGGTGGCGGGAATTGCCGCACTGATGGCAGCAAGCATTTTTCTTTCCGGTTCGCGCGGAGGCATGGCCGCGTTCATAGCGCAGATGGTGGTGCTCGGCGTATTAATGGCTCGCAAGCGCGAAGGAGGTTGGAGACAGCCCCTCATGCTGGGCTCGTTTCTCGCGGTGGTGATTGTTTTTCTCGTTTGGATGGGTGGCAACGCACTCACCCAGCGCCTGATCAGCATTCACTCCGAAGCCCGTGAAGAGATCAACGGAGGGATTCGCCTCAGCATCGATCGCGACTGCCTCCGCATGTTGATCAAGAGACCCATTCTCGGCTGGGGACTTGGCACCTTTCCAATCGTGTATCCGGAATTTCGCAGCTTTTACACTAACTTCTTCGTAAACCAGGCCCATAATGATTATCTGCAACTGCTGGTCGAGACCGGCCTGGCCGGGTTCTCCATCGCCGTCTGGTTTCTGGTGCTGGTCTTTCGCCAAGCCGCGGGCAAGCTTAAGAATTGGACCGAGACCGCCAGCGGCAGCATGACCATGGCCGCTCTGCTCGGTTGCGTAGGGATTCTGGTGCACAGCTTTCTCGATTTCAATCTGCAGATTCCCGCAAACGCCGCGCTGTTTTACGTTCTCTGCGCGATTGCCGCCTCCGCCCCCCTCCAGGAATCCCAGCGAAGGCGCGTGGCTCGCCGCCAAAGTTGGATCACTGAACCCACCCCGGAAACCGCGGCCTCCTGAGCGCGGTGCCGCCAAGGGTCGATTGGGACGATTTCTGCGCTCTTTGGGGCCGTTTCGGGTTCGGGTCCGGCACCGGGCTTAGGCACCTGCCTAGTTCCTAGTGGTATTACTTAGGTAATCAGGGCTTCTTTTGGGGTATTTTCCGTGATATAACCCCGTTAGCTGCTCGTCAGGCTGTGGGCTGGGAATTTCGTGGTTTTCTGTTTTGGCCTTCTGCCCTGGCTTTCTGGTTTGGCTTTCTGCCTTTGCTTTTGAAGCACAAAGCGACAGAAGAGGTAAGAGGAGGAGTCGTGTCCGAAGCGCGTACCGGGAAAAGGTTTCCGCTGCATTTGCCGATCAAGATTCATAGGGAAGATACCGCGGGTGACAGTCACAGCGGCATGACCGGGGATCTGAGTGCCGCCGGTGTATACATCCGCGCCGACGCATCGCTCGAGGTCGGCTCACCAGTAGAGTTTGAGATTACCCTGCCGCCGGAAGTAACCGGAGGCAAGGAAGATGTTGTGATTCAGTGCCGCGGCCGCGTAGTGCGGACCGATGAGCCCAATGCCAGCGCCGCATCGGGAGATAGCCGGGGCGTCGCTTGCGTAATTGATTCTTACGAATTCGTTCGCAACAGTTAACCGGGGAGCGGGATCCATGCTGAAACTTATTTTGGCTGACAATCAGGCGATCTTTCGAGCTGGCATCGCCAAGGTACTGGCCGTAGAAGACGAAATGCGCATTGTGGCCCAGGCGCAAACTGCCGAGCAGATGTTCATGGCGCTCGACAAATTTCGCGCCGCGGTCCTCATCATTGCCGGAGGGTTTCACTCCGATTTTAATTCCGTCCTCGCGGCTGCCAACAAGAACAAGACCCGTGTGGTCGTGCTTGCTGACACCGGCGAGAGCGCGCAGCGCTACATGGCGGCGGGCGCACACGGCGTCGTCTACCGTAACGTTACCAGCCCCGCGCTGGTCGACTGTGTCCGCAAGATCGCTCGGGGCGAAAACTGGGTGCAGGACATGGCGGTGCCCAGCGAACTGACCGAAAACGATATGGTCGGGCTGCGCGTCCGTGACCGTCTGACGGCCAAGGAACTGCGCATCGTCGCCCTCATCGTTCAGGGATACAAGAACAAGGAAATCGCCACCCAGTTGGGGACGACCGAGCAGGTGATCAAAAACTACCTGCGCAACGTCTACGACAAGATCGGCGTCTCGGACCGTCTGGAACTGGCCCTGTTCACCATTCACCATCGCATCCTGAATGAGGCAGCGGCAGCCACGGCAGCAGCGGCCATCCCGCTACCGCCGCAGAGCGCGGGAATCAGTAACTAGGATCAGGCCCAATTGAGCTGCCAGAGGTGACGTGGCGAGCTCAACAGATGTGAAGCCCGCTGGGGGCGGCTAGGCGACGATCCGATGGACACGACCAGGTGTCTCCATCGTCATGCGACACGTAAAGGCGTCCCGACCAGTCGATCAAAGCGGCCATTGAGTCTCGAGTAGCGATGCAGTTGGTATCGGCTTTGCCGTCGATCCACTTCGGCATGCCTCCTGCCAAAGGCTGTAGTGGACCGTTGCTGTCGATCGGCCGTCGATAAACTGCGCCTTGCGCCGCAAAAGGGTCGGTGGATGCTGACACGAAAATGTCGTTTCTCCCAAAAGCAACGGCAGAGCAATGATGCGCGTGAAGTCCGTGCTGTTCGATAGTCCATGTCGCTCCAGCATCCCGACTAATGCACAGACCCACCGCCGCAGCCGCAATCACGATATCGGGCCGGATTGGATGGGCACATACCTGATGAACATCGCTATCGATGTCGATCGTGGGCTGCCAAGTTAAGCCGGCGTCGGTTGATCGTGGAACTCCACCAACATGGACGTTGGCCAGAAGCACGGCGCCATCGCATGTCGCCGCGATGGAACGAATTCCAAGCGGCGGTCCCACTCGCTTGCCGTCGACGATCGCCGATCCTGCGTACCACTTGTCTCGGCCCGCGACGGAGTCAAAACCCTTCAGGTGCTTTTGCGTACCGTCAGGATCAACGCGCACGAATATGTGCGTCGTCGGTTCCGACGAAGACAACTTTTCCAATTGCTACGCAGCATGAAAGCTGGAAATCGCTTTTTGCTATCTCAGTCCATTCGCCATCAGAGGATCGACGACGGAGCGAATGCCCGCCAACAATTGCGAGCGCTCTTCCCTCTCCATCGGCCGCCAGACCGCGAACCGGCTTATCGGCGAGTTCTTGACGGACTGTTTTTCCAGTGACGCTGAATAGCCCGTTCTCCCACGTTGCGACAAGAATAGAAGGCGTTGCCATAAAGGCGGATCTCTTGTTGTCAGATCACGAGATCTTTTCGCCGACGCTCTTCGCTTGCGTGAACAAGTAGAGATAGTCCGGGCCGCCCGACTTCGAATCGGTGCCCGACATATTGAAGCCGCCAAAGGGATGCGCGCCCACCATCGCTCCCGTGCACTTGCGGTTGAGGTAGAGATTGCCGACGTGGAACTCCTGCACCGCGCGATCAAGCTTCTCGCGCGAACTGGAGTAGACCGCGCCGGTCAGGCCGAACTCGGTATCGTTGGCGATCTCCAGCGCATGGTCGAAGTTGCGCGACTTGATCACCACCAGCACCGGCCCAAAAATCTCTTCCTGCTCCAGCGTCGACTTCGGCGCGAATATCGGCAATCACGGTCGGCTGAATGAAGTAACCGCCTTCGCTGGCGTCGGTGGCGCGCGCGCCGCCGGTGATCAGGCGTCCATCTTTCTTGCCGATCTCGATATAGCGCAGAATGTCGTTCATCGAACCTTCGTTGATGACCGCAGCCATGTTCGGGTTCAGCGTGGGATCGCCGACGGTGATGCGCTCGACGCGCGCTTTCAGTTTCTCCAGGAACTTGTCATAAACGCGCTCGTCGACGATGGCGCGCGAGCAGGCCGAGCACTTCTGGCCCTGGAAGCCGAAAGCGGCCTGCGCCACGCCTTCGACCGCGGAGTCGATATCGGCATCGGCGTCAACGATGATGGCGTCTTTGCCGCCCATTTCGAGCACGGTGCGCTTGATCCAGAGCTGGCCCGGCTGCTGCTGCGCGGCGGTCTGGTTGATGTGCAATCCGACTTCGCGCGAGCCGGTGAAAGCGATGTAGCGAATCTTCGGATGCGCCACCAGCGCGTCGCCGAAGGTCGCGCCGCCTCCGGGACAGAAGTTCACCACGCCTTCGGGCAAGCCGCATTCTTCAAGCAGTTCCACGAACTTCGCCGCAATCGTCGGCGAATCGCTCGACGGCTTCAGCACGACCGTATTGCCGCTGACGATCGAAGCCAGGGTCATGCCGCGCCATGATGGCGCAGGCGAAGTTCCACGGCGGAATCACCGCGCCGACGCCGAGCGGAATGTAACTCAGCGTATCGCGCTCGCCCGGCAGTTGCACCGGACGGTGTCGGCCTTCGCGAAGCGCAGCGCCTCGCGCGCATAGATACTCGCAGAAATCGATGGTCTCGGAGATATCGGCATCGGCCTCGGACCAGTTCTTCGAAACTTCGAACACCAGCCAAGCCATGAATTCCAGCTTGCGCTCGCGCATCACATCGGCCACGCGGAACAGAAGCGACGCGCGCTCCTCGACCGAAGTATGGCTCCAGTGGCCAAAAGCTTGCGAAGCGCGCCTGCACGGCGGGCTCGACGTGCTCCTTGCCAGCCTTCTGGTGAATGCCGACCACTTCCGAAGGCTTGGCGGGATTGATGGAGCGGATCTTGTCGGAGGTCTTGACGCGCTTGCCGCCGATGATCAGGTCATACTCGCGGCCCAGTTGGCCACGCACTTTCTCGATGGCAGCGCGCATCTTGCGCACGTTCTCTTCTTTGGTGAAATCGACAAACGTCTCATTCTTGAACGCGCCTTCGTGCAGGCGGATTTGCAGGCGGGGTGGGGCTTCCATGGTTGCCATTAGGGATCCTTTCGGGACGTATATTGGATGTTAGCGCGGATGATCGCGACGCTTGATTTTACACCGACGGGAGTGGCAAGCAGGCGCGATACAATCCGCGTTCTCGGCCGTGGTGTTTTTGACTTCCATGTTTCTTGTTGCTCGCATTGCTTCGTTTCTATTTAATTAGTGGCGAAGGAGAAAATTGTCCTAGTGTCTACTGATTTTGTACCCCCCACCCCCCCCATTTCGCCAAAATAATAGAATACAAAGGACTTAACTCCAAAATAATTCAGGAATAAGGACTTAGCTCTCAAATTCCGATCAAAATGGCTTTGGGGCAGCTTCGAGGCCCGTCTTCTTTGATCAGCGCTCCGTTTCCCTACTCCATTCACATGGCCATTATTGCATTCGGCGGGTTGTGCGTATGTGATGGCACTCACTGACTGATCGTGATGAAAAATTCCAGGGGCTCTTGCGTGATAAGGAACGTCAGCGACGGGCGCGGCGCGGGGTTTCCTGTGGCGAATGGCCATCACCTACTGAGGTTGTTGCCCACTGCGACAAATGACAGTTCCCAAACATAGACGCCTGCGCTGGAATTGCGATAGAAAGATGCGGAAAATGACAATGAATCTGAGAATGATCGGTCGATCAATCACGCTGGGAGCGCTTGCCGTCTCCATTGCTTTCGCGGTTGCATCAGCTTCCGCTGCCCAGATCCTTGAAGGTCAGGTTCTGGGCGGAGGCGCCCAGTTGCCAACTCTACCGTAACTTTGTGGGCTGCGAGCGCGGACGCGCCCAAGCAACTCGCGCAGACCAAGACCGGGAACGATGGCAGGTTTGAAGTTCGTGTAAGCGCGTCGCAGCGGACGTCATTCTGTATCTGGTGGCGACAGGTGGCGAACCGACAGCCAACAGGGGCGGCGATAACTCGGCCATCGCACTGATGACAGTTGTCGGCGGCAAGCCTCCGGCTAGTGTGGTCATCAACGAGATGACGACCGTGGCGTCGGTGTGGACGCACGCGCAATTTCTCGACGGGCCCGCGATCAAAGGTCAAGCACTTGGCCTGCGCATCGCTGCGGGTAACGTGCCCAACTTCGTTGACCTTGAGACAGGCGGATGGGGTGGAGCAATTCAAGACCCGCTCAACAGCGGCCAGACGCCTACAATGGCCAACTTCGCCACATTGGCCGACGTACTCTCCGGTTGCGTCACTCTGGTGAAGTCCGACGCGTGCAGCAGTCTGTTCTCTGCTGCGACGTCCCCCACGGCGCTTACCCAAAGGACACTCTGGCGGCAGCGGAGTCCATAGCGCGTTACCCGTGGTTTCAGCCTGAGAAGCTCTATGGTTTGCTGAACTATTTGTATCCGGTTCCGCAGGGCAAGAACCTTCGCCCGGTTCCCTACATGCCTTATTTAAACTTCGCACCCAGCGCTTGGGTGCTGCCGCTCAAGTTTGATGGTGGAGGGTATCGCGCGGGCGGCAAGGCCATGTTCGACAGCGAAGGTAACCTCTGGGTCGGCGACAACTTTACCATCGGTTGGCAGGGACAGGACTCGTTGTGGCAAGGAAATGCGACCAAGTTCGCGCCCAACGGCCGTCCGCTTTCGCCGATCACCACTGGTTTCGTGGGCGGCGGAATGGAAGGAGGCACCTTCGGCTTGGCGGTGGATGCCAAGGACAATGCCTGGTTTAGCACCTACGGTGCCAAGGCGATTGCGGTATTCGACAAAAACGGAAAGCCGCTGACGCCGCCGGGGGGAATCACGTTCGATGGCCGGCTCGGGCTGATGCAGGGCATCATCGTCACTCCCAGCGGAGATGTCTGGGCGCTGGGCATAATGAAGGACCAACTCGTCTATTTCCCCAAGGGCGATATCAGCAAGGGCCGGATTGTTTGCGAGGGCGACAATGCGGAACCGTGCAAGTCGTTCAAGGCACCATTTCACCTCGGCATCGACCAGCAAGACCGGATCTGGGTATCCAATGGGGGCATCGACCACGTCACGCGCTTCCTCGCGTCTGATCCCAGCAAGGTCGAGCACTTCAAGTCCGGATTCAGCAGTAGCGGTCTTGGCATCGACAGCCAGGGCAACGTGTGGGTCACTAACCGGTTCGGCAGTGGGCCGCTGGGCTTGGCCCATTTTGCCGAACTGGGGGTACACCTGAAGGCCGAGGGGCTTGAGTCGGCCACGGACTTTATGGCGAAGACCATGTCCCAGCAGAAAGGAGGACGCGACGGTGGCAGCGTCACGCTCCTGCGGCCGGACGGCACAGCATATCCGGGCTCGCCGTACACGGGCGGCGGGCTACCTGGCCCCTGGGCAGTAGCGGTGGATGGCAACGACAATATTTGGATCTCCAACTTCGCCATGCCTAGCAGCCCGATCGTGGAGCTGTGCGGCGTGCGCACCGAGAACTGCCCACCCGGCATGAAAACTGGTGACCAGATTTCACCGCCCGGCGGCTACGTGGGGGGAGGCCTGCAGATGCAGACCGATGTCGCCATCGATCCGGCTGGCAACGTGTGGGCGATGAACAACTGGCAGGACATCGAAAGCTGTATCGGTACGCCCAGCGAGGCGCTTTCGACCCGCTGCGGCGGCCAGGGCGTGGTGATTTTCTACGGCATGGCCAAGCCGGTACGTGCGCCGCAAATCGGCCCAGCGCGCCAGCCGTAGAAAATTGGTGTTGGCTATTGGCGGCGGGACTGCCTAGAACAGGGGTTCCAAGCTCAGAATCCGACAGAGGGGAGCCGATGAAACGCTTTTTCGATCTTACCTTCCGACCGTTCTTTGTCATTACTGGGATTGGAACGGCTTTCGCAAGTCTCTACGCCTTTTGGCCCCGGTGGGCAACGGAAACCGCCGGGAAAATCCCGTTTGTCCCGGACTACACGATCATCACCCAACACTGGGGCATCATTGTGGGCCTGATGGGCGTCTTCATGATCGTCGCTGCATTTAAAGTCGAATGGCGGAAGCCGATTCTGATCTATAGCCTACTTGAAAAAGCCTTCATGGTTTATCTGGTTGTGGCCAACGGAACTCACTCCTACGCACAGGGTTTCAAGGCCGGTGCAGCGATGGATGCGACTGTGGTCCTTTACACGATCGGATATTTCGCGGTATTCGGATTCGCACGCTAGCGCGGCGCGGCGCTTGAGGCTGCTTGATGCGATGTGAAGTGACGCAGGAACGGGGCCTCGTAGCTTAGCTTGATGGCGTGAATCTGCTCGCGCTTCTTCCAGGCTTCGAGGATGACTTCCACCACGTAGTCGATGTGGATCCAGGTGTAGACGAGGAGTGGATTTCTGACCCCCTATTCTGGCTGCATTTAGCGGGCGAGGGGCCCGCTCTACACTTCAGACTTTGACTGAATCCCGGCGCTCGGCCGGTACATACTTCACGGCGGCGGTGCGATCCAGTTTGTCCCAGGCAAACGGACGGCCCTGAATGGCACGCTTCAAGGTTCGAAACAGGACGATGGAAAATACCTGCCGATAGGCGAAGCGCTGCAACCAGACCTGGCTGAGCAGCCAGGCGTCTTCGCGGGCTTCGGGCTGGCGACGCTCCAAGGCGAAGGCGATCGCCGAGGCGATGAAGTCAATCACCAGGAACGCGAAGAAAAAAACCAGCAGCCGCTGAAAGCTGGCCGGGTCGGTGGAATCAGGATGAAAGTGTCTCTGGATGAAGTACCAGATCACGCCGACGGCAAACATCACATCGATGAAAGGCGAGACCAGCGGAAGCAGAATCTGGAAGATAAGGATGTTCGGAAGCGCGACGAGACCCAATGCGCCTTTGCGCGCGAAGACGCCCTTATGCTTGAAGATGGCCTGCAGAATTCCGAATGACCAGCGGAAGCGCTGCCGCATAAGTGCGCTCGCAGTCGTGGGAGCCTCGGTGAAGGCGAGCGCCAGGTCTTCGTATTCCACGCGATAGCCGTTGCGCAGGAGTGCCATCGTCAGGTCGGCATCTTCGGCGACGGTATCCACATGGAAGCCACCCGCTTCGCGAACCATTTCCGTGCGCCAGGCGCCGATTGCGCCCGGCACCACGCTCACCGCGCCCATGGTGTTGAGCGCCCGCCGCTCGAAATTCTGGCTGGTGATGTATTCGAGCGCCTGCCAGCGCGTCCACAGGTTTACACGGTTTCCAACCTTGGCATTGCCGGCCACGGCTGCAACTTTCGGGTTGAGGAAGTGCGGCACCATGCGGACGATCGCATCGGGCGCGATGATGGTATCGGCATCGATGCCGACGAAAATCTCGGCATCGCCGATGTGCTCAAGTCCAAAGTTCAGCGCCTCGGCCTTGCCGCCGTTGGGCTTGGTAAGAATCCATACTTTGCCGGCCGCTTCCTCGCCGGCAAACGCTCGGCGGACAATTTCCAGCGTGCGATCCGTCGAACCATCGTCGATGACGACCACGCGCAGGTTGGGATAGTCCGAGTCGAGCGCGCCCTGGATGGTGCGTTCGATGACCTTCTCCTCGTTATAGGCGGGGATGAGCACCGCGACCCGCGGCCGGTAGGCGGCAATCTGCTCGGGAGTTCCATAGACATGGGAGCGCAGACGATCGTAGATGGCGAGAACGCCCACCGAAATCAGGCGTCCGGTCATCAGGATGTCACCCAGGAAAAAGATGATCGTGATGCCCATCATGGTCGCACTGAAGAACCCGAAACCGATCCAATTCAGGCGGGCGGACCAATACTCGTTGGCGGGAAGCGGCGGCATGACATCCGCTTTCGTTTTGCCCATCAACTTGTAGACGGGAACGAATTCAAATCCGCGGGCGCGCGCGCCGTCGATAATCAGCGGGAGGGCTAGCACCGTTCTTTCCCGGTTGCCGCCGCCATCGTGCATGAGAATGATGTTGCCGCACTGGGTATCGTTCGCCTTGCACGGCGGCAGGTGGTCGAGCACGCGAGCGGCGATTTGCAGGGGCGAGAGCGCGGGCTCGTCGTTCCAGTCCCGGGTGTCGATCTTATTGCCGATGGTGATGTAACCGAGGCTTTGCGTGAGTTCGAGCGGCCGCACCTCGTCTTCAGTGTCGGGTTCCGCATCGACCGAGTACGGAGGACGGAACAGCGTGGTGCGAATGCCCAGTTCGCTGGCGAATAATCGCTCGGTCAGGTTCAGCTCCACCTTCATGTAACCGGAGCCAATCGAGCTGATGTCGGGATGAGTGAAGGTGTGGTTCCCGATTTCGTGACCTTCGTCGTAGATGCGTTTGGTCAGACCGCTGAACTTCTCCGCCTGGATTCCGATGAGGAAAAATGTTCCCGGCACGCGCTCGCGTTTCAGGATATCGAGAATTTTCGGCGTCCACTCCGGATCGGGACCGTCGTCGAAGGTCATGGCGAGTTCGTTCTTGCTGGCGCCGTAGCGCGCCACACGATAAGGCTGGGGCAGACTCTTGAACTCTTCGTTGTCGATCAATCCGGTCTGCTTGTCTATGCTCAGATCGCGCTCGCCGTCGGCAGGCTTCGCCTCGATGTGCAGGATTTCGCCTTCGCCCTCCATGTCAACGTCCTGGCCGGGAGGGACGTCTTTCAATCGATCCGAAGCATTCGCTTCCCCGGGCATGTCCCACACGCGCCATAGTGAGCGATCTTCCGCGCCCAGTCTCCACAAGGCGAAGGTCTGGATGCCGACGCTCTGGGCGGCACGCATCTGGTTCAGGGCAGTCACGGCATCGAGAAACCAGACATCGTGGCGGAAGTTACCGTCGTCGCGATAGCTGAAGTGTGGGTTGAGCGCATCGCCATCGAAATCAATGTCTTCTTCGGAATCGCGCGCTCCCAGCCAGGCATCCTGCACGGAAACGGTCTTGTCGGCCACTCCAGGTGGAAGCTTGCCTGTTTTGGGCCGCTCGACAAAGTCGTATCCGTAATTCGCGATGGCGCAGATGAGCTTCTCTTTCGGAATCTCTTCGAGCGCAGCGTCAAGGTTGTCGGTGAACCAGTCCTGCGAAGCGACGGGGCCGGGGGGTCCGCCGGGATAGTGCTCGTCGTAGTTCATGATGACGACGCCATCCACGGCGGACGCAATGGCCTTGTAATCGTAATCCGCATTGCGCACCTGGACGCTGACGTACAACTTCATCCCCTTGGCATGCAGGTCAGACGAGAGTTCATTCAACAGGGCCACGTATCCGGGTTGCGCTTTTTTGGGGAAGGATTCGAAGTCGACCATCAGACCCCGATAATGATCGGAGGCAAGAAACATTCCGATCTCACGGCGAAACCTGGCGTGCGCTTGCGGATTCATCAGAAAATCACTGATCCCCGGCATAAAGTCGGTGCCGTCAAAGTTCTGCACCACCGGAATCACTTCCATGTCGGTGTCTTCCGCCTTCAGAAAGGGCATGACCCTGTCGTCAACCCTATGGACCCTTTGCCCTTGAATCACGTCAAACATGGCGTTTGTTTCCGGATCGGTGCCTTGCAGATGGCCGTCCGCACCGAGAACTTGCAGCCACGTGGGGAAGAGCAGATCAATCTGGCGCGCATACTCGCGCAAGGAGGAGAAGCTGGCCGCGTCCCAGGAGACGTAGAACGCGGCCCGAACTCCCTGCTCTGAATTCAGCGTGAGTTGCGAAGGAGCTTTACGGGCCTGATGGCGGTGTCCGGTGCGCGCCAGCGTGGCCAGGCGGCGTTTCTCGCGCGCTTTCGCCTTTTCTTTTTCTTTCAGAGCGTGGTAAGGCCTTTTTTCTGTAAGCCAGGAAAGATCGGGCAAAGGCTCGCTGCGCAGAGCGCTGTAGATAAAAAAGATCACCAGTAAAGAAAAAGCGATGGCGGCCGCGTCGACAACGCGGCGAATCCGTTTCCAGCGCGCTTGCAAAGGATCGTGAAAAACCTGTTTCGCCATTTCGTAGTGTGTCACTTCATCCTATGGTGAGAGGCGCAGGGGGTCAAACCCAGTTCTCCGGCCTCGGGTCCCAGCTCTCTGGTCCGTGGATTTCCTGTTGGTCCGGACCGGAATCGCCGTTCGCCATTCCGAGATCCGTGGAGGAAAACGCGGAATTCGCGATATATTCCCAACGTGCTCAGGCTGATCCGGGAACATCGTGGTTTTTTCCTTGGCGCCACACTGGCCGCCCTGGCATTGCGACTATCTTTCTTCGTGTATTTCCCGGAGGTCACGGATGACTCGCGCGTTTACGCCGACCTCGCCACCAACTGGCTGCAGCACGGCATCTATGGACAGACGGTAACGGTAAATGGTCAGCAAGGAACAAAAGTCATGCCGGCCGACACGCGCCTGCCCGGGTATCCTGCTTTTCTGGCGGCAATCTTCTTCCTGTTTGGACCCGGCAACTTGAAAGCAGTGCTCCTCACCCAGATCCTGGTGGACCTGGCTACCTGCCTGATCGTTGCCGACCTTACCCGCCGGGCGGTTTCCGGGCGCGCCGCAAGAATTGCATTTGTCGCGGCGGCGCTCTGTCCATTCCTGGCGAACTATACCGCGGCCGAACTCACCGAGACTTTGTCGATCTTTTTTACCGCGCTCGCTCTCGATTGCGCGGTCGCCGCGCTGAATCGAATGTATCGCGGTGGACCTGGAATCTATGCGGAGGCGCGCGTCCCCTCGGCAGTCTCGGGGCAGGCTCTCGGCCAGAGTTCCCGCAAGCTCTGGGCAGCAACCGGAGCCGCGATTGCGGTCTGCATCATGCTGCGTCCCGATGGCGGTCTCCTTCTGTCAGCGGTCGGGCTTTATCTGGGCGTGTTAGCGGGGAAGCATCTGTTCGCCAAGAACAACGCCTGGAAGAAAAACCTGGCGGATGTCCTAGTGGCGGGAGTCATCGTCGCGGCATTAGCCCTGGCGCCGCTTGTCCCGTGGACGATTCGTAATTTTCGCACCCTTCATCGTTTCCAACCGCTGGCTCCACGCTACGCCAACGACGCCGATGAACTAATCCCCCGTGGTTTCATTCGCTGGGTCAAAACCTGGATGATCGACTACGCGTCGGTGGAAGAAATCTACTGGAGCGTCCCCGACGGCAAGATTGATCCAGCGAAACTGCCGTCGCGCGCCATCGATGACTCCAACCCGGCGCAAAAACAGGCGACACTGGCCGTCATCGCGGACTTCAACGACTTGCAGGACATCACGCCGGAACTGGACGCGCGCTTCGGCAAAATCGCGGCAGAACGCGTTCGCGCCCATCCCGTTCGCTACTACTTTCTGCTCCCCGTGCTCCGCGTCGCAGACATGTGGTTGCGTCCGCGAACCGAAATCCTTCCTCCCGACGTGCGCTGGTGGGAATTCAATGACGACACGGATCTGTCGGTCATGGCGGTTGGTTTCGGCTTGCTGGGCGTGGCTTACGTGGGAACCGCGCTATTGGGGCTGGCTCGCAGGCCGTCAGGAATTCGCTGGGCCGGATTGCTGGTCACCTTCCTGCTGGTGCGCTCGGCATTTCTTGGCACCATGGAAAATCCGGAACCGCGCTACACGCTGGAGTGCTATCCCGTGGTGATCCTCTGTGCAGCAGCCTTTCTTGCAAAACGTGACAGGGCGGCGGCAATCTGAATTGCGATCCTGAAATTCCGATTTTTCAATTTACCGTAGCGAAAAATTCAAAAAATAGAAGGTGACGCACAGTCACACCTCGCTAAGTTAATGCATTTTCATGCTTGTTTTAGCGGAAGGCAACGTGCAATATTTGTGCCCAACTTTCTGTGAGGTCCCAATGAACACTGTCTGCTTCCCCCGCATTGCTCTATCCGCTGCCATCTGCATCGTGCTCTCGGTGGTCTTCCTGGACGCGAACCAAGCCGCTGGCCAGCAAGCCACAGCCGAACTGATGGGCACCGTCAAAGATTCCTCGGGCGCGGTAGTGATGGGCGCGAAGGTAACTCTGAAAAATTTCGGCACCAACATCGCGCGCAGCACCACCACCGACAAGGACGGCGGCTACCTGTTCACGCTTGTACCGATAGGGGCCTATGAGCTTGCGGTTGAGAAACAGAATTTTGAAAAGTACCTGCGCAAGGGGATCACGCTGGAGATTAATCAGAATGCGCGACTCGACGTCGCACTGCGGATCGGCGCCATGAGCCAGGTGGTGGAAGTGCAAGGCGACGTCACGCAAATCGACACCGTGAGCGCCACGTTGGGCAAAGTCGAGACCACGCAGCGCATTCAAGACCTGCCGCTGGCCGCGCGCGACACCATGCAACTGGGCCTGCTGCAAGCAGGCACATTCGCTCCCGACCAGGATGACGGTTCGAACAATCCGTTTTCGGTGAGCGGGCAGCGCTCGGAGTCGATGACGTTCTTACTCGATGGCGCCGATAACAACGATTTCCTCGGGAACAATATGGTGGTGGATCCCAATCCCGACTCGGTCGCCGAATTCAAGATTATCACCAACAATTACGAAGCGGAGTATGGGCGCACGTCGGGCGGAATCGTGAATCAGGTGATTAAGTCCGGTACCAATGCCATCCACGGCGACCTGTTCGATTATTTTCGCAACACCGCGCTCGATGCCAGCGACTATTTCCTGGGGCAGGCTCCGATCTTCAGATACAACATATTCGGTGGCACCGTCGGCTTCCCGATCAGGAAGGACAAGATGTTTTTCTTTGCTTCCTATCAGGGCGCGCGGCGGGGGGAAGGGCAAAATCCCGGGGTCCTGGCGGTATTGACTCCGGCGGAACGAACTGGCGATTTCAGCGCCCTCACAACCCCGCTGGTTGATCCGACAGGCGCGAATGCGAGCGGCTATTTCCCCAACAACCAGGTGCCGGTTGATACGGTGATGGCGACGTACATGAAAGACTTCCTGCCGCTGCCGAATTACGGGACCAATGGCTTGGTGGAAGATCCCGTGGCCAGCTTGCAGGAAGATCAGTTTATTTTCCGCTATGACTACAACCTCTCCACTAAAGATACGCTGTCAGCGTTTTACATTCTCGATGACCAGCCGCAAACTTTTCCGTTCGAGGTCGTAAAAGGCGCGTCCACCGGGGGAGACGTACCTGTGGGGTCGGGCTTTACCAATAGCCAGCGCTATCAAACCGGGTCGATCAGCTGGACCCGTACCATTTCTCCGACCATGCTCAATGAGCTGCGATTCTCGGCTGATCGAGTCGCAACCTTCGACGCGGTACCACAGGACACGACCTCGCCGTCAGCTCTCGGATTTCTAACCGTGACCCCGGACGATCCCAAGGGGACTGCACCCCCCTTAATTTCGGTCTCGGGCGCCTTCAATCTCGGCCCTTCACCGCAGGGCCCAACCAAGATTCATGATGTCACATTCCAGTACCAGGATACTTTTTCCTGGACCCGAGGGAAACATTCTCTGAAGTTTGGAGGCGATCTCCGGTGGGTACGGAACAACTTCCATTACGACTTTTACAACAACGGATCGTTCGACTACGGGACCTATTACACGAACACGGGCAACGCTTTGGCGGATTTCGTTGGCGGGTTCACCGACAACTACTATCAGTTTTCGAGCGCAATCTATGGCATCAGAACTCATCAACTCTATTTCTTCGCACAGGATGCGTGGAAGATCACGAAGAATTTGAGTCTCGATTACGGCCTGCGATACGAATACAACTCGCCACAGGAAGATCCGCGTAACCAGATTCAGGGTTGGTTCCCGGGGCAACAATCGACACTCTATCCGTCCTCTCCGCCCGATTTCCTGTATGCGGGCGATCCCGGGACGCCGAATCGCGGGTTGGTCTCTCCCGACTATAGGAACTTTGCGCCACGATTTGGGTTCTCCTGGGATATGTTGGGCAGCGGCAAGCTGGTGATGCGCGGCGGCTTTGGGATTTTCTACGACATCGAAGATGGAGCGCTGAACCTGCAGTTCGGAGGACAGGCTCCGTTTGGATATGTGGCGAATAACTATCCGTGTTTCACAACAGCGGCGCTCGCCGCACCTGGATGTTTGGTTCCCATCAACGGTTCTTACTCGGCGGATCCTTTTCAGACCGCAACCACGGGGTACTCCAATCCCTATCCCTTCATCGCCGGGGGACACTTGGGACAATTCTTTACTCCCGCGATTCCTTTTGCATTTGTGGTCACCCCTCAGTTCCGGACTCCCTACGCGGAGAACTTCAATTACGGATTTCAATACCAACTTACGAAAGACACCATGGTAGAGGCGGTTTACGTAGGCAGTCTGAGCAAGAAGGCTATCAGCGGCCTCTACCTGAACAACCCTGAAATCGGCAGCAGCAGCAACCCCAACAGCTTGATCGGCCAATACCAGGCAGCAGTAGCAGCTGGCGAGAATCCGGTTAGTGCCATCGTCCCGGATTGTGCGCGCCCTCTGGCAAATTGTAATGCGGACCTTATTCCCCTCGGCGCCACCCAGATCATCACCAACGTCAGTGAGGGTAGTTCGTCGAGCAATGAGTTTCAGGTCACCGTGGACCGGAGAATGAATCATGGTCTGGGATTCAGAGTCGCTTATACGCTGGCAAAAACAATTGACCAGACCTCGGGCTTCCGGGCGCGTTCGTCAGCGTACACAAATTCCCTGGATCCGGCGTTCGACAGGGGCCTGGCCGATTTTGACGCCACCCACCGCCTGGTATTAAGCCCGCTATGGCAAATCCCCATCGGCAAGAACGCGAACGGTCTCGTGAAACAGCTCCTCGGGGGATGGGAGGTCTCTACGATTACCTCGTTTCAGTCGGGGAACCCATACACTCTCTACTCCAGCAACGGAGCCAGTGAATCGGAAGAAGGACTGGACCGGCCCGATGTGGTCGGACCGATCCAGGTCTTCAAGAACCCGCGACAAATACGGACATTCAGCCCAGACCCGGATGGTATCCATGGGAGTTGTCTGGCGGGCCCAACCACTGGAAATTTTCTGATCAATCCGATGAATCTGGTATGTTCCGTAGGGCAGCCGGTGGGCCAACCCTTCGTTCCGGGCATCGGCCTGACTCAAGGAGGTGTGCCCCTGTTTACTTACGGCAACATGGGAAGGAACGTGTTGCGTGGACCGGGAATTAACAATTGGGATATCTCGGTCATGAAGAACTTCCAGCTCACGGAGAGCAAGTCGCTACAATTCCAGTCCAACTTCTTCAATGCCTTCAATCATGTTCAATTCTACGGACCCAGTTTGGGCAGTGGGGCGTTGGGTGGCAGCAGTTTCTTTGGCCAAGCCACGTTCGACAATACGCCCTCCAATTCGCCGTATTATCGGGGGCCGCGCGTTATTCAATTTGCTTTGAAGTTCTACTTCTAGCTGAGCGGCGAGTCGGTCATGCGGAAACGGGTGCGGACGTGCTCGGAGAGCAGTTCGACAGCTTCGCGATTGGCCACGGGGTCGGCTTGCGCCAGATATTTCATCGCTTCCACCAGCATCTTCTGGCCGTCCACATAGCGAGGGTCGGCGGTGCGTTCGCGCTTCTTGCGCGACAAATCGGGCGGAACGGTGATGGTAAACACTTTGGCCATGAGCACTCTACTTTCCAAGGTCTTTGTGCAGTATATCGCCGGAGCCGGTCTTTTTCAGCTTGTTTCTGTTGGATTCGATTTTGCCCGACCTGCCGCCGCAAAACCTATCCTTGTGGCGAGATAAACTTGGTCTTCTTCGTGGTTTTAAGCTTAAACACATTCTCCGGAAGTTTTTGATTGATTTTTATGTCCGAATATTTTGCCAGACGATAGTCGCCGGCCGATCCGCCTTTCGCGTCGGGCTCGAACAATTGCTGCTGCACCGAAATTCCCCGGGCCGGGTCGATCCAGAGCAGAATGCGCGCGATATTGTTGCGAAAACGCTCGGACTTCGGAATCAGATCCAGTTTCTCGGCTGCGACGCCGTTGACGGTCTCGGACCCCAGCAACTTCACGTCATAAGACTTGAGCAAATCGTGCCCGCCGCCGCCGAAGCCCAGCACCAGAAAGCTATCCACGTCGCTGCGATTCTTGCCGGGAATATATTCGTTGACTTCATCGATCTTGGGCTGGTACCGCTCGACTTTGCCGTCGCTATAAACGATGTATTCATTGTCGGGCGCGACGATGTCGGCAGCCATGCGTACTTCGCTGCCTTCGCGCTGAAAGTAAATCTTGCCGTTCTGCCTCGCAGTTTCGTCGATTTCCTTGATGACCGCATAGTAATGATCCCAGACGAAACTCGCCTCGGCGCTCTTGAACGATTGAGCGGCAACGTCCATCTGCTTGAGAACCTTGTCGAGCGCGGAATCGCTCTGCGACCATGCGTTGGCCGTCAGCAGCAAGCCGACCACCACAGTCTCAAGCACACAGGTTTTGAGCACAACTTTCATTCGGCGATTTTGAAACCTTGAAACTTTGAAACCATGAAACCTTGCCCTAATCTTTCTGCACCCAGACTTTGTAACTCTGCGGGTGTCCGGAGGCGTCCTTAACGCGTATCGACCCGGGTAATGCTGACCGCGCCGGAGATGGGTTCAATGATCTTCTCCAACTGGCGGTGAATATCTCCACCATCGGTGGCGTTCACCGCCGATGCCTGGATCTGATAGATGAAGCCGCCCTGCTCTCCGGGAATCACCACCACGCCGGTGAGATGTG
This sequence comes from uncultured Acidobacteriaceae bacterium, assembly GCA_963760175.1. Lineage (GTDB taxonomy): Bacteria > Acidobacteriota > Terriglobia > Terriglobales > Acidobacteriaceae > Acidiflorens. The sequence goes on from CAVXBU010000001.1 coordinate 83,936, forward strand.
GATTGCGTTCGACCGGCTTGTCCTTGAAGTTGATGAAACGCGGCGAAACGAAAACAAAGATGAGAATCAGCGTGACCATGATGTCGTAGTGCAGGCTGCCCCGCTCGTACGACCAAAGAATATATCCGCGAATTGTGCGCCAGATCGCGCCCATGGGAGAGACGGCGCCTTCAGGCACCGTCGAGGCTTCGGGTTGCTGCCAGTTTATTTGGGAATTCATGGGATATCAAATCTCCGATTACCGCATCGTACAGGCGGGCCTGCCCGTCTCGGCTAGCACCATCTCTGGCGCGCGGCGGGAGACGCGGCGAACCGCGTCCCTACGGGACACGCGCCACAATGCGGTCCGTTCCCATATACGGCTGCAACGCCTCCGGAATCCGCACACTCCCGTCGGCTTGCTGATAGTTCTCCACGATCGCGACCCATGTGCGCCCGACCGCTAAAGCGCTGCCGTTCAACGTATGCAAGAATTCCGTCTTGCTCTTGCCCTCGGGACGGTAGCGAATATTCGCCCGCCGCGCCTGAAAACTTTCAAAGTTCGAGCACGAAGAAATCTCGCGGAACAAATTCTGTCCCGGCAGCCAGACTTCAATGTCATAAGTCTTCGCCGCGGAAAACCCCATATCCGCCGTGCACAGCGTGACCACGCGATAGTGCAGGCCGAGTTTCTGCAAGCACGGTCTCGGCGTTATGGGTCAGCTTCTCCAGTTCATCGTACGAAGTCTCGGGCCGCGCAAACTTTACTAATTCCACCTTTTGAAACTGGTGCTGCCGGATTATTCCGCGCACATCCTTGCCGTACGATCCCGCTTCGCTGCGAAAGCAGGGAGTGTACGCGGTCAGCGAAACCGGCAAGCGCGCCGCATCCAGCACTTCGTCGCGATAGAGATTCGTCACAGGAACCTCGGCCGTAGGAATCAGCCAGAGATCTTTCTCCCCGTGCGGCACGCGAAACAAGTCCTGCGCAAACTTCGGCAACTGGCCCGTGCCATACATCGACTCGGAATTCACCAGATAGGGCGGAAGCACCTCGGTGTATCCGTGCTCTCCGGTGTGCAGATCGAGCATGAAGTTGGCCAGAGCCCGCTCCAGTCGCGCTCCCAGCGCCCAGTACACAGCGAAGCGAGCGCCGGACAATTTGGCGGCGCGCTCTAGGTCGAGCACTCCGAGCGCTTCGCCCAGCTCCCAGTGCGGCTTGGGCTTGAAGTCGAACTGCGGAGGCGTGCCCCAGCGTCGAGCTTCGACATTTTCTTCAGCGCTTTTGCCCACCGGCACGCTGTCATGAGGAAGATTCGGAAGCGAAGTCAGAATTTCACGCAGGCGCGCTTCCTGTTCGGCCGCCTTTTTTTCGGATTCCTGCAATCTGTTCGCGCAGTTCTTTGGTCTCGTTGATCTGCGCCGAGGCGTCCTGCCCGCTCTTCTTCAGCTTGGCAATTTCCTCGGAAGCCCGGTTGCGGCGCGCCTGCAGAGTTTCCGCCGCCGTGATAGCCTGGCGCCGCTCGGCATCGATGGTCCGGAAGTCTTTCAAAACTTCCGCCGGATTCATTCCGCGCTGGCGCAGTTTTTCTTCCACCAGCGCGAGGTGGTCGCGAACAAAATTCAGATCGAGCATTCTGCTTTAACTTTAGCTGAAAAACGCGATTTCGTGGAGGCAGACGATCAAAGGCTCGAACCGCGGAGAACGCAGAGCGCGCAGAGAAGCGCCTGCAAAAAAATCTCAGCGACCTCTGCGATCTCTGCGGTTCGAGCATCTTTTCTCCTGTAAACTAGCTCGCGATGAGACTCCCCCGTTTCCTCGTGGCGCTGGTCGTGGCGTTGATCTGGCTCGGCTCGATCCCAGCCACTTTCGCGTCCGCCTACAACGCCCACCCCAAGCTCGTGGTCGTCATCGTGATCGACCAGTTCCGCGGCGACTACCTCGAGCGCTATCGCGACCAGTTCGGCGACGGAGGCTTCCGCCAGTTTCTTGACCACGGCGCTTATTTCACTGACTGCAATTACGACTACGCCAACACCCGCACCGCTCCCGGACACGCCACACTTTTCACCGGTAGCTACACCAGCGGACACGGCATCGTGGCCAACGAATGGTGGGACCCGCGGAAAAAGAAACGGGTAACGTCGGTCGAAGACGACACCACAAAACTGGTCGGCATAAGCGCTGACCGCGCCGCCCCCGGAGCATCGCCGCACAACCTGTTGAGCGATACGCTCGGCGACGAGTTGAAACTGGCCACGGGCGGCAAAGCCCGCGTATTCGCCATCTCGCTGAAAGATCGCGCGGCCGTACTGCCGGCCGGTTTTTCCGGAGACGCCGCCTACTGGATCGATCCAAAAAGCGGCGACTGGATCACCTCCACCTACTACCGTCCAGACCTTCCCGAGTGGGTGCGAAATTTCAACGGCACGCGTCCTTCGGAAAGACGCGCGGAAAAATACTGGAACCGCGAGTGGAAGGACAGGGAAGGAAACGTCCTCGGCTCGACTGCGCCGCGAAACGGCAAAGACGGATCGCCCGCCGGCTTCTACGAGGTTGTCGGCTCCACTCCCTTCGCCAACGATTACCAGCTCGAATTCGCCAAGGAACTGGTTCTCTACGAGAAGCTGGGCGCGGGCCCGGCGACCGACCTGCTCGTGATCAGCCTCTCTGCCAACGATATTCTCGGCCATCAGGTTGGGCCGGACTCTCCGCAGATGCGCAGTATGGCGCTCGAACTCGACCGCAGTCTGGCGGAATTCTTCAACTTCCTCGGTCATCAGATCGGAATGGCCAACGTGTGGATGGCGCTTTCCGCCGACCACGGCATCGCTCCTCTGCCTGATTTCGCAAAAACTCTTCGCCTGCCCGCAGCCAATCTCGATGCGAAGGCGCTGCGCGATCAGATCAATTCCCTGCTCTCGAAAAAATACGCCAAGAAAGCCGACTACGTGCTCGATCTCGATTATCCCGTCGCATGGCTCAACGAAGATGCGTTCGCGGGGATTGAGAACGAAGCTGGCGCGGAGATCGGCGCGGGAGAAGCCTCAAACAGATCGGTCTCGCCGGATATTTCACGAAATACCGACTTGGGTTGGGAACGTCCATTCCAGACACCGAGCTTGGCCGCCGTTACGCCCACAGCTACTCGCCCGAAGGCGGATGGTATGTCCTCGGCGTTCCCAATCCATTTCAAGTCGGAATCCCAAAGGGTACCGATCACGCGACGCCTTTTTCGTACGATACTCATGTGCCGCTCGCCTTCTATGGACTCGCCTTTCAGACCGGGACCTACCGTACGCACGCCGAGCCGGTCGATCTCGCGGTGACGCTCGCCTCTTTGCTCGGAATCAACGCGCCGGCGCAAGCCACGGGAAGAGTGCTGACCGAGGCGCTGCAGCCGCCGCATCACCCCACTGCGCCGTCATCGGCGCGGCCCACAACTTCTCCCGCCAGTCCGACAGATGGAGGAATCCAATGACGCCCATCGGCCATCCCGACTTGAGCGTCAGCTTCGCCGGCATCGAGCTGAAGAATCCGATCATCGCCGCCTCCGGCACCTTCGGCTATGGCGTCGAATTCGAAGACATCGTGCATCTCGACCGGCTCGGCGCATTAGTCGTCAAAGGTCTCTCCAAGGAGCCGATGACCGGAAATCCGCCGCCCCGCCTGTTTGAGACCGCTGCCGGAATGCTGAATGCCATCGGACTGCAAAATATCGGCGCTCCGGCGTTCCTCACCGAAAAACTTCCCGCCTTGCGCGAAAAGAAAAATGTAGTCGTCTTCGCCAACGTTTTCGGCTACGCCCGCGCCGATTACGAGGAGACAATCGAGATCCTCAATCAAGGCGAGGGGATTGCAGCCTACGAAATCAACGTATCCTGCCCCAACACGGCGCAAGGCGGCATTCAGTTCGGCAGCGACCCGCTATTGCTTGACGAAGTGGTGCGAACGGCGAAGCGCGTGTCCGCGCGTCCAGTGATCGTCAAGCTCTCACCCAATGTCACCTCGATTGCGCAGATGGCGTATGTGGCGCAGGAAGCGGGCGCCGACGCCATCTCCCTGGTTAATACTTTTCTCGCCATGGCGATTGACGCGGAAACGCGCCGTCCAAGAATTGCCAATGTAACCGCCGGCCTCTCCGGCCCGGCCATCAAGCCGATCGCGCTGCGCATGGTCTACGACGCCGCTCACGCCGTGAAAATTCCGGTGATCGGCATGGGCGGAATCACGACCCGGCAGACATAGTGGAATTCATGCTGGCGGGAGCAAGCGCGGTGCAGGTGGGAACCGCAAGTTTCTTCGATCCAGTGGCAACCGAAACGCTGGTGGAGGACTTGACCGCCTACTGCCGCGAACACCGCATCGAGCGGTTGGGCGACCTAACCGGCGGTCTGCTGACGGACTGAAAAATCACATCATATTCCTACGTTGATTAGGAAGCCCGCGTCTATCGTCCGCTGGCGTGCCAGATCGATCCCGGCGACTGATAATTCATCCCTTCGCCCCAAACCACGTGCGTATCTCCGTGGTTGTCGATCGCCAGTCCGAAATAATCACCGAAAGGAAAGCTGAAACCTTCTTTGCGGATATAACGATAGCCCGGCACGTAGCCTGAGACCCGAATCTCATCTCCCCAAGTGGCGCCGCCGTTGCTCGAACTTCGATAGTAAGTGTTCCAAGATGGGGACTTGCCAGAAGTATTGCGCGTATCCATCCACGCGATCCGCACGTCGCCCGCGTTCCCGGCCACGATCGCGGGAAAACCGTGTTCCGCGCCCGCTGCAGCCGAGGAAACGGCGGCCCGCGGCAACCAGTTTTCGCCGCCGTTGGTCGACGACGAAAAATAAATGCGCTGCGGCTTGAGCGGCGCGCTGCCCGCGCTCCAGAGCGCGTAAAGAGTTCCGGCGGCATCCGAGGTCAACGCCATCTGCGCGCCCAAAAATCCCTCGCCGCATTCCTCGTCCTCGCAGCCGGGCGCCGCCGCGGAAACATCGAGCAGAGTCGGATTCCAGGTCTTGCCCGCATCCGCCGACTTCGCCACATACAGATTCACCGAGCCCCGCGCTCCTCCCGCCTTTGAGTAGGAAGCCCAGGCCAGATACGCATTGCCCACCGGATCGACCGTTGCCGCGCCCAGCAGCGACCATCCCGGACGGCTCTCCGCATTCACCCGCGTCGGCGTATAGCTGCGCCCTCCGTCCTGCGAGGCCGCAACCCACACCTCTTCTTCATGATTGAAAGCTACGTAAACGTTCTGGCCGCGCACCGCCAGCGCCGGCTTATCGAGTTCCGCTTCGCTGCGCACCGCCATCGTAAAATTCCATGTCGCGCCGGAGTCCACCGACTTGGCCAGCATGACCACGCGTTTATCGTTCTGCAGCCACGCCGCATAGACGGTGCGCCGGTCGACTGGGTCGATGGCAATCTGGGGGTCAAACTGCCCCGAACCCGAGTCGAGCATCACCTGCGGAGTCTGCCAGGTCTTGCCGTTATCGTTGCTCACGACCAGCAGCATGGTGGGCACGCGGCAGCCCTTGCAGTCGGGCACGGGCCCGTAGTGCGGATAAAGAATGTAGATCCGTCCCGAACCGTCGGCCGCCACCGAAGGTTCCCACTGGTCGCCGCTCGTCAGACCGACTCGCTTCTGCCCGGAAAACTGCGGCGCCGCCGCCCAGGCCACGCTAGGAAGCGCAAACAGACAGCGATTGCGAGTTTCGGCGAGAGGCGCATGTCTCGGGAACGGCGAGGTCTCGGGCTAAAACGAGGTTGTGGCGACGCAGCGGAGCGCATGGTCCCCAGCGTAAAGCCAGGGCGGGGGGCAAGAAGCATGAACCCTCGATCCTGAACTTTATCCCGAAGCGCGCGCCGGCCCGGTCAAAGCCATAGACTGCAACTAACCGAGCGGTCCTAACTGCAGTCAGCAAAATAGGCGCGCCCGGACGTAACCACCAAAGTATGCTCAAAATGGGCGGAGAGCGCGTGATCGCCCGTCCGCACCGTCCAGCCATCTTTGTCGGTAAACACCCGCCCCGAGCCACTGGAGATGATCGGTTCCACGGTAATGACCAGGCCCTCGTTCATGATCTGGCGGGCCTGCGGGTCGGCATAGTTGGGCACATGCGGCAACTCGTGGATGGTCCGCCCGATACCGTGTCCCCTAATTCGCGGATTACCGCGAACCCGGACTTACGCACCTCGCGCTCCACAATCTTTCCGATTTCAAACACGCGGAATCCGGCGCGCGCCACCAGCATCGCCTTGTGAAAGGCCCGCTCCGCGCAAGCCATCAATTGCTCGGCCTGCGAACTCACGCGGCCCACCGGCACGGTGATGGCAGCGTCGGCCATGTAGCCGTCCTTTTCCACCGTCACGTCAAGTTTCACCAGGTCGCCTTCCTTGAGTTCGCGCTCGCCGGGAATTCCATGCACCGCCTCATCGTTCAAGCTGATGCAACTCGCTCCCGGAAACTGGTACACCATCGACGGAGCCGAACGTGCTCCATTCTCCTGCATAACGCGCGCGCCGACCTCATCCAGATAGCGAGTCGTGACGCCCGGCCGCACCTCGGCCTTCATCGCATCCAGCATCATGCGGACAATGCGGCCAGCCGCTTTTAGGGAAGCAGTTCCTGCTCATCCTGAATGCTCACGCTCGACTCCCTTCATGACGGGGACATGCATATAAACTACCGCATATTAGGATGGGCGCATACCGATCAGCGCGAAACAGCACTCGCGCGGGGTGAGCAGTCTCACTTGACTTCAGCCCGCGGCGTTCGCGGAGAATACAGCAGGAGCAGCAGGAAGCCGCCCAGGTAGAAACCCCAGACGTTGGCGAGCGTGAAGCCGAGCACCCGCAGAAGAAAGCCGAACAAACCGAGCGCCTCGCACAACGCGTACAAGAGGGTGTAGCCCGCTCTCCAGGCGCCAGCGCTACGGTGTCGTCGGGCCTCTCTTTCAACACCGCTTCGGCCGGAAACACCAGCGTCGCCGCATCACCACCGTCGCCCCCACCAAGCTGATTGAAATCAGAGAGAGAGCGTGAAACAACGCGTTCGCCGGATCATGAGTAACCGTCCGGGCCAGCCGTTCTCCCGCCGCCACGTACAGCGCGATGCTTACCAGCAAGGCGACCTGGACCTGTCGCATCTGCCGTACTGCGGCTCTCATAACCATAGATTATGAGCCAAAGAGTATGAGCCAAGAGCGATGCTGAACCTACCGAGAACCCTACTTAGCAATGCTGCGCCAGCCCTGCGCCCTCACGAGCCGGTGAGCTTCACCCGTATCTCTTCCGGCAGCCGTTCGCGAATCTCCGCCGGCAGCCGGTCATGCACGTGTCGCGCCCCTAGCTTGGCCACATCCACCATCACCATGGGCGCCGGAGTCGCCACCGCCACAATCAGCCAGATCAGCGCCGACAGCGCGAAACCCGCCAGCGCGCCCACCTCCAGCCAGAACGCATGGCGCGGTTCAAAATACCGGACCGCCACAAACGCCAGCAGAAACACCGCCGCCGACGCCGACGCCAGCCCGATCAGCGAAATGTCGATGATGCGATGCAGTTTCTGCCGGCTGCGGCAGTGCTCGCATTCCGCGAAATGCAGCTCGTAATCCCCGCGCATCTCCGGAGCCAGGCCGGAAATGTCGTAGCGCCATCCCGCAAGGATTTTCCCTACGATCGGTTCCACACATTCGCTCATAAGAGGCTACGACCGAGGCTACAATCGGATGGATTCGAGAACTTCCGTCTGGGTCGCCAGCAGCACACGGTTGTGCCACAGCCCCTGACGACCGCCGAGCGCCTGTTCTGCCGCCGCTCGCGCGATTTCGGGATGGTTATTCTGTTCAGACAAATGGGCCAAAATTAGGTATTCAGCTCCTCCATCATAGTCGCTGGAGAAGAATTCCGCGAGCGCCTCATTCGACAGATGCCCCACCCGGCTCATCACCCGCTGCTTCACCGACCACGGATACGACCCCGAACGCAGCATCTCCACATCATGATTCGATTCAATCACCAGCACGCTGCAACCCCGTAAATGGTCGCGTACGCTCACCGGCATGTATCCCAAGTCGGTGGCAAAGCCGATCTTCACCCCTTCCGCGCGAAACGTAAAACCCACCGGATCGATGGCGTCGTGCGGAATCGTAAAGGGCATCACCTCGATATCGCCCACCCGAAAACCACGCCCGGCGGAAAAATGTTCTGACTTCGGCAGTTCCGGAATCGCGCCTTCAGCGTCGCGCACCGCCCGGCTCCACGCATGATGGGTAGACGCGGTCAGAAACACAGGCACGTTCAGTTTTTTCGCGAGCCGCTGCAGTCCGGCAACATGATCGGAGTGTTCATGCGTAATCAGGATCGCGGAAATGTCCTGTTCGCGCCCACCGACGCACTCGCCCGGAGTGCGCTCCCCAGCACCCGCAGCCGCTTGAAAGTTTCGCGGCCGGAAAGCCCGGCATCCAGCAGAATCCGCGTTGTACTCGTCGCCACCAGCGCGCAATTCCCACGACTGCCGCTAGCCAGCACCGACACCGACACTCCCATATGCCGTAGCTTACCCCCCACCCGGCTGTGGAAACGGGAACAGTTATTCAGCATCCGGTACCTTTGATGGAACTTCTAGTAGGACTACCTCGGGTCGACCCTCAGCCGGCGGCTTGAATGAGTTCGCTCAGCTTGTCCAGGTCCTGGGCGCTCGCGTCGCCGATGACAAAATAACGCAGGCCATTGTGCGACCAGCTCCGCACTTCAAAGGACAGGGCGGTTCGCACACCCTCGTTTCCGCGCACTGCCCCGAGCCCTTGTTCCTGGAAAATAAAAACCGAAATCTGATGCTGGCCGGACGCGAAAGATGAGTTCCGCCCCCGGAGACTGGCCGAGGTAGCTGACCCTTCCGCCGACCAGCGTGAAAGCTGAACCCTGCAACTCGGGCAGGTTGAAGGTGAAGGGAATCCTGCCCGCAAACCATGGTTTTACGGTGTGCCGGTCGGTCGAAACAACATCAACCGGGTTGGCGCTGGCGAGCGTGGCCACATGCTGGTCCACCAGTTCGCTTACCAGCCGCCGTTCGCTCCTGCGGTCACCTTGGAGATTGAGAAAAAGCGCTCCGGCAATCAGCACCGCGGCGGCTGCAGTTACGGCTCCAGACACAGGAAGCCAACGCCAGTTCCACAGGGACGGCCTGCGCGTCGCGATGCCCTTTTGAATGCGCGCGCGAAAAGCGGGGTCCGGCGCGAACCTCTGGCCGGCAGCCTGGACCGCACGCTTTTGCTGAACCCTGTGGAGGCCCTCCGCGGCGCAGGTGGCGCATCCGCGCAAATGTTCATCCAACGCGCGTGCCTCGGCGGCGGGGAGTTCCCCGTCGAAGTAAGCGTCGAGTTTCTCAGTCCAGCCTTTTTCGGTCCCGGCTTTTTCGGTCCAATGCTCGCAGGCCATAATTCAAGTGTTCCAGTGATCCATTCAGTTCCCTTGCAGTTCCAGCACAGTATCCCGTAAGGCCCGGCGCGCGCGCGACAAGCGCGACATCACCGTGCCCATCGGGATGGCAAGAGTTGCAGCAATTTCCTGATACGACATCTCTTCAAATTCCGAGAGGAGTAGCACTTCGCGATAGGGCACCGGCAACCGGCCCAAAGCCTCCTGCACGATCTGCCGATCCGAACGCTGCAACAGAATGCTCTCCGGGGTCGCGTTGACCGCGGGAAGCATTTGTTCGTCGCCTTCCAGATCGAGCGGCACGGTCGCAGCCGCCTTCAGTCCGGTGCGCGAGGTTAAGAACGTGTTACGCAAAATCTGGTAGATCCAGGCGCGGAAGTTGGTTCCTGGCCGGAACGACGAGAATCCCTTCAGCGCTTTGGCGTAGGTCTCCTGCACCAGATCCTCGGCTTCCTGCCGATCCTGTGTCAGCCAGTGAGCAAAGTTATAAAGCCGGTCAAAGAGGGGCATGGCCAGCTCTTCGAACGACCCCGCTAACGAGCGCTCTTCCGACACGCACACAAGGGTAAACCAGCGAGCCGTCGTTTTATTCCCACAGAACCAAAATAAATTTCCATGGAATAAAACCGAGTGCCCCCAGTTCTGCACGATGAAACGAGGGAGGAAATCATGCCACAGCAAAATAATCACGACGCAAGTTTGACCGACCACAACCGCGACGGAATCGACCGCCGCGGATTCCTGAAATGCATGGCCTGGGCCGGCACCGGAGCCCTCTGCGTGCTTGAGGGCGGAGTGCTAAAGTCCTACGGCCTCGACGATCCCACGCGCATCGCAAAGGCCGCCAAGGGCGAACTCAGTTTTGTCCAGATCAGCGATAGCCACATGGGATTCAACAAGCCCGCGAACTCCGACGTGATCGCCACGCTGCAAGCGGCGGTTGCCAAAATTAATGCGCTGCCCGTGTCCCCAGAATTCATGCTGCACACCGGCGACATCAGCCATCTCTCCAAGCCGTCGGAGTTCGACACCGTCGACCAGATTCTGAAATCCGCGCCCACCAAAGATGTGTTTTTCGTTCCCGGCGAGCACGACGTTCTCGAAGATGACGGCAAACAATACCTCGAGCGTTACGGCAAGAACACAAAAGGCGCTGGCTGGTACAGCTTTGACAAGAAAGGCGTGCACCTCATCGGACTAGTCAACGTGATGAACCTGAAGGCTGGAGGCATGGGTTCGCTAGGAGCCGAACAACTGGAGTGGCTGCAAAACGACGTTAAACATCTCTCCAAGAGCACGCCCGTTATTGTGTTCGCGCACATGCCCCTATGGAACATCTATCCGGAATGGGGATGGGGCACCGACGACAGTGCGCAGGCGCTTTCCTATCTGAAGCGTTTCGGCTCAGTCACAGTTCTGAACGGGCACATTCATCAGACCATGCAGAAAGTGGAAGGCAACGTCACTTTCCACACTGCCGCTTCGACCGCCTTCCCGCAACCCCGTCCAGGGGCAGCCGCTTCCCCGGGCCCGCTGAAAGTTCCGGCGGAGCAGTTGCGCGGTCTGCTGGGAGTTACCGACGTCAACTACGTATTCAAACATCACGCTCTGGCATTGATCGATTCCACGCTGGAGTAATCGGTTATCGAATGCGTCAAAAGAACCTTCACAAATTTTACAAGGAGCAAGCAGATGAGAATAAGAGTGAGAAAAAGTCGCTGGATTCTATGCGTTGCAGCGTCAATGGTATTGGCTTTAGCCGGTCTCCCCGCAATCGAAAAGACAATAGCCGCGGGTCCGCCAACCGTCGACGTCAAGATTGATAACTTCAGCTTCACGCCGCCGACGCTTACCGTGAAGGCAGGGACGCAGATCACCTGGACGAATGCCGACGACATTCCCCATACCGTGGTCAGCGACGACCAAGCCTTCAAGTCCAAAGTGCTCGACACCGAAGAGAAGTTCACCTTCACGGCCAGCAAGCCCGGCACCTACCCGTACTTCTGTTCGATTCACCCGAAGATGACCGGCAAATTGGTTGTGGAGTAGGTGGCTTTCGTGAATCCCTTTGATCCCAAGTCGGCGTTGCTCGCGAAACATGCACAACATGTCGTCCTGGTCCACTTCCCCATTGCTCTTTTTCTGACGGGAGTCGCGTTCGATATCGCGGCTCGATGGACTCGAAAAGCCACGACCGACGCCACGAAAAGCCTGGCGAAGAGCGCAACTCTGGCGGCAGCGGCCCGTCTTAATCTCATCGCCGCTGCTGCTTTTGTGTTGCCGACGATCGCAACCGGCATCGGCGCCTGGCAGTGGCAACTCGAAGGGCACAAACTGAAGGGACTGTTGCTGCTCCACGTAGTGCTGGGAGGCGCATCCGGTCTGCTTATCTGCCTGATTGGGTGGATTCATTTTCGGTGGCGACAAGTTGCAGATTCCGCGCTGCCGGCTTACTACCTGCCACTGGAGCTAGTGACCGCCATTGTCGTTATTCTCACCGGTCACCTTGGCGGATTCCTCAGCGGCGTGAACGTTCCCGGCTAGCTTGCAGCGTTCTGAACCGTTAACACCCTCGGTTGCGACTATAATGTCCCGAACGGATGTCTCTCACCCCAGGCACCAAACTCGGGCCCTACGAAATCCTCGCTCCCCTAGGCGCTGGCGGAATGGGCGACGTATATCGCGCCCGGGACACGCGTCTCGGGCGCGATGTGGCTCTAAAAATCCTTCCCGAATCTTTCGCCCGTGAAGCGGACCGCTTGCGTCGCTTCGAGCAGGAGGCGCGGGCGGTGGCCGCGCTGAATCATCCCAATATTCTCGCCGTCTTCGATATCGGCCGGCAAAATGAAGGTCAAGACGGCTCGCCTTTTCTGGTCTCCGAGCTTCTCGAAGGCGAAACCCTGCGCGCGGTTCTGGAGCGCGGAACCCTGCCCCAGCGTAAGACCATCGAGTATGGAGTGCAGATCGCGCAGGGACTCGCTGCCGCGCACGAAAAGGGGATCGTCCACCGCGACCTGAAACCCGAAAACATTTTTGTCACTAAAGACGGGCGCATCAAAATCCTGGATTTTGGCTTGGCCAAGCTCACCCAGAATCCGAGCCCCGAACCGGACGGCGTCACCCTCACCTCGCACACGGCAGCGGGCATGGTGATGGGCACGGCGAGCTACATGGCGCCCGAGCAGGTGCGCGGCGAGGCAGCCGACGGTCGCACCGACATCTTCGCGTTCGGCGCCGTACTCTACGAAATGCTTTCCGGCGTGCGCGCCTTCCGCCGCGACACTGCCGCCGAAACCATGACCGCGGTTTTGAAGGACGACCCGCCGGAGTTGTCCGATCCCGGGCGTCCCGTCTCTTCCGCGCTCGAGCGCATTGTGCGCCGCTGCCTGGAGAAGAATCCGGAGCAGCGCTTCCAGTCGGCGCGAGATCTCTCCTTCGCTCTGAGCGCGCTCTCTGGAACCGAGACCAGCCCAGTGGCACGCGCCGCCGCCGCGCGGCGCCGGCTGCCGCTTCTGCTCTGGTTCGCCGTAGGGCTCGGGTTGGTGGCAGTCGCCGCGGTGACGTGGTTTGTGGCGCGTCGTCCCCTGCCCACCACTCGCATGCAGTTCGCTCTGGCCGTTCCAGATGAAATGAGCATCAGCCACATGGCGCTGTCGCGCGACGGCACCATGCTGGTGTTTGTGTCGCCGGAAGAAAGCTCCGCTTTGCCCATGCTCTACGTACAGCGAGTCGGATCGTCCAGCGTAACGCTCTTGCCGGGCACGCAAGGCGCAAGTTATCCCTTCTGGTCGCCCGACGACACCTACGTCGGATTTTTCGCCAACGGCAAGCTGCAGAAAATGGCGATCTCGGGTGGTCCGCCCCAGGTTCTCGCCACCGCTCTGGCCGCGCGCGGCGGCAGTTGGGGAGCCAAAGGTGTAATCCTCTACTCCCCGGACGCGCAAAGTCCGATCCAGCGCATCAATGCTGATGGAACCGGTATGGCGCCGGTCACCCTGGGCATCAGGACGGCGGCCGATCAATCCCACCGCTGGCCCTTGTTTCTTCCCGACGGTAAACATTTCTTATTTTGGGCGGGAAACTTCGGGAACCTCAAGGACGACCGCTCGAGCGGCATCTACTTCGCTTCGCTCGAAGACAAGGAGAGAAAATTGGTTGCTCTCTGCCATTCGAGTTTCGGCTACGATGCCCACAATCTGTACTATGCGGATGAACAAAGGCAGTTGGTCGGCATCGCTTTCGACGCAACTTCCGGCAAGGTTGCGGGAAGCACGACCGTGGTCGCAAATGTCGTCGGATTTGCTCCGTCCACTTATTGGTCGGCTTTCACCGTGGCGCAGAATGGGACGCTGATCTACAACACCAGCGTCGGCGCAGCGGAGTCCGCGCTGACCTGGATGGACCGGTCGGGCAAGGAACTGAGCCGGATTGGCCAACCCGCCATCATGGCGAATCCCACGCTTTCGCCCGACGGCAACCGCGTCGCGATCGATATCAGCGACGAGAAGGCCAGCAACGTCGATATCTGGATCGAGGGCACTTCCGGAGCCGGCAACTCGCGCTTCACTTTTGACCCCGCGGAAGAAGTGGTGGCGGTGTGGTCGCGAAATGGAAGCATTCTGGCCTATCGCATCGCTGATGCCGGCGGCGCTAGTCTGGAGTTAAAGTCGGCGTCTGGACTGGAACATGAGAAGAAGATATTCACCCTCCCCGGAAGCTCCATGGACGACCTTGTTCCCAATTCCTGGACGTTGGACGACCAGCAGATTCTGTTCACACGTCAGACTTCATTAGGCAGCCATCTGGAATTGCTGCCGGTTGCCGGCGGACAGTCCACCCGGTTTTTGACCAGCAAGGGCAGCGAGACGAACGGACAGATTTCTCCAGACGGGAAATGGGTAGCCTATGCCTCCGATGAGTCGGGCAGTTGGGAAATTTATGTAACGTCGTTTCCCGCGGCTGCGGGAAAGTGGCAAGTGTCGCGCGGCGGCGGCACCGAGCCGCGCTGGCGCGGAGATGGCAAGGAGATTTTCTATATCGGGCTCAGCGGCATGTTGACGGCCGTGTCCGCGAATAGCGAGAGCGTCTTTGCGACCGGTGCGCCGGTGCCTCTGTTCCAGATTCGCGGCCGCGCCCCGATATCCTCCACCGACGTTTTTACCTATGACGTGGCCAAAGACGGCAAGCGCTTCCTGGTGAACCGCTACGTGAGACCGGAACACGTCGAGCCGCTGAGCATCTTGGTGAACGCCCCGGCGGGCGGTTCATCGTTCTAGGGCAACCATTCAGTCGCCATTTACCTCGATCGCCACTCACCCCCGCTCACTTCCCCGTAAGAATTTTGTCCACCACGCCCCGTCCGATCGATCCACCAAACGCGCCCGCGATTCCCGGCATGAACGCAAGAAAGGATTCGTAGATCTGTGCCCGCTCCGGCTTCTGCGCAAGATAAAAATATGCCAGCCACTCCACCACGGGCACAAACATTCCTACTATCAGCACCCAGCGCCACGGTTTGCTGGGGCTCAAGAATCCGAGCAGCATGTTCGCCGCCAGCACCACCATCGCCGTCAGCAGCAAATCACCCACTTTTATGTTCAACCACCCAGCCAGCACTCCCGACATCACCGCCATCAAATAATAAAAAGCGTCGCCGCGCGAATGTTTTTCAGGAAGGATTTGACCCCAAGCCGTCGTCATAATCTCTATCTCACAACTTTCCAACTGTTCCCCATCCTGTTTCCGATCCTACGAGTAAGTGTAAAATCCGCGCCCGCTCTTGCGTCCCAGCCAGCCCGCGTCCACCATCTTGATCAGCAGGGGACAAGGCCGATACTTCGGATCCCCCAGCCCATCCTGCAGCACCCGCATGATGTCCAGACAAACGTCGAGCCCTATGAAATCCGCCAGCGTCAGCGGCCCCATCGGATGCGCCATCCCCAGTTTAAACACTTCATCCACCGCCGGCGCCGTGGCCACACCTTCCATCACCGCGTACATCGCCTCATTCAGCAGCGGCATCAGCACCCGATTCGAAACAAATCCGGGAGCATCATTCACCTCCACCGGCGTCTTCTCCAGTTTCACCGCCAACTCGCGCACCGTCTCAAACGTGGCCTGCGAAGTTGCCAGGCCCCGAATCACTTCGACCAGTTTCATCACCGGCACCGGATTAAAGAAGTGCATCCCAATCACCTTGCCGGCGCGCCCGGTCAGCGCCCCAATCTTGGTGATTGAAATCGAAGACGTATTCGAAGCCAGAATCACCTCCGGCTTCATGATGCGATCGAGTTCGCGGAAAATCTCCGCTTTGATCTCAAACTTTTCTGTCGCCGCCTCGATCGCCAGATCGCAATCCGCCAGCCGCGCCCGGTCCACGACCGCCGTAATCCGCCCCATCGTGGAGACCTTGTCGCCCGCCGTAATCTTGTTCTTGGCAACTTCGCGATCGAGATTCTTAGCAATCGTGCCCAAGCCGCGGTCGAGGAAGCGCTGCTCCACATCGCACAGCACAACATTGAACCCGCACCGCGCAAATACGTGGGCGATACCATTGCCCATCGTGCCCGCCCCAATCACTCCCACCCGCTCGATCGCCATCATGGCCTCACTTCAAGAGGAAACTGGAAAGTTTAGCAGAATGGAGGGATGCCGAATAAAGCGCGACTGCGGTGGTGGTTCCTAATTCGCCTTTTTCATCACAGCCAGGCGGTTGGGTTTCTCTGTGTCTCTGTGACTCTGTGGTGAGGAAGGTGGACTAGGACAGCGCCGTGTCAGCAGCGCCCAGCCGCCGCGCGAGCGACTTTCTTACCCGACTCGCGAGCCGCGACGCTCAGTTCTTTTTCAATTGACGAAAAGCGCTGAAAGACTTCGTGCAGCCGCAGCGCCATGTTGCGGATGGCATCGGCTTGCCCCAGCACGGTGGCGGACAGTCCCGGCTCGAGCGCCAGAAGTTCGGCGTTGCCGAGCACGGTGGTGAGTACGTTATTGACATTCGTCCGCATCTCGACCATGTAGCGTCCGAGAGTGGCCTCCGCTTGGGCGGCGGCGCACAGTCGCTCGGCCTCGTGGGCGCGAGATTCGGCGTGGCGGCGGCGAAGAATTTCGCGGCCCACCAGGCCGGCAAGCGCCGGCCAGAGTCCGGGTTCGCGCCGCAACTCAAGGACGGCGCCGTGGAGGTTGTAGAAACCGATCGAAGCGTCGGAATGAATGATGATGGCAGGCTTGCCGGCAGCCGCCAGCGACTCCCTCAGTGCCTTGATGCGGTCGTTATGGCCGTCTTTGTTTTGGCTATCGTTCTTGCCGGAAGATTCTTTCCCAACCGAAGACGCATCGGCGATGGCAAGGTCGTAGTGACTGCCCTGCAGGTCACGAGAGAAGCCTTCGTCGAGCGTGACGAACTCCGGACCAGCGGAATGCCGATCAGGATCCTGGGGCCAGTGCGCTGTAATCTCGCGCGAGAAGGCGGGGTCGCTGGCAAGGATCAGGACGGTCGGGCGATTGTGACTCATCTTCAGCTGGCTTTCTGGGGTAGAGACGCGGCTTGCCGCGTCTCCATGGAAAATTACTTCTTCGCCTCGGCGCCAGATTTTGTGGCAGCGGCGACGGCGCCCTTGGCAAGCGGGGCTTTACGCGCGCCGTTCTGTAGCGCGTCGTCGACTGCCGCTCGGAGATCGACCAGCATGCGCAGCGGCTGGCCAGAGGAGTATTCGGCGTGGAACATCACTTTCCAGGACTGGCAGATCATGCGCAGCCGCCCGGTCGGTTCCTCGGCGGAGAATTGAGCGCGGCGGCAATCGATGGTCTTGATGCCGCGCCGCTCCAGTTCGCGCAAACCGTCGGTGATGGCGTTGAGATCGTCGTGCATGAGACGGAAAAATATTCGCCGGATCATGAAGCTGAAACGCGCAAACGCCGCCATCGCCGAAGGCTCGAAGTAGCGGGCGGCGCCCTGCGCCTTGAGCTTGCGCCCTTGTTCGAGCGCACCGCTGTGCAGCAGTTCGCTCAGGCGTTTGCAACGCGACGCCGTCTGCAGGATGGTGTCCAGCGAACTCAACCATTCCGGCAGCTTCGGCTCTTGCGGCCCGAGGACGGGTTCCAGCACCTGGCCAACGTAATCGAGATCCAGGTCAGCATCTTCCAGGCCGGAGGGCGCGCACAGCGAAAAATACTGCACCAGCAGAAAATCGGTCTTGTCGCGGTCGCTGGTGGATTTCGCGGCCTTCTGCATGTGATGCGCCAGAAGTTGGCGGAGCACGGTTTCATTGGCCAGGGGCGTGGTCTGCAGAAACTGGCGCAACTGATGCACCTGCATCTGCGCGTCGACTTGCTGGAACCAGGCTTCGGCTTGCTTGACCGACTCGACCGAAGGCGAGAAGCCCTCATCAGCATTAACCGGGCAGGCAGGAACGTCAATTACAAATTCTCGCACCAGCGCGGTGTAAATGGGCAGCAGCGCGCAAAGCGTTTCGCCCTGTTCTTCCAGTGAAGGCCGGGTGGATGCAGTCATGATTTCACAATCCAGTTGGGAACACGTTTTAGGAAGCGGACGGCAATCGCCGTCCGCTCCGGGTGATATTGAACCGCCACCACCGAGCCTTCGGCGTGCAGCGAGCCGTCGTTGCTTTCGATGAGGACGCGATCGGCGAATTCCAGAGGACGGTCGACCATAAACAAGACCTCGCGCGGCGTTCCGAACTCGATGATGGTGTTTTGGAAGAAAACGTTCTCGTTTTCGTGGGCATCGCCATTGCCGTTGACGTTGCTATTGCCCATCGAGCGGCTGAGCTTGATGGGAATCCGCACCGGTGTAGCTTCGGGAAAAAACTTTGCCAAGCGGCTTACGATGCCTGGCTCGAGCGCACGAGCAGTTGCCTGGTGGGGCACAGTAGAAACCCTCGATCCGGAGTTTGAGCGGGCGAGTCTCCTCGTCTTCCTGGTTTGAAAGAACTTCCAGGAGACTCCCTCTGCTTTATCGCAATTCCATAATGCACGGGGCCCACCAAAAACTTGAAGGTCATGCACCTAAGAACAAGTGAAACAAAGGATTAGCAGTTAGCGCCCTAGCGCAGGGACGAAACGGACCAATTCCCGGCAGCTCTGGAAAAGTGCGTCTCAGAATGACACAACCGTCTCAGAATGGAGGTTTGCGTAGGGACAGGCGCCCCCGGCTGTCTATGCCGAGGTGCAGCTCAGCTTCTATCTATTGCCATTTGCCATTGCCTATTGCAGAGTGGTCGATTGCGGTGGCTCCTCATGCCCGCCGATGTGGTAGCGCTTCAGCTTGCGATAAAGAGTAGCCCGGCTGATGCCAAGCATTTTCCCGGCCAAAGCTTTGTCCCCCTTGACCTGCGAAAAAACGCGCTCGATGGTGGCGCGCTCGATATCTTCCAGGTCAGTGGCGCGCAGGTCGGCGGAGCGGCCGGAGAATTCCGCCGACCCCGGCGATTCTGCCGGTTCGGCGCGGACTTCCGATGAACTTCAGTGCGCGATGGCCGGCGGCAGATCGTTCACCTCGATAATGCGCTGATCGCCGAGAGCGACGGCTCGCTCCAGGCAGTTTTCCAGCTCGCGGACATTGCCGGGCCAGTCGTACGCCAGCAGCGCCTTCATGGCATTGCTTGCCAGCTGGACGCCCCGTCCCGGCGCCAGGCGTTCGAGGAAGAACGCCGACAGGATGGGAATGTCGGAACGCCGCTCGCGCAGCGGAGGCAGGGAAATAGTGACCACGTTGAGGCGGAAATAGAGATCCTTGCGGAAGGTCCCGCGCTTATATTCGGTGTCGAGATCGCGGTTGGTGGCAGCCATAATGCGCACGTCGACCTTGACTTTCTGGTTGCTGCCCACCGGGCGGACTTCTTTTTCCTGCAGAAATCGCAATATCTTGGCTTGCATTTCGAGCGGCAGTTCGCCCACCTCGTCGAGAAAAATGGTTCCCGTATCGGCCGATTGCAACAGACCCTGCTTGGAGCGAAGAGCGCCGGTGAAGGCGCCTTTCTCATAGCCGAACAATTCGCTTTCGATGAGCGTTGGTACGAGCGATCCGCAATCGACTGCGACAAAAGGACGGCTGGCCATGGTGCCGCGAAAGTGTAGCGCGCGGGCTACCAGTTCCTTGCCGGTTCCGCTTTCGCCGGAAATCAGAACCGGCGTCCGCGTGTCCTTGAGTCGCGAAATGAGCCGCAGAACGTTCTGAATGCCGGTGGAATTGCCGATGATGCCATGCAGCGAGGTCTCTGTTTCAGAGCGTTCGCGGAGGTAGAGATTTTCTTCCACCAGGCGAACCTTGTCGGCCATGCGCCGCAGGAAAAGCCGAAGATCATCGAGCGGAGCAAACGGCTTTGCAATGTAATCGTATGCGCCCAGCTTCATCGCCTGCACGGCAGTTTCGACCGATCCGTGCCCGGTCATGACCGCGACTTCGATGCGGGGATGCGCCCGCTTGGCTTGCTCCAGGAATTCGATGCCGGACATGCTCGGCATCACCATATCCGTGAGCACCATATGCACAGGCTGTTCTTCGAGCAGGGTGAGCGCCGCGTCACCACTCTCGGCTTCGAGGCAGTGGAAGCCGAGCGACTCGCCCACGGTCATGCACAGGCGCCGAATGGTCTGCTCGTCATCGACAATCAACAATCGGATGCGGAAGTCGTCCTTCGTCAAGTTCTGCGTCGTCAAAGTCTGCGTCATGGGGCCGCCCTGCCCATGGTCTGCTCGACCACGGAAATAAAGTCATGGACGCGAAACGGCTTCTCCACGCACGGCGCTCCCGTGCGCCGGAGCGTGGCAGCGGTTTCCTCGTTGGCGATATCGCCGGTAATGAACACCAGCCGCGAGGCGAGTTCGGGGCGATGGGCAGCAATCCAGGCATAAACCTGCGCGCCATCCACGCCCCCCGGGGTGCGCATATCGGAGACCACCCCGTGAAAATCGCCCTTGGCCAGCAATTGCAGGGCTTCGGCGCCGGATTCGATCGCGACGACGGCGTATCCGTGGCCCTCCAGAACCGCCCGCACTAGAGCCATGACGGCCGGTTCATCTTCAATCAGAAGCACTGGCGCAGCAGTTCTGGGTACCGTTTTAGTTCCTGACTGGGTCATTTAGGTTGCACTCCTGCAACAGCTCCAAAGGATGCCGTCTCGGCAGCTACCGGAAGGCGAACGATAAAGGTCGCTCCTTCAGAACCATGGTTGTTGTGGCACATAATTTCGCCGCCATGTTCGTGGACTATGCCATAGCAAATACTCAAGCCCAGGCCAGTGCCCTGGCCCACATCTTTGGTGGTGAAGAAAGGATCAAAAATGCGGTCGGGATCGGCGATGCCGACACCGTTATCGGCGAAAGAAATTTCGACAAAGGAGCCGGCCTGGGCGCTCCTGATCTCAATGCGGGCGCGGTGAGTGGGGAGAGTATTTTCGCGGACCGCGTCGTACGCGTTATTCAGGATGTTGAGAAATACCTGCTGCAGCTGGTGGGAATCTCCGATGACCTGGGGCAGAGACTCGTCGAGATGTTCGACCACGTCAATGCCATGACTGATGAAGTCGTAAGAACGCAAGTGCACAGTCCGCTGCAGGATGGAGTTGATCTGAACCGGCTGGCGTTGCGGCGGCATCTGGCGCGCAAAACTGAGCAGATTTTGCACAATCTGCTTGGTTCGCTGCGCTTCCTGCAGAATCACACGAAGATCGCGGCGCGCGCTTTCCGGCAGTTCGGGATTCTCCATCAAAAGGTCGGTGAATCCGAGGATGGCGGTGAGCGGATTGTTGACTTCGTGGGCGACGCCAGACACCAGTTGTCCGACAGCAGCCATCTTCTCGGCGTGCACGAGTTTGGCGCGCAGCATGGCGGAATCGGTAACGTCGGTCATGACCACGACGATGCTGGTCACCCGCCCGTCTTCGCCGCTGATCGGACTCAGATTAACCGAGAACTGGGCGCTCACGCCGTCGCCGCGCATCAGGGGCAGATCAAAGTTATCCACTTGCTGGCCGCGAGCTACCGCTGCCAGCGCCTCGCGGAGCGCGGCCCGCCGCGGTGCGGCGCACAGGTCGGGCAAGGGACGCGCCAGAATCTGCGATTGCTGAAAACCGAGACCGCTCCAGCGCCGGTTGGCGTAGCTGATCACGCCCTCCGTGTCAGTGACCAGAATCAGGCTCTGGGTATGACTCAGGATTTTGCTGGAGAAATCACGCTCTTTCTGCAACTCGGTTTGCGATTGATGGAGGCCGCTGACATCGAGCATCAGTCCGCGGTGCTGGAGAACGTTGCCCGCCGAATCACGCGTCGCGAAGCAGTTCATGAAGACGTGGACGGGCGATCCATCCTTGCGCCGCAGAACTTCTTCGTGGTCGTGCATTTCCCCCTCGTTCTTGAGCCGTTCCACGAGTTCCCCCCGCCGCTCCGCAGAGAAATACAACTGGGTGGGAATATCGAGCTGCAGAACTTCTTCGCGGCTGCTGTAGCCGAGGATGCGCACCATCGAATCGTTCACTTCGACGAAGCGGCCCTGCGGCGTCGAAACGTAAATTCCTTCCTGAATGTTGTCGAACAGTTCGCGATAGCGGCGCTCGGCATCGCGCCGGTCGCTGATGTCCTTGAGCACGTGCACCGTCTGTAACTGCGCGCTGCTGGCCGCATGGATGCGCGAGGTGGAAATCAGATAAGTGCGTTCGAGAACCGGGTGCACATATTCGTCGAGACCCTCGCCGCTGCGGCAAAACGGACAGGAGTGCGGCGAAGCACCCGTCGAAAGCGCTTCGAGCGCCCGCATGTTGATGCCAATCAGCTGCTCCGAGTCGATGCCCACAAAATCGGCCAGGGAGCGATTGACGCGGAGAATGTTGTGCTGCTCGTCGTGGACCACGATGAAGTCACTGATCGCGTCGAAGACTTCCAGCCAGTGGCGGTTGGCCTGCTGCATGCCGGTAAACAGACAGGCGTTCTCGAGAGCGATGCTGGCGTGGCCGGCGATGGCGCGCAGCAACTGCTGATCTTCGCTGCCCGGTGGAGCGCCCCGGTCGGCGAGACAAAGAACGCCGACCAGTTCCCCCGAGGCGCCGGCCAGCCGCACCAGCGTGCAGTCGGTCCATCGCAGACTGGAGGCCAGCGCGCTTCCCAGCATCTCGCCGGCGGGGGCGAAGGCGATATCGGCGGAGTATTTCGGCAGGGCTGCATTGAGCGCCTGAGTGAAGCGGCGAAGCAGCCGTTTGTCGTTAACCTCGGAGACGCCAATCTCGGAAATGCTAACCTCGGAAACACTCGCCCCGTTACCGACCTCCGAGACGGCACCCTCGGAATCGGCAGCCTGTCCGGCGCCGAAGATCAGCGCCGTATCCAGTTCCGAGGACTGGAAAAGGCTGAGAGCAACCGACCGGCTTCCGAGCAGGGCAGCGGCGCGCAGAGCGAATTTGCGGGTGAACTCGGGCAGGTTCAGGACAGTGTTGAGTTCGAGCGCCATCGCCACCAGGGCCTCGGCGCGGCGGCGGTGCTCCTCCGATTGATGCAGGTTACGCGTAAGTTCGAGAGCGATGGCAACCTGCGCCGCCAGAGCACGCGCCCGGCGAACGTCTTCGTCGTTGATCGGTCCGATCTCGATGCGGTCGAGCACGCCGAACATCCCAAGCACGTCGCCGTTTGAACCGAGCAGCGGCACGGCGAGGAATTGCCGTATACGGAACGCGGCAACGAATTCCAAATCGGCGCCCAGAACGCTGGAGGCATCTTCGGTGACGAAGACATTTTTTTGCTTCAGCGTGCGGGTCGCCACGCCCTCGTAGAGCGGGATATCGACGGGACGAGCCGTCCCGTTCTCGACTCCCCATCGAATTCGGAATGCATTCTCTTCGAAGAGCCCGATAAAGCAGCGCCGGAAGCCGAGAAAACTGGCGACCCGAATCGCCGAGGTCTGCATGAACTCGTCGAGTTTTCCGGCGGAACCGAGTGCGAACGAAATTTCTAGGATTTCGTGCAACTCGTCGGCCTTGGCACGAGCCATGCCGCACAACTCTGCATTGGCGATGGCCACCGCTCCAAAGCCGGCCAGGGCTGAAATCAGCGCTTTGTCTTCCTCCGTGAACGGTTGGGCGTAACGCGGGTAGACCAGAATCGCACCGTGCGAGCGCGAGGTGCGAAACGGCGCCGCGATCAGAACTCCTGCCGGCGAATCCTCGCCGAAATGAGATGCGCCGTCGATGCTCACCGCAATGCGCTCGCGCGCCACGATGGCGCGGGTGGCAATCTCAACCGAAGAGCGCAGGTTGCTCTGCTCGAAACGTGATCGGATGGACCCGGCAAGCCTGGGCGCTCCGGTAGATACAGCCTGTAACTGAAAGCGTTTCTCCGGTTGCAACTTCTCCGGTTGCAACTTCTCCCGCTGAACCTTCTCCATCTGAAGAAGAACGAGCACGGCGGGCGAATGCAGCAGCACGCGGAGACGGTCGGCGATGCTCTCCATCACGGCGGCGGTATCGGGCAAGCCCTGCAGCGCGCCGGCCGCTTCGACCAGAACCGTGGCGCGCCGGTGCTCTTCGCGGGAAAGCTGGTTCAGGCGGAGCGCTTCGAGCGCGGTGCCGAGCTGAGCCGCCAGAACGTTGAGCTTGGCTACCGCGTCCTCGTCAAAGCCGGCATGCGGCACCCTCAGCACGAACGCGATGGCGCCGACCACTTCCCCGGAAACCAGCAGCGGCGCGGCCATCGCGGCGTGCGCGCGGGATTGCGCCAGCCACGGGTAGCGGGCGACGTTGACGTGGTTCAGGAAGAACGGGCGACGCTTCTGAACCGCTTCAATGGCGATGGACGGCGTAATGGATGGATCCCCGGCGCGCAGGCGCGTGCCCCGAAACGATTCGGCTTGATCGCCGTCCGCTTCAGCTCCAGTAAGCTCGCCGTCGGAGGAATAATTCCAAAAGTAGGCGCCGCTGGCATGGAAGAAAGCGCGAGTGAGCACGCAGAACGACCGGATGAGATGGCTGGGATCGCTGCTCTGAAAAGCGGCCCGGGAAAGCTCCAGAAGAAGCTTCTGGAAAGCCTCGTCAGACTGAGACGCGTGTCCGCCCCCCGAATTTCCACCGTTAATTGTCAGTGCGCACCATTCGCTTTAGCTAAGCGGTTGAAAACAATTGAATTACATCAAACCTACGCTCCATTCTCAAATTGAGTCAAGGGAATATCAGATGGCAGTGCCAACTTTGGAAACGGGGGTAAAAGTGTTACCGGCGTCTCATTCTGCAATCGGGTGATCCCAATATGAGGCTGCGAGCTGTGAACTACGAGCCGCGAGCAATCTAATCCTGCTCTTGCCTGTTGGTAGCTCGCAACGCGTAGCTCGCGGCCTGACGACTCCCGACGACCCATCCCTTCATCACCAAAGTAATGAACAACAGGAACTTTTGATATCCGCTGAGGTGTTGCTTGCACGAATATGGGATGAATGCCCATTGGCAAGGAACGTGTCATGACCCTTCGAGTACTGCATCGTGTGTTCGCAGTGGTTCTGCTGCTGTTTAGCGGGTGGGCTGCAACAAGCTCTGCCAAGGCATGGGGACAGGAAGAGACCGCCCGGAAAATAAAGACCAGGGTAGAGCCGGTTTATTCGGACCTGGCAAGGCGGATGAAGATCACGGGCACGGTCAAGGTCCGCGTGATCGTCGCTGCCAACGGGTCGGTGAAGACTGCTTCTCTGATTGGCGGGCACCCGGTGTTGGCGAACGCCGCTCTGGATGCGGTCAAGAGGTGGCATTTCGAGGCGGCTCCGCAAGAGTCGACGGAGATTGTGGAATTCCGTTTTGATCCGGGTCAGTAAGCAGGCGGCACCGGGTCCGAAGCGCTGGCTGAGGAAGGTTTGAGTATGAATATCAAGAAAAAACTCTATGTGAGTTTCGGCGTCATTCTGGGAACGGTTCTCGTGCTTCTGGCGATCAACCTCTACGGGGTACATCGCGAGCATGAAACCAAGGCTGCGGCACAGAGCTCGATCGACATGACCGAGGCTACCTCGTCGGTGCGCTTCCAGATGATGCAGAACCGGCTTCACCTGCAGAACTACCTGCTCAGCGGCGACACCCGCGACGTCGAGAAGATGACCGACGGCCAGCACCAGTTGAGTGAGGCGCTGCACCACGCCCAGGAACTGGCCAACTCCGCGCAGCAGCGCGGCAATCTGGAAAAAGTGCAGGGTCTGGAGCAGGCCTGGAGCACCGATTTCGCCAGCCCGCTGGTGGATAAACGCCGGGCCGTGGATGGCGGCAACGCGACCGTGGCCGAACTACAGATTTTCTATCTGCAAAAGGATCCAAACTCGTGGGTCACGCGTTCGAGCGATGTTCTGGACGAGGTCGACCGCGAGAACCGCAAACTGTTGGACGAGCGCCGCCGCTCCGATGAACTGGCGGCAACCTGGACGGTTCTTTTTGCGGTGTTCAGTACCATCATCGCACTCGGCTTGGGTATGGTGATCGCCTTCCGCACGGCCACCGGCATCACCGGTCCACTGACCCGGCTCATTCATGTGGCCGACCAGATCGGCCGGTCCGGCGATCTGGAGCACAACATTGACGTTCACGGCAAGGATGAGATCGGACAACTGGCCCGGACTTTCGACTCCATGGTGAAGTACCTGAAAGAGATGGCGGCGGTTTCCGAAGCCATCGCCGGGGGCAACCTGGCGGTCGAAGTCCGTCCGCGCTCGGCCAACGACACACTGGCAAACGCCTTCACCCGCATGGTGGAAGGCCTGCGCGGCATGGTGCGCAACGTGCGGGATGCCGCCTCCCAGGTAGCCAGCGCTTCCACCCAGGTGGCCAGCGCTTCCGACGAATCGGCCCGCAACAGCCTGCAGACTTCTTCCGCCATTGATGAAGTGACCAGCACCATGCACGAGATGAGCGTGAACGTGCAGAACATGGTGAAGAGCACGCAGACCCAGGCCTCCAGCGTCAGCGAAACCTCGGCCTCGATCGACCAGATGGTGACCTCGATCCAGCGGGTCGCGGATACCGCCAAGGTTCTGCTCGATATCTCGAATCGTTCGCGCGAAGAAGTTCACAGCGGCATTGGCACCATGGAAAAGGCGACCGACGGCCTGAACCGCATCAACACCACCATTCGCTCATCGGGAGAGATCATCGACGCGCTCGGCACCAGGGCGGACGACATCGGCAAGATCATCGAAGTGATTGACGACCTGGCGGAACAGACCAACCTGCTGGCCCTGAACGCCGCCATCGAAGCGGCCCGGGCGGGCGAACACGGCCTGGGATTCGCCGTGGTGGCCGACGAAGTCCGCAAGCTGGCCGAGAAATCCGCGCAGTCCACCAAGGAAATTTCCGAACTCATCGGCAGCATCCAGAAGGAAGCCCGCAAAGCTGTCGATAACATGGAGAAGAGTACGACGATCGTGAATGAGGGGCTGAATCTGGGACAGGAACTGAATGGCGCGCTGCGCAAGATTTCGAACGTGGTAACCGAGGTCTACAAGTTCGCGCAGGAAATCGGGGCCGCTACCAACGAACAGTCGCACGGCTCGTCGCAGATCGCGCGCGCCACCACGCGCTTGAACGAAATCACCCACGAGATCAACTCGGCGGTCGAAGAACAGGCTTCCGGGGCGCAGGCGGTGGTGCAGGCCATGGAACGCATGCGGGAACTGGTGCAGTCCAACACCTCGGGGTCGACCGAACTGGCCGCTTCCTCCGATCAGATGTCAAAAATGTCGCGCGGCCTGCTCGATTCGATGGACCGTTTTGCCCTGCGGCCGAATGAAAGGACAAACGACGGCGCGCCGGGGCACGGCAACACCGCCCGGACCGCGGCCGCGGGATCGCGTTGAGGGGATTCCAACCATGAGCCGGGAAACACACATTGTGGGCTTCCGGGTGGGACGCGAGACCTACGGCGTTCCCATCACATCCTTGCATGAGATCGTCCGCGTACCGGAGATCACGGCGGTGCCGGATGCGCCCGATTATCTGGAAGGGGTCATTAACCTGCGCGGCAAGATTGTCTCGGTGGTGGATCTGCGGAAGCGCTTCGGAAAGCCGTCGGCTGGGCTCGACCGGCGCAGCCGCATTCTGGTGGTCGAACACCGGGGACGGCTGGCGGGCATGATTGTGGATTCGGCATCTGAGGTCTTGAAGATTCCCGAGAGCGACATCGAAGCCGCGCCCGCCATGATGCAGGCCGGTGGATTGGACTGCGTAACCGGCCTCGGCAAGTACCATGGCCGGCTCATCATTCTGCTCGATATCAGCAAGGTATTAGGGGCGCGAGAACTGGGGAGCGAAGCATCGGCGGAAAAGCTGGCGGAAAAAGCGGCGGCGAGTGACAAAGCGGGGACCAGGGCGGGGACAGGAACAACAAAATCCGCCTCGGCCGGAAAGTAACGGAAAGAACCGAACCCACATGAGCACGAGCGAATCACCAGCACTCACCGACGCGGAATTGAAACTCCTGCAGACGCTTGTCTACCAGGAGTGCGGCATGCACTTCGACGATCGGCGCACTCCCTTCCTGCAGGACCGTCTGCAGCGCCGGTTGAAAGAGTGTCATCTGGATTCGTTCTACAGCTACTACCGCCTGCTCACCAGCCAGCAGGGCAAACAAGAGCTGTCGCGGCTTCTCGAAAACCTCACCGTCAACGAAACCAGCTTTTTCCGGAACAAGGCGCAGCTGGAATTGTTTCAGAGAGACGTGATGGACGACATTCTGCGCCGCAAGCAGGAGCACCATGACTACAACGTGAGAATCTGGAGCGCCGGCTGTTCCACGGGACAGGAACCCTACACCATGGCGATGCAGGTGTCGGATGCGCTGTCCTACCACTATCTTCGCCATCCGCTGCCTTACGAATCGCCGGTTCCGAAGCCTATGGTGCCCGCACCCTGGCGGCTCGAGATCCTGGCCAGCGACATCAATTATTCGGTTTTGCGCGCGGCGCAAGAGGGCTCCTACGGCGAACATCAGATGGCGGGGGTCGATTATGGCTACCGCTTGCGCTACTTCGACAAAGTGGGCGATCGCTATGTGGTGAAGAAGAACGTCAAGGAACTGGTGCACTTCGACTTTCACAATCTGAAGACCGAATTCTTGCCCCAGCGCAACGACATCATTTTCTGCCGCAACGTGATGATGTATTTCGATGAAGCGGAGCAGAAGCGGCTGGTCGAGAAGTTTTATCGCTGCCTGAATCCCCAGGGATACCTCTTTGTCGGCCACGCCGAGAGTTTGCTCGGGCTCACCGACAAATTTCACATGGTGCATCGCAACAGCGGCACCGCATACCAGCGCGTGGAGGTGCATGCTTGACCGTCCCCCCCGACGATCGCATGACCGAACTCCGGCAGCTGTTCTTCGAAAGCGCGGGAGAACTCGTCCAGAAACTGAACGACGAAGCCATGCAGCTGGAGAAGTCGCCCGGCGATGCGGAAACCGCCCGCAGCCTGCGGCGCACCGTGCATACGCTTAAGGGAGACGCGGCCGCCTGCGGCTTCCGCGAACTCAGCGAACTCTCCCATGAGTTCGAGGACGTGCTCACCCTGGAAAACGTGGCGGCGGCTTCGGTGCCCGAGATCGCGTTGCGCGCGGCCGACGTCTTTGCCGCCTTGCTGGAGGCATATCGCAAGGGGACAAAACTTCCAAGCATTCAATCTCTGCGCGCCGACATTGCCCGTCTCGCACACCCGGCGGCGGGCGCCACGACTAACGGCAAAGCAAAAAAGAAGACGACCAGGAAAGCCGCCGCGAAAACCAGCCCCTGGTCGGAATACGATCAGCTGGCAATCACCCGCGCATTGGCGGAAGGCAAGCGCGTTTACCACGTAGTGGTGCAGATGGATCCGCAGTGCGCCATGCCCATCGCCGGACGCCAGATGATCCAGTTGGCTCTGGCGGGACTGGGCGAGGTCCTCGCCCTCTATCCGGTCGAAGGCAGCGTCGCGCCCATCAACCGAGTCGAAGCGGCGCTCGCGTCGGAAAAGCCAGCCGAGCAAGTCCGGACCAAGTGCAGCATTCCAACCATTGCCCAGAGTGTCAAAGTCACATCTCTGCGCCTCTCCGCGCCCTCCCGCGCGCTTCCGCCGGCTGCGGCCGCTGAAGTTAAAGACAAAGACAAAGATAAAGACGAAGTCAAAAATAAAAAAAATAAAGACAACGGTGGAATCGCCCCACCAGCAGGTGCCGATGTCACCGCCGGCCTCGGCTGCCGACCTGGCTGAAAATGACGCGCCCTCGCCCGAAGAACGCCCCGTGGCTGTCGTGCCCGGCGGTCCTGACAATTTGCTGCGCGTGGATGCCGAAAAAATCGACAGCGTACTCAATCTGGTCGGTGAGTTGATCCTGGCGAAATCGATGTTGCAGCAGGCGCTGCTCGAATTTGGAGAGCGCTTCCCGAAAGATGTCTTGCGGGGCAAGTTCTCCGATGCCATGGCTTTCCAGGGACGGGTTTTGAATGACTTGCAGCACTCGGTCATGAAGATTCGCATGGTGCCGGTTGAACAGCTTTTCCGCCGCTTCCCGCGCATTGTCCGGGACGTCGGGCTGCAGTGCGGGAAAGAAGTCGAGCTGCTGGTCAAGGGTGGGCAGACCGATCTCGACAAAAGCATTCTGGATGCGATTGCCGAGCCCCTCACCCACCTGGTGCGAAATGCGGTCGGCCACGGCATCGAAAGCGCCGAGGAGCGGGTGCGCGCCGGCAAGCGGCCGAAGGGGACACTGCGGCTGGGCGCGTATCACCAGGGAAACCAGGTGGTCATCGAGGTCACCGACGACGGCGCCGGCATTGATGTGGAAAAAGTCCGGGAGCGTGCTCTCTCCCAGGGATTATTGAAACCGGATCAGGCAGCCCGCCTGAGCGAAACCGAGACTCTGGATCTGATCCTGCAGCCCGGATTCTCCACCGCGAAAGAAATCACCGAACTTTCGGGCCGCGGCGTCGGCTTGGACGTTGTGCAAAGCGTGCTTGGACGCCTTAAGGGAACGGTGCAGATCGAAACTGCAGTGGGACGGGGCACCACCTTCCGTCTGCGTCTGCCGCTGACCTTGGCCATTATCCGCGCGTTGATGTTCCGCGTGGAGCAGCGTCTCTACGCCCTGCCGCTGAACGCGGTCGCGGAGATCGCGCGCACCGTCGAAGAAGAGATCCATCAGGTGGAGCATTACGACGTGCTGCAACTGCGCAACGACGTGTTGCCTCTGCTGCGCCTCGGGTCAAAGCCTCCGAGCGGGCCGGAAACGGCACGGCGTAAGGTCTTCGTGCTGGTCATCATCAGTGGGGACCGCAAGTTCGGTGTCGTCGTCGACGAACTGGTGGGCGAGGACGAACTAGTCATTAAGGCGCTCGATGATCAGTCGATCACCACCGACCTGGTCAGCGGAGCTTCGATTCTGGGCGATGGCAGGGTGGTTCTTATCCTGAACATGATCGCCCTGATGGATCGCTTCACGCGTGGGCGGGCGGACGCAACCAATCCGAAGATGACGGGGCTGATGTCGGTGAACAACGGCGGAATTCATGCTGGCGAAATGCGTGCCCGCGGCGCGGCCGGGGGCCAGGCATGAAAAAGACGCGCGTTCTGGTGGTGGATGACTCGGCTCTGATGCGCAAGCTGATTCCCCGGATTATCGAGCAGGATAACTCCATCGAAGTAGTCGGCACCGCCATGGACGGCAATTTTGCCTTGAAGAAAATCGAGGACTTGTCGCCCGACGTGATCACGCTCGACCTGGAAATGCCCGGACTGAACGGGATCGATACGCTGAAGCAAATCATGCGGCGCGGGCGGCTGCCCGTCATCGTGGTCAGCTCGCACAGCACCGCCGGGGCGTCGATCACGCTCAAAGCGCTGGCGCTGGGCGCGTTTGATTTCGTGGCTAAACCCACCGACGTTGCCGCGCGCATGCCGGAAATTGCCCGCGAGCTGATTAAGAAAGATCCAGGCTGCGGCGCAGAGCAGCGGCGTGCAGGCGCAGTTCCTCCCCGGCGAAACCCACCACGAACAAACCAACAAGATGCAGCCCGTCGCTCCCACCCGCATCATCGCCATAGGGGTTTCGACCGGCGGTCCAAACGCCTTGCAATACCTGTTTTCGCAGCTGCCGGTCGAATTTCCCGGCAGCATCCTGGTGGTGCAGCACATGCCCGACGGCTTCACTGAGTTGTTTGCCCGCCGGCTCGATGAGTGTTGCCCCATCCGGGTCAAGGAAGCGCAATCGGGCGACTTGCTGGTGGCCGGGCGAGCGCTCATTTGTCCGGGAAACCGGCACATGAAAGTGAAAAAACTGCCGCTCGGGAACGTGGCCGTATTGACCGAGGATTCTCCGGTAAACGGTCACCGTCCTTCGGTGGACGTGCTCTTCCACAGCGTCGCCAGAGAGTTTGGCCCGCAAGCCGTGGCCGCGCTGCTCACCGGCATGGGGGAAGACGGGGCGTCCGGTCTGGGCGAGATCCGGGCGACCGGGGGATATACCGTGGCGCAGAGCCAGGAGACATGCGTAGTTTACGGCATGCCCAAGGTGGCCATCGAACGCGGCCACGCCATGCGCATCGCCGACCTCCAGGATCTGCCCAGTGTCTTGCAGGCCCAATGCGCGCAAGACCACAGCCGGGGGGATATGGCCGACGTCAAGCGGGCAACTGGTGCCGGAAGTAACTAGAGTTATCTATCGAAAGTATGTGGTTCGTGATTAAGTGATAGTTGGGGAGGTTTGTCATGGAAAAGTTTGCGCCCGTAAAACGGAGCGAAGACGGACAGCCGGTACGTTATCTGATCGTGGATGACTCGGTGTTCGCCCGCAAGAACCTGGCCCGGATGGTGGAAACATTCGGCGGACAGGTAATCGGCGAGGCGGGCGACGGAGTCTCGGCCATCAGCGAGTACGAACGGCTTAGGCCCGACATCGTTCTTATGGATATCACCATGCCGCAGATGGAAGGCATCGAGGCGGCGGAGAAGATCGTTCGCGATCATCCCGGCGCCCGCATCGTCATGGTGTCGTCGGTTGGCTACCAGGAAAATATCGTGGCCGCCTTGCAGCGCGGCGCCCGTCACTTCGTGCAGAAGCCGGTGAAGCCGGAAGTTCTCTACGAAGTCATCAAGTACGTGATGCGTGACGATGGAGTCACGGTGCGCGGGCGCAGGAGCTGGAGCGTAGTCATGCGGATGGACCTGATTCAGCCTTTCATCAACTCCGCCGACGCCGTCTTGGCGCAGGCCATGCAGTCGCCTATTTCCATCGAGAATCTGAGCATGGAACAAGAGGCGTACCGGCGCAAAGGCGTCGCTGCCGAGGTTTGCCTCACGGGCGAGATTGAAGGGCGGATCATCTTCGATGCCGACTCGAGTGCGGCGGTGCAACTCGCCGGCCGTCTGGCCGGAGTTGAGGTATCCGACGCCAACGAAGACCTGGTGCGGGAGGCGGTCTGTGAGCTGGCCAACCAGACCATTGGCAACGCCGTCACCACGCTCAACGACCAGGGATTTCACTTTCGCGTCCATCCACCAACCCTGCACACTTCCGACCAGGGCAGCAAAAGCAGCGAAGACACCGAAGCCCTGGTGCTGTGCTTCAATACTTCCAGCGGAAACGTCTTCATGAATGTGGCGCTGCGCTACCACGGCCAGGAAATGGAAGCCGCGGCAGTCGCGGGATAAAGAGTACTTAGCACTTAGCTTTCCCATCCGTTCGGCTTTACTTTTCCCAGCAGAGAGGTCAGCGTCCTTCAAGTGCGCAAGTCTATCTGCGCGCCGACTAAACGCTCAGTGCTGAATGCCGATTGCTTGCTGACTACTTACGGTCCGGCAATCAGAAACACCGGATTCTGCGGCGGGTTCTGCAGGCTCGGAGGAATCGGCGGCCGCGTGCCGGTTGGGGCCGGTTGATTCAGGATGTAAGTATCATTGGAGGTATCGATGATGTTGACCATACCTCCGTCACAACTCGACAGATACGCACGGCTGCTGTCGCCGGCGGCACCCATCATGAAGCGAAAACGCGCAGCGGCGCATACCGGCACGTAGTACGGCGAACTCGAGATGGTCGCATCGGGGAATCCTGGTACCGCAGTAGAGTCCGTCACGGTGTTACTCGCGGCGTCGATCGCTGTCACCTGGGGGCAGATATTACTGTTCGAATCTTCGTAGTAAGCCCCAACGTAGGCGCGGCTTCCGTCTGGCAAGGCTGCCACGGCAACCACCGTCAGCGGCTGCGAAGCGGTGAGGGCGCAGGGGTCCCCGGCGCCGCGCAAACTCGGTGCTACCGTCGGGATGCAATTGGATGACAGCGGCGCCGACGCGCAGGTCGGGATCGGGCCTCCCGCAAGGAATTGCGGCGGAGTCTGAGAAACATCGACGATCGCCACCTCGGGTCCGCCGGGAATATAAAGCCGATTCAGGTTCGGGTCGTAGGTCATGATGTTAGCGCCCGCCACAGCGAGCGCGGGGTACTCGGTCAGCGTGTCGGGGCCAGCCGTCGCCGTCACATTCAGCGCACCTAGAGTGCCGTTGCCCTCCAGCACATACACCACCTGGCTGTCGGAACGCGCCGAGAACCAGATCGGCGGCGAACTTGTGCTCACCGGCGAGCCCACGCGAAGAGACAGGTTCTGCCCGTTGATGTCAAAGCCATCGATCGTGCTGTCGGTCTGGTTTGCCACGTAGACTTGTTTGGCATTCGGGGTCTCTGCCACGGCAATCGGGCCGTTCCCCACCGGCAGCGTCGCGATCAGGGAGCTGCTATTGGTGTTGATCACGCCGAGCGACGGAACCACGACGCCGGGGTTATTGATGGGGTTCGGTACGTAACTTGGCAGCAAGACGTAGGCCTGGCTCGACTCAGTGGTGGCCACGAAGTTCGGCGCCGAATTCGGCGGCAGACTGATGGTGGCGGTGCTGGTGATCGTCGTGCCGCTGAAGTTCAGTTTGGTAATCGAATCGGCGACTGCGCCGGTCAGAGAATGGTTTGCCACCAGGATCACGCTGGCGGATTGCTGCACGGCATTGACCGGAGCCAGACCCACCTTGGCAACGCTGGCCACCGAGTCGCCGGAAACATCGATCACCATGGCGCTGCCGGGCACAACTTCCGGCTGACCCATAAGCGGTGCGTTAACGTTGATCGACACCACCGTGTGCGAGGCCGCCGGGTTGGGAAAGGTTGGAGGATTCGGGATGATAATCGGGCGGAAAGTGTCTCCGCACCCGCTACAGATCAGATACAACGACAGCACCAACCCCAGCCAGAGAAACCGCCTCATTCAAACTCCGTAGAAAAAATTGGTCTTACGCGGAATCTCGTATTGTATCGGGAACCGGGCCACGAGGGGAAATCAACCCCGAATCACGTAGGGACAGCCGCCCTCGGCTGTCCAGACCATGCGAGCGAAGCCCGCGCATTGGTGAGAAGCGGGCAAAGGCAAGTAAGGTTGCCAGCAAACCCGCAATTAGAGTTGGGACGTGGAGATCGGGGACTTACCCACGCCCGCGGCGCGCCTTCGTTTGGCTCCCGCCCGGCATCTCGGCAACTTTTGCCGACGCGGCCGGCTTCTTCGTCTGCGCCAGGCTCTCCTTCAGCGCCGCCATCAGATCCACCACCGGGGCCAGTTTCTTCGGTTGCTCGACGGCTTGCACTTCCCCGCCCTCCAGTTTCGTCTCAATCAGTTTCTTCAGATTCTCCTGAAAGGTGTCGTGATATTTCTCCGGGTCCCACTCGCCCGCCAGCGCCTCGATCAGTTGATGGGCAACTTTAATTTCGGCCTCTTTAATCTCCACATCGGGAGCGCCGAACGACTCAACTTCCTTAACTTCCTCGGCGTAATACATGGTGTGCAGCATCATTCCGCCTTTATGCGGCCGCAGAAACACCGTGTACTCGCGGTTGTGCATGGTGAGTTTGGCGATGGCGACGAACTCGCTCTCCTCCAGCGCCTTGGTCAGCAGCGCATAGGGACGGCGGCCCGCTTCTTCCGGAACCATGTAATACGACGACTCGAAGTACACCGGATCCACTTCCTTGGTCTTCACGAACTCCAGGATCTCCATCGTCTTCGCCGTCTTCGGCTCGATCTTCTTGATCTCTTCCGGATCGATGATGACGTACTCGTCCTTGCGATACTCGTAGCCCTTGACGATATCGCTGCGCTCGAGGACCTGGTTGTCCAGCGGGCAAATGAGCTGCTGCTTGACCCGATGGTGGTCGGTGCGGTGAAGCTGGTTGAAGGAGATGCCGCTGCTGCGCGCGCCCGAGAACAGACGCACCGGCATCGAGATTAATCCGAACGTAAGATATCCAGACCAGACTGAAGCCGCCATTGCTTTCACCCCAAGTAGAGCCAAGCCTTGCCTCGTCTCGGCAAGATGCGGCATGCCCGAATTCCCCAAGCGTACAGAAGTGTAGCTTAAACGTGGTCGGGTTGCAGCCGCCAGATTACCGGGCGAATCCAAAGGCCAAGCACTACATGCCGTGGTCCGCTCCCGCCAGATACCGAATATAGTGTTATCGAAAGGCGGATCGCGCGCGTCCAGCCGTCAGATATCAGTTCTCGGTTGTCAGTCGTCGAGGGACGTCGAGATTCTACTGATAACTGAGAACTGAGCGAAGCTTCCTCACCATGCCGAACTCTTTTCTAGCCCACGCCTGGGCCTCATCCCCCGAGCGGCTGGCGATCGCCGCGGCGGTGACGCTCGGCTTCGCGGTGCTGGCGAGGATCCTGCGTGGCGTCAATCGATCCGGCGCTATGGCCGGCGGTCTCTCCTGTTTCCTGCTTTTTGCCGGCGCCGGCCCAACCGCGTTCGCCATGCTAGCCGCGTTGTTCGTGATGACCTGGATATCCACGCGCATGGGATATCGCCGCAAACTGGCGCTCGGGATCGCCGAGCGCCGCGAAGGCCGGAACGCCTGGCAAGTGCTGGCCAACCTTTCCGTGGCTGCCCTCGGCTCGGTGGTTTTCAGCGCCACCGGAAATCGCTTTGGTTGCTGTCGGCGTTCGCTGCTCTGGCCGAGGCGGCGACCGACACCGTGGCCAGCGAAATCGGTCAATACCGCCGCCGGAGGCACGCTTGATCACCACCTGGGAACGCGTTCCCGCAGGCACCGACGGCGGCATCACGCTCTCCGGAAGCGTCGCAGGCTTGGCGGCAGGGTCTGGTGATTGCGGCCGTCGCGCGCTAGGCTGGATGATTCCTCAGTCCCAACTCTGGATTCCGGTAGCCGCCGGATTCGCCGGAATGCTCATCGACAGCGTGCTGGGCGCGACGTTGCAGCGCCGAGGATGGATCAGCAATCAGGCAGTGAATTTCCTAGCGACGCTGGCGCAGCGGCCCTGGCCTATGCCATTCTTGAGCTCGGCATAGATACAGCTGTCATCGCTGAGCGAAGCGAAGGACGTCATGCTGCGCAGCGAATTCTCAATGTGCGTAGGCCCTCGGTTCGCACAGGATGACAATGATCTCGCGGCTTACGTTCGCTGCTTGACGCGGTCAAGCAGCACGAAGATCAGAACGCCCAGCACCGCATTCGCCACGCCCGACAGACTTCGTGGGGCCAACTCCACGCCATCTGCAAGCCCGACCAATGCCCCGGGCAATCATGAAGTAGACAACCTCATGCACCACATAGAAGAAAATCGTCAGCAGGAACCGGGCGCCCGCATTTTCCACGTCCAGCTTGATTCCCAGCGAAGACGCGCCGAATCCGACCACCGTCAGCGAAATTCCATAAAGCCCGATGGGATTGCCCGTCAGCGCGTCCTGCAGAATGCCGATCACGCCGCCCGTCAGCAATCCCGCCAGCGGACTGCGCCGCGCCGTCGCGAAACCGATCATCACCAGCAGCGGAAGATCGAAGACTGGAAAAAAAATGAAATCGCAGCGGCAGCCACGCCTGCAGAAAAACGGCGGTCAGCGGAATCAGTAACGTCGCCGGATAGCTGAAACGGTAAACTTCAACCTGCTCTCCCGATGTGTAAGTGATGGCCACGTTAGTGCGGACTGTCCTCGACGTCGGGTTGCGGTTTGGGCTCGGCCGCGGCCTTCACCGGCTTGGGAGAAACTTTGGCACGCCGGCATCGCGATCGCCAGCTGTGTGGCCGCTTTGGCAGCCGAGTTGGTCCCGG
Source organism: uncultured Acidobacteriaceae bacterium (assembly GCA_963760175.1). Classification (GTDB taxonomy): domain Bacteria; phylum Acidobacteriota; class Terriglobia; order Terriglobales; family Acidobacteriaceae; genus Acidiflorens. Next base: position 121,462 of record CAVXBU010000001.1, read on the forward strand.
AAGAAGTTCCAGAACCGGCTCCGCGAAGAAGGCAGAGATGCGATGGACTAGATGGAGATGGAGATGGAGATGGAATAGCGCCCGCCGTTTTTCGCGCCGCAGGCGCTGCGCTGCCGGCGAGCTGGTGGGAGCGCGGTCTTGGGCTTGCCCTCCGAACGCTGTGCTTCGCTGCCGTCGCCGCGGCGCCAGTCCCCGGCGCTGCCGGCTTTCACGGCATCTTCCGGCTTGGCAGGAACGCCCGGCAGCCGTCTCGGCCAGAATGTCGACCGCGCGCGCTGCTCCCGTCTGGTCCGGCTCCGCCTGCCTCTCGTCGATCTTCGTTACCACCAGCACTTCTTCCAGTTTGCTGAGATCGGCCGCGGGACGCACGCGAATGTTGAGAAACAGATCGCTGCCCGGCGCAGCCTTCGTCACTCTGCCCACCAGCAGGCCCTTGGGGAAAATGCCGTCGCCGCCACTGGTAAGAACCAGTTCTCCGGCGGGCACGGTTTCGTCGCTCATCACTTTTTCCAGCACCACTTCGCCCGACGGCGTGCCGCGCAGTATGCCTTGCAGCCGCGTCTTGTCGAGGATCGCGCCCACTCCACTGGTCTGATCGTTGATCAGCAGCACCAGCGAAGTGGAGCGCGTATACGCGCAGCACCTTGCCCACAATGCCGTCCGCGGTGATGACCGCCATGTCGGGCTTGATGCCGTCGCGTTCACCTTTGTCGATGTAGACCGAGCGCGACAATTCGCTGCCGCTCGATCCGATGACCTGCGCCGCCATGGTCTGGGAGATGAACTGTTCCTTGAAGGCAAGCAGCGCCTGCAAACGCCGCGCCTGGTCGGCGTCCTGGCTCATCCGCACCTGCTCCAGGCTCATGCGCTCGATCTGCTGCTTCAGGCTGCGGTTCTCGGCGCGCACTCCGCGCAGGTAGAAGTAGTTGTGCCAGACGTTGCCGGTCGAGGTTTGCACCCACACCAGCACTTTTTCGAGAGGAGTGACCGCGTCCACGGCCCAGATGCGGATGAGGCGGGTCGGTTCGTTGTCGGTCGTCCGCCTGACCTGCACGGCCAAGCCGAGGATCTGGGCGAACAACACTCCCACCAGCACGATCAGATTGCGGTAGCGTCCGAGGACGTCCATAACACCAGTTCTCAGCTCTCAGTTGTCAGTTCTCAGTGAGCCCGTCGTCCTGAGATTGTTATCGTCACTCGAAGCCTGCGGAGTTCTACTCGATCGAAATCTTGCGCAGCAGCTTGAAGTCGCAGAGCATCTTGCCGGTGCCCAGCACCACGCTGCACAGCGGATCGTCGGCGATCGAAACCGGCAATCCGGTTTCTTCGCGGATGCGCTTGTCGAGATTCTTGATCAGCGCGCCGCCGCCGGTCAGCACAATGCCGCGGTCGCTGATGTCGGCGGAGAGTTCCGGCGGCGTGCGTTCCAGCGCCACGCGGATCGCGTTCATGATGGTCGAAACGCATTCGGTGAGCGATTCGCGAATCTCGCTGTCGTCAATCGTGATGGTCTTGGGCACGCCTTCAATCAGGTTGCGGCCTTTGATCTCCATGGTCAGCGGCTTCTCCAGCGGATACGCCGAGCCAATTTCGATCTTGATCTGCTCCGCCGTGCGCTCGCCGATCAGCAGGTTGTACTTGCGCTTCAGGTAATTCATGATGGCCTCGTCCATCTGGTTGCCGGCCATGCGCACCGAACGCGAATAAACGATGCCGCTCAGCGAAATGACCGCGATGTCGGTGGTGCCGCCGCCGATATCGACCACCATGTTGCCGCTGGGCTCGGTGATCGGCAGACCCGCGCCGATCGCCGCCACCATCGCCTGTTCCACCAGATGCACTTCGCTGGCCTTGGCGCGATACGCCGAGTCCATGACCGCGCGCTTTTCCACCTGCGTGATCTCCGAAGGCACGCCGATCACGATCCGCGGATGCACCAGCATCTTGCGGTTGTGCGCCTTCTGGATGAAGTAGTTCAGCATCTTCTCGGTGACTTTGAAGTCGGCGATGACGCCGTCTTTCATCGGCTTGATGGCGACGATGTTGCCGGGCGTGCGGCCCAGCATCTCTTTGGCCTCTTTGCCCACGGCTTCCACTTCGCCGGTGTTCTTGTTGATGGCGACGATCGAGGGCTCGTTGACCACGATGCCTTTGCCGCGCGCGTAGACCAGCGTGTTGGCCGTGCCCAGATCGATGGCCAGATCGCTGGAGAACATGCTGAACAGCGAGCGCAGATTGTGCGACCGCGATGAGCCGTTATGAAAACCGTTGTTTGACATGGCAATACTTCTCTCTCTCGGAAATTCGCCTCACCCCTGAAACCTGGGCTTCGAGGGTCTTCTTCAGTTTCCCTGTGAGTCGTTCTCCTCTGGTGTGTTCTATTCTACTTGCATGTTCAGAAGAACTGGTTGCTATTAGGGCACCGGCTGTTCCGAACATTGATTCCGAACCTCGAACCTTACTGAATCACCACTTTCTCCTGCCGGGTGTTCACTCCGCCTTTTGAATTCTGCGCCGTCACCGTGATCATGTTTTCCCCGTTCGGCAAGGGCGGCGTGAAATAGTGGAATGCGCCATCGTCGGCGACCAGCGGCACTTCCCTTCCATTCACCATGACCCGCGCTCCCGCCTCGGTCTTGCCCGTCACTTCGATCACGTGTCCGTGCTGGATAAAAGGATCGAGGTCGAGCGACAGCTCTACCTTTTCCTGCGTCTTGACAATGATGGTAAAGCGATTCTTTTCGCTTTCCACCGATTCTTTCCCCGCCGCATCGAACGACTGGATCGACCAATAGTAAGCGCCGATCGGCAGACCCGTCACCACCACACTGGCCGTCTCCACCTTGCGGTCCAGCAATAACGACGAAAAATACGGATTATGCGAAATTTTCAGCCGGTATCCGGTGGCATTCGCCATGGGCGTCCAGGCAAACTCAACTTCTTTCGACTTCTCGCCGGGATTCAGGAAAACCGGCATCATGTTGCCCGGCGTAATCGGCGCCGGCGGACCGATTTCCGTGGCCCGTTCCATGGTTTTCGATGCGCTCTGGAAACTCACCTTTTCCCAGTTCGACAGGTGAACCATTTCTCCATTGCGTTCGATTTCGCCGCTGCCTTTTCTTACCAGGATCTCATGCTGGATCGTCTTTGGGATTATTGTGCACCATCGCCGACGAATCCGGAGCCAGCAAAGCCTTCGCGCCCGCCACAATTACCTGCGACTTCGAACCCTGAACATAAGTCGCCGTAGTCAGGTCCACCGTGCCGGTCGTGACCGCCACCGACACGTTCGTCTGTTGCTGATCGTTGGCCGAGTTTTCTTCGATCACGATCAGCGAATCCTGCTTCACGGTGTAGTTGGTGCCGTCGTTGAAAACAATCTTGGCCATGCCCTCGGCGCCCGTCTGCACCACGTCGCCTTTTTCCAGCGGCACGTTGTAGTCGGCATTGATCCAGCTATTGCCGTTCCCTTTTCTTACCCGAATCGTGCCATCGAGCGCGGTAAAGTGCGCCTGTTGCGCAACCAATGCCGACGACCCCTTGATCGGAGGCGCCATGCCCGCAACTTTTTCCAGCAAGCTCGGCGGAAAGATGTCCGGCCGCCTTCACTGTCGAATCGGTGAATTTCGGAAACGCCTCGTGCATCACCGCGAAAAAAATCAGCGCCGCACCAAGCAGCGCCATAATGACGCTGCGGTACGTCACCGTCTTCCAGGCGACGTAGAGTTCCGGCTTATTTCTATTCGGCACGAGCCCGCGTCAACCTCATTGCAAAATTCTCAGAGTACCGGATATCCCCACTGTGTCCATCATATCCCCGCTGCCAGGGGTATTAAACTTGAGTCAGTGGGGGAAAGGGTTACGAAAGTGACCGCCGAAATGCCCGCCGGCAACCACCCGTCAGGGCAGATAGGCCAGGTTGTCAAATTGGAGTTGCGGCCTCGGCGGAGGTATCAAAAGTTACCGACAGAACAGGCGGAATGCCAACCCGTCCTCAATCGCTTCAGTGCACCCGAGACCGACGGACATTGTAATCTCGCCGGCTTCCGGGCAGCCGACTCTCAGTGTGGCCTCCGCGGGCCCCGCGTTGTAGACATCGATCCCGGCAAAGACGCGCGGGCCGCGGAGTTGAAACGCGGCCGTCCGGTTGCTCGAAGCTGGATTCGACAGTGGAACAAGATTAAAAGTTCCGAACTCCCCGGAAGGTGCGTGGATGCTCCAGGAATCGCCTATCCAGGTAATCACGCCAGCTGGGTATTCTCCTTTGAGCGTTGTCCCGGCCGGTAGGTGTGGATCATCGAAGGTAACGAAAAGAGGCGTCCAACTGCCTCCCTCCCCTTCAATCCGCACAGTTCCCGACCGCCGGTGCCGAATCCGCAGAACCCGGGTAGTCGGGTCAAACTCAAATCCTTCCTGAGACAAGTCGGATCGTCGTCGGCCAGCAGCCTGCCGCCAGCCGTTACTTTCGTGACGTCGAAATCGAGCCGAAGCACGTCGGTTGACTCGCGATCGAAGGTCGAGTAAGTGACCGATCCTTTGTCGTAGGAAATCTTTGTCACAACCGAAGTTGACCCCAGCAGATGGGATTCATTCGCCGGCGCCCACTCCGGCACCGCCCAGAAGCCATCCATCAGCCGCCGTGGGCCGTCGGCGAATTCGTCCGTAAACCACCACTGCTCGCTGAACGGAGCATGCGCCTTGCCCGGCAAACCCTGGAAGTAGGTCACCCAGTTGAACGAGCGCAACGCCTCTTCTTTGTAACTCTCGTCTCCGGTGCGCGCGAAATAGAACGCCTCCACGGCCGCCAGCCGCGCCGTGTGGCTGTCGCAGCATTGGTTCGGCTTGTTGCAGCAGAAATTCACGCCGTCGCCTTGCTCCGTGGTCACCAACGCTCCGTGAACGCGATACTTCGGCCATTTCGGCGTCGTTCTTACCCACTCGATCAATTGCCGGGCATGCTGCTGCCAGTCCGCGTCCTTCTCTGGATGCAGCAAAACATAGCGCGCCAGTTCCAGCGGAATCACGTTATTCATATTGCTCATGTTGGGCGGAACGTCTTCGAAGTAGCCGACCCACACATTGTTCTTCAACGGGTAAGATTCCAGCCATTGCCATGCCGACCGGCGCACTCTCGCGTAGCTAGACACGTGTCCCTGTTTCAGCCGGATCAATTCATCGAACAGAGAATCGGCCCCAGAACATTCGCCGAGTACGGCCCCATCCCTTTGCCTTCGACCCGCCCGTCGCGAGCAAAGCAGCGCACCGGCCAGGGAGAGTGTTCCGCATCGCCCGGCTTGTAGTTCTTGACCAGCACGTCAGCAAAGTGGATGGCCGCCAGCAGGTATTTCTTCTTGCCCGTCATCTCATAGAGACGCACATAGGCGTAGCCGTCCTCGCCGATCACGTGCGGCTCAACGTAGTCCTCCCCATGGCTGCTCCAACCGGAGTAGCGCGCTGCCCCCGGATTCGCCGAAGGGTACGGGACACCGGACCACACGTAGTTGTCCGGCGTCATCCCGTTTTCCATCTCGTAGTCGACAAAGTTTTCCAGAAAAGCCAGCGTGCGCTGGTCTGCCGTGTACGGATAAAGATGCTCCACAAAACCTTCCAGCATGGCCCGCAAGTAGGCAGTGGAATTGGCCCAATTACGGTCGGGAATCATTTCATAAGTGGCAGGGTCGATCGCAAAACAGCAGTAAAAGTAAGGCAGGCGCTGGCGCTGGAATTGATCCCAGAGAATCGTCCACTGGGCCAGAAAATCAGAGGAATAAGAATTCCCCACGCTCTCCGGAAAGGGCCAAGGCAACAGTTTCCCCTGCGCGTCCAGTTGCACGGGCCGCCCCGCAATCTCCGGTTCATCGACCGTGGAGATCACGGGGAAAGTCCCTTGCGACGGCGCGGTCGCCGCCAGCATCAAACAAACCAGCAAGCACTTGGCAAAATCAACGCGCTTCATAATCAAGACGAAAATATCACGAAGGCTCAGGCATCCGCGTCCCCTTGCTTGCCCGTCTTCACCCCGGTTGTTAGCATAAAGTACTGCGCACTACTCCCAGGAGGATTCAATGGCGACCGATACCATGACCAAGCCGGTGATCGACGGCGGCACCACCAAAACCAGGGTTTTCAAGAATTTCATCGACGGCGAGTGGGTCGAATCCGCCAGCGGACGAACTTTCGAAGACCGCAATCCCGCCGACACCCGCGAAGTAGTCGCCATCTTCCAGCGGTCGAATAAAGCAGATGTGGACGCCGCCGTGGACGCCGCCAAGCGCGCCTTTGCCAAATGGCGTCTGGTGCCCGCGCCCCGCCGCGCCGAGATGGTCTTCCGCGCCGCCGAGATCCTGATCGAGCGCAAAGAAGACTACGCCCGCGACATGACCCGAGAAATGGGCAAGGTGCTGAAAGAAACCCGCGGAGACGTCCAGGAAGCCATCGACGCCGCCTACTACAACGCCGGAGAAGGCCGCCGCCTGTTCGGCCCGACCGTGCCCTCGGAGTTGCCCAACAAATTCGCCATGGCCGTCCGCCAGCCCATCGGCGTCTGCGGCATGATTACTCCGTGGAACTTCCCCATGGCCATCTCTTCGTGGAAGCTGCTGCCCGCCGTCGTCTGCGGCAACACCTGCGTGATCAAACCCGCGCAGGACACTCCACTCTCCACCTTCAACCTGGTGCAGGCGCTCACCGATGCCGGCATCCCAAAGGGCGTCATCAACATCGTGACCGGCTTCGGCACGGAAGTCGGCACCCCGCTGACCGAGCACCCGGTGGTCCGCGCCATCTCGCTCACCGGCTCATCGGCGGTCGGCAAAATTGTCGGCGCCACCGCGGCTCAGACCTTCAAGCATTGCTCGCTCGAACTCGGCGGCAAGAATCCCATGATCGTGCTCGATGATGCCAACCTCGAACTAGCCGTCGAAGGCGGACTCTGGGGTGCATTCGGCACCACCGGACAGCGCTGCACCGCCACCAGCCGCATCATCGTCCAGAAAGGCGTTTACCGCGAGTTTGTCGATCACTTCGTCGCTCGCGCTAAAAAGATCAAAGTCGGCAACGGCCTCGATGAAACCGTCGAGATGGGCCCGGCCGTGAACGAGAACCAGCTCAAGACCGACCTGAACTACATCGAGATCGGAAAAACCGAAGGCGCCAAACTCGTCACCGGAGGCCATCGGCTTGACCAGGGCCAATACCAGCATGGCTGGTTCCTCGAGCCCACCGTCTTCACCGACGTCGATCCCAAGATGCGCATCGCTCAGGAAGAAATCTTCGGCCCCGTGGTTTCGATCATTCCCTGCGACGACTTCGAAGACGCCATCGCGATCGCCAACAACATCGAGTACGGCCTGTCGTCATCGCTCTACACCAAAGATGTCAACAAAGCCTTCGCCGCCGTCCGCGACCTCGAGGCCGGCATCACCTACATCAACGCTCCGACCATCGGCGCCGAAGTTCACCTGCCCTTCGGTGGCACCAAAGCCACCGGCAACGGACATCGCGAAGGCGGCATCGGCGCAATCGACTTCTACACCGAGTGGAAGTCCGTCTACGTCGATTACTCCGACACGCTGCAAAAGGCGCAGATCGATCGGGGGGAGTGATTATTCTTTGGACGCCTCTATCCGTGATCTTGCTGCTCATATTCCGAAACCCTACCGTAGCTAGGCAGGGTTCCAGGCGTTTTTCGTCCCTGCAAGCGGGTACAGATTGGCTTACGATCTCGGCGGCGGTTCCCGGACCAGCGGTTCCCGGACCAAGCGCAACAAGAAGAGCAATCATCGGAAGCTGGCCCTGCTGCTGCTGTTCTGCCTGGCGCTAGCCTCGTTTCCAATGGCGCAAGCCCAGTCTGACGAGCCCTCCGGTCGTAAGGTCATGCGCACCCAGCAACCCGACTACCCCGAAACCCTGAAAACCAAAGGAATCGGCGGGAAGGTTCGCCTTCGCGCCCGGGTGCTTGCGAACGGAACCGTGGCTGAAGTCGACGTTCTGGGAGGCAATCCGATTCTCGCCGAGAGCGCAGCCAAGGCCGTGATGACGTGGAGATATGCCCCGGCCGCGTCGGCAACCAATGAAATCGTCACCTTCAACTTTCAAACCACACTGAATCGCGACTCATCTCGAATATTGACTCATACCGAATAGGAATCGACTTTGCGCTCACTTCGGAGGCAGCACCGCGAACACACGCACTGCTCCGCCCGACCCGCCTGCGAGCTTGATTGGAGCCGCGATCAAATACGCACCCCATTCCGGCAGTGACTCTGTGTTCGCCAGGTTTTCAAGGTTGTAGAGTCCCGCGGGCAGGTCCACATGATGCACCTCGAAGTCCTTCGACGGGCCATAGTCGATGCTCAGAGTATCGATCCCCAACCCCACCACGCCGCGTTCCATCAGCAGCTTCGCGGACTCCACCGAGTACCCCGGAAAGTGCATCACCTGGTTCGCGTCCATATTCCGGTAGCGCGCCACATCCGGAACCCGCGAGCCCCATCCCGTTCGCAATACCGCGATCGCGCCCTTCGGAATCTGCCCATGCTCCGCTTCCCACTTTTTAACCCGCGCAACCGTCAGCCGGTAATCCGGATCCTTGGCCGCCTCTTGGCGAACGTCGATCACTACCGCCGGCCCGAAAAAATGCGCGTCTGGAATCTCATCGAGCGTAATCTTCCCCGGCGGAAAATGTGCCGGCGCGTCCATGTGCGTTCCATAGTGCTCCAGCATCCAGAAGCTGCGGGTGAAGTATCCGTCCTTCTCCATCGTCGCGTTCACTTTCGCCTCGAACACGCGGTCATCCCCCGGCCACGGCGGAAATTTCTCGTCCACCGGGTACGTCATGTCGACCACCACATTTTTCCCGGTCGAAATTCCATGAAGCCAATCCCCCGGCGGCGCCATGGTCTGTTCTTGCGCCGCTCCCGTCGCCACCGCCGCAAACGCAGCCACTAATAACAACGTTGCATACCGCATGGAACTCCTCCCGGAAAGAAGCGTATTCTTCACAATTTTGCGGAGCGCGTCAAACGAGGGCCATCTACCTATGCGCGCTTACCTGGATTTTCCCCGCTCCCTCCGTGCCCCTGCGGTTAGAATTCCCTCATGCCCACCACTCAACTCCGCGAAATTGTCCCGCCGCCCGCCTGGAGAATGTCCGCTACGCCATTCGTGATCTGGCCTGCGTTGCCGACGAGGTTGCACGCCAGGGACACAAAATTCTGCCCCTCAACATCGGCGACCCTCTCAACTTCGACTTCCAGACGCCCGCCCACATGATCGAGGCCGTCTATCGGGCCATGCGCGACGGCAAGAATGGATATTCTCCTTCCTCAGGAATCAAAGAAGCGCTCGAAGCCATTCGCGGCGAGGCGGCTCGCAAGGGGATCACCAGCATTCAGGATGTCTTCGTCACCTCGGGCGTCAGCGAGACAGTCGACATCTGCCTGACCGCCCTGCTCAATCCGGGCGACAATCTGCTCACGCCCTGCCCCGACTACCCGCTCTATTCCGCGGTTCTGGCGAAGCTCGATATTGGACTCAACACTTATTACCTGAACGAAGAAGATGGCTGGCAGCCCCATCTCGAAGACATCAAGAAAAAGATCACGCCGCGGACGCGCGGCATCGTGTTGATCAATCCCAACAACCCGACCGGCTCGGTGTGCACCAGAAAGATGCTCGAGAAGATTGCCGAACTCGCGCGCCGCCACAACCTGGTCATCTTTGCCGATGAGATTTACGACAAGCTCATAATCGATGGGAACAATGACAGACCCTCACGTCGCGATGGCCGCGGTCGCGCCCGACGTTCCAGTCATCACTTTTGGCGGACTCTCCAAGAATTACCTCGCCCCCGGATGGCGCATCGGATGGGGCATTGCCAGCGGCGAAGCCTCCGTCATCAAACCGTATCTGGAAGGCGTGAACAAGCTGTTACGGGCTCGCCTCTGCGCCAACCATCCCGAACAGTACGCCATCAAGCCCGCGCTCGAAGGCCCGCAGGATCACCTCGTCGAGGTAAAGCGCAAACTGCGCAGCCGCCGCGATCTGACCATGAAATGGTGCGCCGAAACTGCGCGCGTAAGTTGCGTCACGCCGCGCGGAGCTTTCTACGCCTACCCGCGCATCGACATCCCCGAAGGCGACGACGTCTTTGTCACCGAACTGATTCGTCAGAAATATGTGACGGTAGTGCACGGCTCCGGATTCGGCCAGCGTCCCGGGACAAAGCATTTCCGCATCGTCTTCCTGCCCGACGAAAAGACGCTGACCGCCGCCTACGCGGCGATCGGCGATTTCATGCGCGAACGCTACCCGTAAAGCGGACTCGTCACCGAACTTGACCACGCGGTGAGTTCAATAGATTCCTGGAATTAACGCCGGCACGTTGCGGGCATAGGCTTCGAATTCCTCGCCAAACGCCCCACGGAGCAACCGCTCTTCACTTCGTACGCGAATCCAGGTTCCAAACGCAAACAATGCAACCCCGGCCAAAAGCGGGAACCAGGCCGCAGGGCGAGCCCGGCAGCCATTAGCATTCCCAACATGCCGGTGTAGATCGGGTTCCTTACCAAGCTATAGGGCCCGTACTGGATGAGCGTGTTGCCCTCTACCAGGCGCGCCGCCAGCGCCGACCGTCTTGCCCAAACGCCGCACCGCCTCATTTACCAGCCGGGTCGAAGCGATGGCGATGGCCATGGCCAGCACGGTCAGTCCCCCCTGCAAGACTTCGACCCGGAGGCGACCGGCGACGAATGTTTCCGCAACGGGAACGTCCAGACGAAGAAGTAGGCCTCGCCTGGCAGGCACATTCCGATGAGCGAAGTCCAATCGCGATTTGTTTCGCGGGCTTTCTGCGGCGGGCGTTTCCGCAGCCAGAACATCAGCCTAAATACTCACCAGCGCGCAACAACCCCATAAAACACGGCTCTCTAGGCAAAATGCGCGGACGTATCTGGTGTTTCTGAAAATTGCTACCCTTCTACCTACTTTCGTAACTCCACAATCTCCCCCCATACTTCCTATACTTGCTGCAACACTCATCAGAGGAAACTCTTGTCCATGCGTCGAACCATTCTGTCCTCAATTCTCTTGCTATCGAGCGCGATCGCGTTTGCGCAGAGCGCTTCTCCGGAAGCTCTTTACGATCGCGGCGTCGACGCCATCACCGGTGTCGGGTCCACGCAAAATGACTCTCTGGGAGTTGATTACTTCCGTCGCTCCGCCGATCTCGGATACGGACCCGCCCAGATCGCGCTCGCTTACTATTACGAAACCGGAACCGTGCTCGCGAGCAATCCCGGCCTGGCCGCTGACCTGTACCGCAAGGCGGCTCAACAGGGCGACCCGCTTGCGGGCTGGCTCGCTGGACGAATCTACTTCCTCGGCAACGGCGTGCCGCGTGACCCAGATGCGGCCCTGAAATGGCTCAAGCTGTCCGCCGACCAGAACAACGCTTACGGCGCCTACTATCTCGGCCGTCTCATGGCGGATCGAGACTTCACCAAGGCTCCCAAGCTTTATAAGATTGCCGCCGATCAAGGATTACCCCAGGCGCAGTATTACTACGCCAAAGCACTGAAAGATGGCCGCGGCATTGCGCAGGATCGCTTGAATGCCTACGTTTGGTTCACCGTTGCGGCCGACGCCGGTTATGCCGACGCAAACGCGGATATTGGCGACCTCAACCGCAGCGATCTTACGAGCGACCAGATCTCGCAAGCCCGAGCCAAAGCCCGCGAGCTGGAACAGGTCGTGATCCGCGCCGTCAGCGCCCGCGGATGCTCTGGATGGGAAGGTGAGTTTAGCGAGTTCCCCGTCCCGCCTCCGCCGAAACTACAGCGCTTCTGCCACTAACCGTCCTTACGTAGGGACAGCCGCCCTCGGCTGTCCAAGCCGAGCGCCAGCTCGGCCTCTCCACTGAAGTCGCGGGCTAAACCATCTCGGTCCCCCACAAATCGTGGAGATGCAAGATCCCAAGCAAGCGCCGATCGCTGCCCGCGACTCCATCCACCACCACCAGCGAAGTAATCTTCATTTCCTCCATGCGCGCCAGCGCGGTGGCCGCGAACTCCCGCGGCCCGATCGTCTTGGGAGCCCGCGTCATGCAATCCCCCGCCATCAGGTCGAGCGCATCCTTGCCGCGCTGCTCCAGCAGTCGCCGCAGATCGCCGTCACTGATCACCCCCAGCAACCGATCGCCGCGCAAAGCATCGCCCTCGACCACCGCCGCCATGCCCAGCTTCTTGCGCGACATCTCGTAAATCACCTCCGGCATCTTCGTCTTCGCCGTCACCCGCGGAATCGCGTCTCCCGAGTGCATCAACGCCTCGACTCGTGCCAGTCGTTTGCCCAGCTTTCCTCCAGGATGCAAGTTGGCAAAGTCTTCTTCCTTGAACCCGCGTCTTTCCGAAAGCTCCACCGCCAAAGCATCGCCCAAAGCAAGCATGGTGGTAGTGGAAGCAGTAGGAGCCAGCCCCAGCGAACAAGCTTCCTGAGAAATCGAACAATCCAAAGCCACATCAGCCGCCGCCGCAAGTGTAGAGCGGGCGCCCTCGCCCGCTGCCTTTGCTCCGGACTCATCACAAGTCATAGCAATCAGCGGAACCTGCAGCCGTTTAATCGTAGCCAGCAGCCGCAGAATTTCTTCCGTCTCGCCGCTCGCCGAAAGCGCCAGCACAACATCGCCGCCGACGATCATCCCCAGATCGCCGTGCAGGGCCTCGACGGGATGCAGATAAAGCGCCGGCGATCCAGTCGAACTCAGCGTAGCCGCGATCTTGCGAGCGATCAGCCCGCTCTTCCCCATCCCCGTCACCACCACCCGGCCGCGGCAGCCGAACATCAGGTCGAGTGCCCGGTTGAAGTCCGCAGCCATCGGACCCGCCAGCCGGTCCGCCAGCGCCCGCAACGCCTCCGCCTCAATGCGCACCACGTTTTCGCCGGAATGTTTCATGAAGGGGAAATGTTAGCAGAAGGAACAGGCATCGGCTGCCTGGGCTTTGACGGGGTCGTCAGAGAGCGCGTCGGCGCGGACCCACACTGCGACGGCGAGAGCCCGCCGAAAGTTGATCACATCGCAGCGCGCACTAGAACGTTTCCTGAATGATTTTGGCGACCTTCTTGGAGAAATCGTAGGTGGCGCGCAGGTTTTCTCCAAAGAAGCGCACCTTACCCTGGACGTCGCGATCCACCAGCGTCTGCCCGGCGTGATCCGTGATGTGGAGCTTCAGGGTCATCGAGGTAGATCCGGCGACCGTGGTCACTTCGCGCTTTTTCTGGCTGCCTTGCGTGAAGGCTTGCGCGGTGGTGCGCAGCGTGACCAGGTCGGGCGCGCTGGCCGCCTCCTTATCGCCGCTGCGATAAACATGCTGGAACTTTCCCGTCTTCTCGATCTGCGTGATCAGGTTTTCGTAGATGGACACACGGAATTCCGGCGGCATCGGCACATTGCCCGGATCCATGGGCTCGATCTGAATCGATGAGGCAGAGAATTTCTGCGTACTCTTGGAATCGCCCGAGCTCGTCTGCCCCCATAACGAGCCGACGACCAGAAGGAGGACGCAGGCGAGACCAATGCGGAAAATGACTGAGACTGCTACTCGATTTTGACGGTTCAACGTTTTGTCCCCCTATTTATTTCTTATTGTCTGGCGCGGGTTCTGCCAGCGGAACGCTGGCTTTGGCGCCCATCGCGACCAGCTGCCTTTTGATCGGAGCGGCCTGCCCCTGCGGAAGCACAAAAATAACGCCATGATAACCACCGTTGACATTCCTGAATTCCAAAGTGAGCACGTCAACCTTGTGCGAAAACAGACTCAGCACCCGTCCACCCCCGTAAGGGATGGCCATGGTCACGACTTTGGCTGCGCCAGTGATATCCTGCCGGCTATCTTCATTGGTGGAGACGTCCAGAATCGATGAGGCGTCCACGTCCACCTTAGCCTTGGGGGTCGCGAACTCCAGCGAGTTGCCGATTATCGAAAGCGTGCCTTGCGAACCATTCTTGATCTTTTCGCCGCCGATCACGAGTTTGACATCCGTTTGCGTCAGGCTCGGAGCGGGCTGGGCCGCGCCCGCTGCCTGGCCGCGCACCGGCGCTGGAAAGAAGATCAAGGGAGAGCCAACCGCCACCAGGAAGAATCCGCGCGCCCAGATGCGCACCCGAGCTGCTCGGAAGGAATTCATTGCGGCTGAAACATTGGCTAGGTTTTGAACGCTCATCGTTTTCTCCCTCATGCGCGTTGGCCGGAGCCAACACTATACATCCTGCGCTTCAAAGTTCGTTTGGACGCCGGAGGGAGTGTAAGCGATCAAAGCAAAGTTGGCAATCCGCAATCATTCCTGCGGCGCTTGAGAATAGCCAGACTGTGGGCGCATAAACCGCATGCCCTCGACCTGTCGTTGCCGCACGCGGCCTGGTCCTCGCTCAGAAGTGGTCGTCCGCAGCCCGTCCCGGATGTTCCAGCGCCCGCGCCTGAATCGCGCTGTCCCATGGTCCGGCCTGCCAGTTATCTTTCTTCCGATCCGTGCGGACCCACGGCGGTAGCGTCATCAAGAGCCTGCGACTGAGCGAGTGCAGATAAGGTTCGTAGAGCATCCGAAGTTCCGCCAGTCGATCGGGCGCGTCCGCGTCGTTTTCTGGAGGAACGCTCAAACTCACGCCATGCGCGACAAGTTCCGTCCGCAACCGGATCAAATCCGCTGGCGCAAGCCGGTCTTCATCATGTGGACTGTATTCCGCATTCACCACCTGCGCCAGATCGACGGCCGCGTGCCGCGCCATGGCAAACGTGAGTTTGGCCTGATCCGGGTGAATGCCCTCCACCCCGGTCACCACCAAAGACGTGACGTCGAGCATGACCGCCAGCGCCCCCAACCAGGATTGATTGCCATGCTGCGACCGGAAGAAAACCAGCACCGGATAAGAAATGTGACTCGACAGCAAGTCAGCGCACCAGCGCTCCCAGTCGCGGAAAATTTCATCGAGCACGGTTTGCTCAGGACAACATCCCAACCGGCCCAGAAACTCCGCCGCGCTCGGCGGCGATCCGGCGCGCGCATCGAGCAGTGAAATTTCCGTCTCGCGCGCCGCGAACGAATTGTAGATAACCGGCAGGTATCCGATCACCACTCCGAGAAACGCAAAACCCATGCCCGCTTCCATCACGGACAGGGCGCGGGCGGCGGTATTGTTGGGCGTGATGTCCCCGTAGCCCAGCGTGAAGAAAGTTTCGCCGCTAAGATAGACCACTTTCCCGAAAGTGATTGTTTCATTACCCAGCGACACATGTTCGCCCAGCCCATACTGCACGCAGGCAAATCCAAGAATCAGCCCGAGTGCCCAAAAGCCCAGCAACGGAAACACCGACAGCGGTCCATAGTATGCGAGGAACCCTTCCCGCCGGTTCGCGGACTTAATGTGCCGCCCCACTCGGGTCCAGAGGCCCCAGGTTTTCCTGTAGAACCGGGACGAGATGCGAAAAACAGTCCGCTTGATGCGCCGCGGCAATACTACGGTCTCAAACGCATCCATGAGGATGATGAAGATAAGGCCAATGCCGGCAATCGATGCCCACCAATGCATACGCGATGAGATTCAGATGACGCGGGAATAGTAGCAGATTCAGAAACGAGAATGGTGGGCGCTAACTGCCCCCCGGGGCACGAGGAAGCTTCGTATCAGGGCATGCCTTCAGGCGCTGTTCGGCATCCAAGTTTTGTCACGCGCGCCTACGGCGTCGCGTGCGCCACGTCCAGCGCCTTCTTCACCGCCTGCAATTCTTTCAGCAAGCCGCGCAGATTTCGCGTGTCGAGCGCATTCGCTCCATCGCTTTTCGCTTCTTTCGGATTGTCGTGGACTTCCATAAACACTCCGTCCACACCCGCCGCCACCGCCGCCCGTGAAAGCACCGGGATAAATTCCGGCTGGCCTCCGCTAACCGCCGGCAAATCCCCATCGCCGGACGCAGCCGACGGCAGCTGCACCGAATGCGTCGCGTCAAACACGACCGGAGCAAACTTCCGCATGATGGCCAGCGACCGCATGTCCACAACCAGATTGTTGTAGCCGAAACTCGATCCGCGCTCGGTTAGAAACACCTGGCTATTCCCGGCGTCGCGACACTTTTCGACAGCGTGCTTCATGTCCCAGGGAGAAACGAATTGCCCCTTCTTGATGTTCACCGGACGTCCGCTGAGCGCCGCCGCCACAATCAAGTCGGTCTGCCGGCAGAGAAACGCGGGAATCTGCAGAACGTCCACCACTCCCGCCACCGCAGCAACGTCGGCCGCCTGATGCACATCGGTAAGCACCGGAATGTGCACCTCGTCTTTGACTTTTTTAAGAATGCGCAGGCCTTCCTTAATCCCCGGCCCGCGATAGCTCCGGATCGAAGTCCGGTTCGCCTTGTCGTACGACGCCTTGAAGATGAACGGAAAATTCAGCGAACGCGCCACGCCCTTGATGATCTCCGCCATGCGCAGCGCATGATCTTCACTCTCAATCACACAAGGCCCAGCGATAAGAAACAGATCGCCCGAACCTACGCGAACGTTATCGATTTGGAAAGATAAGGTCAAAATCTCTTACCACGGAGACACCGAGAAAACCTTCAAAACAATTGTCATCCTGAGTGGAGCGAAGGACCTGCTGTTCTCGGCGCTCTCTGCGTCTCGGCGGTGAACCCTATCTCCGCCCCACTTTTTCCGGCCGCATGAACATCTCCACCACGGCTGCATCTTTCCGCTCTTTCTTTTTCTGTCCGTGTTCGTATGCGGCGCCCGTGAACGCCTTAAACAGTGGATGCGGCTCAAGCGGCTTCGACTTGAATTCCGGATGAAACTGGCAGCCAATAAAAAACGGATGCCCCGGAATCTCCACCATCTCCACATAAGTGCCATCCGGAGTCGACCCGGAAATCCTCAACCCGGCCGCGACCATCGGCTCTTCATACTCGCGGTTGAACTCATAACGATGCCGGTGCCGCTCACTGATCTCGGTCTGCCCATACACCTGATAGGCCAGCGTCCCGGGCTCGATCTTGCACGGCCACGCCCCCAGCCGCATCGTGCCGCCCAGTTCTTCCACGCCCCGCAACTCGCGCAGCTTGTAGATCACGCGATGCGGAGTCGCTGGATCGAACTCACTCGAGTTCGCATCCGCCAACCCGCAAACGTTGCGCGCATATTCAATGCAAGCCGTCTGCATGCCCAGGCAGATTCCGAAATAAGGCACATGCTTCTCGCGCGCGTACCGGATCGCCTTCAACATGCCCTCGATGCCGCGCTTGCCGAAGCCGCCCGGCACCAGCAATCCGTCGTACTCTTCCAACTGCGCTTCATAGCTATTGTCGGCTGTCTCCAGACCCTCGGCTTCGATCCAATTCAATTCCAGCTTCAGGCTGTGCGCCAGCGCCCCGTGCACCAGCGCCTCTTTCAGCGATTTATAGCTGTCCTCGTACTCCACATACTTTCCAACAATGCCGATCCTGACCACATCTTTCGGGTTGTAGACGCGGTGCACCAGATCGTTCCATTTCGAAAGATCGCGATCCTTCGCCTCCAGATGCAAACGCCGCAGCACCAGCGTGTCCACTTCTTCATGCGCGAAAACAATGGGCACTTCGTAAATGGAGGCAACGTCCTTAGCCGTGATCACCGCTTCCTCTTCGACGTTGCAGAACAACGCAATCTTCGACTTGATGTCTTTCGGAAGGAACCGGTCAGTACGGCACAACAGAATATCCGGCTGAATTCCCGCGCTGAGCAGTTCTTTGACGGAGTGTTGCGTAGGCTTGGTCTTCAATTCCTGAGCCGCGGCAATAAACGGCACCAGCGTTACGTGCACAAACAAAGTGTTATCGCGCCCCAGTTCCTGCCGCATCTGGCGGATCGCTTCAATAAACGGTAGCGACTCGATATCGCCCACCGTGCCGCCGATTTCAATCAGCGCCACGTCCACGTCCTGCGCGACTTTCTTCGCCGCCGCCTTGATTTCGTTGGTTACGTGCGGAATCACCTGCACCGTCTTGCCCAAGTAGTCGCCCCGCCGCTCCTTGGCGATAATCTGCTCGTAGAGTCGCCCGGTAGTCCAGTTGTTGTCACGGGAAAGTTTGGCGTGTGTGAAGCGTTCGTAGTGCCCAAGATCCAGATCCGTTTCCGCCCCGTCGTCGGTGACGAAAACTTCACCATGCTGAAACGGCGACATCGTCCCCGGATCCACATTCAAGTAAGGATCGAACTTCATCAGATTAACTTTGAGGCCGCGGCTTTCCAGCAGGCATCCGATCGAAGCCGCCGCCAGGCCTTTGCCTAGTGATGAGACCACACCGCCGGTTACAAAGATGTACTTGGCCGACATCGCTTCCTCGCTTTAATTTTGTTTGGGAAATTGTGCGGGTTGGGGTGCACGATCAATTATGCCAGAAGTCTTCCTGGATTGGAATGTGGAAAAACAGTGAGCAGGCGGGTGCCCACCCGCGACGCAACGCGTGACCGATCTCGCCGATCATTTCCAGCGTCCAAATTTTCCTTCCGCTAAAATATCCCATGCCCGACAATTCCCTCTGGAGCGACGGCGCTCAGGCCGACCGGCTGGCCGAGTTAACTGCCGACACCGCCGATCCCGCGAAAGAGCTTCCCCTGCGCCGCGATGTCCGCTCCCTGGGAATTTTGCTGGGCCGCGTCCTGGTCGAGCAAGAAGGCGAAGCATTTTTCGACGTAGTCGAGCAGTTGCGCCGCCTGCTCATCCAGCACCGCGAGCAGCCTCAATCCAAAGCCACACCTAAATCTAACGACAATCTGATTAACGACGATCTAATGACCCGCAGCCTGCTGGCCCGCGCCCGCGAAATCGTCAGTAGCCTCTCCGTCGAAGACGCCTATCGCATCACCAAGGCCTTCGCCATCTATTTCGAACTCACCAACCTGGCCGAGACCAACCACCGCAAGCGCCGCCGGCGCGCGGCCCGCATGCTGCGGAGCAAAACTCCCGTCCCGGCTCCTTCCGCGGCACCCTGGTCCGCATGCGCGCCGCCGGAATCTCCGCCGGCTCCCTTCTCGAAGCCCTGCGCAAGGTCAAAGTGACGCCCGTCTTCACCGCTCACCCCACCGAAATCACGCGCCACACCATCCGCCTGAAACGCCGCCGCATCGCCGCCTATCTCGAACATCTCGACCAGTTGCCGCTTCCCGACTCCGAGGCCCGCGAATACGAATCGCTCATCCTCGCCGAGATCACCGCCCTCTGGCAGACCGATGAGGTTCGCCTCAACAAGCCCACCGTGCGCGACGAGATTCACATGGGCCTCGACTACTTCCCCATAGTTCTCTTCGAAACTCTTCCGCGCCTCTTCGCCGAACTGGAAGAATCTCTGCGCGATGTCTACGGCGACTACGCTGAACCCTCGAGGCTTCGCACTCTCTCGGATCCTTGTCTTTCGGCTTTTGGATCCTGGATCGGCGGCGACCGCGACGGCAATCCCTTCGTCACCGCCGCCTCCACCCGCGAAGCGCTCGACATGGCCCGCCAGGTCATCATCGACCACTACATAGCCGAAACCACGCGCCTGATCGGCCAATTGAGCATGTCCACCCGCCGCATCGCCGTGTCACCGGCCCTCGCCCAGCGCGTCCGCATTTACGACGAAACATTCGGCGAAAAATATTCGCGCTGGAAGCAGATCACCGCCGCCGAACTCTATCGCCACTTCCTCGAATTTCTGATCGCCCGTTTGCGCTTCACCCGCAAATCGTCGAAGCACGAACACGCCTACAAATCGCCGCAACAATTCGAAGAGGATCTCAGTCCTCATCCGCGACAGTCTTGCCGCCAACCACGGACTGCGCCTGGCGGAACTCGTCTCGCCTCTTCTGCTCAAGGTGCGCACTTTCGGCTTCCACCTGCACGCGCTCGACATTCGCCAGCATGCCAGCGTGCAGTCGCAAGCCCTCGCGGAACTGGCGTCCGCAGCCAAGCTACCCGCAAGAGCAACTCAGCTTCCCTCAGAACTCTCCGCCCCGTCGGCCGAGCTTCTCGAGACCTTCCGCGCCATCGCCGAACTAAAGAAAACTCACTCCCCGGAAGCAATCCGCAATTTCGTCATCAGCAATACCCAGTCCGAACATGACATCTTCGCCGTGATCCAGCTAGCCGCGCGCGGAGGAGTCTCCGTAGCCGCCAGCAATAATGGTGCCGATCCCGGCCTGATGCCCGTGCCTCTATTTGAATCGATCGAAGCGCTGCGCGCCTCGCCCGCCATCATGCGCCGCGTCTGGCGAGCTCGCCGAGTTTCAACCGCTCCTCGACTCCTGGGGGCGCACCCACGAAGTCATGCTCGGCTACTCCGACTCCAATAAAGACGGAGGCATGCTGACCAGCACCTGGGAATTGCACAAAGCGCAGCACGAATTGCATCAGGCCGCGCGCGAGTGCGGAGTCGATCTGCGCCTCTTTCACGGCCGCGGCGGCACCGTGGGCCGCGGTGGAGGCCCCACTCACGCCGCCATCCTCGCCCAACCTCCGGCGATTTTTCCGGCGAGATCCGCATCACCGAGCAAGGCGAGGTTCTAAGCTGGAAATATGCCGACCCGGTGTTAGCCGAGTGGAATCTGGAAATCATGATCGCCGCCAGCCTCGAGGCAGTGACCATGCCGAACCACGCGTCACCCGAAGCCGAGCGACGCTGGCATGAAGCCATGGAAGCGATGTCCGCCGACGCCTTCGCCTTCTACCGCAAACACATCGCGGAAAATCCCGAAGTCCTCGAATACTTCGAGCAAGCCACGCCCGTCAATGAGTTGGAGCACGCCCGCATCGGCTCCCGCCCCGCCAGCCGAGCCGCCAATCGCAGCCTCAGCCCGGACCGCAATCTCAGCCTCGATCTCAATAACCTGCGCGCCATCCCCTGGGTCTTCGGCTGGATGCAAAGCCGCCACGCCGTGCCCGCGTGGTTCGGAGTCGGCTACGCCCTCGACCGTTTCGCCAGGCGCAGCCCGGCGAACACTGAACTCCTGCAAGAAATGATGCGAGGCTTCCCGCTCTTCGCCAGCCTGATTCGCAGCGTCGAAATCGCCATGGCCAAGGC
The DNA here is from genome assembly GCA_963760175.1 of uncultured Acidobacteriaceae bacterium. Taxonomy (GTDB): domain Bacteria; phylum Acidobacteriota; class Terriglobia; order Terriglobales; family Acidobacteriaceae; genus Acidiflorens. The sequence continues at coordinate 142,545 of CAVXBU010000001.1, forward strand.
CGACTTCGCCATCGCGCGTCTGTATGCCGATCTAGTGACCGACGCCGCTCTCCGCGAACGCGTCTTCGAAATGCTGCGCCAGGAATTCGAGCGCACCACCCGCCTCATTCTTGCCGTGACCGGCCAACAGGAATTGCTGGAAAACAATCCCGTCCTCTTGCGCTCCATACACCTGCGCAATCCCTACGTCGATCCACTCAGTTTTATCCAAGTCGATCTGCTGCGCCGTAAACGCACCGGCATTGCCGATCCAGCTCTCGACTACGCCATCGGAGCCACCATGAACGGCATAGCCGCCGGCCTGCACAATACGGGATAAGAATTAAGAATGGAGAGACGGGCGTCCCCGCGAGCCTGCCCTGAGCGAAGTCGAAGGGTCCAGCACAATCGCGTCCCGCGCAATCGCACCGATCTACTTCGTAATCACGCCGCAGGCGATCCGATCGCCGGCGTTGCCCGTGGGATCAGTCTTCTGATCATCGGCCTTGGCGTGCACCACGATGGCCGTGCCTCCATTGCTGTACAGCGAATGGCTGTCGCTCCCGAGGTTGACGTCCTTATCTTCCCTCTTGAAATGCGCTTTGCCATCCGCCCCCACCGTGAAGTTGGGCCCATCCCCGGCGTGGTGCCCTTCCGGATTCTCCAATCCATGCTTCTTCCCATCGGGATTGAAATGCGGCCCCGCAGACTTGAAGTCCGGCGCCTCACACTTCGCATTCTGATGAAAGTGGATGGCATGTTCGCCGGGCGGCAGATTCTCGAGATTGACTTCCATCCCGATCCCCCCGTCCGATTCCCACAGAATCGCGGAGCCCACAACCTTGCCTTGAGCATCCTTGAGTTGAACCAAAGTCTTGGCGGAGCTGGTCGATGCCAGCGCGAAAGCGAGCAGTGCGAGCAGGTACAAGTGACTGGTTTTCATGGCAGGGATTATAGCGAAATAGACCGCAACCCGCGAGCTATGCCGCCCGGTTGGCTCGTAGCTCGTAGCCCAGCCCCACCTCCACTCTGGCGCAGAATGCCGAGCAATGTGACAATAGACAAATGCAAAGATCTCTCACAACAGCGCTACTATTGGCCGCGGCGATCATGCTGGCCGGAGATGGCTACGCCCAGCAGACTCCACCAGCAGGTACTCCGCCGGCAACAACACCAGCGGCTCCTGGAGCCACAACCCCGAAAGCAACCACCACCGCGAAACCTCCGGTGAAGAAGCCGGCAGCGGCTCCTGCTCCGCTTACCACCAGAAAACAAAAGTTCAGCTACGCGCTGGGAATGAACATCGGAACCAGCCTTGGCGGCACCCTGAAAAACCAGTCGGTCGAAGTGGACTGGAATCTGGTGATCCAGGGACTGAAGGACTCCACCAGCGGCGCCAAGACACGTCTGACGGAACAAGAAGAGAAGGCCGTGCTCACCGAGGTGCAGAACGAGGTTCGCAAGCAGCAGGCGGAGAAAACGAAAGAGGCCGCGGATAAGAACAAGACCGACGGCGAAGCATTTCTGGCCGCCAACAAAAGTAAAGAAGGCGTTGTTACCTTGCCCAGCGGCTTGCAGTACAAGATTCTAACCGCCGGCACCGGACCGAAGCCCACGGCGTCCGACTCGGTCGTCTGCAACTATAAGGGCACTCTCATCAATGGCAAAGAATTTGACAGCTCCTACAAGCGCGGACAACCGGCGACATTCCCTGTAAGCGGAGTCATCAAAGGGTGGACGGAAGCGCTGCAGCTCATGCCCGTGGGATCGAAGTGGCAGCTCTTCATCCCTTCAAACCTGGCGTATGGTGAGCGGGGCGCAGGAGCCGAGATTGGCCCCAATTCAACCCTGGTTTTTGAGGTTGAACTGCTCTCGATCCAGGACAAGACGAAAGACGATAAGCCAAAAGACGACAAGAGCACCAAGCCCGAAGACAAGAAGCAGTAATCTTTAGCCGGTGGAGAGACGGGCGCCCTCGCCCGTCCCTTCCGACCTGCATTACTCCCTAACGAACCCGCAATACACTCCGAGAACTTGACCCACGTCAGACTACCCGCCAGAAGTATCGTTCTACTCGTAGCGGAGAGCTTCGATAGGGTCAAGCCGCGAGGCGCGGATCGCCGGGACCATGCCGCTGATCAGTCCGACCGCGCTAAGGATGACGACGGCGACGATCAGCGTAAGCGGGTTGATCATAAGGCGTATGTCGCCCGCTTCCGCGTGCTTGGCCATGGCGCTGTAGAGTGTGAGTCTGCCGACGGTGAAGGCAACCACGTACGCGAGGATGATTCCGAAGAGTCCGCCAATGAAAGTGATGGTGAGCGCCTCGGCCAGAAACTGGAGGAAGATGTACGCCGCCGCGCCCCCAGCGCTTTCTCGATGCCGATTTCGCGCGTGCGCTGGGTGACCGCGACCAGCATGATATTCATCAGCCCGACGCCGCCGATCCTAGAGTCAGCGTGCCGATGAAGGCGAGCAGAATCTTGAGGCCGATCGTGACAATCTCCAGCTGATGAACCTGCTCCATAAGATTAAAAACAAACATGGCGCGCCGATCCGCGGGATTGAATCTGTGCTGCGCGGCCAGAATGTAGCGCGCCGATCGCTCGATCCGTTCATAGTCGTTGGTTTCGTAATTGAACCAGATGGAATCGAGGTAGTGCGTGTCCTTGAGGTCGCCCATGGCGGTGAAGGGCACGTAGACGACGCGATTGATATTGTCGTCGCCCGCTTGCATCTTCGGGTTGAGCACGCCGACGACTTCAAAACTGATGCCATCGACGCGGATATGCTCGCCGAGAGCGTTGCGTCCGGAAAAAAGCTTTTCTTTAGTGTCGGAACCGATCACGGCAACTCGCGCGCGCTGGCTTCTCATCTTCCGGATTGAAGAAGCGCCCTTGCGCCAGGGTCAGAGCGCGGATGCCAAAAGTGTTGGGGTATTCACCATGAGTGCTTATGGTGTAAGAGCGTGTGTCGTACTGCACCGTCGCATCCTTGTCGCAACTGGGAGTGATGTGGGTGATCTGCGGAATGTTGGTGGTCAGCAGGTCGACGTCTTCCAGCGTGATGCGGATTTGCGCCCCCGCCTTGTCGCCCCCGGCCTGCATCGACGAGCGCCCCGGAGCCAGGATCATCAGCTTCGTGCCGAAGTTGGCAAAGATGTTGGCGCAAGCGCGCCCGAATCCATCGCCGTAAGCGAGCAGCATGACCACGGTGGCGATGCCCCACGCCATGCCCAGCATGGTGAGCGCGGTCCGGCGCCGGTTGTAGCGCATCGCCTCGTAGGATTCCTGGAGCAGGTCGCGCATCATCTTTTTTATTGGCTCCTCTATTCCTGCCTCAAGGCCTCAACCGGTTCCAGGCTCGCCGCCTTGCGCGCCGGATAAAGCCCGGCGGCAACGCCCGCAAGCATCAGGCTGGCAATGGCGAGGATCGCGGTTTTCGCAACCAGTCGCGGCGGATCGAAGCCGCCAGGACCGTTGTACTTGCCCAGCAGCGCCATCAATCCTCCGGCCAGCCCATGCCGATCAGTCCGCTCACCAGCGTCAGCAGAATGCCCTCGGCGAAAAATTGCAGCATGATGCTGCGGTTGGTGGCGCCCAGAGCCTTGCGCAATCCGATTTCACGCGTGCGCTCGCTGACCGCGATGAGCATGATGTTGATGACGCCGATGGCGCCCAGCGCCAGCGTGACCAGACCCACAGTCCCGAGGAATCCATTCATCGCATCGAAAATCGTGCCCATCATTTGCGCCTGCTGCACGGTGTCTATGCCTTCGAAGGCGTCTTCATCGTGAGAGTCGAAGCCGTGATTGCGGGCGATGATCCGGCGCGCCTCACCCTGCGCCAGCAGGTGTTCGTCGGCGACGCGGGGCTGATAGTAGATCATCGAAATCGCATCGAAAGCTTCCTCGCCCTTGAGCGGAAAATCACTGCGCATAACCTGGAAAGGAATGTAACAGCGGGTGTTGGTCATGTTGTCGTCGCCGCGGCCCACCCGCTTGAGCGTGCCGATCACTTCGAAGCGATAGCCGTTCAGCAAAATGAAGGAGCCAACGGCGGGTCGTCCCGGGAAAAGGTGGTGCGTCATCTCATCGCCCAGGATCACCACGTCGCGTTTCTGAACTTCGTCCAGGGCGTTGAGCCACCGTCCCTCTTTCATCGGGAGAAAGCGGATTCCGTTGTACTGCGGTTCGACCCCGTTGAGTTGGCCGCTCGCGCTCGCGAACTCGCTGACCGCATGCACGTCGTTGCTGGAGAGGACGGGAGTAATGGCGCGTATGTGCGGAGATTCTTTACGGATGTCGAGGTAATCCTGGTAAGTAAGATGGTACTGGCGGGCGGAGTTCATGCTCCCCTGCAACCGCCGGTGCGCGGCCCGGGAACATCATGATGATGTTTTCGCCATATTCCGAAAGGTTGCGCCGGTTGCCCGTGCGGAAGCCCTCGCCCAGCCCCACCAGCAGCAGCAGCGAGCCAACACCCCAGGCGATGCCGAACATGGTGAGGAACGAACGTAGCTTGTGCGCCCAAAGGGTGCCAAAAATCTGCGCGAAAACGTCGATCACCATTTGCATGGTCTTAGTGCCTCACGCTTAGTGCTTCGCCGAAAGCTGCCGCCTTTTCGCCTCTCAGTTCTTAGACAGTCCTCCGTCAAATAGGATAGCAAGCACGCGGAGGAGGTGCACCCAGACTTTGGGTTTCGCAGCGGGTCAGTTTGAATTTGCTTTGAAAGGGCTCGTGTGGAGAGAGTTCGCGTGGGGACGGTTCGTGTGGGGACGGGCGACCTCGCCCGTCCGGCCGGAGACATGCCCCTGTCCCTCAGCAGACAAGCTGATCGCGCGTAAGTTTCAGCCCAGTCAAGTTGCCGAGAATAGTTACGGCGATCTGATCCGTCTGGAAAAACTCTTCCGCGGTTTGCCGCAAATCCTCCACGGTGACGGCTTCGATCCGTTCGATCAGTTCGTCAAGGCCATAAAAATGGTCGTAGTACATCTCCTGGCGGGCCAGGTTCGCCATCCGCGAGGTCGAGGATTCGAGCGACAGCATGAGGCTGCCTTTGAGCTGGTCCTTAGACCGGCGCAGTTCCTCTTCCGGCACAGGCGAGGCCTTCAGGCTGCGAAACTCCTCGACCACGCACTCGACAACTTTGACCGCCGACTCGCGCGACGTCCCCGCATACACGCACATGGAGCCGGTGTCGCGATAAGGATTCAGGTCGCTGTAGATGGAGTAGGCCAGCCCCTGCCGTTCGCGAATGTTCTGGAACAGCCGCGAACTCATCCCGCCGCCAAGCAGCGTATTCAGGATGTAGGAAGCATAGCGGCGCTCGTGCGCCATCGGATGCGACGGCACGCCGATGCAGATCTGCACCTGCTCCAGCGATTTCTTGTTGCGCAGATTGATGCGCGAAAAAGTCTTAGGCTGCGGAGAGTGCAATCCGTTCTTAGCCGGCTTCACCTGTTCGAAATATTTGGCGACCAGTTCGACAAAGTGCTTGTGGTCGAGATTGCCCGCGGCGCTGACGATAAGATTGCCCGGCGCAAAGTGATGTCCATAGAAGCGCGACACCACCGGCCGCTCGAATTTTTTCACCGTCTCGCGCGTGCCCAGGATCGGCAGCCCCAGCGCGTGGTCCTTCCAGAAACTCTGGGTAAAGATTTCATGGACCAGGTAGTCGGGATTGTCCTGGTCCATTTTGATTTCTTCCAGAATAACGCCGCGCTCTTTAGCGATATCGCCGACATCGAACACAGGATGCAGCACCAGATCGGTGAGGACGTCGAGCGCAATCGGAAGATGCTCATCGAGCACTTTGATATTGAAACAGATGCATTCCTTAGCCGTGAAAGCATCCATGTTGCCGCCGATCGAATCAACCTGGCGGGCGATGTGCTTCGGCCGAGCGTGTCTCCGTGCCCTTGAACACCATGTGCTCAATGAAATGCGAGATGCCGTTAAATTCCGGAATCCTCATCGCGCGAGCCGGACTTGAGCCAGATGCCAATCGCGACCGAGCGAATGTGCGGCATCTGCTCGGTAATCACGGTCAGGCCGTTCGGAAGAGTCTGACGACGAATGCTGCGGGTTTCTTTTACCATTAGAAGTTCGTATCCAGTATGAATTCGACCGATGAATCGTTACTCTTATTCTCCCACAATCCGTTGCCGGACGGCGAAAGCCGAAGTTCAGTCTCTATTTTGTTTAACTTACATCGATTCTGCGACGTCGGATTTTCGGTATTACACTCATACTCTAAAGAACTTAAGACATACGAGCACGTCGCTCCGCCACTGCAATGCCCAGCCAGCCATCCAATTCGCTCTTAGGACTTGATTTGCAGGAACTCACAGATCTTGCCCTGGGATCAGGCCAGCCTGCCTACCGCGGCCAGCAACTATTTGATGCCGTATACCGGCAAAAGATCGATCGCCTGGATCAGGTGTCGACCCTGCCGCTGGACTACCGCGCCCGCTTGACGAACGAAGGCTGGGCAGTGGGCCTTCCAAAGATTTCCCGCAAGTTTGTCTCGAGCGACGGCACAGTGCGGTATCTGGTGGAACTCTCCGACGGCGAGACGCGTTGAGACCGTCTGGATGCCCGAAGGCGACGGCGGCGAAAGCGGCGACGGCACCGAAGCCGGCGACGAGATCGAGACGGGAATAGAAACAGACCGTGTGGTGGCGGGGCTAAGCCCCGCAACCCGGAGCAAAGCCCCGCGACCCCGCGAGTCAGCACCGCGCCACCATCTGCGTATCCAGCCAGGTGGGCTGCGCGGTGAATTGCAAGTTCTGCTTCACCGCCCTGCTCGGGGTCAAGCGCAATCTCGAGGCCGGAGAAATCGTCGGGCAGATCGCCGCCGTGCTTCGCGACCAGGGAGTCGAACCGCCGCTGCAGCGCGTCAACATCGTCTTCATGGGCATGGGCGAACCGTTCCTGAACTATGACAACTTCATGAAGTCTGTGCGCCTGCTGGTGGAGGGTGTCGGAATTCCGGAGTCGCGCATGACCGTGTCAACCGCGGGCATCGTGCCGCGGATCCGCGATTTCGGTCAGGAAGCCTGCGTCCGAAGCTGGCGATTTCGCTGAATGGATCGAACGACGCGCTGCGCAGCGAAGTGATGCCCCTGAACCGGAAGTGGAACCTCGCCGAACTGATGAGCGCGGCGCGCGAATTTCCCCTGCGCACGCGGGAGCGGCTGACCTTTGAATATGTGCTGCTCGGCGGACGTGAATGACTCTCCGGAGCAGGCGCGCGAAGTGGTCGAGTTGGTGCGGGGCATAAGAGCAAAGATCAATTTGATCGCGCTGAATCCAGGAACGGAGTTGCCCTACCGGACGCCGGCGCAGGAGCGTGTGTTGCAGTTCCAGCGCATTCTGGTGGCAGCGGGAATTCCAACTTTTATCCGGCGTCCGCGAGGCCGCGACATTTTTGCCGCCTGCGGCCAGTTGAAGAGGACGGTGGAAGTGGCGCCTGCCTCCCCGTAGGGACGCCGCTCGCTGCCAGCTGTAGCGAAGCTCGCCCTCGCCGCCCGCGAAGACCGCGGAGTGAAACGGGGCAAGCCCCATCTCATGCGCACAGAGCTACGAACTGCCGCGAGCCGCAGGCCAGCTAGATGCCGCGAGCGCCGCGCGGCCTGCCGAATTTCCGGCGACCCGCAGTTCCATACGAAAAGCGGGGTTGCCAGGAGTCGAAGGCTGCAACAGACGCCCGCCATGTTCTTCGACGATCCGGCAGCAGGCGCTCAACGAAAGGGTGGAAGGCTTGTTCTCGCCTTCGGAGTTGAGCGGCGACGAGTACGACAGGGGCTGCGAAGCCCGTTCGTCCGAAGCGCTGAGTCGCCCGATGAGCGCTCGCCCGACAAACCATCGCCCGAAGCAGCCTCGCAAGCCGAGAAATCGACCAGCACCAGGTTGCCTTGGCTGTGCGAGTGCACAATCAGCGTGGAATGTGTTTCGCGATTGAGATGGGCGTTGATCTGTCCGGCAAGATGCATGCAGACGTGGAGAATCTGGTTCGAATCGGCGAGCACCGGCGGAAGCGAAGCGGCGAGTTCGAGCCGGACCGAATTGCCTTCCGCCTCCAGTTGCGGAGCCAGCAACAGCGCCGTGGTTTGCAGCACGGAATTGATGTTCGACAGCGGCAAATCGCGCCGGAGTCTGACGCGCAAACGTGAGCAAGCTCGCCACCAGCGTGGTGGTGCGGCGAACTTGCTCGCCGATTTGCGCGGCCTGCGATTGTTCCTGCGGCGGCAAGGTCGACACATTCAGCAGGTCGCGAGTATCCCAGCATGGCGGTAAGCGGGTTGTTGATCTCGTGCGCCGCTCCGCCCACCAACTGACCGAGCGAAGCCAGCTTCTCCGATTGAATCAGCTTTTCCTGCAACGCCTTGAGGTCGTCGAACGATCGTCGCGACCTTTCAAGAAATAGCGATAACTCGTCTCGCAGCAGGCGCTGCCGCCAGAAAACCACCACCCCCATTACCACCATGGTCAAGAGAGTCACCGTGATCCGGAACTCCTTGACCGCATTTGGAATCTTCGGGTCCAGTTCGGCCAGCAGGGCGGCCCCGATCAGACTGAACAGAGCGAACATGCTCAACCATGTGATCCAGACGCCCAGCACGGGCCGTGAAGGCCTCGAGTCAGAGAGGTCAAAACGCCGCGCCAGCAAGGGCACCGCGCCCATCCATGCGATCGAAAGGATCAGCGGGATGTCGTAGATGCTGCCGCTGTAGTAGAGTTTGCGGCCGATCGCCCAGGTCGCGACATACGAACTGGAAGCGTAGAGCGCGCTCGCGCCCAGCAACTGTCCGTAAAGCTGCCGCCACCCGCCCGTGCGCGGTGTAGGCGAGGACGGCCAGCGCCGCCAGCAGCAGCAGTTTTTCGATCAGGTACGCGAGGTTGAGATTCGCGTTGTAATCTCGTTCATCCACCCACACGGTTTGCCACGGGATGACGAAGTACACATAAATGAAGACCCACCAGATGAGCAGGAGGGTGAAGTCGAGCATGCGGACACGCTCATCCCGCTCGTCTTCGTGCAGATGAGGCAGCACCGCAAGCGCCGCGATCATGGGCACCAGATGCAGGAACAGAACTATGTCGCCGAGAAACGGGTCGGGCACGTCCTGACGCTTCAGGACTTCAAAGTAATTCCACATCCCCTGGTAGAGAAGCCAGAAGAACATGCCCAGGCTCATCAGGATCCAAAAGAGCCAAATATGAAGAGTAGGACAGCGCGAGCGTGAGGTATTGGGCAGGTAGGCGGCGGTCGCCACCAGCAGCAGACCGCCCTGGATCAGGTCGCTCGCTATCATCAGGCCATCGCCCCTTCGCATGAGCAGCGACGCTCCGATCTGGGCTAGAACCAGCCCGACCAGCAGAGCGATCCAGAGTTTAGTGCGTGCGGCCAAGAGGCGACTCCAGATTCCATTCTAGAGCGTCATGTCGGTTTGCGGGGGTTACTAGTGTAAGCACTTAGGCGTCGCAGCACTCGTTTAAACCGAGCGATCGGCAACCCTCAGAGGATCGCATTGAATAATTCAATACCTCAATGATTCAATGCCTCACTGCCCCAATAGCAAGAACCTCATTGGAGTTTGCCCGAGCTTCCCTTTAGAATGAGTCGCTCAACCTTAGCGCTAGCTCGTCGACGTGAGCCCCTTGTCCTGGATGATTCTTCGATATCGTGATCTATGGCGCTTCCGGGCGCCACTCAGTCCGGGCGAAATCCGGCGCACTGAGCGCTGGCTGGCCACCGCGCGTGTGGCGCTGACCATTGCCGCGGTATTCGCTCTCTTGATGGAACCGGCGCGCGAGTTTGTCTATTCGCGCTGGCTCTACTGGCTGCTCACCGTGTACCTGATTCATGGTGTAGTCGTGTTGTTGTTGCTCCGCTTCCGGCCGCAGTCGACAACCGCTTTTCGTCTGGTGGTTCATGCGGTGGATATCCTCTGGCCGGTGCTGCTCTCCCTGTTCGCGACCGCGCAGCGCGGCCCATTTTTCCTCTTCTTCGTCTTCGTAATGGTGGCCGCCGCCTATCGCTGGGGGCTGTGGGAGACGGTCGGCACGGCCGCCATCGCGGTCGCCCTCCTCGAAGTGGAAGCCTCCGCCGTGCGCGCTGGACTTGAGTCGACCGCCGATCGCTGGCTGCATTCGGCGCATCTGCCGCAACTTTTTGTGAGTGTCCGCGAACTCGATCCGCAACAGTTATTCATGAGTTCCGTGTATCTCATTGTCCTCGGATTTTTGCTCGGTTACATGTCCGAAAACCAGAAAAAAATTCGGGCGGAGCGCGCCGTAATCACCCGCATCCTCAGTTCCACGCGTGTCGAGGCGGGACTCACCGGCACCATGCAACTGATTCTCGGCGAAGTGATGACCATCTACGGCGCGTCCCGCGTGGTCAGCGCCTCCCAGGAGTCGAACAGTTACCGCGTATTCCTGGCCGAGGTGAAGCGCGCCGGCGACGGCATCGAGCCGCTGCGATGGCGCGAGCCTTTGCCGGAAACCGAAAAGTCCTATCTTTTCGACTCGCCGGTGGATGCGATTTACGCCTCGCGCGCTTCCAACGGTTTTCGCACCGTTCTGCTCGATCGCGATGGCGAGCGCGTACGCGACTCCCGCACCGGATTTCTCGATGCTCTCGCCCAGGTGGAAAAGTTCGAAGCGGTGGTTTCGGTATCGTTGGTGTTCGGGTCGGAGTGGTCGGGCCGAGTGTTTCTGTTCGATCCCAGGATGATGGGAGAGCCGGAAGAGGAATTGCGTTTTCTGCAGGAGTTCGCGCAGCAGGTCGGCCCTGCCATCTACAACGTCTACCTGATGCGGCGGCTGCGCGAGCGCGCCGGAGCGGTCGAGCGAGCCCGCTTCGCGCGCGAGCTTCATGATGGAGCGATTCAATCGCTCATCGCTGTGGAGATGCAACTCGACGTCCTGCGCCGCCAGTCCGGCGGAGCGCAAGCGCAACTGGTGAATGCGGAGTTGGCGCGGATCCAGAAACTGCTGCGTGAAGAAGTTCTAAAGTTGCGCGAACTGATGCAGGCGATGAAATCGTTCGAAGTGAATGCGGACCGGCTTCTCGGTTTCATTTCCGACACCGTCGAGCGCTTCCGGCGCGAGACTGGAATCGCAGCCGAGTTCGTCAGCGAGCTGGAGCGCGTCGATTTGGCGCAGAAAGTCTGCCGCGAACTCGCCCGCATCGTGCAGGAGAGCCTGGTCAACGTGCGCAAGCACAGCGGAGCCCAGCATGTCCTGGTTCGCCTGGCGCAGCGCGCGGGCAATCTGCAGCTGACCATCGAGGATGACGGCAAAGGATTTTCCTTTTCCGGAAGGCTGTCGGATGCGGAACTCGAGTCAACCGGCAAGGGACCGGCGGTGATCCGCGAAAGGGTACGTCTGCTGGCGGGCGAACTCGCGATAGAATCGACTCCTGGGCACGGCGTGCGCCTGGAGGTAACCATTCCGCCAGCGAGAAAGGCCAATCATGGATAGTCCGAGCAAGGATAGTCCAAGCAAAGATAGTCCAAGCAAAACCAGTCCAATCAAGGGCGGTCCGATCGGCGGTCCGATCGGTGGCCCGCCCAAAGACAATCCCATCAGGAATAATCCAGTCACGGATAAACCAATCATGGAGAAACGAAGTCATCCCATACGCATTGTGATTGCCGACGATCATCCCATTTTCCGCGACGGGCTGCGGCGCCTCCTGGAATCCGAAGGTGATATGAAAGTGGTGGGCGAAGCCTGCGACGGCCGCGAGGCCGTCAAGCTGGCCACCGAGATCAAGCCCGACATTCTTCTGCTCGATCTGGCCATGCCGCACCACACCGGCCTCGATGCCCTGCGCGACTTGAATACCAGCGCGGGCAGCGCGGGAGCGGTGCGCATCATCCTGCTCACTGCAGCGGTCGAAAAAAAACAAATGGTCGAGGCCTTGCAGTTGGGAGCGCGCGGCGTGGTGCTGAAGGATTCCGCCACCCAGTTGCTGCTCAAGAGCATTCATGCCGTGATGGCCGGAGAATACTGGGTGGGCCGTGACAGCGTCTCGAATCTGGTGCAGTACCTCCGCAACCTCATGCAGAGTACGAACGAGGAAACGAAACAGAAGAAATTCGGACTGACGCCGCGAGAACTGGAGATTGTCTCCGCCGTGGTCGCGGGCTATGCCAACCGCGAAATCGCCGAATACTTCAAAATCAGCGAGGATACCGTGAAGCACCACCTCAGCAATATCTTCGATAAATTGGGGGTCTCCACCCGCCTGGAACTGGCGCTGTTCGCGGTGAACCAGGGACTTCCCTTGAAAACGATTGTGTAATAGCGACTGCGAAATAGCGATTGCGAAATAACGATTGTCCGGTCTAGGATTCTGCAGGTAATCTCGCGTAATCGGTTGATTAGCTTGCATCTGTCTGTTTCTAAGGGAAATCCCTGAGGTATGGCACGATAGTGCCATACTGGGCACTGCGGTGCTATTGGGTGGAAGCCCGGCTCGGGATATTTTACAATTACGCAACGGCGAGAATCTGCTCGGAAGCATGAGTCAAGCTGCGCCATTGTCGATTGGGGGAAACAGTGATCAAAGCAATCCGTAAACTTTGGACTGAAGAGAGCGGGCAAGACGTCGCCGAATACGCGGTGATGCTTGCGGTAATCCTGGTGATCGTGATTGGCACGGTCAAACTGATTGGCACCAACGCGAACAACGTGTTTTCGCAAGTCTCAAGCCAGATGACGAACTAGCCGCACGCCCAAGCCCCGCTGCGTCCGGCAGGGGGCTTCCCCTGATTTCTTCTGTCGCTTCTCTCCCGAGGTCAAAGTTCCAGAGTCGCAAGGTTTCAGAGTTTTAACGTTAGGCTCGCGTGATGTGGAGAATAAGACCGTGCTAAGGGTGACGCGTGCAGCATGTGGTGGCCACACGTTCTCACCTCTGCAATCGAACCTCTAACCTCTGACCTTATTTTCCCGTCGGAGCGGCCGCCGTTTTTTCCGGTACCGGAGCCGCCTTTTCTGGAGCGCCGCTGTTCAGCCTGGTGAGGAACGGAAAGAAGGGTGTGACCTCGAAAGGCATCTTCTCCGCTGCGGTGGTAATCGCCACCGGCTTGGTCTTAATCAATTCAAGTTGGTCGCTCCACGGATCAATCTTCACGCGGCCACCGAGCGGCAGCGCTGCCACCTGATCAGGCTTCTTCGGGTCGAACGCCGGCGAGGAGGTCATCAACGACGACATCCTGGTGGCGTCGCCGTTTAGCAGACTGTCGCCCAGGTGCGCCCGGATCAGGTTCTTCAAAGCCGGGGCGTACGCCCGGACCGCTTTTAGGAACAGACCGGCGGTGCCGAGCTTGTCCTTATAAGGCGAGTTGTTGAGCAGTTCGATGGCTTTCTTGTCCGCAGCTTCCTCTTCGGCGCGATCGCGCGCGAAATCCATACGCTCGAAGGTCCGTTCGTCGGGAAAGAACATGCGGTCGTTGAAGGCGAGCTTGGTGTTGAGATGATGCCCCAGCACGATGTGCGACAGTTCGTGGGTCAGAATCATCGCCAACGACGCTTCGTCAGGCAGCACGTCAATCATGCCGCGGCTTACCACGATGGTGTGGCCAATCGTAAAGGACTCGAGCGGCGTGGTCATCAGCACCCGGCAGTGCACCTCGGGTTGAATGTCGATGTTGTTGGTGACCATCATGTTGTTGACCACGGTCTGCAGTACCTTGTCGATTTCGCCTTCCGGCGCCAGCAGCCCGATCTGCTGCAGGCGATCAAGCACGTTGATTTCCGCCTGGCGCTCCCATTGGCGCTGCGCTTCTATGGGCGAAGCGTCCTGGGCTTTCTGACTCTGGTCCTGCACCGACTGCGGCGCATCAACGGTGATCTCCGTGAACTCGGAGTTGCGGCGAAGATCCTTCAAGTTGTAGCCCCAAAGCCGCGTCTGCGCCTTGTAATGAAGCGTCTGCCCCAAACGGCTCTTCAAATCCGACTCCTCCGAATAAATCATCGAAGACAGCCAGATGCCGCCGGGCCGAAGGTTCTGCCGCCAACTGTCGAAGTGCAGGTAGTAACCGTTTCGCTGATGAGAAGAATAAGTGCCGTTGAAGCGGACGATGTTATAGTCCTGATCTTCAATCCAGGCCCGGCCGATAAAGCGGCCCCTGCCGGCGTCTTTCTTGGGGGCGATGTCTACCACAATGCAACGTATTTCGCCGAGAAACTCGCGGCGCACGAAAGCGAAATCGTAATACTTGCGCTGGAAGTCCTGATCGAGCACCACCATCTGGGCAAACCCCAGGGGCAGAAAATTTACCGTAAACTGGTCGCCCAATTTGCGGAACATTCGCCTACCGAGGCCCGCCGTGGTGGGCTGCGAGAAGGTCCGGTCATCCGTACCTTCGCTCATATCCAATCGGCCCAGAAAGTACACGTCGCTAACGGGTACAGGCGTGTCCAGCTCTTTGTCTTCCTTCAGATTCTGGAGATATGTCTCCACCAGCGGATGAAGTTGCTTCATCTGCGCCATGAAAAAGTGTTCGCGCTCAATCGCCCGATCCACCACCTGATCGAAGCTGTTCGCGGAAGCGTTCGCCTGTTGAGCGGCGTCGCGCGTCGAGAGCTGGGGTTCGGTCGGAGTCGGCGCGGGCGCAGGCGGCGCAGAAGAAGTCGGGGCAGGCGCAGTCGGCGCGGGTGCAGTAGTCTGCGCGGGTGCAGTAGTCGGCGCGGGTGACGCCTGCGCGGGTGGAGTCTGATCGGGCGCAGTCTGCGCGCATAAACCCGCGCAACAAACCAGTGCTAGCGTAAGCGTAAGAAGTGCCTTGAGGGATCGCAGCATTTTGCTTGGTTTCATTTTACATAGGATGCGCCCATGTTGCATAACCTATGTTGCATGGCGTGCGTTGTACGACCTACGATGCCAGTTGAAACTCGATGTGCAAGACTGCCTCGGAATCTGCGGGGTGACCATCTTTCAGCGCCGGCTTGAACTGAATTTTTTCCGCCGCGTGCACCGCGGATTCGTCCAGTCCGTGACCGAGACCCCTCACCACTTTCACAATGCGAACCTGCCCGGTAGCTGAAAACACAACATCGAGCAGAACCTCGCCCTCAATCTTAAGCCGTCGCCCCTCATCCGTGTAAACCGGATGAGGCTTATATGTGATCTCAGCCGGCAAGGTCGTGACCGCGGCTTCGATCACCTTGGTTTTGGGCTGGGAAGTGGGCGCGATGCCCGCGTCTCCAAAGCCCGCCTGGCGAACCGTGCCGCGCGAACCAGAAATGCCGGAACCGTTGCCGGTCGCAACACCGCTGCCAAAGCCTGTGCTCGCAACCACCCCGCGCGCGCCGTTCGCACCACCTGTGCCATTGCCATATCCAGGACCGTAGGGCATGTCATACGCACCCGCCTGCGCGATCGTAATCGCATGCCCCTTAGGATCCGACGCCGGTACACCGTTCGGATCCCCGAATCCACCCGTTTGCACTTTCGACGGCGCAGCCGCCATCGTCGGCGTCGCCGAACTACCAGCGGAGAACACATTCGTCTTCACCGGCGGTCGCGGAATCTGCACCTTCACATCCGGCAAGATTTCTTTCGTCGCTGCCAGCGTTACCTTGGGCGCCTGTTCTTCGGGAACCACTACCTTCTTCCGCACCAACTCGGCGGGCACGCGCATCGCTTCAGGCCGCGGCACTACCGGTTCTTCAATCTTTGGAGCAGGAGCAGGAACGGCAAAATGCCTGACCGGTGCCGGAGCCTGTGGAACCGGAGGTGGAGTGCTCACCAGGCTGACGAAGTGGTAGTCACGCTCCCGCGGCTCAAGAACATCGGGGTGCATGATGGCCGTAATCACGAAGAACGTCAACAGCACCGACTGTACGCCGTAACTGACAATAAACTTGCCCCAGCGAGTGCCGGGCTCTGGAAGAATGCCTAGAGTCAATTCTGAAGCCTGGGAATTCATGTTGCGTTACCTCATCCTGCCATCTGCGGCGCTATGCCAAAAAAGAAGTGGTCAATCCCACGGGCTAGCACTTTGAAGGCCGCTGGGAACTGGGTCGAAAGATGACACTTCTGCATCATGAAGTGCACGCGGAAGGCCATTTTCGACGATGGCTCTCTACCGTTAAGATGCTGCTAAGCAGCTACTTACGTGAGGAAAAACTCATCCTACCAGACCGGCAGACCGCATCTGCAAAATTTTTCCTATTTGGGAAAGGGAAAAAATTGTGGGAAATCGGAAGATTTTGCCCGCACCAAAAGCCTGGAAAAACGGACGGCCTGGTTTAGCCCAGCCCTTCAGCGCTGGAAAAGCTCACCTCAATTCGAACGAATCAAGGAACGGCTCGATCCCAGAGCGATCCTTACCCTGAATCGCCCAGCCCGCGACCCAGTAAACGCGACTCTGGCCCTTGATCAGATTCTGCCCCTTCACGAAGATGAGCTTCATGTCGACGACCGCGGAGTATGAGACAAAGTTAGTCTCTCCATTGTTGATGATGAAAGTAGCTTTTGCCAGAAGCGCCGGATGGCCTTGAAAAGTCGTGTAGGAACTGGCGCCAGTCTGCGTCATCCCACCATCCCTAAGGACTTCCTTGAGCTTGCCTTCCATGAACTCTTTGGTGATCTCCACCGGCATCACAACATTTTTATATGCCTTCACCTGAGCAACCCAGGCTCCGCCCGGAGCCTTTGCAGCAAAGCTTGCCACGTCTGATGTAACTTGTGTGCGCACAACGTCTGCGGGATAGGACGCGGCGAAACCGAATTCGGTGGAAACGTACTTGTCAGCAGCTGAGGCGAAGGTCGCGGTCAGGATTGCCAACAGTAGCAGCGAGGTTTTCGTTTTCACTTTTGCCCCTCATGCGTTCCTAAACATCGTGTTCCCCATGTCAGGGGCCGATATGAGTCGCGAACAAACCCGGAATACCAACTCATCACCCCGGATTCCGCCCTAGTTCGTTCCCGTCGGCTTCCCCGCTCCGCTGCGTACTGCCGGCCAGTTGTACACCGGATATTTCGGCCGCTTGATCGGCGGCACCGGATGATCTTTCAATCGTTCAACGCCACCGCCACGCCTTTCTCCAGTTGCGGATCGTGGCCCTTGCCGCCACAGCGCGGGATCGAGCTCGACTTCGATGTCCGGCGAAACGCCATTGTTTTCCACGTCAAACTCGCCCGGTATCTGGATTGAACATGCCCCAGCGCGGAGCGGTGATTCCGCCGCCATCGATCAGCGACGGATAGCCGCCGATGCCGATCAGCCCGCCCCAGGTGCGCGTGCCGATGAGCGGCCCGATGCCGAGCCGCTTGAACATCCACGGCAGCGCATCGCCGCCGGAGCCGGCGTATTGGTTGATCAGCATAACCTTGGGGCCAAAAATCGTCTGCGGGATGAACCTGTCTTTGCCTTCGCGGCGTCATCGCGGCCATCAGCAGCGGGCGCTTCAGCCAGTCGACGATATAGTCCGCCATCCAGCCGCCGCCATTAAAGCGCTCATCGATCACCGCGCCTTGCTTATCGTTTTGCGCAAAATAATAGCGGTTGAAATTGCGTGTAGCCGCTGATAAACGTATCCGGCAGATAGACGTAGGCGAGATTGCCCTTGCTCAGTTCGTCCACCTTGCGGCGATTGTCGTCCATCCAGGCGCGCAACCGCAACGATGCGTTCATTGGCGATCGGGAACAACGGTAACTTCGCGCGCATCTTTGCCCTCGGGTCCGGCGCCACCTTCAACTGCACCGACTTGCCGGCCGTCTCCATGGAAGAAGCTGTAAATCTCGTCGCTGCCGTGGAGTTCGCGCCCATTCACCGCCAGCAGATATTCGCCCTCGCGGACGTTCACGCCCGGTTCGGTCAGCGGAGCCCGCAAATCGGGATTCCAGTTTTCGCCAAAATAGACTCTCGCAAAGCGATAGCGATCGTTGATCGATAGTGTAATCGGCGCCCAGCAGGCCGACGCTCACGTGCTTCACATCCGGCAGGTCGCCGCCCGAGATGTAGACATGCTGCGCCGTGATTTCGCCCAGCATGTCGCCGAAAATGTAGTTCAGATCGGAGCGGCTCATCACGTTATCAACATACGGTTGATAGATCGCCATCAGCGCCTTCATATTGGCGCCGTGCAGGTTGGGATCGTAGAAGAAGTCACGCTCGATGCGCCACACTTCGCGGAACATCTGCTCCCATTCGGCGCGCGGATCGACATAGACCTCCATGCGCATCCGATTTGAGCGGCCATCCGGCTTGTTCGGCTCCGGAGGCTTGCCCAGAGCGTCCACCGGCTTTGATAAACCACATGGCCATGCGGGACGCCCACCGCCGTCGCCGCCACCTCCGGGTTTTCGCTCCGGCAATTGCTCATAGAGCGCCTTCTCCCCGTTTGCCGAAACAAAAAAGTTGCCGATATTGTCGAGCAGCTTGTCCGTCTTGCGCGTGCAAATATCGAATTTGTGGACAATCTGCCCGCCCGCTGCTGCCATCGTTCACCATCGGACCTTCCAGCAGATACAGAATGTGGGTCTTGCCGGCAATCATCCCGTCGTAATTTCTTGCCGGAAACGGCAAAGCCAGGATGCGCTGGTCGATGTTGCTCAAAGTCGATGCTGCACCGCCGGAGGTTCCTTGGCTACTTGCTGTCAGATGACTTTCTTGCTCGTCCTTTTTCGTCGTCCTTATCTTTGTCGTCGGACTTGCCGGAGGTCTTCCTTCGGCTTTTCGCCGCCTGCCCTTGGCTTGACATTCTTCCGGCTTGCATTCGTCCGTGTCCGCCAGGCCTTTTGCCTTGTCCGCGGCGGTCTTGTCAGAGCGCCCGCAGCCGATTCACTTTTCCTCGTCGCTTTGCGGCGCCAGCGGCGACTTCTGTTCCTTACTGAGCACGATGACGTATCCGCTGCGCGTCACCGGAATCTTGAAACCACCCATGCTGGCTGGTCAGCGTCGGGCCGACATCCGTGCTCGCAGTGAAATAAAGATACTTTCCATTGCTGTCGAAGTACGGCGAACGCCGCGTCACTCAAGCCATCCGTGACCTGGTGCGCGGTCTTGTCTTCGACTCCATAAATGAAACACCGCGCCATGCCAGCTGTCTGAGCTGGCGTGTATAGGCGATCCAGCGGCTGTCCGGCGACCAGGCCGGATCGAATCCTGAACCGGGATTGCCTTCGTACGGGTTGGTGTCAACCAGTACCGGCTTGCCTGCCTCAATGTCCAGGTACCAGAGGTTCAGACGTTTATCGCTGTACGACAATCTTCTTGCTGTCGGGCGACCACGTCGGCGAGTAAAAAAACGACGGCGGGTTGCCCAGGTTGATTTTGCGCAGTTCGCTATGCCCGTCCTGCGAGCGCAGGTGCAGAGCGTACTCGCCCGATTCATCGGAAAAATACGCGATCCACTTGCCGTCCGGCGACCACGCCGGATCGCGGTCGGCGACTGCCGGGGAATTGGTCAGGTTGCGGATGTCGCCATGTTCGGCCGGCACGGTAAGAATCTCGCCATGCGCCTCAAACACAGCCCGCACGCCCGTGGGCGAAATATTCGCGTTCTCGATGTGCTCCGCCACTTTCACGAAATGCGGGCCGCACCGCCGGGAAGTCGCCGGTCACGTGAATATCCACCGCGTGCTGCTGCCCGCTTGCCGGGTCGAAAAGGTGAATCGATCCGAATTGCTCGTACACGATCGCGTCCGGCCCCGCCGACGCCGACTTGATGTCCATGCCGTTGCTGCGGATCGCCTCGCTGACCTTTTCGTCGTCGGTGTCGTACACATACAGGTTCACCGGGCCGTTGCGGTCGGAGAGAAAGTAAATGTGATTGCCGACCCACATCGGCGCCGAATCGTTCGAATCCTTGCGCGGAACTTTTTCGACGCTCGAATCCGCCAGATTCGCAATCCAGACCGGCGAAGCCGTGCCCCCGCGATAATGCTTCAAGCCGCGCTGGAATTGCGACGATTCTCGGAAATTAGTGAACGGTACATAGGCCAGGTGCGAGCCATCGGGCGAATAGGATCCTTCTACCGCCATAGGCAGCGGCACTTCTTCCGGCAGACCTCCCTCAACGCCGAACGGTGAACAGCCGGACAAAACTCGAATAGCTATTTCGCGTCGAGCGAAACAGGATGCGTTTGCCGTCGCGCGTCCAGCCCACCACCTGATCGCTCCCAGGATGTGAGGTAAGCCGTTTCGGAATGCCGCCCGCCGTGGGAATGACGTATACGTCCTCGTTCCCGTCGTACTCGCCGGTGAACGCGATCATGCGATCCGTCGGGCGAAAAGTATCGGATCGATCTCGATCCCGACGTCGCTGGTAAGCCGCCGCGCGTCGCCGCCGTTGCGATCCACGATCCACAGATCGCCGCCGTAACTGAAAGCAATCTGCGTCTGGCTGACCGTGGGCTTGCGCAGCAGCACCACCGCGCCGCCGGTCTGTCCGTTGACCAGGGCGGCCGCAAACAACACGGTCATAACAAGGGAGCAAAGTGATGCGAGTGCCTGCGGCTTAGGGAAGTTGAAGCTCATGAAAGTCTCCTCGAATCGACTGCCTGCGAAACGCCAAAGGGCGGACACGCAAAGCGGAATTGGTCAGGAAATTTGCAGCGGCAGTCTATCACAGCAGAGCGTATGGCAGCGCCGGCGTCCCGCCGGTCTCTCCATGGATCGAAAAACATGGATCGAAAAAATGGATCGAAAAAACCAAGCTCCCGCCATACACGTCCTACGGTTTGGACTCCTGCAGCAGTACAACATCGGAATCGGTGTGCCCGCGAAGCAGTCCCCAATTTGCTGCCATCGAAAGACCAGTGAAAATCTGTGATTTGTTCTGACTTGAAGTTGCGTGATCTGCTTTCCCGGCGAACCATCGAGCGGCTGCAGCCAGAGGTTTTCAGCGTCCTGGTCATGGAAAGCATAAAACACGCCTTGCCATCATGGGTGAAGCGGACACCCCCATACGATCGGCACTGGGCGTTGCAGGTCCAGAATTTTCGTATTCGCGGGAGAATCGACTGGGACCAAGTGCCAACTGTTTCTTGGCACGCTGGGGGACGCAAAGGTGTGCAAAAGCTGCCATCTTGCCGTCCGGAGAAATGTCGAATGGTAGGCGGGAAGCTCGCTGAGTCTTTCCGCCTTCCCCCATCCAAAGGCACTCTGGTTAGCTTTGAGCCGTTGAATAGGTCTGTGTAATAAACCCACTTCCCATCGGGCTGCACATACTGGGATATAATCCCGTTTGCCGTCAGCTGAGCTGTTTAAGGCTTCCGCCGCCAGCGTCCATGCGCCAGACTGGTTGCCGTTTTCGCGCCGCCGTGGCCATCAAGCGTGAACACAACATAGCGGCCATTCGCGCACGCGGAAGGCAGAAAGGCCACGCCATCCTGTTGAGCCGAGGTGAGCGGCGTCTTGCTTCCGCTGTCGGGAGTGGAAGAGGTCAGATGCATCCTGCTGTTCGAGGATCATCTGGCCATCCGGCGTCCAGTCGAAGCCGTACACGAGAGCCCCGGTAGTGAGCTGCTGAGCCTGGCCGTTGCTCAGGTCCGATGCCGGCGCCACGAAGAAGTCGAAGTGGTCTTGGTTCAAGAACCGTTGCCAGCATGTGCCCATCGCCCGAGAGGCTGAGGCCGGATAGTCGTTGATGTCGTGGGTGACCGCGCGCGACTTGTATGGTCTCGATAGGAGATGTCCACAATCTCTGACGGCTGAAACTGGCTCTCAGCTCGATATAGCGCCAGCAAACCGCCTGCCATCGGGCAGCCACACCGGTTTGAACAAAGGCCCGTCTTTGGACTCAAAGATGAGGTCTTGTTTGCCGGTGACCGCGTCAACGGCCATCAATCCACTGCTGGCGTCCCTGGGTTGTATGAACGACACAGACGATGCGTCTTGCCGTCGGGCGACCAGGCGGGAGCATATAAGCGCTTGATTCATGCTCACCCGTGACCAGCGTTTTTCCCTCGCCGGTTTCAAGCGAATAAATCACCAGCCGGAACTTGCCGAGCTCCGGGTTGTTAATCACGGTGTAGGCAAGACTGCGTCCGTCCGGAGAGAAAGTGATGTTCGTGTCGATGTCGGTGACGAGCTTTTGCGGCGTGCCGCCCAGCACCGGCGCCCGATAAAGAAATTTCAGAGCTTGCCCGGCTCCCCGCGCACAAAATAAAGATAGTTTCCATCGGGAGAGAACCGCACGCCCAGGTATTGCACCGCTTCCGGAGGCATGACCTGAGTGTTGCTGTTGGTGGGGACATTGCGCAGCCACAAGCTCTGCTGCCCTTTGTCCTCGACAACATTCAAAATGTATTTGCCATCGGGAGAGATGGCGACCAGCCTGGCCTTGCCGTTCTCGGTAATTTTGTTGACCGAGAAATTTTGAAACGGAACCGGCCGCGCGCGGAAAAATAAAGCGTAGACGCCATAAGCCGCCGCCGCCACAAGCAAAATGAGCGATAACGCTCGTGATGCCAACGCCCAATTTGTTCTGCCTCGCGGCCGCCACCACCGCCGAACTGCTGGTCAGCTGCGCCGGCGGCAGTGCCACAGCCGCTGAGCTTCCCGACTCCGTCGCGCTCACGGTCGGCGACCTGGCGGCTGGAATCAGTATCGCGCTTCAGCCGTTGCAGTTCGGCGCGCATCTCCGACGCATGCTGATACCGCAGATCGCGATCTTTCTCCAGCGCTCGGTTGATAATTCGTTCCAGTTCCGCCGGCACGTCGGGATTCAGCCGCGCAGCAGATGTCGGCGCGCGATTCAGCATCGCGTCAAAGATGATCCCCGAAGTATCTCCCCGGAACGGCAAGACCCCCGTCGACCATCTCGTAGAGCACCGCGCCAAACGAGAACAGATCGGTTCGCGCATCCAGATCTTTGCCCCGCGACTTGCTCCGGCGACATATACGCCACGGTTCCCAGCGCCGTTCCCGGACTGGTCAAATGGGGTTCGTCGGCGGTGCCGTCATCGTGTTGGCCGCGGCAATCTGGCTCGAGAGTCCCGGCTTGCACTCGTAACCTTGGCCAGCCCAAAGTCCAGAATCTTGGCATGTCCGCGCTCGGTCACAAAAATGTTCGCGGGCTTGATATCGCGATGAATCACTCCCTTGGCGTGCGCGGCATTCAGCGCGTCGGCAATCTCGATGGCCAGCGACAGAATCAGTTCTGTTTCCAGCGGACGCCCGGCGATACGGTGCTTCAGGGTACGCCGTCCAGAAACTCCATGGCGATAAAGGACTGGTCACCGTGCTGGTGCCGATTTCGTGGATGGTGCAGATATTGGGATGGTTCAGCGCGGACGCAGCACGCGCCTCGCGCCGAAAGCGCTCCAAAGCCTGCGGGTCTTGGGCCAAATTTCTCGGGCAAGAAATTTAAGGGCGACGAAGCGGCCAAGCTCGGTGTCCTCGGCCTTATAGACCACGCCCATCCCTCCGCCGCCGAGCTTCTCAACGATCCGGTAGTGCGAGATGGTTTGGCCGATCATCTGGGCCAAATCTTACCAAAGGCTCGTGTTCCAACGGATTTCCTGACTCTGCTTGCTCATCTTCAATGGTTGCCGAGGCGGGTGACCATTCGCGCACGCAGCGTTATGCTGCTTCCATTGAGCGGCGACATGAGCTGCAAAGCCATCGGGGACGGTATCGCGTTTCACTGGCGCAAACACTGCCAGGGGAGTTTTGCAGCCTGCTGTTTCGCATTCGAGAGTCACGACGAACGCAACCAGATCATCGGGGTGTCGGGATCGATCCTTGGCATCGAGCGGCAGCAGCTCCTTCGGTACCTCAGCGCGCGATAGATTGTTGCAGCCAGGACACGCGTAATTTATGTAGACGCCACCCTCATACGACGCCGGTGGATTTTGCGTGATTCGCTGCAGCATAGGTTTCGGGTGACTGCTGGATTTCCCGCAACACGGGCAATGAACCTGTTGCATGATGAGCACGCCTGATTCACCTCGCAACCATGGTGGAGTCTGTAAAAAAACAAAGGCTGGAAATCCGGCCCGAAAGCACACGCGCCGCGAATTATATCTCAGCTGATGAACAAATCAGGAAGTCGTTGTGTGGGCAGCCATGTGTGGGCAGCAATGTTGCTGTTTGAAATCCACCGGGCTAGCGCTAGGAACCGACCTGTGGGAAACTCATGTGCATGAACAAACCGCATTTGGTCATCGTCAAAGAACTCGACGGAACCCCTGTCCAAGGCGTGTGTTCGTCGTGCAAAGACGTAATATTCAACGCCACCGCCGGCATCTTTCCACGCGAACGCAAGCAAAATCTGAAGAACCAGTTCCGCGAGCATTTCAGAAACGTCCACGAACGCGAGGATGCCAGTCAAGCCGCTGCCGGATCGTGAGGTCATGAAAGCAGCCTGGTACGAAAAGCAAGGTCCAGCGCGGGATGTCTTGAACATCGGCGAGATCGATGATCCTCGACCGCTCGCGGGCGAAGTTCGGATTCGCATCGCTTATTCAGGCGTCAACCCAGGGGATGTAAAGAAACGCGAGAACGCTTTTGGCCTCGGAATGCCGTATCCGCGCGTCATTCCGCACAGCGATGGCTCCGGCACGGTTGACGCGGTGGGCGAAGGAGTGTCGCCAACCTGGATCGGGCGGCGTGTGTGGTGTTACGGCGCTCAATCCTACCGTCCCTTTGGAACCGCCGCCCAGTACACCGTAGTTCCTTTGCGCCAGGCGGTGCAACTTCCCGAAGGAGCAGCGCTCGAGCAGGGTGCCTGTCTCGGAATTCCAGGTATCACCGCTCACCGGTCCGTTCATGTCGCGGGTCCAGTCAAGGGACGAACAGTCCTGGTGCAAGGCGGTGCGGGCGCAGTTGGAGCTTGTGCCGTACAACTCGCACATCAGTCGGGAGCGCGAGTGATTGCCACTTGCCGCGCCGAAAGCGACAAGGAAATCGCATCGCGAGCCGGAGCGGACGAGGTCGTGCTGACCGATGGGAACCTGGTGGAGCGAATCCGGGCACTAGCTCCCGATGGAGTTCATCACTTAGTGGAGGTGGCATTTGCCGCGAACATTAGGACCGATGTAGCGGTTCTGGCGCAGGGCGGCTCCATCGCAACTTACGCGACCAATGCGCCCACACCCGAGACTCCGGTATGGGAACTCGTCTTTATCAATGCCAGACTCTTCTTCGTTGGCAGCGACGATATTCCGGTTGAGGCAAAGGTCGATGCCGCTCTCGCCATCAATCAGGCACTTGAGGCGGGATGGCGGGGGCTCGACATTGCCGAAATTGTCCCGCTGAATCAGATCGCACGAGCGCATGAGTTAGTGGAACATCCGGTGAAACCCGGACGCGTGATCGTCGCAGTTACGTCTTAAAGTTTTTCCGCAGCAGGTCAGAACTAGCGAGGCAGGACCACACGGGAATCAAAATGACGGCGGGACGAGGAGGGTGGACGAGGGGATGATGGTGGACCTGGTCGGGATCGAACCGACGACCTCTTCCATGCCATGGAAGCGCGCTCCCAGCTGCGCCACAGGCCCACTGTTTCAATTCTCGCCCAGCTTGCTCGCGCCGTCAAACTCGACTCCGCGCTCAACGTCAAATAGGATATGGATGACAAACCACACGCCACCATCGGAGCCATCTTGAACTCCAACTTAAACACGATGTTAAAAACGATGTCGAACTCGCGCGATTTTCTGCTTCAGTTGCTTTTTTGTACTCTCACCGCCATGCTCGCCGCTGCGCCAGCGCCGGCACAAGACCAGGCCGGCGCACCACCCGCGCCGCAGCCGCCCGTCGCTTACGCTTCGGTCAGCGAGCTGAACAGCATCCTGGGGCAATTGCAGCAGACCGGTGAAGAGCATCCAATCCGATCTCGCAAGCATGCGCATCGAAAGATGGAGGACCGACGGCGCCACCAAGAAACAGACCCTGGCCGATATCGACTCCATCCAGCGCAATTTGCAATCCACCCTGCCCGAAACCATCGCGCAACTCAACAACTCCCCCGAAGATCTGGGAGCAAGCTTCAAGCTCTACCGTAACCTCGATGCCCTGTATAGCGTTTTTGGATCGGTCACGGAATTGGCCGGAGCCTTCGGATCAAAAGACGAGTTCCAAAGTCTGAACAACGACCTCAACGGACTGAAGACCGCGCGCCGCGATTTTGGCGATCGCATGCAGAAACTTACGGCGAGCAAGGAAGACGAGTTGACGCGTTTGCGCGCCCAAGTCAAGACCCTGACCGCAGCCCCGCCTCCACCCCCAAAAAAGATCGTAGTGGATGACACCGCGCCCCCAAAGAAGCCCGTAAAAAAGAAGACGACCCCCAAGCCGGCGGCGACCACTCCGAAGCCGCCAACCACCCCAACCACTCCGCCCGCCAGTCCTCCGCCGACGAAGTAACCAGCTCGCCGGCGGTCGACTAACACCCATCCAATCTATTGCAAAAACAGGGCTTAACGTGGGAACTCCAGCAGCCCCGCCGGAGTCTAACCATCTAGGCGTGAAGGATTAGAATTCCCGCCGCTGGGGCCAGAGTTTCTCTATAATTGAGGGCAACGCCACCATGGCGGGAGCAACCACATTGGGCGATCTAGCCAGCGTCATCGGAGCCCGAAGCGGAATCCGAACCGAGGAATCCGCCGTCATCGCCGAACTCAAGGCGGGTTCCGAAGAAGCCTACTCCTGGCTGATCGGAGAGTTCCACCAGCCCATCTATAGCGTCATTTACCGCATCGTGAATGACCCGCAGGACGCGGCCGACACGACCCAGGACGTATTTCTGAAAGTGTTCCGCGGCATGAAGCATTTCCACGGCGAGTCCAGCCTGAAGACCTGGATCTACCGCATCGCGCTGCACGAGGCCGCCAATCGCAGGCGCTGGTGGTTCCGCCACAAAGCGCAGGAAACGCCGATTGACCCGATGCCCGCGGGTGGACACGAATTTTCGAGCTACTTCGAAGACCGGCTGGTCGATCCCGGCGAGTCGCCCTTCGAACAGTTCGCGCATACCGAAGTCCGCGCCGCCGTCGACCAGGCTCTGCAGCAAGTGCCCGAACCCTATCGCACGGCATTGATCCTGCGCGACCTCGAAGAAATGTCCTACGAAGAGATTGCGGAGGTCCTAGCCATCTCGCTGGGCACGGTAAAGTCGCGCATCACCCGCGGCCGCGACGCGCTGCGCAAGAAATTAGTAGGCTACGTAAGGGAAGTCGGTCCCGAACTGGGCCTGCTCTCTCCTGACGCCGGCCCGAACTCACACAAAAGTTCACATGAAGGTTCGCGTGGTGGCAGAGAGGTTGAGGTGACACCATGAAGTGCACCGAGACAAAATTCGCCGAGACGAACTGCGCACGGACCAGAAAGCTGTTCTCGCCCTATCTTGACGGCCGGGTAAGCGGAGCCGAGATGCTCGCGCTCACGCGCCACGTTGAGCAGTGCGCCGCCTGCGAGCGGGAATTCGCCGCCATGCAGCGCACCCAGCAGTTGCTTGCCAGCCTCGGACCAAAGAAAGCCCCCGCCGACCTGGCGTTAAAGTTACGGCTGGCAATTTCGCGCGAGGCCGCGCAAACGCGCCGTCCAAGATTTGAAGGCCTGCTGGTGAGGCTGTCGAATTCGTTCGACGCTTTCATGGTTCCGGCCACCGCCGGACTAGTCAGCGCAGTCCTGACTTTCGGACTGCTGCTCGGCTTCTTTGCCCTGCCGCAAGCCCTCGAAGCCAGCAGCGCCGACGTTCCGCTCATGCTCTACACCGGACCTCAACTCCAGCAGTCGGCCTTCGGCATGTCGCTCGGCAATATGGGAGACAATGCGGTGGTGATCGAAGCCTACGTCGATGCCAACGGCCGAGTCGAGGATTACCGCATCCTGTCTCAACCAGACGACGCCAAAGCCGTGCTGCCGCAGCTAAAGAACCTGCTGATTTTCACCACCTTCCGCCCGGCCCTTTCCATGGGACGCCCCACCACGGGAACCGCCGTGCTCTCGTTCTCAAAGATCAGCGTAAAAGGCTAGCAGTCGGCCCGCGACGCGGGGTGAGACTCCGCTCTCCGCTTTCATCCACCCTATCCAAGTTGTCATCCTGAGCGGAGCAGCGACTTCACGAAGTGAAGTCGCTGCCGAGTCGAAGGACCCCTGCATTCTTCGGCCGCGGCAAGAGCTCGAGAGCAAGCTGGAGTGGAAAGCAATAATTAACAAAAGAGGAGAGTCAAGAACTGAGAACTGACAACTGACAACTGAGAACTACTTCTGATAAACCGTCGGCTGCGGACCCTTCTCCAGCGTCTCGCGATCCCAGATCATGCCTTCGCGATTAAAGCTCGCCAGCTCGAAATCCTGGGTAAGTTCGAGCGCGTCGGTAGGACAGGCATCCTCGCACAGCCCGCAGAACATGCAGCGGCTCAGGTCATAGGTAAAGTGCACGAGTTCTTTGCGGCGCGTCTTTTCGTTGCGTTCGCTGATCACCACGATCAGATTTTCCGGACAAGCCAGCGCGCACAGGTCACAGGAAATGCAGAGACTCTCTTCGGTGTCA
This sequence comes from uncultured Acidobacteriaceae bacterium, assembly GCA_963760175.1. GTDB lineage: Bacteria > Acidobacteriota > Terriglobia > Terriglobales > Acidobacteriaceae > Acidiflorens. The sequence continues at coordinate 170,997 of CAVXBU010000001.1, forward strand.
GGATTGACGTTCAGCCGCGGCGCGCCCCGGTAGCGTTCCGCCACCTGCGGCCGCTCCAGCGGATACTGCTCGGTGTAGATTTCCTTAGGATGCTGATAGCGAAACGTCACCCCGAGTCCTTGGGCCAGGTCCACCAAAAACACTTTGCGCAAAATGTCGGTGATTCTGCCGGTCATTCCCATAACCCGCATAGAATAACACTGAAGGCAAAACCCCGGTATCGGATGAATCACAGAAAGCTAAATCCGCAGCTAAATCCAAAGACCGAAGCGCCTGCCGAACGTTCCTCCGACGCCCTATCCTCCGACGAACTCTGGATGGAAGAAGCCCTGCGCTCGGCCCTGCGCGCGCTCGAGGCCGACGAAGTGCCCGTAGGAGCAGTTGTAGTCTGCGCCGGCCGTGTCGTCGGACGAGGATGGAATCAGAACCTCTCCACCTTCGATCCCACCGCCCACGCGGAAATCGTGGCCCTGCGCGAGGCCGGACGAAACCTAGGTAATCACCGTCTTGGCGACTGCGAACTGTTTGCTACAATTGAGCCGTGCGCGATGTGCGCGGGAGCAGCGGTTCATGCCCGCGTCCGCCGCCTGGTGTATGGTGCCGATGACCCCAAGGCGGGCGCCGTCCATTCGATTCTGCAGGTGGCCAATCACCCCAGCCTGAATCATCAAATGGAGATCAGGGGTGGGGTACTGGCGGGACGTTCAGCAGAGCTGCTGCAGGAGTTTTTCAGAAAGCGTCGTTAGTGGAAGGGCACGGCTTCAGCCGTGCCGCACGCGACGGGAAAGACGCGGGCTTTAGCCCCTGGGGGCAGACGCTTCCACTGACAATTGCGGTTCCGGAGAGGTGCGTGAGTGGTTGAAACGATCCGCCTCGAAAGCGGACATACCTTAACGGGTATCGTGGGTTCAAATCCCACCCTCTCCGCCATACTTTCAATGTGCTAAAGTACTCTCGCCTGTGAGCGATCTCCTCCAAACCCCGTTTGATAGCGTCGAAAATGCCCACGAATACGTGCGGCTTCTGGTCGACGCCATCGCCGAAGCCAAAAGCGAAATCGCGGCCGACCTCGACGCAGCCGTCGCCGCCAAGCCCGATCGCCGCGTTGAAGCCCTGCGCCTCGTTCAATTCAAACTGGACAAACTGGAGCAGCACCTGAAGGCCAGCAGCCGCGTGCTCAACGATCTGCGCACCCTGCGCCGCCTTCTCTTCGAGGAGAGGCCGGAGGAACATCCCGAAGAACGCCCCGAACCCGCCGCAGCCGGTCAGGATCCCGCAGCCTGAATTTCGCAAGTCAAGATTTAGAGTTGGATTTCGCCAGCAGCCACCGGCTCACGCCCGCAATTTTTCGGCAAACTTTTTTTCCAGCTTCGCCAGTTTCGGCGTGATCACAAACATGCAATAAGGCTGGCGCGAATTTTCGTTGTAGTAGTTCTGATGGTAGCCCTCAGCCACGTGAAATTCCTCGGCCGGCTCAACCGCGGTCACAATCGGTTCAGCGAAACGCCTTGGCTGCGGTCAACTCCGCAATGGTGTTCTCGGCGATCTTTTGCTGCTCCTCGTCGTGGTAGAAAATCACCGAACGATACTGCTCGCCCGCGTCATTTCCCTGCCGATTCAACGTAGTCGGATCGTGCACCGCGAAGAATACGTCCAGCAGATCGCGATAGCTGATCGCGTCAGGATCGAAAGTAACGCGCACCACTTCCACATGCCCCGTGTCGCCGTCGCACACCTGCTTATAAGTCGCCTGGTCGGCGCGTCCGCCCATGTACCCAGGCTCAACGTGGGTCACGCCCGCAAGACGCTGAAAAACCGCCTCAGTGCACCAAAAACATCCGCCGCCAAAAACCGCTGTTTGCTCTTTTGCCATGATGATTAGATGTGCCAGCTTGAAAAAAGTTCTCGGTTCTCAGTGTCTCGCGGTCCGGCTTTTACTGAGAACTGACAACTGAGAACTGAGAACTCTCTTCTAAACCGACACCGTAAACGAAGTCTCCGTGCGCGTAACCGGCCGGTAAAGCGTATCCCGCTCAATCGGCTCGCGCCCCGCTTCCGTAATCAACCGCACCAGGTCGTTGCGCCGCAGCCCCTGCGGAGTGGTCGCTCCCGCATCGTGATAAATCTTTTCCTCGACCACCGTCCCATCAACATCATCGGCTCCAAAGCGCAGCGAAATCTGCGCAATCTTCGGAGTCATCATCTGCCAGTAAGACTTAATGTGCGGGAAGTTATCGAGCACCAGACGGCTGACCGCAATCTGCTTGATGTCGAGCATGCCTGTGGTCGTGAAAAGATGCTGCAGCGGAGTGTTCGCCGGATGAAACGCGAGCGGAATAAAAGTCTGGAAGCCGCCCGTCTCATCCTGCAAAGCGCGCAGTTTGAGCAGATGATCGACGCGGTCTTCGTCGTTTTCGATGTGCCCGTAGAGCATGGTGGCGTTCGATTTCAACCCGATCTGATGAGCCAGGCGCGCCGTATCGAGCCATTGATCGCCATCAATTTTGTGATCGCAGATAATGTGCCGCACCCGGTCGGCAAAAATTTCAGCGCCGCCGCCCGGCAGCGAATCCACGCCCGCCTCTTTCATTTGTTCCAGCGTCTCGCGGATGGTCAGTTTAGCCCGCTTCGCCAGATACGCCACCTCCACCATGGTGAACGCCTTCAGGTGGACCAGCGGAAATCGCTCTTTCAATCCGGAAACCAGATCAAGAAAATATTGGAACGGCAAATCAGGATGCAGCCCGCCAACAATGTGAAACTCCGTGACCGCCTCGCTGTAACCGGAAGCCGCCGTCTCGAAAGCTTCTTCAAGCGCCATGGTGTAAGCGCCCGGAGCGTCTTTCTTGCGCCCAAAAGCGCACAACCGGCAAGCTGCCACGCAAACATTCGTCGGATTGATATGGCGGTTGACGTTGAAGTAAGCCTTGTCCCCATGCATCCGCTCCCGAACCCAGTTAGCCAGCCAACCCACGGCCAGGATGTCGCCCGTCCCATAAAGGACAAGCGCATCGCCCTCGTTCAGGCGCTCGCCCGCGAGGACCTTATCCTTGATCGGCAGCAGACGAGGATCGTCAGTCTGAAATGCGTGGGTTTGGAATGAGTGGGCAGCAGTCATCGCTTCAATCATAACCCAACCTGCGGGAGGATCACATCGACTGGTGAAGCACGAGCGGTGGGTCAATTTCCGTGCGCGCCCGGCGCAGTCTTTTGCCGACACGACCACATAAAGGGTCCATCCTCGCGTTTTCTGCGAAGGGTGGGTGGCAGACTGATCGCACCATGGGCCCGCTGAAGCTCAACCGCGCCTCAGCAGCAAATCTCCCGCCACAAAAACAAAGAACACCACCGAAATCACCCCATTCATAGTAAAGAACGCGGCATTCAGCTTACTCAAATCATCGTGCCGCACCAGCGTATGTTCGTAGAGCAACAGCACAGCCACGGCGATCACTCCCACCATCGCCAACTTACCTAGTCCAAACACAGAGACCAGCGCGACCAGCAGCCCCAGCATCGCGATATGAAACAACCGGGCAATGACGAGCGCATTCCGAATTCCGAGATGCCGCGGCACAGAATGCAACTCATGACTGCGGTCGTAGTCATGATCCTGACAAGCGTAGATCACGTCGAATCCGCCCACCCAGAAGGTCACCGCCGCAGTGAGCAGCAGAATCCGCGGATCGAGCGACCCGCGCACCGCGATCCAAGCCGCCGCCGGAGCAATGCCCAGAGCAAATCCAAGAAACAGATGCGACCAGCGCGTAAATCGCTTGGTGTACGAATACAGAAGGATCACCCCAAGCGCCACCGGCGAAAGCATCAGCGCCAAGCGATTCAACTGAGAAGCAGCCAGAACAAAAATTCCGCACGAGACCAGAACGAATGCGCTGACAAACGACGGCGTCAGCAGTCCGACCGGCAGAGCGCGAGTAGCGGTACGAGGATTAGCCGCATCAATCGAAGCATCGGCCAGCCGATTGAAAGCCATAGCCGCCGACCGCGCCGAAACCATCGCAACCACGATCCAAGCCAGTTGCCGCCAAGCCGGCAAGCCTCCAGCGGCCAGCATGGCTCCACAGAGCGCAAACGGGAGCGCAAAAATCGAGTGCTCCCACTTGATCATCTCCAGCGTGATCTTAAGATTTCGGAGGAAACCCACCAGACAATTGTAAAGCACCGAATGTTTGTGGAGAGCCGGGCGTCCCCGCCCGGCCGCGATGCTGCTGGACGCGCGAGACGCCCATCGCTCCACTATTCGTTGTCCACTGCGTCGTTGTCCACCGCTCCCTCGACCAGCGGAACAAACCGGCAACCTTCGAGAACTCTGACCTCCGCCCGTCCGCTGACTTTCAAAATCAGCTGCAATTCCTGACTCGAGGACGGCCCAACCGGTACCATCATCCGTCCGCCCTCGCGCAGTTGCTCAAACAGCGCGGGAGGCATCTCAGCAGTGGCGGCAGAAACAAGAATGGCATCGAACGGCGCGTATTCCACCCAACCCAAGCGGCCATCGCCGACTCTGATCTTCACGTTTCGATACTCCAGCCGATGCAGGGTGCTCTCCGCTAGGGCCGCGAGCTGCGCGTGCCGCTCCACCGAGTACACCTCGGCCGCAAGCAGCGAAAGCAATGCCGTCACATAGCCGGAGCCGGTGCCGATTTCGAGGACACGATCGCCGTTCTGGTCACCGGCTCGAAGACCGAGATGCTGGAGCATCGCCGCCACAATATACGGTTGCGAGATGGTTTGCTCTTCGCCGATAGGCAACGGATGGTCTCCGTAGGCATCCTGCCGAAAGTTCTCCGGGACAAACTCATGCCGAGGCACTTGGCGCATGGCCTCGAGCACGCGAGGGTCGCGGATTCCGCGCTCGGCCAGTTGAACACGTACCATTTCTTCGCGCTGCCGCTGCAGAGAATCGCCTTGAAAGGGGAAACCCACGGTTTCTGTCCACGTGACTTCAGTACGGCCCGATGATTCCGCCGATATTAATGCTGCGCGCAACCGGCGCCGTCGGGCCGCGCTTTCTTTTCCTGCGCTGCGATCATGTCGAGATACTTGTAAGCCGATCCCGTATTGAAGAGCACGACCTTATCTTCCGCGCGGAAGAATCCGCTGGCGAGCAGCTTCTGATAAGCAACCAGTGATGCGGCTCCTTCGGGCGCGGCAAACACGCCTTCCACGCTGGCCCAATGCCGCATCGCCGCAAGAATTTCCTCGTCGCTGGCAGCGACCGCCGTGCCCTGGCTTTTTTTCAGAATATCGAGAATGAGGTAGTCGCCATAAGCTTTCGGCACGCGCAAGCCCGCGGCAAAGGTCGAGGCGTCGGCCCACATTTCAGAAGCGCTCTTCCCCGCTTCCCACGCCTTCACAATCGGCGCGCAGCCCGCCGCCTGCACGGTAATCATCTTCGGACGTTCAGACCCGATCCAGCCCAGTTCCTCCATCTCATCAAACGCCTTCCACATGCCGATCATGCCCACACCGCCGCCCGTCGGATAAATGATGCCGTGCGGAAGCTTCCAGCCGAATTGCTCGGCAACCTCATAGCCCATCGTCTTCTTGCCTTCGACGCGAAACGGCTCTTTAAGGGTCGAGACGTCGAACCATCCTTCTTTATTATTCGATAACCTTTCTTTTTCCATGCGTTCGGCAACCATGCGTCCGCAATCGCTGATCAGCCCGTCCACCAGCGTGACGTGCGCGCCGTAGTAATCGCATTCCATGCGATTCGCCAGAGGCACATCTTTCGGCATAAAGATGTGAGCTTCGATCCCCGCCGCCGCCGCGTAAGCCGCCAGCGCGCCCCCAGCATTCCCGGCAGAAGGAGCGGCGAGTTTCTTCAGCCCATAATGTCGAGCCATGGTCACCGCAGCCGACATGCCGCGCGCCTTGAACGATCCAGTCGGATTCAGTCCTTCATCCTTGATGAAAACGTTGGCATACTCGCGGCTGGGAAGCATGGGAGTGAATCCTTCGCCGAGCGTGACCGGATCAGCATCCGGGCAGAACTTCAGCGTAACGCCACATGCTGGCCACGCGTCCTGACAAATCTTCGCGGCGCAACTTCCCTTTCAGCCTGGCAAGATCGTAGCGGACGAAAAGCACGCCGCCATCTTTAGGACAGACATTCTGCGGGCGATCGGCCGAGAGATGCTCTCCGCAGCGGGTGCATTCGAGGTAGGCAATACGCATCGAGAGGAAGGATAGCATTTTGGCTCTAGCCGTATTCGCGAAAGCCGCTGTAAGATGACATCGTTCTTCGCGTTAAAAAGAGCGTGGGACGCGCACCGATGACAGACGACAATCGACGCCACTTGGAAACAGCCAAGACAGGGGTTTTGCTGCTGGCAAGCGGATTCATCTTGAACTATCTACTCGAACGCCACAACATTCTAAAAATCTGGGGAAATTCGACTGATCCCATGTCGTGGGCAGATCTATCCTATCCGCCGTTGTGTGTCTTTCTGTCTCTAACAGGCGTTGTCCTGATCGTTTTAGCGATACTTCATACTGCCATTCGACGAGTACTCGAGTATGCTTTCGCGATTGCGTTTCCGCTAACGATTCTCTACACCCTTTTCGCTTTCGCCGTGCAATTTATCCAAACAGGTGCAGATCGCTTGGGTGAATGCCCCGGTCTCTACCAAGCTGCTGCTAGCTCGAATGTGATACCGGAGTCGCAATGGAGACCGGGTCGGCCCGCTCTTGGCTGCGAAGTGCAAAGGCGCGGGATGTTTCTCAGCTACTACAACAGTGTCGGAGTTCATGGCGTGACAGATAAGGCAGCTCAGCAACAGATTCTGGACAGATTAGCCGAGCATTATCGGCAAGCGCACACCCATCCCTTGCAGGTCGTGTTTTACGAAAAGGAGAACTGGTCGGTTCGCCAAGGGAAAAATGGCGTCACTTTCGGATCAGGAAGTCCAAGCAGGCTCATTCGCGTCGTGAACATAGGATGATTCGAGAAGACTACGCGATGGAATGCAGCATTAGGCGAAGACCGAACTCCGGAGCTCCTCACGATGGCACTTTCTTCAGCAAATCACCCGCCCGCCGAAACCAAGGCCGCTCCCGCCGCCGCAGGTAGCCCGGCATAGTCGGCTTCTTATCGAGCACCTTCTGCGCCCACTCCCGCGCTTCAGCGTTGCGTCCCTCAGAGGCCAGCAGTTCCGCGAAATTCAAGTAAGTCTCTGACAATGTCGAAGTGACCGTCACCCGCCGAAACAGCGCCTCGGCTTTCTCTTTTTGTCCGGTCTGCGCGTAGGCGTGAGCCAGCAATCCAGCCGCACGCTGAAAATCGTAGTCCGGCTCTTTCGCGACCACACGCTCCAGATCAGGCAATGCAGCCGCCGCATCGCCCAGCAGGATGGCGCAAACTCCGCGCCGGTAGAAGGGGTCCAGCGTATCGGCGCGAGCGGCAATGGCCTTGTCGAACGCCGCTCGCGCCGCCTGGAGATTCCCGTCGTCCATATAAAGGTCGCCGAGTTCCTCATAGTTCCCAGCCGACGGATTGTCGCGAATCGCCGCCTCCAGTTCACCAATGCGCTTGCGCCGCGGAAACACTTTGAAGGATTGCCCCACCAGTCCAATGTCGGGAAGCGCCTCAACAAAAAGATAGATAATCGCCCCCAGCGGCCCAAGAAACAGGATGATAAAAATCCAGTAGGTATCCGGCCGCCGCCGGATGAAGTGAACAATCGCCAGTCCCTGGAGCAGAAAGCCCCACGGGTATATAAGGTGGTTTAGAAGTCCCATGCCAGTGTTAAGTCCTAGCGTGAGATTACCATTTGCCGGATACGGGAGAGTTATGCCGATTCAGAGAACGTGCGTGCCGAACGATGAACAGCAGATCCTGGCGCTGCACGAAGCCGGAGACCGCGCACTGATGAGCGCCGATCTCGCCGCGCTGGCGCGGATCTTCGCCGACGACTACGTGCAGTACAACGAGGCCGGCAAGGCTTTCACAAAGCAGGAAGTGCTGAACAATTTTCGAACGGGAGCGATTCGCTATCCCTCGATTGTTTCGACCGGAAGGAAGATTCGCGTATTCGGCGACACCGCCGTCGTACACGGCTCGGAATCCGACGAAGTCGAGATCAACGGAAAGCGTTCCGCAGTGCGCTACGTTTACCTGGACGTGCTGCGGAAACGCAATGGCGAGTGGAAGCTGGTAGCGTCGCAACTGGCGCGGCCGCCAGCATAAAAAGTTTGTGTGGTGACGGGGCTCTGCCCCGTCCAAGCCTAGCTTCGTCGGCCCGCAGCCGATTCTGCCAGTGCGACCACAGAAACCAGACGATCCCGGCCAGCAGAAACGCGCCAATCACGGCATCAAATTTGTGAAAGTACTTGCCCAGCGAGCGCCAGTTCTCGCCCAGTTTCATGCCGAAGTAAGCCAGCATAAAGCACCAGGGCCACGATCCGAGAAAAGTGTAGATGTGGAATTTGCCGCGCGGCATGCGCGCAATCCCCGCAGGCAACGCGATAAATGTGCGGATCACCGGCAGCAGCCGCGCAATGAACACGGCCATGTCTCCCCAGCGCAGAAAAAATCTGTCGGCCCAATCCAGTTCCCGATGACCCATCAGGATCCAGCGTCCATAACGCACCACCAGCGGGCGTCCGCCGTAGCAGCCGATTTCGTAAGCAACCAGCGAGCCCAGATTGCAGCCGATCGCGCCCGCCGTCGCCGCCCACACCAGCTTCATCGCCCCGGTATAAACAAGGTAGCCCGCAAAAGGCATGATCAGTTCCGAAGGCAGCGGAATACAAGCCGACTCAATCGCCATAAGCAGCGCGATCCCAACGTAGCCGGTTGCCGCCACCAGGGAATTAATGAAGACAAAAAGTAAGGTGAGGATTTTCTCAGTCATCGAATCAGGTCATCAGGTCAGATCGCCCGATGCCCTTCAGAACGTCCCGTCCTGCGTGAAGCTGAAGCCGGGCAAAGATACGCCATCCCCCGACTTGACGACTTTCACCTTGACCACCGGCGCGTCAGGCGCGGTAACCTCGGCCGGCCGCAGTACCGCATATTGGGAGAACACTTCGCTGTACACCTTGGTGACAAGGTGATCCTGGCCGGTTGCGTCCTGGCGCCAGACCTGTCCGAGTTTGATGCCCTTCACGGCCACAAGTTTTTCCTTGGTTGTCGGAACTTAGTTTCCAGAGTACTCACCGGGCGGCCAACCCGTCAATTGCAGCGGGGTTACTTTTGTCGGATGCGTGGCTGCGGCTTTGTTACCATGAACCCGCTATCCAGCAGTGTCCAGGAGGAAACCGATGCCTCGCGGAAACATGCCGCGTCAACCCAGCCGCAGCGGACAACAGCAAGGTGCCCGCCGGACGCAAGCTTCACCGTTATCGAAGAAGGCCGCAAAAACGAGGACTGCGAAAGCGACGATTGCCCCCGCAAAGAAAGCGAAACCGCCAAAGGCACGCCGGAAAAAAGAAATCCGCGTCTGGATATGACCCTCTGGCCCCTGAGCGCGTCCATCAGATCATCGCCACCCTTGACCAGCTCTATCCCAACGCGACCTGCGCTCTCACTCATCGCAGCGCGTGGGAACTGCTGGTGGCGACGATTCTTTCCGCCCAGTCCACCGACGTGCGCGTCAACATGGTTACGCCCGGGCTCTTTGAAAAGTATCCCACCGTCCAGGATTTCGCCGCTCTCCAGCCCGAACAGTTGCAGCCGGACATCTACTCGACCGGCTTCTTCCGCAACAAGGCAAAGTCAGTGGTGGGCGCGGCGCGGAAGATAGTCGCGGACTTCGGCGGAAAGGTGCCCGACACCATGGAGGAGTTGCTGACCCTCCCCGGAGTCGCTCGCAAAACCGCGAACGTTGTCCTCGGAACCTGGTTCAAGAAAAATGAAGGAGTCGTAGTCGACACGCACGTGACGCGGATTTCGCGCCGGCTCGAACTGACCAAGCAGGAAGACCCGAAGAAAATCGAAGAGGATCTGATGCGGATCATCCCGCGCCAGCGCTGGACAGACTTCTCTCACGAAGTGATCTGGCACGGGCGGAAGCTATGCGTGGCGCGCAGTCCAAAGTGTGCCGATTGTGCGCTGGAGAAGCTGTGCCACGCCGCCGACAAGACCTGGTCAACGGTTGAGATTCACAAGGACGCACAGCCCTAGCCGCCGTTGTAGAACAACTCAACCACCGTGCAATCGTCGTTGAGCGGCGTGCCTCCGCAGAAATCAGCGACGGCAGTGAAAACATCCTCCATCGACTTACTCTTCCCCGCCACCGTCTCCAGGCGTTCGCTGTCAAACATATCTCCGCGGGCGTTCTCTGCTTCGGTGACGCCATCGGTCACCAGGATCAGCCGATCCCCGGCCTTCAACTGGCAGCGGTCGCTTGAGTAAGTCGCATCCGCCACAAGTCCTACGGGCAGGTTCCCGTGTCCCGGCCGGAGCACTTCGTTGCCACAGATCCACACCGGCGGAACATGTCCGCAGTTGACGTATTCAAGATCGCCGTCACTGCGCAGGCGCGTAATGATCATGGTCGCGTATTTTTCACCGATATGCTTGTAGGTGAAGAAGCGATTGACCGCGTCGACAATCTCCACCAGCGGCATGCCGGAAATCAGTTGCGAGTAAACCATCCCCTGCAGAATGGAAGCCAGCAGCGCGGCCGAGACTCCTTTGCCGCTGACGTCGGCGAGCACCACGGCCAGTCCTTGAGGCGTGTTCACGGCTTCGAAGAAATCGCCGCCGATTTCTTTACAAGACAAGTTGCGCCCGTTGACCCGCGCAAAAGGAACTTCGGGCAGAGTAACCGCTAACAGACGCTGCTGAATCGACGCCGCGATCGACAGTTCCTGCTGGTAACGGCGCCCGGCTTCTTCGGCCTGCACCAGGCGCGCGTTTTCGACCAGTTGGGCAGCTTCAGTCGCGATCGCCCGCAGAATATCGTGGCTGACGCTGGTGATATCGCGCGAGGCAAAGCGCGAGTCCACATAGAGCGCCCCCATCACTTCCCCACCCGCAACCGCCTGCTCGGACCGGGAAGTTTGCACCATCGGCTTGCGCAGCGGCATGCAGATCACCGTGCGCAGGTCGAAGGTAACAATGCTCTTCCGTTCCTTTACGTCGAGCATCTGACTGGTGTCGGTGAATATGTATTCCGAGTCCGAAGTCAGCGCGCCGTCCAGCACCGATCGGGAAATCGTCTTGTCGTCTAGCAGCGGCTCGCCTTTCGAGTTACGCCCGGCGGCCAGCGTCAGGGTCGTCCGCCAAGGTCTCGAAGAAAGATGTACGCCCGTTCGGCGCGCGTCAGCTTCAGCGTGGCATCGAGCAGCGTAACCAGAATTTCATCGAGCACGCCAATGGTATTGAGCTTGCGCGCCGCTTCCATGAATAGCGTGAGTTTCTCGAGGTCGCTCGCCTCCGGCGCGATCTGGATGCCGGAAATCTGGCTCAGAAACTCGCGCGCCGTGTTCGAAGTCGTATGTGCAGCGGATGGAAGATCAGGTAGGCGATATCGCGCGCGCCAAATTCCAGCCGGTCGTTGCGTTGCAGCTTGTGGCGGTCCACCTTCTCGCCATTGACGAAGGTGCCGTGTTTGCTATTCAGGTCGACGACAAAAAACTCGCCGTTTTCTGAAACGATCGTCGCATGCTCGCGAGAGACGCGCGGGTCGGCAATCACCAGGTCGCGATCCACCTTGCGCCCCACGGTGTAAGGAGTGTGATTCAGCGACACCGTCTGCTGATCATTCCCGGTTACAAAGATCGCGATGGGGAAAATACTGGATATTCCCGAATGCGACGAAGTCGACATTTACCCTGAATTCTCCTGCGGACATCCTACCAGTAAAAGCCACCAGCCAACGGCCCCAAAGCATTCTACGACGAGCCCGGCCCGGCTGCCGTGGGAAATATCTTTCGGTAGCTCATTATAAGGACCAACGCCGCTACTACGACGGGCAGGTGGAGCACAGTCCAAAGAGGGACCGCCCACCCGGCTTGGACGGTCGGGGCCGGCAGAACGAAAGAAAGTCCCGCGAGCACGATGCTCGTGGCCCATTGCCACAGCAGAAGAACGGCGACCAGGGCGAGGAGCGCGCGGCTCATGCTGTTCATAGTCGCGCGCAGCCTGTAATCACGCACCAGCATTAGCAGCGCGGGGAGCAGCATGACCTCGTTATATAGGGCGTAGCTCGGAATGACGATGATAGTTACGGTTAAAATGAGAACCACCGTCAGGGTGAAAGCGGCGGTGTCTTGCGCGCATTTGCGGTTCTTCCAACCGACATGCAGACGTCGCGGCCACTTCGAGCGCGCGCGTTATCAATGCCCAGGGTGGCGAAAGAAGTTTGTCTAGAGTCGAGACGGCATCGGTGTAGGTTGGGTATTCGCGCATGGCCTGAATGAATTGGGGAATCCAATGGGGGAGATACCATTCAGCGGCGGCGCACAGGATGATCATGGTGAACAGGAACGACGCGGCCCAGCGGTAGCGGCGACGCCAGTCGTCCAGGGTCCAGAGCATCAACCAGAACAACAACAGCCAGACTAGTTGCGGCTTGATGGTGGCCAAGGCCAGCGCCACGCCGGCGGCAATGGGCTGGTTCGACGCCAGGAGCGCGACTCCGATGGCCACAAACGCAGCCACCAGAAGCGTCATTTGCTGGAGCTTGAGGCCCTGCATGACGGGAAGGCTGCCCAGGGTGAAGACGACCAGGCTCACTTGTGTCCAGAGCGGCGGGGACCAGCGGAGCACGCGCAGCCACAGCGGGACGGTGGCTACGGTGAGGCAGAACGAAAACCAAAGGAATCCTTTACGCACCATCTCGAACGGAAGATGGACGGTGGGCGCAAGCAAAAAGGTGACGTAGACGGGATAGGCGAATCGCTGGTCTCTGGGATCTCCTGCGCGGGACGGGTCCAGGGCCCGGCCATAGTAGCCTTGCTGAATTTCGCGCGTCACCTCGGGACTGTAGGGATTGCGGCCGTTCAGGAGGAGTTCTCGCGCGCCCACCCAGTGGAGATAAAGATCGGAAAGATTTCCGCGCGGGCGGCCGTGCGCAGCAGCGTCGGAAATCTGACGCGGAATCAGCACACGGTTGGCATATAGCCAGACGCCGGCGGCACAGACTGCAGCGGCCAGAACCAGCCAAAGCGGCTTATAGGAAATACCAGGTCGCATCGTGATCTTGGCCGTGAAATCTGAGCATCCGCATGTTACCTCGCTGGCACCCCGCCATACCAATCAAGCTATCCCTACGGCCGTATCCCCGCGTCCATACTTCCTGCAAATCCAAACCACCATCGGAATCCACCACCACGGACTCAGCCACGGCCAGATCCACGAGCCCATAAAGAGGATCGCGTACACGGCGACCAACAGGGCCGCATCCGCGCGCATTTCCGATCGTGTCGCCGTCCCGGGCGCTGCGAATAGCATGAGCACAATCGGCAATAGCAGGGTCAGGTCATGGATCACCGTGTGATAGCTGACCAGAATGCACGTCACGATTGCCGCTGCGACCATGAAGCGGGTCCCGGTTCCTCGCTTCCCAACTTTCCACAACACCATCCCCAGCACGGCGGCCCCACCCACAATCGCAGCCACGGTGACAAAGCGACCGCCGCTTCCGCCGGCAAGGTCCGCAAGTTCTGCAATCAGTCCGCGGAGGTTGGGCATTTCCGCGATCGGGGTGCCGCCTGCGCCATGATTCTCCGCATAAAGAACGGCGCGCCCATAGTCAACCATCCCATGCCATCCCGTCATCATCGCCCAAATGGCCGCCAGTGTCGCCGCCACCGGACAAATCCCAACCACAATCGCGGCCGTCTCACCGCCAGAATCAGCGCCAGTGGAAGCACCAGGTGGAACTTGAACAACCCGCATCCGAGCACCGCACCCGCCCAAACCGCGCGGCCGCTCGCCAGCAAAAACACGCTTACCGTCACCAACAGCAGAAGCAGAACCGAGTCCTGCCCTTGAATCAACGCCCTGACCGCCGGCGCGAAGGCGGCCACACTCAAAATCAAGAACAGCGGACTGAGCCGCTCCGTTTCCGCGAATGTCTTTCTTAGAATCACCAAACTCAGTATGATCATGACGACATTCAAGAAGGTCCATACCAGGTACGCCGGAAGAAAACGGAGGTAGGTCAAAGGCACAAACAGCAGTTCCTCAAACGGAGGGTGTAAATCACGCAGTTGCGCCACCTGGCCGGCGCGGACCATCTCGGCCCCATGGTAAAACGCGGTGAAATCCTGATATCCGTTTCGCAGCAGCCAAAGCAGGTGCGGCGCGCCGACGAACCTGAGCAAGGTCAGCGCAAGAAGAAAAATGCCCGCCAGTCGTTCCTTGCTTCGATTAAGCTCGGCTGGCATCATGCGGAGTCTTCCGAACGTCCCCGATTCTATAATTGCTGGGTCTAACATTCATGATCCGACATTCATGACCGTTCTTGCAGACAAGCGCCTGCTGTTCGCCGCGTTCCTCTTCTTCGGTCTGCTGGGCATGACCGCCCGCAGTGCCACCGATCCTGATCTCTGGTGGCATCTGCGCACCGGGCAATGGATCGTGGAAAACGGCCACGTTCCGCATTCCGACCCTTTTTCCTTCACCCGTGCCGGGCATGCCTGGGTGGCGCATGAATGGCTGTCGGAACGTCATGTTTTACGAACTCTGGAAGCACGCTGGCTCCCCTGCCCTGATCGTATACTCCGCGATGATTACGACCGCAGGTTTTTTGCTGCTTTATCTGCGCTGTCCGGGAAAGCCGCACTGGGCAGCCGCCGCAACTGCCCTTGGTGCTCTGGCTGCCGCTCCTTCATGGGGCGTGCGGCCGCAGATGTTCACCTTTACTCTGGCCAGCCTGCTCCTATGGCTGCTCGAAGCAGGCGAGGTTCGTCCCAAGCTTCTACTCTGGATACCGCCTCTGTTTCTGCTATGGCTGAATCTGCACGCCGGATTCGCGCTCGGACCCGCTCTGCTGTTGGCCTACGGCGTCGGTCTGATTCTGGAGACCGCCGTCGGCAGCACACCCTGGCAGCGGACGCGGCCCATGCTCCTGCGCGTTCTGCTGCTTCTGCTGGCTTGCGTCGCGCTCGTGCCTCTTAACCCCAGCGGCGCGCAACTCTACCGTTATCCGTTCGATACTTTGCGCTCATCCGCGATGCGATCCCTCATCGGCGAATGGCACTCCCCGGATTTTCACCAATCGCTGTATCGCCCATTCTTGCTGGTATGGCTGCTGCTTCTGATCGCACTTGCCTGTTCCCGTTCGCGGCCCAAGGGGCGTGTGCTCGTGCCCCTGATCCTGGTTTCTTTTGCCGCTCTGGACGCCGTCCGCCACATTCCAATCTTCGTTTTGCTGGCGATCCCGGTAATCGCCGCAGCTCTCCCGGCGGTTTCCCAAGTCTCGAAAATGGTATCGAAAAGCGCGAGACGTAGTGCACCCGTGTCTTTGCGCCTCCAGCCATTTTTCAACGCGGCCGTTATCATTCTGATCGCCGTGCTTGCAGTGGTGAAGTGGGTGAACCTGGCTGGCGACCAGAACGTCCGCGAGGCGGATCGGTTCCCCCAAAAATCGGTCCAGTTCTTGCGGACCATCGCGCCCATCCCCGGAGAATCTTCGTCGAACCTCTTCGTCTACTACGACTGGGGAGGCTATGCGATCTGGAAACTTTATCCCGAATATCGCGTGTTCGCGGATGGCCGCGCGGACCTTTATAGCGATGATATTCATGGCGGCAGCGACGACCTCCTCTACCAGTCGATCAAGACCGTAGTGGAACTCCGCACCGGCTGGCGCGACGTTCTTGACCGCTGGAAGGTCGAGGTGGTGCTGGTTCCCCCTTCCTGCGCGGTGGTTCAAGCCCTTCTTCTCGACCCCAATTGGCACGCTGAATTTAGCGATTCCAAGTCGATTGTCCTGCTCCGAACCCACCCCGCCATCGAAAATTCTGCCATTTTCGAGAGAAGCCGCGTCGGCACTGCGGAAAGTGAAAAAATGTTTCCCCAGAGCCATCCGAATCTGCGAAACTACAAGCGCATAGTGGAAGTGCAACAGGAAGTGGAACTGGTTCCCGCGCCGGTCTCGGGCGGCAGTTTCTAGCACAAGACCGAAGGAGCTTACGATGAAAGATTTAGCTAAACTCTTGTGGCGCAATGAGGAAGGACAGGATATCGCGGAATACGCGGTCATGCTGGCGGTAATTCTGGTGCTGGTGATCGGCACCGTCAAACTGATCGGCACCAACGCGAACAACGTGTTCTCGTCGGTGGCGAGCGGCCTGCAATAATAGGCCGCTATCCGCAGATTGAGTTGGTCGTGACAACGAATGAGTCCACAGTTGTCGCGCAAGGAGAGCCATGAACCGAAGCCGCTTGCTGATGATCGGAGGTCTGGCGCTGGCCGTCGGCCTGCTCGTCGCCTTCACCGTCTATAGCCGGCTGCGGAACTTTGCCAGTTCAACCAGCAGTGAGCATCAAGTAGCGGTCGCGACCGCCGCCCGTGACATTCAAGTCGGCGTAAAACTGGCAGCCGACGATGTTCGCATGGTTAAATTGCCGCAGTCCGCCGTCCCTCCCGGCGCATTCTCCGGAACATCGCAGATCGTGGGCCGCGGCGCGGTTCTGCCCATAACTAGGGGTGATTTTATTCTGCCCACTAAGCTGGCGGCGATGAACGCCGGAGGCGGCCTGCCCTCGCTGATCCCGCAGGGAATGCGCGCGGTTTCCGTCCGCGTCAACGATGTGGTTTCGGTGGCCGGCTTCGTCCAGCCCGGCACCCGCGTCGACGTGCTGGCTACCGGCGATCAAGGCTCAGGCAACGACCGTCAAACCACCACCGTCCTCGAAAACGTCGCCGTCATCGCCGTCGGCAAGAGTTTGGATCGCAACGCTTCCGCCGACGCGGCGACCGCCCCCGTGATTACACTCCTGGTCTCTCCCGACGACGCGCAGAAGCTGGCGCTGGTTTCCCAGGAAGGTCGGATTCAGCTGTCGTTGCGCAATCCGCTGGATACAAAAATGGGAGCCATCGGCGCGACCCGAACAAGTTCGCTTTATCTGGGCGCGACACCGGCGCCGACGACCGGGTCCAAGCCCAAAGTGCACAAGGTGGTAGTAACAAAACTTCCGGCGCCTCCACCGGGTGTCTATCAGGTGGAAATGATTCGTGGCAGCAAACGGGATGAGACCAAGTTTGAAGAAAACAAATGATTTTGAACCCTCCATACGGCAGCGCCGTGCGTCCGCTTATCGCCTCGATGAATCTGCTTGTGCAGCTTCGCAGAGGTCCAAATTCATGAAAGCTCTTACGCTCGTCGCAGCGGCTTTGCTTCTCGGTGCGATGGCGACAACAACCATTTTCGCAACCAGAGTGTCCGCGCACTCCAGCGCTCCCGACAGCACGACCCACGACAGACCGGCTGCGACTCCTGCCAATCAGGACGCACCGGTTGTGCCTCCTGCCAATCCGCCCGCCGCGCAATCCTCCACTACGACCACCTCTACGTCTGGCCAGAGCGTGACCCCGGGCGCAGCTCCGCTGCGCGTGATGGTGGGTAAGTCCCTGCTGATTAACACTACCGAACGCCTGAAGCGCGTTTCGGTCACGGACCCCGCAGTGGCCGATGCGATCGTCGTCACACCCACCCAGGTGCTAGTCAATGGACTCTCTCCCGGCGAAGTTTCGCTGCTCATCTGGGATGAACTGGAGCGCTCTCGCAGCTTCGATCTTCGCGTGGATGTCGATATCACCTCCGCCTCGGAGGAAATGCATCGCCTTTTCCCCGATGAGCAAATCAGCGTGACCCCTTCACGCTCCGCCATCGTTCTCTCCGGTCATGTAACCACCGAGGACGTCGCCAAGCATGCCGGATTGCTCGCCTCCGCGTATTCCAAGAATGTCGTGAACGTGTTGACCTTCGGCCCAGTTGGAGCGGAGGAAGTTCTGCTGGAAGTCAAGTTTGCTGAGGTAGATCGTACGGCCCTCACCCAAATAGGCTTCAATCTGCTTTCCACCGGCTCTGGAAACACCATCGGCGCCACCACCACTGGCCAGTTCGGCGGAGTCAGCGGCATTGGGTCTATCAACGATTCCGGAACGAGCAGCCCATTTCCCAGCACGGCAACGGTATCGAACGTACTCAACATGTTCTTCTTCAACCCGCAGGTCCATCTGGGTGCGGTGATCGAAGCCCTTAAAACGCAAAATCTTTTGCAGATTCTGGCCGAGCCCAACCTGGTCGCGGTCAATGGCAAGGAAGCCAGTTTCCTGGCCGGAGGAGAATTTCCCTTTCCCGTCGCGCAGCAAAACGCCAGCGGAATCGCCACCGTCACCATTCAGTTTCGCGAGTTTGGAGTGCGCTTGAAGTTCACCCCCGTGATTCAGCCGAATGGCAACATCCACCTGCACGTGATTCCCGAAGTGAGTACGCTCGACTTCGCCGATGCGGTCACAGTCGCCGGGACCACCATACCCGCCATCAGCACGCGCAAAGCGGATACTGAATTCGAACTGCAGGACGGTCAGAGCTTCGTCATCGCCGGCCTGCTCGATAACCGGGTCACAAACGTTCAGAACAAGATTCCATGGCTGGGCGATATTCCGATCATCGGCAATTTCTTCAAGAGCAAGAGCGACCAGAAGAGCAACTCGGAGTTGATGGTCCTGTGTACGGTGCGCCGGGTTTCGCCCACTACGCAGCCTCCGAAAACTCCTGCGATGCCCGTGCCGAATTTGGATCAGAAGAAGTTCGATGCCAAGAAACCCATTTAAAACATTGAGGCATTGAATCATTGAGGTATTGAACCATTGAAAATCGCGACTAATGGTTTTAAATGATTCAATGCCTAAATGATTCAATGATTCAATGTTTGTAGAGGTGTGATCAGTCATGCCGGAATTGTCAGTAGCCGTGTTCGCCACGGACAATGACCAGCGCGCCGTGCTGCAGGTTCTGGTGGATGGCACCAGCGTGGCCCGCACCGTGTGCAGCAACCCGACCTTCCCTGCCGCCGCCCACGATCCGGTTATCCGCAAGACTCAGACCTTTGCCCCCGACGTGGTTCTCGTCGACATCGCCACCGATGCCATCGCCGCTGCCCTACGCGCGATCGAGTTGCTGCACCAGGAACTTCCCGATTCAGCCGTATTCGCCGTCGGCCCCATGACCCATCCGCAGTTGATCGTCAGCGCCATGCGCTCCGGTGTCCGCGAATACATCGAGCGCCCCACCACCACCACCGACCTGCTCGAAGCCTTCGTCCGTCTGACTTCAACTCGGCGCAAGCCTGGGCGCGAAAATACACGGGGAAAGGTGTTCACCGTCGCCAACGCCAAAGGCGGCAGCGGCGCCACCACCGTCGCCGTCAATCTCGCGCTCGCCTTGCAGTCGGTTCACCACAGCACGGCGCTGGTGGATCTCGCGCCCTTGGGTCACTGCGCCTTGCATCTCAATCTCAAGCCGGCCTTCACCGTCTCCGACGCCATCACCAATCTGCACCGCCTCGATGCGTCCCTGCTCGAAAGCTTCATGGCCCGTCATGATCGCGGATTGCAGGTGTTAGCCGGCGCTGTGGCTCCCGTGGCCATCGAACCCTCCGCTTCCGATTTTGCCCGCCTCTTTGACACCTTGGCTGGCCAGTTTCACTACATTGTCGTCGACGCTTCCTCCCGCCTCGACAGCGCCACTCGTCTGGTCAGCAACCTGTCGGAGCGAATTCTGCTTATCGCCCACGCCGACGTCGCTTCCCTCTGGAGTGCCGGAAGAGTAGCCCAGTATCTCGGCGAGAGCGGCTCCCGCGACCGTTTCTCATTGGTGTTGAACCGTTATCGCAAAGTCGCTGGCTTCAATGAAGCGGAGACCGAGGCCGCCATCGGCGCCCCCGTACTCTGGCGCATTCCCAATCAATACTTCGCCGTCTCGAGCGCGATTGATCGCGGCATTCCCTTGATGCAGCAGGGGAGCACCGAAATTTCCCGCTCCATCTCCGGCCTGGCCGAATACTTGACCAGAGACGATCTAGACGTGAAGCGCACCGCCTGGTCGCTGTTTAAGACGGTTTAGGCCCATAGCGAATTTAGCTCGTAGCTCGCGGCTCTCAGCCTTTGGCCCAGAGGTAACAGCCCATCGCCGATAAATGAATGCCAAGACCTGCGTTATCTGCGAAAATGGTCCCATAGTATGCCCAATCTGCAAGCCTTCGAGTCCCGCAACGAGTACCAGCAGGTCAAAGCCGACCTGCACCGCAAGATCCTCGATCGCCTCGACCTCGAGAAACTCGGCCGCTCCACCGGAGATTCGGCGCGCGAAGAAGTTCTCATCCTCATCCGCAGTTCGGTGAACAGCGAAGCCGTCCCGCTCAGCTTCGCCGAGCGCGAGCAGTTGTCGCGCGAGATCCTCGACGAAATCTTCGGCCTCGGCCCGCTCGAGCCGCTGCTCAAGGATCCCACCATCTCCGACATTCTCGTCAACCGCTTCGACCGCGTATACATCGAACGCGGCGGCAAGCTTGAAAAAACCATCTTGTCGTTCAAGGACAATCAGCACCTGATGCAGATCATCGATCGCATCGTCTCCCGCATCGGTCGCCGCGTCGACGAATCTTCGCCCATGGTAGACGCCCGCTTGCAGGATGGCTCGCGCGTCAACGCCATCATTCCACCCCTCGCGCTCGACGGAGCCTGCCTCTCCATCCGCCGCTTCGGCCGCGATCCCGTAACTGCGCGCAACATGCTCGAGAACAAGACCCTTACCGAGCCCATGCTCGAACTGCTCTCCGCCATCGTCAAGGGCCGCCTCAACGTGATCATCTCCGGAGGAACCGGCGCCGGCAAAACCACCGTTCTCAACGTTCTCTCCGGATACATCCCGAATTCCGAGCGCATCGTAACCATCGAAGACGCCGCCGAACTGCAGCTCAAACAGGAACACATCGTGCGTCTCGAAACCCGCCCTCCCAACATCGAAGGCAAAGGCTCCGTCCGCATGCGCCAGCTCGTCATCAACAGTCTGCGTATGCGTCCCGATCGCATCGTGGTCGGCGAGGTGCGCGGCGAAGAAGCCTTCGACATGCTTCAGGCCATGAATACCGGCCACGAGGGTTCGCTCACCACCGTCCACGCCAACTCGCCGCGCGATGCCCTGGCTCGCATCGAAAATATGGTTTCCATGGCCAACCTCAACATTCCCGAGCGCGCCATTCGCCAGCAGATCGCCAACGCCGTCCACGCCGTCGTTCAGGTCGCGCGCCTCTCCGACGGTTCGCGCAAGATCATCACCATTTCCGAGGTCACTGGAATGGACGGAGAAATGATCACCCTGCAGGATATTTTCGTCTTTGACCGCAGCGGCATCGACGAGAGCGGAAAAGTGCGCGGCGTCTTCCGTTCCACCGGACAGCCGCCCCATTTCGCCGAGCGCCTCGCCACCGCCGGTTGCCGCCTCAGTCCCGCGATCTTCGAGTCCCGGATGGAGGTCTAGCCGATGCCTCTCCTGATTGCCTTCCTGGTGTTTGTCGTGGTCACCGTGGCGGTCTTTGCCGTCATGTCTTTATTTGACGAGCGCAAGGCCCAGGCCCGCGTTCTCCGCGATCGCCTCGCTACCGTTCAGAAGCCGGCTGAACAACCCGCCGCCGATATGGCTCTTCTGCGCGACGAAGTGCTCAGCCGCATCCCCGCTTTCGACACCTTTTTACGCCGCTCCGAGCGCGTTTCCAATCTGCAGAAAATGCTCGCTCAGGGCAACGTCGACGTGCGCGCCGGTAACTTCCTCATGGTTTGCGCGGTGTCGGCCATGGTACTCGCGATCATAGCCTTTATAGCCGGCGGCAATGTGGCCTTCGGATGGGCTGGCGCTCTGCTCGGGTTTTTTATTCCCTACGCCTACGCCTCGCACATGCGCAACAAGCGCTTCCAGAAATTTGAGGAGAAATTTCCCGAGGCCATCGATACCCTGGCCCGAGCCGTCCGCGCCGGACACGCCTTTACGACCGCTCTCGAAATGATAGCCAACGAAGTTTCCGAACCGGTCGCCGGAGAATTCCGCCAGCTCTACGAAGAACAGAAATTCGGTCTTCCCGTGCGCGACGCCCTGCTCAACCTCGCCGACCGCATTCCTTTAGTCGACATCAAGTTCTTCGTGACCGCCGTCATGTTGCAGCGCGAAACCGGAGGCAATCTAGCCGAGATTCTGGACAACCTCTCCTACGTTATCCGCGAACGCTTCAAGATCCTGCGCCAGGTCCGAGTCCATACCGCTCAAGGACGCCTGACCATGGTCCTGCTCATGGCTCTGCCACCGACCATCGTGGTAGTAATGATGATCCTGAACCCCGGCTTCATTCGTCCACTTTTCACCGACCCCATAGGACACGCCCTGATAGTCGGTGGCATCACGCTGCAAACCCTAGGCTATTTTTTCATTCGCAGAATTATCAGGATCCAGGTGTGAAATACAGGTCAGAGGTCAGAGGTGAGATTGCAGAGGTAAAAACAATACGTCTTGGGTCTTCACCTCTGCAATCTGACCTCTGACCTCGAACCTAAGGTTTTAGATATGACCGTCGCGCTGGCACTCTCCATTTTCGTTTTCCTGACCATCGTGGTCATCGTCTTCGCCTTCGGAGCCGCCACCGTTGCGCCCTCCTCCGTCCTCGGATCCCGCCTCCGCGAAATCGGCTGGCAGCGCCCCAAAGCCCAGGCCAGGCCCGCCATGCGCGAACGCATGCAGCAGGCTCTCGATCCCTTCAGCCGCGCCTTGCCCGTCTCCCCCGCCGGAGTTTCCCAAACCCGCGCCTGGCTGATCCAAGCCGGATATCGCAGCCCGCAACACGTCACCATCTATAACGGTCTGCGCGTCCTGTTTGCCGCCATAGGATTCTTCACGGTTTTTCTGTTCACCGGATTCGATTCGCCCGCCCTGCTTCTAGGCATGCTCGCCTTCGGCTTTTTCATCCCGCGATTCCTGCTGAAAAGAAAAATGAAGGAGCGTCAGCTCCGCATCCGCCTCGGTCTTCCCGACGCCCTCGACTTAACCGTGATTTGCGTCGAGGCAGGACTGGCCCTCGATCAGGCGATGAGTCGCGTAGGCACTGACCTCAGTCACGCCCACCCTGAACTAAGCGCTGAGTTCCATCTCTTCGACCTGGAAATTCGCGCCGGCAAACCCCGGGTCGAAGCGCTCCGCAATCTGGCCGAGCGCACCGGAGTCGACGACATCCGCTCCCTAGTCGGAACCCTGATTCAAACCGACCGCTTCGGAACCAGCGTAGCCCAGGCCCTGCGCGTGCATTCCGATTCCCTGCGCACCGAGCGCCGCCAGCGAGCCGAAGAACAAGCCGCCAAGACCACCGTAAAGATGATCATCCCCCTGGTCCTGTTCGTGATGCCCTCTCTGCTCTTCGTCACCATAGGCCCAGCCGTAATTCAGTTGCTACACATCTTCATGCCCGCCGCCGGAGGCAAACGGTGAGCGGATTTGTAATTGGCAATTTGTAATTTGTAATTGCAAGAGCGGGACCGGCATCAGCCCTCCCGGTTTCCAAATTACAAATTACAAATCACCAATTACAAATTGAGGTCTGTTGATGCCCCCGCGCGGCCCTAAGGGATACGCCTTCAACCGCACCCGCACCACCTATCTCGCGACCAATCTCCTGATCGCGCGCACCCACTGGACCCGCTTCCGCGGCCTCATGGCCACCGATTCCTCCCGCTTCCCCCGCGGCCACGGACTCTGGATCAACCCCTCCCACGGCATCCACACCTTCGCCATGCGCTTTCCCATCGACGCCCTGTACCTCGATCGTGACCGAATCGTCATCCACCTGGAAGAGGGACTCAAGCCCTGGCGCGTAGCCGCCGTACGCGTCCAGGCCGCGTCCGTATTAGAGCTTCCCACCGGCACCATCCGCGAATCCCAGACCGCCCTGGGCGACCAGGTAGACATTTCTTTCGAAGAGCGCCCCCTTCACACCGAAGCTGCCTGAGAATATTTCGGTTTCGGTCGTCGCGCCCACTCGTGCCCCGAGCGAAGCCGAGATTCGTGGAAGGGCACGGCTTTAGCCGTGCCATAAAGACCACCCCCACCATCGGCTTTAGCCGCTGGGGGTAACCGGCGCCGCGCGCACCCAGTCGTTTCGGTCAACGTTCTAAAGACAGACGGGCGATATACTTGCCAAGTTATGTGGCCCACCCGCCTCACTATTTTGCGGGCTACCCCGACAGGAGAAGCGCATGGCTGTCTTTCTCGCCGCGTCCGATGAAACCATCGGCGGGAACGCTTTATACCACTATGCTGGCTGGATTGCTCCAGAGCCTGACTGGTCGCGATTCTTCACGCCAGCATGGCAGGAGCGGGTATTGGACGGGCCGCCACGCATTCCGTATCTACACATGACCGAAATGCGCAGCAGGGCATGGAGAGAGCAGCGGCATCTCACCGAGACAGATGCGGATGAGCGTCTTGATGAAGCAGCGCGGGTGATCGACACAATGGGAAGTCTGTATCCGCTTAAACTCACTATTGATACCAGCATTTTTAAACCGCTCTACGAGCCACACAAAATGATAGCCGCGTCAGGGGCAAAGAAAGACTACCAGCCGGACTTTCTTGCGTTTACCTCATACGCACTCGCCGTTGTGGTTCAGGTTAAATTGAAGTATCCGGATGCCGAGAAAGTCGATTTCCTGGTAGAGAACAATTCAGAAATTACCAAGCACATCTATGAACTGTACAAGGTATGCCAGTCGGGCTGGATCATATTAAGCGGCCAGAGTTGATTCCTTTGCTCGGAGAATTTATTCCAGCTGGAAAAGACCGCGTGCCTCTACAGGCTGCTGATTATCTGTGCTGGCACAGTCAGCGTCATGACGCAAACATGCTAGATGATGAGAGGGACGCGCGACGGTGGAATACAATAGCTCAGCGAAAAGGATTTAATCTGCCTTTGGCCGCCGATTTATTGACTGATCTAGCGCAACCATTTACGGAGCGTGGAAGGGAAAATGAACCAACCAAAGGGATTCGAGAACTTCGACCGCACCATGGGCGAGTTAAGAAGCGTTCAGCACGAAGAGATAAAAGCCGCTCGGACGCGGAAAAAGAGGAGAGGGAAAAAAACCCCTTGACTCCCCTGTTAAAATAGAGCATAGCAAACAAGCATTTGCCTAAGCCCCACCTGCTCCTTGACAACGAATCCGAGCGGCAATCGTCCAGTGTTTCAGTTGCCCACTATGCGACCCGTTTAGCCTAACTCCTTATTCCTGAATACTTTACCTATAAGTCCTTATTCCCCAAAGACCTCGAAGGAATTTTTTTCTAAGTCAATGATTCCAATAGACCGGGGGGAGGGGGGAGGGATATTAAACTAGTAAACAAACAGACTCATTGTTAGTAGATCGGAACTGAAAACGACCGCGAAGGCTCCGTTCCAGCGTCCGACAAAGCACAATGGCACAAACGACTGGAAAAACACTGAAGTCACCACGATGATCCGACCATCCTTCTGGCACACTACACTAGTAGGACACTCCCCAAAAAATAACGCGGCGCAAAAAATGTAGTTCGAAACACTGTAGTTCGAAACGATGTCCGAAGTTGCCACCATCCCGGAAAGCAAGTTAATCGATCGTCGCCCAAACGATCAGTGGCCCGAACCGCCGCGCCTGCTCGTCGAATGGTCCTCGCGCTGGGAAGAATTCAAGTCCGCCTTCGGTCCCGCGCTCACCCGCGCTCCGAAAGCCTTGGCCGGAGAAGCGCCCGTCGGCATCTTCCCGTATCGCGGCATCCTCGCCAGCTGGCTGATCGAGTGCCTGCTGCTGATCGCGCTCATCGTGCTCCCCGGACGCTTCGAGAGTCTTCAGCTCCCCGCACCTCCAACGCGTCTGCACTGGGACGTAATCTATTACTCCGGAGACGAACTGCCGCAAACCCAAGACCGAGGCGGAGCGGAGTCCGGCAAGTCCGGACGCGCCGGTGGCGAGCAAGCCCACCATCGCACGCAGGTCATCCGCGTAGCGCGCGGCGACAAGCCCAGCGAAAAAGTTGTGGACGCTCCCAAAGTAAATCTGCCGCATTCCGATTCCGCGGTAGCCAATCTGCTGGCATTCAAATCGAATCCCGGACCGCCGCCCGCCGAAGGCCTGCGTTCCACCCTAACCGCGCCAGCTCTGCCCGCTATGAGCGTCGTGCCGCCGTCGCCGGAATTAAATTCGTCGACGCGCCGCAGCGCAAACAGCTTGACGACCAACGTCATCCCACCTTCGCCGGAGCTAAACTCCGCCGCAAGCCGAACTCCCAACAGCCTGACGGCTACCGTCATTCCGCCCGCGCCCGAAGTCTCCCGCACCAACACGCGTTCGTCCGCAACCTTGAGCACCACCGTAGTCGAACCCGCCCCGAATGTCTCGCGCGATAAAATGCAGACCGCAAACCCGCTGGCGCAGACCGTGATCGCGCCCGCTCCGCAAGACGCGCAGCGCGACCTCGCCAGCTCCCGTCTCCCGATGTCGCAAACCCCTGACGTGGTTGCACCGCCCGTTTCCGCTCCCCAGCGTGAACTATCGTCTACGCCCAAGCTGTCGCTGCCCGCGCCCGCCGTAGTAGCGCCGCCACCGTCGCAAGTGAGCAACGATCTCAACAGCTGGGGAAGGTCCGCCACAGGAGACATGCAGGCCAAGCCCGTGCCTCCGCCGCCAACCGCCTCCGGAGGAAGCTCACTAGCCAGATCAAACGCCGCGACGCTCGCGCCGCAAGTCGTGCCACCGCCAGCCAGCATTGATAGCGCTAAAAACGACGGCGGGAAGAACGGCTCCCAAGGAAACGGAAGTCGCGCCGGGCAATCCGCAAACTCTCTGCTGGGCGCAGCCGAAGTCGTGCCACCTCCACCAGGCCTGGGCGGAGGCAAAGCGCTCTCCGGCAGCGGACGAGGCAACAAAGGCACCGGAGCCGGAAGTCCGCTCGACCTCGGCTCCTCAGTAGCTCCACCAAAGAACGCCGGAGGCAACGCCGCCGGCAGCGGAGTCGTAGTCTCCAACCAACCAGGAACAAAGGCTGCACTACCAAACTCCACCAGCGGCGCCCTAGCCATGTCGCCCACCGGAACCGCAAAGACCGGCCTCGGAGGCAACGGTGGCGGATCAAGCATAGGCAAAGGCAACGGCTCCGGCAGCGGATTACAAGGAGAAGGTTCCGGAGCCGGCAGAGAAGGCACCGGAAGAGGCACCGACCCCAACGCCCGAGGCGGAATCTCGCAATATCCAGGAACCGGCGGCTCAGGCAACGGCACCACAGGCGCGCCCGCCGTTCCCGGAGTGTCCGTACAAGGCGGCACCACAGCAAGCATCACCCTGCCCAGTTTCGGAGCCTCCGGTGGCGACGCCCCATCGCCCGGCCCCGGCCATTCTTCCACCAGCGCACACGGAGGACCGAGCTACACGGTAAAAGCCACCTCCAGCTCCGGCGGTGTCTTCAATCGCTATGGCCAACTGCAAGGCGTCAACTATTCGACTTACATCGATACGTCGCTGGGAACGGCGGTGATGCAGTATGCCGATGCGTCATCCGCCGCGCGCTCTTCCTCTGGAGACCTCACCAAGCCTGAGCCCATGCGCGTTGACCTGCCTCAGGGACTGCGTCCGACCTACGTAGTGTTCGCCTGCATTCTCGACCGCTCCGGAAATCTCAAAGACATAAAGGTACTCGAGCCCGGCGCCGCCGAAACCACTTCAAAAATTCTGGTGGCTCTGCACAGCTGGAAATTTCGTCCCGCAATGCGCGGCGATGAACCGGTAGAAGTGAATGCATTCCTGGGGTTCGGGATCGATACGCGGTAAAGCGTATCGTGCCGTTATCAGCGAGCGCGGCGAAAAGCCATCGCCACCAGACCAATGTCGAGCAATAGAAACAGACCTATCGAAAAGATGTAATAGACAACCCTGATCTTCGGCCAAAGCCAACTTGGCCATTTGTCGGCAAGCCTGTCAGACCAGGTGTCGCCGAAACGCATCGGCAGGGCAGCCTCTTCCGAGCCAGTTTGCCAATGCGCTGCGATCCAGGTCGCGCGGAGATTCGAAAGAAGCAAAGCCGTTATGATCACCCGCAGTACAATCATCCCGGGAGATGCCACCAGTAACTTGAAGGACGCCAATGTATCGAGGGCGTAAAAAATAAGAACAATCGCCGCCGCAAAGCCGCTGTGCTCCCGAACGCCGACTCCTCCAAGATGGAAAAACAAGAATATGATCGTCCCCAAGATCGGCCGATGTGCCGCGAACAATAAGGCAAATGACAAGGCGGCCACCACGGTGCAGACCCAATAGCCTTGGACGGCGAGATAGTCGACGTCGACGCCGCTCTCGATCGAGGGCCAGAAAAGGCTCCTGAGGCGGCTCTCGCTGCGTGACGTGGAATCGGATATCCCGAGAGTTTGCATGCCCAGCATTAAACCCCACGCTCCGCGCACTGTCCAGCAGAAACTTGGCGTATAGGAAAACCGATTCGACTTACTAATACCCTTTCCGCTTATCCACCACCGCCAGCAGCGATTGGCCACCGAGATAGCGCCGCAGATTTTCCGAGAACAGCGCGTAATGCCGCTCCCATAACTTGTCAGTAAGCGCCGCTGTGTGCGGAGTGATCAGCAGATTAGGCACGTCCCAAAGCGGAGAATCGGCAGCCAGTGGCTCTTTCGGAAACACATCAAGCGCCGCGCCGCCAATCTTCTTCTCACGCAGCGTGGCAGCCATCGCAGGTTCATCCACCAGCTGCCCGCGGCCGATGTTGATCAGGCACGCATCCGGCTTCATAAGCGCAAGGCGTCCGGCGTTCGCAATCGCCTTGGTGCCATCCGTGACCGGAGCCGCCAGCACGACGTAATCCGCTTGCCGAAAAATTTCATCGATTTGAGCCGGTCCAAAGACGACGTCCGCGCCTTCGCTTCCCTTCTCCGGATGCTCGCGCACCGCGATCACCCGCATGCCCAGAGCCTTCGCGCTCTTCACCACCGCGCGTCCGATACTGCCGAGGCCTATGAGACCGACGGTTGCGCCCGCAACCTCACGCACGCGCGGCACTTCATCCCACAAAATCTGCTGTCCCCAAACATGCTTCTCCTGCAAGCGCACCGAGCCCGGAATCTTCTTGGCCAGTGCAAAGATGAGCGCGATCACGTGCTCGGCAACCACCGGCCCATGCACTTCGCGTGCGTTGGTGAGAACAATCTCGCTGTTGACGAGCTCCGGAAACATCAACTGATGAACCGCTGCCGCCGGAGAGTGAATCCATCGCAGCCTCTTCGCCGCCGCGATCTGCTCGGGACGAATCGACCAGGCGATGACAATTTCCGCAGCAACGATCTCTTCATCGACGCGCTTGTAATCGGGAAGGTTGACCACGTTGACTTGTGGAAATTCCTGCTGCAACCGCTTCGGGAACCAATCCGGCGCGTTCCATTGATCAAACGGATGATGGACGAAGATTAAAACGCGGATCGGGTCGTCGGGTGATCGGGTCATCGGGCGATCTGAAAACAAGAAAGGCATTTATCGTAACGCACAGTCTCTGTTCTTGAAGTTAGATGGCCCGATGACCCGATCACCCGATCACCCGATTTCTTACCCGGAGATCGCCCCCGTCATTTCTGTCGGTTCATTAACGCCCAGCATGCCCAGCATGGTCGGCGAAATGTCCCGCAGCGAGCCGTTCGGCTTGAGCGTGTACTGTTTCGCATCTTCCGCCATCAGAATAAACGGCACTGGATTCGTAGTATGCGCCGTATGCGGGCCGCCGGTCACGGGGTCAACCATCATCTCAGCATTGCCGTGGTCGGCGGTAATCAGCATGGCTCCGCCTTTAGCGCGCACCGCTTTCTCGATCTCGCCCAGGCAGGCGTCTACCGTCTCGACCGCCTTGATGGTGGGCTCGATCTTGCCCGAGTGCCCAACCATATCGGCATTGGCAAAATTGACGATGATCACGTCAAACACGCCGTCGTTCGTGGCTTTGACCACCGCCTCGGCGATGCCAGCAGCACTCATTTCGGGCTTAAGATCGTAGGTCGCAACCTTCGGAGATTGCACCAGCACACGATCTTCTCCCGGAAAAGGCTGCTCCACGCCGCCATTAAAAAAGTAGGTCACGTGCGCATATTTCTCCGTCTCCGCCACCCGCAGGTTGCGCATGTTCATCCCGCCCATCACGTTCGCCAGGATATTCGCCATCGACTCCGGTGGAATCACCACCGGCAGATCGAAGTTCTTATCGTAGCGCGTCATGCAAACGTACTTCAGGTTCTTGGGCACGCGATCGCGCGGGATGGTTGCGTCGAGTTCGGCAGCACCCGGCAAATCGCTCCCGCCTTTTTCGTTCAGCCCGCTGTTGCGGCCCAAAGCGCGCGTAATCTGGCGCACGCGATCGGCGCGGAAGTTAAAACAAATGCAGGAATCGTCGTCGTCGATTTTCCCGAGCGGCTCACCATCACCGTCGGTGAAGACGAACGGCACCACGAACTCGTCCGTGACGCCCTTGTTGTAAGACTCCTTCATACCCTGCACGGCGTCAGCGTAAGTGCCACCCTCGGCTTTGCCTTCGACCATCGCGCTGTAAGCCTTGGCGATGCGCTCCCAGCGCCGGTCCCGGTCCATGGCATAGTAGCGCCCGCTGACGGTAGCAATCTTGCCGGAGTTGTATTCGCGCATCTTCTGCCGCAGTTGCTCAAGATAACCCGCGCCATTGGTCGGCAGCGTGTCGCGACCATCCATGAAAGCATGCACGAAGACGCGATCAACTCCCTGCTGCTTAGCCATTTTCAGGAGCGCGTAAAGATGTTCCTGCCGGGAATGCACGCCACCATCCGACACCAGCCCGAACAGATGAAGCTTGCGCCCACCCAACCGAGCATTCTTCATCGCTTCGACCAGCACCGGATGCACAAAGAATTCCCCGTTCTGGATCATCAGGTCGATGCGCGTAATATCCATGTGCACTATGCGCCCAGCCCCCATATTCAGATGGCCAACTTCGCTGTTCCCCATCTGACCCTCCGGCAGTCCGACAAACGGCCCGCTGGTATGAATCAGCGTGTTCGGATATTCGCGCAGCAGCCGGTCATAAGTCGGCTTACGCGCCAGCGCGATGGCGTTGGCCTTGGTTTCAGCGCGGTATCCCCAGCCGTCAAGAATGACGAGTACAAGAGGTTTAGGACGAGGCATAAATCAGCTGCTAGCTCCTTGGCCATTGGCTTTTTGCAGATAGACTGAATCGCTTCCTGCGACCGTACATCTCATACTATTGCAGAAACTGACCCTGAGGATAAAACATGGCGATCAATGAACTTCTCCTGACCGAATTCGATGAAGAAATAAAAAAGACCCGCACCATGCTCGAGCGCGTTCCGGAGGACAAGAAAGATTTCGCACCGCATCCCCGGTCCATGCCGCTGAACAAGCTCGCACCTCACGTGGCGCAGTTGGCTGGCTTTGGCCTGAAGATTCTCACCACTCCTGAAGTTGATTTCTCAAAAAGCAGCACGAAGCCTCTGCCCTTTGAGTCCGCGGCGCAACTGGTCTCAGCTCTCGATGAAGGCGCAGCCAAAGTACGCACCGCGCTCAAGAACACTCCGGACGAAGCCTGGACGCAGCCCTGGAAGCTAAGTTTCGGCGGCAAGCCCATCTTCAGCGGGACACGCTTTCTGGCCTACCGGCAAATGTTCCTCAATCACCTGGTGCACCATCGCGCCCAACTCGGCGTGTATCTGCGCTTGAACGAGAAGCCAGTGCCCTCGACCTACGGCCCTTCGGCAGACGACGCGATGGGATTCTAACAAAGACGACTGCGTAGCGCTTGTCATCCTGAGCGAAGCGAAGGGCCTGCTTTTCGACGGCATCAGAGACAGCCTTCGCTCAGGATGACGGGACTATCCTCTATAATTCAGCGCCTTCACCCCCAAGAACCGCGCCGCCCCGCCCAACTCCTCCTCAATCCGCAACAACTGGTTGTACTTGGCAATTCTGTCAGTGCGCGAAGCCGAGCCCGTCTTGATCTGTCCCGCCCCAGTAGCCACCGCCAGATCGGCAATAAACGTGTCTTCCGTTTCGCCGGATCGATGCGAGATCACCGACGTATATCCGTTGCGGCGCCCCAGGTCGATCGCATCCAGCGTCTCACTGACCGTCCCAATCTGGTTCAGCTTGATCAGGATCGAATTGGCGATTCCCTTCTCAATACCCTTGGCGAAAATCTCAATGTTAGTAACAAAAATGTCATCCCCCACCAGTTGAATCTTGTCGCCGAGTTCTCTGGTCAGCAGCGCCCACCCGTCCCAGTCGTTCTCCGAGAGCCCGTCTTCGAGCGACACGATGGGATAATCCTTCACCCATTTCGCCCAGAAACGAATCATGTCCTCCGAACTCTTAGCCGACTTATCCGATTTCTTGAAGACATATTTTCCATCCTGATAGAACTCGCTGGCCGCTGGATCGAGCGCAATCGCAATCTCCGCCCCCGGCTTGTAGCCCGCCTGCTGAATCGCCTCCAGCACAACTTCGATCGCCTCCACGTTCGACTTCACCGAAGGAGCAAACCCTCCCTCGTCGCCCACCGCCGTGTTGTATCCGCGCTTTTTCAGCACGCCCTTGAGCGTATGGAAAACCTCGACGCCCCAGCGCAGCGCCTCCGAAAACGACGGTGCCCCCACCGGCATCACCATGAACTCCTGGAAGTCGACGTTGTTATCGGCATGCGCGCCGCCGTTAAGGATGTTCATCATCGGCACCGGCAGAGTGTTCGCCGCCGCCCCGCCCAGGTAGCGATAAAGCGGCAGTGAACAAGCGTTCGCCGAAGCCCGCGCCGCCGCCATCGATACCGCCAGAATCGCATTCGCCCCCAGCCGCCCCTTGTTAGGCGTGCCATCAAGATCGATCAGCCTGGCGTCAAGCGTGCGCTGATCGGCTGCGTCCACTCCGGTGAGCGCTTCCGCAATCTCGCCATTCACGTTGGCAGCTGCCTGCAGAACGCCCTTGCCGAGGTAGTGTTCCTTGTCGCCGTCACGCAATTCGACCGCCTCATGCTCGCCGGTGGAGGCGCCACTCGGCACAATGGCTCGCCCACTCGCGCCACCATCAAGAAAAACTTCCGCTTCAACCGTCGGATTGCCGCGCGAGTCCAGCACCTGGCGTCCGCGAATATCAGCAATACTGGTAAGAGACATAAGTGCATCCTTTAGGGGTCTGAGGATTTGAAAACATCGGCCTAACCGTAGAGACGCGGCTCGCCGCGTCTTGCTGCGATCTCCCAACTGAGAAGCTGAATTATATCGGACGGAGAACAACCCAGTCTGTGCGCCATGACCACCCGAGGGCATCACCGCCCGCCATCCCCCGTACCCCATCCGTTATTGTTCCTGATTTCCACCTCGCTTAAAGTCGAACTCAACATGCAGAACCGCACCGACACTCTGGAGATCGGATCGCGCGCCCCGGATTTTTCGCTGGCCGCAGCCAACCGTGAGGCCACATTCACTCTCGGTGGTCTGCTCGCCGGGGGCACGCTGATTCTCGAGTTCGTGCGTGGTACCTGGTGACCGAACTGCGTGAAGCGCATGACTCAGTTTGAGTCGAGGCTGCCAGAAATCGAAGCAGCGGGAGCAAGCTTGGCGTTCATCGCCGCCGAAAAACGAGATGGCGTCTGGAAGCCGGGAAAATTCCTGGAGAAGCATCCCATCGCCAGCGTCTTTCTGCTCGATGAAGATCGAACCGTGACCAAAGCCTACGGCCTGCATCACGCGCTCGGCACGGACGCGATGAATATTGCGCACCCGGCTACGTTGATGATTAGTCGCAAAGGCGAAAACGATCGCAGCGGCGTGGTCCGCTATATCTACCGCGGCGATAACCAGCTCGACCGCGCGCCGCTCGATCAGGTTCTTGAATCTTTGAGAGAGATAAGTAAGACATAAGAAATTGAATTCTGGAGGTAAGAACTAACATGAAAAAAACACTTTCGCTGGCATCGCTCATCCTGATCGCAAGTTTCGCCTGCGCGCAAACCGCCCTGCCCACCGGCACCGCCGTCAAGATGAAACTCGAAACCACGCTCGCAACCTTCAGCTCAAAAGCCGGAGATCCGTTCTCGGCCAGAGTCACCGAGCCGGTCGTGCTCGACGGCAAGACCGTGTTTCCGATCGGAACGACGGTCGAAGGCCGCGTCACCAAAGCGAACGAACCGCGCCGCATTGCCGGCAAACCGACCATAGCTATCTTCCCCGAAAACCGTGGTCCTTCCGAATGGCGACCGTTTCATTCTGAACGCCACGCTGGTTGACACCAACCGCGGCCACGGTACCGAAGTCAACACGGAAGGCCAGTTCAAAGGCGCTGGCCACGACGGCAAAGATCTCACCGAAGTCGGCATGGGCTACCGGCGGAGGAATGATCATCGGCGGCCTCGCCGGCGGTGGCAAAGGCCTGCTCATCGGCGGAGCCATCGGCGCCACACTAACCGTCGCGCACTGGCTCGGCAAGCACCGTTCCGCGATGCTTCCCGCAGGCACGGAAATGGTGATGGAATTGAGCCGCCCCATGACCATGACAGCGCCAACGGCAGTCGCGACCAGCGGCCAGTAGGGGGAATTAGTTGGGGAAGCCAGGCCGTGTGGTGACGGGGCTTTGCCCCGTCCAAGCGGGCGCAGCGGTTCGCGAGTGTTAACGCTTGGCTGCAACAGCTATGGAACCGTGAACGTCGGTAAGAGCGTGAAGTCGATGTCGGTGCGCCACTCACCGTCATCAAGTTCGATTACTTTCGCCTGTTCTCTCGTAGGCACGCCCGGATAGTAAACACGTGATTGCCACTCCGGGCTCACGAATGGGGCCAAAAGGCCGACGCCAACAAGATAACTGCCCGGCTGCCGTCCCACGGCCTCGAAGTGTCCATCTTCGTCCGCAGTGACAGTAAATTGTGGGGCTACCGGAGAGATTGGGACGATTGCCACCCTTACATTGCTCGCCGGTTTGCCGGCTGCGGTTGTAATGCGGCCTGAAAGTCGACCATCCGTGCGAAGCAAGAAACCGACGCTCACGCATTGTCCCTTCCATAGTTGCGCATTGTTTTCGATGCTGTCAATTCTCGGGTCTTCTTCTTGGGTCTTTAACCCTGGTTTCGTGTTCGCGCCTACGATATAGGAATCCGGGGGCAGTTCGAATTCGTAGTATCCACTGGCGTTGGTCAACGCTGTGAATTCGATGCCGTCTGATGCCCGCCTTGCGACAATCTTATGGCCGGGGACGGGCACTATCTTAGCAGTGTCCCAGTTTCCGCCCGCAACGCGAGTGACATTCCCTGTGAGAATGCTCTTATCGGTCAAACGCGCCAAATGCCGCAACGTCTCAATATCGTCCTGAGCCTGCGACACTGGTTTGCTGGGACTATCGAACGATAGGACCAGACCCTTTTTCGAGCGAATATATCCGCCGTCGATATATGCGTCGTAGCGAAGATAGAAGAGCCATTTATCACCCGGCTGGATCTCGGGATAAACTTCAGGAAGACAAGCTTGGTTAACCGTGGCCGTTACTTCGCTGACCGGTTCACCGAGAAAGCTTTCGTCCGGGATGATTTCGAGGCGCTTCTCAGTGTCCGATATTTCGATTGCAGATTTGACCGTTCCCGTAAATACCCTTGCATATCCTTGAGTGCCGCAGAATTGCTGCCTGTTAAGCCAGTTTCCGCCATGCATGCACTGTACTTGCTTGCCGTGGTACTCGCGGCTTTCTATGACGACCGCAGAAGCGGACGACACCACACTTGTCACGGCCAAGACGAAAAAAAAGAAGCGCCATTCTCGAAGCGGCAACAACATAACACCCGTCATTATAGCCTCAGAATATAACTGTTGAAACATCTCCACAGCACTCACAACTTCGGAATCGTGGGGTAAAGCCCCGCTTCCACACGTCGCCGATCTATCCACTAACTCGCCTTCATCCCCCCAGCGCCAGCAGATCTTCTTCCGTCAGCAACTCCAGGTCCATCCATCCCTCCACCGGCAAGGCATCGACCGGCAGATGGTTCTGCCACAAACTGAAGCGCAGACGCAGCCGGGTGGCGGGCAGCTCCGAGTAATTCGGCCCCCGCACTTTTTCAATTTCCAAAGGGGCCGCGAGCAGCCACGCGAGCGGCAGACGAAATTCAAAATTCCGCCCCAGCGCTACCCGCGCATCTTTCGGACCAGCCGGATCAAGCGGGTCGATTGGATCGGTCGAATCCGCCATTGCCTTGTCTTTCCCCTGCGTCACTCTCCACGACCGTATGCGGCCTCCGTCCACCGCCGCACCCAGCCGGAGTTCCCGCCGTGATTCGACGGCATGGTTGGCCCACGACTCCAGATTCACCACCACCTCAAATGCGTCCAGCGGAACTTTGCCGGCAAAATCCAGCCGGCCGTAAACATACTGTTCATCAATTCCGGCAAACACTTCATCCATCAGAAACTGCTTGCCGTGCATCGCGCCCGAACGCTGATCAGCCGTGTAACACGCTGCCCCCATCCACTCGAAGTAGCGCACCATGTCGCCTGAGACCCGGGGATGTATATAAGCGCTCTGTGGCGTGAACGAAGGCCGAGCCGCTCCCCTGATGAGCGGTTGCGCCAGATAATCCGGCGGGCTCCCGCCCAACGCCTGGTAAACATTCGACAGGTGTTTGCGATAGAGTTCGTCAAAATCGCGATCGTTCGCCGAGTGGTGCTCCGGCCCGTACCACCAGTTCCAGTCGCTGCCCTCCGCGATCAGGATCTCGTCAAACGCCAGCTCGCGTTGCTTCTCGGTTGCGCCCGGCGCCGCCTGGGCATAGAAATTGCGCGCGTGATACAGGTAGTCCCAAGCTTTGTTATCCTCCGGCGCTCCAATCCAAACGTTAAAGTTCGCGTTGATCCACGACCCCGGCACCAGCGACTTCAGTGGACTGACGTTCTTGTGGCGTGCAATCGCCTCCGTCACCGTCACCGCTTCCATCCCCGCATCTTTCTGCAGACCGTCATAGAATCTCCGCAGAAATTCTCGCCCTGACTGCGGGTAGTATTCCCAGGCATTCTCGCCATCCAGAATGATGGGGACCACGGCATCCTGCCCGCTCGCCAGAACCGGCTTCGCCGATTCCTTAATTTTGTGGATGAGATTATTGGCGGCGTCCTGCGGCGGCATTCCCGAATATACGAATCCAATCAGGTCCGAGAGCGTGTGGTCGCGGAACAGCAGATTCATCCGCGTATCGGCATTGGCACTCTCATAGCGATAAACCGTATACAGTTGCCGCGCCCCATCCGAATTCAGATAGCCATTACCGTCACGTGAGAAATTTATTCCCAGACTCCGTCCCAGCACGCCTTCGTCGGTCGCCATCCACTGCACCCCGAGCTGGTGCGCAATCGCCAGCGTCTCTTCGGAAACGCTGCCTTCCGACGGCCACACCCCTTGCGGCCGTACCCCAAACACTTTTTCGTGCAGATCCAGTCCGCGCTGCAATTGTTCGCGCGCATCCTCGGGATGACGATAGCGGTTCTGCGGCAGCGCCAGCCCGGGAGACGAAACTGCCCCGATTTGCGTGTCGCACACCAGCGGCAGAATAGGATGATAAAAAGGCGAAGTCGAAATCTCGATCAAGCCGTTCAGCGCCGCCTCCGCATGCGCCGGCAGCACCCGGCCCAGCAGCTCGCGTTCCCGCGTAATCACCAGCCGCTGGTCTTCGAGCGTATAGTTGCGGCCTTTGCGGATCAACTCCGCAATATCTTTCTCCGCCAGAAAATATTCGTCGAACCATCCGATCTGCGAGAGCACCTGCAAGTCTGTGAAATCCTGAACGTGAAAATATTTTTCCGCTCGCTCGGGTGAATCCCCCGCCCCCTTCAATTTCTCCCACAGCTCGCGGTACCGCGGATAGCGCCCGATCACATTCACCGGATTCGCCTGGAACAGATATTGCAGCGCAAACCGCCGCTCCTGCTCCGTGAGGTCCTTAGCGGGCTTCGCCGCCACCTGAAAGAAAAGGGTCCTGCGCGTCGCCCGAAACATAATCCTGAATCTGCGTGATCAGCGAGGGCACCAGATTGAACGTCTGATGCACCTGCGGGAACTCGTCCAGCAGCTTGACCATCCCGTAGTAATCCTTCAAAGCATGGAGCCGCGTCCAGGGCAGACGATATTGCCCCGTCACCAGATCCTTATAGAACGGCTGGTGCTGGTGCCAAAGGACGACAACCCGCAGTTGAGCCATGAAGTCTGATTCCAATCACTAATAGGCGATTTGTCAGTTTAATTCAAACCGGCTCGTGTGGGGACGGGGCTCTGCCCCGTCCAAGCCGAGCAAAGCTCGGCACCTGTCGGTGGCCATAGCAACTTTGGATTCGCTATAGTGGTTGAGCTTGGTAGTCACGAACTCAAAAATCAAATTCATCTTCTTCGACGTGGGCAACACGCTCCTGTTCCCCAACCGCGAGCGCATTCACGCGCCTCTCGCCAGCCGCGGCTTCGTTCCCGATGCCGAGCACCTGCGCGATCTGGAATGCCGCACCAAGAATCAATTCGATGATCTGATGACTGGGCGATGAAGAACAACGGCAGCACCGACCACGGTTTCTGGTGGATGTTCTACTCCCAGTTACTCGCCGAGCTCGGTCTCAACGACGACGCAATCCGCGACCAGCTAGTCGCCGCCATCCGCAATTCCGGCAACTGGGACATAATTCGCCCCGGCACCGCCGAACAACTGCGCGAGTTAGGCAAGCGCTACCAAGTCGCCGTCATCTCCAATGCCGATGGCAAGATCGAAGACGTGTTGCGCAAGTGCGGCATCGCCGATTGTTTCCGCACCATCACCGATTCCGGGCTCGTCGGATACGAAAAGCCGCACCCGGAAATTTTTCGCAAAGCCATGCTGAGCCTGAATACCGCGCCCGAAGGGAGCCTCTATGTCGGCGACGTCTATTCGGTCGACTACCTCGGCGCCATCGGCGCGGGCATGCAAGCAATATTGATGGACGTCCCACGCGCCTACTGCGACAAAGGAGTACCGCGAGTGGAATCGCTAGAAGAGTTACAGACGGTCCTGCGCGTCTGATCCGCCGACCCGTAGAGACGCGGCTAGCCGCGTCTCGGCAGCGAGGCGAATCCGCAGGTGTCACTATCACTGCACTTCAATCACCTGGTGATCGTGGCAATCCGGACGAATCGTCTGATAGAGGTTAGCCAGCAATTCCGTCCCATACCGCGCCACAAAGCTCACGCCCGCGACCTCGCGCTCCTGCAACGCCTTGTGCGGAAACAGCGCATTCGACAAGGCATCCGCCTTCCGTGTGATGATTTCATTCCGCTGCTGCTCCGCCCGTGTCACGCGCGCGCGCAGCCGATCGATTTGCTGCGCCATGCTGCTCCGCGTACTCTCCGCCGTATCGATGAGGGTTGAGTCCAGCTTGCCGATGGATTCGCGAAGTGCCGCCATCGATTGCTCAACACTTGCGTAGGCCTCCGAAAAGCGCGTCTGCAAGTCCGCCGGCAGTGAACGAGCAGCAATGGCTTCTCGAATTTTCTCCGGCCCTTGGAACACGTCGGGCAGGCCCAGTTGATAGCGCGTCAGAATGCGCGCGGGCTTGGCCTCCAGCAACGTCGCCGAAAACCGCGGCAAGATCGGCGTCACGCGTCCCAGCAGTTTTTCGTAAACGACGGCGACCTGCGCAAAGTATGCGACTTCCGCCGCTCCGCCTGTATAAACCAGCGTCGGCAGCAGGTAATCCTGCACCACCGGACGCAACAGCACATTCGGATTGAACTTCTCCGGAGCCGCTTCAATCCGGTCCACCAGCTCCTTAGACGAGACGCGCTCCTCACCCACCGCAAACTCGCCGCCGTTGGTGCTGGCGTCATTATTATTTCTGCGCCGCACCACGGTACGTGCGCCGTCTTTCACTTCAAAAAGCAGCGCGGTCGCCGAAGTCACTTTCACTTGCTGGTGATATCCCGCCGCCTCGAGCGCCTTGCCCCGGGCCAGCAGCGCCTCATCGAGTTCTGAGGCCCGCTCGATCGCCGCGCGGAACAATGGCTTTGCCAGGTCATGAAAATCCTTCTCCGCAGGATCGAGCAGAATCACGCCCCACTCCGCAAACAGCCGCGCAAACAGCAAGGCAAACGCGCTGCCCAGACTTTCCCCCGGACGATACGCCTGGCGCAGCCAAGTCGTACCTCGGAACTGGAATCTCCCAACAGCGCCGCCGCGCGCTCGACCATCGGCTCAATCTCAGTCCCAAGCTTCACAGTTCCCACGGGCGCATCGGCCACGTGGATTTCGAAACCGCCGCCTTCCACCGCAAAAGCCTCCGGCAGGCCCTGTTCCGAGAGCAGCGCCACATGGCTGACCTCAGCCAAATCGTGATCCTCGGTCGCCAGCCAGAACACCGGAACGCAATCCACTCCCGCAGCCGTAGCCTCCTCCGCCAGTTTGACCGCCGTCAGCGCCTTGAAAATCGAAAACAGCGGCCCGCCGAAAAGACCGACTTGCTGCCCCGTAACCGCCGCCAGCGCTCCTCGCCGGAACCGTTCAATATTAGCCAGAGTCTTCGGAGAAGCTCCCCAAGCGCGATTCTGCCGCTCGAGAATCCCGCTAACTTTGCCGCGTCGCGCGGCATCGTAAACCACGCGCTGCGATTCGTCTTTCACCCACTCTGAAAAAATTGGTGACCGGGGATACATCCCGCGAACGGAGGGAGTGTAGGAAAGATAATCAAGGAAGAGACGCGTGCTGTGCGGAATCTGCGTGAACGGCAAACACTGCGACTTCATCGGCAGTTCTCCCGACAGGTCTCAGCAACCTTCTCGACACACCCGTGCGTTTTTGCGATCCGCATGTGTTCTCAGTCCTTCCCAGGCTGCCAGCGCCGAACTCAACTACATCAGATGATGCGGAAGCGCCCAAGTTGCAGAGAATGGGGAGGGACACAGGTTAGTCGATACGAACGGCCAAGTGCTATAGTGTCGGTCGAGCCGGAGGTCAATCGCCACTCCCGGCCCAAACCGGCGACAATGACAAGGAGGACGGCATGGGATTCATCGCTTGGATCGTGGTTGGACTGATCGCAGGTTGGCTTGCTGGCCAGGTCATGAAGGGCGGCGGCTACGGCGTACTCGTCGACATCATTCTCGGAATCCTCGGCGGCGTGGTGGGCGGCTGGGTGTTTGGACTCCTGGGAATCTGGCCGGGAGGCGGCATGATAGGTTCCATCATTGTCGCATTCATTGGCGCGGTAATTTTAGTCGGGATTACGCGCTTAATAAAAAAAGCCTGAAGAGGCCTTTTGCGATACAACGAATCGCGCTGTGATGACAACGGCACGTTGATTGGGATACATTTGCGCCCGCCCCTCACGCTTGGAAGTTGACTGTAAGTTTTGTCAGTATTGCCCCTTCCGTCCAAGTGCTATTAAGATTCGACCGCCCCGCACCATGTACGCGGACGCTCAGAGGGGAACATGACATCAAGAGTATTGCTCTTTTGTGTGCTCTGCATGGGTTTGGTGTGCACCGCCTTTGCCGATACCCTCCAACTGAAGAACGGTGAAGTCATTACCGGCACTTTTCTCGGTCGGAGCTCGGCGGGCGTCCAGTTCGTTGGCCCGGATGGAACGAGCCGGATCTATCCTTCGCAAGATGTCGTATCTCTGACTTTTGTTCCGGTCCCAGCTCCACCACCTCCGCCGCCGGGGCCGCAACAGGTCTGGGTTCCAGCGGGAACAGTGCTTCTCGTCCGTACGGTCGACGCCTTGGATACCAGCACCGCCTATACCGGCCAGATATTCTCGGCCACTTTGTCTGTCAACCTTACCGCCAATAACTATTTGATCGCGTACGCGGGTACAACGGTTTATGGCCAGGTAGTCGAGGCAAACTCTGCCGGACGCGCCAAGGGCACGTCGCAATTGAAACTTCAGCTGACGCAAATCGTGCTCAACGGGAATGCCATTCCCATCATGACCGATGTTTTTGACTCCCAAGGTAAGAGTTCGGGTAAGCGCACAGCGCGAAGGCTTTTCGGAGGAGCCGGGCTCGGCGCAGCCATCGGCGCCATCGCCGGAAACGCCGGCATGGGCGCTGCGATTGGCGCGGCTTCGGGCGCTGTCGCCTCCGGAGTACAAAAAGGCGATCAGGTGCAGATTCCCAGTGAAACCCAGTTGCAGTTCCAGTTGACGCAACCGGTACAGCTTCCGATCATGCCTTAAAGACACACAGAGACTCACCTGCAAAAAAAAGAGATCTTGGAGGGCTCCATGAGAATTCGGTTGACGGTCGCGGTTTTGGTTCTGACGGTAGTGACTGGCCTTTGGGCTCAGGAAAAAGAAAAAAAGGTCGA
Source organism: uncultured Acidobacteriaceae bacterium (assembly GCA_963760175.1). Classification (GTDB taxonomy): domain Bacteria; phylum Acidobacteriota; class Terriglobia; order Terriglobales; family Acidobacteriaceae; genus Acidiflorens. Next base: position 213,372 of record CAVXBU010000001.1, read on the forward strand.
GGACCCCGCCGAGAGTAAGGAACTGAACAATCAGGCATATGTTCGGCTTCTGCGCTCAGACCTGAAAGCCGCGAGGGAACAGATCATCAAGGAAACCATGCAGCTGAATGATCAGCAATCGGCCATTTTCTGGCCCATCTACCGCGACTACAGTGCCGAACAGACCAAGCTCGGGGACGAGAAGCTGGCAATTGTCCAGGACTACGCCCAGAACTTTCTGAACATGAGCAACGAAAAAGCAGACCAGCTTGCCCAAAGGGTCATGGCGCTGGATGACCAGAAGTTGGCACTCAAAAAGAAATATTACGAGCTCATGAAGAAATCGCTCCCGACCGTCCTGGTGGTTCGATTCTTCCAGGTCGACAGTCAGATCCAGTTACTGGTAGACCTGCAAATCGCTTCGAATCTCCCGATTATTGAAGAAGCCCAATAAATCGCACCAGAAATGACATGACTCCGTTCCTCGCATAAACGTGATTTCGCGTCCTTAACCCGATCATTTTCGTGGTGTAATTGGGGCGCCATGCGATTGTTCTTTCGGACCGTGTTGCCCGTGGCGCAAGCCGCGATCGCGATTGCCCTAATAACATCTCCACCAAAATTCCGGACGGTTATTGGCCCCGTCGACGCTTATTACCCGCCTCCAAATCTGCCCACTGGCGTGATCCGTTTTGCCGAGATGAACCTTCCCGCAGTGCCAATCATTGCTCCCTTATATGTTCTGTCAGGTGGCCGCGAAGGTGCGAATACTCAGCGGCTGATAGCGGCCTTCGGCTCGGCGGCAATAGGCATCTGGTTCTTTGTTGGTCAATTTCTGGATGACGTTGTCGCCGCATGGAGAAAGCGATTAAGTCCGAGAAGGCGTGTGCCTGACAGACTGTTCTTTGCCTTCGTCATTGCTTCCGCATGCTTGGTATTTTTTGAGGCAGAGGTCGCAAGTATCGCGTTATCGTTGGATCGACCCCTAGTCATGGTCGCTGCATTATGCTGGGCGGCGTTCGGTTGGAAGGCGCTCGTCGCTCAAGCTCGATGGGCGCGCAAAGCAGGCACCTAAGCAATCACCCTGAACAGTTAGCCGGTGCATGCGACCACACATCATCCAACCTCTAACGTCTCTCCAACACCACCGCAACCTTGTCCTCGTACGCCACTCGCCAATCCCGCGGTACTTCGCGGAGCAAGTTAGCCAGCGTCGAATCAGCCGGCAAGAGCGCCGTCCGAATCTGCCACTCGTCAAGCGCGCTCTGCCATCCCGGCTCTGCCCGCGTCAGGATCAGATACTGGCGAATCCTGCCCGAGCCGTAGAGGTCGTGACGATCATCAACGACAACCTTACGGTCCGGATACATCACGTAGATGAGATACCCTCCCCAGGCATCGGTCGAGAAAATCGGCCCCGTGGCCGGTGGTTCCTCTGCGTTCTCTGACTGCAGAAAACTCACCGCCGCAACCGGCATCTTCTTCGAATCAAACCCAACATGAATCAAGTGTCGGGAGTGAAGCCATCCCCCTTGAAGACAAATCGCGAACGCCAGGGCCACCGAAACAACCGGCCACAAATGCCCCCGAAGCTCGATTTCCTGCGCGCCCATTCGATCGGAGAAGCCTGAAATTCGACTCGCGCGCCTGCGCAGCCACTGCCAGGCACCCGGCTTGTCGGCCAACGAAGTGAAGGCTTCCCACAACATTGGACCCGCAATCAGCACCAGCAGTATCGACGAAACCGGAATGTTGCGCGAAGAATAGAATCCCGCATACACCGCCAGCAGCACGACCAGCAGGTGGCTGAGCCGCAGGTTCTTACGACTTTTAGCAAACGCGATCAGCACCAGCACCAGGATCACCGCAAAGCAGCGCTCGGCCCAACCATGAAAATCAGGCGAGCGGAACTCGTCGATCCGGTTCATCAGGTAGCGATCGCCCAGATAGCGATAGATGTGCGCATGCAGCCGCCAGCCATAAGGATTCACCAACGTCGCCAGCGCCGACGTCGCGAAGGCCGCAGCCATGGCGCGAGCCCGATGCGCCGCGCGAATCGCGGCAAACGCATCATTCGTCCGCGTCCGCCAGCTCTCGACGAACGCGGCGAGAGCGTAGATTCCGAGCAGCGCCATTCCAAACAACCATCCGCCATGCAGATTTACCCACAGCAACATCGAGGCGGGAAAGAACCAGCGGATCCAGCGCGGCGGGCGCCCGGGTTGCCAGCGTTCCCAACTCTCCAAAGCAACAAACCAGAGCAGCGAAAAAAGCCAGCTCACAATATGCGGACGCGCATACAGATGAACCGTCGAAGCGGCCTCCGCCAGCAGCATAAGCACGATCGCCAGCAGCAGGCCGGTCCCGCGCCGCAGCAATTGCGAAAGCAGCAGCACAAAAATCGCAGCCACCAGCAAGGCGCACAACCAAACCACTCCGTTCAATCCGCCAGCTCGGTGCAGAATCCCCAGCAGAATGTCGTACAGCCATTCCCAGGCAAACCAGGGCTGACCCTGCATGGTGGAAGAAAACGGATCAGTGCGAGGAAGCGAGTGCGTCGCGAGAATCAGTTCGCCGGTCCGGATATGCCATCCGATGTCGGCATCCGCCAGCGGCCGATTCGACAAAGGCCCCGCCAGCAACGACCAGAAAAGAAAAATGAAAATGATGTCGCGGACCGAAGGCAGAAGAAAACGCAGGGCGAACGGACTGGGCTGCGCCGGGGTCATCAAAGTTTGCGGCAAAGTATGAAGAAGGAGTGTACAAGGTTTCAAAGTTTCAAAGTTTCAGAATTTCAATTCAAGCTGCGACCAGACCCAAGCAGGTCTTTGAAACCTTGAAACTCTGAAACCTTGAAACCTGTGGTCTTCACGGCGAGGCGAATATGATCTGAACAATCTCAGTGGTTTCCTTGGATGCAGCTTCAAACCTCCACATGCGCACCGCATCGATTGCCGATGGGATCAGAACCGGGGCCCCACCCAGGGGCTTCGTAGACTTAACCGTCCCATTTACCCCGACGACAACTTCCAGTCTGACCACTCCTCGGATGTGGTCGCGCTTCGCAAGTTCGGGATAAACAGCCGCGACTTTGTAGACCACTCTTCGTCCCGAATGGGCCGGCGTCTGAGCCGTGCTGGTCCGTGTCGACAGAGCGGCAGATAATACCGTCGCAGCGATCAAGATGCCTGCTCGACGCATAAAATGACGCATAAAATAATGAAGGCGGACCCTTTTGCTCTACACTATCGGCAGTTGCTGCGAACTAGGTAGTATCGAAGGTAATGGGGTGTTGCATCGCATCCAGCAGGCTATTCTCTGAATCTCTATAGTAGTGAGCAAAAGTAGAGAGCAAAAGTAGAGAGCAAAATAGAGCGCGAACCCAATGTCCGCGAACAGCAATCCACAGCCAAGGGTGGTAATCGTCGGAGCCGGATTCGGCGGCCTGACCGCCGCTCGCCGAATCGCCCGGCTCCCTGTTCAAGTCACGGTGGTTGACCGGAGAAACCACCACACCTTCCAACCCCTGCTCTACCAGGTCGCGACCGCCGGCCTGTCGCCCGGCGAAATCACCGCGCCCATCCGTTGGATACTAAAAGGCGACTCCAACGTTGAAGTTCTGCTCGAAGAAGTGGTCGATTTCAACCTGCAGCAGAAAAAGGTCATCACCAGGTCCAAGTCTAATTCCAAAGACCAGCAGCTCGATTACGACTTTCTGATCATCGCCTCCGGCGCAACCCATGCCTACTTCGGTCACGATGAATGGGAGCCTTTCGCTCCCGGTCTAAAGACGATTGAAAACGCGCTGGAAATCCGCCGCCGCGTTCTGCTCGCCTTCGAACTAGCCGAGCGGCAAGAAGCCGATCGGCAAAATAACGACCCTCAAAAAGCCAGCGGCGAAGGCGCATCTCCCCTGCAGTTTGTGGTCATCGGAGGCGGACCCACCGGCGTCGAACTCGCCGGCACGCTGGCTGAAATCGCGCACCACGCCATGAACCACGAGTTTCGCAACATCGATCCGCGCCAAACCCGCATCCTGCTGATCGAAGGCGGCCCTCGAGTTCTGCCCGCCTATTCCGAAGAACTTTCCCGCAAAGCCGAAGACCAACTGCGACAATTAGGGGTCGAGGTTCGCACCTCCCACATGGTCACCCGCATCGAGCCCGGAGCGGTCTGGACCGGCAACGAAAGGATTCGCGCTCCAGTGGTCCTATGGGCAGCGGGCGTTGCCGCTTCGCCACTCGGTAGAAAGTTGGGCGTCCCCATCGACCGCGCCGGTCGCGTGCTCATTCAACCCGACCTCAGCATTCCCGGACATCCCGAAGTGTTTGTCATCGGCGACCTCGCCGCACTAAACGACGAAAACGGCAAATTGCTCCCCGGAGTCGCTCCGGTCGCCATCCAGCAAGGCGACTGGGTTGCCGACACCATCGCCCGCGACCTCAAAAATCAGCCGCGCCGCAATTTCCATTATCACGACAAAGGCAGCCTGGCCACCATCGGCCGCGCCGCCGCCGTCGCCCAGTTCGGAAAATTCGAATTGTCCGGCTATTTCGCCTGGCTGGCATGGCTGTTCGTCCACATTTTTTTCCTGATCGGATTCCGCAATCGCATGATCGTAATGATCCAGTGGGCATGGTCGTATCTCACCTACGAGCGCGGCGCCCGCCTCATCACCGGCAGCGACGAACTCCCCGGCTGGACCCAGTCTCAGACCGCCCCCGAAGCCGAAAGAAGCGGCGGGCGCCTCGACCGTCCCGGGTGATGACGCGCCAGCGCTCCGCCGCCAAGCCTGAATCGGCGCCGCCAGTTATCACGCAGTCGCCGCGCCAGCCGATATAATCAACCTGTGGTGAAACACGCCGCTGTTTTCGTCTCTGTGGTTTCGCTGCTTTTCTGCCCGTCGCTTCGCGCCCAGGACGGAGCCGGCGCCGCCCGAACCGAGCCGCGCTCGGCCAGATCGTGTCGGCCAGACCATGGTCGTGATTCCCTTCGAGAATAATTCTCCGACCCCCGGCCTCGAATGGCTCGGCGAATCCTTTCCCGAAACCTTCCACGCGCAACTCAATTCTCCGCTTCTCTACGTGGCCAGCCGCGACGAGCGCCTGCGAGCCTACGATCGCCAGGGCATTCCCGCCGGCGTTCACCCTTCGCGCGCCACCCTCTACCGCCTCGCCGAGCAGATGGATGTCGATTACGCCCTGCTCGGCTCTTATAAATATGATGGCCAGCGCCTGACCGCAACCGCCCAGTTGCTCGACATGCGGGCTGTAAAGCTCCTGCCTGCCGTCTCCGAGGCCGCACCCCTGGCCGATCTTGGCAGCCTCCAATCCGCGCTGGCTTGGGATTTACTTCGCCAGATCCGCGCCGATTTCTCCATCACCAAGAACGCCTACATCGCCAGCGTCACTCCCATACGCCTCGACGCTCTGGAGAATTACATTCGCGGCATGCTGGCGACCACCGCCGAAGCAAAAGTGCAGCACTATCGCGAAGCGACCCGCCTCAATCCGGATTACGCGCAAGCCTGGCTCGAACTCGGCAAGACCTACTACGCCCAGCGCGCCTATGAACCGGCAATCGCCGCCCTGAGCCAGATCCAGCAGTCTTCTTCCATGTCCGGAGCAGTCGCCCGCGAAGCAAATTTCTATCTCGGCCTAGCCGCCTACGCTCACGGAGACTTCGCCAAATCCGAAACCGCCTTCGAGTTCGTAGCCGCCCGCCTGCCTCTGGCCGAGATCTACAACAACCTCGGAGTAGTCGCCGCCCGCCGCGGCCAGAAAAACTCCGCCGAATATTTCGAGCGAGCAATTCAAAACGATCCCAGCGACGCCGACTATCACTTCAACCTGGGAGTCACTCTAGCCCTCGCCGGCGATCGCGCCGCCGCGGCCCGCGAACTGCACACCGCGCTCGATCATCGCCCGAATGACGCCGAAGCCAGAATGATGCTCGACTCCCTCACTCCCTCCGCGGCCGGCGCCATCGTCCCGAGCAGCGCCGTGTCCAAGGCCGCATCCGAGCGCATCAAAACCAATTACGAAGAAGACGCCTTTCGCCAGATGACCACGCAAATGCAGGGCTGGGTCGAGCAGCAATTTGCCCGCTCCGATCCCCACGCCCACGCGCGCTTTCACCTCGAACTCGGCAAAGAACTGCTGGCCCACGGATTCATCGCCGAAGCCGAAGCCGAATTCCGTCACGCCGCCGCGATCGATCCCTCGAGCACCGCACCCTTCACCGCTCTCGCCGAAGGCTATGAAGCAAGCGGCGATACCCGCGAAGCCCGCGCCCAGGCCGAAGCCGCGCTCCGCATTCACGAGTCCGTCGATGCCTACCTGATTCTCGCGCGTCTCGATCTGCGAGAAAATAGAATGGAAGCGGCCACCCAGAACATCAATCGAGTGCTGCAGCTGGAACCCGCCAATCCCACAGCCCAGGACCTGAAGCGCACCCTAACCGCCAAGCTAGCGGAGAAAGCGCAGCCACTGTCAAAGCCATGAAGCCAGCTCTAAAAAGTGTTCGTGTGGGGACGGGCGCCCCCGCCCGTCCAAGCCGAGCAAAGCTCGGCAACGACCACCGGCCTCAGCCGCCATGGATTAGCCACGCCCCCCGCTGCCTCGCACTTCTCTTCCTCCTCACCACGCTTTCCACCGCCGACGTCCTGAAGATCACCATCAACGACGCCATCCAGCCCGTCACCGCCGAATTCATCGGACGCGCCATCGACCTGGCCGCCGCCAATAAAAGTAAAGACCAAGCCGTCCTAATCGAGATCAACACCCCCGGAGGCCTGGTCGATTCCACCCGCGAAATCATCGACAAAATCGTAGCCTCGCCCGTGCCCGTGATCGTCTACGTTACTCCCGCCGGCAGTCGCGCCGGCTCAGCTGGAATCTTCATCCTCGAAGCCGCCGACGTCGCCGCCATGGCTCCCGGAACCAACGCCGGCGCCGCCCATCCCGTCACTCTCTTCGGCAAGCCCGACGAGACCATGATGCTGAAAATCGAGAACGACGCCGCTGCCCTCATGCGCTCGGTCGCAGCCAAGCGCGGCCGCAACGTCGAACTGGCCGAGAGCGCCGTGCGCGAGTCGAAGTCCTTCACCGAACAGGAAGCGCTCGATAAAAAACTAATCGACTACGTCGCCCCCACCGAGCAGGATCTATTCCGCCAGATGAACGGCAAGACCTTCAAACGTTTCGACGGATCAAGCGCGACCCTAAACCTAACCGGCCAACCGCTGCGCGACTACCAGGAGACACTGAAAGAGCGGATCCTTTCCTACATCATGGATCCGAACATCACGCTCATCATTCTGGCGATCGGCGCGCTCTGTCTATACGTCGAATTCAACCATCCCGGAGCGGTTGTCCCCGGCACCATCGGCGTGATCTTCATCGTGCTGGCCGCCTTCGCCATGCACCTGATGCCGATCCGCTACGCCGCGCTGGCGATGATTCTCGCCGCCTTCCTTCTATTTGCCGCCGAAGCCAAATTCGCCAGCCACGGAGTGCTCACCACCGGCGGAATTGTCTTACTAACCTTGGGAGGCCTGCTCCTGGTCGACGCGCCCATCCCCGAAATGCGCGTTCGCCTGCTGACCGCGCTAGCCGTCAGCGTCCCGCTCGGATTGGTCACCGCCTTCCTGATGAGCATAGCCGTACGCGCCCGCCGCAACAAAATTGTCACCGGCAAACAAGGCTTAATAGGCGAAATCGGAATCGCGCAAACCCAGCTCACGCCCACCGGAAAAGTCTTCGTCCACGGCGAACTCTGGGACGCCGTCTCCACCATCCCCGTTTCCGCCGGAGACCAAATAATAATTCGCCAAGTAGACGGCCTAACCCTAAGAGTCGATCCGGTAACAGCAGCAAGACCGGTAGTAGTCTAGAGAAAATTCCTCCACACCTGTCATCCTGAGCGGAGAAGCCGCGTCGCGAACGAGGCGGCTACGTAGTCGAAGGACCCCTACACCTCCGACGCTCCCAAGTTTGGGCCTTCCCCTCGCTCACACGGCTCCTACGCCCCCAGTGGGAACGACGCGGGCGCCTAGGTCCGTGAAGCCGCGGAAGTCTTGTCAGCCGTCTGACGCCAGGTTCGATGCCGCAAACGGTTCCCATTTTTCGTAAGCACAAAACCAAGATAGATTTCGGCTCGGTCCAGCGCCGAGAGTTGCTTAGGGCTCCATCGCTGCGCGTATTCAGCCAGTCGCGGCTGCTTTGACAAGCCCGCCAGCACCTCCAGAAGACGGCAATTCAGGTTGTGATAGCCAGGCGGGCTCAGATACGCGCAATCATACCAACTCCACTTGCTTCTGTAGTCCCAGCGTGGCAGCGCATACTTGAGCCCGGCAATTCCCTCTTCAAATAAGCGACCCACGACAGGCTCTTCGGTCTCGACGTACAAGTCATAAAGACCGATAAGCGAGGTCATGAAGCCGTCGAGAACGCCGGGAAGCGGTCCACCTGGAATCTCCGTGTACAGAGTGTGGCCCTCCAGCCAAACCCGGACTCCGGAGTCTTTGACATCGAGTTCAAATACCTTCGCTGAATTCTTGAGAAGCTCCAGCAACTTGGGTCGCTTCGTCAGACGCCACGCGCGAACCAAGGCGCTAATCACCAGGCCCTGAGTGTATGCCGAGATCCACGGCGCCTTGAGCAGGACTGCTCCGTAGGGGTAATTGAAGTTCATCGGCCAAACAACCGCGCCGTCGCTGCGCGAGACTGCATTCTTCTCCAGCCAGGCAACCTGTTTAAGGAAAGAGCTAAGGTTCGCTTCATCTCCGCGCCGGAGGTAGTGCCCTAACTGGACCATTCCGTACCAAGCAATGTAGGCCGGCCAGTAAACAGCGCCTGTCACTCGATACCAGGCCTTGGGAATGCCATTGGAGTCCAACCGCAGCGCCTCCCACGACAGCGCATCACTATAGAGGTAATAGTGCAGAGAATCCTTGGCCAAGCTTTCCGGAACAGTGTAGAGAGGGTAATCGAAACTGAATCCGAATATCTCCTTCTTCAACGCGCGGACAGCGCATTTGACGGACTCGGAAGGTGTTGCTTTCCAATTCATTTTCCTTACACTCGTCCGGGGTCAGCAGCCTTGCACGCGTATCGATAATTCTTCACTCCGGGGATAAAGACGCAGCAAGTCGCTACTGCCTAGCACCCTATAAACGCTGTCAATCTCTTCAGGTGAAAGTTGCGAACGCCACTTGGTGGCGGAGTGCACCGGGTCTTTGAAAATGCTGAAATACCCATGGCGCGATTCAAGAACCCGCATAAGATTCCTTCAAGTCAATCTCCCCATGCCATACGACACTCTAGCCCTAAGTCCTCCAATAGGTAGGCCGAAGAAAGGTGTTACTCGGTCAATGAGTGTAATGATTCCATAACAATGTGGGCTCCCAGGCCCGAGTAAACTTTGGAGGCGCAAACAACATGCTGATTATAGGTTGTGTCTATCATCCGGGCTTCCAGCAAATTGCCTTTGTGGATATGGAAACCGGAGTGCGGGGAACTGGCCGGTGGCCCGGCCGATCGCAATCATTCGAACTCCGGAGGGTGCCCCGGCCAAGCTCCGCTTGGCCGGGGCTTTTGACTTTCATCACAAACGCCCAGTGATCCCCCGCACAGACACGAACCCGCCCGTCGGCGACAATGGCATCGACCTGTTAAGCGAAGCCCAACGTGTGCCCGCCCCTAGCACCCAGTCAGAATAGTGTCCGCGTTGTCGAAAATGTTCACCAGGGTGAAGGCCGAAGGAACCGTGTCAATGCCAATGCCTACATCGTTGATCCTGTTACCCGACACCGTGCTCAGATAGCAACCGAACTCGATCCCCACAGGCGCCAGCACAACGTTATTGTCTTCTACCGTCGAGCCATTTGCGGCCAGGGTAATGCCGGCAATCGAGCTGTTCCAGACGACGTTCGATTTCACGACATTTACCGCAGTCCCAACATTGATCCCTCGCTGCGTATTCGAAATCGTATTGCCCGTCGCCCAAGCAGTCGACTCGTTATATAGGTCAATGCCGTCGGAGCCCGCGCTAATGACATTCCCGGTTACGGCGCCGCCGCTTTGTTCCCATATCCCTATGTCATAGCTCGACACGATGTTTCCTTTGAGATTGGCGGTGAGCGTCGACGGCGGATTGGCGATCGCGAGTATTCCAAAGAAGTCCACATCGTGGATGCTGCTGTTTTCAATCGTCACCTCCTCGTCTGCGCCGGTTGCGTTCTGCGTCGAGATTCCTACCCCAAAGCCTCCAGCGTATTGATTGCGAGTCGTTACCCGATTCACAATCCCCGAGCTGCCGCTGTCATAGAAAATTCCTACGAGAAAGTCTGGCGGATTTATATTATTGCCGCTCCCATCCACCGTAATATTGATGATGTTCACATTGGGTGTGCCCGCAGTCACCAGCACCTGGGCCGCAACCGACACTCCCCCGAATAAGCTGGTTGCGTTCAGGCTTAGGCCGTTCGGAGGCACCGCGATCACGCTACGCCCCGCGCTCCCGCTGGGAATCCCCTCCAGCGTCAGCGGTAAGGAGATGGTGACCTGCTCCGGATAGGTACCCGGACATACCTGCACAATTCCCCCCGGTGTCGAGCTGAGAATGGCTTGCTGAATCATCGAAAAGCTCTTGAGTTGGGGCCGGCAATTCCCCACTGCAACGGTTTTAGAAGCCTCCGCGGGCCGAGCTCCCAAGAACAATCCCCCCGCGAGCAAAACCACTAAGCTGATTCGCCTCATGGCAACTCCGCCTCGTTCGCCTTCCAAAATCTTTATGCCGATCCCCCTGGATCTGTCGCAACCGCGCTCCCAGAGAGCGCTGCGCCGACACGGCATGCAACGTTACACCCGTTTCGCCTGCTCGCATAGTGTGAAAAGATCGTGTGAAAAGATCGTGCGAAAGAATAGGTGAAAAGATTTTCCATTCGTCACAAACGCCCAGTGATACCCCGCACAGACACCAACCCGCCCTTCGGCGACAATGAGATCGACCTGTTGTCCCCGGCCCGAGGTGTGTTCCGTCAAATAGGACGCACCTCAGAGCGGCCGCCCCGCGTCCAGCGTTTTTCAAGCCGTAGGATGTCAAGCTCTTCGAGGCGTTTTTGTCAACGCGTGGAGGCGACCAGAGGACGTCAAGCCGCCGCCAAGGTCCCCGAAAGCAGCGAAGAATGGAGGGCTAAGTCATTGGTTCTAAAATATTTTACCGGTAAGTCCTTTAAACCCAAAGATCTAGAGGGAATTTCCTCCTAAACCCATGATTCTAATAGACGAGTAATTAAAAAAAATCACCCTGACAGGCGGGCCCATCCCGAAACCGGAGAGAAAAACAGCTAACTCCTTATTTATGAATATTTTGGAGTCAAGTCCTTATTCGTCAATATTTTAGCGAAAAATGGGGGGGGGGACATTACCAACCGTTTATTACCTTAATAGTAAACAGCCGCGAAAATCACCGCACCCACGCATCATCCTGGACACTCCACTCCTCCGTTCCTCACAGCTCACAGTCGCTCGCGTGCGCTACAATCCGCTCATACTCTAATAAGAAATTTTCCGGAGGCATAATATGGATCTCGGATTCCCGGTGATCACCATTGGCATCGTGATCGTCGTCATCTACCTGCTGAGTTCCATCAAAATTCTGGCCGAATATGAGCGCGGCGTCATCTTCCGCCTCGGACGCCTGATTGCCTCCAAAGGTCCCGGAGTAATTCTGGTCTTCAATCCGATCGACCGCATGGTGCGCATTTCGCTGCGCCAGGAAGCGCTCGAAGTTCCGCCCCAGGACATCATCACCCGCGACAACGTCACCTTGAAAGTGAATGCGGTGATTTTTCTGCGCGTGATCGATCCCAACAAAGCCGTAGTCGAAGTCTCGAATTACGCCTACCAGACTTCGCAGTTCGCGCAGACTACTCTGCGCTCGGTGCTGGGCGAACAGGAACTCGACGAATTGCTGGCCCACCGCGACAAGATCAATCTGCGCCTGCAGAGCATCCTCGATCAGCACACCGCGCCTTGGGGCGTGAAAGTCGCCAACGTGGAGGTCAAGCAGGTGGATATGCCCGAATCCATGTTGCGCGCCATGGCCAAGCAGGCCGAGGCGGAACGCGAAAAGCGCTCGAAGATCATCCACGCCGAAGGCGAGTTTTCCGCCGCGCAGCGCCTGGTCGATGCCGCACACCTGTTGTCGACCGAACCAGCCAGCATCCAGTTGCGCTATCTGCAGACGCTCACGGAAATCGGCGTCGAGAAAAATACGACGGTCGTGTTCCCGGTTCCGATTGATTTCTTCTCCGGCATTCAGAAATTGCTGGCGAGCGCGCCCGCTCCCGCCGCGCCGGCAGGAAGGTAGAAGATAGAGGTCGACAACACTTCCCATGCCCACGGCGCAACAGGATACGGAGATCACGCTCGGCACTGGCCGCATGCTGGCAATCTTTTTCAGTTTTGTGCTGGTCTGCGCTTTCTTCTTTGCCATCGGCTTTTCGCTGGGCAGAAAAACCACCATGGCAGGAGCGGGCAGCTTGCTGAGCGCTCCCAGTGCGAGTCCGTCGACCATCGTTCGGCCATCCTCGGCGGTTAAAAACCAAGGCTACACAGCCCGCACCTCAATCCGGCGATTTCAGTTTTTACAAGTCCGTGGGCGAGAAGAAAGCTGACTCGGCGCTCACGCCGCAGGATTCCACGACGCAAAATTCAAAAACGCAGCCAGCCGCCGCAACCGCGTCGGCGTCGACTGCCGACGCGCCAATAAGCGCCGCCCTGGACGCGGCGGCCGCGGGCGCCAGCTACTACGTGCAAGTGGCCGCAGTCACACGGCAGGAAGACGCCGATGCGCTGGTCGAAGCTCTGAAAAAGAAGCAGTATCCGGCCTTCACCGCCAGCAATACTACCGGCGACAAGTTCTATCGCGTTCAGGTCGGACCCTACGCCGACTTTAGGGACGCCGATGCCATGCGCGTCCGCCTCATAGGCGACGGGTACAATCCGATTGTGAAAAAGTAGGATGGTAATTTGTAATTGGTTTCAAATTACAAATTTCCAATTACAAATTACAAATCATGTCTCACGCCACGCCCAATCTAGATCGCTTCTTGCACGCCATTGCCGATCCCACGCGCCGGCGAATTCTCGGTGCGCTCAAAGAAAAAGGCGGATGCTCGCTCGACAAGGAAACCGGGCTCTGTGCTTTCGATATTGAGCAGCGCATGAAGCTGTCGCAGCCCACCATTTCGCATCACATGCGAATCCTGGAGAAAGCGGGCGTGGTGGAAGCGAAGCGAGAAGGTCACTGGCGTTGGTATCGGCGCAACGAAAAATTGATTGCAGAAATGACGCGAGGCCTGAAGGGACAACTCTAGGCGGATTGGGCTGCGGTTATGTTCCCGCAATCGCTGCGGATGTTTTCTCGTTTTGCTTCGCCGACGTAGCTTTGCCTTCCCTCTGTATCAAGACACGCACCTGTGAGATCAGGTCCGCTACCTCAAACGGCTTGGCCAGCGACGGGACAGCCTGCTCTTGCAGGAAGCTTCGAGTCTCTGAGTCGGTGACACTGGAAAACGTCAGCAGCAGACCTTTCTCCATGCCCGGCCGGTTTTTCGCGATCCACTGGTACATTTCCTTGGCGCTGCAACCGCCCGGCATACGGCCATTCATCACGACCACGTCGAAAGAACCGCTGAGCAGCTGCTGCTGCGTGTCATCCACACTCATCGAGGTAGTGACTTCGGCTCCCGCGCCGACCAGGACGTCCCGTTCAAATTCCAGCACCGCTTCTTCATCTTCCACTAGGAGCACGCGCCCTCTCAGCACCGACTCTCTTCGCGTGGCGGCTGCCGCCTCCGGCAACGCCGGTTTCTCGCTCGCCAGCAAGCGCACCTCGATGGTCGCTCCACCCTCTTCCCGGTTGCGCGCCACGATTTCGCCGCCATGCTCCTTGACGATGCCGTAGCAGATGCTCAGCCCCAGACCAGTTCCTTTGCCCACTGACTTGGTGGTGTAGAAGGGATCGAAAATTCGGCTGGGGTCTTTGATTCCCGGACCACTGTCATCGAACTCGACGCAGACATAAGCGTCCTTCTTGAACACGCGCACTTTCAACACACCGCTCGCGCTGGCCTCGACCATGGCATCGAGCGCGTTGTTGACGATGTTCAGGAAGACCTGCTCCAACTGATGCGGATCGGCGATCACCGAAGGCAAGTCGTCGGGGATATCGCGCTCCAGCGAGACGTTGTTGACCTTCAAATCATATTCGCGCAGGGTAAGCGATTCTTCCAGGACCTTGCGCAAGTCCACTTCCTGTTTCTGCGGCTTGCGCTGGCGGGCAAAAGAAAGCAGATTCTGTACCACGCGGTGGGTGCGCTGGGCCTGCTTGAACAGCTTACGCACATAATCGGCTGACTGGTGATCAAGACCCGCACCTTCCAGCAGTTGCGCGTAGCCGAGGATCGCGGTCAGCGGATTGTTCAACTCGTGGGCCACGCCGGAAATCAATTGGCCGACCGCCGACATCTTCTCGCTCTGCAGCAACTGCTCCTGCGTCCGCCGCAAGTCTTCGTAGGCGCGGCAAGTCTCCTCATAGAGCTGGACTTTTTCTATGGTGGTGGCCAGTTGCCGGCTGATGGCGACCAGCAGATTTTCATCGTTACTTGAATAGTGCCGGTCTTCCTTGCTGGCAATACCCATGATGCCGATGGGCTTGTCCTTGCTCCAGAGCACAACCCATATCCAGTAAGGCAAGCGGTCGGCGCACACAAACTCGACCACCGCCGGTGGCAGGTGCGGCATAAAATCCTGGGTCACCACTTCCGCTCGCGAACGCGTCACCAGTTCGCCCAGACCTTCTGGAAACATGACCTCGGCCATGCGCACGCGCGCCTCGCTGCGTGGCCCCCAACCCGCCCGCCGCCGGAACAGGCCCTCGGGTTCCGCTGCCAGATAGACCGAGCCCGTCTCCGCTCCAAAGAGCGAGATCACCTGGCGCAGGGTGAGGTTCAGAATTTCATCCAGATCGAACGACTGGGTCGCGATAACGGCCATGGCGTTGAGCGCGTTCAACTCGCGATTGCGCCGCCGCATCTCGTCTTCCGAGCGTTTCTTCTCGGTGATGTCGAGCACGAAGCCCTGATAGCGTTCAATGTTCCCACTCGAATCGCGGGTGGCAAAGCAGCTCTGCGCCACCACCAGCAGCGTGCCGTCCTTGCGCTTCACGGTGATTTCAAAGTTGCGCACATAGTTGTGCGCCTCGATTTCCTTGCGAAAAGCCTCTCGCTCCTCCGCCACCGAGTGCAGCACGCTGCCCATATCGAGCGCCATCAACTCATCCCGGCTGCCATAGCCGAGCATGGTGACAAAGGCATCGTTGCAGTCGAGCAACTCGCCGCCCGGCGTGGCTACGAACACGCCTTCCTGCGCCTGCTCAAACAGCATGCGGTACTTTTCTTCCGCCACCTGCCGCGCGGTGGTATCGTGCACCACGTGGATCGTGCCCTTTTGCAGGCCTCCCTGCTCCGCATACGATGAGGTCGAAACCACCGACTGGCCGCCGAAACACGGATCCACGCCTTCGGTCAGGCCCGTGCCGCGTTCGCAATAGGGGCATCCGCTCCAGGGGCGCTTTTGCGGCAGAACGTCTTCACAGAGATTGCCCAACACATCGGCCGGCGCCTGTTCCAGCCGCTGCAGCAGCGCTTGATTGGTCTTGAGGATGCGGAAGTCCGCGTCGTGCGCCAGAATCAGATCCTGGATGGAATCGAAGGTATTCATCCACTGCCGCTGCGAGCGCAGTACCTGCTCCAGCAGCCGCAGATTCTCTACCGCAATGCCCAGCTTCTGCGCCGCCGATTCCAGAAACTCCAGTTCTTCCCGGGTATGGTGCTGGCTGCCGGAGCAACCGAACGACAGCATCCCGATCACCGACTTCTTGCCCAGCACCGGCAGCAAAACCAGGTGATGGATGCCACGTTTGCGCAGTGGTTCGCGCTCCGGCTCTGACAGCTCGGCGAGTTTTATCACCGCCGCCCGGTTTTCCTGGAGAACACGGGCCCGCGCTTCGTCTTTCCCGGCTTGCCCCGTCCCTGCTTGGCCCGTCGGTGCCTGGCCCATGCCTGTTTGCGCCATCCCTTGACTCAGGGTTCGCAAAAATTCCGGTGAGAGGCCGGCGTGCTGCGTTGGCACCAGACGGTCGCCCTCCATCAACTCGAACCACGCTGCCTTGGCCCCCACTACAGCCTTCAGTTTCTCCAGCGCCGTCTGCATCATCGGAGCATGATTCTGGCCGCGCGCAATGGTGACCGTCAGTTCGTTCAGCACCGTCAGCCGGCGCGTGCGCAACCGCGAATCGTCCAGCACCACCAGCAGGATGCTCGATCCGAACAGCACTTCCGCCAACAGGTAGCCTTCATTCGGAATGTGACGGGTGAAGGCTGGCCAGTTCAGATTCAAGGTCAGCAGCCCGGCGCCAAACAGGAAAGGTCCTATCCCGGTACGTCCGAAGCGGTAGCGCAGCAGTTCGACGACTGCCCCGGCCGCAACCAGCCGGCAGCATACATCCAACCCCAGCTCGAGCGATTTAAAATCCGGGAAATACAACGGCCGCATGGCGGCGCATACCAGCAGCACCCACGAAACCGCCACCAGCACCGTCAGCGCTCGCCGCGCCTGCGCCGACATGAGCGCCGCTACACCAAATAAGGCCATCGCCAGCACAAAGTCGGCCTGTGCGAACGCGGCCATCGACTTCGTGGCGCCGTGCAGCTCGCCCGCTCCGACCACCCAGAGAAACGCGCCATAGGCAACCCAGCCCGCTCCCCACGCCAGCAGGCATCGATCCCGAAAAACTCGAAAGAAAAGCAGGCTGACGACGACCACGATCAGCGCGGCGGTTTCCCGCGCCGTCAACCAAGGCCCAGTCAGCACACCCACCGAATTCCCGAATATCCCCGCAGGACTCATAGCTAACGGATCACGATAAGCGGATCACGATCGGCGCATCACTATAAGCGCACGAACACCTATGCTTTTAAATATCACGCTGACGACCTATTGGTACCGGATTTCGGTCTCCCGGTGGTTACTTTCGGAATGTGAAGTCGTCGCCTAGAATGAGCGATACATTACACTTAGTGCATGGCTAATGACCGCATCCTGGTGGTGGACGACGAGGAAACAATCCGCGAGATTGTTTCCCAAATGCTTGGCGGAGCGCATTTTCAGACTCGCCAGGCCGCCAGTGGCGTCGAGGCCCTCTCGATTCTGGAATCGGGAGAGGAATTCGATCTTGTCCTCTCCGATCTGATGATGGCCGAAATGGACGGGATTGCGCTCTTGGAGCGCGCCAAGGAACGCTACCCCGACATGCCGGTCGTCATGGTCACGGCGGTCCACGACATTCAGGTCGCTCTGGCGGCTCTGCGCAACGGGGCCTACGACTACGTGCTTAAGCCTTTCGAGCGAGAGCAGTTGCTGCACACGGTCCGCCGTGCGCTGGAGAATCGCCGCCTCAAACGCGAGAACGATGCCTATCGCACCAACCTCGAGTCCCTGGTTGCCGCCCGCACTCAGCAATGGAAAGGGGCGCTTTCCGACTTGGAAGAGTCCTATGACATGATGCTCGAAGCCTTGGGCGATGCACTCGACGCCAAGGACGCCGAGACCGAGTACCACTCCAAGCGCGTGACCGCATACACCATCGCCATTGCGAGAAAAATGGGCCTTCCGAAAGAAGAGATCAAGGTGATCGCCCGCGGCGCTTTCCTGCATGACATCGGCAAGTTGGCCATTCCCGACGCCATCCTTCGCAAGCCAGCCAAACTCACCGACGAAGAAATGGCGGAGATGAAAGAGCATTGCTACCGCGGCTACAAGATCATCTCCCGAATCCCGTTTCTGGCAGAGGCTGCCGAAATCGTCTACTCCCACCAGGAAAAATACGACGGAACGGGCTACCCCCGTGGCCTGAAGGGCGAAGAGATCCCCCTCGGCGCGCGCATGTTCTCCATCGCCGACACCCTCGACGCCATGACCATGGATCGCCCCTACCGCCCCGCACAGTCATTTCAGGCCGCCCGCACGGAGATCAAGCTCTGGTCCGGCCGTCAGTTCGATCCTGAGGTGGTCAAGGTTTTCCTCGAAATGCCCGACGATATCTTTGAAGGCTTGCGGGAAGAAATCAATGGGCCCAAGTCGAATGGCTCTAACCCGTCTTTCCCAAAGGTGTGACCGCCGACGCCGCTGGCTGGATTCCTATGCGAGACGCCCAGCCCCGACCGGCATTCCTGCCAGCGTCAGGCATCGTTTTGCCCTGATTGCCTCATCCAACCGAAACAGTGAAGTCAATCCAAACGGCCCCACCTCGGTGTTCTACCGTTGTGGGGGAAATACCCCGTGCCCGCCAGGATGTGCCTGTTTCACATCTGGCGGGAGACCGGGTTTCATTTTTTGCCCCGCAATTTTCCGCGTTCTCAATTCTTCGATTGCAATTCGGAACCCTCGCCGCGTTCCAACGTCAGAGGTGTATAAGGGATGTTTCCAGGAGCACCGTCAGCATCCAGATTCAGCAGGATTCATATTCAACAAGGTAGGAGCGATCCGATGAAAACTACTGTCATCAGTCTTTGCCTTTGCGCCTGCGCCATCCTCGTTCTCAATGCCCATTCGATCGCGCAGAGTTCGACGTTCACTCCCTTGCCCAACACCGTTTTTGTCGGCGCCGATGGAAAATTTGAAACCGCGCCGGATACCGCGCTCATCCAGTTCAACATCTCCACCCAAGCCGACAACGCCAAAGACGCCTATGATCAGGCCGCCAAGCAGGCCGAAGCTACGCGCCAAGTCATGCGCGCTAACGGCATCGATCCCAAATCCGCTGAAATCGGTTTCTTCTCGGTGGATCCGCAGTACGACTGGACAAAGCCGAAGCACAAGGTGATCGGCTACCAGGTCAGGACCAGCGTGAGCTTGAAGCTCAAGGATTTTTCCAAGATCGGCCCGATCACCCAGCAACTGGCCGACGCCAGCATCGGCGAGAGCCAGTCTCTCAGCTACACGCTGGACTCGACCGACGAAGCCAAGAGCAAAGCCGTTGCCGATGCTTACCGGCGAGCCCGCGCTTCCGCGCAGTCGCTCGCCACCGCCAGTGGACACACGCTTGGCGAACTCTCCTATGCTACGGTTGATACCTCCGAGAACATTCACATTGCCTCGCCCGTCCCGCGTCATGCCATGGCGATGAATGCGCAGACCCCCGCCCCGACCGAGGAGTTCTCACCCCAGAACGTGACCGTTACCGCGCACGTGAACGCTATGTTTGTATTGAAGTAGAAGATTGCCGGACGTCCGCGCACGTCCGGACGGGCGAGACGCCCGTCACTCCACCTGGACGATTTAGTCGCGAACAACAACCTCGCGCCGCGAGGCAATCCGGCTGGGATCGACCGTCACTTCCCGCTGGATCTCCATCTCGATCGAAGACCCCGGCTCGAGCCTCACGTCGGCGCCGCGCGAAAGCATTCCTACCGCCAGCCCGGCGGCCCCTCCAATTCCGGCTCCGATGCCGGCTCCCTTAGCTCCGTTAGTTACGGCGCCGATCACCGCTCCCGTGGTCGCCGCACCCACAGCGGTCTCAGCTTTTTTCCCCGCGTCGCTATCCTGGCGGATAGTGCCTTCCGAATCTTTCATCGAGGTCTTTTCCGCGCCCGGCGTGTTCTCCACCGATCCGCCAAGCATCACTGTGTAGCCGTTGGGATAAACCATCGAGGTGAAGTGGATCAACACCTCAGCGCGCCCCTTTACGTGTCCGGCCCGCTGCGTGCGCTCGATCCTTCCCTGGATGTAAGTCCCAGCCGGAATCACCACCCGCTCGTTGACCACATACGGAAAGGCGGTCTCCGCGTATACCGGATCTCCGTCTTTGGCCGTCTTGGTCGAAATCGCCTGCTTCAGCGATAGCGGAACCTTCGTTCCCACCGGAATGGTCAGCATAGCCTTCGCGGACTCCACTCCAGGCGCGGCCGCGTCCGGGGCCACGGACGACTGCGCCGCCGCAGTACCCGCCAGCAGCAAAAACCAGATCGAAGCAGCACGGATCTTCATCGGAGACCTACCTTTTCAGAATCAATCATCAGCAGCAGCCCACTTGCATTCTCAGATGCGGTCGGCAGAGGTCCCGGTTAGCTCAAACCAGCTATCGGTGGACAGCTGGGGGCGGCTGTCGCTACGCAAGCCCTAACCACTGCTTCGGCGCGTCTGGTTCTCCAGCACGTTGCCCATGAACTGCGACTGCAGTTTCTGCGCGCACAACTCGCCGCAAACATGCATCGCGCCTTCTTGTATTGCGAGTTTCTCGTCCCACGGCGCCAGATGCATCAGCGGCGCCTCCTGATCGCCAATCGAACTCCACATCACCCACCAGCGGTCGCTCGCGCCCTTCAGCACCCCGCAATTCGGGCCGGCGCAACGATAAAACGGACTCGGAATTAGAAGCAGATTTTCGGTCATGACCACCCTTGCCACTACCAGTAATTGTAGCCGAGCGGTCCGCGCGGAACCATGCGTTACGAAACATGAAAACCAGGCACCGTCTACTTGTACAACAGATATTTTTCCCGGAGGCGCACAAATTCCGCCAGCCGCACCTGCCAGTCCTCCGCAATCCGTCTCGGATCCTCTCCCGCGTTAATGGCATCGAACACCGCCTGATTTACCAGCAGATCCGCCATCCTCTCGAGTTTGAAATCGTTCGGATACAACTTGTGCAGAGCCGACGCCAGCTCAATCCCCAACTCCGGCGAGTCCAGAGTGTTCCGATCTAGAACGAAGAGGTTCACACCTTCGCAGCGTTCGCCGGCAAAGTTACTGGCCGACGGAGTGAAGATGATGGGCACGAAGCGGACACTCTGGATGCCGCGGCCGTTCATGTAAGCTGCCAGTTCTCTGCTCTTCATCCAAGGCGCGCCGACCACTTCGAATGGGGTATCCGTCCCCCGGCCTACCGAGACGTTGGTCCCTTCAATCATGCCCACGCCGGGATAAAGCGTCGCCTCGTTCAGGCTCCGCAAATTGGGCGATGTGTTGACCCAGCCAACACCAGTCGAATCGAACCAGTCCCCCGGCTGCCAACCCTCCATCGCCACCACGTCAAGCCGCGCCCCTATATGCCGCTCGGCATTGACCATTCTTGCTAACTCGCCCAACGTCATACCATGCCGAACCGGCTCGGGAAAGTAATTCGTAAACTTCTCGTGGCCCTCACCCGAATCGGAAACCGGTCCCTGCACAAACGACCCCGTAATCGGATTTGGGCGATCGAGAATGACCACTTCAATTCCGGCTTGTGCCGCCGCTTCGAGGAAATACCCCACCGTGGCTTCGTAGGTGTAAAAGCGCGCGCCCACATCCGCGAGGTCGATCACCACCGCATCAAGGCGCTTCAGCACCTCCAGTGGAGGACGCCGCGCCGCGTCGCTCGCGCCGTACACGCCGTAAACCGTGATTCCGGTCACCGCATCCTTCGTATTCTTGACGTCGGTCGTGTCCAGCGTCCCCGTCACCCCATGTTCGGGACTGAAAATCGCATCCAGCGAAATGCCGGGCACGCCTGCCAGCACGTCAATCGTCCGGCGTCCTTCCGCATCCACGCCGGTTTGATTCGTCAACAGCCCAATGCTTCGCGGAGCCCCGCCCCGGACCGGATGCAGCGCCGTGAATTTCGTCTCCTCGAGGACGTCAATTCCCGTCTTCACCGTTCCATTCCGCACTGCGAGCTTGCGTGCCGCGCTCTGCATTTCGTTGTAGCCGGTGATGGTTGCCACCCGCATCTTCTCGGCTTCGGCGGGATCGAGCGCGAGCGCCGCCGCTACCGCCGTCGCCACCTTCGTTCTAAGAGACGCTGCGCTTCCCTTATCCTTGGCCGCCACCGCATTCATGTGCACGGCGTTCGTCATCAGCACGATGTAAGTCTTCGTCGCCGGATCGATCCACAGCGAAGTCCCCGTGAATCCCGTATGGCCGTAACCGCCCACCGGCAGAAGTTCTCCACGGTTGGTGGAAAGAGGAGAATCAATATCCCACCCAAACCCACGCAGTGTCGTTGCATCCACGGGCTGCTGCGGCGCGGTCATCTTGGCAACCGTCGCCGGAGTCAGCACACCTCGGCCGCCATCGAGCAAGGCCTGGGCAAAAATCGCCAGATTATCCGCGGTAGAAAATACTCCCGCATGCCCCGCCACGCCACCCATACGGCGAGCCCTGGGATCGTGCACCACTCCACGCAGCAGGTGATGATTTTCATCCTCTTCGGTTGGAGCAATGTGCGGCTCCCACGACGGCGGCGGCAGAAACCGCGTCTCCTTCATGCCCAGCGGTTCAAAAACGTGCCTGGCCGCGTACGCATCGAGTGACTCACCCGAGAGCCCCTCGACGAGCGCGCCCAGCACGATGAAGTTGGTATCGCTATAGACAAACGCCGATCCGGGCACTCGCTCTGGAACCTCCTCAAACGACATTCGATACGCCGTTTCCTTGCCTTCCCACGGCTTCGTCAAATCAATATCCGGCGCCAGCCCCGAATAGTGCACCAGCAGCTGCCGGATCGTAATATCCTGCTTGCCGTTCTGCCCAAACTCGGGAAGGTACTTCGCGACCGGATCGTTCATGCGAAATTTTCCCTGCTCCCACAACTGCATGACGGCCGTTGTGGTTGCCATGACCTTCGTCAGCGACGCGCAATCAAATATAGTGTCGAGCGTCATTGCCTCGCGCCGAGGTTCAATTGCCCGGTCGCCGTATGCCTTCCGATAAACCACTTGTCCGTCATGGCCGATGACAACGACGGCACCAGGAATCTGTTGCTGGGCGATCGCCTCGTTGATGATGGGGTCGAGAACGGCAAGGCGGGAATCGAGCGGAGTTTGGCCGAAAGCCATTGCCGAACACAGAAGAACAAGCGTGAGAATTATCGATGTGAGTTTCACTCTTCCTGTGACTGTACACGACGGTCAAGACAGCTCTCAAGCGTCTTGATCGCTCGGGGGACCTCCTGGTAACTCGCGCCGTCAACATTGCCCCGTTGCCTGCCGACAGCCTCACACCGATACTAGGCACGTGGACTCGACAGGCGTCGCGATCCTCGCCGGAACGTTCGTTCTTACTTTCGCTGTCGCTGCCATCTTTGCCCTGTGTTGGCGGAGGAAGAAGCGCGAAGTCGAACAGAAGATGGGCCCGCACCTGATCGCGCTCTATCCCAGGTAACCACTTTGAAGTCGGATCACTTTGCCTCGACCGCTTCAGTTTGCTATAACCCGAACAGGCCTTTGAGATCGCCTTTGACCACGACCCAGAATCCGCCCGCCGGCTTTTCCTTCCTCGTGCGCAACTCGGTTGCGCAGGACGGTCGGTTTCGTGACGCGTTCAGCGTCCTAGAGAAAGCGATTGCCGCCCGCGCTTTCCCTGCCTGCTCGCTCGCTGTCACCTTGCGTGGAGAACTCGTCGCCCACAAAGCCCTCGGCCGCTTCAACTACGATCCGGCTTCCCCAGAAGTAGCTGTCGCGAGCATCTTCGATCTCGCATCACTCACCAAAGTCCTCGCCACAACCGCGATGGCCATGATCCTTTACGAACGCGGGCTGCTCGATCTCGAAGCCCCGGTAGCGGCGATCGTTCCAGAATTCGTGGTCGCATTTGACGACGTCACATTGGGCGAGAATGCCGCGCGCCGCCGCGACGTCACCCTGCGCCTGCTGCTCGCACATAGCTCCGGCCTGCCCGCTTATGAAAAGCTCTTCCTGCGTGCCAAGACTCGCGAAGCCCTGCTGCGAGCCGCCTTCGCCACACCACTTGCCGACGCGCCCGGCACCCGCGCCGCATACAGCGACATCGGCTTCATCATTCTCGGGGTCGCACTTGCGCGCCTCGCGGACGAATCACTGGACGCGTTCTGCCAGCGCGAAGTCTTTGGACCGCTCGGCATGACGCACACGACCTTTAATCCCGCGCACACCTTGAAAGACTCCATCCCGCCAACCGCCGACGATCGCACCTTCCGACACCGCATCATTCAAGGCGAGGTGCAGGACGAAAATGCGAGCGTGCTCGGCGGCATCGCCGGACACGCCGGCCTGTTCTCCAGCGCCGAAGATCTAGCCATTTTCGCCCACGCCATGCTCAACGGTGGACACCCCATCCTCCGCTCTTCGACCGTCGAACTTTTTTCACGCCGGGAATCGGCGCCCGGAGGCACTTCCCGCGCGCTCGGCTGGGAGACACCTTCGGCGCCTTCGCAATCCGGAAAACACTTCTCGCCCCGTTCCTTCGGACACCTCGGTTACACCGGCACATCGCTCTGGATCGACCCGGATCGCCAACTTTCGATAACTTTGCTGACTAACCGTACCTGGCCTGACTGCCAGAATGTCGCAATCAAACAGGTACGCCCGGCGTTTCACGACGCGATCATTGAATCCATGGGGAAGAACGTTTGAAGCGCAAAGGTCGAAATCGTCAGACCTCGCGTGGTAAGACTTCGAATCGCAAAACCTCGACTGGCAAGGCCAGCCGCGTAGAACTCCGCCGCCTCCGCACCGAGAAAACCAACGCCGCCTCCGCTGATCTCGATCGCAAGTCCGCCCTTGAAATCGCGCGCATCATCAACGCTGAGGATGCCAAGGTCGCAGGCGCGGTGAAAAGCGCGCTCCCACAAATCGCGAGGGCGATCGACCTGATCGCCACCGCGCTCTCCGAAGGCGGGCGACTCATCTATGTAGGCACGGGCACCAGCGGACGCATCGCCGCGCTCGACGCCGTTGAATGTCCGCCTACCTTTGACGTTGACCCGCGCGTGATCCAGTTCATCATCGCGGGTGGCCCAAAAGCGCTGGCTGCGGCTGTGGAAGCCGACGAAGACTCCAAAATTCTAGGCCGTCAAGCCATCGCGAAGAAGAAGCCTATCAATAAAGATGTGGTCGTCGGCATCGCAGCCAGCGGACGCACTCCCTTCACGATCGCGGCCGTGGAATATGCGCGCGCGCAAGGCGCAACCACCGTTGCCGTCGTGTGTAACCCGAGGACCGCGCTCGGCAAAGCCGCGCACGTAGCCATTGTTGCGGACGTCGGCGCGGAAGTTGTCGCGGGTTCGACGCGTATGAAGGCCGGCACCGCACAAAAGATGATTCTGAACATGCTCTCCACTGGAGCGCTGACCCGTCTCGGCTACGTGTACGGCAACCTCATGGTCAACGTCCGCCCGAGGAATGAGAAGTTAATCGAACGCGGAGTGGGCATCGTGGAAAAAGCCGCCGGACTCGACCACCGCGCAGCACGCAAGCTCCTCGCCGCCGCCGGAGGCCTCGTCCCCATTGCCATGGTAATGGCCAAGGCTGGAGTCAGCCGCGCTCGCGCTGTCGCTGTCTTGGAGGAATCCTCCGGCCGGGTGCGCAAAGCCATCGCAATCGCGAAGCAAAAGTGACAACCCGGCTGCGCTCGTCGCGGGGATTTGGGGAAGTTACAAACGGAACCACCGCTCCGAATTCCCCATCCCATGCTCGCGCATTCCCCGCTAGAATATTCGTAGTGCCTCGCCTGCAAAGTTTGACCGCGGGGTATTCTCAGGAACTGATCTCTACCAGAGTCATCACGACATGGATAAGCTGGTAATCCGCGGCGGTAATCCCCTGCTGGGGACGGTCCGAATTAGTGGCGCGAAGAACGCCGCGCTACCGTGCATGGCCGCAGCCTTGCTCACCGACGAACCGGTGATTCTCGAGAACATTCCGCAGGTGCGCGACATCGAGACTACGCGCAAGCTACTCGCCGCCATGGGCGCAGAAGTCGAACTTGGCTACGGACGCGCTCAGCATCGGACAACGATTTGCGCGCGCGCACTCGACGCTCCCGAGGCATCTTATGAACTGGTCAAGACCATGCGGGCCTCCACACTGGTTCTGGGACCACTGGTCGCGCGCTGTGGACGCGCCCGCGTCTCGTTGCCTGGCGGTTGCGCTATCGGCACCCGTCCCATCGATCTACACATCAAAGGGCTGGAACGTCTGGGCGCGAAGATCACGCAGGAACACGGCTACGTCGAAGCCACCACCGATCCTCTCAAGGGCAATCGGCTTAAGGGCGCTGAAATTGTCTTCGACAGAATTACCGTTACCGGCACCGAAGACCTGCTCATGGCCGCCACGCTTGCCGATGGCGAGACCGTCATGCAAAACTGCGCCCGCGAACCTGAAGTCGCTGACCTCGCCGCGCTGCTCAACGCCATGGGCGCCAAAATTCATGGTGCCGGTTCGTCTACGATCCGCGTGAAGGGCGTCAGCAAACTCCACGGCGCCAGACACCGCATCATCCCTGATCGCATCGAAGCGGGAACCTTCATCATCGCTGGCGCTCTCACCGGCGGGGACGTCAACGTCACCGGCTGCGAACCTGCGCACCTCACTGCCATCTTGCAGAAGCTGGCGCAGACCGGAGTGAAGACTTCGGTGAAAGCCGACTCGGTCCGCGTCATGGGCGATCAGCCGCTCGCAGCCTCCGACCTGAGCACGGAAGAGTATCCCGGCTTCCCGACCGATATGCAGGCGCAATATATGGCGCTCGCCACACAGGCCACCGGCACGTCGATCATCACGGAAAATATTTTCGAAAACCGCTTCATGCACGCGCAGGAACTGCTCCGCATGGGCGCGAACATCAAGATCGAAGGGCATCGCGCCATCGTCCACGGAGGAACTCCGCTCAGCGCCGCAGCCGTTCTTGCCTCAGACCTGCGCGCATCGGCCTCGCTGGTGCTCGCTGCGCTGGTCGCCGACGGCGAGACCATCATTGACCGCGTGTATCACCTGGACCGCGGCTACGAGAATATCGAAGAAAAACTGAAACTCGTGGGCGCCGAAATCCGCCGCGTAGGCAACATCTTCCCCAAACGAGCCGCCGCCCCTGCACAGTCGTAATGACGGTCGTGAATACGGTATTTAAGGAGCGATTATTCCCGCCAAAACACGTGAAAGAACCCCACCTGGACGCTATGTGGAAACTTCCGCATGACTTCCGCACGTACCTCGGGGCTCATTCTGGCGGAGGGGAAGAGGGGCCCTTCATTGATTACGACCAGCTTTAGATCGTCGGATTGCAGTGCCTTCAACACCTCCTCCGCCGGAGCGCCCCCATCGTCGCGGGTTACGTTCTTCAACCCCGAGAGGAAATACAGTTCTGGACAGTCATTACCCGCATACATCAATCCATTCGGGGAGTGCTGCTGCAGAAAATGAGTCAGGTCCGCAAAATTCGCGGCATAGTTGATCCTTAGTCCGCCCGCTCGCTCCAGATGCAGTTCATCCATCCGTCCCACTTTGTGGGTAAATTCATAAACGTAATCCGGAACCAGCATCACCACGCCAAAAAGCAGATAAAATCCCATCACCGAGGCCAACACGTAAATGCCCGCTTGCTTCCTGGCGGTCGCCACAATCGCGACCGCGGCCAGCAACGTCAATGGCAACGAATAGGACAGGTAAATCGACGCGGCCCACGGATACTGCACCAGGGTGCACATGGCGGCCAGCGAAATCAGTAGTACGATGCGCTGCTGTTGGAGCTTTGTTGGGCCGCTCCGCTTGCTTGCGGCCAATACGACCGCCGCGCTCAACAACACCACCAGCGGAGTCAGCGTCGCCGCCGAATACCACACTCCCAAGATGATCTGGTCTGACGTCTCAGCCTTCACCAGCAGCACCGTCAGCCCCAGGGCGACCGCCACGCTCACCAGCTTCCCTTGAAATTCGCGCAGGTACATCGCCGCCGCAACCAATCCCACCAATGCCAGCGCGAAGATGCCTTTCTCGACCGACACTGGCCGGAGCAGTCCCAGTTCGACCGAACGTGTGATTGCGCTTGAGGTCACGCCCGAAAAGAACTGGCCGATTGCTCTCGACCGGGCGTATGGCAGCAGAAAAACAATGACCGGACATATGACTCCGCAGAGGAATGGAATCGCCGCCCGAAATATTGTTTTGAATCGCTGCGCTGTTCCTGCCTGGACACTCCGTTCTCCCAGCAGGATCAGCCCCACCACCACTGCCGATGGCAGCACGAAGTGGTATGACTCCGCCACGCCCAACCGCGAGTGGAGCACATAAACCAATGTCGCTAGGAACAGCAGCAGCGCACCCACGC
The DNA here is from genome assembly GCA_963760175.1 of uncultured Acidobacteriaceae bacterium. Taxonomy (GTDB): domain Bacteria; phylum Acidobacteriota; class Terriglobia; order Terriglobales; family Acidobacteriaceae; genus Acidiflorens. The sequence continues at coordinate 241,547 of CAVXBU010000001.1, forward strand.
TGAACATGCGGTAGGACCAGCTGTTCTTCGAATACCGCCCCTCCGCGAGTTTCTCCCCACTCTCCTCCCTGCTCTCGCTCTGTTCCAGAAAAGCCAGAAACAGAAGCGCCCCGGCAACGTAGTATGCCCCAATCACCTTGATCACGATCGACACGCCGCCACATACTCCGGCCACAAAAAGCCATCGCCGCGTCCGCGCTTCCAGGTAGCGGAGCAGCGCCGCCGCACCAAAAGTCGCAAAGAACAGGTTGTACCAGGACGGCATGGCCGCTGGATAATTCGGATAACTCCACGCCACAGCCAGCAGCGTGATCGCTCCCGAAGCAATCGCCGAAGTAAAGCGCAGCGCAATGTAATAAACAGCCGGAAGCCAGGCCAGAAAAAACAGAAACACGCAGATGCGCAGCGACATCAGATTCACACCGAACGCTCGAAACGCCAGGGCATGAATAAAACTCAGCCCTCCGGTGTAGATCTCGGCAAAATCGCGATGCGGAAGTTGCCCCTGCAGCACTCGCAGCGCGCTTTGGCTTAAAGTCCCGTCGTCGGACGGCGCCCAGCCCCGGCTAATGTGGAATCCGGCGTAAACTCCTGCAACTATCAGAACTACAGCCAGCACTGTCAGCCGAACCAGCCGGCCTTGCGCGGCGGCCACCCCATTCTCGCGGGCAGCCTCCACCGGTTCCGCGCCCTCTTCGCGAACCCTTATTTCCACGCTCAACGCTTCTACGCTCGTCTCTACGCGCAACGCGGGATCCGCTGGCACAGATGGCTTCGCGGAAGCGTTCTCTATTTCCTGTTTCACTTCGCCTCCAGCGCCGCTAGCCGCATTTTCGCTTCTTTACTGTCCGGATTCAGTTGTAACGCCTGCTGATACTCTCCCCGCGCAGCCGGAAACATTCCCATTGTCTTCCAACGACACCGCCAGCCAATAGTGGTAGTCCCAAACCTTCGGATCCATGGCTGCCGCTTGCAGCAGGTAAGGTTGAGCCTCCGCGCTCCGTCCATCTTGCAGAAGCGCGCGCCCCAGAAAATGTTTCGGCGCCGCTTGTTCCGGCACTAACTGCACTGCGCGGGACAGCAATTGTTCCGCGTCTTTATACTGGCCGTCGACCAAGTGAATATTGCCGCAGTTGTAGAGTGCCGAATAAAGATTTGGTTCTTTCTGCAGAATGTCCGAGCACAGCGCAAACGCCCGCTCATAGTCGCCCATTTGGCCATACAGCCCGGCGACTCCCGCCATCCCCACCTCCGACTTGGCGTAATCCGGATTCACCCGGTCGAGCCAAATGCGGCCTTCCTGGAATCGACCGGCGTGGATGTAGACTTCCGCCAGCGTTAGCGGCCCATAACCATACTCGGGATGGTCCCTCACCACCGACTCCGCCAGCTCTATCGCGCGATCATGCGCGCCCCCTTGCTGTACTCTTTTGCCAACCCGACCATCGTGTACGGATTTCCCGGATACAGCGATTGCCCGCGCAGCAGCACCATCAGATCGTTTGCCCAGTACACCTGCTGCGCAATCGATGCGCACGCATAGCCGCCGCACAAGCACGAGCACAGCGCAAAACTGTACTGCCTGCGCACTCCAACCCTTGATGGACGGCAGCCGCCGCAGCCCCATTGCCGCGAGAATGGCAAATCCGATCGACGGCAAATACATGTAACGGTCGCGCACAAAATCGCCGTTGCCGAAATTTCGCAGATACAGCGCGGGCGCTAATCCAACCAGCAGCCACAATCCCGCAAAGGCGACCATGGAATTCCCTGCGCGCCGATTCCAATACCACAATCCAACCAACGCCGCGCCCAACACCGCTGCCGGCGCCACAACCTGGCTAAGAATTGCGCTTGCGCGCCCGTAACATATGGGGTGTAATAGAGTCCCGTAATACCCAGAGGAACCAGCAACTGCCGCAGATAAATAGACAGCACCAGCGGCAACGTCCGTGCCACGTCCATCAGTCCGTGGTCGGGATCAAACTGCCCAGTTGCGTGCAGCAGCGCGTGCTTGCGCAGCAGCGCATACGCCAACGTCACCACCGCATACGGTGCCGCCTCGATCACCGCCGCAACAACTCTTCGCCCCGGCGATGATTTTTCCGCCGGGTTCAGCCACGCGTAGATTCCTACCAGCGCGGCAAATACCACCGCCATTTCCTTGGTCAGCAGCGCGCATGCGAGCAGCGCCAGCGACGCAAGCCACCACGCCATTCTCTTCGTTTAGTTTCTTGTCTGGGCTGCGCGCGGGTTCCCGCCCGTTGAGAAACGCCGCAAAGGCCAGCGCGGCAAACATGGTCACCATCGTGTCCGATGCTGCGGAAACCCACGTGACCGGCTCAATGTGAATCGGATGCAGCGCAAAAATCAGCGCCGCCAGCGCGGCCGTCCAGTATTCCAATCCCAGCCGTCGCGCCAGCCAGAAACACCGCAGCACCGCGCCCACATGCAGCAAAACCGCTCCCAGGTGCCATCCCCACGGCCGCAACCCAAACAGCGAGTAATTCAGCATCGACCACGCCACAAACAGCGGCCGGTAATATACCTGGTGTCGCGCCACGTGATACCACAAATCGCTGCTGAACGCCCGCGGCAGATTGCTCCATGTCCGGATGAGCGGACTGTTCACAATCTGCGGCCAGTCATCCCACACAAAATCGAAAGACAGCGAGCCGCTATAAAGCACAAACGTGACCAGTCCGAGCAACGGCAGCAGAACGCTGGGCCGTCGCAGATACTTGGCCAGCAATTCCGATGCGCCAGGTTCCGGATGTTCTTGGCTATCTCGTTCATGTGTTTCGCGTCCAGTCGCCGAGCACATCCGCTCTCGATCAGCCCATACTAAGCTGCCCTCCCGCTCAGCGCATGTTACCCAGGTTACCTAGGTGTGCCACTTATTCCCGCATTTCGCCCTCCTATTTATGCGACGATCATCCGATGGGGTCTGTCACAGGAGCCAAACCCGCCAAGGCGTTGTCCCCGGTTTTGTGCGTCGATCTCGACGGCACTTTGATCCGGGGAAACGTCCTTTGGGAGTGCGTTCTTGTCCTGCTCAAGACCCGTCCCATCACGCTGCTGCTGCTCCCCTTCTGGTTGCTTTCAGGACGAGCCTCTCTCAAGCGCCAGCTCGCCGCCAGGATCCAACTCGACCCCGCCCGTCTTCCCTATCGGCAGGCAGGTTCTTGATCTTCTCCGGCAGGAAAAAGCTGTCGGCCGCCGCATCGCGCTCGTAACCGCCGCCGATCGCGAACTTGCCGAAACGATTTCCAAGTATCTCGGCCTCTTCGACGAAGTCCACGCCAGCGACGGCCAACTGAACCTCAAGGGAGCGAACAAAGCTGCATTTCTCGCCCAGCATTTCGCCGCAGACCGGCTTCGAATATGTGGGCGACTCTGCCGCCGACGTCGAAGTTTGGCGCACCGCGCGAGGCAGCTTACGTGGTCGGCACCGAAGCCCGCGCCGAGCAAGCGGCCGCTGTAACCACGGTCAGAGGAACCATCCTCGAACCGCGGGTGTCGTTGCGCACGTCGGTTCGGCTATGGATCAATGCTTTGCGCGGCCATCACTGGGCAAAGAATCTTTTGCTCTTCCTGCCGCTTGCGCTCTCTCACAACCTCGCGATTGAGCCCATGGTCCGCACTCTTGCCGGTTTCGTCCTCTATCGGATTTTGCGCGTCCGGGCTCTATATTCTCAACGACCTCCTCGATCTCCATTCCGATCGCGAGCATCCCTGGAAAAAGGAGCGGCCATTCGCCACCGGCGAAATCTCGATCCCCGAAGGCTTACTGGCGTCGTTCCTCTTGCTGTCGGCAGGACTCGGACTCGGCTTTTTCCTTGACGTACAATTCGGCCTGGCCCTGCTCGGATACGCAGCACTTACCATGCTGTATTCGCTCTATCTCAAGAAGATCGCTCTGCTTGACGTCTTCGTTCTTTCCAGTTTCTACAGCTTCCGCATTCTCGCCGGCGCTCTGATTTCCGCCACGCCACTGTCGCAGTGGTTTATCGCTTTCTCGATGTTTTTCTTTCTTAGTCTGGCAATGGCGAAACGTTACTCTGAGTTACTGCACGCCAGCGACTTAGTCAGGACTGGTAACTCCGGACGTGGCTATCATACCGGCGATCGTGAACTTCTGCTCTCGCTCGGCGTCGGCAGCAGTTTTTCCGCCGTCGTCATCTTCAGCCTCTACGTTCACAGTCAGGATGTGCTTTTGCTTTACTCCTCACCGGAGTCTCTGTTTCTGCTTTGCCCCATCGTTCTTTATTGGCTCAGCCGAACCTGGCTGCTGGCGCATCGCGGAGAATTAAAGGAAGATCCAGTTACACTCGCCATCCGGGACCCGGTCAGTTACGGCGTGGCCCTGGCCTCAGCGGCTGTCATCGCCGCGAGCATGATACACGTGAACTGGTAGCGTAATGAGTTTCGGGCCAACTGGCCTTCACAGTTATTGAACTTGCTTTCGGCACACTTATGTCTGGTCAATCAGCCGCGACTTTGCGCAAAAAAACCGCCGCCATGCAGCCCACCGAACGAATTTTCTCGTGGGGCCGTTACCCGAGGACTGCGCATCAACACGTCTATCAGGCCTGCATGGAACGACCAGGTGCCGGAAATTCTCGAGGCTGCCGCGCCCGGCTCCCTGCTCCCTTACGGCTTCGGCCGCAGCTATGGCGACTCTTGCCTCAACGACGGCCGCGAACTGATCGACTGCCGCCGCCTCAACCGTATCCTCGGTTTCGACGAATCCACCGGCGTGCTCCGCTGCGAAAGCGGCGTCAGCGTCGCCGACATTCTCGACGTATTCCTGCCTAAAGGATGGTTTCTTCCGGTCACGCCCGGCACCCGCTTCGTCACCGTCGGAGGGGCCATCGCCAACGACGTCCACGGCAAGAACCATCACCGTGCTGGAACCTTCGGCGCCCACGTCCGCGAAATTGGCCTGCATCGATCGCACGACGGCCTGGTAACGTGCAATTCAGAAGTAAATTCGGAGATGCTGCGCGCCACCATCGGCGGCCTCGGTTTGACCGGCGTAATCGCGCTGGGCAGACATCCAACTCAAACGCGTGGGTGGACCCTGGATTGATGCCGAGTCCATACCCTTTCAGTCCCTGAAGACTTTTCTCGATCTGAGCCGCGAAAGCGACGGCCGTTTCGAATACACCGTTGCCTGGCTCGATTGTTTCGCCGGGAGGAACGCGCGCGGTATCTTCTTCCGTGGCAATCATCGCCCTGTCTGGAAGGAGTTCCCGCCCGAAACACGGCCTGAAGTTGCCTTTCGCATTGCCAGGCTGGTTGCTGAACCGCTACACCATCAAGGCATTCAACACCGCCTACTATCGCGATCACGCGGAGAAGAAGCAGCGTCAGTCGTTACTTACGATTCGTTCTTCTATCCACTCGACTCCATTCGCCAATGGAACCTGCTCTACGGCAAGAAGGGATTCGTGCAATACCAGTGCGTCATCCCGGAAAGCAACTTCGAGGCTTTCGAGGAGTTACTCGATCGTGTCGCACTTTCCGGCATGGGATCTTTCTTAGGCGTCCTGAAGCAGTTCGGCTCGGCGCCGCCGGCAGGCATGCTCTCGTTTCCGCGTCCCGGAGTCACGCTGGCTCTCGACTTTGCCATGCGCGGCGAACGGACACTCCAACTGCTGCGATCCCTTGACCAGATCGTCCTCGAGAGTGGCGGCGCTCTTTACCCCGCAAAAGACGCGCGCATGAGTCCCGCTTTGTTTGAAGCATCGTTTCCACGGTGGCGCAGTTTTGTTCCCTTCATTGACCCCAAGATGTCGTCATCTTTCTGGCGGCGGGTCACGGGGGCGCAATGACGGTAACCACCAGCTCCTCGACCCCGCGAATCAAGCCCATGCAGAAGATCGTGATCCTCGGCGCCACTTCTGGCATCGCGCTGGAGGTGCAGCGTCAACTCGCGCAACAGGAATGCGAGTTGCTGCTGGTAGCGCGCTCTCCCGAACGCCTGGCAGCGTTGCAGTCGGACCTCCTGGCCCGTGGCGCAAAGCAGTTCTGACTTACGCGGCCGATTTAGCTTCTATCCCTCACCATGCCGGAATCTTCGACTTTGTCCGCCGATCATTTTCCACGACTTTGACACCGTCCTGCTCGCTTACGGCATCCATGCAAGACCAGAAAGGACTCCGAAGTCTATGTCGACGTGCTCCTGGAAGAACTGCAACGTCAATTTTGTCAGCGCCGCCGCGCATCCTCACGTCTGTTCGCCGCCGATCTGGAACGCGCCGCACCGGATGCCTGGCTGCCATCACCTCCGTCGCCGGAGATCGAGGGCGTCGCTCCAACTATGTCTACGGTTCTGCCAAAGGCGCTCTCTCTTTATTTCTTCAGGGACTCCGCAGCCGCCTACACCCTGCCGGTGTCCGCGTCATTACCATCAAGCCCGGACCGGTGCAGACTCCCATGACCGATCACCTGCCAAACTCGGCGCGCTTTGCCGATCCGCAGCAGGTTGCCCGCGACATCGTACGCGCGCTTGAACGCCGCTCGCCTGACGTGCTCTACACTCCACGACTCTGGCGCTACGTCATGACTGCGGTCGGGCAGATTCCGGAAGGCATCTTCAAGCGCTTGTCGTTCTGATAATTCTCCAGACAGAAAAAGGGCCGCATCACTGCGGCCCTTCGCATTTACTGAGAACTGATAACGGGGAACCGAGAACTGTTCCTACCTTCTTCCGCGTCCGCCACCGCCGCCCGAATGGCCGCCACCGTGACCTCCCGGACCACCGCCTCCAGGGCCGCGTCCACGACCGCGACGCCGGCGATTGCGATCACGATCACCGCCACCACCGCTGGGACGTCCTTCGCGCGCACCTTCCGGACGCGCGGCGCCCGCCTCTACCGACGCGACCACTCCATCCACACGGTTGAAGTTCGGCTCGTCATCTGCATCGAAATCCGCGCCGCCTTCGATTACTGCCGTGGGTGCGCCTTGTGGCGTCAACGGCGCCTGACCTGACGATGAACGATCCGCTGCACCGTCCGTCTGTTTCCTCGGGCGGAGCGCCGCCGCCCATTTTGGCGCGCTGCTCTTTCAGAATCGCCTTGCGGGACAGCTTGATCCGGTTGCCTTCGACGGCCAGAACTTTCACCAGCACCTGGTCGCCTTCTTTCAGTTCATCGCGAACATCTTTGATTCTGTGTTCGGCGACTTCGCTGATGTGCAGCAACCCGTCCAAGCCCGGGCAGAATTTCGACAAACGCTCCGAAATCGGCCAAGCGGCTGACCTTTCCGAGATAGGTCTTCCCTACCTCGGCCGAAGCCGTCAGATCGCGGATAATCTGCAAAGCCTTATTCGCCGAAACTTCATCGTTCGAAGCCACGTTGACTTTGCCAGAATCTTCCACGTCGATCTTCACGCCGGTCTGCTCGATGATGCTGCGAATCATCTTGCCACCGGGCCCAATCACGTCGCGAATCTTATCCACCGGAATCTGCAGGGTGTAGATGCGCGGCGCGTATGCCGAAACCTTCACGCGGCCTTCGGTGATGACTTCGTCCATCTTTCCCAGGATGAACAACCGTCCACGCTGCGCCTGCGCCAGCGCCTCGCGCATGATCTGCGAAGTGATTCCCGCGACTTTAATATCCATCTGCAGCGCAGTGATGCCGTCTTTGGTTCCGGCAACTTTGAAATCCATGTCGCCGTAATGATCTTCCGCGCCCGCAATGTCGGTCAGGATGGCGTAGTTGTCGCCTTCCTTCACCAATCCCATCGCGACTCCGGCTACCGGAGCCTTCAAGGGCACGCCCGCATCCATCAGCGAGAGCGAGGCGCCGCAGATTGTGGCCATCGACGACGAGCCGTTCGACTCCAGAATGTCGGAGACGACGCGCATGGCGTAAGGCCAGTTATCTTCGGTCGGAAGCACGGCGGAAACGGCGCGCTCGGCGAGTGCGCCGTGGCCGATTTCGCGGCGTCCGGCGCCACGCATGAAGCCGACTTCTCCGACGGAGAACGGCGGGAAGTTGTAATGCAGCATGAAGCGCTTCTTGGATTCGCCTTCGAAAGCCTTCGAGACGCTGCATGTCGTCGCTGGTGCCGAGCGTGGTGGTGACCAATGCCTGGGTTTCACCGCGGGTGAAGACGGCGCTGCCGTGGGCGCGTGGCAGAACACCGGCTTCGATCCAGATCTCGCGGATCTGGTCGAACGCGCGCCCGTCGGGACGGCGCTTGTGATCGATTACCTGGTTGCGGAAAATGCGCTCGCGCAGGATCTCGTAGTACTTCTTGACCTTCGCTTTGCCGGCGGCATCGTCTTCGGGCAGGGCGGCGAGCAGTTCCTTTTCCAATACGCGAACCAGTTCATAGCTTTCGGCTTTCGGATGCTTCGCGGTATCAAGAGCGTCGGACAGCCGGCGGCCGATTTGCGCTTCCAGGCCTTTGAAGTACACCTCGTCGAATTCCGGCGGCGTCACCTGGCGCTTCGGCTTGCCGACTTTTGCTGCGCAGTTCGCTGATGGCGGCGCAGATTTTCTTGATTTCGGTGTGCGCGAATTCGATCGCGTCCACTACCGTCTCTTCCTTTACTTCTTTCGCGCCCGATTCGATCATGCAAATCGCATCGGCGGTGCCGACGACCATGATATTGAGCAGTCCGTCACGCATTTCGGCATAGGTGGGATTGGCGATGAAGCGGCCTTCCACCAGGCCGACGCGCACGGCGCCGACGGGACCGAGAAACGGAATATCGGAGAGGGTCAGGGCAGCCGAGGCGGCGTTGATGCCGCAGACATCGGGATCGTTTTCCGTATCGGCGGAGAGAACGAAGGCGATGACCTGGGTCTCGCACTGGAAGCCCTCCGCGAACAGGGGACGGATCGGCCGGTCAATCTGGCGGCAGGTGAGGGTCTCGCGCTCGCTCATGCGCCCTTCGCGCTTGATAAATCCGCCGGGGAAGCGTCCGCCGGCGTAAGTGTATTCGCGGTAATCGACGGTTAGCGGGAAGAAATCGATGCCAGTCGCGGGGCTCGGGATTGGCGGTAGCGGCGGCGAGGACTACGTTTTCTCCGAAGCGCACGACGGCAGCGCCGCCGGCCTGCTTGGCAAGTTTTCCAGTTTCAATGGAGAGTTGTTTCCCGCCTGCGATTTCGACGGTTACTTTACTGACTTCAGGCTTCATAGATCATCCTTTTGTACGACGGAAGCAGGGCAGAAGGGCATGCGCGCGGGCACGGAGTTCGCGTGAGCAGGCGGATGCCAGGCGGCGGTTGGGAACGCACTTTGCTAAGGCTCTCGTGATCTGGAAAACCAAGTCTGGAAAACCAGTCTGGAACCGGCTCCACACGGAACCGGTCGCGCTGTTACTTGCGGATGCCGAGCTTCGAAATAACGGTTTTGTACCGTTCCGAGTCGTACTTCTTCAGGTAGTCGAGCAGGCTACGACGCCGGCTCACCATCATGAGAAGTCCGCGGCGCGAGCCGTGGTCTTTCTGGTGCGTCTTGAAGTGTTCCGTCAATTGACCAATGCGTTCGCTCAACAGCGCGATTTGAACTTCGGGACTTCCGGTATCGGTAGCGTGCGTACGATACGTGTCAACGACGGACTGTTTTTGCTCTCTGGCTAGCACTAACCTGTTGCACTCCTGTCTCTTCTCGTTTTCGTAACGATTTCGATGGTAACACGCTGCTGTCGAGGCTGGCAAACCGACGTCAGTTCTCAGTTCCCGGTTCTCAGTTCTCAGAAAAACCACAGGATCGTCCCGGTGCCACTGAGAACCGAGAACTGGGAACTGAGAACTCGAATCGAGGTTATAATATGAGTCAAGACTCGAAATAAACGACGGATGTAATCATCCTCCGGTTTATTCCAGGGACACAAGCCGGGCCATTCCTGACAGGCTCTGCGTGTAGCCAGCCATTATAAAAATTAGAAATACGGGGAGATTCATATGCCACGAGGCCGATCAACTTTTAGCAAACGTCAGAAAGAACAAGCGCGCCAGCAGAAACAGCGGGACAAGAACGAGCGCAAGACCCAGCGCAGGCAGGATCAGCCGGAAGGCGCCGCTGTGGTGGACGAAGCAGAAGAATTACGTCAGATGCGTGAGCATGCCGCGGAGCAGGCGGCGCTGTTCGGTATCGGCGGCGATAACAACGAAGACGAAGAAACTGATTCAGTGAACTACTGACGCCGCATGGCAAGCAAGCCGGTCATTAGTCATAGTCATTAATCGACAAGCTAGTGGAGGGACGGGCGTCTCGCGAGGCTGCCCTGAGCGAAGTCGAAGGGTCTAGCGGTTCGGCCGGGCGGGGACGCCCGGCGCTCCACCAAACAACAAAAACTACACGAATACCTCTCCCGGCAACGCAGTCAGTGTCCGCGACGCCAGGGTGTTTTCCACAAGCCGCTTCGGACGAGCGCTAGTCGCTCCATTCACCTGCTTGCGTTCGATGCGCAGCTTCAAGGTACGCTCGATATTGCGCAGATCCAGAACCTCCACGCCGGTGACCAGGGTCGAGGCTCGGCCTTGAGAGCCAGCCCGTCCCGTACGCCCGACGCGGTGAATGAAGTCTTCCGCCATTTTCGGCAAGTCGTAGTTGATCACGTGCGCCACGTCATCGCAGTGCAAGCCACGCGATGCGATATCGGTCGCAACCAGCACCTGATGACGGCCTTCCTGAAACCCGCTTAGCGCGGCGTTACGCTGCGACTGGGTGCGATCGCCGTGAATCATGGCCGCCGAGAAGCCGTCGCGTTCCAGTTCCTTTGCCAGCCGTTGCGCGCCGCGCTTGGTGCGGGTGAAGATCAGGGTCTGTCCCTTTTCTTCGTATAGCAACTGCCGGAGCACGTCCAATTTCTCGGACGGCCGCACTTCATAGGCTTCAAGTGACACGCTCTCCGCCGGCTTCAGCACTGAGCCCAGCGCTATCCGCACCGGCTCGCGCGTGTAGTCGTTTACCAGCGAGGCCACGGATTGCTCCATGGTGGCCGAGAAACACAGCGTCTGCCGGCGTTGCGGCAGAATTTGCAGGATGCGCCGAATCGCCGGAAGAAAACCCATATCCAGCATGCGGTCGGCTTCGTCGAGGACGAGTATCTTTACATGGCGCAGGTCGGCAAATTTGCGGGTGATGAAATCCTGCAGCCGTCCGGGAGTAGCGATGACAAACTCGCAGCCCGATCGGAGGCTGTTAATCTGCGCCTTCTCCGCCACGCCGCCGATCACCAGCGCCGCCTTCGGCATGTTCTTGCCGCGCAGTTGTTCGTATTGCTCGTGAACCTGCATGGCCAATTCGCGCGTAGGCAACAAGACCAGAGCGCGGACGGTCTTCTCTGTTCCATTCTTGGCGGATTCGGGTTTCGATGATTCGGCGCGCAGCATCTCGATGATCGGAATCAGGAACGCGAGCGTCTTGCCGGTGCCGGTCTGGGCCGTGCCAATCACGTCCTTGCCTTCAAGGGCAGGAGTAATGGCGCGCGCCTGGATGGGTGTGAGGGTAATGAATTGAGCTGCCGCCAGTTTCTGCTGCAAGGCAGCAGACAGAGGCAGTTCGGTAAATGTGGTCATTCGATTGTTTTCTTTCTGGAGGGGCCTGAGGTTATTTTCTCCTACACTTGTCCTCAAACTTGTGTCGAGAGTTCGCATGCCGCTCTGTTTGAATTTGGCGCTGGAACCAACCGGCGGGCAGGAAATGCGGAGGTGATGCGGATCCAACAGGATCCCCGCTTAACGAGCAAACCGTAGCAAAAGCGTTAACGACAGTATAGCAGAAGAAGGCGTGGCGCGGGGTTACGTTGGTCATCTGCTGTGACTACTCGTGTAACTACTCGCTTTTCTTGTTGGCTCTGCTGCGGGGTGCAAAGCCCAATTCGATAATTGCGGTCACATTCTGCTGCCATCCGTTGAAAAGCAATGGATAGTGCGAGATATGCTCATACTGCAGCTGACTCTTCAGATAAAATCCCGATCGACGATGAAATTCATTTTGCAGAGAATAATCCTGCCAGGCGCCTCCTCCGGGGATGAAAGCGGGATCAACAAAATTGTTCTTGTACATGAGCTGGAAGGTATTTCTCGGCGAGGCCCAATAGGTTAGCCAGCCTTGAATCGTCTGGCCGGCTCGGCCAACCGTGTTGCCCATTAGAAAGCCATTGTTAGTGTTCGCTTCGTGGTAGCCGTAGTTGTAATAAACAACATTCCCTTCATTGCCGCCGTTAGCGTTATATCCAGGAGTCTGGGTGTTCGCAGCTTCAATGTGAAGATCGAGTTTGTGGATTCCCGGAATGCGAGTAATGTAGATCCCCGGCCGAAACGGATAATGCGTGGGCCTGAACCACGCGATGGGGTCGTCAAAGGCATACACTTCGCCGTACAGAACGATATAGTTTCGCAGCTTCGGGACATAAAACGTCCAGTCCATCTCATTATTATTCTCGCCCGGAACCGAATGACCAGGCTCCCTTTTGCTGGTTTGACCAAGCATACTGAGAATGAAATTGTGCAGAGTGAATGGGTCACCCCCACGGCCTCCGATTGTAGTCAGTCGCGAATATCCGAGTTCCAGGCAAGACAAAGGCTGGACGGTGATTTTCTGGCCGTAAATCCAGGGGTTCGCATGATCGGTGCGGTTTGCCAGTCTTCCCAGGATGTGGTCGGCCCGCACCGGACCCAGGAACTTCAAAAAAGACGGCAGACGGATGGGCTCGGGGTTGATTACTTCGACCATGTCGATAGGCTCGGCATTGTCGCTCAGCAAAAAAGCGCCGCCGGGACCGGGACCCCAGTTGTGACTTTGCCTGCCCACCGAGAGTTGCCAGTCGCTCAATTTCACCGGGCTCAAGTTCATCACGACATAAGCATCCAACACTCGCGGCCGGTTGATTCCGCCAACGCCGACATCGGGAGTAACGGGGTTGTCATCCTTAAGCGCGATCACATTGAGGACGGCCTGCGAAGGAGCTGGAGCAGAAGGTGCGTGCTGATATTCCGTGCGAACGTAAAGCGCGAATGGTCCGTCTTCCGCGCGAAAGGCGCCGCCGGCCTGTCCATTAGTCCCTTGTTCGAAGGGGCGGCCAAAGTCATAGGAAACCGTTTGGCCGAAATGGTAACTGTTGGTCAGGGCTGGGCCGCTGATAGATACCGCCCTGGCGTAGGCGGAATCGAGGCTGGCGTTTAAGTTAAGCTGGCCATCTCGCAGGCCCGTCTCGTACGAAAATTCCTCTTCGAGGCGGCTCAGCAGGTCTTCTGCGTCGTCACTCAAAGGATAAAGTTCCTTCAGAGCTTCTTTGGATTGAGCGATCATTCGCGCGCAATCCATGCGAGTCCACGGACGCATGCCCTCGAATCCCCTCTCCGCATAGCCCAGTGCGGCGAGGCGATCCAGAGCCGGATAGATCCAACTGTCGAGCGGAACATAGGTCGAGCCCATGTGCTTGGGATCGTGCGTGTTCTCTTCCTCTGGCCGGTTTGATTCGGCAGAGCCCGCCTGGTCGCTTTGCGGCACCGCGCTGCACCTTGGACTCGAACTTACAATGAACGCTGCGACACTGATGGCCAACAAACAAGCGGCCAAGCTCCTCGAAAACCTCAAACTGGCCTCCCGATTTGGTTATAGGTCAGTTGAGGAATTTGGGGAACTATCCTTATGGACGAGGCAAGAGTTCTAAGGCACGGGCAACCTTTCCGCGGATCACCACAACTGAAGCCGCGGGGAGATCGTAGACGGTGTCTTTGCTGCCGTTCTGTTTCGAGCGCAGGATCGGCCCGTCGGGATCAGCCTTGCCGAGCGTGTAGGCGACGATGGTCGGTTTAGCGGCTTCTTCGGCGTGCGCCATGAAGCGAGTAAGTGGCGGGTTCCACTTGTATTGATCGCTACCAAAGGTCGCGACCTCGACTGGACCGGCAAAATTCGCAGCCGAACCAGCGGCACCCCAAATGCGATGTGAACCTGGTGAGCGTTCTGCTGATCGCGATTCACGACCATCAGCGACCATTGGCCATCGGGACGCTTCAGGGCATAAGCGGTGACCAGCTCGCGGCCGGCGCCGTCATCGAGATCGGACTTGGCCGAGTAGACCTGATGCTCCCCGCCGCCGGGTTGGGCCCACTCCAGGTTGATGAGTTGCGCCACAAAGAACTGCGCCAGCGGCTGCTGAATTTTGTACTGCGCGTCGACCGTGAACATGCCAAAGGTGCCCGGAGAATCGTTGCAGCCGGGCTCCATCTGCAAGGGCAGATAGTGGAAGTAATAAACGCCCTTGGCGCCTGCGTCGAGCAACGATCCGATGTAATCGGCCAGCCAGATGCCAGAGAAAATGTCTTCATATGTTTCGCTGGCGCCGGAAGAAAGATTCCCCTCGGTTACGAACATCGGCACGTCGGCGGGAACACCATCTTCATGCCACACCTGAATGATGTGCCGCATGAGTTCGGGCTCATCGTAAAGGACGCCCCATGGAGTTTTGCAGGGGTCGTAGGGATAGTGCTCGAAAGAAAAAAAGGCAAGATCCTGCATGCGGCCGTGCTGCTTCAGATAGTCGATGAAGCGCCCGGTCCACGAGACTCGACCGCTGGCGTCCGGCCAGACTTCGATGTCCTTGTTTTCGCCCGTGAAAGAAGGACCGCCCAATTTGAGCGTCGGATCAAGGCGATGGAGCGCGGTCGCCCACTGCAGATAGAGCGCGGCGTAATCCTCAGGGAGCGTGAACTGTCCGTCGGCCTCCTCGCCCATCTCGACGTAGGAGATCGGATAATGTCGGTTCTTGATGTAGGCAATCTCGGCAACCGCATTCTCTGGAGTGTCGTAAAGCAGTGCGATTGGAATCATGGCGGGCAGTCCGCGGGTGACGCCGCTGGTGAAGAAAAGGTCAAATCCCACCTGGGCCTGGCGAGTCGAGCCGAGATTGGAAGCCTCATGCCACGGGTCGACCGAAGAAACATAGGTCGTCGTCTGTTCCTGGTCGGGAGTGTGGCGCAGTGAATCGTGAAAGGCGCCGTCGTCGGTTGTGGTTCCAAGGTAAAGTTCGCGGATGGCGTAGCCGACGCAATTGCGCGGATCGGAGGGCCCGTCGGCGTCACAGGTGCTGGAAGACTCGGTCATCCAGATGCGAACGAAACGCACCGCCACTGGAGTGGTAACCAGGCGAACGGTTTCGGTGCCACCCTTGCCGGTGGTGACGGCAGCCTGCGGGAAGGTTTGCCACGCGCCGCGGGTGGGCAATTTGATGGGATCGTCGCCGATCCAATACTGGACGAGGTAGCGGGTAGCGTAGGGCTCGCCCCAGGCAATGCGAATGCTGTCGACGGGCTGCGGCTCCGCCAGATCGAGGACGACCCACTGCGGATGAAGCGCATCGCTTTCACCGGTGAAATGTTGGGTCAGATAGGGATTGCTCTTCCAGAAAGTGTTGAGGTCGCCGTCGGTGAGGCGGGAGAAACCGGCGTTTCCGGTGCCGTCGTTGCGGGTGAAGCCGCGACGCGGAAGCGAATATCCGTAAGAGTAGCGCAGGCTCTCGGTGGGCACGGAAGCGCCCGTGAAATAGCCCTTGCCGGCGGGATCGCTGCTGTCGCTACCGTTGCTCCATGTTCCCTTCGGATTCCAGTGCCAGGCTTCGACCGCCAGTTCGGTGTTCTGCCGGAAAGACACTGGCTGCCATCCGGAAGACTGCGTAACCCGCAGCGAGTCTGGAAGCAGATCTTTGTCGATGGCCTCGACGGGAATGCGGTCGACGCCCGCGCCCAGAGTTTCACTGGGGATGAAGTGGTTGGAGGAGTGCGAGACGTCAACGGTAATGGTTTGAGCGGCGGAGAAAACAGTGAGGATGGTGACGACGGCTATCGCAGTGGCTGGAATTTTCACGCAAACGCCTCCAGATGCTCAAAAAGAGCCGGCTATTAAAACGATTCAATTATACGGATTACCGGGCGCGGAGACGAGCAGCTTTCGGGTGGTCACTGCTTGCGCCGTTCACTTCTTGAATAGATTCTCAAACGCTTGCCGCGCGTCATTGGGGCGCTGACTGCCTTTGCTGGAAGTTTCTTTCTCGACCATCACCCGTATGGAATACAGCGAACAGTCGTTGCGCTTGTCTTTGGGCGAGATTCTGGCGGGAATCGGCTGATTGCATTCGAAGCGGCTGGCCGGGTCAAAATGTTCGCACTGTTTGCAGGCGTGCAGATCGAAGCCACACTTCGGGCATTGCCCAAGCGAATCCGAGAGATTCTGCAGCAGCGCGCCGCATTCCGCGCAGCGGGAGACAGTGCGCGTTCCCGGCATGTTGATGGGCCGGGGCCCGAATGTATTCTCCTTCTTCGGGGCAGCGGTTGGCTTCTCGAACTCTTTCTTTGCTCCGCCACCGGAATCCTGGTATCCGCGTTGCCGATACTTGCGGTCGGACAAACAGAGCCTCCTGAAACGCCTCGGCAGTCCGCTCATTGTCCGCCTTTGGCGCGCTGGGCACAAGCGTTTCTTTGGTGCGGCCGGAAGAACGCGTGGTGGAGCGCCGGGCGTCCGCGCCCGGCCATCCCAGGCTGAAGATAAAGAAGCGAGGCGCGCCCGTCACGCCGTTGAACTCATCCCGCGCCCGCTGAATTGTCTTTCACATATCAGGGTGCTACCATTCGAGTAGAGAAAGCTTGAGGAGGCAGTTATGGCGGATCGTGAAGGCAACAGCTTTTTGTGGTTCCTGGCGGGTCTCGGAGTGGGAGCCGTAGTTGGTGTGTTGTATGCGCCGCGCTCCGGCGATGAAACGCGCGATGTACTTCGCTCCAAGGCGCAGGAAAGCACCGAGCGGGCGCGTCAGCAAGCTCGCCGCGCACGCGAGCAGGCGAATGAGTGGATGGATCGCGGACGCGACGTGCTCAACCAGCAGAAAGAGCAGTTCCGCTCCGCATACGAAGCAGGCCGTCAGGCATATAACGATACGACCGCGGCCGGGGTCGAACCGTCGCAGAATGTCCAGCGGTAACAGCAGCGGGAGCAACTTATGGATGACAATCTCCTAAGATTTTTTATTGCAGCTACTACTCTCGCGGTCGTGATCCAGGCGGGAATTCTGGTGGGCCTTTACCTCTCGTTTCGCAAGAGCACCGCGAAAATGGAAGCGCTGGCCACCCAAGTGACGACCAAAGTTCTGCCCACGGTTGACACGCTGCAGGACATGCTGGTGGAATTGCGCCCCAAGCTCGACGTGATGAGCGTCAATTTTTCGGAGTCAAGCACCCTGGTGCGCAATCAGCTCGCCCGCATCGACGCCACGCTCACCGACGCCCTCGACCGCACCCGGCTGCAAGTCATCCGCGCCGATGAACTGCTGAACCGGACGATGGATAGAGTGGAGGAGACCAGTGAAGTCGTGCACAAAACCGTGATCTCTCCGCTGCGCCAGGTCAATGGACTGATGAGCGCGATCAGCACCGGGTTCGAAGTCTTCCTCGGACAGAAAAGGCGCCAGCCGAAAAACGGCGCGGGTGTACCGCAGGACGAGATGTTCATTTAGCAGGTGGTCGTGTGGTGACGGGGCTTTGCCCCGTGCCGTCCCGGCGGGGCAAAGCGCGGCTTCCGAACATTGTTCACTCTTCTTCGCCACCGCCCTGCACCCGCTCACTCTTCACATCGGGTACGTATATCGAGTGCACGTTTTGTTCAGCCGCTAACTTCTGGAAGCTCGTGATGTCAGCATTCCGCACCTGTTCCCAGCGAGCCAGTAATTCATCGGTCTGCTTTTTCAGCTTGTCGAATTCCTGGTACTGAGCTTCGGTCGGAGCCGAGTCGGCGAACCCCGCCACTCCCATGGAAAGAAATGCGAGCTTCGCGTCGATCCCGGGCGCGTAGGCCAGGGAATCCTCGCTGGCGCTGATGCGAAAGTTAATCAACGGATCGCGAACTGCAACAAGCTTTGCATCCAACGCACTCGCGCCATCGAACACCACTTTCATGGAATCGCCCGGCCCCAGGCGTTTCTTGAGCCCATCCAACTGCTCACGGACGTCCTGAATTTGGTTCACCGCGTAGTAGACGCGATTCAACTGCTCGCGCACATCCATCTGCAGCTTGAACTGCTTCTCCAGATCAGCCTGCGAAGTGGTAACTCGCGGATCAATCTTCACCACGAACGGAGCGGTGGCGCTCTTGCCATTCACGGTCAGGCGTACCTGGTAGTTGCCGGGCAGCGCCAGCGGCCCTTTCGCGCCGTCGTTGTATTCCCACAAAAAGTAACCCGGGACGCGGTTCGCTTCGTCGTAACGCAGATTCCACACGAAGCGGTTCAGACCTTCTTCCGGCTTGATCTGCTTCTCCGGTTTCTTATCGTCGGGGTCGAGCGGTTCATCGAGCGGCTCGGTTTTGCTGCTGGAGTATTTGCGGATCACACCGCCCGCCGCATCCAGGATTTCAATTTTCACTTCCTGCTTCGGCGCCTGCTTCAGGTAGTAATAAATCACCGCGCCGCTGGGAGGATTCTTTCCGTCGAATGGGAATCGTTCCGGAGCTTCTCCCATGTGCACCCGATACGCCGTCGCGGGCTGGTAGAGATGCATGTCTTCGTTGGCAACCGAGTCGGCGAACTGGCGCAGCGGCGAGACGTCATCCAGGATCCAAAATGACCGCCCGTGTGTCGCCACTACCAGATCGTCGTTCTTAATGACCAGGTCGTGGACGGGCGTATTCGGCAGGTTGTTTTGCAGCGAGCGCCAATGCGCACCATCGTCGAAAGAGACAAAGACGCCGCGCTCGGTTCCGGCGTAGAGCAGGCCTTTTTTCTTCGGATCTTCGCGCACGGCACGCGCAAACGCACCATCTGGAATTCCGGTTGTGATCCGGCTCCAGGTCGCACCGTAGTCGGTCGTCTTGTAGATGTAGGGCGCGAGATCGTCATTCTGATGGCGGTCAATCGCGACGTACGCGGTGCCGGCATCATGCGGCGAAGCTTCAATCAGACTGATGCGGCTCCATTCCGCAAGATCCTTGGGCGTGACGTTCGTCCAATTCTTCCCTTCATCGCGCGTGATCTGGATCAAGCCGTCGTCGGTGCCCGCCCAGATCAGACCTTTCGCCAGCGGCGAGGGAGCGATCGAAAAAACGGTGTCGTAATATTCGGTGCCGGTATCGTCAATCGTGACCGGACCGCCCGAGGGCTGCTGTTTCGATTTGTCATTGCGCGTCAGGTCGCCACTGATCGCTTCCCAGTGCGCGCCACCGTCGGTGGTTTTGAAAACGCGCTCCCCTCCGTAGTAAATCGTGTTCGGATCCTGCGGAGAAATAACGATCGGCGCGGTCCACTGAAAACGGTGTTCGAGCGGGGCCGCGCCCCGCGCATCCGTGAGTTCTGGCCACACGGCAATGTTCTGGACCTGGTTGGTGCGCCGGTCAAAGCGCGTGATGTTGCCCTGGTAGTCTCCGGCATACACAATATTCGGGTCGGCTGGATTGGGCGCAATGTATCCCGCTTCGCCGCCTCCGACCGGGTACCAATTTTCACGGCCGATCGCGCCGTCATCGCTTCGGCTGGCAATGGCCACCGTGGAATTATCCTGCTGCGAGCCGTACACGTAGTAGGGAGTCCGCGTGTCGGTGATCACGTGGTAGAACTGCGCGGTCGGCTGGTTGTCCTCGCGGGTCCACGACTTGCCGCCATCGAGGCTGACCGTGACGCCGCCGTCGTCCGAGGCGATCATGCGCTTCGTATTCTTTGGATCGATCCAAAGGCCGTGATTGTCGCCATGTGGAACTTTAATCTTATTGAAGTTGCGCCCGCCGTCGGTGGACTTGAAGAACTCCACATCGGCCACGTAGACGGTATTCGCATCCTGCGGATCGGCGATCACGTGCATGTAGTACCACGCTCGTTGAAACAGCAGTGGCTGCCATTTACCAGATCCCAAGTGTCGCCGCCATCGTCGGAGCGATAGAGGCCACCGGCTTCCTTCGCCTCGATAAGCGCATAGACGCGCTCGGAGTTCGCCGCCACCGCCAGCCCGATACGCCCGTAAGGCCCTTTCGGAAGGCCGTGCTCCTGCAGTTGCTTCCACGTGGTGCCGCCATCGGTTGAGCGATACACGCCGCTGCCTGGGCCGCCGCTGGAAAGTGTCCACGGAGTCCGTCGAGCCTCCCAGAGCGAGGCAAATAAAATGTTGGGATTCTGCGGATCGAACGCCACGTCGATCGCTCCGGTATTTTCGTTCTTGTAGAGCACCTTGTCCCAGGTCTTGCCGCCATCGGTGGTGCGGAAAACACCGCGTTCCGTATTCGGACCAAACGGATGACCGAGCGCGGCGACAAAAACGATATCGGGATTGCGTGGATTCACGATCACTCTGCCAATCGCACGCGAATCTTTCAGGCCAACGCTCTTCCAGGATTTCCCGGCGTCCACCGACTTCCAGACGCCATCGCCCTGCGAGATGTTTCCGCGAATGCAAGCTTCGCCGGTACCCACATAAACTACGTTCGGATCGGACACGGCGACAGCGATACTGCCGATCGAAGGAGCTCCATCTCTATCAAAAACCGGGGACCAGGTATTGGCGCCGTCGGTCGATTTCCAAACGCCGCCACCGGTCGCACCGAAGTAGTAGGTAGTCGGGTCGCCGGGAATTCCAGCTGCCGTCAGCGAGCGGCCGCCGCGAAAAGGGCCGATCGAACGATATTTCATGCCCTTGAACAGCGGGTCGCCTTCGTTCTTTTTGTCGTCTTTGCTCTTCTGTGTCGTCGGACGCGGCGGCGGGCGCGGCTTTTTGCGCGGCATCCGACTTGCGATTCCGATCTTTCTGCTGGGAGAAGGTTAGAGTGACCGACAAGAGGACGAACAACGCAAGCATGGCGACGCGCACATGCACTTTTTGGATCATGAACTGGATCATGAATCGAATGGCCCCAGGGAAAAGGAATTTGTCCGTCGCTAATGGTAATGCCTGAAGCGGCAACGCACAAACGGACGCAGGGCGTACCCACCTAGTCAACATAACGGAGGACGAAACGTTGATTGTTTTCTGCCTCTGCCGCCTAGAATGTTTCAAACATTTCCCTATTTTCTTGTTTGAAACAGAACGTACTCAAAATGCAACAACAGTTCACATCCAACGACGTAATCGCGCTGACCGGAATCACCGCCCGCCAGTTGCAATGGTGGGACGAGCGGGGCATCGTAGCGCCCGGTCGTAAGGGGCACAGACGGATCTATCGTTGGGACGAACTCATCACCGTGGCCATCATTTGCCAGCTTCGCCAACGGGGCTTCTCCCTCCAGCGCATTCGTAGAGTGATCGGTCTTCTGCAACGGGAATTTGGCACCAGCCTGGCCGCTACTGTCAGTGCGTCATCCGAGTATCACCTTCTTACCGACGGCACTCATCTTTATCTGCGGACCTCGGCGCGGCAGGTTGTGGATCTGTTAAAAAACGCCCGGCAACCCATGTTCGATATATGCCTGAGCGACGAAGTCCGTCGGGTTCGGGGAGAGATTCAGTCGCGCAAGAAGGCTGCAGTTTCGGAACGGGTTCGGCCTTTACGGCGGGCTCGAGGAGCGTAGACGGAAAGCGGGGGAGGCATGATGATCGGTGAATTGAGCATTATCAACGAATGGATTCCCGAGCAGATGGAACCCGGCACCGTATTCGTACTGGAGAATGCGGGCGAAGTGGGCGAGAGAGAGGACCCGTACTGGGCGGTGCTCTCCTGCCCTTCGTGCGGCACGCTGGGTTTGATTACGCGCAAGCAGATGGCCGGACTGCTGCCGACAATCTGCGGCTCTTCCGTATGCTCGGCGCAGTTTTTTATCAAGGATGAGGAGATTACGCCGCGGAAGCCGTTCTAGTTGCAATCGCAGGTAGCTGCCGAGCCGCGCCCGGCTTGGACAGCCGACGGCGGCTGTCCCTACGCAGGCTTAGACGGGGTATAACCCCGTCACCACACGGGCATCTAGGTTTTCGGGACTGAAAACTTCACCGGGACCTGCTCCACAATCTCGATATCAAAACCTTCCAGCGCGGCCACCCTTCGCGGGTGATTGGTTAGAAGTCGGATGCGCTTCAAATTCAGATCAAAAAGGATCTGCGCTCCCAGTCCGATTTCGCGATGAGTCTTGCGCTCGCTTTCGGGGAGCGACGGCAGACGGCGTTCGCGATGAAACGTGAGCAGCGATTGGTCGCCGATTTTTTCCGCTGAGAAACCTCTGGACGTCTGGTGCAGGTAGATCAGGGCGCCTCGATCCTCCTCGGCAATCATCCGAAGCGAAGCCTCGAGTGTCTGATTGCAGTCACAGCCGGTGGCGCCGAACACGTCGCCCAGCAGGCAATGCGCGTGCATGCGGACCAGGACAGGCTCGGACGAATCCTCGTTTTCGGCACTACCGATATCTCCGCGAATCAGCGCCATGTGCGATCCGCCACCATCCACTTCGCTCTCGTAGGCGATCAGGCGGAATTCCCCGTGTTTGGTTTCGACCAGCGCCTCGCCCACGCGATGCACGTAACGCTCATGCTGCATCCGGTAGCGGATCAACTCCGCGACCGTGAGCATTTTCATTCCGTGAGTGCGGCAGAACTCGATCAGGTCGGGCACGCGCGCCATGGTGCCGTCGTCTTTCATGATTTCGCAGATGATGCCGGCCGGAACCATGCCGGCAAGCCGAGCTAGATCGACGGAAGCCTCGGTCTGTCCGGCGCGCACCAGCACTCCGCCTTTGCGCGCTCGCAGCGGGAACATGTGACCGGGGCGTGCCAGATCGGAGGGCCGCGTGGCCGGGATTGATCGCCACTTTGATGGTGTGGGCGCGATCGTGCGCGGAGATTCCCGTGGTCACGCCTTCGCGAGCGTCGATCGCTTCGCAAAAGGCGGTCCCGTATTGCGACGTGTTCTCGCTGGTCATGGGACCGATGCGGAGGTGTTCGAGCCGTTCTTCGGTCATGGCCAGGCAGACCAGGCCGCGTCCGTACTTGGCCATGAAGTTGATGGCTTCGGGAGTGACTTTTTCGGCGGCGAGTGTGAGATCGCCTTCATTTTCGCGGTCTTCGTCGTCAACCACGACGATCATCCGGCCCGCGCGGATCTCCTCGATCGCGGTGGGAACGTCGGTAAAGGGTGAATTTTGAGTCATAGTTATAAATAGTTATCAGTACGTCATCAGGCAGCGTGCAAATCGCGTCGCCTCGCTCTTGCCAGTTCGTTTTCCGCACCACGAAACAAGTTCTTCATCGCCCGCACTACCCATCGGATCACCACCGCGATCGCACCCAGAAAAATAGCGACGATCAGCGCCGCCGCAATCGGGTGCTGGGTCGCGAACCAGGTCAGAAAGATAGCCAGCGTGTCTTCTCCGGCGCTGAGTGCGACATTCGACGCCGGTTCCGGAGACGGGGTCACGGCAACCCGCGCCGCCACCTTGCCTCCGTGGGCAGCCAGCGCGATCACGCCGCCAGCCAGCGCTGCCAGCAACTGCTTTTCAGGCGAAAGCTGTGAGGTCGCGCCATAGGCGATCAAGGCCGCTACTGGGATTCTAATAAAGGTATGCAGGGCATTCCAGAGCAAATCGAAAGCTGGGATCTTATCGGCGAAAAACTCGATGGCAAAGAGCACGCCCGCGGCGGCGATCACCCACCAACTGGACAGCAGATGCAACCCGCCAGGTAAATCGAGCAGCCCGGCATGGGCCAGCAGTCCGAGAGTGGCCACGGTGGCGTAGACGTTTATACCGGCGGCGAAGCTTACCGCAACGATCAGACCAACCAGTTCGGAGCCACTAAACTTCATGCCTGCCAGCATATCCGGACTGGACCTCCCTCGCCAATACAGCATAAAACAGAAAAGGGTCGCTTGAGGCGACCCTCCCAGTAAGTCTGGTTCCCCTACGTTACAGGGTAGATTCAATTTCAAAACCCCAAGCTTCCAGCAAAGGCTCCGGAATGTACTTGGAGTTCTTGTTCCGCCGTGCCCATTCCCGCAGCCGTGTGGACCGCAAATACTGGTCGGGAGAGAGCTTATACTCGTGCACAACCTGCTCGAATTCCGTGATCACGGGAGTAACCGGACCTATGGGCTCGGGCTTGCCCCAGTTGGGGTTTCCGCGTCGCTTAGCCATGAAAAATATACCCTCTTTTGAGTGGGATCAGGACCTATTCTATTAAGTCTCTATCTTTTAAGATTCCAAGAAGCGCCTAGAGGATTCACCCGCCGGAAGGAAATCTGGCTACCGCAGATTCTAGCCCCTTCGGCCCCCATGGAAGCTATTGATAATAATAGGTTTTTATACGTAAGTCAATAGAAAAGATGCCTCGTTTGGGACCCGCCATGTATCCCCTTTATGCACAGCAACTTGCACTGGGCCAGCGCGCAGGTAAGTGCCCCGCGCCTCGGCTCCCGGGACCAAAGAGTCATTTGGGGGCTGTCCCGGAGCCAGATGACCAGAGTAACGGTAGAACCGGGCCATAGCGTTGACCATGGAATCTCATACACTTAGAGTGCGAAGGGGGATGGTTCCGTCTCGGCATAGCCGCGTCGGGCGCCATCACCCGATCCCCAATCTTGATTCGAAAGTATGAACTTAAAGTCTTTACTACTGAGTTCCGACGAGAAGACTATACGCATCCTGCGCCGGGTCCTCAGCGACCTGGAAATTGGCGTGGAACACTGCTCTGCCACCGACGATGCCATCCGCCGAATCACCCGCCAGCGTTTTGAAGCCATCATAGTAGATGCGGCGAATCCAGAAGCTGGCAGCGTCTTGCTGGGAGCCAAAGCCGCCCCCGTCAACAAGCGAGCGCTCACGGTTGTGCTGGTGGAATCATCCATCGGACTCAAGGGCGGTTTCGAAATGGGAGCCCATTTCGTCCTGCACAAACCTTTCGCCGTCGAGCGCGCCAAGGCCAGTTTTCGCGCGGTTCGGGCCATGATGAAGCGTGAACGGCGGGTGAAGATGAGGGTTCCAGTGCAAATTCCGGTCGAGTGTTCGGGGACGGGCCAGTACAAGGCGAAAACCATCGACCTCTGCGAAGGGGGCATGGCGCTTCAGTTTTCAGGCCGCGTCGCCAAAGAAAGCGTTCTCCGCTTCTCGCTCGAATTGCCGGGCATCAAGAAGAAGCTCGAAATCCTTGGCGAGCTGGCGTGGGAAGGCAACGGCCATCAGGCCGGTGTCCGCTTCAAGGACGCCACCGATGAGCAACGCAACATTCTTCGCCAGTGGTTGAATGGCCAGCTTCCTGAGCCCGAGCAGGACGATCCACCCGTGAACTGCCATCTCACCGACCTCAGCCTCGGCGGCGGCTATCTCACCACCAGCTCGCCCTTCCCGCGGGGAACGCGTGTCATCCTTAAGATCAAGACCGCGAACCTCGAAGTCCGCGCTGGAGGCGTCGTGTTGGTCGCGCATCCGGAATTCGGGATGGGAGTGGAGTTTCTTCAGACCACCACCGAGCAAAGGGACCAGGTTCTCCGCATGATCACGACTCTGCGCGAGAACGGAGATAAGTCTCCCGAGCTTCAGGTAGAACCCGACGGACTGGACACGCCCTTGGACGACGGTCTGGCCACGTCCCAGGCTTCAGCAAGCGAAGTCTCCGGTACCGAAGACGCACTGGTCGAGCTCTTCCGGCACCAATTTCACATACCCGTCGAGGCCTTCCTCGAGCAAATGCGCGAGCAGCGGCAGTCAACGTCAGCAATTAGCAGTTAGCAACGGCTGGTCCTTACGCATCCGGAATAAGCTCGCTCACTGTCCCCCGTTGCAGTAAGTACGCTCCCGGTCCCTGCTGTCCACGAACCGAACGGCAGAACTCACTCACAAAGAACCCGGCTTTCACGGACTCGCGAAACGCCCACCGCGTGGCATCGCGCCACTCTCGGGCCAATCCCATGTCGGTTCGCTCAACCGCGAGGATATCGCCCGGGATTTCGATACTCACGCGCTGCCTGGACAGTGACTCCGCCAGATCGGCACGTTCCGGCTTCCCGCTCGGATCAAAACGCACTAGAGGAGCCAGCAACCTCATAGCATCGAGCGTTTCCACTCGGCTATTCTTACCCGCCAGCCGATCCCTCACCCGACGCGAGTTCAGCATCCAGCGCACCCACAGGCGGTCGGTTCCGTTTCGATGCAGCACGCTGGAAGTTTCCGGCCCGTAGAAATCCACCTTATAAGTCTCGGAAACCACGCCCAGCTTGGAAAAGTTGAAGTGCGCGTTTCGACTCTGCAGCGGATCGAAAGTCCACGTCATCTCATGGACGCCCATCGCCATGGCCCGCTCACGCTGCGCCTGCTTCAGGCGCGAGCCCAGATCCAGGTGCCGATATCCATCGAGCACCGCCAGCATGTGCGAGTGAATGGTTGTCTGTCCGTGCTCGCGGCCGAGAAACCCGAAGGCGAACCCGACCAGCTTGTCGTTATCTTTGTCCTTATCCTTACCCTTTTCCTTAGTTGTATCAAAGGCCCCGACCAGAATATTGCCCGACGACTTGAGGGCGATGGCTAGCGTCAGGGGTAAGGTGTCGTCGTCCGTCATCCCCCAGACTTCTTTTTCAACCGCTTTCAACTGGCCAAGGTCGTCGATGCTCTTGAGATCGCGGACCGTAATCTGCTGCGCGCCACTGCGGGTCATCATGAGTGAGGGACCGGCTTCGACTTGCTTTTTCGGGGCATAGACATCTCCGCGTAGGGGTTGGGCGCTCAAGACTCACCCGTTTACAGCACCGGTTCGATACTTGTCAACAGCAATCGAAACGCGTGGGAAGAGGAGCTCTCACCCGCGCACCGACCGCCCATTCCGCGCATCTTAACCTACGTGCTACCCTCGAACCGGAGACGAACTCGACCGTGAAACCGATTACCAAGCATCTGCATTTGGCCATCCTGATCATGCTGGCAAATTCTCTGCTGTTGGCCGCCGATCGCGGCACCCTGATCCGCGAAGCCATCATCTACATTTCTCCTGACACAACTTCCAGCAAGCTCGGCCAGGTGGAACGCGGACGCGAACTGATCCTGCTCGACAAGAGCCACGAATGGCTGCACGTGGAAGCTATGCTCGGCTCGGCGCTGGCTCGCGACCCCGCCTTCGTTTCAGACGAAGAGGACGAGGGTAAGACCATCACCGGTTGGATTCTTGATAACGGCATCGTCTGGCCGTCCACTCCAAACGGCGACCGCATCCTGTTCGGCGCCGCCGTCGATTCCGAAGACGAGGCCAGCCGCAGCCACGGACGCCGTGGAGCAGCCCAGGACGCCTTGCGCCTCTATCGCCGCGTCTACGATATTTTTCCCACCGCTCCGATCGCCGGCGAAGCCCTCTACCGTGCCGCCGACATTCATTGGCAGATCGAGAAATCAGACATGCAGTCCCGCCCCTCCGCACGCGAGAAGGAATCCTACCTTCGCGAAGGGATCGATGAGCAGTCCATGAAGCTGGTGATGAAGAAATTCCCCGACACCAAGTGGGCCCAACTCGCCGCTTTCCACCTGATCGACAACAAACTCTGCGGAGACTGGCAGGGATCGTCCAAGTGTCCGGACAAGGAAGCCGATATCTACGAGAAATACGTAAAGGAACATCCGCAATCTCCCGCCGCTCCCGAGGCGCTCTACAGGGCCGCTACTCGCCGCGCCGCTCTGATCGAGATCTATAAAACAGAAGAACAACCGAAGAAGTCCGAGCAATCCAAAAGCCTGGCCATCTCGCTCGCCCAGCAGTTAGTCTCGCAGTACCCGCAGAGCGACTGGTCGTCCCGCGGACAAACCCTGCTCTTCATGGTGCAGCAGGGAGTGCCGACCTACGGCAACGCGCTGCAGTAGGAATTTCGTGTGTGGGGACGGGCGCCCTCGCCCGTCCAACAACTGCCTATGCTCACAACATCTTCCTGTTATCCTAGAAACCTTCGCCCACAAGGGGACGCAATGAAAATCAAGCCATTCACTTTACCGCTCGCGCTGCTATTGGCAATTTCCGCTACCGCCCAAACTGCTCCTTATTTCGACGGCCAGACCTGGTGGAACCACATCAAATTCCTCGCCGACGACAAACTCGAAGGCCGCGATACCGGCAGCCGTGGCGAGCGCGAAGCGCAAAAATACGCCGTCGAGCAACTCAAGAACGCCGGTGCGGAACCCGCGGGCGTAAACGGCTTCTACCAGCCTGTCAAGTTTGTCTCCCGCCAGATCGTAGAAAAAGATTGCAGCCTCACCATCATCCGCAAAGCGACGGCAAGCGCGAATCGCTCACCCTTGGCGAAGATGCCTTCATCGCCACGCGCGTCATGCCCGCGCCCGAAGTCGAGGCGCCTCTGGTTTTCGTCGGCTATGGCCTCAAAGTCCCCGAAAAAAATTACGACGATTTCGCCGGCGTCGACCTCCGCGGCAAGATCATCGTGATTCTCGCCGGTTCGCCCTCCGAGATTCCCGGCGCGCTCGCTTCGCATTACCAGACCGCGGCCGAGCGCTGGAAAGCGTTGCGCGCCGCCGGCGCCGTCGGCATCGTTACCTTGCCGAATCCCGCATCCATGGACATCCCCTGGTCGCGCATGGCGCTCAACCGCGCCCATCCCACCATGGATCTCGACTATCCCGAGTTCAACGAAACCGCAGGCGCGAAGCTTGCGGTCACTTTCAATCCCGCCAGCGCTGAGAAATTCTTTGCCGGCTCCGGCCACACCTTCGACAGAAATCGCTGCTCTGGGCAAAGATCGCAAGCCGCTGCCGCATTTTCCGCTCGCCGTTTCGCTGGCCGCGAAGACCAGTTGACGTCACCAGGATCGAGTCGGCCAACCTCGTCGCCAAAATTCCCGGCAGCGATCCCGCTCTGAAGGATCAATACGTCGTGCTCTCCGCGCACATCGATCACATCGGCATCGGCGAGCCCATCAACGGCGACCGCATTTACAACGGCGCCATGGACAACGGCTCCGGCAGCGCGCTGCTGCTCGACATCGCCGCGAGCTTCAAGAAGAATCCGGAGAAATTGCGCCGCTCGATGCTTCTGGTCTTGGTCACCGGGGAAGAAAAAGGATTGCTGGGATCGAAGTATTTCGCCGCTCATCCCACCGTCCCGCCCAAATCCATGGTCGCCGACATCAACATCGACATGTTTCTGCCCATCGTGCCGCTGAAAATGCTCACCGTCCTTGGTCTCGACGAATCCGATCTGGGCGATCGTGTGCGCGAGGTCGCGCAATCGCTCGGCGTAAGAGTTCAGCCCGATCCCCAGCCGCTGCGCAATGTTTTCGTCCGCAGCGATCAATACAATTTTATTCGCCATGGTGTTCCCTCGTTGATCATGAGCGTCGCTCCCGAGCCCGGATCGCCCGAGGCGAAGATTTTCAAAGACTGGCTGACCCAGCGCTATCACGCGCCCTCGGACGACGTGGACCAGCCCGTGGACCTCGCCGCCGCCGCAAAATACGAAGAGATCGTCAGAGCCTTGCTGATCAACATCGCCAATGGCGACCATCGCCCAGAATGGAAGCCAGATAGTTTCTTCCGGCGATATGCGGAACCTGTCAAAATGGGACAATGAATTCCCGTAGAGACGGGGCTTGCCCTGTCGCGGCAGCCTCTACAACATTAGTCTTGGAGAGAACACTTGAACGACTATCTTTTATCCGTGGTGCTGGGAATCGTCGAAGGACTCACCGAATTTCTGCCCGTCAGCTCCACCGCCCATCTCCGCATTTCCGAAGTGCTGCTGCACGTGCCGCTTCGAGCGGCTACTGGAAGATGTACTCGATCGTCATCCAGCTAGGCGCGATCCTGGTTTTGCCAATTTATTTTCGCCACCACATCGCCAAGCTCATCTCGACATTTCCCAGAAGGCGAGAAGAAAGACTGCGACTACCTGACGCATCCCTTGAGCCTGGTCATGATCGCGTTCGTCGTCACGGCGATCCCGTCTTTTCTGCTGACCAAAGTGATCGGCAAAAACCTCGAGAGCCTCTACGTGATGGGCGCAGCGCTGCTGATCGGCGGCATCGTCATGTGGATCATCGACGCCATGAAAGCGCCTTGGGAAAAGGCTGGGCCGGGAGCGCCGGTTCGCCAATTCACACCTGGAAAATGGACGACATCCACGGCGGCCAAGCCATCTGGATCGGCGCCTGCCAGATTTTCTCTGCCGTTTTCCCCGGCACCTCGCGCTCCATGTCCACGATTGCCGGCGGACAACTGGTGGGAATGTCGCGCGCCGCCGCGCTCGAGTTCTCCTTCTTCCTCTCCATGCCGACCATGACGGTGGCCACGCTCTACACGCTCTTCAAGTCGCTCCTCGGCGGCAAAGATGAAAATCCCATCGGCGTCGCCCAAATCACATCTCACGAGTGGGTCATCCTCGCCATCGGCTTCGTCGTCTCCTTCATCGTCGCCTATGGAGCCGTCGCCTGGTTCATGGCCTGGGTCCGCAAGCGCGGCTTCGCGCCGTTTGCGATGTATCGCATCGTGATCGGAATTGCCGTGCTGGCGTGGGCAAGTCGAATGCTGGGAAGGTAACCAGCCGGCAAGCGCTTGAGGATCGAACTGAGGATCGCTCTTGCTGGTGATAAGAAGCAGGCGGGCGGCGCAGTGACCGCTCGCGAACTATTCGTCCGCCTTCATGCTCTGCAGGCCAACTTGGCCTTCCTGCGGAGTGCCCGGCTCTCCCACCCAAATGACTTGAAACCGTGCTTCAACGCCGTCTGCAACCAGATGAACGATTTCCCCGGTCTTCAGACGGGATGCGACGCCGCTGACACGCGCACCGTGATGACTGACGTCGATCAAGGAAAGTATTTTGGGGAAACGATGCCTGATCATTTTGGCTAAACACTTCTACCGGCCGCGACACCGCGATTCGTGGTTCGCGGCGTTGATGAACGAAACCATCGGTTAAGTCGAGTTCCCACGCGCTTCCGGAAGAACCGGCCAGCTTGTGCTTTTCCAGTTCGAGAAGAAACTGTTCCTTGCTAATCGTGGCCCAGGTACCGAACAACTCCAGAAGCGGATCGTCTTCCGCGTCCTCGGCTGGCGAATTTCCGGCTGGAGCTGTTGTGGCTCCCTCCGACGAAGCGGCGGCGCCATCGTCCCAATCGATTCCTTCCGGCTCAACCAGCACCTCCGCCACCGGCTCCGCGTGGAGCTCATTCGCTGCATGAACTGTTCCAATCGTGCCGGTCT
Organism: uncultured Acidobacteriaceae bacterium; assembly: GCA_963760175.1. GTDB lineage: Bacteria > Acidobacteriota > Terriglobia > Terriglobales > Acidobacteriaceae > Acidiflorens. The sequence goes on from CAVXBU010000001.1 coordinate 272,653, forward strand.
GGCGCGTCGCGGTCGAGAACTCGATCCCCATGCCGAGTTCCGGATCCATGACCCGAACTTTTCCTTCCGTCTTGACCGAACAATCGGCACCCGCAGCAGCATTCGACCCGTGTATGGCGAAGGAAAGGGAGATTGGGTCTTCAAAAAGCATCCACCCAAAGTGAATCGCCGCCAGCGCGCAGCGGATCGGCGGATCGTGCTTCTCTTCGCTCTTAAGCGCAGCCATTCTTTCAGGCTCTGCCGCGCGGCTCTCGGTGATCGTCGCAAACTGAATGCCCGCACGGCGCCGTGATCCTGCCACGCAATCGTTCCGGTGGCCTCGATCACGGTCGTGGAGTCCGGCAGCGCAAAGCAGAATCCAATCACGCCGCTTTTCTTGCTCGGCGCGCCCGTAAATCGCACCGAGATTCCGCCCTCGCTCACCCCGGAAATCGTTGCGTTCTCGCCCTCGCCATTTTGAAATCGGAAATACGCCGGAATATTCACCTGCAGCCGCATCGATCGCCGCCGCTCCCGTTTCATCAGCGCCCGCGCCGCTCGAAAACTCGACTTGGCCTTCTCCGCCGAAATCGGCTCGTACACCACAAAGTTCGCGCCCAAGCTTGAACGCCGTCTGCATATCGGTTCGCACGTCGATAATCGCGATGGCCACCGATTTGCTGTTTTGTTGTGCCGATCGCATGCTGCTCAGCAGGCCGAAGCTGCGCTCATCCTTGCAGTCGATGATCACTGCCTCAAAGCTTTCTGCATCAGCTTTTTCGCGGCGCTGGCGTTGTCCGCGCAGTGCTCGACATGGATCTCCAATTCGCCCAGAACGTGAGAAGCAACGCGCAGGACTCGGTCATCCGCGCAAACCAGCAGTGATTGGAGGTCCATGCCAATATCAGAAATGGTAGTGAATGGGCAAGTACATCCAAAGTTACGGCGGTAATGCCAACGCAAGGTTGGGCTAGCTGTCGAAACGCGGCGGGCAGTAGTAGGGCGGGGGTGCACAAGACCCGCGACAACTACCTCGCAAACCATTGCATACGCGAACTTTGCCACCTGTACCCAACTCGCCACCCCGCTCCCTTTCCCGCATTGTGCGAACCGCGGCTTCTTGTCATAATTATCAGGCTCTGGCCTCTAACGGCGCTGCGGGTCAGTCTTGCCGGACATCAACGCCGTCGCTGCCACATGACATTTTTCTCGAAGATTTTTACGCCCACCAGGAACCGGCGTCTGAACGAGCTGGTCGGATTCCTGTTGTGCGTCTCCGCGCTCCTCCTTTTCCTCGCGCTGGCGTCCTATTCGCCGCTCGATCCCTCGCTCAACAGCGCCTCCATCCTCACCGGATCGCACGCTGCCCGCAACTGGATCGGCATCTTCGGAGCCTATCTTTCCGACATCATCCTGCAATTCTTGGGCGTCGGATCGTTTCTGCTTCCCATCTTCCTGGGCATGCTCGGCATGCGCTGGTTCCGCTCGCGAGCGGTGCAGACTCCGGTGGCAAAGACGCTGGGCGGAATCTGGCTGCTCATGTTCGTGCCTGCGCTGCTCGCCATCCTGCCCGGACACGTGCGCTGGATGGGCGCCATCCCGATCGAAGGCCTGGCCGGGCGCATCGTTGGCGATGTCTTAATCCGTTATCTCAACGTTGCCGGCGCATACATTGTCTGCACAACGGTTCTGGCGGTCGCGCTCTACCTGACGACGGCCTTCTCGTTCTCGGCGATTGAGCTCTGGGCGCCGACCCGTTTCGCCTTCGTCATGGCGCTTAGAGATCGCTTTAAAGACTGGCAGGACGAGCGCGCAGCGCAAGCGTCAACAAAAGGAACTGGAAAAGCGCCGCGCCGAAAAACCAACGGTCACCGCGCAACTCGTGCCCGCGCGTCGCGCCGCCGTCGCGCAGGAACCGAACGTCGCCGAGAACGGGCAGGAAATCCGGGCGTGCAGTCTGCTTCGGCACCGCGCACCGGCATCGAGCGCATGCATGGCCGAGGAAGACCACGCGACGCAGCCGCCGACTGACTCGCGCCAACCGCATGACGCCGCCGATCTCGAAGTCACCGACCGCGCCGACACCGAGCACAAGCCGAAGACGACCCTGCCGAAAATCGCCGGCAGTTACAAGCTGCCGCCGTCGAGCCTGCTGCATCGTCCCGACGAGCAGCAATCCGTCAACGAAGACGAACTCAAACTCGTCGCTCAGGTTCTGACCGCGAAGTACGCGGAATTCGAAGTCTTCGGTCAAGTCACGCAGATCAATCCTGGACCGGTCGTCACCACTTTCGAATTCAAGCCCGAAGCGGGCATCAAGTACAGCCGCATCATCGGACTCACCGACGATCTCTGCCTCGCGCTGCGCGCCGAAAGCATTCTGGTCGAGCGCATGCCCGGCAAGAGCACGGTCGGCATTCAGGTGCCGAACCGCGAGCGCGAAATCATCTGGCTGCGCGAGAACATCGAGTCGCAGGAATTCCTCGGCTCGAAATCCAAGCTCACCATCGGCCATGGGCAAAGACATCAACGGACGCATCGCCGCCGCCGATCTGGCCGGCATGCCTCATTTGCTGATCGCCGGGCTCGACCGGCACGGGCAAGAGCGTGGCCATCAACGCCATGATCATGTCGATCCTCTATAAGTCGACGCCCGAAGAAGTGCGGCTGGTGCTGGTCGATCCGAAGCGGCTCGAACTGGGCAACTACGAAGGCGTGCCGCATCTTTACACGCCGATCATCACCGAGCCGAAGCTCGCGGCCAACGCGCTGCGCAACGCCGTCCGCGAAATGGAGCGGCGGCTGAAACTGCTCGCTGCCAAAGGCGTCCGCAATATCGACAGCTACAACCGGCTGTTCGACGACACGCCTAGCCTGTTCAGCGAGCAAACGACGGCTGATGAGGGACCGATTCCGAAGATCGTCATCATCATCGACGAGTTGGCTGATCTGATGATGCTTGACGGCAATAACGTCGAGGAGTCGATCACTCGACTCGCGCAGATGGCGCGCGCGGTCGGCATTCACCTCGTGCTCGCTACGCAGCGGCCTTCGGTGGATGTGATCACTGGACTCATTAAAGCCAATTTCCCGGCGCGTGTCTCGTTCCGCGTCGCGACTAAAGTTGACTCGCGCACCATTCTTGACGCCAACGGCGCCGAATCGCTTCTGGGACGCGGCGACATGCTCTACTTGCCTTCGGGCTCGGCGCGCGTCCATCGCCTGCATGCTCCTTACGTGACCGAAAAAGAAATCGAAGCGGTGGTGGAATTCTGGAAGGCGCAGGGCGAGGCGCAGTATCAGGAGAAATTTCTCGAGACTCCGAAAGAAGATCGCGAGGGCGCAGACGATGGCGGCGAAGATTCGGCGGCGAAATGTCAGCGATAACGAAAACGATCCGCTGTTTAACGATGCGGTGCGCCTGGTGATCGAATTCGGCAAAGCCTCTACTTCCCTTTTGCAGCGCCGCTTGCGCATCGGCTATGGCCGCGCCGCGCATCTCATCGACCTTATGGAACGCGACGGGATTGTCGGCGCTGCCGATGGACCGAAACCTCGCGAAGTGTTGAAGCGTCCGGACTGGATCTCGGAGATCGAAGAGTCGATGCGCTAGGCTCGTGTGGTGACGGGGCTTTGACCCGTGACCTCCCCGCCCTTTTTTACTTTTCGCCGGCGGTCTCCCCCCACCCCCCCTATTTTCCGGTCTATTAGAATCAAGACTTTGGCGCGATTTGCCTGCCAAAGTCTTGAGCGGACGGTAGTTAGAGGCAAAGTCTTGAGCGCGTTAGACTTAGCTCGGGTTTTCAGTTCTCGTGGTGCCGACTCGGATCATGCTCGCTCAGGATAACCGGGGTTTAGGGTAGCCGGTTCAGGCTTCCGCAAGTTCATTCAGGAGATGTCAAAGTACCGTCGCTACCAGGACTGACCTAACTCCATTGTAACTCGGTAAGTCAAGCGAGAAACGGACACTAAGTTGCGGAGTCGAACGGTATTGGCGGTGGAAAGGGCCACTTCTCGAAAAGCGCGAGAAGTGGCGCACCCGGCTTTCCCAGTCTGTGGTGGATGCTTCCTTGGTTGTGATGAAACGGGCCCGCCCAAGCGAGCTTGGACGGGGCACCCTCGAAATTCTTTAAGACAAACTGGCGTGAATGCCGAGTCTCTCTGCGGCTTTGCGGAGTCGCTTGTCTCTTGTCCACAGAAGCGTGGACGGATTGATAAAGACAGAGGCTATCAGCTGGGCGTCGGTCAGGCCGATGCCTAGGCTGTACAAACGACGAGCCTCAATCATGCGCCGCACTTCGCTCAGTTGCGCGACTCGCACCTGGGGCAAAAGGTCCAGCAGCGCGAGCGTCTTGGTTCGCTCCTGCAGCGATCCGAGAGCGAGTTCCGCAACGATGGAGGGATGGATCACGATTTGCCCTTCGTTCAGATGCTTCCGCAGTTGTTTGTTTCCTGAACGAAAGTGGTCGATCCAAATCGAGGTGTCGGCGAGAATCAATTCGTCTTCAGCCTTGTCCTGGCCCGCGGCGAGGAATATTTTTCAATTTCGGCATGGTGCCTTCGAGGGACGCCAATCGGCGGGCGCTCTCCCGCTCGATCAGGGCTTTGAGGGCTTCACGAATCAGCGCCGTTTTTTCCGCCACCCCGGTGAACTCCTGGGCGGTGCGTACGAGATCGTCATCCAGCGCAACGGTTGTTCTCATGGCACTGATTATAGCATCAAATGATGTTCGTTTTCGTGCTTTTCCAGGCTGGCCACATTAGTGAGCGGAGTAGAACTCGGAGGCCACTTCTCGAAAACCGCGAGAAGTGGCGCACCCCGGCTGTCCCCAGCGGCTAAAGCCGCCGTCAATTTCTCGCTCACGGCACGGCTGAAGCCGTGCCCTTCCACGAAACCCCGATGCACGGAGAGTTTTAGCCTGATTGATTTTGTATGGACAACTTCGGATTGCCCGTCATCGCGACAAGTGTTTGGCAGAGGCAAGGCGCTCGATCAACTCGTGTTGTGCTTCGCTCACCGACTTCCGAGCCGTATCAATCACTAAGTGCGGGGTTGACCATTTTTCGTATTTTCGTTCACAAACACTTTCCCAGGTGAGAGGAGGCAAGCCATCGAGGTCTGGCGGCCTGCTTTCGATACGTCCACGGTGCTCGGCGGCATCGGAACAAACCACTTCCACCTCCGCGAGGCTCACGCGGGCATTACGCGCCACCTGCGCCCATGAATCGCGAGTAATCTGCAGAGCATTCGCCGAATCGGCAACAACGGCCTGGCCCAGACGCAGGTTCTCTTCCGCCACCCAATAGGCACTCACGTACCCGGCAGGACCAACCTCGTCACGAAGCACGTTACTACTGCGGATCGCCATCTCGATCGTGTCTACACGTAGATAAACAGCAGCGTATTTCTTCACTACAGCCTTTGCGAGCGCGGTCTTTCCGGCGCCTGCCGGTCCTCCAAACACGATGAGCAAGGCATGATCCTCCGCATGATTGTATAGGCAAGCTCGCGGGGCGGATCATCGGCCCGGACGAAGTCATTTTTGCGTCACCCCTAGTTATTCTATGTTTAGATAGTTCCGATGAAATTCCACACTGAGTACCTGACACTTCACACGAAAACCAAACGTGCCTACGTTCACCTCACGCCGCAGGTTGAGAGCGCGCTTAAGAAGTCGGGAATCAAGGACGGCATGATCCTGGTCTCCGCCATGCACATCACTGCCGGGGTTTACGTCAACGATAACGAAAGCGGGCTTATCAAGGACATCGACCAGTGGCTTGAAACGCTTGCTCCCTTCCGGCATGACTACCAGCATCATCAGACTGGCGAAGACAACGGGGACGCGCATCTGAAGTCGCTGATCATTCATCACGAAGTCATCGTCCCGGTGACCAACGGCAGGCTCGACTTCGGTCCCTGGCAGCAGATTTTCTATGCTGAATTTGACGGCCAGCGTGACAAACGAGTGCTCATAAAAGTGATGGGAGAATAGGCAACTTGGTTTATGCTCGTAGCCCATAGAGTTCTCAGTTCTCAGAAAAAGCACCCGCCCACTGAGAACTGGGAACTCACAGGAGTCCTTCAACTATGACCGAAGAAATCAACGAACTGCACGAGCACGCCGAACGCGCCCGGGAGAATCCCTCTCTCGCTCCGGTCACGCTCACCATGGCAGTGCTGGCCGTCCTGGTGGCGGCGGTGTCTCTGCTGGGCCATCGCGCGCATACCGAAGAAATCATTTTGCAGAATAAGGTCACCGACCAGTGGGCGTACTTCCAGGCCAAGAATATGCGCCTTCACACTGATGAGTTACTCGCCGATCTGGCGGGCGTGGTCGCCTCCAAGGATGCTGACGGCGCCGCCAAGCTTCAGGAGAAAGCCCACGCTGAGGCGGAGCGCTACAAAGACGAAAAGAAGGAGCTCGAGGCCAAAGGCCACGAACTGGAGCGCGACTTCGCGGTCACGCACCGCAAGGCCGACCGCTTCGATCTGGGGGAAGGCTTCCTGGAAGTTGCCCTGGTGATCACCTCGATCACTTTGCTCTCAGGCCGCCGCATATTCTGGCACCTGGGATTGTTGATCGCGGCTATGGGCGTTCTCGCCGCTGCCTCCGCGTGGATGGTGCGCTAGGAGCTGGCGCGCGAATGGCTTTGCGTTCTAATCCGTGGATTATGACGAGCGGAAAATGAAGCACACTGCCGTTTTGCTCCTGAGTACCCCCATGCCCCTCGCTCGCAAAGGAGTGGTGGCGGCGATCTCCCAGTTCCTGATCGCGCATAACGGCAGCGTCTTGCACAGCGACGACCACCTGGACAATGGCCGCGACCTGTTCCTATCAAGGCTGGAGTGGGATCTGGCCGGGTTCGATATTCCGATCTCCGATTTCGAGCAGCACTTCAAGCCGGTGGCAGAACGTTTCATGATCAAGTATCACCTGGCGTTGACGGGCGATCGCCCCAGGATAGCAATCCTGGTTTCCTCCTATGACCACTGTCTTGCCGACCTGCTGTACCGGCACAACACCGGCGACCTGGCATGCGACATTGTCATGATCGTCAGCAATCACCCGACCGCCAAGCCGATGGCCGATTTTTATCACGTCCCGTTCCATCTGCTGGCGAACCCCGAGACAAGCGCGAGTCCGAGCGGGAGATGCTTGCGCTACTCGGGCAGGACGTGGACCTGATCGTGCTCGCGCGCTACATGCAGATCCTGGGACCGATTTCGTCGCCCAGTACCTGTTGCGTATGATCAATATCCACCATTCTTTTCTTCCCGCTTTTATTGGGGCGAAACCCTATCATCAGGCCTTCGAGCGCGGCGTGAAGCTGATCGGGGCCACCAGCCATTACGTCACCGCCACCCTGGACGAGGGACCGATCATCGAGCAAGATGTGGTGCGCGTTTCCCATCGCGACGAGGTCGAGGACATGGTGAGCAAAGGCCGCGACTTGGAAAAGGTAGTGCTCTCGCGCGCCGTGCGCTGGCATCTGGAAAATCGCATCCTGGTCTACCAAAACAAGACAGTCGTGTTCGCTTAGAGACTGACGACCATTCGTCAGCCGCGACCGCGCTCCGTCAGCACAGTCGGTGCATCGTGATCCGGACGAGTGCTCCAGCGTCCAACTTGTTGCAACTACGGGCCAGCAATCCGCGAGGCTGCTCAACAACTCTTCGGCACTACGCGTGCTCTGTGCTTGGAATCTCTCTGGCCGAAATTCCTCAGAAGAGAAGACTGGACCAGCCCATGCTTCATAAATGCGCGAACCCCGCGTGCGCGGCACCTTTCCTTTCGCTTCGCCAAGGCAAGCTGTTCCTGGCGGAAACTTTTTCTTCCGACCTAAGCCCGGTTTTCGACGGGAACCGGCGGAAGGTGCGCCGACGTGAACATTTCTGGCTTTGCGACGCGTGCGCGTCTCAGTTCACTCTCCGTTTCGACACCAACCGCGGGATGATGGCCGTCCCCCTCAGCGAGTCCGCGGGTCCACGCTTCCTGGCCCACGCCGCTGGCAGCAACTGCTGATGGTCAAAAGGGAGCCCCGATGGATTATCTAATGACAAGACGCACACCTTGCGCCGTTTGCGGCCTCGACACTTTTCGCCACGCGGGATGGTTCCTGGTGATCGAAAACCGCTGGCTGGATCGCCTCAGGATCCTTTCCTGGCATTCCTCGCTGGCCACGCTGAAGGACATGAAGAGCGTGTGCTGTCACCAGCATCTCAAAACCCTGATCTCGCACTGGCTCAATCAGGCCAGCCTCCGTCTGCCTCCGGCCCACTACCCGCCGCTGCCCATGGGCAGCGACCCGACTGTGGCCGATGTCGATCTCGGCCCCGACTCGGTGGGCCGCATGGTTGGTGAATTGGCGGTTCATCGCGAGTCCTTTTCCCGCGTCTGGTCGGGTTCCCCGGCGACCCTGCAATGCATTCTTGACGCCCTCATCACCGTCGGAGCTGAAAATAAACACGATGCACTGGAGTGCCAGCTCTTTGACCCGCCACCTGAGTCCTCGCAAGGACTTTCGCTCCAATAAAGCGCCGGCAGGGTCTAGCTCTGCCGGCGCTCCTTCCACACTCGCCAATCTTTCTCCATCGCGCCGGCCATCGTCTGCGCTGCGCTCAGCAGCCAGTTCCCTTTCCGTCCGCGCAGGTCCTTGAGGATCGCCTTGCGCTTTTCTTCGGTTCCCACATGGATATTCGCCGTTTCTTTCCCCATCGCCTCCAGGAGGCGGCACTCGTCCCGGTTGGTCGAAAGCGCGTCCAATTCGATGCGCGAACAATGGGGCGACAGTCGGCGCACCAGCCAGTGCCCGCGCATCTGCACATACGGGTCGGGACAGCGCATGGACCGCCGCAGAATCGCCCCGTACAGAATGTCCGCCGACGTTTGCTTCGGATTCACACACTGCAACGCCGAGGGCAGCAAGGCTTTCGCTTCGCGCGCCACTCGCCCGCCGTTCCAATTGGCGATCGCCACCAGCCGAATCCGTCCCAGGCTTCCGAGGCCGGCCCTTCGCCGTACCAGCCGGTAGCTCATGCCCGGCGCGGGCAGCAGGTGCTCGAGCACCTCGATCGCGCTCTCCGGTATCTCCCCTTTTGCGGTCTCGTTCGCGTCCATTTTTTTCCAGAACACCACCGGATCGCGCAGCTTGCTCTCCGCGATCGCGCGCAACCAAGCATGGCGCTCCTCCAACACGAATGGACACCCGCCGTCGTCCATCCCGAGCTCGTATCCCTCGATGATCGCCGTCGCCGCATCTTTCGGCTTCATGATTAAACGCTCTGCCTTTGCCGCCAGCAAAGCGCTGGTCGCCAGCCGCACCAGGTCCATGGTGTAGGGATAGAGACACGCTTCGTCGAAGTCATTCACACCCCACACCAGCCGCCCGTCGCTGTCGCGCCAGGTGCCGAAGTTTTCTACGTGCAGATCGCCCACCGACAAAATATGCGGCACACGATCCAGGTCCGCGCAGACCTCGGGCCACACCTGCACCCAGCGGTAGAATGTCGCGCGAAAAAATGAGAAGAGAGCCGCCGTCATCTGCTCGTGCTTGAAGCGCAGATCCGGCTCGACGATTTGGATGTGCTCTCGCAGCCAGTCTTCGTACTTTTTTGTGGCTTTAATGATGTTCATAGATGGTTAGCCATGGTTGGTTAGCAACGATAAGAAGATAGGCATGCACTGTCAAGGCAGGGGGGAAGGGTAGTGGGCTACTCTGAATTTTCTTTCTCTGAGTTGGCCAACCTCACATAACAGATCAAACAGCATATAAACGCGAAAACGATTGGGGCTACTTCTTTCAAATCTCGATTCACTCTGTATATGGGGAACCGATGGTAGGAGGGGATCGGGAAAGGCGGAGGGGGCAGGCGATAAGTCTCGATGTACATATATACAAGAACCGCAATTTGCATAATGGAAATTACGCCGAATACGGTGACGCCAGCCAGCGCCATGAGTCGCATGGTTCTTTTCATTTATGCGGCTCTTTCCGCCCTCCGCTGTTCATAACCTTCCCAGAGGGCAACCAAATCCTCTACGCTCCATAGCCGATCTGTGACGCCAGCGGCCATAGCTAGCGACACGCGAAGTGTACGATGAATTTTGACGAAGTTGTAGGCGAAATAGTTGAGGGCCGTCGCAGCCGCGTGATTCTCTAACTTGCGGCTGAATCCATTCGACAGCCTTGTAATTCAAAGTAGCCCACTACCGAAGACCGCAGCTCTCAAGCGCCCTGCACCGTCGCACTCTCTCCTGTTATGATTTGCGCGCCCATGCTTCCAAGATCTTATGGCCAGTGGTGGCTGCCGAGCTGCGCTCGGCTTGGACGGGCGAGGGCGCCCGTCCCCACACGGGCCGATAGCTGCTCGCGACTCGCTCGAACCCTGGCCATCCTTGGCCCGCTGGCAATTTCCTCGAGCCTTGCTGCGCTGCCGGCTCCTAAGACGCCGACCGATTTGTACTCCGTCCGCATGCTGCAGGAATCGATTCCCATGACTGACGGCGTTCGACTCTCTGCCACTCTCTACATGCCGGACAACGCCAAGGCCGGCGAGAGATTCCCTGCCCTGCTTGAATATCTCCCTTACCGCAAAGACGACGCCACCGCCGAGCGTGACTATCCCATTCACACCTGGTTCGCCGCCCGCGGATACGTGAGCGTCCGCGTCGATATCCGTGGCTTCGGCACCAGTGAAGGCACGCCCACCGAGCGCGAATATTCCGAGCAGGAGCAACTCGACGGCGAGCAAGTCATCGCCTGGCTGGCAGCTCAACCCTGGTCCACGGGCAAAGTGGGGATGTTCGGTATTTCCTGGGGAGGCTTCAACTCGATCCAGATGGCGATGCGTCATCCGCCCGCGCTCAAAGCCATTCTCGCCGTCGATGCGACCGAACAACTCTTCCATGATGATATCCATTACATCGATGGCATGATGCACTTCGACGAGTTTGAGCTCAACATGGACCTGGCGCCCTCCATGACCGGCGCTCCTGATTACTCGCTCGACGAGAAAATTCTGGGGCCGCGTTTCGAATCCGCACCCTGGTCGCTACTCTATTTCAAGCATCAGCGCGATGGCGAGTTCTGGCACGCACCGGTTCGTCCGCTAAGCGAAATCAAAATTCCCTGCTTCTTGATCGGAGGCCTGCTCGACGGGTACCGCGATTCCATCCCGCGCATGTTCGAGCAAGTCAAAGCGCCGCTGAAGGCCATCATCGGCCCCTGGAATCACACCTTTCCTAATGATGCCGAACCGGGGCCGCAGATCGAATGGCGGGACGAAGCTCTCCGGTGGTGGGATTACTGGCTAAAGAGCCGCAATACGGGAATCATGGAAGAGCCGCCGCTGTCCATTTATATGCAGGATTGGCACGCTCCCGATCCTCACCTGAAGAATGTGCCCGGAACATGGCGTGGCGAGATTGGCTGGCCGCCGAGAAACATAGCCAACACGACGCTCTATCTCTACGAAGCCCACGTTCTCTCGACCGAGCCTGCCAAGCCTGCCGTTCACCAACTCCGTTACCTTCCTTCGGTGGGCGTGGAGGCCGGATTCTGGTGGGGAGAGTTGCTGACCGATCAGCGCCCGGTCGACGCGTTCAGCCTCACCTACGATTCCGCTCCACTCAAAACTGACCTGTCCATGCTCGGACGGCCCCATGCGCTGCTCCAGGCGAGTTCGTCTGCCTCGCAAGCCGACTGGTTCGCCCGCCTCTCTGATGTGGCTCCCGACGGCACCGTCACCCAAGTCACCGGGGCGGGACTGAACGGCGCTCAGCGCGACTCAGCTTCCGAACCTAAAGACTTAGTGCCGAACCAGACCTACCCGCTCGATATCGAAATGCACCTCGCCAGTTGGACCTTCCCCAAGGGCCATCGCATTCGCCTGGCAGTCTCGAACGCGCTCTGGCCCATGGTCTGGCCAACTCCTTATGCGATGACTACTACGCTGCAACTGGGCGGCAATAGCGGGTCGCGCCTCACCCTCCCGCTCGTCCCGCCGTCGATGTATGCTGCTCCCCAATTCGCACCTCCTCAGGCATCTGAAAAGCGCAGCGACGTTTCGTCCGCGGGTTATCCCTGGCCGGGCGATTGGAAAACCGAACGCGACGAACTGAATGGGAAAACAAAAGTGACCTGGACGGGAAAATCCGAAGAAACCTACCCCTGGGGAAAAGAAACCGACTACGAAGGCATCACTTACACGGCCGACGACAACCATCCTGAGAGCAGCGCCGTGCAAGCCGAAGCGGAAATCGCCATGGCGCTGAAGCAACAGACCCTGATCTGGCAAGGCCATCTGACCCTAAGCAGTGATGCGCAGAACTTCTATTACAAGTACACTCGCCAGCTATTCAAAGACGGCCAGCCGGTGAAGCAGAAGACGTGGCAGGAAACGATACCGAGAGACCACCAGTAAAATCCCATCGCGGCACCTCACGCCGAAAGCGAATTCGTCCCGTTACTTCGGTTACTTTCCGGCATTTTGAATTACGTTTACGCTGACTACGTGAAGGAGTTATCCATGCGAGCCCCCGTTGCAACCGCGCTGCTGGCGCGCTTTTTCGGAATGATTGTCCTGGGAGCGATGGTCTTTTCTCCGTCGTTTTCTCTGGCCCAGGACCAGCCGGAAGTGGCGCGGAAGATCGCGAGCAGAGTGGTCCCGGAGTATCCCGAGCTAGCCCGGAAAATGCAAATCACTGGAATCGTCAGGGTGGAAGTCACGGTTGGGGCCAACGGAAAATCGAAGTTCACTCAGGTGGTTGGCGGAAGCCCGGTACTGGCAAAGGCTGCAGTCGATGCTATAGAAAAGTGGAAATGGGTGCCGGGTCCGCAGGAAACCAAAGAACTCATCGAACTCAATTTTCATCCCTAGCTACGGCGCGCAAGGCGGCGTGCCGGCCGACTTATAGACCTTCCCATCCTTCATCACAAACTCTACCCGCTCAAGCAAGCTGATATCCTTCAGCGGATCCCCGCTCACGGCAATCAAGTCCGCATACTTTCCCGCCTTGATCGACCCCACCTCGTTGGCGTGCCCCAGTAAGTCGGCCGCATTCGAAGTTGCCGCCTGAATCGCCTGCATGGGTGTCATTCCGTACTTCACCATGAAGGCAAACTGCTTTCCGCTCGTCCCATAAGCGCAGACGCCCGCATCGGTGCCAAACGCCATCTTGGCTCCGGCGCGTACCGCCTTCCCGAAATTCTCGCGCTGGATTCGTCCGAGATCGGCATCGTGCTGCAAAAAATCCGCCGGCGTCTGCCCCGTCTTCGCTCCCGCCTGAATACACTCTTCGTCGTAAATATCCATGTCGAGGTATGTTCCGTGCTGCTTCGCCATGGCGATGAGCTCGTCGTCCAACATCTCGGCGTGTTCGACCGAAGCCGCGCCCGCCAGAATCGCATTTCGGATTCCCTGCGCCGCATGGGCATGCACCGCTACCCGCAGCCCGAAGTGGCTCGCTTCATCTACCCCTGCCTGCAACTCCTCTTCGGTGAACTCAATCGACATCGGACTGCTCCCATGGGTCAGCACCGCTCCCGTCGACAGCATCTTGATTACATCGACGCCGTCGTGCGCCAGTAACCGCACTTTCTGCCGCACTTCCCACGGGCTATTCGCCTCGCCATAGTGCAAGTCCCACGGCAACTGAATATCCGGAGCTTGTCCCGTCATTGCCCCAGCGCCGCCAGTGATCGTAATGTATGCCCCAGCTACAAACATTCGCGGACCGATTACATCGCCTCGCGCAATCGCGTCCCGCAACGCGATATCGTTCAAAGCCCGGTAAGTCCCGACGTCGCGCACCGTAGTAAATCCAGAAAGCAGCATCGCCCGGGCATTCGGAACCGATTCCAGCGCGATCTGCGATGCCGTCTTCCGCAGCACATTAAACGGTTCGCCGTCGCTCTGCCCATCCGCCACGTGGGTATGGCAATCAATCAGCCCCGGCAATACCGTCTTCTGCGAAAGATCGATCACCGTTGCGTTCGCCGGAAGGGCCAGCGCCCCGCCGACCGCCTGAATCTTTCCGTCTTTAATCAGGATCACCTGATTCGTAAGCACGGTCCCCGAATCCGGATCAATCAGGCGTCCCGCGCGAATCACCGTCACCTGCGCCTCCGCCAACTGGCTGAGCGCCAGTGCAAGCACCACAAAAATGATCCGCTTCAATGGTCCCCCAAAAAGTGAGCGATGCCGGCGGCTAGCCAGCCAGAGCGCCTTGCCCTAAACCGCTTTTCAAATCCGCCGCCAGCAATTGATGAAATAATTGCTCCCCTGCTTCGCGGCGCACAGAGAGCCGTCCCGCGCCGTAAGCCCGCGACTTGAGCCCTCTTTGCACAGCCTCGCAAATCCCCAAATCCTCATCCTGCACACGATTGCCGACGGCGACGCTCCCCTCGTTGTAGGCGCGCGCCGACTCGCTGACGTCGCTAAAATAAAAATCAAAAACTACCCGGCAATGATCCACATCAATTGGAATCACCAGATTCGTGTCCAGATATCCTTCGTAGCAGTTGAACATGAAATTCGGATGCAGCCAGAAATACCAGGCCCGGTCGCCGCGGCGCGTCGTGCCCGTGGCTGCGTCCTCCTGCGAACTCACCATGGGACTCGACTGCAAACAATAGCGGTCTTCGTTCTCAATGGTGTACTGCTTGTAATCCAGAACTGAATTGAGCCCCTTGTGGAGATGCGGCACGTGATAGCCGCCATCGAGATAGTTATCGACAAAGACTTTCCAGTTACAGTGAATGTTGTAAGTCTGACTGGTGAAGTAATGCAGCTTAGTCAACCCAAGGGGAGCTACTCGCTTCACCAATCCACCAAGAAAGTCAGCTAGCGGAGCGGCTTTGGCATTCAGATTCACGAACACAAACTGCTCCCAGGTCTCGACCTTCACTGGAACCAAACCATGGTCCTTGCGTTCGAAGTTCTTCACTCCATCGAACTCGGGCATCCCCTTGAGCGAACCATCCAGGCCGTAATTCCATCCGTGATAAGGACAATGCAGAATCGAAGCCTGCCCGCACGGCTCCGTGACTACTGCCGCGGCATGATGCCGGCACACGTTATAAAACGCACGCAACACGCCATCGTTGCCGCGCACCGCCACCAGCGGCTCTCCGGCCACGCTTGCGGTCACAAACTGTCCCGGTTTTTCCACCTGGTCCACTCGCCCCATCACCTGCCAGGTCCGCGAGAAAACCGTTTGCCGCTCCAGTTCCGCAATCCGCGCATCCACATACCATGGGGCCGGAATCGTCGACGCTTCCGGCAGCGGCGCGGTCTGGTCATAACTCGAGACTATCTGCTCCACCGTCATCCCGTTGTTCATGCTTTCTTTCCCGTTGCTTGTGCTTTCTCCGAACCAATCGCACGGCGCAATAGTTCCACAAACTGCTCGATGCGCGCTTCTTTCGCCTCCGGAACCGGTCCGGTCTTGCGGAATAGCCCGGGATCTAACTCCTCGGTCAACAACGCATCCTGAAACCGGTCCATCGTCCATTCCATGATCGATCCGATCAGGTCCACATCCAGATCGGCCCGCAATTCTCCGCGCTTGACTCCGAAGCTTACGAAGTCGTGCCATCCATAAGGATCTTCCGCCACCAGAAACCGGTTGATCTCCCGGCGCAGGGCGAGGTCCGCGCCGTAATTACCAATCAGATAAATTCGGTAGGATGCCCAGTTATCGCGCACCATATTCTCGGTGCGCCCCAGCCAGTAGCGCAGCACTGCGAAGAATCCACACTCCTGCGCCGCCGCTGGAGCCTCCATATATTTGGGAAACGACTGCACCGCTTTCTTATACGCCTCGAAGAAAAGTCCGTCCTTGCTCTTGAAGTGCTGGAACACCGATCCTTTCGCTATGCCTAACTCCGCTGCAATATCTTCCACCCGAGCCCCGCTGTACCCACGCTCCGCAAAATGCCTGATTGCCAACTCCACAATCCGCGCCCGCTTCGCTTCCGATCGGGGACGCGGCTTGCCATCCCGCCTCATCTGTGTCGGCTTCGCCAGACTGCTGGTAATTCCTTCCATGGCCCAACTCCCATAACTTATTTTGACTATTGGTCAACATAAGATACAGTACTCTGAAACTATTATTCAATCGTTTTTTACAGGGGTTTCATCGGGTTTTTCACTTAGCACTTTCGTTCGCGCTGACCACTGGTCATCGCGATATCGTACTCCCGCGCACGCTTACCTTCGCGGCAAAAATCCTCACTACAGAGGACACAGAGGGACACAGAGTCACGCAGGGGAGGAAGTATATTTATAGTGAGGGAAGGAAGTGGAGGTAGATTTCAAATGTCCGAAACCGCACAACAGTATACCCAGCGCATTTTGGCCCACGCCCAGGGACAAGACCCGATCAAAACCCAATCCGCCACTAACAAGAAAATGGCTCGTCTCATCAAAGGCGTCCCGATTGCCAAACTCCGCAAGCGCCCGGCGCCCGATAAATGGTCGGTCGCGGAAATCGTCGCCCACCTTGCCGACGTCGAAATCGTAATCGGCTGGCGCATGCGCTCCGTTCTTGGAGCCCCCGGAACACCTGTCCAGGCGTTTGATCAGAACGCATGGGTGGTTGCCGGACACTACGAAAAACGCGATCCCCGCAAATCCATCGAACTGCACCGCACGGTGCGCGAAGCGAATCTGGCGCTCCTCAAGTCGCTTTCTCCGGAGCAGTGGAAGCACTACGGCCAGCACGCCGAACGCGGGCAGGAGTCCATCGAGCACATTGTCCGGATGATTGCCGGGCATGATATCAACCATCTCGGGCAAATCGAGCGCATACTGACGCCGAGGAAATAGGCGTGGCGATCGACGATATCGGCTTATGCTTCAGCACCGCACGCGTGGAAAGCGTTGATTAGCGGATTACGGTTCCGCCAGTTCCTGCAGCGGTTTCACCAGCGGCGGAGCGGCGGGCTTCTTCGCGGGCGTGGTGGTGATCACCACTACGCTCACCAGCACCAGCAGCGTTCCCAGCACGGTTCTGGGACCGACGGTCTCGCCTCCCAGAAAATATCCGACCGTGACCGCCACTACCGGGTTGACGTAGGCGTAGGTGCCAACTTTTGTCGGCGATTGATGATGGATGAGCCAGACGTAGGCGGTGAAAGCCACGATGGACCCCGCCACGATCAAGTAGGCGAGGGCGAACCACGCGCCGCGAGAGACCGCTTGAATATGAAATCCGCGGAACTCGCCGAACATTGCTGCCGCGAGCGCGAGCATGATTCCTCCGGCGAGCATTTGCGCTCCGGAACTCATAGGTTTTGAGGCGGGCAGGGTCAGCTTGCGGGTGAGAGCCGAGCCAATCGACCAGCAGATCGCGCCCACCACCAGCGCAATCGCGCCCGCACGGTCAATGGGCGCTTCGCCGAGATTTACGCTCAATGATCGGCTCACCAGAACCGCAACGCCTCCGATGCCGACCAAAAGCGCCAGCGCAAGGCGGACGGTAAGCTGCTGGGTGCGCAGAATAACGATCTCGGAAAGCGCCATGAAAACCGGGATGGTCGCCAGCATCACCGCGGTGAGTCCGGAAGGCACTCGTTGTTCGGCCCAGAACACCAGGCCGTAATCGAGCACAAAGATAAAGACTGCGAGAAGCGAAATGGAAACCCACTCGCGGCGAGAAGGCGCCGGAGTGCCCCGCAGGCGCAGCCACCCGAAGAGCATGATTCCAGCAGTGAAGAAACGCATGCTGGCAAAAACCAGTGGCGGGACCTCACGCACACCGATGCGGATGGCCAGGAAGGTCGAACCCCAGACAAGATAAATGATGGCAAACGCCAGCACGGTCTTCCAGGCCGGCGGACGAACGGTTGCTTCCATAGGAAATAGATCAAGGGGAGGGTAGCGGGGACGCAGAGTTTTTCGGGCTGCGCGAGTCAGAGGGCAGCCCTGGGTAGCCGCGGCAGTTCTCAGTTAGTGAAATCGGCTGTTAACGTCAGCTCATTTCGACTGATTGATTATTGGTTGAGGCGCGAGGTTAGGAAAGCGGAGGTCAATGCTTTTTGTCCCTGCAGATTCAACGAACACGACAGTGCATACGGGCGCAAAACCGTCACGATACACGAAGACGTCGTAGTCGCCCGGGTAAAGGCTCAGTCTAAACTTTCCCGCAGAATCAGTGCTCGTCGTGATGTGTTTCTTCGCTCTCCGCTTGTGTCGGGACCCCTCCGACCCCACGTCATTCCGCCGCAGCTCGACAACGTTGTTCGCGACAGCTGCGCCTTGAGGGTCGGTGAGTGTACCGGTGAGTGTCCCTGATTGTTGGGCGACTACCGAGACGCTCGCCAACGCTGTAGCGACAAGAAGCAAGAGAGCAAGGATTAGCTGCCAAACAACGGTTCTTCGGTTCATATGTCTTGCTGACACCGCGAATTATAACGGCATCAATGGTAACTCGCGATAAATCCCAAAGCGCTCATAAACAGGACGTTAAGGCCAGTTGCTCCGCGCTTCCGAACGGTGGGACGTTACCGAAGGACCTGCCTCCGCACGCGGCTGGCGGAATATCGCCATTTCACCCGGGAGGCGATAGAGTAGCCGTTGAGGACGATCCGCTCGCGAAGCTATGCGATTCCTGCTCGACGCGCGGAGCGTTCTGGAGGTTTCATTGTGAAGAAGCACTCGATCGCTATCAAGATAGTCTTGCTGTTGGTCTTGTCCGCGGCTGTGGCGATCGTTTACGGCGCGCACGGGATACACCAGGCTCGAGTTCACCGAGAGGCCGCGTGCTACCACGCCAACCTCGAGAAGCTCAACTCCCTTGAACTTTCGACGGCCACGATCAACGGCGAGATCGAGGAGATCCAACGCGACCAGGACGTGATCGATCAGCTCGACGGAACGGACGACGAGACCGTGATCCGCCGCCGGAGCCGCATGCTCGACGGGGTGAGGCTCAAGCTCACCAAGGTCAACCAGGATCGAGCCGAGAGTCAGCGCCGCAGCGAACAGATCGAGGCCGAGCTGGCGAGCTGCCTCGCACGGGTAAAGTGATGGCCGCCTGAATCCCCGTTCACGTCAGCAGCGCTTTGTTAAGACCGCGATAGCGCAATGCTGGCGACATAGCAGGCCAAGGAAATGCTGATGCCGGTGAGCGGCACACTGAAAAAATAAATCTTGCACAGCACCACAAAGCCACCAAGCATTGCCAACCCGACAACGAGCAGGAACGGCGACTGAAATAGGAGTTGGCCGTGAGCCGGGGCGAGAAAACCGAAAACTAGGCCGAACAAAAATAAGTCCTATGCTGTGGCTGACATTGAAGCCCACCCAAGCCCTCCACATTGTGGTTTCATTGATTCTTTGTGAACGAGCATGTGTCTTCACGCGTCGGGGTCGTCCACCTCGTCTATACGTTCTGGGGACCAAAGCTGACACGCCCCGTGACCCCGCGCTGCAAGTCAGCATGAGCCAGATTTCACCTGTCATTACCATGAGAATTCTTGCGGCCAAGGTGCTCTCCCTATTTTCCCCAGCGGCTAAAGCCGCTACTATTACAAATCGAAACTTTGTCACTACCCCCTCATGAGCTGCCAATCCATATCCCTACCGCGAACACCAGTACTCCGCCTACTACCACCTGAAACGCGGCCGAGAGCAGCGGAGTATCCATGTAGCGATTCCGAATCCAGGCAATCGTCGCCAGCTCCATCGCCACGACGATCACCGCCACTGTAAAAGCCACCTGAAACTTGTTAATCAGAAACGGAAGCGTATGCCCAATCCCGCCCGCCGCAGTCATCAATCCTGTTACTGCGCCGCGCAACACCGGACGACCGCGCCCAGTCATCGATCCATCGTCCGACAGAGCCTCAGCGAACGCCATCGAGATTCCCGCGCCGATCGAAGCGGCCAGGCCCACCAGAAAAGCATCATGGCTGTTTTTCATCGCAAAGGCCGCCGCGAACACCGGAGCCAGCGTCGATACCGATCCATCCATCAGCCCCGCCAGCCCGGGCTGCACGATCTGCAACACGAACAGACGGCGCTGCGCTTCCTCTTCCGTCTTCTTCACCGTCGGCGTAATACTCTCTGACATCGCCTCCGCCGCTACCTGG
The DNA here is from genome assembly GCA_963760175.1 of uncultured Acidobacteriaceae bacterium. GTDB lineage: Bacteria > Acidobacteriota > Terriglobia > Terriglobales > Acidobacteriaceae > Acidiflorens. The sequence goes on from CAVXBU010000001.1 coordinate 292,732, forward strand.
TGCTTGCGCTCGATCTCCTCCAGATCGCCCAGCAGCTTCCGGACGCCGGCGTCGGTCACCTGCAACATCGCCTTCTGATAAAACTGGCGCGTCTCCAGCTCCATGAGCTCCGCCTGCTTGCGCGCGTCGGCAATTCTTAAGGGACGCGACAGCCACAATGGCTTTCGCTGCACGAACCCCTTCACATCCTCGCGCCGGATCAGCGGAATGTGCTCTCCGAAACGCGCTCGATAGGTTTCGAACAGCGAGGCCCGGTGCTCCGACTCCTCTGCCCCCATGTCGTCGAACAGCTTCGCCGTCGCCGGATACCTGTCCCGCAACCCCTCGGCGAAATCCGAATAGATACGTCCATCTTCTTCTTCCAGTGAAATCGCCAGCGCCAGAATTTCGCGCTCCGTTAGATCTTTGAAGTTTCGGGCCATGCCGACCAGTGTACTGATTCTGGATTGGGTTTCAAGATTTTCTAGTGTGGACCGTCCAGGACCTGCGGCAGCTCGGCGGACATCCTTCCGTCCCGGCAAGTTTTGCCTCGGCCATAACCTGCACAGTTTGCCTGCGCGCCATCCCGCCGAACGCCATTGCCCGCAACCGCCACAAAATGCGGCGGCATTGCTTCCGCGCCAGCCTCGGCGCAAATGGAGTCGCGCGTGCTTCTACATCGCCAGGTTCACGGGGAACTTCGCGGGTATCGGCATTAGTATTTTGCAGGTCGATTTCCCGTTGAACGCTCCTTCAACTCTTGCATCGAGGTAAATCAATGTCCGTTTCCGGGATTTTAAGCAGCAGCTTCCTTCAGAACCAGCCCAACGCCGTCAACTCTCCGTACCAGCAGGACATGCAAAAGCTCAACCAGGATCTCCAGTCGGGCAATCTCTCCGCCGCCCAGTCCGACTTCGCCACCTTGCAGAAGGCTTTTTCGCAGTCGGCGGGCGCTACTGCGTCCAGCTCTGCCACCTCCGCGTCTAACCCAGCCACACAGGCGCTTAACCAGCTCGGCAGCGACCTGCAGTCTGGCAACCTGGCCGCCGCACAAAAGGATTTCTCCACCGCCCAACAGGATCTCAAGAACCAGTACAAGCTTCCAGTGGACCGCTTCCCATATCACAGCCATCCTGTCGGCGGAGGCGGAAGCCCGACCTCGGGCGGCCTGAGTCCTCTGCTTCAGAACCTCAGCCAGGTCGGCCAGAACCTTTCGTCGAGCAACCTATCCGGGGCACAACAGGCTTACGCTACCCTGCAGCAGGATCTGCAACAGTTCGCCTTGGGCAGCGGCACCCAGTCGAGCACTCTGTTGGCGGAGATGCCCATCTCGGTAGAAGCCTGATCGGCTGGAAACGAGGCTTGACAGGATTACTGCAGAAGAAAAACAGCCATCCGCCGTCAGTAAGAGTCCAACTGACGACCGATGGCTGATTTCTGATAACCGATAGCTGATCGCTCTAGTGCTCTGCCCGAATTGCTTCGATCGCATCGTGCAGCTCGTGTTCGGCCGCATGCAGGTGCTCTTCCGCCTTGGCGCCATGCCCAGCCATGTCGTAGTGGTTGGCTGCGCGGGCGTTGTCCAGTTCGTGAATCGCTTCCTGCACGTGAGTATGGACCTTGTCGAGATCGTGCCAGTCATGAACCCGGTCGGCAACCGCGATCCCACCGACAAATGACAGACATCCAGTAGCAACGGCAACTGCAATCGCTTTTTTCATAATTGTTTCCTCTCCAGAGTTTTTTGTTCTTTCAAAGTTGTGGATGATATTTTCCCGAGACAAGCACGGATATTTGCAATTTTCCCCAACCGGTGACTCCCTGTCAAAGGAAACAATCGCATCGTTAGTGTTAGCTGCAGATACGTGTCGTTCGTGCTCGCATGACCCTCTCGCACGTCCTCGGAGCAGGCCGAAGAGAACTCGTAGCGTTCCGCTCACCGCCTGGACAGATGGCATTCAGTGAAAACCTGCTATCATGCTCGCCGTCTATCAGGAGGTGGTTCGATGAAACTCTATTCTCTCGGTCTTGGTCTTGCTCTCGCCGTGGCTGTGCTGCTTGCTGCGAAGCCGACTCCCGCCCAGAATGCTTTTACGCCCGATCAAGTCAAGTACGGGCCTGTGCCTGCTTTCCTGCCGCCCGGCGCGGAGTTGGCCGTGCTGGAAGGCGATCCCATGGCATCCTCCGGCGATTTCACGATTCGTCTCAAGATGCCCGATGGTTACAAGGTCGCGCCCCACACGCATCCCCACCGGGAGAACGTGACCGTCCTCTCGGGCACATTGAAAGTCGGGATGGGCGATCAATTCGACGCCGGCAAAATGATGAGCTTCGCGCCGGGCAGTTTCGCTTACCTCGATCCGAGCGTGCATCACTACGCCATGGCCTCGGGTGCGACGGTGATTCAGATACACGGAATGTCGCCGGCGAAGTTTAACTACATCAATCCGGCCGACGACCCGAGCGGCAAGAAGTAGAACTTCTTTCGAGCGCGGGTGCGATGAACGGAACCTCACTTCGAGGTTCCATTCGGACGATGGACAACCTCGAAGTGCGTTACAGACTCGTCGAAGTCCGTCAGGATGGCTCGCGCTTCGGGTTCCACCACGGCCTTCTCCGGCTTCGCCCCAGCGAACCTGCGGACTGCTTGCATCGACTCCCACAGCGTGAGGACGACGAATTCGATCGCGCCGTCAACCGCGTGTTGGAGCAGGTACGCTCCGCCATGCCCTTCGATTGCACCGAGCGCGGGGAAGACTTTCTTGGTTACGTGATCAATGTATTCGCCGGATTTCTCGGCGGTGGCGCGCCCGCGCCACATGCGCAGGACCATGGGCTTATTTTTTTCTTTCTCTGGGGATGAGTTACTTGCGTCAGGCACCGTATTCGGCCGGAGGGGCATCGCGGAATCTTCTCCTGCAACCGTCTTCCATTCGCGCACGTGCCATCGCTTGACAGCGCCGCTGGTCACGTACGGATCAGCCTGGGCAAATTTCTCCGCCACTTCGGGCGAGTCGCCCCTGAACAACAACACCGCACCGTCGACCGGATTTGACAACGCGCCGCCTAACACCAGTTCGCCGCGCTCGCTTGCCTGCCAGGCCTTTTCGAGATGCGCATCGCGAAATTGCGCGCGCCTGGCAACGTAGTCTTCACCAACCTCGTAGAACAAAAGGTAATGCATATTGGAGCTCGCTCCTTGTGCGCCGCGGTCCCTCAGCGGCTGAAGCCGTTGGGATTGGGTGCGTGAGCCGCAGCGGTAAACCGCTGCGCCACCAAAATCGGGCGCAACAAATCCCGCGCACGATACATTTGTGGAATCCCACCCTTGCGCAAAGGACGCGCAAGGATGGGGCACCCACCTTACACCACAAAATACTTCGCTGCCGGATGATGCACCACGATCGCCGACGTACTCTGCTCCGGCTCCAGCAAGAAGCCTGACGTCAGGCGCACGCCTACATTCTCTTCTGGCTTTAGCAGTGCGAAGAGCTTTGTCTGGTCTTCCAGATTTGGACACGCCGGATAGCCGAACGAATAGCGCGAGCCGCGATACTTCTGATGGAAGAGATCGCGAATGTGCGGCGAGTCTTCGGCGGCTATGCCTAATTCTTCGCGCATCTTCTTATGAAGGAACTCGGCTAGAGCTTCGGCGGTCTCCACGCTCAGGCCGTGGAGATAGAGATAGCGCGTGTATTCTCCGCCTTCGAAGAGCCGCTGCGTTTCTACCGAGGCTTTCGGGCCGATGGTTACCAGCGACAGGCCTAGCACGTCCATCTTGCCGGAGGATTGGGCGGCGAAGAAGTCGGAGATGCAGAGGCGGCGGCCTTCCTTCTGGCGGGGGAAGGTGAAGCGGAGGAGTTCTTTTGGTTGTGTGGAGACGGGGCTTTGCCCCGTCTGGGCGGGGTGGAACCCCGCCACCACATGATTCGTGCTGGGGTCGTACACGACTACGTCGTTGCCATCCGCCTGCGCAGGAAAATATCCGTAGACTACTTTCGGCTCGAACCAGCCCGCGGCTATCACATCTTCTTCCAGCTGCTTCTTGATCGGACGGTACTTTTCTTCCACCAGGCGCACGTAATCTTCCTGCGACGCCGTCTTCAGCTGCCATTGATTCTTGAAGAGCGCGGTGTCATTGATGTAATTGAAAATTTCGCGCAGGTCGTAATCCTTTACTACGCGCACGCCCCAGAACGGAGGCTCGGGAATATTCGGCGCATCGGTCACTACCGCGCTGCGCTCGGAGAATACTGGGCCGATCTCTTCATCCACGGCTGCGGCTTTCGCGTATTCCTTTACGGTTCTGCCGTCTTGCAGACGCGTTTCGCGCTTGCCGTCTTCTGATGCCAGGTCTTCCATCACGTGCAGGCCGGCAAAGGCATCTTCTCCATAGAAGACGGCATTCGAATACTCACGGCGCAGATCGTCTTCTACATATTTGCGGGTCAGGGCCGCGCCTCCGCAGATCACTGGAAACTCGAGCTTCTGGCGCTCCAGTTCCTGGATCACGTACTTCATCTCCAGCGTCGACTTCACCAGCAGGCCGCTCAGGCCGATGGCATCGGCGTTGTGCTCCTGCGCCGAATGGATGATCGCATCGCCCGCGCTGCTTGATGCCCAGGTTCACCACTTTGTAGCCGTTGTTGGATAGGATGATATCGACCAGATTCTTTCCGATGTCGTGCACATCGCCTTTCACCGTGGCGAGCACGATGGTGCCCTTCTGCTGCGAGCCGGTTTTCTTTTCCATCTTCGGCTCGAGATAGGCTACCGCGGCCTTCATCACTCCGGCGGAATCGAGCACCGACGGCAGCTGCATCTTGCGCGCTCCGAATAGGTCGCCGACCGTTTTCATGCCGTCGAGCAGCACGGTGTTGATCAGGTCGAGCGGTGTGTAGGCGACTAGCGCTTCTTCCAGCAACTCTTCCAGGCTGCGTTTTGTTTTGCCTTCGCCTACCGATTTTTCTCCGTTGATGATCGCGTACTTCAGCTTGTCTTCGATGGAAAGCGTTTCCACGTGCGCGGTGGTCTGCGCTTGCGCCTTGCCTTTCATCCCGGTGAAATGCTGCATGTAAACCTGCAGCGGATCGCCATTTGAGCGATCCTGATAAATCAGCTTGCGCGCCAGTTCCACTTCTTCCGCAGGAATTTTGTAGAGCGGATAAATTTTGGTGTAGTTGACGATGGCCACGTCGAGGCCGTTTTCTACCGCCTCGTGCAGAAAGACGGAGTTCAGAACGCGCCGCGGATAGGCGTCCAGGCCGAAGCTGATGTTGCTGACGCCGAGCACCGTCTTCACTTCCGGCAGTTCCTCGTGGATGCGCTTCACCGCTTTCAGCGTCTCGATGCCGGCGGAGCGGTATTCTTCCTGCCCGGTCGAGATCGGGAGCGTCAGCGTGTCGAAGAGCAGATCCACCGGGCGGATGCCGTACTTTTTCGTCGCCAAGTCGAAGATGCGATGCGCGATCGCAACTTTCTTGTCGGCGGTCAGCGCCATGCCTTCTTCGTCGATGGTCAGCGCGATTACTCCCGCGCCGTAGCGCTTCGCCATCGGCAACACTTTCGAGGTGCGCTTCTCGCCGTCTTCGAGGTTGATGGAGTTGATGATGGCTTTGCCGGGGATGCGCTTCAGCGCCTCTTCGACTACGTCGGCTTCGGTGCTGTCGATCAGGATCGGCGCAGGCACGCGGGTAGCAATCTTTTCGAGGATAGCGGAGATGTAGCCCTTCTCGTCTTCGCCCACGATGGCGCAGCACAAGTCGAGCATGTGCGAGCCTTCGTTGGCCAGCTTTTTCGCCAGCGTCAGAATGTCGTCGTACTTTTTGGCCTGCACCAGGTTGCGGAAGTGATCGACGCGCGTCGTGGTGTTCATTTCCTCCGCTACGATCAGGGGCTTGGGCTCCAGATCGAGCGGCACTGAGGTATAGGCGCTGGACGCTGCGCCTACCGGCTTCACATCGCGCTGGGCGGGCTCGACGCCGGACACGGCATCAACTACGGCTTTCAGATGTTCGGGAGTCGTGCCGCAACATCCGCCGACGATTCTTACACCGTAGTCTTTCACGAAGTGCTTGTGATAGTCGGCCAGATCTTTCGGCGCGAGCTTGTAGACGGCGTGGCCGCCTACGTTCTGCGGCAGTCCGGCATTCGGCAAAACCGAAATGTGCTTGGTGGAGTTCAGGCCCAGATAGCGGACCGCCTCGTTCATCTCCGCCGGACCGGTGGCGCAGTTCAGGCCGATGATGTCGATGTCGTAGGGCTCAAGCGCGGTCAGCGCCGCGCCGATTTCGGTGCCCGAGCAGCATGGTTCCGGATTCCTGCAGCGTGACTTGCACCTGCACGGGCAGGCGCTTGCCCGCTTTGCGCATTGCCTCGAGCACGGCGACGGTCGCGATCTTTGCCTGCAGCAGATCCTGGCAGGTCTCGATCAGCAGCACATCGACTCCGCCCTCGATCAGCGCAGACGCCTGCTCTTCGTAGGACGCCAACATCGCGTCCCAACCGATGTGTCCGAGCGAGGGCAGTTTCGTGGTTGGACCCATCGATCCGGCGACGAAGCTCGGTTTGTCTTTGGTGGAGAATTGCTGCGCCACTTCTCTCGCCAGTTGCGCGGCCTTCAGGTTGATCTCGCGCACTTTGTCGCGCAGTTCGAACTCGCCTAGAACCAGGCCCGTCCCGCCGAAGGTATTGGTTTCTACGATGTCGCAGCCCACCGCGAAAAAGCGGCGTGAATGTCGCGGATAATGTCGGGACGGCTCAGGACCAGGACTTCGCTGCAGTTCTCCTTGCCCCAGTAATCGTCGAGGGTGGGGTTGCGCTGCTGGATGTTGGTGCCCATCGCGCCGTCGTAGATGACGACGCGTTCTTTTACGAGTTGGAGAAAATCTGGACATCGGTCGTCAGTTCGGTCGTTCGTCAGTTCCGTCAGTCTTCACGATTGCTCAGCGGATCGCTTTGCCAATGACGATCGTGGTAAAAGCCGAACGACCATCGACCGAACTGGCTTTATACAACAACGCCGGTCCCGCGGGGGACCGGCGTTTGGTGAAGAATCTCTCAGTTTGCTAACTTCCCGTCACGCCTGCGTCCGTTTCTGATTGCGAAAACACCTGATTGGCTCCCATATGCGCCGGAGCCGGGGCCAGCATTTGTTCTTTTCGGTAAATCAGATTGCTGGCATTGAAACTGGCCAGTTCGAATCCATGACCGTGCGTGATCGCATCGGTTGGGCACGCCTCCACGCAATAGCCGCAGAATATACATCGATTGTAGTCGATGTTGTAGACGCGGGCGTAGCGCTCGGCGCTTGAGACGCGGGTCTCAGCGGTGTTTTCCGCCGCCTCGATGTAGATGCAATTGGCGGGGCAGGCGGCGGCGCAGAGGAAACACGCTACACATTTTTCCAGGCCGTTTTCGTCGCGCTGCAGCACGTGCATGCCGCGAAAACGTTCCTGGAACTTTGCGCCTTTCAGGGGGCCAGGACCGTCGGGATAGTTCTCGACGATGGTGGGCTGAAACATCTCCTTGCCGGTGATGATCATTCCCTGGGCGATGGCGGCGATGTTTTTGATCAAGGACATGCCTGATTATTATAGCGGATGACAGCGCGAGGGTGGTTATTCCTCTGTTTTCTTGGGATCTTGGAGTTGCGGCAGAATATGGCTTTCGATTGCTTTGTACAAAGGGATGATATTGTTCTCAACTTTAATGCTAGTCATCGTAATGAGCCTATACCGCGCATCCTCACTGTGGTCCTTCAAGCTCCTGTACTCGGAGCTTATGCCGCGGAGGTACCATTTGCCCCTGACGTAGTCACGCCTGTGTTCGTGGAGCTCCGGGACGAGGTGATCTTTTTCCCACAGCAGGCCATCGACAAGATGAAGCGCGGCGTAGAAATATGCCGTTACAACCCAATCCAAATATGGCGTGGTTTTGAGGTCGAAAGATTCCGCAAAGGAGATGTTCTGTTTGGCTCTAGCGAGGTGTTCTGACGTGGTTGGCACTATGCAATACTGCGCTGAAAGATCGGACTCGCAACCGACAAAAACTCCTCAATCTTCCCACCGGCAGGGACGGCGATAATGTGAAAATCAAAAAGCACCTTGGGAAACCGCTCGGATATCTGATCTTCAAATCGGTAGACATTTGTACGCTCTGTTTCGTCGTAACCATCCTGCAGCCCGATCCACACTGAAAAAGCATTTTCGGCGGCTAGAAAATGTGCCGAATCAACAGCGGACAATCCCGACAATCCTTTCGCGAGTTCACGAACGATCAGATTCTGGGGGTTAGCTAACGCTGTAGCCATTGGGTCCGTTTCCTCTGCAGACATACCAATATACTCCGATTTCAAGACGGCTCGGGCAAATAACCGAGGTAACCCGCCTCGTGTTTTGGCGCCTGCGTCGCTCTTGGTCTTGCTATTTCCGTAGACTGGCTACCAAGGACGGGGGGACTTTCGAGGACGTGGAATTCTCTTCTGAATGGTTGAGACTCTAGTGGTGCGCTTGGTCGTACCGGCGTGCCAGTGGCGTTTCAATTTATGGCCTGCCGTAGTTCGCGCTCTCTTCGTTTCAGTTTTATTTTCTCGGCTATCTTCGTTGGGTTCGCTGTCGTTTTTCCTTTCAGCGGCGGGTTTTTGGGCAGCGCGTTTGCTCAGGAACTGGAGAGGAATGCAGGGCATTTATCTCCTCCAAAGACCTGGGTGCAGCTAGACGGGGCAGAGCCCGGTCTCTACGGGTGCACTGCGGAAATGGAACTGGAACCTGCGCGGGCGGACTGTGCCTGGGGGAGAATCGGCGGCTGGGCTGCGACTGCGGGCTTACCGGCAGAAGATGGCTATGCGGGCTGCGCGCGCGGCGGCGGCGAATTCGACACTCTCAGATGCATCGTCCTCCACACACCCACCCAAGCGGAGCTTGGGTGGGGCACCCTCGGGAGTTGGGACGGACGCAACAACCATGGGCGCTTCCAGTTCCACGAGCTGGGTGCCGTTGGGGCCGGCTCCGCTCGCTTCCGATGCTAGCGTCAATGGAATGCAGAATTACAACTGGGTCTCGGGGCGCGCTACTTCGGTGGTGATTGATCCGGCGGACACTAGCGGAAACACGGTGCTGCTGGGCGGGGCTTACGGCGGGCTCTGGAGATCGACGAACGCCGGAAGTTTGAGTCCCGATCCCAATCCCGGTGCCGCTTCGGTTGTCTGGAATGCTCTGATTGACGATCAGCCTACGCTGGCGGTGGGCGCGATTGCTTTGCAGCCGGGAAACAGCGCCGTCATTCTGGTGGGAACCGGGGAGACTAACAACTCGGCCGATTCTTATTACGGACTGGGAATTCTGCGTTCCACAAATGGAGGTACTTCGTGGACACAGATCACGGGGATCGGAGAGACTCCGGACGAGGATAAATCGTTTGAAGGGATTGGGTTCAGCAAGATCGCATTCAGCACGGCGAATCCCAGCGTGGTGGTAGCGGCGACGGCGGGAGACAACGGCTTGTGCCTTGGCGAGGAAGCGGCAGCGGGCGGGGACAACAGCCCATGCCTCGGTCCGGAAGAAGATGGAAATTCGACGGTGCGCGGTCTTTATTACTCACAGAATGGCGGCATGAGTTGGAACCGCGCAATCCTTAAGGACGGCTCGGTTCCGGCTTCGGCTACATCGGTGATCTATAACCCGATGCAGGGAACGAACGGGACTTTCTACGCTTTTATACGGCGGCATGGGCTGTACGCTTCGACCGATGGAGTGAACTTCACGCCGCTGGCTATGCAGCCGGGCGCGGGCCTTGCATCCGCGAATTGTCCGACGGGTTCGAACGCCACGACTTGCCCGATTTATCGCGGCGAGTTGGCGATGGTGCCGGGGCGCAACGAGATGTACGTGTGGATGGTCGACGTGCAGCCCGATGAATATGGCAATCCCGTGGCCGACGACGAGGGCATCTGGCAGACGATTAACGGCGGAACCAGCTGGACGCAGATTCCGGATAACGGCATCACCAACTGCGGCGACAGCGCGTTTGGCCCCAACAGCGGCTGCGGCGTGGAGCAGGGTTGGTACAACCTGGCGCTGGCGGCGGTTCCCGATGCGACGGGGACAGATATTTACGCGGGAGCGATCAATCTTTACAAGTGCACGCTGGAACCGGCCGCGTCCACGGTCTGCACGCAAGGCGACTGGATCAATCTGACGCACGCGGATGGATGCAGCCCGCTGGCGGCGCCGGCGCATGTGCCTCCGAGCCAGCATGGAATCGCGTTCATGGTGACCGGCGATACAACGCCCGGCTACTTCGCGCATGATGGCGGGATCAGCCGGACGCTGGATGGCTATTCCGGGCTGGAGAGTGGGAGTTGCTCGGGGACGAATCAGTTTGACAGTTTGAGCCAGACCCTGGGCTCGATGACGGAATTCGTTTCGGTCTCCGTGCACCCCACGAACGCGGACATTCTGTTGGGGGGAACTGAGAATAATGGCTCTCCGAAAACCAGCACCGCGACCGAGGACAGTACCTGGCAGAACGCGCTCGGTGGGGATGTCGGATTCACGGCCATCGATCCTACGAATCCTGATCAGTGGTTCGCGGCGAATCCCTATGTCGCGATTTTTGAGTGCGATTCGGCAACCGGAACGGGAACGGAATGTAACGACAGTACGTTTCTCCAGATCGTTGGGCCGAGCGATTTGGGCGGAGACCAGGGAGCATATGACACTCCGTACATTCTGGACCCGCAGAATACTAGTGAAATGTTGGTGGGCACCTGCCGGGTGTGGCAGATCACTACCAGCGGAACGGCTCCGGTGCAGCTTAGCAATGACTTCGACACATTGGGAACGGGCGTGTGCACAGGCGATGAGATCAACCTGGTGAATGGGCTGGCGGCGGGCGGTCAGACGCCGAATGGCTATTCTTCGGTAGTCTATGCGGTGACGAACGGATACGGGCCGTTGAGTGCGAGTCCGGGCGGCGAGGTTTGGGTTACGACCAATGCAGGCGTCACCCCGATGGTAAACGTGACCCAGAACGAAACCCAGAATGTGAATCCTGAGGGGTATGCGATGTCATCGGTCGCGATGGATACATCGGATGCGACTGGGAAAACGGCATATGTCGGGATCATGGGATTCAGCACGGCGTCGTACCCGACTTCGCATGTTTGGCAGACTACGAATGCGGGCACGAGTTGGATGGACTGGACAGGGACGGGGACGACGGAACTACCGGACGCTCCAGTAAATGTGCTGTTGGTGGATTCCTCGGTCACGCCTTCGCAGATCTATGCGGGTACCGATGTTGGCGTTTTCATGAGTTCGACGATCGCCCCTGGATGGACGGAAGTTGATCCAACGCCGGGGGCGGGCGTATCGGGATTTCTGCCGAACGCTCCGGTGACGGCGTTGAAGATTTTTAGTCCGCCTGGCACGGGCATTAAAACGCTGGTCGCGTCGACCTACGGGCGGGGCATCTGGAACTACGCGCTGGCGCCCGACTACACGAATGCGATTTCGAATTCGCCGCAAACGGTGTTTCCGACGCAGACGGCCGTATTCAACGGCACACTGACTGGCGCAAGCCGGATACGCGAGCCCGGTGAATTTGAGTTGCACGGACGAGGAGCCGGCGCTGACAACGTGCACGCCGAGTCCGAATCCGATCACCCCGACTGCAAACTACACTGTGACGGCCGGCGGGAGTGTGGGCGATTACAGCTTCAACGCGCATGCGGTGGGAACGGACCCGCACGCGATTACGCAGGACGCGGCGGTGACGCTGCATGTGGTGGACTTCAATTTGACGGTGCCCAGCCCGAATGCATTGAGCGTGGGGCAGGGTGGGACATCAGGGCCGAGCACCTTTCAGGTGACGGCGTCGGGAAGTTTTGCGGGGACGGTGACGCTCAACTGTCCGACGGGATTGCCTACGGGAGTAGCTTGCGTGTTCTCGCCATCGAGTTCGGTGAGCCCGACGTCATCGGTTCCAGTGACGGTTACGCTGACGGTGACGGCGGTGCCGGGGGCGCCGGTGGGTGGTCCGGTCGCGGTGACGATCTCGGCGATGACGGCGGGAGCGCCGGCGGCCAAGAAACAGATGTTCGACCTGACGGTGACGGCCTTGGTGCCGGACTTCACGATTGCGGTGACGGCAAATCCCAATACGACTGCGGTGAACCAGAACGTGCCGTGGAGCGGGACGCTGACGGCGGTAGACGGATTCAGCGGGAGCGTGACGCTGACTTGTACGGCGGGCGCTCCGGGGACGTGCATTACGCCGGCGCCGGTGACGCCGACGGCGGGAGGCGCTCCGTTTACAGTGACTTTGGGCAGCGCGACGGCTGCGACGTTTAATTTTGCGATTCAGGGAAAGGCCGGGACGCTGACAAATGCCACGCCGACGGAGACGCTGACGGTGACCGGGCTGGCTACCGGCTTCACCTGGACAGACACGGGCAGCACGACGGCCTCGGTGCTGGCGGGACAGAGCGGCAGCTATACGTTTTCGGCGGCTCCGGTGGGAGGCGCGTCGTTTGCTTCGGCGGTGAGTTTTGCGTGCTCGGGCTTGCCGGCGCTGACTAGCGGGCAACAGGGGGCGCAATGCGTGTTCAGTCCGGCGACGATTGCGGCGGGGACGGGGACGACTCCGGTTACGCTGACGATTTGGACCTGCGGGCCGAATTTGCCGACACTGTGCCCGTCTGGGACGGGCGGGGACTTCCGCCGCTCCAGGGGTATTACCCCGACGGCCGAGGGCGGCCGTCGCCACGCGAGCGAGCGTCCCAGCGCTTTGCCATTCTTCACACTTGGTTGGTTGGTGGCGGCTGGGATGGTGGGGCTGGGGCGAATGAGACGCGGCAAGCCGCGTCGCTACGGAGGTAGGATCATCGGAGGGATCGCGGGGATTTGTTTAGGGCTGGGGTTGATGGCGCTGATTTCTTGCGGCGGGCTCGTGAGCGGGGGTGGTACTACGGCGACGGTGACAGTGAATCCGGGACTAGCGACTTTGTTTGCGAATGAGGCGGGTAACTCGTGGCCAGCGGGAGTTACTCAGCAGCAATTTACGGCTAACCAGAGCGTAACCTGGGCGGTCACGGGCGGGAACGTGAATGGCACGGTGACCGACACGGGACTGTATTCGGCTCCGGCAGTGGCGCCGAGCCAACCGGTGGCGGTGACGGCCACGGGGGCAGCTTCGGCGGGCGCGGCTTTTGTGACGGTAGCGGCGCCTACGGTGCTGGGACCATCGCGGATTACGGTGACGGCTACGGCTGCGGGTGGGGCGGCGGTCGGGGATGTGGTGACGCTGATCGTGCAGTAGCCTGGCGCTGACTGTCCGGCGCAGGAGTCTACCGCCGAGACGCTGAGGGCGTGAGAAAGGCTTTTTGTTGGGGCGCGGACCTGTGTCTGCGCCTTTTTTCTTGCATGACCTCCTCTTGTTCTTACCTCACGGTGACGGAGCGCTAAGGTGAGGTAGGATCATCTTCGGTGTGGCGGCCGTGCTTGGCACGGCTTGGACGGGCGAGTCGCCCGTCCCCACACGAGCTTATGACTTATGACATTGCGGTGATTGGCGGGGGGATTGTCGGGCTTTCGTTTGCCATGCAGACGACGGAAAAGTTCCCCCGGCTGCGAGTGGTCGTGCTGGAAAAAGAGGCGGGCGTGGCTCGTCATCAGTCTGGACACAATAGCGGCGTCATCCATAGCGGGGTTTACTACAAAGCGGGATCGCTAAAGGCACGGTTGTGTGTGGCGGGGGCGCGGGAGATGGTGGAGTTCTGCTCGCGACATGGGATTCCGCATGAGGTTTGCGGGAAATTGATTGTGGCTACTAACTCAGAGGAAGCGGCTCGACTCGACGAATTACTGGCGCGGGGCGTGGCGAATGGGCTCGACGGGTTTGCGGCTTGCTGGAGCGCGCGGCGATGCTCGAGATCGAGCCGCATGTGGGTGGAGTGCGCGCGCTGCACGTGCCATCGACGGGGATCACGGATTACGCGGCGGTCACGGCGAAGTACGCGGAGATCGCGGCGAGGACGCGGGGCGGAAGTGAAGACGGGCGCGGGAGTAGTGGGATTCGGGCGGGCTTCTTCCGGATCGGGCGCAGCGGGGAATGCGGTGGTGGTCCGAACGCGCGCGGGAGATTTCTCGGCGCGCTATGTGGTGAATTGCGCGGGGTTGTATAGCGATCGGGTGGCGCGAATGGCGGGGGACGATCCGGGGATGATGGTCGTTCCGTTTCGCGGCGAGTATTACGATCTGGCGGCGGCGCGGAAGGAGTCTGGTGCGCGGGCTGATTTATCCGGTACCGGATCCGCGCTATCCGTTTCTGGGAGTGCACTTCACGCGGCGGATTCAGGGGAAGGTGGATGCGGGTCCGAATGCGGTGCTGGCGTTTCGGCGCGAGGGATACCGATGGAGAGATTTCGATTTCGGCGAAGCGGTGGAAGTGTTCCTGGATGCAGGATTTCGGGCGATGGCGCGGCAGCATTGGAAAAATGGGCTAGGCGAGTTTCGGCGATCGCTGCGAAAGCGGGAGTTTGTGCGTTCCTGCCAGCGGCTGGTGCCGGAGGTGCGGATGGAAGATATGACGCCGGGCGGATCGGGAGTGCGGGCGCAGGCGGTGGGCGCGGATGGCGTGCTGGTGGATGATTTCCGGTTTGTGGCGCGGGAGCGGTTTTTGCATGTGCTGAATGTGCCTTCTCCGGCGGCGACGGCTTCGTTGCCGATTGGGCGGGAGATATTGAAGATGGTGCCGGCGGAGATTACGGGTTAGCGGGTGGCTGCCTCAAGATTTCGGCGGCTAGTGTACATCTTCCGTAGAGACGAGGCTCGCCTCGCGCGCGCGCGGCAAACGCGGTGTAGTCGCGTCTCTTACAGAGAATTGGGAGAATTCGCATGGCGCAGGGTTTGGGTTCGAAGAAAGAAAGTGGCGGTTTTAGGCGCGGGCAAGATGGGATCGATTTTGCTGCAGTCTTTTTTGCGCGATGGATTGCTCTCGCCGGGGCAAACCTGGGCGACGGTGGCGCATCCGGAGCGGGCGCGGATGCTGAAGGAGAAGTTGAGGGTGCATGCCGGAACCGACAACTCCGAGGCAGTGAAGAACGCGGACATTATTTTTCTTTGCGTAAAGCCGCAGGTGGTGGCGGACGTGGCGCGCGAGATTCGCGCGCACTTGAGTTCGAAGCAGTTGGTGATTTCGGTGGCGGCTTCGGTTCCGACGGAGATGATTGAACGGGCGCTGGAGAAGGAAGTTCCGGTGGTGCGGGCGATGCCGAACACTCCCTGCGTGCTGGGAGCGGGAATGACGGCGCTGTGCAAGGGGAAGTTCGCTACCAAGCAGCATCTGGAACTGGCGACAAAATTTTTCGATGCCGTGGGGCGGACGGTGAACGTGGACGAAAAACATATGGACGCGGTCACGGGATTGTCAGCCAGCGGGCCGGCGTATATCTACATCATTCTGGAATCGCTGGCGGAGGCGGGAGTGAAGGTGGGGCTGCCGCGCGATGTGGCCACGCTCTTGGCGGCACAAACAACTATGGGCGCGGCGCGGGTGGTGCTCGAGACGGGCGATCATCCGGCGCTGCTGAAGGATGCGGTGACCACTCCGGCGGGATGCACGATTGACGGCATCATGGAACTGGAAGAGGGCAAGCTGCGCGTGACCTTGATCAAGGCGGTGGTCAAGGCGGTGCAGCGGGCTAAGGAACTGGCGTTCTCGTAGGGTTGGATTAGATGTGCAGGGGTCCTTCGACTGCGCGGACACTTCACTTCGTGAAGTCCCCGCTCCGCTCAGGATGACAAATCATATAAATAGATAGAGGCTTCCCGCCCAGTAATCAATTCGGCAGGCTAAAGCTCAGGGTTACATCTGTCTGAAACTGGGCGGGGTGGTCGTGTTGACGGTAGGGTTGGTAGCGCCAGTTATGGACGGCTTCGGCGGCGGCGCCGGCTAATAGGGGGTCTCCGCTTAGCGTGCGGATGTTGGAGACGGAGCCATCTTCGGCGACTTGGACTTCGAGGACTACGTCGCCGGAACGGTGGGCGGCCAGGGCTTCTGAGGGATACTCGGGCTCGACGCGGCCGATGAGAAGGTTTTCGGCTTGCTCGGGAGAGAGCCAGACGCTTTGAGATGCGGCGACCTTCGTTATGGATGACGCTTCTACGATGGCATCGCTGTCTTGCTTGGCGCCATCGGACGGGGGCTGGTGGCGCTTCGCGGGCTTCGTGGAAGCGGGCTTCATGCGGAAGACGACTTTCCCTTTTTCGTAAACCACTAACTCGTCGGCCGTTGGGGCGGCGGCGGTTTGCGCTGACGCTGCGGTGGTTGATTTTGTTGCAGCCGATTTGGTCGCGCTGGATTTAGCGGGGGTTTCAATTGGCACGGCCGGAGCGGAGTTGACTGGCATGGGCTGCGAGATGTGGCTGCCGGATGCGACGCGAGTTGGACGCAGCCATCCGATGCGCGAGCCGATCAGGAAGCTGAAGGAGATGATGGCGAGAATGGCTAGAGCTCCGAGGACGAGCGTCCAGGCTTCGTAAGGAGAGCGACTGGCTGGCACGGGGCTGTTCGCAATGAGTTCGGAGGGCGCGAGCTTGAGGGAGATGAGGTCGGACGGAACAAGGGCGGAGGGAACGACGGCGGAGGGGACGAGCACGGCGGCGGGCTTGCGTTGACTGAGTTCGCTCGCGGCGTGGCGAACCCGGGCACACTCTTCGGCGAAACCTTCCAGCAGTTTCTGCTGTTTGTCGGAGAAGGCGGCGGGCGATGGAGAAAAGACTTCGAGGACTCCAGCGAACTGAGCGTTCTGGTCGTTAGTGTCGAAGACGGGCACGATGAGGATGGAGCGGATGCCGACGGTTCGGGAAATGACCGGATCGACGCGTGGATCGAACTCGGTATCGACGGAGAGCTGGGGCTGGCGGGTTTGAAAACAGGCGCCGGAAAGACCATCGCGGGTATTGAGGGGGACTCCGAGATCGGGGGCGAGATGTCCGGTGGCGGCGCGACAGACCATTTCGCCGCCGCGAAGCAGCGCGAGCGCGGCAGAGCTGGCGAGAGTGGCTTCGGCGGCGCGGACGACGAGTTCGTTAAGGACTAAGTCGAGAGCGAGGTCGGGCGGAAAACCGGCGAGGATATGCTGTTCGAGGACACCGGTCAGGTCAAGATGCGAATCGTCAGGGCGGTACTCTGGCCTCGACATAGGTTGCGGGAACATAGCTTGTTCCGGCAGCCTGCGGTGCTGCGGGGGAATGCAGGCTCAGAGCGAGTTTCCCGCGAAATGAGGGGGAAGTCAAATCGGCCTAACTTGCCCCATGGTGCCTTGTAACTGGTTGAGGGCGGTGGTGGACGGAACGGCTGCTAGAATGCTGACCGTATATTTACGTTAAGGTGGTGATAGCGATCACTCTTTTCTGTAAGATTCGAATTCCCATTCCTGGGCTCGATACACGCGGCGATGACTATGAAGGGGCGGTTGGGGCCGGGAGGACTGCTACAGTAGAAAGTGCACGCCGACGAGCCGGAGGTGCACATGAAAATTCAAGGAGAGAAGGCTCGCTATGCGCATCGCAGTGGTCGGTTCGGGATATGTAGGGTTGGTAACAGGCGCATGTTTTGCGGATATGGGACACGAGGTTGTCCTGGTTGACAACGACGATCAGAAAATCGCGGAACTCAGGAACGGCGAGGTGCCGATTCATGAACGATTTCTGCCGGAGTTGCTGGCGCGGCATCGGGGCGAGCGCATCAAGTTCTCCGGCGACTTGCAGTCGGCGACGCGGGAGAGCGAAGCTAGTATTCATTGCGGTCGGAACTCCGCCGACTGAAAGTGGAGACGCGGATCTTTCGTATGTGGAGTCGGTGGCGCGGGAGATTTCCGGGGGCATCGACGAATATAAGGTGGTGGTGGAGAAGAGCACGGTACCGGTGTACACGAGTCAGTGGATCCGGACCATCATTATGAGGAACGGGGCGGATCCGTCGCACTTCGATGTGATATCGAATCCGGAATTTCTGCGGGAAGGAACGGCGGTTACCGATTTTCTTTATCCCGATCGTATCGTGGTCGGGGTGGAGAGCGAACGGGCCGCGGATGTGATGCGGCAGATTTACGGGCCGCTCACCAGCGGATGGTATTACGGGCGTGGCGATGCGATTCCGCGTCCGGAAGCGGCCACGGGCAAAGCGCCGCCGCGGCTGATCGTTACTAGCACGAAAAGCGCGGAACTGATCAAGCACGCTTCCAACGCATTTCTGGCGATGAAGATTTCTTTTGTGAATGCGGTGGCTTCGATCTGCGAATCGGTGGGAGCAAATGTACAGCAGGTGTGCGACGGGATCGGGACGGATTCGCGGATCGGGCCGCGATTTATGAATCCGGGGATCGGCTATGGCGGATCGTGCTTTCCGAAGGACCTGATGGCGTTCCGGGCGGTGGCGAAGGAAAGCGGATACGACTTCCGGTTGCTGGAAGAAGTTGTTCGCATTAATGAGGAGCAGCGGCACCGGTTCTTGCGCAAGGTGCGGAGCGTGCTCTGGACTTTCCGAGGCAAGCGGCTGGGCATTCTGGGGCTGGCGTTCAAGGGCGGGACCGACGATATTCGGGAATCGCCAGCGATGCTGCTGGTGCAGGAACTGCTGCGCGAGGGCTGTCGCATTTGCGCCTATGATCCCGCGGCGATGGAGCGGGCAAAAGAGGTGCTGAAGTCGGGCGTCGAGTTCGCATCGGATGCATATGAGGCGGCGACGGGCGCGGACGCGCTGCTCATTCTGACGGAGTGGGAGGATTTCGCGGCACTGGATCTGGATCGTCTGCGGACGGTGGTGAAGTATCCGATCGTGCTGGATGGCCGGAATTTGTACGATCCCGCGGTGATGGTGGAGCACGGATTCTCTTATTACAGTGTGGGGCGTCCGGCGGCATTGTGCGAGGAGTTGCCGGCAAGGGCCATTCCGCAAAAAAGGGAGAGCGCCTGAATTGATGAAGACGCGACGTGCGCTGGTGACCGGAGGGGCAGGCTTTCTGGGATCGCATTTGTGCGATGGGCTGCTGGGCGACGGTTATAGGGTAGTGGCGGCGGACAACCTGCTGACTGGGCGACTGGCAAATATTGAGCATCTGCGGAACGACTCGCGATTTGAGTTTGTGGAGAAAGATGTTTGCCAGCCCGGCGAGTGGGGGGCATTGGACTACGTATTTCACTTCGCGAGTCCGGCGAGCCCGGTGGACTATGCCAAACACGGGATCGAAACGCTGCGCGTGGGATCGTATGGAACGTTCGAAGCGCTGGAGACGGCGTTGCGCTGCGGCGCGAAATTCATGATGGCATCGACCTCGGAGTGCTACGGGGATCCGGCGGTGCATCCGCAGACCGAAACGTATTGGGGAAATGTGAATCCGATCGGGCCGCGGTCGGTGTACGACGAGGCGAAACGGTTTTCCGAGGCGGTGACCATGGCCTATCACCGCTATCACCGGGTGGACACGCGGATTGTGCGCATCTTCAATACCTACGGGCCGCGCATGCAGATCAACGACGGACGGGTGATTCCAAATTTTATGTGGGAGGCGCTGCGCGGAGAGGATCTTACGGTGTATGGCGACGGCAGCCAGACGCGCAGCTTCTGCTACGTGAGCGACGAGGTGGATGGGATTCTGCGGCTGGCACGCGCGCCGGGACATGAGCCGGTGAATATAGGGAATCCGATAGAGTTCACGATTCTGGAGTGCGCGCGGAAAGTGATTGCGGCGACCGGGTCGCGAAGCCAGATCAAGTTCGAAGCGTTGCCGCAGGACGATCCGAAGCAGCGGCGTCCGGATATTTCGAAAGCGAAACGGCTGCTCGGATGGGAACCAAAAGTGGAACTGGAAAGCGGGCTGAAGCTTTCGCTGGAATATTTTCGGCGGGCCGTCGCGGAGGAAGAACGGCGGGGAGTTGCCTCGAGGAACGCGGAAAGCAAATCCCGAGCAGTGTGAGAGCTCCCTGCCGCGGCGGGGGCGGGAAAATGTGTAGAGACCCCTTCGGCTTCGCTCAGGGCAGGCTCTTTGACTACGCAGAACGATTCGCTTCGCAAATCGTTCTACTCCGCTCAGGATGACAAATCCCCGAAGACTGTCTCAGCGCGGTAGTTTGTCGAGCGTGGGACCGGCGGCGAGAACTGCCAGCAGGCGGAGAATCTCTTCGCGCTCGACGGAATCGCGGAAGGTGAAGCGCACGCCCATGCCGAAACCGGGATGGGTGGCCAGCACCTGACCCCTGATCCTGAATTTCGTTGTCGGGGGTGCGGACCAGAATCTCTACCCCAGCGTCCCCCGAGAGTGGGGATGGCATTTCGACGTAACAACCACCTTCGCTGATATCGGACAGGGTGCAGTGATTGGGGACGCTGGTGCCGAGGCGATAGACTTCCGCTCCTATTTTACAGTTGAGGCGGTGCTCTCCGCGGCGGTTGCCGGCGTTGGAGACAAGGACGGCCTCTCTAGGCTCGGCTCCCGGATCGGACTGGGCGCGAGACGGAGCTGGGGACGATGGCCGCGCAGAGGACTTGCTTGCCGGCGACTGGGCGGACGGTCCGGCGGCCGCGTGGACATTATTCTGCTGCAGCCAAGTCTGAATGAGGCGTCGCGAGGACTGGGGCACGTCGAGGAAACGAATTCCAGTGCGGCCGCTGGCGTCCTGCCAGGCAACCTCGCCCGACAAACGGACCAGTTGCTGCTGGCCGGGCAGGGCGAACTCGAAATAAACCTTGCATGCGGGCGGAATTCGATTCGCGGTTTGCAGCAAAGTTCCGCCGTCGCTGAGGTCGGTCATAACCGCGCTCAGTTCAGGCGATCCAGGACAGGCAACGCTGGCGGTCGAACTGAGAGGCATGCGGGGAGCGCGGCGGCGTTCACGGCGCATGAGGCCGCGGGCGGCGCGCAGACTGATGCGGGTACGCTCAGCGGAAAGCGGACGATAGAGAACAAAGTTGGCGCCGAGCCCGAAAACCGGGCGTGCATTGAACTCGCTGTCGACAATCACGATCAGCATGCTGGCGCGATTTTTGGCCGATAGACGCAAGCGCGCGAGGAATTGCTCGGAACTTTGATCGGCGCGATAGTCGAGGACGATGACATCGAAGTGCTGCCCTTCGAGCAACTCCGATCCACGAGGGATCGAGGGCGTATGCTCGGCCGCCATCCCCAGTTCGGACAGGACGAGCGTAAGCAGGCTGGCGGAGTCCTTGTCCGGGCACACCACTAGGGCGCGAAGGTCCATAGTAACCGCATAGTAGAGAACACCGTTGGCAATGACAAGTTACCGGTGTCATGCCGGGGGTACGATTCAGAGATTCTCATGTCTGTACCTTCCGTAACTCCACTTCCATGACTTCCGTCATCTTTCGATATCGGCTGGCAGGGCATAAGCTTCGGATAACGTTCGTGAGCACAAGCCTTAAGTAGCAGACCCCATTGCGAGTACGCGGCCCAGTGAAAGGGAGTGCGTTTGCGCACAAAGGGGTGTGTGGCACGATCGTACCTCTCCTCGATTACCTTACGAAAAGACAGTGTACGGAGGGCCGGTGTACCCCGGTACTTTGACGTACCGCGGGCCAGTTCCTAACATCGAGTTACTTAGAAAGTTGTCGGTACTGCGATCCACAAAGGGGCGCGGGAGATACCGGTGATCAGCAATTCCAGTTACTGGAATTTGTGTTGACGATTTTGTTTCACGAAGCGGGGAGCCAAAAGTACGGCAAATGCTTATGAGAATCCTGGAAACAAATGCGCGGCATCGCAGGCATGGGGAGAGCGGCTTCAGCTTGATCGAAATGATGTCGGTGGTGGCGATTTCCATGATCGTGGCGGCGGTGGCAATCTTCGGCATGATGCCGGCGGTGAAGCAGCAGCATGTAACGAATGCGTATAACACGACGCTGTCGGCGATGCGTCAGGCGCGCGACAACGCGGTATCGCAGCGGACATCGTACTCGGTGACCTTTTCAAACGCCACCACGCCCAACACGGTGGTTGTGGCCCCGGCGCTGGGGGGATCAGCGGCATTTTCGGGCGATCAGAGCAGCGTTACCTATCAATTGCCCACGGATGTGTCGTTTCTCGCGCAACAGCCCGCGGTTGGCTCCACGGCGACTCCGGACGGCTTCGGCGCGGGGTTGAACTCGATTGACCTTGGCTACACGCCGACCGGGAACAGCGGCGGAACAACGACAACAGTTATTTACTTCTGTCCGGACGGTTCCGCGCAAGTCACGTTCACTTGCGCCGGCGGCAACAGCTGGGATAACGGAGTGGTGTACATCTCGCAAACCGGGAATGTGCTGAGTTCGCGGGCGATCGATGTTTGGGGCGGAACGGGCCGCATTCACGGATGGAGGCTCTATGGGGCAACGGGAGGCTATCAATGGATCCGTCAATGATGAGGCGCGGCGGGAACACTCGGCTGCGGAGAAACGCGGAGAGCGGAGTTTCGCTGCTTGAAGTTGTGATCTCGATGGCTGTGCTGACCGTGGGCATGGTGAGCATGCTGGGCGTGTTCGGGCTGGCCATGGCGGCGACGCAAACGTCGCAGTCGGACATGATCGCCAAGCAACTGGCGAACGAGTCCTACGAAAGCATCATCACCGCGCGCAACACATCGCAGATCACCTGGGCCCAAATCCAGAATGTATCGAACGGGGGCATCTTGCATTCGACTGGCGCGCAACCGATCTACAACGCGGGAGCGGACGGAATCTATGGCACGGCCGACGACGCGGTTGCGGGCGAGCAAACTCTACAGGACCCGGGGCCAGATGGGGTATATCAAACGGCGGACGATATTTTGATCCCTTTGACCGGTTACCAGCGCACGATTCTGATCTCGCCGGTGCTGGACTCATCGGGCAACGTAGTGCCTACTCTGCGACTCCGTGACGATCACCGTGACTTATAACACTCCCCAGATAAAAACGGGGAAAACGTACGTTCTGAATTCGTTCATTTCGCAATACCAGTAAGTAAAGGGGAGTTATGAGCAATCGCTCAACCAAGCGCGAGAGTGGATTCAGTCTGCTGGAGATGTTGATCGCCATAACACTGGGTACAGCGGTGCTGGGGGCGGCGGTGCAGATTTATATCCAGGGGCTGTCCGCGACCTGGACGGTTACGCAGCGGGCGGAGATGCAGGAAGACTTTCGTGCCGCTTCGAACATCCTGACGAGGGACCTGAGCCTGGCCGGGGCCGGCCTGGGCAACGGTGCGGAGATCGCCCTGCCGTCCGGAACCACTCCCGTCTATGGATGCGATCAGACGTTGGCCTGCTACATCAACGGCACGTCGGTGAAGTATCCAGTGACCGGTGGCACGCCATACCTTTACGGATTGGAGACGGGATACAACGTCGGGCCAATACTCAACACCGCCCAGGGAGCCACCGACGCGGTCACGGTGGTGTATACGGACACCAGCTTTTATTTGAATTGCTATACCGCGACGGCGACGGCGGCAGGGATAATCACCTTCGGGCCCGCTACCACGCCGCTCACCGCAGGCTTGCCTCCAGTTTTTCCGCCAGCGGGTTGTGTGCCGGCGGGCGTGGCCGCGCCCCAGGCCGTGAACGATGCGGTGGTGGGGTTGGTGCCTGGCGATCTGGTGATGATGACCTTTGAACGGCGCCACCGTAATCGGCGAAGTGACGGCGGCACCATTGCGACGGGCGCAAACGCGGTGGGAACCACTTACGCAGTCCACTTCGCCACCGGCGATGTGCTGCACATGAACCAGACCACCGGCGCCAACTTCTTTAACAGCGGGCCGTCGGGCGCCACTGGAACGAGTCCGGTACGCATTCTGGTGATTACCTATTACCTCGACAGCAGCGTCAGCCCGGCGCGACTGATGCGGCAGATCAGTGGACACACTCCGATGCCAGTGGCGGAAAACATTGTTTACTTGAAGTTCAGCTATGACCTGTGGAACGACAGCCACCGGGGCGCCGGCAGTGAACTGCACCAACCCCGGCGCAGCTACCGATGGCTGCAACACGGCTGGCGCTTCGGCAGGACTTACCCCCGTCGACATCACCAAGATCAACATTCTGAATATGGCGATCGATAGCACGCAGCAGGGCTTTCAGAACGGTCAGGTCGGTTATCAACGATTGGATTTGCAGACATCGGTATCGGCACGAAATCTGACGTACACCAACAACTATCCCAATTAGCGGCGAAGATCGCGAAGGGGAGTTGGACGATGGGTAACGGAGCAATGGGGAGTAAAGCAATGGGGACTGACACCATGGGGAGTTATGGAATGAAGAGCGCGAGACTGCACACCAAGGGATTCACGCTGATAGCATCCTTGCTGATGTTGCTGTTGCTGTCGGGGATCGCGATCGGTCTGATGATGATGGTCAACACCGAAGGCAAGGTGGGTGGGACCGATCTGCGGAACAACGTGGCCTTTCACGCCGCCGAAGGCGGTATCGAGACCATGTACTCGAATCTGGCCCTGGTGTTCCAGAACGCGCAGGCCCCCACTGCCGCCCAAATCTGCGCCGTGGGCAACACGCCGCCGGTGCTGGCGGGATTCACCTTGTTAATTATTCGGTGATGCCCGGGACGACGCAGTCGACGACTTGCCCGGCAACCCTGTCCGCGACCTGGGGACAGATCACCGGCAGCGGACCGAACGCGGGTTTGTGGGCGCAGATCATTCCGGTGAACATGCTGGCGACGGCGTCCTCGACCTACGGTGGGCAGGAAGTCAGCATGGTGCGGCAAGCGCAAGTGGCGCTGATTCCGGTGTTCCAGTTCGGAGTGTTCTCGGAGAGCGATCTCTCTTTCTTCAGTGGTCCTAATCTTGACATGGCCGGACCGGTACACACCAACGGGGACTTGTACCCGTTCGTCGGGCCGGGCAGCACTCTGACTTTTCACAACAAGGTAGAGGCATACGGCAACGTGGTTCGGACGCAGTTAGCCAACGGTTACAACGCAGCGACCAACTATAACGGCACGGTAGATGTTCCGAACGCCGCCAATGGTTGCACCACACCGACGACGAATTGCGTGGCCATGACCGCGACCAACTCCGCATCCTTACGGTGACGGCAGCGTGGACGGGAGCGGGTGGAAATCCGCCGCAGTCGACTTATAACAGCACCGCCTGGAATACTTTTTCCAAGACTACTAGTGGTCTTCAGTTCATCAACGGGAACTATGGAAGTAAGACAACCCCGGGGACGGGCGCCAAAGATCTTTCGATGCCTTTCGTGAGTGGTTCGGGCACGACCGTCGGGGCGGTGCAGACTTTCCAAATCATTCGCCGGCCGGAGATAGGCGAGAGACCCGAATTCGGCGCTGGCCCAGTCGCGCGAATGGAACCTGGCTACGATTCACGTGGAGCTGAGCGACAGTCCGGCGGATTTTCTGAACGGGAGCGGATTTTCCGATCCGAAAACGTCCGCTTGGCGAACATCACGACTGCGCAGGCGACGGCAACGGGCGGCGACCGCGACCAATCCCTATGGAATTCCAATGACTGCGGGCAACTACGCCTCGACGTTCACGGCGCCATCCGGCGGCACCTATAATCTGTACTTCGCCGCCGCGTCGAACGCGGTACCATCCGCCGGCGTTGTGACTGCTTCCACTACTGCTGCCGCCAACGGTGTCGACGGCGCAGACTGGCCTTACGCGCCGCTGGCGTGGTACGGCAATGCAAATAACTCGAGTCCCACCGCACAGGGCCTCCAGCCGACGGGCCCCGCGGGGGGTCCAGGCGCCCCGGTCACCATGGGCAGCAGCACCAGCGTGGCGCCGCCGCTCGCCCTTTGCCCTCCGGTAGCACCAGGCACATCAACAAGCGGAACCGCCTTTAGTGCTATACAGGACGGCGTTCCTACGGGCTGCCCGGCGGCACCGACATCACCGTATTACGCCGTGAATGGCGTGGCCGCCGTCAACAACTCGACCGCTGTGGCCGCACAGACCGCAACCTGGAACCTGATCGATGGCTACCTGCGCGTGGAATACTTGAATAATTCCGGCGTGTGGGTCCCGGTAACCAACGAATGGCTGGCCCTGGGATTCGCGCGGGGTATGACGGCGCCTACACAGTCGGGTGGAGGCCTGCCGCGACTTCGCCTGACTTTACTCCGACTCCAAACCCGATCAATCCGAACGCGATTCTGCTGCTGCAAGAGCCGGCCGATCGCGGCACGGTAAGCTCAGGCATTCCTAACTATGCGCAGCTGGCCACGGGTATGGCCCCGAGTTGTACCGCGACGACGAGCGTAACAGTTAGTCACGTCACTACCACCTACTGCTCGCAATGGGCCGCCACGCCGCCGCTTCTGGTGGACAACGCGGCGACTAACCCGTACTGGCAGTTTGGCCTTCTCGGGGTTGGCAACCCAGAGCGTCAGCCAGTTCAACTGGTATCCCATC
Organism: uncultured Acidobacteriaceae bacterium; assembly: GCA_963760175.1. Taxonomy (GTDB): domain Bacteria; phylum Acidobacteriota; class Terriglobia; order Terriglobales; family Acidobacteriaceae; genus Acidiflorens. Next base: position 319,144 of record CAVXBU010000001.1, read on the forward strand.
AACTTCTACGATACCCGCGAAGGCGAGGTTCGCGACAACACCGTGGCGGACAATAGCTGCTCGACCAACGGGGTGATGAATGCCGTTGAAATCGATGTGGGCAACCTGAAGCGATGGCTAACGGGAGCGATTGGAACCAGCGGCACCAGTGTGAATTACACGAATCAAAACGGATATGTGCTGTATTTCTCCGATCGGCGGGGAATGCTGGTCAATCCTAACGCTACTAATCCGGACCCGGTTGGGGTTAAAAGCGGAGACGCGGGCCTGGAGGACGTGATCAACGCCGCCAGCGCCGCGGGTACACCCGACGGAGCTCTGGAACCGACTCCAGCGGGCAAGACCGTTTCTCCCGAAGACGTCAATGAAAATGGAGCGCTGGATAACTTCGGCGCGGCGAACCTTGGATTGGGCTTCTACGGTACGCAGGCCACCCCCGGTTCACCAGGGGTCCAGGGCAAGAACTTGAACACGCAGATTAACAGCACAGCGGCCCCCGATCCGTTCGGCACTGCCGCCAACGCCCGGATTGCGAGTTGCGGCCACACCGGGCGCAAGAACTGGGTGAGCGGCGCGCGCCACGTTTTGAGACTGGTCGATGCTTCGCTCGGCAACGTACCTCTGAGCCCGGTTGGAACGTTAGCGGACCCGGGCGGCTTCACGGTGGCATCGGAGAATCCGGTGTATATCTGGGGCGATTACAATACCAACTCGACCGACACGGCATGGAACACGCCTTCTGTAGACATGGCCGGGCACTCGTCCTCCGCTGCGATCGCCGACGCGGTCACTTTCCTGTCGAACAGCTGGCTCGACCTCCCAAGCTTTGGTATCGGCGCCGCGCTTCCGGCCTGGAGTGTCACCGGCGGCGATGGTACGGTCACCAACGTCGGGCAGAACCGGGTTGCGAACAGCGCCTGGTACCGGCTTGCGGTTGCCGGCGGGAAAAACATCAACTTCCCGCAGCCAACATGGAATGGCGTAGCCAACGATTACGGGACCGACGGGGGCGTGCACAACTTCCTGCGCTACCTGGAAAACTGGAACGGCACGCCTGAATTACATGGGCTCGATCGTGAGCTTGTATTACTCAACCTATGCAACCGGGGTATACAAGTGCTGTAACACCGTATATAACCCGCCAACCCGAGCCTACAGTTTCGATTTGGACTTCTCCAACCCGCAAGGTCTGCCGCCCGGAACGCCGATGTTCCGCGACGTGGACAGCCTCGGATTCAGGGAGATGCTTACGACGCGCACTGACTAAACCGGGCGGTCGGCAACTTTTGCTGACTGATCCACTTAACCAATCCAGTTCATCTGGCTAGTTCACCCCGATCCGCGAGGATCGGGGTTTTTGTTGGTCTGAAGGTGCTATCCTCGATTTTAGTTTTCTTCGCGTTGAAATTCCCGCGCGGCAATGGGAATGGATGAATCTTCGGCGACGATTTGAGTGATGAATAGATCGATGAATGGATCTGGGAGTCGAGGGCTATGGCTGCTGCTGGGGCTGCTGGCGGTGTTTTCGCTGAGCCTGTTTCTGATTCCGGCGTTTGTGATCCGGCCATTCCGTCACCAGTCGGAGTGGGCGCTGGGGCTGGCGATCGCAGTGAAGCGGATTGCGCCCGCGCTCACCGTGGCTGCGCTGGTGGGTATGATGGCGCTGGGCTGGCGTCTGTGGCGGAGCGCGTCGATATGGTTGCGGACGGGCATCGTGACGGCGTTGGTGCTAAGCGCGGCGTCGGCGGTGATGGTCCGGCAGAACTATTTTGAATGGATGTTCAACCCGATTACGGCTGCAGGGTTCGTCCCAGCTGGCGATGCCCGCCTCAGCGACAAGGAAATGGTGATGGCGGTTAGAATCGGGCAGGAAGCGCGCGCTTATCCGATCGTCCAGATGGCCTACCATCACATCCTGAACGATACGGTAGCGACAGTACCGATCGTCGTCACTTATTGAACGCTCTGTCACACCGGTCTGGTGTGGAAGAGAATAGCGCGAGGACGCGAGCTGCATTTCTATCTGGCTGGGATCAATAATCAGAATTTTCTGATGCGCGATCGCGAGACGGGCTCGTGGTGGCAGCAGGTCACGGGGCGGGCGATCGCGGGCGAACTGGCAGGCAGCGCACTGGAATTGATGCCGAATGACGAACTCACGTTCGGGTTGTGGAAGTCCGAATCGTTGCAGGAGCATGATCAGGGGCACGGGAAAATTCTGGTGCTGGCGCCGGTTCCGGGGCATGGTGATAACGACTACGACAAGAAGTGGGAAGAAGAAGTCGCAAAGTATCCGGTGCCGCTGACATTTCCCGGGCAAGGACTTAAGGATCGCGACGTCGTTCTGGGAGTCGCGATGGGCGGGCAGGCGCGGGCTTTTCCTTTGGCAAAAGTGCGTGGCGCGAGCCCGGTCGAGGACAAGATCGCCGGCGTCCCCGTGGTTGTGGTGACCGGGCCGGATGGTGAGTCGGTGCGCATATTCCGCTCGCAGTGGAATGGACAGGACATTGAACTCTATCGCGACACGCAGAGCGATGGACAAAGTTTAGAGTGGCGATTGCTCGATTCACTAGGCAACACGTGGAATTTTGCGGGATGCGCGACGAGCGGGCCGGCTTTGGGACAGTGTCTGGAGAAGATCAGTTTCTTGAAGGATTACTGGTTCGACTGGAAAAACTACAATCCGCAGACTACAGTGTATAGCCACTAGAACCCACCGCGCGAACAGTCTTATTGGCGGTGAGATGGATGTCTCGCGAGCGCCCTTGGTCCTCGGCCCTGCGTGGCCGGGCGGGGCGCCCGGCGCTTCACCAACCAACTTCCCATTAACCCAGAACAATATCGGGCAACTCGGCGAGCGTGGCGATCTGTCCGTCGGGCGTCTCCGGGATACGCTCGGACGTCTGGCCGAAGCGGTTGCACCACAGGACGCGGAAACCAAACGCCTTGGCGGAGTATGCATCCCAGCCATTGGAAGACAGAAAGCAGACGTGGGCCGCAACCACGTTGAGCCGCTCACAGACTAGCCCGTAGACGGAAGGGTGCGGCTTGTAGACCTTCACTTCCTCCACCGACAACGTGGCATCGAACAGGTCGGCGATGCCCGCGCTCGCCGCCGCCGCAGCGAGCATGGCGGGCGTCCCGTTGGAGAGGATGGCAAGCTTCATGCCGTCGGCCTTCAAGCGCTTCAAAGTGCCGGGGACTTCCGGGTAGGCGCTTAAAGCCATATATAGATTCATCAGCCGGGCGCGTAGCTTCGGATCTTCGATTTGTAGCGTCGCCAGGGCGAAGTCAAGGGCATCGCCCGTCACCTGCCAAAAATCCGCGTGGCGCCCGGCCAGGCCACGCAGCCAGGTGTACTGCAATTGCTTGGCGCGCCACAACTCGGCAAGCGGTTGCCACTTCTCTCCTAGCGAATCCTGGGCGGTGCGGGCGGCACTGTTGACGTCGAAGAGCGTGCCGTAGGCGTCGAAGACGCAGGCTTCAATGCCGTGGAGCTTCATGGTCATCGTTTTATCGTCATTGTGAGGAATCTCCGCTGTGCATTTCAGCGCGGCTTGCGTAGAGGCGGGATCGGTTCGCTTGTCTTCCGGACAGCGGGTTCCGGCGTCGGCGGGGCGCTGACCGCCAGATCGGCGGACCAGCAATCGGCGAGGATTTTCCAGGTGCCGGCGGGTTGGCGCACGAGGACGATCAGATATTTTCCGCGCTCTTCGCGACGCTTCCCCATGGCTACGGGCACAAGCATTTTGCAGCGGCCGAGATCAAGAGCGATCTCCCCCATCACTTCGACGCGCAACGATTCCATTTCCACGTCTCCCAATCCGGCCTCAAGCAGCGAGATGAGAAATTCCCTGATCGCAGGCAGGCTGCGAACTGGCGGAACGCTGGAACGGATGAGCGTAGCGTCGGCAGCGTAAAGTTCGAGCAGGTCGTCGATGTGCCTGGTGTTGCAGGCCTGCGCCCAGTCCTGGACAACCTGGCGAGCACCGGCTTCGGCGCGGCCGCCGGGCGATTTTCCCGCAACACCGGCGGCCGCCGAAGCGGGAGCGCGGCCGCGAGGAGCACCGGACTCGGACTCGGCAGAGGGTGCACCGGATGCAGTGGCATGGCCGGAGACGGCGGAACTCGGGACAATATGATGATAGTGGTGGTGAAAGTGATGTTGCGCACCGGCGCGAGATGGCCGCTGAGCGGCAGGATCACCAGCATTACCATCGCTGGATGCAGGCTCCTGAGGGGTTCCGCACGAGATACAAAAGCGCGCATCGGCCGGTAGCAAACCTCCACAGGCTGAGCAGGGAAACCCCGGCTCGACCAGGTCACCGGCCGCCGCCAGGCCGTGCGCAACCGCGCTGCCGCCCGCCATGCGTTGGATGGCTTCCACGGCTGCCGCGACCGCTTCCGCATTCGGCTTCGGCCAGTGAAAGCTGCCCGGGAGACGCTGAAAAAACTGTTCGATCTCCGTGCCTTCGACGGGCTGGTCGGTCTCTCGTTCTCGGCCGGGCACTCGCTCGGGCCCTCGGTCGAGCTTTGGATCGGGAGGATCGGGATGGTCTGCGCTCACGGCAACCTCATCGCTGACATTGTAGGAGAATTCGCACGCTAGGGGATGCTGAATCTTACCAACGCCTCGGAATCGGTGGGGACGCCGTTGCAGAGCGCGGGACGATAGCGCCAGAAGCGGACCGCGCGCAGCACGATATTGTCTTCCACGGGGCCGCCGCTATCCAGAACGAAGGGGCTGTGCACGTGTCCGTCGGATCCGACAATGAAACTGACACGGACATGCAGATGCAGATCGTCATCTTGAACGTAGAGCAGCGGGTCGGGAGTAAGCAAGGCTTCGGGCGGACGGACGTGTCCACATTTTGGCAGGGCCAGCGGTTGCGATGTGGGAGCGAACTCGGAGATGTGCGCCGGGACGCGGCGCAGTTGCTTTTCCAATTGCGCGAGCGGGATGCGACGTGGGGTAATGGACGGAGAAGCTACTGCGGACGTTACGGAACCCCAGGAGAGAACACCGCTGAAGCCGGCCAATACGACGCCCGCCATTAACACGGCTGCCGCGAGTGCCTTCCTGCTCGTCGTCTTAGTGCTCGGCCAGAGACACTGCATCGCCAGGGATGTGGGCAATTCGCCTTCCAGTTTTGAACAAAACTTGAATCTTTATCTTCAGTTAGTTAGCTTTACTCCGCCCGCAACCTTTTTCATCGCGCGTGCAATCGATTGCCCACGAGATGAACGGAAAGGCAACCGATGGAGAGCTACTCTGCAACCAGGGCTCTAGTACTCTGGAGACATCTAATTCAGGCCGTTCTGGGTATACTTATACGCGGCGTCGTGGACCGCGGAAGTAAAATAGATGCTGGAAGCCTGCGCCGCCGTACTGTAGTTATCGACGATAATCCCACTGGGGCCGTTATCGATAGTCACGCTTGTTGCGGCTTGGGTATAACCGGTGGCGCTACCGTTCGTGCTCAGCGCCACCACACAGCCGTCTACTGCGCCACCCGTCGTCCCATTGCAGTCCTGGGTAAGTCCGAAGAAAAAGAAATCGCTTCCTCCGCTAGGGACATTGGGATTGAAGAACTCCGTCCACCCCGTACAGCGGGCGGAGGCGGAAGCGTTGAGTGACTGTGACATCACGGGCGTGGCCGCGTTCATGACGTCCCCGCTGCCGAATCCGAAGACATACTGCCAGGGAGTGGTGTCGGCCACGCCGGTTCCGCAAAGGCTGATTACTCCAGTTGTAGGATCGTTGTAGTAATCATTGCTGAAAGCGGGCTCGTAAAGGTGGAGCACGGGTGCAGGGGTGCCGACGGTGTTGCCTTGGCCAAGATCGGCTACCTCGAGCACTTCGGCACCCAGAGTGGCGGTGTCGGCTTCGAGAAGAATAGCGGTAAAGCTCGGGGGGGTAGTGACGATGAAGGTGCCATATGCGCTAACAACGAAGGTCGTGCCGTTTGCGACATCGACAATAGGCGGGGCCACGATACCGGGGTTGAGGCTGCCATTGCCGGTGTATCCAACCTGGAGCGTCGCAACCGCGCCCGCGTTCAAGCCCGACGTGGTGACCTGGTAAAGGGTTCCATTGATATAGCCCCCAACCATCAGCAAGCCCAGATTCGAGTCGAGAACAGGAGAACTCAGGCGGTTGCCCGTGAGCGTAATCGGCCATGGAGATCCGCTAACCGTCGACCCTGTCTTGAAGACTCCCACAATTTGGTAGAGCACGCCATTGTCCGTGCCAACGTAGGCTGTATCGGTGGTGTAGTCTACCCACGGCGATGACGTGGTGTCGTCCGCCGTGGCGAGCGGGGACGGTGGGATTAAGGGCACATTAGTCATAGTGGGCGCAGCGGAATCGAGGGGCGTGCCTTGGCCAGCGGTCCAAGTCAAGACGTGGAAAATGGCTTGGGCGGCAATACCCAGACCGGCATTTGCAGGAATGCTTTCGACGAAGGCGATCTTCGTTCCGTCTTCGGAAAGGACCGGGGAGGTTAGGATGCTGCCTCCATGGACAGTGGTGATGTTATAGGCAAAGAACGGCGTAGGGGCGGTGAGGCCAGCACCCGAGGTGCGGACGGGACAGAGCCCGTCCCCAGCTGGGTCGACATAGAGATTGTGGAAAGCGACAAGATTGGCGCCGGCACCGGTGCCGTGGGGGGTCTCGGCGATGTTCAGTCCGAAGACAACGTAGTCATTGGTGCAATCGGGCGCAGCGCTGGGATCGAACGAATATTTGGCTGGAAAAGTATCTGCCTGAATATGGCCCGCCATACCAACGTTCCAATCGCGGCTGAGGCCGGTTTTTTTTGCGGAAGCCGGCAAAGGATCGGCGCCATGGAAGACACCAAAACTCGGAACCTGCCAACGCTGCATTTCCTGATACCGAATGCGCGGTTCGCGGTCAATCAGGTCCGGGTGCCGCGCGAGCGCGTCGCGGCTGAAGACGATATGGTGCTGTGACCAGTCCTGCGGAACTCCGATGTGCCTGGGAGGAGTCGCTTCTTGAGCGCACATATCCGGCACGAGAGCGAAGAAGACCACACACCATACTGCAACACCGCGATAAGGACGGATCGGCTTCACAGCTACCTCCGATAACGATTGGATTGCCGCCATTGTAGCCGTTTTTTGGTCGGTAAGGGGATAACTGATTTTAGACTGATTGACGTTAGACGGATTGGCGTTAGACGGATTGACGCCGCCGAGCATGGCGATTGTTGACCGCATGTGGAACAATGAGTGGCATTCAGATTGGCCCCGCACGCAATCATGACCGTCACACCGAACAGCCTTCAACTTGCGCTCCTCTCGGCGGCGGTCCTGGGATTCCGTCACGGCTTCGACTACGACCACATCGCCGCCATCTCTGACATCACCAGCGTGCAGACCAGTCGCTGGCGCGGCATGCGGCTTGGTTTGCTCTATGCACTGGGACACGCGGCCATGGTTGTTGTGCTGGGCAGCGCGGTCATCGTGTTTCAACTCTCGCTGCCTCACGGCATCGATCGCATCGCTGAACGCTTGGTAGGACTGACCTTGCTGATCCTGGGAGTGTACGTTCTGGGATCGCTTTTCACGGGGAATCCAACTCCTCGCAACCGCTTTCACCTGATGGCCGCGGCCGCGCGCTGGGTGCATTGGAAAATGAAAAGCTACTGGCACGAGCACGACGTCCCGCGACCGGAGGATAAGACCTGGGATTACGATGCGAAAACCGTACTCATGATCGGGGTTGTGCATGGGCTCGGTGCGGAGACGCCGAGCCAACTGATGATCTTCCTGCTTGCGGCCAATCTTGGCGGGATCGGCAAGGGCTTTGTCGGCCTGGCCATGTTTATCGCGGGATTGCTGGTGATGAATACGGTAATGACCGCATCGGCGGTCGGACTTTTTGGTCTCAGTTCGCGGCTGCCGCGCTTTCAGTTTGTGGTTACCGCGCTCACTGCGATCTATAGCCTGGCGGTTGGTACTCTCTTCCTGTTCGGGTCGTCGGGGCTGTTACCACCCTTGGGATGAGGCTGTGGGCGGGCCGCCTGCGTGCTGGAATCGTTATGTTTCTGCTCATTAGCTCGGTGTCAACAGGCTCCGTGTAATTCCCGGTCAGGCTAGCAATAAATTCTGACACAAACGGTGACTTAGTAATACAATGGCCGACGGTAGTTACCCGAGGGGGTACTGATGACAAACATCGCTAAGGCAATTGACCGGCTCCGCGAGGAACGCCGGGATGCTCAGAACCAAGTCCAAAAGCTTGGGGAAGCTATTTCGGTTCTGGAAAAGCTTACCCGAGGCTCGGGCGCAACCGTGCACACCGGAACGCCACGTCGTACCAAGCGCGTTCTTTCCGCGGCAGGGCGCCGGAGAATTTCTCTGGCCCAGAAAGCACGTTGGGCCAAAATAAGACAGATGAAAAAAGCGGCCTAAACAGCGGGCGGGCCGCAGACAGCGCGAAGTCCTCGCGCTGGACTGAGGCCCGTCTGATTTCTGCAGTCAACCACTCACCTAGCCGTGTCCACCGCCGAGTTCGCGCACGATGCTGCCGACAAAGGCCTTGGCGTCTCCAAACAACATCAGCGTGTTATCGAGATAGTAGAGCGGGTTATCGATGCCCGCGAAGCCAGGATTCATGCTGCGTTTGATGACCATCACGGTATGGGCCTTGTCGACGTCGAGGATAGGCATGCCGTAGATGGGACTGGAGGCATCGGAGCGCGCGGCAGGGTTGGTGACGTCATTGGCGCCAATCACCAGGGCGACATCGGTCTGCGGGAAGTCGCCGTTGATCTCATCCATCTCAATCAGGCGGTCATAGGGAATATCGGCTTCGGCGAGCAGGACGTTCATGTGGCCGGGCATGCGTCCGGCCACGGGGTGAATGGCGAAGCGCACGTCCACTCCGCGCTTGGTCAAAGCATCGTAAAGTTCGCGAACTTTGTGCTGCGCCTGGGCTACAGCCATGCCGTATCCGGGAACCACGATGACGCGGTTCGCGGCCGATAAAATGGCCGCGGCTTCTTCCGGGGTTGCGCTGCGAACAGCTCTGGCTTCTTCTCCCGCAGCCGCCGCTGCTTGCACCTGACCAAAGGCTCCGAACAAGACGTTGGTGAAGGAGCGGTTCATGGCCTTCGACATGATGATCGAGAGGATGAGGCCCGACGATCCGTCGAGCGCGCCGGCGATGATCAGCAGTTTACTGTCGAGGACAAAACCCATAGCCGCTGCCGACAGCCCGGCATAGCCGTTCAACAACGAAATGACTGTCGGCATATCCGCGCCGCCGATGGGGATGATCAATAACACGCCAAACGTCAGCGCGATCAGGACCATGAACGGAAACAGTGACTTGGATTCCGGATGCAGGACCAGAGTTACGGCGATAACCAGGGCGCCGGCGAGCAACAGAAAGTTGACCAGGTTCTGACCCTTGTAAGTCAGCGGCCGCTGCGGCAGAATCTCCTGCAGCTTGCCGGCAGCCATCAAGCTGCCAGTCACGGTCAACCCTCCGAGAATGACTTCGAGGGACAGCACCGCCATCATGAAGCGCGAGATATCGGGTGTGCGCAAATAAAACTCGGCGGAGCCGACCAGCGTGACGCAGAGCGCGCCAAAGGCGTGACTGAGCGCGGTCCGCTGCGGAACCGCTGTCATCGCCACTTCTCCGAGTGGAACGCCAATCATGGCGCCGAGTACCAGCGCAATGACGATCAGGTGGTAGCTCATGCCGTGGTTGAGCAGCGTGCCGCCGATCGCCAGCACCATGCCAATTTCGCCCGCCCAGATGCCGTGGCGGGCCGTGGTTGGCGAACTCATCCACTTCAGCGAGAGGATAAAGAGCACGCTCGCGATGAGATATAGAAGCTCGATGATGACTTGGCCGCCTGCGAATTCGCCAGTCATTATTTGGTCACCGATTTGTCCGCGGGTTGCGCCGCGGGACGGCTGGTTTTGAACATCTTCAACATACGGTCGGTGATTAAGAAGCCGCCAACGATGTTGCTGGTGGCGGCGACCACGGCGATGAATCCGAAAACGGTGGAGAGTGTGCTCTTGTGCTCGCCCACCAGCACGATCGCGCCCACCACCGCGATCGCGTCCAGAGCGTTGGTGAGCGACATCAACGGAGTGTGCAGCAGGGGCGAGACTCGCCGGATTACTTCAAATCCGATGAACCCGGCGAGCACAAAAATAAAGAGTGCGTTGATCAGATTCGAACTGCTGTTCATCTTTCCTCCGTATTAGTTCGTGGAGCGCCGGTCGTCCTCGCCCGGCCCATCAACAATATGAACCATCAACCGCCCACGGACGCCAGCGCAGGCAACTTAAAAAACTCTCGGACGCGGGCGTTCACAATTTCGCCGCCGTGAGTGAGCAGAGTCTCGCGCACAATTTCATCTTCGAGGTTCAGATTCAACTTTTGATCTTTTATTAAGTGAGTCAAAAAGGCGGTGATGTTGCGGGCGTACATCATGCTCGCGTGATAAGGCACGCCCGTGGCCAGGTTGATTGCTCCGATGATTGTCACACCGTGTTTGACCACCGTCTTGCCGGTTTCAGTCAGCTCGCAGTTGCCACCACGTTCCGAGGCCAGATCGAGGATCACCGAACCTGGCGCCATTCCCTTCACCATGTCTTCGGTTACCAGCACCGGCGATTTTTTCCCGGGAATCACCGCCGCGGTGATTACCACATCGCTTTCCTGCACCACTTTTCCGAGCAATTCACGCTGACGGCGGTAGAAGTCTTCGTCCTGAGCGCGCGCATATCCGCGGGCATCCTGCGCGTCTTTTGCCTCGATGGGCAGCTCAACAAAACGTCCGCCAAGACTCTGCACTTGCTCTTTCGCCGCGGGCCTTAAATCGTAAGCGGAAATCACCGCGCCCAGGCGGCGCGCGGTCGCAATCGCCTGCAGTCCGGCGACGCCGCAGCCGATCACGAACACGCGGGCGGGAGTTATGGTTCCGGCCGCGGTGGTGAGCATGGGAAAAAAGCGCGGGTGGGAGTCGGCTGCTACCAGCACGGCTTTGTATCCGCAAACCGTTCCCATCGAGGAGAGCGCGTCCATGCTTTGGGCGCGCGTGGAGCGGGGCATCAATTCGACGGAAAACGCGGTGACGCCCGCGTGCGCAATCTCCTGCACGATCTCCGCCGAGCCAAAGGGACGCAGAAATCCGATGAGAATTTGATCACGGCGAAAAAGCGGCACATCCTGTTTGCCGGTCACGTCGTTGGAGCCGTAACAAAGAATCTGCACAACAATGTCAGCGGCAGCAAACACCGCGGCGCGGTCGGCGACGATCTTCGCGCCCTTGTCGGCATACTGGGAGTCGGGATACCCGGCTTCGACCCCGGCGCCGGACTGTATGTGGACTTCGAAACCCGCTTTGGTCAGCGTCGGGATAACTGACGGAACGAGGGCAACCCGGCGTTCGCCCGGATAACTTTCTTTCGGTGCACCAATAATCACGAGGCCCTGCCTGTTTAGCAATTTTGTGTCGCGACTAAGACAGTTGGAACCGTACGGCTCGCATCAATCCTACACTTGCGGGCAACTCGCAGCGAACCCTTGATCGACGAACCTGGATCAACGATCTTGGGATCAACAAACTCTGGATCAACGAACTCTGGACCAACGAACACAGGATTCTAGTTGAGCCCACGGCTGCGCGTAAATGACTTCCCGGGAACGGCTCGGACCTAATTAAAGCGTGAGCCTCAGTCGGAGACCATGTTCGTCATCACAGGACGCTGTGATGTCAGCGCAGTTGTTAACGATCCAATCGGCACCGGCTTCTTCCAGGCTGCGGCGGTTCATCGTTGTGAGAAATGCAATCACTCTGGCGCCGGCAGCCTTTCCCGCGCGAACTCCAGCAGCTGCATCTTCGACCACGATGCAATCGGAGGCAGCAAACCCGAGCTTTGCCGCCGCCTTCAGGTAAGGCTCCGGGTCGGGCTTGCCGATCTTCACGTCGCTCGAGGTGACCATGGTCTTGGGAACGGGCAACCCCGCCGTCCGCAGGCGCACCTCAGCCAGCGCGCGCGTACATGAGGTCGCAATGGTCCAGCGTTCCGGAGGCAGGCTGTGCAGGAGTTGTCCGGCTCCCGGCAGCAGGACCACACCATCGAGGTCCGCCATTTCCCGGCGTTCGACTTCGCGATCTTCATGGTCAATATCCGATTCGGGCAGAAGCTCGCGAATGGTAGTTCGGCTCGGGCGGCCGTGCGCCATGTGGATCACCGTCTCCGGATCAAGGCCATGTTCAACCGCCCATCCATGCCACACTCGCGCAACCGCGGGAGTGGAATCAATGAGCACGCCGTCCAAGTCAAAGAGCACGGCACTGCAGCGGATGGTAACCATGGCATCTAATTTACATTGCCGCGGCTTACGTTGCCCCGCCGCTCTCAGGTTGCGCCTTCGCCGTGGTGCGCTTCGGGCTTGAAGATCACGCCCTGACTGGTGTGGCTATTCATCACCACGCGGATCGGTTCGGCAAACTGCAAGTGGCGCACGCAACCTTGCTCTTCGACGGCCGGTTGTTCCATCAACCATTGCCAATCGATCGATCCCTCTCCGGCGTCTGGATTCACGGTGAAGTAACCAACCTGAAAAGCAGTAAGGTTCTGAAAGAAATGGCTGCCCTGCGATGGGGTGACGCGAAAATCGCGGAATCCGGCCTCCACGATTACGCGCGCGCCGGAGATTTCATCCCACTCGACCGGAATGCCCAGCCAGGGTTCGTTCGATCCCCAACGCCCCACCCCGATCAGCAGATAGGGCCGGTGATCCGCATTGAGCCGGTGATTGAATCGAGCTACCGCCGTGGCGACCTCCTGACTGCGGCCACGTTCGAAGCGTTGCGAATCGACGACGATGACATCGTGCAGGCCCTCAATGCGGCCATTGCCCAGAACTTTGCTGCACTGGCAGATCAATCGTTCGGGTTGCACATCGTCCAAGGCCAGGTCTTCGCTGTAGCGCGCCAGCGTCAGCGGGCGAATCTGCAGGAAACCAAATTCAGCCGCGCGGCCGGTTGCTTCGTCAGTTACTTCGTCAGTTGCTTCGTCAGTCACGGGGTCAGCCTGCTGAGGCAGACGCACGGCAAATTCGATTTCCACGGGATGGCCCAGCGCATCCTCACCTGCCCGAACCAGTACATCCAGAATGTCAGCCAGCGGGAAGGTGCCGTGCTTGAGCATGGGAGCAAAAGTCACGATGCGCGCGCCCGGCCGGCTTACTCCATCGTAGACTGCGTGGTTGTCTTTGGAGTAAGTCGAGGCCACTGCGCGCAGTGTGCCATCGCTCTCGGCGGCAGCGAGGCTGAACCGCCTCTCGTGCCAATGCCCCGGACGCCCGTCAAACGCGCCATCCAACTCCAGGGCCCAGAATTCTGTCTGCGAGTTGGCCAATATGTCTTCTACCGAAGAAAACTGCACGAGGTTCCGCGGATAGCGCGGGCAGAAAGTCAAACATTTTCCGCCATCCACCACGGCGCGGCCGAGCCCCAGAGCGACAGCCGCGATGCCGTCTTCGAAAGTCATCGGAGGGACGGGATAAAAATTGTGCGAGCGCACGACTCCGGAGAAATCCGGATAAAAGCGGGCGTCATGTCGCGTGCCCACAACCTGCTGCAGAATCACCGCCATTTTTTCTTCTTCCAGACGGTAGGGCGTGGCCCGCACGTAGGCTTTGGCATGACGGCTGAAGGTGGAGGCGTAGACGCGTCGGATGGCCTCGCTCAACGCCGCAAGTCGCTCGTCAAGATTTGCCTGCTGGTTGCCCAGCATGAAGGTCTCATACACGCCGGTGAAGGGCTGGTATTGCGAATCCTCCAGCAGGCTCGACGAGCGCACCGCCAGCGGATGGGTCACCTCGGCCAGAAACGATTTCAGGTCTTCGGTGAGCGAGTTGGATAGCGGTGTGGCCAGGAACGTCCGCTGAATTTCAGCGTCGTCTTCGCAATGCAAGGCAAAGTCCAGTAGGTCGTTCTCGTTTACGAATTCGTCGAACACACCCGTCGCTAGAACCACGACGGGAGGCACCGAGATGCGAACGCCGGGAAAGCGGCGCGTGATGCGGCTTTTGCGCAAAAGATGGCGCACAAAGGCGAGGCCGCGAGCTTTCCCGCCAAGGGATCCGGAGCCTATGCGCAGAAAATTTGATTCCGAGGTCTGGAAAGTGTTCGCCTTGAAGTCGCCGATGAGGACTTCGTTTTGTTCGAGGCGGTACTCGTTGATCGATTCGATCAGATCGCGCCGCAGATGTTCGGGGCTCGAAAAATCGGAAACTTTTCGGGGGCGGAGCTTGGCCGCGAGGGCAAACTCGGTGCGGGCCATCAGCCAATGGGAGAAGTGGTTACTCTGCGAGTGGAAGACGATGCTTTCCGCGGGAACCGATTGTAATTGTTCTTCCAGTTCGTTCATGTCTTTCGCGCGTCCGACCTCGGTTGAATCCGGGAGACGAAACACGAAGTCGCCGAACCCGAATTGCTCGATCAGTATTTCGCCCAGGTCTTTCAGCAGCGTGGGCGAACGCTTGCGCAGAAACGAATAGCCCTCGGCATGCGCCCGGGGGCGGAACTCGGTGCGGCTGGTTTGCAAAACTACGGGCACGTCCGGCACCAGGCTCTTCACCATGCGCGCCAGTTCAAAACCCGCCTCCGGACTCGGCTTGCCCTCCCACGGGAACTCCACGTCTGACACAACACCGAAGAGATAATTGCGATACTCCTGCACCAGCCGGGCCGCGTCTTCGAAGTTCGAGCTCAGCAGAATTCTCGGCCGCGCCTGCATGCGCACCAGTTTGTGCGCCACGTTGATCCCTTCCTGGATCACGCGCCGCGATTGCTTGATCAGTTCGGTATAGATCACGGGCAGGAACGACGAGTAATAGCGGATGTTATCCTCCACCACCAGCAGCACCGGCACTCCGATGGCCCGCGTGTCGTGCTGGACATTGCGCTTATCCTCGATGTACTTGACGATCGCGATCAGGATGCGGGCGTTGCCCTGCCAGAGAAAAATGCGTTCGATTTCGGTGACTGGATTGCGCGCCACGAAATTCTTGATCTCGCGATAGTCGTAGGCCAACACGACGACCGGAACATCCAGCCCCGCCTGCCTCACCTCGCGCGCCAACTGCGCCGCGTCCATGTCGCCCACTGCGAGATTGGTGACGATCAGATTGAATTGCGGTTGAGAACTGACCAGCTCAACCGCTTCCGCGCAACTGGAGACGTGCGTAATCCCTGGGATCTGCCGGAGGTTGAGTTCAAGCGATTCGTCGATGAGCAACTCGTTGAGCCGCCCGTCTTCGCGAAGAATGAAGGAATCGTAAAGACTGGAAACGAGAAGAATATTCTGCACCTTGAACGGCATCAGGTTTTCGAAGCCTTCAAAGCGCTCTTCGGCGTCGAGGATGGGCTCGGCGATGCGGCGGACAGCCATGGGGATATCCTAATCCAGGTTTGCTAGAGAGGTTTGTTAGGGCGGGAGATTGCGACAGGGCTCTCTACTCCTTGGCAGCGCCTGCCGGACTAATTTGCGGAAGAAAATGTGTTAGATTGAAATCGGTGGGGCGCGTAGCTCAGGTGGTAGAGCAACGCCCTTTTAAGGCGTGGGTCGCAGGTTCGAATCCTGCCGCGCTCACCATTGCAAAACCTGCATAAAACGGCCCTCCGCGAGAGGGCCAAATTATTTTGTAAGATTTTTGTGCCGACGCTCCGACCATCGCACAAGCTTGCCCAATCTTCGCGCGTTCGGTACTCTGGCCTGGTTTCATCAGTCATGTGGCGATCATATTTCTCGCGGACACATTTGTGGCAGGCAAAACTAGCTCTGGTGGTTTGCGTGTCCCTGGCTGCGCCCTTCAGCCGAGCGCGCGAGAAGCAATTGCCCGCGGTGCGCTGGACCGCCGGTGCGCCCGGTTGCACATTCGAACGCCGCGATGACGGGAAATACCTCTGGACGATGACGGAGCGCGACCTTACCGTCACACTCCTGATGGACTCACGGGAACTGTCACAGAGCCGTCGCCGCTTCTATGGCCTCTTCGCTGCGTACATAAGTGTGACGTACACGGGTCAGAGCAAATTTGAATTTCCGGCGGACGTGCGCATCGACTTCGTTCGTCATCACGACATTCTTGAGCCCTACGCGGACCCCGCGGAACTCTCCAACAGATTGCAGAATGACGTGGATACGAAGATCTTCGAGACTGAGCGTCAGATCAAAAAGAATCCCAAGATCGCCGAAGAAAAAACGGCTCTCTTGCGCGTATACCAGAAGGAAGCTGCCGAGTTCATTGAGTTCTTGAGCACGCAGACCCTCTATCCTGACACGGTGATTTTGAGTCCGGGCAATCCAGAAGCGCACGGCTGGGTCTTGTTCACCACCAACAATAAGTGGATCGGCCCGTGGAAGGACCGGGAGGATTTTGTTCTCGGCGTCTGGATGAAAGACAAAATCTGGCAGTTTCCCTTCTCGCTGCCGCCAACCGACGGCGACCTGATCCTGCGAAAGCCACCCGAGTAAGAAACACCGCGTATTGTGTTACAGTTTCGTGTTTATGGAGATCACCCCGAAAGCAGCGCCAGACAGGCCACCCGGAGTGGTGCTCTATTGTCCAGTGTGCGCGGTAGAGGTCAGCGATCCGCTGACCTGCGGCGATTGCTCGGCCGTCATCTGCCGCCGTTGCGGAACGCCGCTGGAATCTTCCGACGAACTGGGCATGGGATGAAGAACTGACCGGCTACTTGATGAATCCCACTCCCGCGTCCCTGGCTCCCGAAACCGAAGCGTCCAATCAGAAGCCGAGTCTCGTCCGCGGGCTCAGTTTGCTTGACTCGGTATTGCTGCTGGTGAGCGGCATCATCGGCTCTTCTATTTTTCTCACCGCCAAAGATATTGCCGGACCGTTGCCGAATCCAACGTTGTTTTTTTTGGTGTGGGTTCTTGGCGGAGTGATATCGCTGTGCGCTTGCGTCGCCTTCGCCGAACTCGGCTCCATGTTTCCCGATTCTGGCGGACAGTACATTTACCTCCGCGAAGCTTACGGCGACCTGGTTGCATTTCTTTACGGTTGGATGTTGTTCGCCGTCGCCAACGGTGGCACCATCGCCGCGCTCTCCGTCGCTTCGGCGGCCTACATGGGGAAATCATTCCGGCCATTTCGCAGGAGCATGTGATCTTCTCATTGCGGGCATGCCGTTTACGCGCGCGCATGCTGTCGGGTTGCTGCTGATCGCCGTCCTCACTTATGTGAACGTTGTCGGATTGCGCTGGGGCGCGCTTCTGCAAAATGTTTCCACTTGGACGAAGTTCACCGCCATGGCAGCCTTCGTTTTCCTGGGATTCGCCATCGGCAAAGGACATTGGTCGAATTTCAGTTCGCAGGCGCCCGGTGGTCTAACTATGGGATTGGGCCCCGCGCAATTGATTTCCGCTCTCGGCGTCGGCTTGATCGCCGTTTTTTGGGCGTACGACGGATGGGTCTACATCACCTGGGTCGCCGGCGAAGTCAAAGAACCGCGGCGAAATGTTCCGCTGGCCATGGTTTTGGGAGTGCTCGCGGTGGGCGCGATTTATCTGGCCATGAACATGACCTACGTTTACGCCATGCCGCTCAGCGAGATCGCAAAGCACGAGACCATCGCCCACGCTGCCGCGGCAGTACTTTTCTCGCCCGCTGCCGCAGTCTGGCTGTCGGCGATGATCGCGATTTCTTGTTTCAGCGCGGCCGCGACCTGCACCCTTTCGGGCGCGCGCGTCTACCTCGCCATGGCGCAGGACGGAGTGTTCTTCCGCCGCATGGCCGTCATCCATCCCAAATGGCGCACGCCCGCATTCAGCCTGATCGGCCAGGGCATCTGGGCCGCGGTGCTCACCATGAGCGGCCGCTACGACCAGCTTTACACCTATGTGATCTTTGGCATGGTGCTTTCATACACGCTGACCGTCATCGGCCTGTTCGTGCTGCGCTGGAAAAAACCCGACATTCCCCGCCCCTATCGCTGCACCGGATACCCTTGGCTGCCCGCGATCTACATATTGGTCGGAGGTGCCTGGACGCTCAACACCATCATCCAGAGGCCAGCGGAAGCGCTCTGGGGCGCAGCGATCGTGCTGATTGGCGTGCCTGGATATTTATATTGGAAGCGCGGGAGCCGCGCCGCGCGGTAGATGTGCGCTCTTGTTTCTAGGTGTCCTTTATCATCCGTGATTTCTACACCGGCATGGCCGTCTTCCGCTTCGGATTAAAGAACGGCAGCGGCACGACCGTGGCCGTCGTCTTCATCCGCTGTGCTTCGATCGTCAACTCCATTTGCAGTTTGGTGCCGGGCTTCGAATACTCAGTGCCCACGCTGGCCAGTGCAATCAGCTTTTTCAGCAGCGGAGAGAACGCCGTCGTGGTCGCCTTGCCCACGTGCTTGTCGCCGGAATAGACGGGCACGGCAACGCGCGACGCCTGGCTGGGCGCTGCCGGAGAGAGTCCGAACTTGTCGAACTGCTCTTCCACTTCCACCCAATCGACTTCGAGTCCAACCAACTGCCGCGCCACTCCCTGCTTGTTGTCTTGCGCCAGCGCGCGCTTGCCGATGAAGTTTTCTTTATCGAGATGCACCATCTTGCCGAAGCCCAACTCATACGGCGAGATATTTCTGCGATGGAATCAGCGCCTTCTTCGAACTCGTGTAATCGACTTCGATCAGCAGCAGTCCTGCCTCTACGCGCGCCACATCGAGCGCCAGCATTCCGGCGGCGTGAATATCGAACTGCTTGCCTTTGTCCATCAGCGCGTCCCAAACTTTGACGGCATCTGATTCCAAGGAATCCAAATTTCGTAGCCGAGGTCGCCGGTGTATCCGGTGCGCGAAATATCCACCGGCACGCCCGCAATTTTGCCGCTCGTCTTTCGAAAATATTTCAGATTCGTGATGTCGGCTTCCGCGACCGTCTTCAAGAGTTTCGCGGAGGCCGGGCCCTGCAGCGCCAGAGCCGCCGTTTGCTCGGAGATGTCCTCGATCTGAACGTCCATGTTCAGGCCGTTCTGCCGGAACCAGCGCAGGCTCGGGTCGGCGGCCGTCCAGCGATATTTGTTTTCTTCCAGGCGGGTGATGGTGCCGTCGTCGATGACCTTGCCGTCTTCATCACACCAGCAGGCGTAAATCACCTGCCCGACGGCGACTTTGTTGACGTCGCGGGTGATCACGCGGTTCACCAGTTTGGTCGCATCTTTGCCCGTGACCAGATACTTGTAGAGCGGCGAAATATCGATCAGCGCGCACGCGTTGCGGATCGCATTGTACTCGTGCTCATGGTGCACTTCATACACGCTGACCGTGTAGTATCCCGACCACTCGCGGTAATTCAGACTGTGGCAGAGGGCGAAAGTTCTCTCGTGAAACGCAGTTCCAATGGGCAAAGCTCGACCTCGTCGTGAACTGGTTCTGGTGTTCGAGAGAAACTCCATACGCCGGATTATATGCACCGCTGCGCCTCGGCGGCAAGCGCGAAGTGATCTGACCTTAGGTCATTAATAACACGTAAACAGAGACAAAACAGCTAGTTTCTCGATAGAATGGCGAGTCATTTCTGCGATTTCCGGTCAGCTGGACGTGATCGCAGGTCAATCTATGTCTTGCTGTTGCGCGCGGTACGAAGTACGACGTGATCGTGATGGGCGGAGGCCACAACGGCCTCACCAACGCCGCCTATCTGGCGAAAGCGGGAAAGAAAGTCCTGGTGCTCGAGCGCCGCCACGTCCTCGGCGGCGCGGCTTGCACGGAAGAAGTTTTTCCCGGCTTCAAGTTTTCCGTTTGCTCTTACGTCGTCTCGCTGCTGCGGCCCGAGATTATTCGCGACCTCGATCTTCCCCGCCACGGACTTGAGATCCTGCCGCTCGACGGCACTTTCACTCCGATGCCGAACGGCGACCATCTGTGGCGCGTGAACGATCACGGCAAGACGCATCGCGAGATAGCCCGCCACTCGCGGGTCGATGCCGAAGCCTACGACGAATTCGGCAAGGCGATGCAGGCCATGTGCCGCTTCGTGAAACCGATCCTCAGCATGATTCCGCCCGATCCGGCGACGCTGAATCCGAAGGAATTGATGAAGCTGCTCTTCATCGGACGCCGCTTCCAGGGCATGTCGAGCGAGGACAAATACAACCAGGTCCAGCTCATGACCATGAGCGCCATCGATTTTCTCGATCAGTGGTTCGAGACCGACGTGCTCAAGGCGACGATGTCCGCGTCGGGAATTATCGGAACTTTTCTCGGCGTGCGCTCGCCCGGCACAGCTTATGTTTTGCTGCATCACTACATGGGCGAAATTGACGGCGCTTTCCGCGCCTGGGGATTCGCGCGCGGCGGCACCGGCGCCATCTCGAACGCGATCGCCGACGCGGCTCGCGAGGCCGGAGTCGAAATCCGCACCGAAGCTCCGATTGCGAAGATTATCGTCAAGAATGGACGCGCCACCGGCGTTGTGCTCGGTAACGGCGACGAGATTTATGCCGACGTAATTTCTTCCAGCGTCGATCCGCGGCTCACGTTTACCAAGATGATCGAGCCCGGCAATCTGCCCGACGAATTCATGGACGGGGTGAAGCGCTACAAGTTCCGCGGCTCTTCAGGCAAAGTGAACATGGCGCTCGACGGCTTGCCCGAATTTCAAGTGCATGCCGGGAGTGGGCGCGCATTTGCGCGGCGCCATGTCGATTTCGCCCAGCGTCGAGTACATGGAGAAGGCGTACGACGAAGCGAAATATGGACACTGGTCTTCGCACCCGTACATCGACATGGTGATTCCGACGCTCACCGATACGTCGCTCGCGCCGCCGGGCAAGCACATTCTTTCTTGCTTCGTGCAATATGCGCCCTACAAGCTGGCTCCCGGCCTCGACTGGGAACGGAAAAGGAAAAATTCGGCGACAACGTGGTCAACACCATCGCCGAATACGCACCGAACATCAAAGAACATCATTCTGCATCGCCAGGTCGTGACCCCGCTCGATCTCGAACGCGAGTGGGGATTGACCGAGGGCAACATTTTCCAGGGCGAGCTCTCGCTCGAACAATTATTTTTCCTGCGTCCGGTTGCGGGATGGGCGCAATTCCGATCGCCCATCAAGAATCTATACATGTGCGGATCGGCCACGCATCCCGGCGGCGGCATCATGGGCGCTCCCGGACGCCTGGCGGCGCTCGAAATTCTGAAAGACGGAGCGGCCTGATGTCCTCAGAAAGACCTATGGCTGAGACTCGCGATGTCGTCATCGTCGGCGGCGGACACAACGGTCTGGTCGCCGCCTTCTATCTCGCCAAAGCCGGATTCAAACCGCTGGTGCTCGAACGCCGCGCCCAGGTGGGCGGCGCAGCCATCACCGAAGAATTTCATCCCGGGCTTCCGCTGCTCCACGCTCGCCCACAACACCGGGCCGCTCCGCGCCGACATCGTGCGCGACATGCAACTGGAGAAGCACGGCCTCAAGCTGACGACTCCCGAGGTCAGCACCGTCTCTCTGCTGCCCGACGGCCGCGCGCTTGTTCTCTACTCCGACGTAAGAAAAGCGGCGCAGGAGATCGCGCAGTGGTCGCAGAAAGACGCTGCCTCTTACGCGGACTTCGGCGCGGCCCTGGGAAAGATCGGCAAGGTCATCGGCGAAGCGCTCGCTGCTCACTCCGCCGAATATTGACAACCCCAGCAGCGGCGATCTCTGGGGGATGCTGAAGACGGGCCGGTCGATACGCAATCTCGGCAAGAAAGATTTGTATCGCGTGCTGCGCTGGGGACCGATGGCTGTCGCCGATCTGGTCGCTGAGTTCTTCGACACTGAACCGCTGCGCGCCACCATCGCCGCCCGTGGCATCTTCGGAACATTTCTGGGCCCGTGGTCGGCGGGCAGCGCTCTCGTATTGATGTTGCGTGCCGCAGCCGATCCCGACTCCTGCCGGAAGCGTTCAGTTCGCTGCCGGAGGCGCCGGCGCCATCACTTTGGCCATGGCTGCGGCGGCGAAACAGGCGGGCGCGGAAATTCGCACCAGTGCGGAAATCGCCGAGATTCGCGTCAAAGACGGCGCCGCCACTGGAGTCGTGCTGACCTCGGGCGAAGAGATTTCCGCACGCGCCGTGGTTTCGAATGCCGACCCCAAGCGCACTCTCATGCGCCTGGTCGATCCCACGCATCTCACCCCCGACTTCGTCCAGAAAATCAAGAACTACCGCTCCATGGGGACGGTCGCGAAAATCAATCTAGCGCTCTCCGCGCTGCCGGAATTCACCGCGCTTAAGGGCGGTTCACGCCCAAATACCAACGGCGACTTGCTGCGTGGCCGCATCCAGATCAGTCCCGAGATCGATTACCTCGAGCGCGCCTTCGACGAATCGAAGTACGGCAAGTTCTCGCGCAATCCCTACATTGAAATTACGTTCCCGTCTTTTTCCGATCCGTCGCTCGCCCCGCCGGGCCAGCACGTGATGTCGATCTACATGCAGTACGCGCCCTACAAGCTGAAAAATAGCGACTGGGAGAGTCAGCGCATCGCACTCGGCGAAACCGTGGTGAAGACGATTGCGCAGTACGCGCCGAATCTGCCGCAGACCATCCTGCGCCACCAGATCATCACGCCCAAGGATCTCGAAGAAACCTATGGCCTCACCGGCGGGCACATCTTCCACGGTGAGCTTGCGCTCGACCAGTTCTTCACCATGCGCCCGCTGCTCGATTGGGCTCGTTATCAGACGCCGATCGAACGCTTGTATTTGTGCGGCAGTGGGACGCATCCCGGGACAGGACTCACCGGCGGCTCCGGCGCCAACGCCGCGCGCGAGATTGCGAAGGCGCTGAAAAAGTAGTTATAGTTTGCTGGATAAATTTCGATGAGCAAAGCAATCCAGAACCTGCAAGCCGCCCAACAACGGGCCATGGCCGGAAGGCCGAAGGTCGGCGGCTTCCCGTATCTGGCGGAAACTCTGCGGCGCGCAGGTGTGAGGCGCAATCTCTGGTACCTGCCCGCATGTCAGAGTCTATATCTCACCCAGGATGGGCCGGTTGCGACGCTAGGATCGCCATTGTCATCGGGGACGGTCGATGTGCCACCGTTCAACCGGGAGGCTCTTATCGCGGCGTTGCGCACCGACCAAGCTGGGAAAAGTACGTTCCCCGAATTCCTGGCGGCCACTTGGCGAGCCGGCGTCGTACGCTACGATGTCGATCTTCTTGCGCGCAAGGTCGCCTACTACGGCTGCAACGGGGAAGAATATATCGAAGACTATCCAGCAGTTGAGGTCGGTTAGCCTCGATCGGCCCATCGGAAGTTTTCTATGCCCAACTCCGCCATCCTTCTCATCTCCTGCCCCGACCGCAAGGGCGTCGTCGCTTCAATTGCCGAGTTCATCTTTCGCCACAACGGCAACATCCTGTTCGCCGATGAGCACGGAGACGAGAAATCCAATCTTTTTCTGACGCGGGTCGAGTTCGATCCGTCGGATTTCGATTTTGACCTCGCTGAGTTTTCCGAGCGCTTCGGCCCCGTCGCCCGCGACTTCCAGATGGACTGGCGGCTCGCCCGTTCTACCGATCGCCCGCGCGTCGCTATTTTCGTTTCCAAGTATGACCATTGCCTGCAAGACCTGCTCTATCGCCACCAGAGCGGCGAACTGCACTGCGAGATCCCGCTGATCATTTCCAACCATCCCGACAACCAGCGTATCGCCGACTTCTACCGCGTCCCCTACTTCGTCGTGCCGGTCACGAAAGAAAACAAGCAGGAGGCGGAGCAGAAACAAATCGCGCTCGTCCGCGAACACAAATGCAGTCTCGTGGTCCTGGCGCGCTACATGCAGGTGCTCTCGAACGAGTTCATCGCCACTTTCGGCTCCCAGAACGTCATCAACATTCACCACTCCTTTCTGCCGGCGTTCGTCGGCTCCAAGCCCTACCATCAGGCGTTTCAGCGGGGCGTCAAACTGATCGGCGCGACGGCGCACTACGTTACTAAAGTGCTCGACGATGGCCCCATCATCGAGCAGGATACCGTCCGCATCTACCACCGCGACACCATCGACGATCTGATTCAGAAAGGACGCGACATCGAAAAAGTCGTCCTGTCGCGCGCCGTCCGCTGGCACGTGGAGAACCGCATCCTGCTGTATGGGAATAAAGCCGTGGTCTTTCAATAATCCCGGCAACGTGCAGGGTAACAGTGCAGTCACTTCCGTAACCGGGTAACCGATTGCGCTGCCGTTCCCTTTCGGTTTTACTAAAGAACGGTACCCATTTGAAAACAATACCCCGCGATCTCGAAGGAGCAGACTTTGGTTGAGGATCCCAAATGGGAACTCGCGTTGCTGGCCACCGTGCAGAGCTTTTACCAGCGGCTGCTAAGCGACCAGTTGGGCGGAAAATTGCCCGCGCCCGCCGAATTCGCCCCTGACGTCATCAGCCACACAGAAGACGTGCGCTCGACTCTCGATCAAATGCAGCTCTGGATCCAGCTTCTGGACATGGCCATCACTCCCGCCATGCTGCGGCTGGGAGTGCAATCCGACCTTGATCCCGAAGTCGCCGAGGCGCTGTTACGGTACTTTGCGCGCCACCGCGACGATTCCGGCGCCAATCGCGACAAGACCGATCTGGTCGCGACTTTTCTGTTTCGTCATCCGCGCGTGCCTGGGCAGTGGGAGCAACGCGGCTACGGTCTCGATGGATCCATTCCTCTGTCTCCGTTTGAAATTGCGCTGCTTGAAATTCTGTCTGAGTCGGACGTGCCCACGCTCCCGGAAAGTCACGTGCAGCTGCTGCGCGAATTTGGCCCCTTGCTCGACCAGGCGAATCGCTTTCAGGACTTCAGCACGCTGATGGACTCCGGCATTATTCCGCGGGTTCGGGAATTGAAAGCGTCGCTCGGCGAATCGATTTATCACCCCGGAGTGCTGGCCACGCTCGCGCCTTACAATGCTGCGTTCGGCGATCGTTTCCATGCGCTGTTCGACGCCGCCACAAAGGAAATCAAGGATTTCGCCAATCGGCTGGAAGAACTCGGAGGCAGCATCCTGAGTACGGTCGACGGCGTTGAAGTTACGGTCGAGGACGTTGCCGCCCTGAACCAGCAAGCTCTGCTGAAGATTGACTACAGCACAGCGCTCGACAAATTCCGTCGCGTCTCGCGGCTGAAAAAAGAATTGGAGCGCAGACCGCCGATCCGGCGCGCCGCCAACCAGGCGCCGCCCGCCGCCCGCGCGGCAGCTGCTGGCGCGGCGGCTGCTCCCGCTCCCGCGCTCGTTCCCAAGTATGCGCCCGCCGCCATCACACCGCAGGCGCTCTCGGCGGAAGAAGCGAAGTTGCGGAGGGTGGAAGAATCGATCCGCGTCTTCGTGCGCGTCGCTGATCCGAAATTCCGCCAGATCGTGCCCATGCGCTATTTCAACCTGATGCTCAGTTCCGCCGAGATTGAAGCCTATACCGCCGACTATCTCGACCAAACGGGCCCGCGCGCGGATGCTGCGCGAATGCTGCTCCGCCTGGTCGCGGTCACCGCGCGCATCACCACTGAGGTGGAGGAACTGAAGCGCTCGCAGAATTCCCGCTCCGTCTGGAAGCTGCACGCCGATTCTCTGGTAGTCCTCGTCGACCTCGCCAAACACCTCGCCGAAGCCGTGGACCGTCTCGCTTTGACCGTAGGCCAGCAGGCGGAAGCGCAGGCCAGCAGAGAACCTCTCCGCAACTCGCTCGAAAAGCTGCGCGAGCGCACCGACGAAGCCGCCAAGCTGATCGCTGCGGCGTAGAAGCCCAACTGGACGAAGTGGAAGGGTGAAAAGAAAGACCGAAGCACCAACCTAAAATACAACCACAATGATGACTGTTAGGGAGTTCGCACTTTCCTGGCGATCTCCGATCCGAGCCTCTGAAAATCGGCAACGTCCCAGGTGTAGATCCTTGTCGCACCAGCTTTCAAAGCGCACCTGCATATCAGGGCGTCGTAAATCGTCCCTCCGACGATACCGGCAGCCGCGGCGTCTTGAATCGCCAGCCGATATTCCCGCGCATTGAGCGACACGATTTCCAGGCGTTCCTCGACTGAATCGAGAACCAACAGAGCCTGGTCCGCGCTCATGCGGGCCGTGCCCGGCAACCGCGTCAGCGTCGCGTACAGTTCCGCAAGACTGTGTGCGGCGCAACCAGCGGTTTTCCGATCGGCGCCAGTAAAGAGAGCAAAGCTGCGCTGGTGGTGTTCGTGAACCTCCACGGACGTGGCGACCAGAACCGATGTATCGAAGAAGGATTTCACCGTTTCCTGCCCAGTATTGCTTCCTCCCTGTCTTTGCGCACGCGACGGAGGGTTTCCCGGACAGCGGACGCTTTCAGCGGCGCCCCTCCACGAAAAACCCAGACACCCTGCTTCTTGTACATGGACGCATTGCCGCGCACTGGACGCAAAACGATATGGTCGTCGAACGACTCTAGTTCCAGCGGCTGACCAGGCTCGAGTTGTAGCTGCTCTCGAACGGGCTTGGGAAGAACCAGCCGGCCCGCTCGGTCCATATTCAACGTGGCATTCATAACGCCATTATACCATGGCAATTACCATTAACAATGCCATTTTAAATGAATTGCCTCGAAAAACAGGAGCAAAAACAAGAGGGACGGGCAAAATGCCCGTCCCTCCTTCTCGAACCCACCCTTCTTCCGAGTAGTGTGATCCCTAGCGAAGCTATGATCCCCAGTCCGTCCTAGTGAATGTCGAACTGCTCCTGGTGCAACGCCGGATCCGACTTCACGATAATCGTCTTCTTCGTGAGTTCTTCCATCTCATTCAGCAGGCGCGCGTTGTCCGCCTTCAGCGCTTTCGCCACCTCGGGGTTCACTCGCAACATTACGTCGCTGTGCTCCAGGTGCTTCGCGATCTTTCGCATCTCGACATAGACCTCGTTGCAGACCGTATCGACCGATTTCACGAAGCCCGTGGCCTGGCAATACGGGCAGGGCGATCCGATCGTCCGTTCCAGCGATTGCTTCACGCGCTTGCGCGTAATTGCGACCAGGCCGAAATCGTTGAACTGCAGCACCTTTGATGGCGCTCGATCGAAGCGCAGCGCCTCTTCCAGCGCCTGCATCACTTTCTGCCGGTTGCGACGCTCGTCCATGTCGATGAAGTCGATGATGATGATGCCGCCCAGATCGCGCAGCCGCACCTGCCGCACAATTTCCTTGATCGCATCGACGTTCGTTTTCACGATCGTATCTTCGAGGCGGGCGGTTTTGCCGACGTACTTGCCGGTGTTCACGTCGATGGCGACCAGCGCTTCCGTCTGGTTGATCACGATGTAGCCACCGCTCTTCAGCCAGACTTTCGATTTCAGCGCCTTGTTGATTTCCTCGTTCAGCCCGAACTGATCGTAGAGCGGAGTCTCCTTGGTGTACAGCTTGACGCGCTTGACCAGAGCCGGCTGGAAGCGATTGGCAAACCGCACAATGCGCTCGTACTCCTGCTCGGTGTCGACCCAGATGACGGAAAAATCCGAGCTCACCTGATCGCGCAGCACCCGCTCCACCACGTTCAGGTCGTGATAGATCAATGCCGGAGCCTTGCTGCTCTCGGAACGCGTCTTAATCTCGTTCCACAGATTTTTCAGAAAGCGGATATCCGCGCGCAGTTCTTCGTCGGTAGCGCCCGCCGCCGCGGTTCGCACAATGAACCCGCCGCCGCCGTTTTCGCGCTCGCTCTGGATGATTCGTTTCAGCCGCTGCCGTTCCTCTTCCGAGGCGATCTTGCGCGACACACCGGTGTGGTTCACCGTCGGCATGAAGACCAGGAAGCGACCCGGCAGTGCAATGTGACTGGTGATGCGCGCGCCTTTCTTCGCAATCGGCTCCTTGGCAATCTGGATCAGCACTTCCTGCCCTTCTTTGAGCAGTTCGCTGATCTGCGGCACCACCGTGTTCTCGCGGCTGCGGAAACGCCGCCCACCGCGCCGTCCGCGCCCTCGATCGGAGCCGCGATCCGGCCCCCGATCTGGCCCCGACGTTGCGTCCGCTGCACAACAACCTCGCTTCCGGTGAGGGAGCACGAACTACAGCGCTCGCGTCGACGGTACCGTCGCCAATCGCCTCGGCCTCGAGCAGCGCCTCAGCTTCCGCCTGAGCCTCTTCAAGTTCCAGTTCTTCCGCTTCTCGCTCTTCGGCTTCCAGCACGGCTTCGGGAACCGCTTCGCCGTTCGCTGCCGCCTCGCCGCTGGCTGCCAGCCCCGGAGCAACCGTTCCAACTCCGGAGTCAGACAACTCTCCACCGGCCGCCCGCGTCTCTTCTTCCAGTTCCTCAAAGCCCGCGTCGTCTCCGGGTTCTTCTCCGTAGGCCCTGAGGTCGGCTTCTTCTTCCTCGATCTCCTGTTCCTCTACGGCGCCTTGCGCAGCGTCGTGCACATCGTGGGCAACCTCTGGAGCCGCCGCAAAGTCTGCTGCACGCGGCGTCTCGCGCGCCGTGGTCTCCGGCGCCGGGTAAGTCTCCACCACCTCCGCTCGCGCCTCGTTCCTGGCGTCGACTATTTGCGGCGCGGCGCTGGCAGCCGTCCCACGCACCTCCTCATAAACGTCCTCTTCGGTTTCATAAACTTCCTCTTCCGGCACATGTTCATGCTGCTCGTGAAGGGGCTCAGCAACCTTAGCCGCGAAGATCGGCTCGTCTTCGGGAAAGTTTGCCAGGATGGAGGCCGGTGCCGGCCGCTCCGCCGCTGCACTTTCTACTGCACTTTCCGCGCGCAAGGCCGGGCTCTGATTCTGATTTTGATTCTGACCCTGTCGTTGGTACTTGGAGATCGATTCGCCCGGAAGCACGATCGGTTGATATCCCGGGGGCGGGCCGTAATCGTAGTCGCGACCGGTGCGAGCGGTTGGCGCGCTGCGTTGGAATCGTGAATCCGACCCGCCGTGTCCCGGACGGTCGCCGCGGCCAAACCGTTCGTTCCGGGTTTCGTTCCGACTTTCGTTGCGACTTTCATTCCGAGATTCGTTCCGTGACTCGCCGCTGCTCTCGCTGCGGTGTTCGCTGCGAACTTCGCCCCTGTCGGTCGGCGCATTCGGCCCGCGACCGCCCCGGTCTCCGCTTTCTCCACGACGTCCGCGGCGACGGCGCCGTCCGCGGAAGTCACGCGCTATACCCGTGCCCGGGGCGTTACCGGGCGCTTCCGCAGAAGCCGTGTCCGGTTGTTCCCCCTCATCCGCTAAGTTGCCGGCTTCGGCAAGCTGTCCGTCGCTACCAATCGCGGGACCCGCTTCCAAACCGTTGCGCGGACGCGCCTCCGCCGCCGGACGATTCGCCGGGATCGCTTCATCCAGGTCCTCATCCTGCTGTTCCAGATCCATGAAATCGGAGACGTAAAGAAACGCGTCGCGTTCCAATCCGATATCCACAAAGGCGGATTGCATGCCTGGCAGCACGCGCGTCACTCGGCCCTTATAAATCGAGCCTGCTAAGGTGTATTCGTTTTCTCGTTCCAGGTAAATTTCTGCTAGCTGATCGTCTTCCGTGATCCCCACTTTGGTTTCGTGGGGGGTGGTCGATACATACAGTTCCTTGTTCATTTCTACTCCGGTTTTTCTTTACCGGACCAGAAGCGCAAGGCGGACCAAGGGATCGATAACGTTCAGCGCCGCTCCACGGGGTCCCCGGACAGCGCGGTTTTCGCTGGCTGGGGTGCGGGGTAGGAGCGGGCGCGGTCACCAGGAGGAAGTACTTCTTCCCGGGACCGACGCTGCAGTGAATTGTTTTTACTCGTCTGCACTGATCGCGTTAAGCCTTCCGTCAGGTCTGTGACCACTCCCTCGCATTCCGCTGAGGGGGCCGTTCCCCGCCTGACTGGCTTCAATCCTGTCCGGCCTTGACTTCTGCCGGCATTCTGCCCTCCTTTTTCGCGAGGGCCTTCGTAATCTTGTTTCTGCTGCTCAATCTTGTTTCGTGGCGCCGTTTCTCGTTGTTAACAAAACCAGTGACAAACCAGTCGATAAGACCAGTTGAGAAGCGCGCCCTAACTTCCTCCAACCGTCTCAGTTCACGAAGCGGCGCATCCTGACGTTCATTACCATCCCCAGCGCCAAAAACATGAAAAGAACGGAAGACCCACCGTAACTCATAAGCGGTAGAGGAATTCCCGTGACTGGCATAAAGCCAACCACCATGCCGACGTTGACCAGGATGTGAAAACTAAGCACAGCCACCACACCCATCACCAGGAATGCCCCGGCGCGGTCGGGCGCCGTTTGTGCATTCTGGGTCAACCGCATCAGCACTATAAAGTATAACAGGAGAACCGCCAGAGCTCCTACAAACCCGTGTTCCTCGGCGAACGCGGCAAAGATGAAGTCGGTTTGCGGAACCGGCAAAAACGCCAGATGCGTCTGCGACCCCTGGCTGCTGCCAAAAATCCCCCCCGACCCCACCGCAATCAGCGATTGATTCACTTGATATCCGGAGCCCTGCCGATCCGCATCCGGATTGATGAAGCTCGTCAACCGCTCCTTCTGATACGACTTCAACACTTTCATCCAGGCGACCGGGACCAGCAGTCCCATGATCATCAGCACAATCAGCGCCTGCTTCCAGCGCAGCCCGCCCAAAAACAGACCCATAACCGCGACGGGCAGATAGGTCAGCGCCGTCCCCAGGTCGGGTTGCGCCAACACCATCAGCATGGGAAAACCGACAATGGCTCCTGCCTTCAGAAAGTCCGCCCAGGACAGTTCCCGGTCATGCAAATCCGCAAAATACTTGGCCACCGCCAGGATCAGGATCAGCTTCACCCACTCCGACGGCTGAAAATGCCCGCCCCCCGGCATCTTGATCCAGCGCCGTGCGCCCAGATACTTCTGTCCGAACAGAATCACCGCGATCAGCGACGCCAGCGCCGCGACGTACATCCAGTGGATTTGTTCGAGCAGGGCTTGATAGTTGAGCAGGCTGACCAGGAACATGGCGCCCACGCCGGCCAGAATCCAGTAGATTTGCTTGATGTGGGATCCTGCAAACTTGGTGTGCTCGGTCGCACTATGAATCTGTATTACGCCCAGCGCGCAGATCGCCAGCACGAAGCCCATCAGCACCCAATCGAAATCTCGGTAGGAAACGTAACGCGACATGAATTCAGCGATCCAGACTCAACGATCCAGCTTCAGCAATGCAGCTTCAACGATCTAGCTTCTACGGTCCACAGCAGAACACAACGGGAGAGAACTTAGGGCAGGAACTCACTCGCAAGAAAATCACTGACAGGGGTTCGATGGGCACGACGGACTCACGGGAGCTTCATTACGGGTCCATATCCAGATCGCACCCGCGCCGATGCCAGCCAATCCGCCGTATACCACGTACGGCGAACTCATGATTCCCCCACCCGCGGCTGGCGCCGCTCCAGTTCCGTTGCGACGCTTTTTCTTCTTCTTTTTCTCGGTGTCGGTGGTGTCGTCTTTCGTGGTCTGCTGTCCCTGGGTTACGGTTGTCGTCGTTCCCTGGGCGTCCTGGACCGACACGTCGCCCTTATTGGCTGCGATCTGCACGCGTCCGTCCACGTCGGTCACCTGAAACTCTGTCCAGGAATTGCTCACCGGCTTCACGGTCACTTCGCCGGCGTGCGCTTCCAGTCCGAGCGAAGTCGTCACCCGCACCGCGCCATGCTCAAGCTCCACGGCCGGCCCTTGGAATTTCACCAGCGAGTCCGCCAGCACCATCACGCTTGATCCATTCGATTGAATGCTCGCCGTCGAATCCTGCCTTGTCTGCAACATGTCTCCCGAGAATACGGCCGCGGATTTCGGCACCTCGCTCCCGTT
This sequence comes from uncultured Acidobacteriaceae bacterium, assembly GCA_963760175.1. GTDB lineage: Bacteria > Acidobacteriota > Terriglobia > Terriglobales > Acidobacteriaceae > Acidiflorens. Next base: position 350,978 of record CAVXBU010000001.1, read on the forward strand.
CAGCCAGGCCGTACCGTTCGCGTACAGCATGGCCGACGCGGTCTCACCCGCCAGCATCACTTGTGCCGGAAACAGGATCGCAAGTAAACAGCACACCGCCGACCGAAGCGCTGACTCTGACATGGGTTCGGATTACTCCCGCAATTTGTTTATTTTCCGTTATCGTAAGCCGTAAACGGCTACAGGTCAATGCGTTTGTTCGCTTTTGTGCACTCCTGAGTTACTACTGTTCGGCCGGGCTTCCGGTACAATTTTTCGCCTCGGCTCGTTCCCAGCGCTCGTTCCGAGCAGGCTCCGGAGCCGGATGCGCCAACCGCTTCCCCATGAGCATCTCGCCACTCACGCCTTCAACCTGCACATTCATCCAGCGGTTCGCGTCATGATGCCCGGGGATTTTCATCTTCAGGTAGTTGTCCGTCAGTGCTTCCGTGAACTCCGCTCCGCCCGTTTGCAGCGTGATCGCCTCGACCACCGTCCCTACCAGCGACCGCATAAATGCCACCTTCTTCTTGGATGCAATCTCCCGCAATACGCGATTCCTTTCTCGCGCCACTGCGACCAGAACCTGCTCCGGTTGCTCCGCCGCGGGCGTTCCCGGACGCGCCGAATAGGTGAACAAGTGCAGATAAGTAAACGGCAACTCTTCGATCATGCGCCGCGTCTCGTCAAACTCCGCGTCCGTCTCGCCCGGAAATCCCACCATCACGTCGGCGCCAATCGCCGCCGTCGGCATGGCCGCTCGAATCTTCAGGATCTTTTCCCGGTAATGCCATGGCCGGTATTTGCGATGCATCCGCCGCAACACCGCATCGCTCCCCGACTGCATGGGCACGTGCGCATGCTTGGCGATTCGCGCGGATGCGGCCGTTAACTCGATCAGTTCATCACTCCAATCCATCGGCTCGATCGAACTAAGGCGCAATTTCTGAAGAGAAGTCTGATCGAGGATGGCGCGAATCAGAGAGACCAGTCGCTGGTCGTTGGTCGTTGGTCGTTCACGGTTCGACTTCGTTTGCTGGCCGGTATGCATCGCTGCAAAAGGATTTCGTTCGCCAGCGACCAGCGACCATCGACCGTCGACTTCTTTTAGATCCCTTCCCCACCGCCCCAAATTGATCCCGGAAATTACCACTTCACGATAGCCGGCCTCCACCAGCGTCTTCACTTCCGCGATGACGCGCTCTTGCGGCAGCGAGCGGCTTTGCCCACGAACATATGGGATCACGCAGAACGAGCAGCGGTTGTCGCACCCATCCTGCACCTTAAGGTTCGGCCGCGTCCGCTGATTGGCCGCTTCAAATACCGGAGCCGCCAACAATTCGGTATGGGCAAAAATGTCACCCACAATCACATTGGCCAGTTGATCCCGGGAAGACTGATCTTGGGAAGGGTCTCGCTGCTCTCCAGAAAGCCGTGCGAGTGGAACAAACCCCGGAGAGGAAGAAGTGGCAATCTCCGCCGCCTGGTGCTTGTGCGAATTACCGACGACCCAGGTCACACCCGGCAGCGCCGAGAGTTCTTCCGGCGCCCGTTGCGCGTAGCATCCGGTCACCAGGATGCGACACTCGGGATTCACCCGTTGCAGCCGTCGTATCGATGCGCGCGCATCTTTATCCGCGCTCTCGGTTACGGTGCAGGTGTTGAGCACGACAATTTCGGCGTCGCGAGCCGCTCCGGCGCGCTCCATTCCGCGGTCCAGAAATTGCCGTTCCAGTGCCGCCCCGTCCGCTTGCGTAGCGCGGCAGCCAAAATTTTCTATGTAGAAGCGAGCCACACTCCTATAGTAAACGAGTGCATATAGTAAACGAGTGCATGCCGCGGCTGAAGCTTCCTGTGATCTTCTTCTTTAAGGCGCAAGAAAGCCCACGCCACGCAGGATGAGCATCCCGCTAGCCCGCTTCGATCACGTCCGGAGAATAATCAGGCGCTCGCGACCTGCCGCCCGTGCTGAAAGCACTCGCGGCACAGCACCGGTCGTCCTTGGGTCGGCCGGAAAGGCACCGTGGTCTCTTTCCCACACTGCGAACAGTTCGTCCGGGTCTCCGTCTTCGCGTAGGAGTGACCGCGCGACGATCCCTGTCCGTGCGACTGTCCATGCGACGAAGCCCCAAGCACTGCGACCCTCTTGCCCTTACAGTTCTTGCAGCGTTTGGGTTCGTTCTTGAATTGCTTGTCGTGAAAGAACAGCTGTTCACCCGCTGTGAACACGAAATCCGTGCCACAATCGATACACTTTAAAACCTTGTCCTGGTATTCCATTGGCGAGGCGCTCCCATTGCGCGTCCCTGCTCTGCACGGGAGACCCGAATAGGGAAGGATCCGGTTCACATCGTGGGCAGGAGATTTACATCCCCCTCGTACTTGCCCCTGGACTCGGCCCGCCATGCGGCGTGCACCGCATGGTTACTGCTTTACTGATCAAAACAACTGATATTCAAACCGTCCGTAGAGACGCGGCTTGCCGCGTCTCCGCTTCAACTTTTGAGTGCGAGGAACGGGCCGTCCCGAGCAGCGAACGGCCCGTCTTTTCTTAGTCCTGTTCCTTGCGTGCTTTCTTGCGGCTGCGCTTGCGAGCCAGCGCTTCTTTGACTCGCTTTCTCTCGCCCGGCTTCAGGTAAAAGGAGTGACGTTTTACTTCCTTGATAATGTCCTCAGTCTGTACCTTCCGCTTGAACCGTCGCAGCGCGTTTTCGAGGGATTCACCCTCTTGAAGTCTAACTTCCGCCAAAAGACAACACCCCCCACCCGTCCAAACTGGACCCGTTAGTTATGGCAAGGATTACCCTCTTAAGTCAAGCGGAATGAGCAAAAATCTTCACTCCACCTCAGAAACTCAACCGCATCGACAGTTGAATCTGCCGCGGCGCAAATGAGTTCGTCGGCTTCATCAAACTTGTAGGTTGCTGATAATAAGCCGGATAGTAAGTTCCTCCCAATGATTGTGTGTACTTTATGAACTGTCCCGCCAAATTATAGTAGCCGTCGTCGTCTATCTGGAACCGCTGATTGTCGCGATTGAACAGATTGAACGAGTCCGCCGTCAGCTCCAGATGACAGTGTCCACCCAGATTCAGCGTTCTTCCCAGCTTTAGATCCATGGTCGCGTAGTCCGGGCCGACAAACGCATTGCGCCCGTATCCCGACAAGCGGTCATTGCTCGTGTTCCCATCCTGATTGGGATCGCCCGACACCGTCGCGTTCGCCGGCCGTCCACTGCCGTACGTCGTAATCCCGGAGATTTTCCAGTGGTCGAACATCGCCGCCAGAACTTTCTGTCCCGCGGCAAACGGATTCGGCTCCTCGATCGCTGAAATCGACAGCCGTTGCCGTTGATCGGTCACACTCGACGCCCGCTCGCTCTTCGTGTCGTAAGAATTCTGTACCGTTGACGGCGCTCCCGCTACCAGCGCATCCTGCCCGTTGTCGATTGCGTGCGCATAGGTATAGGCGAGCCGGAAATACATTCCTCCCGACACGCGCTTGTGCAGCGCCACGGTCATGCCGTTATAAACGCTCGAAGCCGCGCTCTCAAACTGGTCGATTGCACCCAGTTGCGAAATCGGACGCTCCAATGGGTTGATACACGGCGGAAACGGACAACTGATGCTGTAGCTCGTCTGCCACGTGGCAAACGACCACACGTTATAAAACTGATTGGGCACAACGCTGCCGGTGGAGTTCAAGATCGGATAGCTGTAATAAGTCGGCGGCGAAAGATTCACATCTCGCGCCCGGATCATGTCCACGCCATGCACCAGCAGGTAAGACAATGTCCCGGTGAAACCGCCGGGCAGTTCCCGCTCCAGACTCAGGCTTGCCTGCTGCACGCGCGGCGTCTTAAAGTCCGGCGCAAATGCCGAAATCTCGCTGGTCGCATAGGGCTGCCATGCCGCCGGCAGAGTGCACGACGCCGGCCCGCGCGGACAGTTCACCGTCGCATTCGGATACGAGGGAAACACTTGCTGCTGATAGAAATTCGTATTGTCGAGGGAAAGAAAGCTGTCGCTCAGCCCATTCTGATTGGTCACCGCCGACTGATAAATCTGCGGAATGCGGGTATAGAAAATTCCAAATCCCGCCCGCACCATCACCGGACGATCATTGCCGAACGCATATCCGATGCCCACCCGCGGCGCAAAATTCGTTCCGTTCAACGGCATTTTCCCCTCCGGCGTCCACAGCGGATTACTCACCATGCCCTTCTTCGAAAATGTCTGCAGGTCGTAGCGCGCTCCCAGGCTCAAAGTGAAGTGCGGCGTCAGCCGCACCGTGTCCTGCACGAACGCCGAGTAGTCGTTGCTGTCCGGATGCGATACTGGATTCCCGAAATTCTGTTCGTAATAGCGCGGCACGTCGTGCGCCCACGCCCGCAGCGGCGTTAATTCCAGCCCTCCGTGCTCCGGCACAAAAGTAAATGGATCCACCTCGATGTCGTCGTAGAAATACTCCCCTCCGAAAAGCGATGGAAAGTAGTTGTAGTCCCAGGTCATCATCCCGTCGCCCCCAAACTTCCATTCGTTGCGCCCGTGGCTCAGACTTAAAGTCTCGGACGCATGCAGCCGATGTTCCCGCGTTAGCCGCGGCAAGATCGATGACTGGCCAAAATCCTGCATCCAGCTGTAAATGCTCGTCTGCACTCCGGTCGTATTGGGAAACGACTGTTCCAGATCACGCGAAAATTGCACCCGCAGGTGGCTCGACAACCTTGGCGTAATGCCGCTCACCAAACTGAGCGACCCGCTCTCCGTCTTCACTTCCTCTTCTCCATTGGCGCTGATCGAATAATTCGTGATCGGACTCCCCGGGTCGGTGAAGACATTGTTCACCCCGTAATACCGGGATGTACTCAGCCGCGCCGTAAGATAATGGTGCGCTGTCAGAACCCGATCCAGCTTCACAAATCCCGTATTCCCCAGCGACTGCGCAGGGAACGTCCCGCCAAGCGTCGATAGTTGCGCTGCCGAAGCAAACACCAGCGCCTGATCGCAGGCCTGCCCTCCAATCGCTGGATTGCAGATCTCGTAGTCCCCTGGAGTCGGGTACACTCCCAACTGCGGCACCACCACTCTCGATCCGTTTTCGAACTGCACCACCGCCGGAATATAAAAAATGTGCTGATCGTACCCCGCAAATAAAAACGTCTTGCTGCGCTGGATCGGACCTCCAATCGTCCCTCCAAACTGGTGCTGGACATCATTCGGATTGAAACCCACAAATGCCGGCGCGGCTCCGCCCAGCGCACTGTCGCGCAAGAAATAGAAAGCGCTCCCATGCCAATGATTCGTTCCCGACTTGGTCACCACATTCACCACCGCTCCTCCGGCCCGCCCCGATTCCGACCCGTAACCGCTCGAAGACACGCGGAACTCCTGCACCACCTCATTTGAAAACTCGTAAGGCGCCCGATACCGTCCCGACGCCTGCGCATAGAACCCGTTATTGTCGTCGCCTCCATCGATCAGGAAGCTGGTGTTGTACCCACGAATTCCCCCATAAGAAAGATCCCCGTTCGATTCCGACGTCAAGCCTCGCGGATCCTGCGTCACCCCCGGCATCAGCAGTAACAGATCGGTGAACCTCCGCCCACTCAGCGGCAGATCCTTAATCGCCCGCTCACCCACCAGCGCCGACAACTCACTCGGATCCATCTCCATCATCCGCGGCGCATCCGATACCGTGATGGTTTCCTTTGGCCCCGCCACCTTGAGCCTGAAAGTCAACAGCGTCGCTGCTCCTATCTCCACGCGAATCGCCGGCGAAATCTCCGGCGACATCCCTTCCGCTTCCGCCCGCGCCGAATACTGCCCCGGCGGCAGCAGATCCACCGCAAATCGTCCCGCCGAATCCGTCGCCGAGTGGTAGCGGATGCCGGTTTCTATCCGGATCGCCACGATGTCCGCGTTCGTAATCACCGCTCCCTGGGCGTCCAGAACCACACCGCGCAACGCGCCTGTGGACGCATCCTGTCCCCAGGCCGCGGAAGCAATCAACCCGAAGGCAATAAAGAAGATGAGTTGAAAGAGAAATACCCGGAAGAAGACCCGGCGAGAAACGTTACGAATCGTAGCCAGAAATGGCTTACTGCGGCGGCCCATACTCATCCCTTCGCGTCCAAGACTTCGGAACCGGAGGGGATTCCAGAGACCCTGCCAATCTGTATACCACCATCTATCTCGACGGAATGTGACGCAGGCACTTGCAATATGTTCAGTTTTTAGTCGGTCTTTGGTCGTTAGTCGTTAGTCGTTCGACGAGCGGGGTTGCCAACGACCAACGACTATCGGCCAACGACCCTCCCGGCACCGCAAGTAACCACCCTTTCCAAACCCCGCCACATCGAGTGTTCCCTAGCATTTCCTCCGCATTCCACCCCATGCGCAACTCTTTTCACATGGGAATCGCCCTCAGAGCTGCAAACGATTGATAGTTATGTGCAACCAATCTGGTCATGAGGTTGCATTTTAGGAATGCATCGGGTGATCCCCTCACCGAAAAGTGAACCGATCAGAGGAGTACAGAGAGTGACTTTAGTAACCAGAGGAGGTCGCACCATGAAGAACCGCAAGAGGAATCAAAAGGGCTTTTCGTTAATCGAGTTGCTGGTGGTCGTCGCGATCATCCTGATCGTTGCCGCCATCGCGATCCCCAACTTGCTGCAGGCCCGTGTCTCCTCTAACGAAGCCTCCGCCGTCGCCTCGCTGCGCACCATCAACACCGCGGAGATCTCCTACTACAGCAAGTATTGGAACATTGGGTACGCACCCACGCTTGCCGCTCTCGGCGGCACCAGTTGCATACTGCCCAGTTCGGCCGGCGCCTGCCTAATCGACACGCTGCTCGCCGCCGGCACCAAGAATGGATACAGCTTCACCGCAGTTAGCAGTGGCTCCGCACCCGCCGGTAGTTTTCTCGCCGTCGCAATGCCCATCGCCGGCAGCGGCAACCGTAGTTTCTGCTCCGTCGAAGACGGCACCATCCACGTCGATCCGACGGGCTCCGCCATCCCTGACGAACCGACCTGCGTCGCCCTGCAGTTGATCCAGTAAGAACCCCTCGTCGAATGTTGACAGTCCAACTCTGACATCGGATGTGGTGGCAAAGTTTCCGCAGCCACCACATCTTTATTTTTTGTTCGCTCGATTCTTCCCACCTCCAATCGCGCCTTTAATGCGCTGGAGCAGTCGCCGGTGCCGTCGCTGGAGCTGCCGGCTTGGCGCCAAAATCGACCTTCGGCACTACCCGCGAAGCTTCTGTTGCCTGGAAGTATGCCGGATTCTGCTTGAAGCCTGCGTAGCCCGCATACAAACTGTTCGGAAACTGCAGCACGTAAGTGTTGTAGTCCTGCAACGCATCGTTATAGCGCTTACGCTCGACGGCGATCCGGTTCTCCGTTCCCGCCAGTTCATCCTGTAAGCGCAGGAAATTTTCATTGGACTTCAGCTGCGGATAATTCTCCACCAGAGTCAGCATTCGGAACAGCACTCTATCCAGCTCTCCGTTTGCGGCAATCTTATCGGAGGGAGTCTGCGCCGAAAGCAACTTCGACCGCGCGTTAGCGATATCGCCAAACACGGTCACTTCCTGCGACGCATATCCCTTCACCGTTTCCACCAGGTTCGGAATCAAATCGGCGCGGCGCTGCAGCACGATGTCCACCTGCGACCAAGCCGCCTTCACCGCCTGATCCTTCGCCACCAGGTTATTTTTCACTCCCACGTACTGCCCGAACAAAGCCAGCACGATTACCAGCAGCACCACCAGTACAATCAGACCCTTGCCCATATCGTTCTCCTGAATACAAGAATTAATCCCAGCACTTGTTCGATGGAGCGCCGGGCGCCCCCGCCCGGCCACGCCCAAATTGGACGGGCGAGACGCCCGTCGCTCCACCGAAACTCGTCTATGCCGCCGAATCCAACGTCTTATCGACCGCCGCCGTCACCTCTTCCACCAACTTCAAATAGCGCGCAAACACGTCATCGACCTTAACCGCTTTCCGATCTTTCTTCCGCTCCCGAATATCCAGCAACTCTCCAAACACGCCAGCATCAATCCCCAGCTTGCCCGCCAACGCAGTTGCCACTTCCCGCTTCGAACCCGCGCCCGTCTCGCCCATCGCAATCAGCGCATGACGGAACAAAGTCCCAAACGCCGGCAACGATCGCAGCAGCAGTTCCCACTTCGCGTCGTCTTTCCCCGCCACCACCAGCAGGTGCTGTCGCAGCAGGATCGTCTTCTCCCGCAGTTCGTACTCCACCTGAATCCGATGCAACCGCAGCGGAATCTCGAGCGTTTTTAGAAAATCTTCTCCCCAGAGCACACGATAGTGCCGCCGCATGTCCAGGAATTCGATGGAGAAAACGTCCGCCGACCGTTGCATCTCTCCCACGCTCAACAGCAGCGGCACCCGCAGCTTCTGCTTCTCCCACCATGCGACCGCCGGAGCCAGCGCCTCAATCGCAGCAAGAGAAGTCTCCCGCAGTACACACAGCAGATTCACGTCCGAGTAGTCGGCAACATAATCGCCCGCCGCCGCTGACCCATAAAGGATCGCAGCCAGCAGATTCGTTCCCGCTGCCCCGCGAATCCGTTCGACAAACTCGTCAATCAGTTTTTCCGGACCCATCACGCGCCTCTCACTCACGAACTTCCTCGCTACCAGCTGCCGCCCGCACCGCCACCGCCAGTGCTTCCGCCGCCAAAACCACCAAAGCCACCCCCGCCAAATCCGCCTCCACCAAACCCGCCTCCACCAAAGCCGCCTCCGCCGCGATACCCTCCGCCCGATCCGAGCAACATCCCAAGCAAGAATCCCATGCCACCCCCGCCGCCGCCCCGGCCACCTCCGCCACGGAAGATCAACCTCAGGACCGGAATCACTATAAAAAAGAGAATGAGAAGCAGAACCACTACCGTGCCGACGCCAGGCGCGGGACGCTCCTGGACCGGCGCCGCCAGACGAGGTTGATTGTCAAGCGTCACGCCCGCATCCTGCGCAATTACCGAGGCCACGCGCGTAGTCATCAAAGTGACCGCGCCCGCATAATCTCCGCTGCGCAGCAAAGGAACCATCTCCCGGCCGAACCCGCCCACCTTGCCATCCGGAAGAATCGGCTCCAGCCCGTAGCCGACCGCGGTCCAATACTTACGATCTTGGGTTGCCAGCAGGATCAGTACCCCGCGATCCTTCCCTTTTGCTCCAATCCCCCATTTCTGATACAGCGCTACCGCGTAACTCACCACGTCCTGCCCATCCACCGACTTCACCGTCACCACCGCAATCTGCGCGTTCGCCTTCTGCTCGACCTGATGACACAAATCGTTCAACCGCGCTTGCGTAGCTGTATCCAACACTCCGGCAAAATCGTTGACATAGTTGCTCGGGCGCAGTGAGGCAATGGGCTCGGCAGAGGCCCACACGGCCACCCCTAGCACGATCCAGAGGATCGCCCCAACTCTAGTCATCTTTTTCATTCGGAGAAATTGTACAGGAGGGCAAGCCACGAAGATCTGCGGCGTATAATCGCGTCCTTGCGAAGGCACGAGAAATCCCGGTTGTTACTTCGCTAGCTCGCTAGCGCTTCGGAGCCCGCTTCTTCTTTGTCTTCGTCCTCGTATTCATTTCCACTCGACGCACCCATGCAACACGAAGAGCGCCCGCCAGCACATCCTCGCTCGCTTTCGCCAGCCGAATGTGGGTCGCGCCCATCTTTCCCCATCCGCCATGAACAGGCAGGAAAACTTCCGGCAACTCCCGCACGAATTCTGCCTGCTGTTCCGGCGTGAGCATCAGGTTGCCGTAGCCTTCTTTCTGCAAGGCCAGTGTGGCGAAGATCCTGCCTCCCACGCGGAAATCGGCCGCTCCCATGTGCGAGCCTTCCTCCGCCCCTTCGAAGCTCAGAGCAATCCGCCGGAAATCTGCTGCTTTCATCACCAATCAGCCTAACTGGTCATCGGACGTCATCGGGAGGTCGCCCGCTGAACGATCGATCAAGATTTGGAACGGGACTGCATGGCCATCGTCACTAGCGCACCGATGAATATGGCGGGGAACATCTGACCGACTATCGCCTCGGCGATCGTGAGCGAACGGGCGTAGGGGTGCAGTGCGCTGATATCGCTACCGACGGTAGTAAGCGTTCCAAAACTGAAATAGGTAAGCCTCGAAGTAAGTTGGTCGATGTCCGTAGGCGCTGAAACAAACTGGAAAGAGCCGGGATAATGCTGTGCAACGAATTGATAGGCGGACGCCCAGGCCATGCCGAGAAGCAGATACACGCAAACGCCGCCCTGAATCCGACTCCACGTCACCGGACCACCGCGCAGCGTGAGCAACAGCACAATGCGCACGTACAGAAGCAGCGTGATCGTGGCGAGCACACTGCCGAACTGATGAAGAAACGGCGTCGGATGCAACCGTCCGGCCACCAACACGGCCGCACTGGCCAGGACGAATGCGACCACTAAAGCCGTGGCCGTGCGGCTCTGGTTTACAACCAGCGATCCGGAAATCATCAACACGACCATCAACACATCGAAGCAAACCCGTCCGAGAGTGCCGGCTTCGCGAAGCGGATTGACTACCAGGATGAGAGCCGCGAGAGAGATGGTTACAAGCGTAAGGCCCAGATCGCCCGACCAGAACTCACTCATGGACATATGGAAAATAGAAATGCGCGGTTGGTGCGAATCGTTCGCCATGAAGGCGCCTCCGGCTAATTGCCGCCCTGCGGATTAACGAAATTATATCCACCGGATGTGTGAGCCAAGGGAAAATAGTTTCGCGAGCGTTGGGTTGGGAGCCTGACATCGGAATTTGCTCCATGATATGTTTTCAGTTCGCAGCCGCACCGGAATCATATGATCCGCTCCTACAAAGGCGTTACCCCGCAATTCCCCGAAACCGCCTACATCGACGACTCCGCCCAGCTCATCGGCGACGTGATCGTCGGCGAACACTCCAGCATCTGGATGAACGCCGTCCTCCGCGGTGACGTCCATCAGATCCGCATCGGCCATTATTCCAACATTCAGGACAACTGCGTCCTCCACGGCATGAAAGAACAATACGGAGTCTACATTGGCGACTATGTCACCGTCGGACACGCCGCCATCCTCCACGGCTGCACCATCGAAGCCCGCTGCCTCATCGGCATGGGCTCGATCATCCTCAACGGCGCCGTCATCGGATCGGGTTCCATCATCGCCGCCGGCACTCTGATCCCAGAAAAAACCATCGTCGAGCCAAAATCGCTCTGGATGGGCTCTCCCGGGAAATTCCGGCGGAGCCTCGATGAAACCGATCAGGCAACCATTCTCCGTTACTCCGAAAATTATGTGGGCTACAAGAAGTCGTACTTGTTCGAGAGAAAAAACTCTTAGCTCTGCGGCGGAAGTAATTGCTGCCGCTGGCCGCGCGTCACGGCTTCACATACCGATGGTCAAAACTCGACGCCGCTCCCAGCCCGTTCACAACCGCTCCCCCAAGCAAAATGACAAGCCCCATGTGGTCGTGGCGTCTCTTGTGCAATAAATAGGAGGTCGCGACTTCACCTCCGAATAGCGCTGCCGTAGCTGCGACTTGCACCGCAGTGTTATGCACAAACGGCCGCGCCAGTGGATCGTGTTCGTAGCCGCCCGCATCAAGGTTCTCGCGCGTAGCCAGGCTGTCAGCAGCCTTGGCGGCTGCATCGAGCGCGACCAGCGCAATCCTGGACGGCGTCCAGAAGCGCGAAGCAGCCAGATCTCCAGCCGTTACCTCGGGATGCGCGACAAAAGCGCTGCGAGCATCCTGAGCGCGCACAATAACGGCCATCGCCGTCACAATCGCGACCAGCACCAGAATCACCACGGGCGTTTTCATTGGACAGAAGGGTGCCGCACACGCACCCTCACATGCCCATCGGAAGACAAGCAAAGCTCTTTACACGCGAAGCAGAATTTAAGAAACGGAAGTAATAGAAACGCCTTTGAATTTACTCAGTGTCGGCTGTGTGGGGTCGTGGAGTGAGCGTTATCAAGCCCGCGCCCGGGACGATGCGCCCGGGTGACCGATCAGATACGTAATCGGCACCATTCCAGTTGCGTGCTCGCCGATCTCCCACTGGTATCCGTTGGCGGTCAATCTTTCGACGAGTTCACGCAGCTCCTGTGGCCGATATGTCCGCAGGCAAGACACCACTCCATCGAACAGCAAGACCAACGGAATGATCGGAATCAGATACGTCCAGAGCAACCGCGACCAGCGAAACGGACGAATCCACGGCGTGCCGACGAACAGCATGAGAACAAATGCGAACGTAAGGCCGATCGTTGACGGGGCACGCCTGGTTGTTTCGAATATGGCGACGCTTTCGCCGGCATCGACGGCATCCTGGAGTATGGCGCGAGCATGATCCGGCGGAAAATGATGGAACGAAGTGAACATCGTGCGCAGCCCCTTCAGTTCACGAGGAACTTTTGTCACGTCAACCGGCTCCGGATAGAAAGTAATCCGATTCCCAGAAGCCGCTCGGACGTTTTGGAATGCCTCGAGGTTCGGATACTTATCGGTGAGCCAAATCTGAAGGTCCGCCGAGCCGCTAGTGTGGTGACGGGGCTCCACCCCGTCCCGGCCGGGCAGAGCCCCACCAGCACACGTCCCGCATTGCAGCTTGCGCGAAAGCTCCAGCCACGGTCCTCCTCCGCCCGAGCACATATCGACAATCGATACGCTCCCTGTCCAATCAAGCGCGCTCTGCAGCAGCGGAGCGATAGGCGCGTAGGACTTTAAGAGGTTGAACCCAAACTGAAGCGCATCCGTAACGTAATCTCGAAGAGATGACGGGAACCACGCCTGATCATGGAGTTCGATAAACTGTATGCGGCGCATGGCAACAGTGCCTGGTGAGTAGTATCAACGGCGCGCGCATTCGCGTCCATTTGGCGAAATCGATTGCGCAAGTAACTCGCAAAGTACGATTCGACGTTAAACTAATGACTCAAGCTCGAAGCCCGCAGCTCGTAGCTCGCAGCGCACTATGATCAAATCTCCCCGAGGAACCCGCGACCTTCTTCCGCCCGACACCGCGCTCTGGAACTTCGTCGAAGCCGCCGTCCGCGACGTCTTCCGCGCCTACAATTTCCACGAAATCCGCACGCCTATTTTCGAGTCCACCGAACTGTTCGCCCGCGGCGTAGGCGAAGAGACCGATATTGTCAGCAAAGAAATGTTTACCTGGGAAGATCGCGGCCGCGCCCAAAGCGATAAAGGTCAATCCCTGACCCTGCGCCCCGAAAACACCGCCGGCATCGTCCGCGCCTACATCGAGCACAAACTCTGGGAGCGCGGCCTGAACAAGTTCTTCTCCATCGGCCCCATGTTTCGCCGTGAGCGCCCGCAAAAAGGACGCTACCGCCAGTTCTACCAGATTGACGCCGAAGTCATCGGCCCTCCCGCCTCCGGCAGCCAGTCCCCCGCCAGAGACGCGGAGATTCTCGAACTCCTCGCCACGCTGCTCGACCGCGTGGGCATCACCAACTGGACGCTCGAACTGAACTCCGTGGGCTGCCCCGCCGACCGCGCAAAATTCAACGAAGCTCTCCGCAAGGCGCTCGCGCCCGTGGTCGATAAAATGTGCGCCGACTGCCAGCGCCGGGTCGTCACCAACCCGCTGCGCGTCTTCGACTGCAAAGTTCCCGAAGATCAGCCCATCATCGCAACTCTGCCCACCATCAACCAGTTTCTCGACGAAGCCTGTCGCGCCCACTACGAAGAAGTAAAGAGCATCCTGAACGCGGTCGAGATCCCCTACGTCGAAAACCCGCGCCTGGTGCGTGGTCTGGATTACTACACCCGCACCGCGTTTGAATTCACCCACGGGGCGCTCGGGGCGCAGAATGCGATTCTCGGCGGCGGACGCTACGACGGTTTATCAGAAGCGCTCGGCGGCCCGCCCGCTCCCGGGATCGGTTTTGCTATCGGAGAAGACCGGCTGGTGCTTTCACTGATCGAGACCGCTTCGGCGGAGTCCGTTTCGCCCAAGCCCGACGTTTATGTTGCTCCACTCGGCACTGGGATGAATCTCGAAGCCGCCCGCATAGCCCGCGAATTGCGCCGCCACGATCTGGTCGCCGATCTGGTTATCGAACTCGGCGACGAGACGTTTCGCCTGAAAAAGTCGTTCGAGATCGCCGACAAAATAGGCGCGCGCTACATTCTTATCGTCGGAGAGAACGAAGTGGCGGCCAATGCCTTCGCGCTCAAACATCTGGCCTCCGGCGAACAAATCACAGTTCCACGCGCGGAACTGGCCCAACGGATTTTGCAGAAGAAATAAAGTAGGTCCAGCTCACAAACGGTTCTGGGAAGGGCACGGCTTCAGCCGTGCCGCTCAAGCCACAACAACTTCGGGCTTCAGCCCCTGAGGCCCTCGGAGGCAAACGATGCGACGCACTTCCCTGCTGTGTGCAGCCATTCTCGCTGCCGGTCTGGCCATGGCGCAGACCTCCAACCCAGTCTCCGCCTTTGACCAGCAACTCATCGATCAGCAAAGGCGGCTCCTGCAGGCGACCGAGAGCAAGAACTCAACCGCGGTCGAGCACGCCGTCGCCGACGATTTCCAGGGCATCGAAATCAACGGCGACTTCTACGACAAAGGCGATGTTATTGACTCCTCGCAGAAGGGAATGCCCAAGGACACGCGCGCCTACGATTTCCGCGTGGTTAAACTGACCGATGAATCGGCCGTCGTCGCCTACAACCTGATCGTCCCCGGAGAACGTCCACGCTATCGCCACATGGCTGACACCTGGGCGAAAATCGGCGGCCGATGGAAACTGAAATTCCGCCAGATCACGCCCAACCTCTGGAGCGAAACCGATCTGGACTAAAGGGCCCGCACCGGACGCGCGCTGCTATTTAGCCACCGGAAACGCCGGCAACCACCCGCGGTTGCGCAGCATGTAGTATTCGTTGAAGGGGCGATCGTCCTGCATCGCGGGCACATTCTGGTCCACAGCGATCAGCCGCTCGATCGCAACTTCCTTCTTTAGGACGGCCGCAAACTGCTGCTCGGCGGTGGGGAACGGTCCCCATTCCACCAGGTCAGCGGCTGCACGCGCCGGCATGCGCGCGGCCATCTCAGCTGCGGTCAGATTTGGAATGGGCTGGCGGCTGGCAAAGAAGTGAATCCCCCAACCCTCGACTCCAGTAAACGTGCGCACGTAGGGGAACGATTCCTGCAAGGCGCGCGCGATGGCCACGGTCGTCACCGTATCTCCCCCGGGATACCATTGTTGCAGGATGCCGTCCGGCCGCAAGCGTTTCTGGGCGGCGGCATAGAACTCGCGCGAGTACAGCATGCTCGAGCCGGCGGCCGCGATCGGCGGCGGCGGATCGATGACGATTACGTCGTACTGTCCAGTGGTTCGCTCCAGAAAACGGCGTCCATCGTCAACCACGACATGCGAGTGCGGAGACTTCAGCAGCTCCGGAGCGTCCGCGTGGTAATACCAGAAAAGCGCGGGAACGCTGGGAACAAGGTCGACCGCCGTCGAGTCGATTCCCCAGGAAAGCATGGAACGATGGGTGGTGCCCATGCCAAAACAAATCACCAAAGCATTCTGCGGAGGATGATCAAGAAACGCCAGGGACATGGACGCCATCATTTTAGTAATGGGCGTCAATCCGGTCATGCTCACGCCATTAACGAAAAGCTGCTTCTTCATTCCCTGGCCTGTCGCCACGACGGTGGCCGTGCTGTCTCGACGCACTTGCGCACCCGGAACCAGCTGCACGTAGCTCTTGGTCATAGAGACCAAACCGAGCGACGCGAATAAAAGCACTCCAGCCGCCGTCGCGCGCAGAACGGTAAACTGCTTCGACCGGGACTGCCGGAACCATAGCAACGGAAGCGCAACCAGCAGCCAGGGAAGAGCGAGTATTACCAAGGCGTACCGCTCATCCAGATGCGGCAGCAAGACAAAACCCGCAACCAGCGGACCGAGGATACAGCCGGCCACGTTCACCGCGTATCCGACTCCCGCTCGGTTGGGATCGCCTTCCGAGAATCGATCGACCAGCCTCGGAGTCAGAAATCCCAGAAGACCGCTGAACGCCGCGATACCCAGAGGCACGCGCAGCCATGCGGCAATCTCGAGCCGCGGGTCAGCGCTCAGCAACGGCATTAATGCCGACCAGCCAGACGAACAGCCAGACCAGCGATCCCTCATCACTGTGCCGGCGGCTCCAATACCGGTAGATGCTGGATCCTAGGAAGGTCGCGGCCAGGTAAATCCCCAGGATCGTCGCGAAGGAATAAACAAATGTGCCGATGTAGGACGTGAACTGCCTGGTCCAGACCACCTCCATCCCCATGCTGGTCAGTCCGGTGGCAAACAGCAACCAAAGCGTGCCGTTCCCCAACATCTGACGCGCGGCGAGAGAGGTTGTCCCTGTTCCGGCGGCAGCGACTTCCCGATCGTCCGCATGATTGCCGCCGGCTTGCGTTTTTTGCCTGCTCGCGAGGGCGAAAGCGGCGCCGCAGATCGCAAAATTGAGCCACATCCCGACTCGCAGAGTGCGGGCGAAGCCGACCAACTCCACCAGCAGCAAGGGAACCAGCGCTCCCGCCACTGCCCCGAATACATTCGCCAGATAAAGAAAGCTGAAGGAGCGTCGCGACTCAAGGCGCTGGTCACTGCGGATGGCAAACATGCCCAGCGGTATCGTAGCCCCCATGCAAGCGCACCACGGAATCAGACTGCATGCCAGCCAGAACCCGGCGGCGACGTAGTAGCCCGCTGACGACAGGGACAAAGATAGACTGCTCCCCAAATGCTCCAGCACGAAGCGCCCAGCACGCAATTCCAGGGGCACGATTACGGCGGAACATCCAATCAACAATTCGGCAATTGCGTAAAGCTGCAACGGGCGAGAGGGGAGACGCTCGGCATACTTGCGTGCGTACCCGCGCACTAGATGCCCGGCAATCAGGGAACCGGCACCCAGTCCCGCCATGAAGGTCGAGAGCACAATCGACACCATGGCCGTGGTGACGCCAAATTGCGCCATGGCAAGTCGAAGCCAGATCAGTTCGTAGAGAATGCTGCAGAATCCGGAAAAGAAGAAAAAGTAGAAATACCAGCGCGAACCGCTGGCGGCAACTGCTGCTTCTCCCGATCGTTCCGCCCCACGCTCCGGTGCAAGAACTCCCATTGCCGGCGGTATCGCTTCAGTGCTCACAGGTGGCTCCGTCTGTACCGGGAAACTTGAATTATGCGGTTCTTTGTGCCTCGGGGCAAACCCGAAACGAGTGCTCGCTCAATTTTCGCAGACAGTTCCACGGTGCGGGCAAATGTAACTTGCCGTCATGGTGACGAGAGTCACCAGCCCAGGCGGGGAGGAAGACGACGTCTGACCCGCCTGAAAAACGAGAAATATGCGGAGGCCACGGATGGCACAAAAGCAGATATCGCAAAAGAGAATTTATCCCCTCAGCGGGAGCGGCTTGAAGTCACCGAGCGAGTCGGTCGCACTCCTCGGAGAAACGGTTGTACCAGGTACGAATGAATGTGGTAAGTCCCTCGCGCACGACCATGCCTCGAAGAGTCGAAGTTGTGCCCACCAGGTCAGCCCAGGTGTGTATCTCGGTCCCGCCCGTCGGGACCGGCCTGAAGTGCACCCACTGCTCCATCGTATCGCCCTGTATATGGTCGATCCAGGCCACCAAATGTGGAGGAGTGCAGACGGTGATCACGTGGTCCACCACCGTTCCCACCGGGCTCTTCAACTCGATGTTCATGTGGCTGCCCGCCATCCAGGGCTCGCCCAGCCAGCGAATTTCGCCGTAGAGGTCGGAAAAACGGGGCCACATCTCCACATCGGAAAAGACCCTCCAGGCCAATTCGCGATCGGCCCGGGTCACAACCGTGTGCTCGACCCGCAAGAGTTGAGTCGGCTCTTCCCTCGACGTCTTCATGTCTTTCAATTCCGGAAATGCGGACTGCACAACCGCTGGTGCACCCGCCGATTTTCTCATAGGCCGTCACCTTAGACCAGCAGTCACATTGTTTCCGGATACGCCATGACTCGAGGATGCGTTGGTTGCGTTCCGCTTGCGATTTCCGGCTAGTCGCCGAATTGGACTTGAACGACCTCTGTGGTTTCGTGCGGCGCGGGTTCAAACTTCCACTGGCACACCGCATCGGTGGCCGAGCCGATCAGCAGCGGACTTCCCCCCAGCACCTTGGCGGACTTCACGCTCCCGTTTTCCCGGACTACGACTTCCAGTTTCACCACACCTTTA
Organism: uncultured Acidobacteriaceae bacterium; assembly: GCA_963760175.1. Taxonomy (GTDB): domain Bacteria; phylum Acidobacteriota; class Terriglobia; order Terriglobales; family Acidobacteriaceae; genus Acidiflorens. The sequence continues at coordinate 369,265 of CAVXBU010000001.1, forward strand.
ATGCGATTAGCTCTCGCAATTTGCGGATACACAGCAGGAATTTTCTCGACCGCTTTTCGTGCCCCGTCCTCCGCCTTGGCCTTGCTGCTCCAGGCGAACAGACCGGCCGACACCACTGCCACCACCATAAAACTGCCTACTCGAAGCATTGGGAGAATCATCCTTTCCGAAATTCACTGTAAAGGCATGCGCCGCGAGTGAAAAGTCTCAACGGTAATCGGGCGCAGGTGACCTCTAATTGTCGGATGGTGACTCGAAATCACGTCGCATCATTTCTCGACCGTCCCTATCCAGCGGCGTCGCCCGGAACCGCCGTCCATTTATAATCTTGGATTCTTATAATCTTGGTTTGGCTCACCACCGCAATCTAATCAAGTCCAAACAAGACAAGGCAAAAACGTGCTCGATTTTTTAGGCGACCTCAGACGAACTCACATGTGCGGAGCCCTCCGCCTGTCCGACTCCGGCAAGAAAGTTGTGCTCATGGGATGGGTCAACCGCCGCCGCGATCTCGGCCAGATCATCTTCGTCGACCTGCGCGACCGCACCGGCGTCACCCAGGTCGTGTTCAACCACGAACGCAACGCCGCCGTGCACAAAAAAGCGGAAGCCCTGCGCAACGAGTTCGTCATCGCCGCCATCGGCACGGTCAAGCGCCGCGATGCTGACACCATCAATCCCAACATCCCCACCGGAGAAGTCGAACTGGTGGTGGAAGAGCTGCGCATTCTGAACGTATCGAAGCAGCTGCCTTTCCTGCCCTCGGACACTGTGCTCGCCGAACGAAGAGATGCGCCTGAAATATCGCTACCTCGATCTGCGCCGCGACGCCATGCAGTTCAACATCGAGCTGCGGCACAAGGTCGCGCTCGCCATCCGCGACAATCTCGGCGTCGCAGGGCTTTTTCGAGATTGAGACTCCGTTCATGACCCGCTCCACCCCCGAAGGCGCGCGCGATTATCTCGTCCCCAGCCGCGTGCAGCCCGGCTCGTTCTACGCGCTACCGCAATCGCCGCAGCTCTTCAAACAGATATTGATGATCTCGGGCTTCGACAAATATTTCCAGATCGTGCGCTGCTTTCGCGACGAAGACTTCCGCGCCGATCGCCAGGCGGAATTCACTCAGATTGATCTCGAGATGAGCTATCCGCAACCGGAGCGGGTCTGGGAAGTTGTCGAAGGCTTTCTGACGGCGGCGTTCAAAGCCGCCGGACACGAGATCAAGACGCCTTTTCCGCGCATGGACTACGACGATGCCATGCGCCAGTACGGCATCGACAAGCCCGATATGCGCCTGCCGGCGTTCACCGATGTGCGCGATTGCTTTACCGCGGATGAGTTGCAGGTTTTAGCCATAAATAAAGATCTGCCCGTGATTGCCATCCGCATTCCGCACGTGGGCGAGCTTTCGCGCAAGGAGCGCGACGACATCAAGCCGCTGTTTGTGTCGAAGGGTGGAGCGCGCGTCTTCGAAGACTTCAAGCGCATCGAGAACAAATTTCCCGAGGCAGCGCTGAAGATTCACCAGAAAGCCGCCGGCCAGCAGGACGATCTCATCGTGCTCGTCGTGGGCTCGGCGTCGAGCGCCACCAAAGACGCGCATCCCGCCAGCAAGCGCAAAGTAACGCCCGCGGAAATGGCCATCTATGCCTCGGCGGGGCTGTTGCGCGTAGCGCTGGCGCAGAAATATTCCGACCGGCACAAACTTTTCCAGAAAGGCGATTACCGTTTTCTGTGGGTCACGAACTTTCCCATGTTCGAGTGGGATGAAGGCGAGAAGCGCTGGAACGCAGCGCACCATCCCTTCACCTCGCCGCACGATGAAGACATGGACAAGCTCGAAAGCGACCCCGCCATGGTGCGCGCCCTAGCCTACGACGTGGTGCTGAATGGGACGGAGTTGGGATCAGGCTCGATCCGTATTCACCGGCAGGATGTGCAGAGCAGAATCTTCCACGCGCTCGGCATGACCGAAGAAGAAGCGCGCGCGCGTTTCGGCTTCTTCCTCGAAGCGCTTGAATACGGAACGCCGCCCCACGGCGGAATCGCGCTCGGCCTCGATCGCATCGTGATGATTCTGGCCGGAGCGGATAGTCTGCGCGAAGTAATTCCCTTCCCCAAAACCGCCGCCGCAAAAGACTTGATGATGGAAGCACCTACGCCGGTAGCAGACGCCCAGTTGCGCGAGTTGGGGATTGGTGTGGTGAAGAAGTAGGCGGCGAAAGCTTTTGGGTGGCGCAGCGGTTCACCGCTGCGATCGTCGCCCGCCCGATGGATGCGCCGGGCACCCCACACGTCGCGCTCTTTGCGATGTGTGGGTTCACGCGGTCTTTGCTGATCTCCGGGTTCCCTCTTCGCCGAAGCCACACATCGCGGTGGCCCTTGGCAGAGTCCCGCAGGGACGAGCCACCTTAGCCCAGCGCCTCGGCGCTGGGTAGGCCGCCAAAATAAAATAATGATCAAGTCCCGGAGGGACGGCCCCCCCTAACCCAACACGTGCGCTGGATCGTAGGCAATGCCGTATCTCCGCAACAACTCAACAAACTCTTCCTCATAATTCCGCCTGGCGTGATGCGCGGGCTGATTCTCTATGTACGCCACGACGCCATCCGTCTGCGATGCGCTCACGCTAAAGGCTCCGTAGCCTTCCTGCCAAGCGAAATTTGCTCCCGCTGCGCACGTGTCGTTGAGCCATTTCGACGAACACCCCTTGATCGACTGCACCGCCTTCGCGAGCGGCATCGCGGGAGGCACGACGAGGAGAGCGTGAACGTGATCGGATGCGCCGCCGACCTTGACGGCTTCGAATCCATGATTTCTTGCGATGCCCTTCATGTAGCCCCAGAGTTTTGGTTGAAGGTCATCGGCGAGATTCTTCTTCCGGCCTTTTGTCGAAAAAACTACGTGCACGCGATTGCTGGCGTATGTGTGGGACATGGGTCATCCCTCCGGGATTTGATCTCAAAGAGCATTGCCTACCCAGCGCTGGAAGCGCTGGGCTAAGCTGGCTCGCCCTCCGGGCTTTTTTGATCCGCTGTTGGCAGTGTGCTTGTAACCACGACGTTGCAGCCGTGACGGAGATCACGGCACCTTCGTTCGGTTTCGTCACCAGCCCTGACTCGTCGGTGTTCTCCGCGACCTGCGATAAAATAGCCAGGCGAGGAAGTCATGGCAGAGATGACGCCGCAAGTTTCGGAAGTGCTGGAAAAGGCGCTGGCGCTCTCCACTCAAGAGCGCGGCCTGTTAATCGACCACTTGATCGAGAGCCTCGACACAGGTCCCGCCGAAGAAGGAGTTGAGCAAGCCTGGGACGAGGAGATCAAGCGCCGGGTCGATGAGATTCGATCGGGCAAAGTAAAGATGATTCCGGGCGAGCAGGTTCTCCGGGAGCTTGCTAAAAAGTCCCTGATGAAGAGTAAGCGGTTCCGGTTTCACCCTTCCTGAAAATCCTGCCTCGCTTCAGGAACGTCGCACCGAAATATGATCAAGCTTGTCTATTGCATCACCAAAAAGGCCGGCCTGACCGACGAAGAGTTCTTTCATTACTGGGAAAACATCCACGGCACATTCGGCGCCCGAATTCCTCGCCTTCGAAGGTTGGTGCAGAGCCACCGATTGACCATACCCGGAGACAAATCCCAACCCAATTACGATGGCATGGCGGAACTCTGGTTTGACGACATGGAGGCTTTGCTGGCGGCTCGTCAATCCCCGGAATGGAAAGCCTCCACTAAGGACGAAGAGAACTTCATCGACCACAACAAAGTCGCCTACTTCGTATCCGAAGAGCACATCATCTTGGACGAACTGGATGGACAGGCCGAACCAAAATAAATAGGAGCCGTGTGCCCCACACATCGCGTTCTCTGCGATGTGTGGGTTGGCATCGCCAGGCATCCCAGAAACGCCGAGTTGAGCGGTCAGTAGCCGGGCCTGAAATTCTCAATGAGTGTAATCGCCTCGTTTCGTCAACTATCCCTTACAATCTCCATGCTACAAAAAATCGGTCATGTCAATGCAGGAGGAAGGAACCATGGCCACCAATAAAGTCTGGCTCATCACCGGCGCCGGCCGCGGCTTGGGCGTGGATATCGTCAAGGCGGCTTTGGCTGGCGGCCATAAAGTCGTCGCTACCGGCCGCAATACTGACAAAGTGGCCAAGGCCCTTGGAAAATCCGCCGATCTGCTGGTCGTGAAATTGGACATCACCAAACCGGAGGACGCGGAGTCCGCGGTTAAGGCGGCCGTTGACCAGTTTGGCCGCATAGATGTGCTGGTCAACAATGCCGCAAACTTTTATGCAGGATTTTTTGAAGAATTGTCGCCGGAGCAGATCGAGCGGCAGTTGTCGACCAGTCTAATCGGCCCGATGAACGTAAGCCGCGCCGTTCTGCCGGTTATGCGCAAGCAACGTTCAGGGCTCATAATCACGATCTCGTCGACCGCAGGACTCATCGGTTTTGAGTTCGGCACCGCCTACGCCGCGTCGAAGTTCGGCCTTGAGGGCTGGATGCAGTCGATGCAGCCTGAGGTCGAACCGTTTGGCATCAATACGATTACGGTCAATCCGGGCTTCTTCCGCACGGAACTCCTCACGGAAGAATCTACAAATTTCGCAGAGCGGACCATTGAGGATTATAACGAGCGCAGAGCGAAGCAAATGGAATTCTGGAGAGGCTACAACGGCCAGCAGTCCGGCGATCCCGCCAAACTTGCCCAGGCGTTAGTCATGATCTCGGGACAGGAAAAGCCCCCACGGCGCTTCATTGCAGGTGCAGATGCCGTTCGCACCGCTGACCAAGTGGCCGCAACTCTTCGGCAGCAGACCGACGCTTATCGTGAGCTGTCATCTTCCCTCGCATACGACGATGCGCATAAGCAGTGCTGATGACGCCGTGGTTGGAAATCCCAATTACACTCATTGACCCGGATCGCCATGGTGCCCCACACATCGCGTTCTCTGCGATGTGTGGGATGCCGCGAGCCGTTCCGCAATCCGACGCTTTTTTCATCACAAAGCACCTGTGAACATCATCACTGACAAGCAACCCACGATCCGCGATAATAACAACTCGATAGGAACAGCCAGACGTGTGCCGCGGCCATAGGAGCCGCCCCAATCCCCTTTTGGGAACGTCTTTGACAGACAAGAGAACCAAATCGCAGCTAACCCCTTTGTTCTCAAAGACTTTATACGTAAGTCTTTTAGAATCAAAGACCGAGTCGAAAATTTCCCCCTAACCTCTTGATTCCAGGAGACCGAGGGGAGGGGGGTACCAGTACTAACTGGTAAACTTCCTGAGTTCGAACCCGAAGCGCGGCGCAATTCGCTAGCGCTTCGCCGCCAGCCGCTGCTCCACCAGTTTCTCGATTCGGTTGACGACATCGTCCTCGCTCAGGTTCGTCGAGTCGATCACGATGGCATCCTCGGCCGCCACCAGCGGAGAGACCGCGCGGGTGCGGTCGCGGAGGTCGCGCTCGCGAAGTTCCGCTGCCATGGCTTGCGCCGGAGCGCCTTTCACCTGCTGCTGATCCAGGCGCCGCTGCTCGCGAATCACCGGATCAGCGTCAAGAAAAATTTTTAAATCGGCATCGGGAAAAACTTTTGTCCCAATGTCGCGGCCTTCCATCACGACGCCGCCTCCGATGCCCATTTCGCGCTGCCGCTCGACCATCCACTCGCGCACCTTGGGATGCACGGAGACGCGCGACGCCGCCTCGGTCACATCGCGCTCCCGGATGCGCGCGGAAACATCTTTTCCATTGAGCAGCACACGATTGCCGCCCCCGGTTTGCCCAAGAATGCTTTGCCCAAGAGCGCTATGCCCGAGACCGGTTTGCCCGAGAGAGGAGCGATCAAGAGTAATCCGCGAATCCTGCGCCATCTTCAGCAACGCATTTTCGTCGTCAAACGACGCGTCGCCCTCGATCGCGCGCAGCGCCAGCGCGCGATACATCGCTCCGCTCTCCAGGTTCACATAGCCGAGTTTGCGCGCCAGGCGAGACGCGATGGTGCTCTTGCCCGCTCCAGCTGGACCGTCAATGGCGATGATCAGTTTGCGTGGGGATGGATCGGTCATCTTCAACGAAGTGAGAATTGTACACGGAGCGCATGAGAATGAGACTTCACGACAGCTCCACGACAGCCGACTGCTCAGCTCACGCGTTCCGGCCGCGGCTTGGGAACGTAGGCTTGTTTCGGCGGAGTTACTTGCAGCAGCGACTTGCTCCCGATGTGCACAAAGCTCAATTCGCGTGCCGAGAGCAAGGCATGGATCGCTTCTTTCACGCGCGTCCGCGGAACGAAGTTCGCGAGGAAGTTCTCGACCTCTGCCTCATCGACCGCCACCACGCAGTCGAGATATTTCGACACCAGCGCGGAGAGCGCTTCCGGCACCGAGATTCCGACGCCTTCGCGCACCACCTCCGGAGCCCAGCGCGACAACTCGTCCCACACCGAGCCTGCTTCGACCGTGTAATCGACCCGCGTGATGCGCAGCTTAGCCCAAAGTTCACTCAGCGCGCGATCAAGGCCGGCGGTCGAAACCGCGCCACCCAGCATTTCGCCAAGTTTCGTTTTTGAAATCGGTCCACGACGCCGGATGATCTCGAAAGCGTCGCAGGCCAACGGAGAATAAGGAGACCGCGGTCCAGATGCAGGCGGCAGCTTCGGGTTGCGCTCGCCGACCAGCGAATAAAAATATGGAAACACCGAAGCCGCCAGCAGGAATGCATTGTTCTCGTCAATCAGCGGAGCCTCGTAGGCTGCCTGGTCGCGCAGCGCGCGCACCATCAATTCAGTAGCCTCTTTCGCTCGCGGATCGTTATAAGCGTGCTGTCGCGCCGGCAACTTATCATCGGCTCCGACCCAGGCCCCGACAAAAGTCGGCACCAGAATCGCGGGGCGCGTCGGATACATCACGCAAAATCCCACCGACTCGAGGAAGGCGCGCGCGTCATCGAGAGTACGCACGGGCTGGCCGTCAAGACGCCACTTTTGCATGCGAGCTTGCAAGAGTTCCGAGTCGGTCATGATTTCGATTAGAACACAGGCCAGCCTCAGTTGTCAGTTGTCAGTTGTCAGTGCTTGCAGTCCCCCGATGTCGGTGAGATTTTACTGAGAACTGACAACTGAGAACTGAGAACTGAGAACTAGATGCGCTTGAACGCCTTCTGAATATCCTGCATGGAATAGCGCAGCACCACCGGCCGGCCGTGCGGGCAAGACATTGGATGCTCGGTCTTCGCCAGCTCCGCGAGTAGCCACTCCATTTTGTTCTGCTCCAGCGGCATGTTGACTTTGATGGCGGCGTGGCACGCGATCGAGGCCGCGATGCGCGAGCGCACCGCTTCCAGATTGATGGCCTGGTCTTCGCGCGTCAACTGCTCGAAGATTTCGTTCAGCATATGCTCGATCTGCGCCGCATCCACGCCCGCCGGAGCGACCTTTACCGCCACGCTGCGCGCGCCGAAGGGTTCCGCCTCGAAACCATTGTGCGCCAGCTCTTCGGCAATATCGCTGAAGATGGCCTGCTGCGCCGGAGTCAGTTCGATGACCAGGGGCATGAGCAAACGCTGGCTCTCCACCCGCTGCGCCGAACGTTGCCGCAGCACTCGCTCGAAGAGCACGCGTTCGTGAGCCACATGTTGATCGATGATCCAGAGTCCGTCTTCGTTGACGGCGAGAATGAACGAATTTCGGATCTGGCCCAACGGTCGCAGGGTTCGCAACGACTCGAGAGTGGGCGCGGCTTGCGGCTCTTGCGCAATCGGCGGCGCGCAACCGTGATCAGGAATCGGCTGATGCTGATGCTGATCGATCGATCGTGGCGATCGACGACCGCTGCCGCCGTGTCGCGCGCGAGCGATACCGCCGCGTTGGCTTCGACCGCGATTCCTCCTTCAAATTCCAGGCGCGCCGTCGCCGCGGGAACCGACGGAGCCTGCAGCGCGAAACCGCCCGCCGCTGCCGGTTCGTACAGGTCGCGCCACGGAGCGCGCTGCAAACCATCGCCGTGTGCGCCATCGGCCCAAGCAGAGGGCTGGTGAGGCCACGGCTTGCGGTTGGCTGCGCGCCAATTTCCGTCAAGAACTGCGGCACTGGCCGCGCCTTCATCAGTGCGGCGCGCACCGACTCGCGCACGAAATCGTGGATCACCGTTTGCTGCCGGAAACGCACCTCGGTCTTCGACGGGTGCACATTCACATCCACTTCAGCGGTGGGCATTTCAATAAAAAGCAGAACGACCGGAAAAACTGTCGGCGGAAGGATGTTGCGATAGGCTTCGATGATGGCGTGCTGAATGAGACGGTCGCGGATGAGACGTCCATTGACAAAAATAAAAATCGAATTGCGATTGAGCTTCTGAATTTCCGGCTTGGAGACAAAACCGTGCAGCCGCACTTCCCCGAAATCGTGTGGCGCGGGCGCCCCCGCCCGCGAGGCGTCATCCGCGAGGCCGGCAGATTCGTTAACAGTAATCTCCGCGGCTCGCCGCCAAGGCGGAGGCTGGGGCAACCCGATACGCTCCAGTGGTTGCACCGCCGCCAGCGGAATCAACTGGTCGAGCGTCTCGCGTCCAAAAACCTGGTACACGCGCTCGCGATGACCGGCCACCGGTGGCGCCACCAGCAATGCGTTGGTCGCCGAGTGCAACTCGAAATGCTTCTCCGGATGCGCCAGCGCATAGTGGGTTACGAGCGATGCGATGTGCGAAAGCTCGGTCGATTCTGATTTTAGAAATTTCTTGCGCGCCGGCGTATTAAAGAAGAGATCGCGGATCGTGATGGAAGTTCCGAGCGGCAGCCCCGCCTCTTCCACGCGGATGATCTTGCCACCGTTAATTTCGAGCACGGTTCCGGCGGCTTCTTCTTCGGCGCGGGTCTCCAGATACAGCCGGGCAACGGAAGCGATCGAGGGCAGCGCCTCGCCGCGAAATCCGAGTGTGGAAATGGTTAGCAGGTCGTCGGTGTCTTTGATTTTCGAAGTGGCGTGGCGCTCGAAAGCCAGCATGGCATCGTCGCGCACCATGCCGCAACCGTTGTCGGTGATCTGGATCAGCTTCTTCCCGCCCGCCTCGACTTGAATACGGATACGCGTGGAACCGGCGTCCAGCGCGTTCTCCAGCAACTCCTTCACCACCGACGCGGGACGCTCGACCACTTCACCGGCGGCGATCTGGTTGGCTACTCTTTCGGGAAGGACGTGGATTTTGCCCATGGACTTCAGTTGTCGGCTATCAGTAATCAGTCGTCAGTGTGACAGATTGTCAGGCGCAGCGTAAAGCGGGTCGAGCCGGGCAGTTGCTGCATCCAAGATTACCGTATCGTATAGTTTTCACGGGAGCGACTAAATGAAACACGCAATTCTGGGAGCGGGAGCAATTGGAGGTTTGGTCGGCACGGCGCTGTCATCGCTCGGCGAAGACGTCGCCGTAGTGGTTCGACGGGAAAAGTTGGCGAGTTATCCCGCGAACTTAGTGCTGGAACGTCCGTCGGGGTCGCTTACGGCGCCGGCTAAGGCCGTTGCCTCGCTCGCGGAATCGGTTGACGTGCTTTGGATCGCAACCAAAACTTATCAACTGCAAACTGCACTGGAAAGTGTTGAGGTATCGCCGCGCTGCGTGGTTCCCTTGTTGAACGGCGTGGACCATGTCGCGGCGTTGCGGGCGCGATTTGGGCCGGAGCGCGTGGTCCCGGGAACGATCGCGGTGGAAGCGGAGAGGATTGCTCCGGGACGATTCATCCAGCGGTCGCCGTTCGTTCACCTCAATCTCGCCTCGAGCGGGGAACCGCTCCTCGGACCCATCATCGGGCAGTTGGGCAAGCTGGGGTTCAATTGTCAGTTCATTCCGAACGAGCAGACTTTGTTGTGGTGGAAGCTTAGCTTCCTGGCGCCGTTTGCTCTGGTGACCTCGGCATCGGGGATGAATATCGGCGAGATTCTGGCGAACGCCGATTGGAAAGCGAGATTATATTCCGCGATCGCCGAGACGTGCGCTGTGGCAAACGCCAGCGGCGCGGAGCTGGATCCGCAGCGGACTCGGACTGGTTTTGACAGCGCGCCTAAGGCTATGCGCAGCTCCATGCAGAAAGATCTCGCGGCGGGTCGGCAGCTTGAATTGGATGACATTGGCGGCCCGATTGTGCGCGGCGGGGAGCGATACGGGATCGATGTGTCGACTACGGTGGACCTGATGGCGTCTATTCGCGCGAAAGCTGCCGCCTGACGATCTCCCCCGCGGACGCGAAGCCTACGTCGTCGCGGGATTCTCCTTTAGTAGTCGGTCTTTGATCTGGGCAGGGAGACGCGAACTGGCGAGTAGTTCGTGCAGCAACGGCGCGGGGATTTCGGAGCTGAATTCCAGGGCTCGGGCCAGTGAGAGATGCTCGGTTCGCAGCAGGGCGGCACGAATTTCTCTGCGGCAGGACCACTTCGGGTGTTGTGCGACCGCATGCACCAAGGCTGCGCTGGCGGCGGGACGGAGCACGGAGTTGATGACAAGTGCTTCGGTGAGGCGCGGATTTTCGAGCGCCGTTTGCATGACGCGGGTTTCGCGGGCAATCGTTTTGGCGTCGGTGATCTTCACACCGGTGATCTTCGCGCCGGCAATTTCCACTTCCAGCAGAAGCGCCGCCGCCACTCTTCCCGAGGCGCGGCGGGCCAGCGTAAGACGTTCGCCGGTCGTGACAGTTTGGAGGCGCGAGATGAGGAGGTCATCGACGGAAACCTTCACGTCGGCGGGGACGAGCGGCGCGAGCGCAACCTTCATCAGATCGAAGGTGTAGAACTGGCGCGCCAGCGGCACGGACACATGTCGCGGCGTGTGCGGATGGCTGGCGAGCGCGATCTTTACCTTGCGGCTCTTGAGTGCGCTAGCGTTCTTCGCGAGTTGCTCGAGGACCTCAGAGTGCAAGTCGGGGCGCTTTAGAAGCGCCAGAGCCAAGTCCTCAGTCAGGTCAGGATCGGCGGCGGTGCGAAGCAGATCGACGGGTGCGGGTGTCGGCGGAGTTGCCGAGTCTGTTGAGGGCACCACGGTTTCGTTTTCGAAACTCTCGTCTTCGGACATTTCGTTAGCGGCCATCACAGGTCGGCCTGCGACATACGGGCAAGCCCCCTCTACTTCGCTTTGCTCTGGCTAGCGCGCCCTCGACCGGATCGGCTATATCTTGACGCACATCGATACCGGGAAAGCTTTTCTGCAGGGTATTGTAGAAAACCTCCCGCACGACGAGCGACTGACGAAAGACACTGCCCGCCGTGGCTACGGGGAGCGTGGCCGCAGCCGCATCGCGAGCGAGACGGCGGACGACAATGGCCGCGAGTTCAGCCAACTTTGCTCCGGCATCGGCCAGGAGATCGCGGGCGATGGCGTCGCCCTCATCGGCGGCGCGGAGGACGATGGGAAACAGGCGCGGGAAATCGGGTGGCGGGGTCGAGTTCGCTTGCTGCACAAGTTCGTCGATGGTGTTGAGTTTCCAGACCTGGAAGACCATATCGGTGAGCGTGGTTTTGAGGCCTTGATCCTGGGCGCTCAGAGATGACGGAGATCGCGCGGCGGCCGATCCAGTAACCAGAGCCTTCGTCGGACACAGCGAACCCCCAGCCTCCGGCGCGCGCGGTGTGACCGACGGCATCGCGGCCGTAAACAATGGAACCGGTGCCGGCGATCGCGATCACTCCAGGGCCCGCGCCGAAAGCGGCTTCGAGGGCGATTACGTTATCGCCGACGACTTCGATTCTGGTTGGAGTTCCTCCGGGAACCAGTTCGGTCAGGATGCCGCGAATCTTTCCGGCGATCTCCGGCCGGGCAGCGCCGGTGACGCCGATACAGATGGCGCTGATTCGATCGGGAGAAATCTTGGCAGCGGCGCAGACCTGGCGGATCGCGTTGTGCAGCGCTTCCCTCGCGTGCTCCTCGCCGTGGCGGATCACGCTGCAGCCTCCGGTCGTTGCCGTAGCGAACACGGTCGCCTCGTCCGCGAGAACGCAGCGCGTTTTGGTGCCGCCGCCGTCGATTCCGAGATAGTAAGCCATCGCGCTAGTTCTAACACAGGTGCGCGCAAGTTGGTTCAGCGGCGGGCTGGGGCGGCGAACATGCTTGTACAATGCAGCGAACCCTTTTGGTGGCACGTAGGGACAGCCGCTCCCCGCTGTCCAGCCGAGCGCAGCTCGGCCACACACCAAAACTGGAAGGAACCCCTTGGGGCTGAATCGGATCGACCTGCTGATTATTGCGTTGTACCTGGCGGGGATAACACTCTTCGGGCTGCGCTTTCGCAAACGGCAGCGGACGATGCGAGACTACTTTCTCGCCGACCGCAACATTCCATGGTGGGCGATTTCGCTCTCGATTGTGGCGGCGGAGACCAGCACGCTGACCATTATCAGTATTCCCGGCCTCGCCTACGATTCGAATTTTACTTTTCTGCAAGTGGCGATGGGATATGTAATCGGGCGCGTCATCATTAGTTTTGTGCTGCTGCCGCAGTATTTTCGCGGTGAACTGTACACCGCCTATCAGCTGATTGAGCGCCGGTTTGGTCCGGAGCTGCGCACGGTGACGGCGGGGCTGTTCCTGTTGACCAGGGCGGCGGCCGAGGGCGTGCGAGTATATGCCGTATCGATCGTGGTCTCGATTGCGCTGGGCACAGGCGAGGTCGCTTCCATCGCCATCATCACTTTACTCACCTTGATCTATACGTTCGAGGGCGGACTGGCCGCCGTGATCTGGACCGACGTCGTGCAGACCTTTATTTATGTAGGTGGGACGCTGGTGGGCCTCATGACGATTCTGCATCTCGTGCCCGGAGGATGGGCTTCGGCCGAGGCGATTGCAAGCAGCCTGCACAAGTTCCGGGTGTTCGATGCTTCCCTCTTGACGCACTGGCCCTATCTTAATTTTGCGGCGCCTTACACGCTGTGGGCAGGAGTTATCGGTGGCGCGATTTTCACCTTGGCCAGCCATGGTACCGACCAACTCATCGTGCAGCGACTGCTGGCGGCGCGGAATCAACGGCAGTCGGCGCTGGCGCTGGTGTCGAGTGGATTGGCGGTTTTTTTTCAGTTCGGGTTGTTTCTGCTGGTAGGCGTGATGCTCTTTGCCTACTACCGGGTTCCGTCGTCCGCGTCTTGGCGGGCGGACAGGATCTATCTGACGTTTATCGTGAGCCGTATGCCGCACGGAATTGCCGGGCTGTTGATCGCGGCTATTCTTGCGGCGGCGATGTCGAACTTGAGTGCGGCGCTGAACTCGCTGTCCTCGAGTTCGATTATGGATTTCTATGTTCGCGCTCCGGCCGACGGTCAGCGACGCGCAGAGGCTGCTGCTGGCGCGGCTGGCCACCTTCGGCTGGGCGGTGGTGCTGTTCGTGCTCGCCTGGGTGGCGCTGCATCGAGTGGGGCGCGTGGTGGAAGCTGGATTGCAAATCGCGTCGGTCGCCTATGGAGCCTTGCTCGGAGCGTTTCTGCTGGGAGTGCTGACCAAGCGCGCCAATCAGCGTGGGGCAATGGTTGGCATGGTCTTTGGATTAGCGATGGAGCTGTATCTGTGGAGATGGTCGCAGGTGGCTTTCACCTGGTGGGTGCCGATCGGGATGTGCGTGACGTTCGCGGTGGGATACGCGGCTAGCGTTTTGTGGAGGGTTCAAGCAAAGACTTGAACCGCGGAGATCGAGGAGGACGCAGAGAAGCTGCCGTTAGAATCTTCCTCCCGATCAGCCGGTAGAAATTATGGACATGCTCGCAAAGGACGATCGTTCCCGCTCGGAACCGGCCCGCTCCGAACTGGCCCGTCCCGAACTGGCGCGCGACCTGGGATTGTCGCACGCGGGCGCGGTCGTGGTTGGGACAATCATCGGCAGCGGAATTTTCCTGGTTCCAACCGAGATGATGCAGGCGGTGGGGTCGGCTCGACTTGTTTATCTCGCCTGGATGGTCGGGGGGCTCCTTTCCTTTTTTGGCGCGCTTACCTATGCCGAATTGGGAGCCATGAAACCGCAGGCGGGCGGCGAGTATGTGTACGTTCGCGACGCCTACGGGCCGCTGGCGGGGTTTCTCTATTCATGGACCTGGTTTCTGATCGCCAAGCCTGCTTCCATCGCGACCATAACCACTGGCTTGGTGCGGATTCTGGAAACCTTCCCGGTCTTTTCTTTTTTCTCGCATGCTTGTATTTCGCATCCCTTCACCGTCAACTATGGACAACTGGTGGCGATCGCAGCCGCACTGCTGATTTCGTGGCTCAACTACATTGGAGTGCGCCGGGCGGGCGATTTTCAGTTTGTGTTTACGCTGCTGAAAGTTGCGATCATCCTGGGAATTGTGGCGGTGGGCTTTTCCTATAGCGGAGGAACCTGGGCGAATTTCGCGACCGAGTTCGCGGGAGCAAAAGGCGGGGTGGCAGGATTTTTCGCAGCGTTGGTGGCTGCGCTTTGGGCTTACGACGGCTGGAACGACCTGAACATGATGGCGGGCGAGATACGGAATCCGCAGCGCAACGTTCCCCTGTCGCTGATTTGGGGCGTGGCCACGGTGGGCGCACTCTACATTCTGGTGAATGCGGCGGTGCAGTATGTGCTGCCGGCAGCGTCGATCGCAGGCTCGGAACGTCCAGCATCGGACGCGGTGGCGCTGGTCCTGGGGCACGCGGGCGCCGGCCTGGTGTCGGCGGGCATGGCGGTTTCGATGCTGGTGACTTTGAACGGCACCATCATGAGCGGGGCACGCGTGCCGTTTGCGATGGCGCGTGATGGATATTTTTTCAAGGCGATGGCCGAGGTTCATCCGCGCTTCCGCACGCCGTCGGTCGCGATCGTTGTGCAATGCGGGCTGGCGATCATCCTGTTTGCTGCTGGGAGGCAGTTTCCGGCAGTTTTTTTCGCTGGCGATTTTCGCCGAGTGGATGTTTTACATGATCGCCGGCAGCACGGTGTTCGTTTTCCGCCGGCGCGAACCGCATGCCGACCGCCCTTATCGCGTGTGGGGATATCCGGTGGTTCCGGCGCTGTTTGTGCTGGCTTCCGCGGCCCTCCTTTATTACACCTTCACCGACAATCTGAAAAGTTCGGCCGGCGGATGCCTGGTGATTCTGGCAGGCGTTCCAGTGTTCTACTTCTTTGCGCGGCGCCGGACGACGGCACCGAAGTAAGAACACCGAGGTAATCGACCATAAGAATAGGCCGAAATACCAAAGGTGGTTACCAAAGGACACGCGCAAGCGACACGTTTACCCCCTGCCCAATCTCCCATAAGGTGAAGACTCCAACCCCGAGCGCTGTCCCCGGCTTCGGGCCCCCTTTTTGGAGTCATGGATGCCTACGTACGATCGCGGTTTTAAACTCGGCCTGCTGCCTGAACGCAAGTGGAACTGGCGGACCTTCGCGGCGAGCTACGGGATACTCGTCGGCCTGATTCTGCTTCTGATTATCGTCGGGATCATGGCCACCGACACCGATCATTCCGATCGTGAGTTATCACGTCACGGAACTGGTGCCGCGCCCGGAACTGAGGCCTGAACCGCTGCCCAAACCGAAGCCGCTGCCGGTGCATGCGAAGTTGCTGCCGCCGCCGGAGCCGGTGTTCCAGGCGCCGAAATTGATCGTGCCGAAAGAAGTCCGCGCACCCAAGCCGCAGCCCCAGGAAATTGAGCCGCCCAAGGTGGCGATGAATAACTTTGCGCCCGCGGTGTTGAAACAGACCAGCGGAGCGCGTCCGGTGCTGATTCATACCGGAGACTTCGGGGGAAGTTCGGTGGTGCCGACGGTGAATGCTCCGATTGAAAAGGTGCAGACGGGCGGGTTCGGCGATCCGAATGGGCTGAAGCCGAGCGCCAACAGCAAGCCCAATGGCAAGCTGGTCGCGGCGGTTGCGGGTTCGTTTGACATGCCGGTAGGACAAGGACAAGGGAACGGATCGGGCGGCGCCAAAGGTATTAAGGGAACCGTGGCCAGCGCCGATTTTGGTAACGGGGTTGCTACCGGTGGCCAGGGAGACGGGCGCAAAAGTGGCCGTGGCAAGTGCAGACCTCGGGCTTTGGCTCGCAGGAGATCGCGCAGAACACGCCGCATATCCAACGCGTGGATAGCGGACCGGCGGCGACGTCGGTCGAGATCACGTTACAAGCCGAATCCGGTTTATACGGATGAAGCAAGAAGTCTGAAACTGGAAGGCGAAGTTCTGCTGGAAGTGGATTTCGCGGCGAATGGGCAGTTACATGTGAATCGCGTGGTCCGGGGTCTGGGCCATGGACTCGATGAAGCCGCCATAGCTGCCGCTAATAAGATGCGGTTTAAGCCGGCCACGCGAAACGGGCAGGCAATAGATTCGACAGCAATTGTGCACGTGGTATTTCAACTGGCGTACTGAAACCTTGGAGATGAGAGTTATGCGGAAAGTTACGGGAGAACGCGATGCCCACTATGAACTGGATAATTTTGGCTCTGCTCGCCGTCTCGATGACGGCAGTGGCCCAGCAACCGGCGTCCGCGCCGCAGAACCCGCAGCCGGCTTCGGCGACGCAGGCGGATCAGACGCCGGCTCAGCCGAGTTCAGCTTCTTCAAGTCAGGCCCTGCAGCTCAGGCTCCGGTCAATCTGGCGCCGCCGACCACCATGGATCAGGTGGTCGACCGCGTGATTATGCGCGAGAAGGACCTGATCAAATTCCTGGCGCCGCGCACTCCAATTGTGGAGACCTATCTGCAGAACCTGACGCAGGACAAGCAGCTGGGACCGGTTCCACAGGACGACCACTACTTTCTGGGACGCATGGATTTGAGTGAATCGATCGACCGCAGCGACTACCTTCAGGACAAAGACAAAAACAAAGACGAGAGCATGGAGAAGCGCCTTCTGGGCGGTCTCACGAAGACGTTCAAGTTCCAGTACCAGCCGCTGGGTTTTTCCTGGATGATCTTCGTCGATCGCAACGACTTTGACCGGCAGCACTACGATTTTCATTACACGCGGCGCGAGTTCCTGGGCGACGTGCGCTGCCTGGTGTTCGATCTGACGCCGAAAAAAGACGCGGGCCGTGGACGCTTTATCGGACGTATCTGGGTTGAGGATCAGGACTTCAGCATTGTGCGGCTGAACGGTACTTATGCCCATCCTTCGCGTAATAGTTATTACTTCCACATGGATAGCTGGCGGTTGAATCTGGTTCCGGGCTATTGGGTGCCATCTTACATCTACAGCGAGGAAGGCGACTTCACGGCGGAGCTAAGAACAAGATCGCGTTCAAGGCGCAGACTCGTATGTGGGGCTATAACCTGAAGACGGGCGCAGCGAACGATGAACTTACTAACATCCGCGTGGACAGCGTAAAAGATGATACGCCGGCCGCGCAGGATGCTACTCCGCTGGCCGCCGAGCGCGAATGGCAACAGCAGGCGGAAGACAACGTTATCGAACGGCTGGAACGCGCCGGACTGCTGGCGCCGGAAGGCGATGTGGACAAGATTCTGCAGACCGTGGTCAACAACCTCGAGATCACCAACAACATCGAATTGCCGCGCCCAGTCCGGACGCGGGTGCTGACGACTTCTCCGCTGGAAACTTTCAGCGTCGGCAACACGATTGTAGTGAGCCGCGGGTTGATCGACGTACTTCCCGATGAGGGCAGCCTGGCCATGGTGCTCTCGCACGAACTGGCGCACATCGTTCTGGGACATAACCTGGGCAGCCAGTATGCGTTCAACGACCGCATGCTGTTCTCCGACGAGTCGACTTACCAGAACTTCGGGTTCAAACACATTCCCGAAGAGGAAGCAGCCGCCGACAAAAAAGCTATCGAGATGCTGAAGGCCTCGCCGTACGCGCAAAAACTGGATTCGGCCGGGCTTTTCCTCAAGGCTCTGCAGGCAGCGCGCTCCGCAATTGAGCGCTCTGCTGCAAGCGCACCTGGGCAACAACATCACTGACAACGGGACGGTGACACGCATGGCCGCGCTCGCCACCTCGGCTCCGGCGCTCGACTGGAACAAGCTGGACCAGATCGCCGCGTTGCCTCTGGGCGGACGCGTCAAGCTGAATCCCTGGGACGACAAAGTGGAGATCGTGAAGGCGCAGCCGGTGGCAATCACTTCAGCGCGCGACAAGATGCCGTTTGAGGTGACGCCGTTCTATCCGCGGCTGGTCGCGGTATAGCTCCGCCGAACGCGCCTGCAGGCAGCACCACCGCGGCGACGCCGGCGACAACCACCGCCAACGCCAGCTCCCACCCCGACCAACTAAGCCGGATACCAAGTTGATAGAAGCGCGGGCCGGGACCGGAAGAAATTCCGGGCACCCGGCCTGTGTCTATTGTGGCCGACCCGCCAGCTAGAAGTGTTTTTTGAGGTCGCCGAAACGATCTATCACCAGCAGTCGCTGGGATGCCGGGGCGGTCGCAACTTCTTCATGCTCCAGAATCCAGGTATCGCCATGGGGAAGGAATACGGCGTTCAGCCCGGCGGCGAGGGCGGGATTGATATCGGACTTTGGGCTGTTGCCAACCATCCAGGTGGAAGGCTCAGGCAGAGAATGCTGGTCCGCGACACGCGCGGTAGGTCGCGAGATCCTTTTCCGGCACGATTTCGACAGCGGAAAAAAATCTTCTCAAGTCCAGACCGCTCGATCTTGCGCGATTGCTCGGCAACCGCTCCTTTGGTCATCAGAATCAGGCGATGCCGGTCCGCCAAGATACTGCAGAGTCTCGACCACGCCTGGGCGCAGTTCGATGGGGTGTTCCGCGATGGTGAGGGTCAATGCTTCGAATCGTTTCGTGAAGCGCGGGGGTAATCGGTTCGACCGCGAGCCGCTCGAAGGTCTGCGCCAGCGCATGAGCGAAGCTGTGCAATCCATATCCATGGCTGACAATGCACTCACGTTCAACATCGTTCAGAACTTCGCGAACCTGCCCGGGGGAATATTCCTGATGGTCAGGAACGAAATGAAGTTGACAATGGCGCGCTCGAAATAGATGTTGTTTTCCCAGAGAGTATCATCGGCGTCAATCAGCAGCGTTTGCGTGTCATTTCTAATCTGCGGAGACATTCCTAGAATCATAACGCCAAGGCGAAGGTTCAGTTTGAAGACCTCAACGGCGAGTTTGCTTTGCTAAAATTCAGCTTATATGAAGAGTTTGGCGTGTTTATTATTTCTGCTGTTGGTATTCGCCATGACCGCATCCTCCGCAGAACAGAAAAAACATGTCTTCATGGTCGGCTCCGCGGCCAAGAGGGGCGGAAACCGCCGGTTTGCAGATTGCTCCCGATCTTGATCGCCGCCTCGCGGAATTCCGCCGCGTCGAAATGCCGTTTCATTCCGCTGGGCTTAGCGCTCATGAGAGGGAATTGGTCGAGAAACTGGTGGATGCCTCGCGACTACCTCGACGAGATTTACTGGCGGCAAAGTGATCCCGAAGCGCTTACTCTTTACCAATCGCTCGAAGGAAGTACAAATCCTGCGAGATGTGAAGCTGCGGCACTATCTGTGGATCAATGCTTCACGCTTCGACCTGATCGATGAAAACAAGCCTTTCGTCGCCGATGCGCCGATGCCTCCGGGGCATGGATTCTATCCAGCAGGCCTGACCCGTGAAAAGATTGAGGAGTATGTACAAGCCCATCCTGACAAAAAAGCCGAGCATTTACAGCCCGACAACTGTGGTGCGCTGGCAACGGCGATGAACTCGAAGGCATTCCTTATCACATCGCCTACCGCGTCTTTTCTAGAGCCTGCGGCCAAAGACTTGCGCGACGCCGCCAAGCTGAGCAAAGATGCAGCCTTTGCCAACTATTTGCGGTTGCGCGCCGACGCTCTGCTCTCCGACGATTATTTCCAGAGCGATCTGGCGTGGCTCGACCTAAAGAATCCGAAGTTCGACGTAATTTTCGCTCCTTACGAAACCTATGACGACGATCTGCTGGGAGTGAAGGCAACCTACGGCGCTGCGGTATTGATTCGCAATACCGAGCAGAGCAAAAAGCTGGAGATGTTCCAGAAATATGTTCCCGAAATTCAGGACGCGCTGCCGCTAGCTGCTGAGGATCGTCCGTCGAAGCGCGGGCTGCAAACGCCCATGGAGGTTATGGACTCGCCATATCGTGCCGGCGACCTAGGCCACGGCTACCAAGCAGTGGCCGACAATCTGCCGAATGATCCGCGCATACACGAGCAGAAGGGCAGCAAGAAAATCTTCTTCAAGAATTTCATGGATGCGCGGGTCGAATACATCATTCTGCCTGTTGACGCGGTACGTGATGGAGCCCAACAGGCGGCCAAAGCGTCAGGGGAAGGTTATCTGCTTGCCACCATCATGCACGAAATCTCTCACGGGCTGGGTCCGGCGTACGCGAGAACGCCGGCCGGCAAGGTGGATATCCGTGAAGCGATCGGTCCCACCTACAGCGGCCTGGAGGAAGCCAAGGCCGACGTGTGGGCATGTTTGGTCTGAAATGGCTGGTGGATCACGGCGCGCTTCCCAACGGTAAGCTCGAGGGATATTACGCGTCATACCTCGCGGGAATCTTTCGCACCCTTCGCTTTGGGGTCGGCGAGGCCCACGGTCAGGCGGAGATGATGGAGTTCAACTATCTCTTTGAGCGCGGAGCCATCAAGCGCGAGTCGTCCGGGAGATACGCTGATGGATTATGCCGTGATGCCCGGCGCGATTGCCGATCTCGCGAAAGTACTGCTTGAGATCGAAGCCACCGGTGACCGCTAGCGCGCCGAAGATTGGTTCAAGAAATATGACGTTATGGCCCCGGAAGAATTAACGGCGCAATTACATTCCGCGTCCAAGGTGCCGGTGGATATTGATCCGGTATTTTCGTTTGCGGAGAGGGTGAGATAGAAGGCTAAGCGGTTAATGACACGGCTGCAGCTGCATCGATTGGGTGCAGGCGGCTCAGAATACCGTCGTGGGACAGGATTCGTCGCCGCAACTCGTCCGCCAGTGTTCGATCGCAGGCGAAATCGTGGGCGGCCTTGTTACGAACGCCACTGACCCACTCGGCGTCCTTCGATATAGCTCCCACATCGAATCCGCGCCCGGAGACATTACCCCGCATGGTGGGGTCTTTGTTTAGATACCAAGCGAGGCTGCCCAATGTCATCCCGCGCTCTGAGATCTTGCCGTACCTAATCAAAGGTTCCTTGGCTTTCCCCCCGGCGTCGTAAGTCCGAGTGTCAGCAGCCCGCAGTTCGTCCACGAATGGCCAAACGACCCGTATTACCAATTCGTTCTCGTAACTTTGTGCCATTCTTACCGCGAAGAGAGCAAAGCCGTCGGGCTCCTGGTTTATGCTATATAAATACTCAACAAGCTGAAGCGCTCGCTGCGTCCGTTGCTGCAGCCTCGAATACAGTTGGTCTCCAAGCTGCGCAATTATTTGCGGCTCATAAGCGACCGCCGGGCGCCTGTTGTGCTCAATTAGGCGCACGAGTTCCATCTGCCCCGCCTTCAGAGAATCCTCTAGGTTATCGAAATCCTGCTTCCACTCTTGCATGACGCCCCGAAGGGACTTCGTTTCTTGTGTCGCCTGCCTCTCTCGCGCCGAGCCCGTTTGTATCACTGTGGATACGGCACCCTTCGGCCATCCCTCCAAGTCGCTGCTGTAGGCGATGGACGCTCTTTCTATAACCGAAAAAAGAGTCCCCGGATGCAGTGCAGCGATTGCTTTATGCATACGGGCCCAGAGAACATCGTAGTAGTAGGCAAAATCTTCCTTATCATCAGATCCAGGCCGTTTTTCATATTCAGACTGCGCACTTTCGTAAACAGCCACGAACAAGTCGTCGGAGCATGCGACAGCGAAGACGAACTGCTGAACGTCGGGGTGCAACGAAGAAATGAAATCTCGGCATTCATTGCATTCAGCGAGACTTGATTCCATCGCGCCATAGGACGATTGTGCCGATTCCTCTCCGGACATGGAAGGTGCCGCGAGACTTACCGTTGCTTGGCCGCTCTTGACCCAAATCAGGACGTCTTCTTTCCAAAGAGCCAAAGCAACAATGACCTGAGCATACGCTCTTGCTAAATCGTTGCCTTCTGCCAGAATCGAGTTCTTCTCTTTAAGAAACTCGTCTCTGAAACCGGACACTACAGCACCACAGTTTTTCTGTAACTCGAGCCCTATCTGCTGGAAAAGAGGCGGCAGGCCCCCGAATTCAGCTCGACACGATGGACAGCCGCTCCAGTGCAACCGCGCATTCAAAAGGTCCCCACAATGACGCCAGTTCTCCTCGCGAATATCTTCGGCGGACATTTCCATTATTCCGCGAAGAAAGTCGCCTTCCTTTGGGTCGATACAATCCATCAGTCTTCTCCTCGTTCGCCGATTCTCGATTTGCCCAGCCGTTCATTTTGCGATGCTCCGCAGCCAGATTTGATGTTCCCATTCTGACAACGAGAGCGGTCTCGCCCTTGCCCTAAGCGCGTTGATCCAGCCCATGTACTGATTGACACTGTCGCATTTCGTCCAAACGCCATCAATCCCGCCCGCGTTAAGCACAATCCTGTCCACAGGGCAGTGCGGGGGCACCGCGACCTTGCCTAAGCGCCATAAGAATTTCAGATATAGGTTAAACGCCTTTTGCGACGTGCCATATCGCAGACGCCCGTTGCTTAGAAGTTGCCCGAATCTTACTTGTAACCTGTCCGAAATCCTCTGTATAGCCTCGCAGTGGTGGATGTCGGATACGGGCTGAACATAATTCATCGACTCTTCGCGGATAAACTTCGCCCATTCCGAACGAAACGCGTCTCTCATCCCGTAGTCCGCTTCGCTTCTATAGGTCTTGTTGTGTTGCAGCGCCGCCTGTATGGCGCTGCTCATTGCGGACGACTCATTATCTACGCGAGTTACTTCTAGAAACGGGTCAGCCATAGAGTCAAACTCAATTCGGCGGACATTGTAGCACCTGGATGTTCCGGTGGATATTGATCCGGTATTTTCGTTTGCGGAGAGGGTGCGGTGAGGCACTGGGGCCACGCGCTTTGGCTACGAGGGAGTAACTGCAGATCCCTCGCTTCCTACACCCACTCCACGCGCGGCGTTTGCGGAATGATTCCTGCATTGTGTCCCATTTCGAGCAAGCGGCGCACGGCTTCGCGGCCATCGTCGCCGTAGTCGAGAGTGCGTTCGTTGACATACATGCCGACAAATTTATCGGCGAGTTGGGCGTCGAGATCGCGCGCAAATTGCATAGCGTAGCTAAGCGCTTCTTCGCGATGATCGATGGCGTACTGGATGCTCTCGCGCAGCGCCTGGGTGACGCTCGCCATCGTTTCCCGGCCGAGTGAGCGCCGGATCGCGTTTCCTCCTAGCGGCAGCGGCAATCCGGTAACTTTCTGCCACCACCGGCCAAGATCGACGACGCGGTGCAATCCGGATTTGTCATAGGTGAGCTGGCCTTCGTGGATGATGAGGCCGGCTTCGTATTTCCCTTCGAGAATCTGCGGGATGATCTGATCGAAGGGAACAACTTCCACCTGAATACCGGGCGCGAACAGTTCGAGCGCCAGATAGGCCGTGGTGAGCTTGCCGGGCACCGCGATTTTCCTCTGCTTGATGTCATCCGCCGTAAAGGGCCGAGTGGAAACGACCATGGGACCATAACCGTCGCCCACGCTGCCGCCACATGACATCAGCGAGTATTTTTCCTGAATGTAGGGGTAAGCATGGAAGGAAATCGCGGTTACGTCGTAAACGCCTTCTTGCGCCTGACGATTGAGCGTCTCGATGTCGCAAAGGGTGTGGCTGAACTTCAGTCCGGGGACGCGAACCTTGTTCGTGGCCAAACCATAAAACATGAATGCGTCATCGGAGTCCGGGCTGTGCGCCACGGTGATTTCGTGAACTGGAGAAGATACTGTACTCATAAGATTTCGTAATCCTGGACTATCTACGTTGCTGGCGCCAGCGCGCGGCCACCGCGGCGGCCATCAGCACTTTAATGACTTCCGCAAAAACGAACCAGTAGAGGCCATAGCGGATCGCCAGAGGAACCGAGTGCGTGAGCACGGCCAGCCAACTGAGTCCACCCGCGAAGAGCACCAGTTCCGCCGCCACGGATGACAGCGCGGCCCAAGCGAAACGGCGGGAGCTGTGCTCCGGTTTGTGTTCAAAGATCCAGCCGGCGACAAATGCCACCAGCGGATAAACCATGAGGAATCCGCCAGTCGGGCCGAGCAGGTGGGCAATTCCGCTGCCTAAAATTGCCGGGCTGAACACGGGTAGTCCGAACGCGCCTTCGACGAGGTAGAGCGTGAGCGCGGCGAAACCGCGGCGCGAACCGAGAAGCAAGCCCACCGCAAGAACTCCAAAATTTTGCAGCGTCAGCGGAACCGGCGTGAAGGGCAGCGGCACGGTTACACGCGCGCACAAGGCGACGAAGAGGCTGGCGGCGATCACGATGGCCGCCTGCTTGGCCCATTCCGCCCTACGATCCAGAGGCCGAGTAATGGACCGGGTTTGCTGGCCGAAAACTTGCGACGCTACTTTTGACATGGCTTTCCTTTCCTCATGGCGTAGGTTGTGGCGGGTCAGGCCTCAGGCGATGAGTGGTCGAGGCCGTTGTGCTCCGGCCGGTGGGCGGCGGAGCGCTTCATTTGCCGCCGAACCCGCACATAAAGCAAAAGCGCAACCGACACGACCACTGCGGCACTGAATCCCAGTATTAGAAACCACCAGAGCATCCGCACAACGCACTTAGCATAGCAGATGAGCGGCGGCGGCAATGCGCGGGACGAAGAAGAACCGTCGTCGGCGGTCAGCCCTTGGTCGCTGCCTTGGTCGCTCCCTTGGCCAGCGCTTTGCGGCGATTCTCGACATTTTTCGAGACCCGCTCCAGCCGCTTGCGGGCAGTCTTCGATCGTGTGGCTACTTTCTCGATGCTGGCAAAGGCCTCAGGATTGTTGGTTTTCTCGCGAAACTCCTTCAGGAACGGATAGACCTTAGCAAAAATGAAGAACATTTCGCCGCTGCAACCGGGCTGCAAAAAAAGTTCCTCATTGAGCGCACCGTGCAGCACGAAGGAAGCGGCTATATCCCAATAGCCGCCCACCTGGCGAATCCAGGCGTTTTCCTGGCTGGGGAACGCACTTGCAACCTTTATTAGCTCGTCCGCGCTCTGCGGCCAGAACTCCGCCGTAAACCAGTTTCTTGCCTTGCGCATCTCCGCTTCACGGCGGAGGTTGTACAGTTCCAGAATCAGTCTTGCATCGTGCGCGGTTGCTTTCTTTGCCATATTTCTCGCCTCGTTAGATGTTCCCGAATTTAGTCAGGTCCTGAATTTTCGCGTGTAGAGCGGTTGCCTGTCAGACTTTCGAAGCGCCCGCAGTTTCGCCCTCGACCGCCCGCTCGTAATCGCACTCTTTATTCGGACACGCAATTACCGATCCATCTTTGCGCAGTCGTTCCACCAGGTATTCGTGTCCGCAATCCGGGCATTTCTCGGGGATCGGCTTCGCTGCGGACGTAAATTTGCATTTCGGATAATTGCCGCATCCATAAAACGTATTGCCCTTGCGCGCGCGCTTTTCGACTAACTCACCTTCTTTGCACAACGGGCACTTCACGCCGATGAAGTTCTGCTTCACATATTTGCACTCGGGATAGCCGCTGCAGGAAGTGAACTCGCCGAAACGGCCGTGCCGCAGGATCAGGTTGCGTTTGCACAACGGGCAGATTTCATCAAGCGGAATGTCCGGCACTTTCTTGCCCTGATCGAGCCGCCGCGTGGTCTTGCAATCGGGATAGCCGGTGCAGGCCATGAACTGGCCGAAGCGCCCGCGCTTCAGCACCATGACGCGGCCGCAGTTTTCGCAGTATTCCTCCTGCGCAGTCTCCTGCAGATCGGCCGAATCGAGGTCGGGCAGATTGATCGGGTTCTCTTTGGTGAATTTGCAGGTATCGGGGTTTTCCTTGTCGTAGGTGCTGCAGGCGTAGAACGATCCGTGCTTGCCCCACTTGATGACCAGCGGCGCACCGCAGAGTTCACACTTTTCGTCGGTGGGCTTCTCCATACGCTTGATGTTTTCCATATGCTTCTCGGCGTATCGGAGATCCTTCGCAAATTTCTTGTAGAACTCGCTGAGAGCGTCGTTGCCCGTCTGCTTGCCTTCTTCTATTTCGTCGAGTTCTTCTTCCAGGCGCGCGGTGTATTGGAAGTCGAAAATATCTTTGAAGTTTTCGACCAGCAGATCGGTGACCACCAGGCCGATCTCGGTAGGCACGAACTTGCCGCCGACCTTCTGCGCGTACTGCCGCTCCTGGATGGTGCTGAGAATGGTCGCGTAGGTGGAAGGCCGGCCGATGCCGCGCTCTTCCAGTTCCTTCACTAAAGACGCCTCGTTGAAACGTGGCGGCGGCTCGGTGAAATGCTGCTCCGGGAGCAGCGACTTGAGCGTCAGCTTCTGCCCAGCCTCGAGCGGCGGGAGCTTGTGCTTCAGTTCCTCATCTTCTTCGTCCTTGCTGTCCTTGGATTCTTCATAGACCTTGAGGAAGCCGTCGAACTTCATGACCGATCCGGTAACCCGGAACCAGAACACGTCGCTGCCAGACTTACCGGGGTCCCCGGCAAGCCCGCTTTTGGCTTGCTGGGTGGCTTGGCATCGATATCGACCGAGGTCTGGTCAAACACGGCGGGGTTCATTTGCGAGGCGATAAAGCGCTGCCAGATCAGTTTGTAAACCTTGAATTCGTCTTCATGCAGATATTGCTTCACCAGGTCGGGATGGCGCGCCGCCGAAGTCGGACGAATGGCCTCGTGCGCCGCTTGCGCTTCTTTCTTCTCCTTATATGTATTGGGCGATTCGGGCAAGTAGTTGGCGCCGTACTCACTGGTGATGTACTCGCGGACCTCGGTGATCGCCTCGGCCGAAACGCGGGTGGAATCGGTTCGCATGTAGGTGATCAGGCCAACCAGTCCCTCATCGCCGAGTTCGACGCCTTCATACAGGCGCTGCGCGATCATCATGGTGCGCTTCACGCTGAAGCGCAGTTTGCGCGAGGAATCCTGCTGCAGTTTGCTGGTGGTGAACGGTGGAGTGGCGTTGCGCCGCCGCTCTTTCTTTTCCGCCGAACGGACCACCCAGTCGGCTTTTTCGAGCGCCAGGCGGATTTTTTCCGCATCCTCGCCGTTGGTGATTTCGATTTTCTCTTCGCCCTTGCCCAGGAAGCGGGCGTCGAACGCCGGAGGCTTGGAGGCGGCGAGGTGGGCGTCGATCGTCCAATATTCTTTTTTCTCGAAGGCTTTGATTTCGCGTTCGCGATCGACGATCAAGCGCAGCGCGACGGTCTGCACCCGTCCGGCGGAAAGGCCGCGGCGGACTTTATCCCATAAAAGAGGAGACACCTGATATCCCACGAGGCGATCGAGCACACGGCGGGTCTGCTGCGCATCCACCAGGTTGCGATCGATGTCGCGGGGATGCTCGAACGCGGCCTTGACGGCGCGCTGCGTGATTTCGTTGAAGGTGACGCGGCGGATGCGCGGCGTTGTCGCCAATATCGTCGATCTTCTTTTTAGCGCTCTTCTTTCCTTCTTTTTCTTGCTCGATTCTTCTCCGAGCTCGTCGGCAAGGTGGGAGGCAATCGCTTCGCCTTCGCGATCGGGATCGGGCGCAAGGTAGATGTGATCGGCCGAGAGGGCCAGCTTTTTCAGCTTGGCAAGGACCTTCTCTTTTCCAGGAATAACAACGTACTCGGTTTCGAAATCGTTTTCGACGTCGACACCGAGGCTGCTCTTGGGCAGGTCTTTCACGTGGCCGTAAGAAGCATCGACCGTGAATCCCTTGCCCAGATACTTCTGGATAGTTTTCGCCTTAGCCGGCGATTCGACAATGACTAGACCTTTGGACAATGGTTCCTCAGTTTGCTGGTAATGGAATTGAAGCTAGCACGAATTGGCGGAATGCAACAACCCGCTCTCAGTTATCAGTTGTCATTTTTCAGTTAACGACCTTCACCCTCTGCATCAGGGACGACAACATCCGCTTGACCTCAACTGCCTGTGTCGCGAGCCTCTCGTAGTCCGGGCTCTTCAAATAATCGAGATCGTGGGCGAGCAGAAGTTGGTATTCAACCTCGCTCGCTGACCCCATCGCGATCTGTAGAAAGCGAGCCAACTCTACATTTCCCTTTCTGCAGCAGCCCTCGGCGATATTCATTCCAACGGATGCGGAGGCTCGTCGCATCTGGCTCGTCAAACCATAAATTTCTTCCCGCGGGAAGGTCTTGCTGGCAGAGTAGATATCGAGAGTCAGTCTGTGCGCCTTTTCCCAGACACGAAGACTACGGAAACTTTGCACAAGCGCTCCGGGTTAACTGAAAACTGACCACTGATAACTGACAACTAGAAGCTCTTCACAAAATTCTTCCCCGGCAATTGCCGTATCTTGCCGTTCAGTTCAAGTTCAAAGAGCGCGGCGAAGATTTCTGACGAGGACATTTCGTTCTCCAGTAATTCGACCAATTGATCGATGTGCGTGGATTCGTCTGCCTTGATCAACTTGAGGATCTTCTTTTCGTGGGGCGAGCTGACCTCGTCCGGGAATAGAGATGCGGTTTCCGGCTCGGTGGATTCATTCTGCCGCGAGCTGAGCGTCGCTTGAATGTCAGTCGGAAGCTCTTCCCACACGTCTTCCCAGGTAGCGACCAGCTTCGCTCCCTGCTTGATCAGGGTGTTCGGGCCCCATGAGCTTTTGTTGGTCACATTGCCCGGAACGGCATACACGTCGCGGTTTTGCTCGAGGGCGCAGCGGGAAGTGATCCGGGTGCCGCTGTATTCCGCGGCTTCAACGACCAGCACGCCGGCCGACATGCCGCTGATGATCCGGTTGCGAATCGGAAAATTTTGCGGCGTCGGCGGTGTGCCAACCGGGAACTCGGTGATCAGCGCGCCGCCGAGAGCCACGAATTGTTCCGTGAGCCGCGTATTTTCCTTCGGGTACATGACGTCGATTCCAGTGCCCAGGACGGCGACGGTTTTTCCCTTGGCAGAGATGGCGCCGCGATGCGACGCGGTATCGATGCCGCGCGCCAGGCCGCTGATGATCACCAGACCGCGAGCCGCGAGGTCGGTGGATAAACGTTCCGCCATGCCACTGCCGTAAGGCGTGGGATGACGCGTTCCCACCATCGCGATGCCGGGCTGGGCCAGCACCTCGACCGATCCTTTGACAAACAAGACTATGGGCGGATCGTAGATTTCCTTTAACCGCGAGGGGTATTCGGGATCGCTCAGTGAAATAATCTTCGCGCCTGCCTCGGATGCCTTCACGCATTCCTGCTGCGCCAGTTCGAGCGACTTTCCAGTGGCGATCGACTGCGCGGAAACGGCGCGCATCCCCGTGGCTTCGAGTTCGGTCAGGCTGGCCTGGAAGACGCGCTCCGCCGTGCCATAGTGCTCGATCAGTTTCTTGATGCGCGTGGGTCCCAGTCCCTGGGTCAGGGCTAATGCAAGCCAGCAGATGCCCTGCTGGGAAGCTGGGTTAGTGACCGCGACTGCCGCGCAAGAAACGTCGTCTGACATATTGCGTGACGCTAGACCGGAACAGAAAACACTGTCAAGGATGGCGCGCACATCATTTTTGGTAGAATTCGTAAAGTGATGAGCCGGTTAAAGATCTCGGCCATTTCCTACCTGAATACTGCACCTCTCATGTGGGATTTTGAGCACGGGGAGGCAGGCGCGGATTTCGACATTTCCTACACCATCCCCTCGGCCTGCGCCGAGGCTTTGCGCGCCGGAACGGCGGATATTGGCATCATCCCAGCCGCGGCTTACACGACCGTCCCCGATCTCGTCATCATTCCCGACGTGGCAATTGCGGCACGACGGGCGGTCCGGTCCATCCTCTTGGTTAGTAAAATTCAGGTTGATCAATGGCCGAAGCAGGTGCGGACGGTGGCGCTCGATACTTCTTCGATGACGTCGGTGGCGCTGGCCAAGATTCTCTTCGCAAAATGGCGGGGTGGAGCGCGTGACTATAAAGCGATGGCTCCGGACCTCGAGGCCATGCTCGGCGCTTGCGATGCGGCGTTGCTCATCGGAGACCCGGCGCTGCAGGTCGACCGGACGCGCTACGTTACGCTCGACTTGGCCGAGGAATGGGTGGCGCGCACGGGAAAGTCGTTCGTCTTCGCTTTCTGGGCGATTCGCAAGCAGGCGCTTGCCGGACGAAATGGCGCGGCGATCGCCGAGGTCTTCAAGAAATCACGGGATCATGGACTGTCGCCGGGAAAGCTTGAAGCCATTGCCCAGGAGTGGGCAACGCGTCTCGGCCTTACCGTCGAGTTTGTTCGCGCCTACCTGACGCATAACATCCATTACTATCTTGACCCTCCGTGCCTGGAGGGGCTCGACCTTTACTACCGCCTGAGCACTGAAATCGGAGCGCTTCCGCAAGCACCGGAACTTCGCTTCGTTTAGAACTTATCTGGCAAACTACCCCCTGCCAAATCAAACTTACTGCAGCGGGGTCTCAGTTCCGTTGCAGGTGGTGATCGCCGAGGTGCCGGTCTTGCGCACGACTGCGTCCTGAACCGAGCAGAAGGAGTTGACGCCCGTCTGGTTCGCGCTCACCGGGTTCGTCCAGGCTGCATAGCCACTGACAGTGCCGGCAACCGAGAACGAATAGCCACTCTTGGTGCCAGTCGACAGCGTTGTGTCGATCATGCAGGAGCCCGCCGAGGTAGGCACTGTGGTGCCGGTGCAAGTGCCCGACAGATGGCTCAGAACTGACGCGAAGCCGATCGTCGGGTAGTTGGAGTAATACGAAATCTGCGCCGTGTTGATGGTGCGAAGCGACGCCACGGCGGACGCTTCGTTCGCCGCGATACGTGCGCGCAGCAGGTTCGGGATAGCAATCGCGGCGATGATCAAAATGATCGCCACCACAATCAGCAATTCGATCAGTGAGAAGCCCTTTTGTTTTTGCAAGTGCGTACTCCACCCCAGGGGGGAACCAAATTTAACTACGATGACGGTTACTTACTTTGCATTTGAGGGACCGGCCTGCCCGGTAGGTGACTTAAGTAAGCCGTCGCTTCAAGCCATAGATTCCAAAAGGAATCTTCTTGGCCCGCTATGATCGACGGGATACTTCGTGTTGGCCGTGGATAAACTGACGACGTTTGTCAGAGTACTACCGGATCAATATGCCAAATTGTGTCAGCGCAATCTTTGGATTAATCGTTGGATTCCGGACAATCCGGCCCGTTTCGATATGAAAACAAGCGCCCGATCAAAACATTATACCGCCTCAGGACGCGCCCCAACGCTTCTTAAATTACGACTTTCGAAGTACCATCCAGGCGATGACTTCCCGCCTCGGACGATGGCTGCGTGACCCGCTTTTTCTCTTATGTCTGACCGCCGGGTTGCTCGCTTTTGTGGTGCAATCCGGCGAACTGGGGACGTCCGACACGGCGCATCGTCTGCAAACCACGCATTGGCTCTGGACCTCGGAGCCACAGGTTTTCCCCAACGAGTATCCCGAGTTTGGCTTGCACGGCCGTGGCGGCCGCCTTTACAGCTGGTATGGCATCGGCCAGTCGTTGCTCATGCTTCCCGCCGATCTCCTGGGAACCTGGATTGAGCATTGGCATATGTTTTCGGATTACGGCGACGACCCTGCCGTGCGCAGCATTGTGGTCAGCTACGTCACCGGCATAGTGGTGAACATCCTCACCGCGCTGATGGCGTTCCGCTTGCTCGGCCAGTTGCGCTTTGGCATAAAAGAGTCAATTGCGGGCGTGCTGGCGTTGCTGTTCTGCACCACCCATCTTCACTACACCCAGAACATGATGGAGAACAACTACATCATGTTACTAACCCTTACCGGATTCTCATTCCAGTACCAGTGGCTGCGCACGGACAACCAGCGCGCGCTTTTCCTAGGTTCCTGCGCCCTGGGGCTCAACCTGCTGACGCGTCTCACCACCGGGTTAGACCTGATCGCGGCAGGGGTCTTTGTGTTGCTTGTGCTTTGGCTTGAAGGATCGCGCGGGCGAGGGTTGTGGCTGCGCCTTCTTGCCTACTGCAAAGTCGCCGCGCCCGTTACCATGTTCTTTCTCCTGGTCGACCGCGCCTACCAGTTCTTCCGTTTCGGATCTTTTACCAATACCTACGTGACGGTATTCGCCCGGGAACAGCATCAGATCGATCCAACGTTGCCGGCGAACTTTCCCTGGAGCACGCCCTTTTACGCCGGCTTTTTCGGTCCGCTGTTCCAGCCCGAGAAGTCTATTTTTCTCTTCGATCCTCTTCTCGTGCTGGCAATTTTCCTTCTGGCCTGGCTATGGAAGCGCCTGACTCCAGAGGTGCGTGCCTATGGCGCAACATCTGTTCTCCTGCTGTTAGCTTACATCTGCTTCTACGCTCGATACACCTACTGGAGCGGCGACTTCGCCTGGGGCGACCGTTATGTTTCGACCGCGGCAGAACTGGTGGCGCTGGTTGCCGTGCCGCTGCTCCTGCGCTATCGGGCGTCTTTAAACGGAGGGAGCTGGGAAAAACCATCTGGCTCGCCGGATGCGCGCTGATCATAATCAGCCTGATGATTCAGCTGGCGTCGTTGGCTTTCTGGTTGCCACTGGAAATTTACCAGATGGAGACGTTCGGCCATCCAACATTTGTGATTGCTCTGCGTTTCAAGAACATCGTCGCCTTCGCGCTGGGCAAGATGGATGCCTGGGGATTGAACACCTACGCCATGCACTGGGACCCGTGGGATTATGTTCACATCACGACATGGAATTTTCTGCCCTTTCTGCTGCGCCGCGTCGGGGTAGCGCCGGGCTGGGTGGTGAATTCGGCGCTTGCCGTCTGGCTTGCCGCGACGGCAGCACTGGGAGCGGCTTTGCTCCGGTTACGAAGCAGCTTGCGAATGGCCGCGTGAGGCTGGACCTGACTGTAGCGCCGCCGTCCCGGCGGCTGTCCGGCGGGCGCTACAAGATCTGACGGTCTCGGTACCAGCTGCTTTATAAACCTGCGTCGTGCCCCCCAATTCGTGCTCCAATAAAGAAGATGGACTTGCTTGCGATCATCCTGCTCGCTTCGAAGAAAAGCGCCCTGCGATGGCTGATCCATCTCGGCGGTCCCAGCCTGATTTTGCTTGGCTTGGTCGACAACTCGGTCATCCCTCTGCCCGGCAGCACCGACGTCGTCACCGTCCTGCTCGCCGCCCATCGTCCCAGCCTGTGGGTTTATTACGCGATCATGGCGACGGCGGGAGCACTGATCGGCGGCTACCTTACCTACCGCATGGCTCGCAGAGGCGGAGAAGCGACTCTGGAAAAAAGATTTTCGAAGAGGACGACCAAGAAGCTATACGCGATTTTTGCGCGATGGGGCTTCGCGGCGGTCGCGATCCCGGCGATCCTGCCGCCGCCTTTTCCCATCGTGCCCATGCTTTTGGCGGCCGGCGCCATGCACTACCCCACCAGGAAGTTCCTGACTGCTCTGGCCGTGGGGCGCGGCATTCGGTTCACCATCCTGGCCTATCTCGGGTTCCACTACGGACGGCACATCATGCGGGTTTTTGCCCTGTACTACCGGCCAGTGCTGATTGCCCTGATCGCGTTCTCAGTGCTGGGCGCACTGTACGGCCTCTACGAGTACAAACGCAGGCAAAAAGGCGAGCGTCCCAAACCCTCCCAGCCGAAACCGCACGTTCGCCGCAGGACGGCGTAGTGCCTAACGTACCGGGGATTGCCGCGCGTTTAGAGACCTTGCGCCTGACTGGGTAAAATCAAGGAGTGGCGCGAGAATTCTTAGGGATATCCCTGCAGCGTACAATTTTATTGTTATGTGTGCTCAAGAAACCGCCAGTGAGTGCGATCTCGACGTCTCCCCCTTCCAAAAGCCTCTTTGCCAACTTGCAGAGGTTCTGGCCCAGAAGATCAAACGTGAGGCTCCCAAACTCCTTGCCGCACCCAATTTTGTGTCCGTCGACCTCCACGTCTTAATCAGGCAGGCAATGCACACCTACGATCTGCTGTTTTACCTCCACGCGGATGAGCGTCGTGAGAACGACTGTTATTGGAGGCCCGCCTATACGATGGTCAGCTTGCCCCTCATCCGCAATATGATCGACAGCTTCTACAACATCACGGCTATCTTGCAGGATCCCGCCGCGAACGGCGCGTGGTTTCGTAAGAGCGGCTTTAAGAGGGCTCTTGAAGCTCTGGACGAAGATGAAGGGTACTACCGCGGTCAACCAAAATGGGACTCCTGGATTGCGAAGAACCGTGATGGGCTCGACTTCTTAATCCGAGAGTGCGGCCTGACGATGCAAAGACGTCATGGCACAAACGAAGCCGTGGCCGACGCTAGGGAAATACATCAGCGATAGACGGCCGGGCGGGGCGCTCGCCCCTCATCAGGACTTCTTGAGAACGTTCGTTTACGGCGACTGGCGTCTGTATTCCGCGATGGCCCACGGGGCATTTGAAGGGCTGATGCCTGTTGCAATGTACTACGTCGCCGACTCGATGCCACATGACGACCGGCCCAAGATGGACGCAGCATACCCAAAGATTATGTCTTCGCACGTTCTGCGTGCGGCCGCCATTTTGCTGTGCATTATTACGGAGCTGCAAGCTCATTTTAGATTCGACGACAACGGAGCCGGATCAACGAACGTATCCACAGTATGTGGCACGCCCTAATGCCGGCCTTCGATGCCAACGAGCTTTATAAAGAGCGCTACGAGCAACTCATGAAGGACAGGGGGATAAGATGGCTAGGAATCCGAGGCGAGCTGCGTTCGCCGGACGGCCGAGGCGCCGTCCCTACATAAGTCAAACTCGCCTCCACCCCCTCCAACCAGCTAAAATAGCCTTTACCGTGGAGTGAAGAGGATGTCCCTGACCAAACAGCAAGCGCTAGAGATGTTTCGGTCCGATGACCTGATCGGGATTGGCATGGAGGCGGACGCGGTGCGCCGCAGGCTGCATCCCGAAGGCACCGTGACCTACATCATCGACCGCAACATTAATTACACCAACTTCTGCACCGAGTATTGCACCTTCTGCGCGTTTTACCGTCCGCTGAAGGGGCCGGCGGCAAAAGAAGGTTACATCCTCGACTTCGACACCATCTACGAGAAAATCCGCGAGACCGTCGAACTGGGCGGCACCGGCGTGCTGATGCAGGGCGGCCTGCATCCCGATCTCAAGATCGACTGGCACGAGCGGATGCTGAGCGGCATCAAGCAGCGTTTTCCGAAGGTTCATCTGCATTGCTACTCGGCTTCGGAAATTCTGGCGATTGCCGAGTACAGCAATCTCAGCGTGCGCGACACCATTGCGCGGCTGCGCGACTGCCGGGCTCGATTCGATTCCGGGCGGCGGAGCTGAAATTCTTGACGACGAAGTCCGCTACAAGATAGCGCGCCTGAAATGCCTGACCGACGGATTGGCTGCTGGTGCATCGCACCGCGCACCAGCTCGGCATGCGCACGACTGCAACAATGATGTTTGGCGTCGGCGAGTCCATCGAACATCGCATCAACCACTTTCAGGTTCTTTATGAGTTGCAGCAGGAGACTGGCGGATTCACCGCGTTCATCCCGTGGAGTTTTCAGCCTGCCAACACCGCGCTCGGCGGACGGCACTGGGATGAGGCAACCGCGGTGGAATATCTGAAAGTGCTGGCGATCTCGCGACTTTATCTTTCGAATTTTCTGAACGTGCAGTCGAGTTGGGTGACGCAGGGATTGAAAGTCTGCCAGATGGGCTTGCGCTTCGGCGGCAACGACGTGGGCTCGGTGATGCTGGAGGAAAACGTCGTCCGCGCCGCGGGCGTGACCAACTGCACAACCGAAGAAGAGTTGCGGCGCATCATTCGCGATGCAGGCTTCCGTCCGGCGCAGCGGGATACGTTGTACCGGCAATATTTCCTCAACTGATGTGACCCGCCCACTCGCCCTCGCATTTTGTATTCTCGGCGCCGTGTTGCTGGCGAGTGCGCAGGAGTCCGCCCCTCCGCCCAAAACATCCTCCATTGCAGGCACGGTGGTACAAGAACCCGGCAGTCGCCCGCTCAAAAAAGTGCTGGTGCAGGTGATCGCGGAAGAAAACAGGGCGAGACCTATACCGGCTCGACCGACGCCGACGGCCATTTCCACATCGAGAACGTCGCACCGGGACGTTACCGCATCTTCCTCGAGAGGACCGGTTTCGTCGGAGTCAATGAACGCGGGCTCAAATCTGACGTCAACGTTGTCACAGTTCAAGCGGGGCAGTCGGTGGAAGACCTGCTTTTCGAATGTTGCCCACGGCGGTCATCAGCGGCCGCGTCACGGACGAAGATGGCGACCCGATGTCCGACGTCAGAGTGATCGCGCAAAGGAAAAAACCAGGGAAGGCAGCCCGGGAAGGCGTCGCGACCGGGGCCACGAACGATCTCGGCGAATACCGTCTCTCCGGTTTATTTCCCGGCCAGTATTGGATCGTGGCCATGCCGCCTCCGGATTTCCGCGATTACGAACGGCAGCAGGAAAAACCGCCCGCAGGGCAGACAACCCGAGCGACGCCCAGTCCGATACTCGTTACCTCACCACTTATTATCCGGGCACCTACGATGCCTCGCAGGCCTCGGCTGTGACGCTTAAGGCGGGCGATGAAATGCCGGTCAACTTCACGCTGGTGCCGGCGAGAACATATCGCGTCCGCGGAATCGTCACCGGCGTCACATCCGGCCAGAAGCCGGTCGTAGAGTTGTTCTCAAAAGCGGGCGATTCCATCCGCGTGGAACAATGAAGTCGGACCGGACGGCCAATTCGAGTGCGGGGCGTCGGTCCAGGATCGTACGTCTTAAAGGCGACGGCCGGCACCGGATTCGCAATCGCTCACGGCGCGGCAGGAGATCAGCGTCGTCGCCGCCGACGTCGAAGGCGTGAAGCTGATTCCTCCAGCCTTCTTTCACGGTCTCCGGTCATCTCCGCATCGAAAACGGCGGAGGCGACCTCGCGCAATACGCGTCAACCTGCGTCAGGCCGAATTGCCCGAAGACCCCGGCTTCTTCATTTCCCAGGAGTTTTTCGGAGCGAACGCGCCAGTGGACCGGTTCGGCAACTTTGAGTGGAAAAACGTGACTCCCGGCAACTACATCGTGCAGGTGTACGGAGGCGACGGGCAGGCAGCTTCTTCCTGAAATCGGTAACGCTGGGCGGACGAGACATCGCGACCGGATTCACGGCAAGTGGGCCGACGACGCTTGAACTGGTGGTGAGCACCAAGGGAGGCACGATCGAGGGAGTGGTCGTTGAAAAGGAAAAAGATGTGGA
Organism: uncultured Acidobacteriaceae bacterium; assembly: GCA_963760175.1. Taxonomy (GTDB): domain Bacteria; phylum Acidobacteriota; class Terriglobia; order Terriglobales; family Acidobacteriaceae; genus Acidiflorens. The sequence goes on from CAVXBU010000001.1 coordinate 406,550, forward strand.
CAACTATTATCCGGTGGCCAACGCCACCGTGGTGGCCGTGCCCGAAGAAAAATATCCGCAAGCTTCCCGATCGCTTCGGGAACGGATCGACCGATCAGCATGGACGCTTCATCATTCGCGGCCTGGCTCCGGGCAGCTACACGCTCTATGCCTGGCAGGATCTGGAAGAGGGCGTCTATCGCGACCCCGACTTTCTGAAATCCCAGGAAGCGAACGGCACGGCGGTGAAAGTGGAGGAAGGTTCCGATCAGCAGGTCGAGCTGAAGGTGAGTCCAGCGGGTGCGGAGTGGCGGTAAGCGGTCGCTAGTCGTTGGTCGCTAGTCGTTCGTCGTTCGCTGGTTTGCCAACGACCAACGACTAACGACTAGCGACTAACGACCAATCAGGTACAATGCTTGGGCTGCTCTCTTTGCTTAGTGGTCCTGTTGAGTTCATGGATTTGACGCTCATTTCTTTGGCTGGCCCCGCTGGCCCTGGCCCTGATTTTTGCCTCCAAGGGCCTGGGGCCTTACTTTCGCCAGCATTTTCTGGACAAGACCTTTCAGGGCCTGTATCAGGCCAACGCCTTCGACCTGGCGTTGCTGATTCCCTATTTCATCGTGCTGATCCTGCTGGCGGTTTACGGAGTGCACCGCTACCGGCTGGTCTACCTTTATTACAAGTACCGCAAGAACAAGGTCACGGAACCCCGGGTCATTTCGCGATGAAGTCTGCCGCGCGTCACCATGCAGCTGCCCATCTTCAACGAGCAATACGTCATCGATCGCCTGGTCGACGCGGTCTGCAGGCTCGAATATCCGCGGGAAAAACTGGAGATCCAGGTGCTCGACGACTCCACCGACGAGACCGTGGAGGTGGCTCGCAGCGTGGTCGAGCGCTACGCCGCGCTGGGACATCCGGTCAGTATACATCCATCGCACCAATCGCGAAGGCTTCAAGGCGGGCGCTCTGGCTGAAGGCCTGAAGACCGCGAACGGCGAATTCGTCGCCATCTTTGACGCCGATTTCGTTCCGCCGCCCGAATTTCTGATGAACGTGCATCCATCACTTCACCGACCCCAAGGTCGGCATGGTGCAAACACGCTGGACCCACATCAACCGCAACTATTCGTTGCTGACCGAAGTCGAAGCGATTCTGCTCGACGGCCATTTCGTGCTGGAACACTCGGCCGCGTCCCGCAGCGGCGTCTTCTTCAACTTCAACGGCACCGCGGGCATGTGGCGCCGCAACGCCATCGACGATGCCGGCGGCTGGGAGCACGACACGCTCACCGAAGACACCGATCTCAGCTATCGCGCGCAGCTCAAGGGATGGAAGTTTCGTTTATCTGCAGGACGTCGAGTGTCCGGCCGAGTTGCCGGTCGAGATGACCGCCTTCAAGACGCAGCAGGCGCGCTGGGCCAAAGGCTTGATCCAGGTCTCCAAGAAAATACTGCCGCAGGTGCTGAAGAGCGACGTATCGCGGCGCGAGAAGATCGAAGCCTGGTATCACCTGACCGCCAACCTCAGCTATCCGCTGATGATCGTGCTCTCGGTTCTGCTGATGCCCGCCATGATCATTCGCTTCTATCAGGGATGGTTCCAGATGCTCTACATCGACATGCCGCTGTTTCTGGCGTCGACGTTCTCCATCTCCAGCTTCTATCTGGTCTCGCAGAAGGAACTGTTTCCGAAAAGCTGGCTGCGATCGCTGCTCTACCTGCCGCTGCTGATGGCGCTGGGCATCGGCCTGACGCATCACCAATACGCAAAGCCGTGCTGGAAGCGCTGGTCGGACATCAGACCGCCTTCGCGCGCACTCCGAAGTATCGCGTCGAATCGAAGAAGGACAAAGTCGGCGCGAAGAAATATCGCAAGCGTCTGGGCTGGGTTCCGTGGATCGAATTGCTGATCGGAGCTTATTTCGCGCTGGCGGTGTGGTACGCCATCGCCAACGAGAATTACATCACCGTTCCCTTTCTGTTCTGTTTGTGTTCGGTTACTGGTTCACCGGACTGATGTCGCTGCTGCAGGGGCGGCTCGCCGGACTCTCGGTGGGTTCAGAAACTCACACCAAGCCCTTCCCGGTAGGCGTGTAAACATTTAGTCGGGAAGTTTGAAATCAATCTTGATCACGATCGCGTTCTTCACCGGTTTTCCGTCCAGTTCAAAAGGCTTGTACCGCCAGTGCTCCACGGCATCCACAGCGGACGGGACGAGGATAGGCGAGCCTTCGATAGCTTTGACGCCGCTCGTTGTTCCATCTTCCATCACGGTTGCGGCCAGAATGACCGTGCCCTCCAAGCGCGACAGAAGGGCCTCCGCGGGATAAACCGGCTCAACCGGGCGCAGCAGTTGACCACCCGAAACCCCTCGCGACACCTGCGCAGATGGCCGGGGCAACGACGGCGCGGTCGCGGCGGTTTCATCGGACTGTGATCCAGCCCGCGAACTTCGAACCTGATGTGGGACGACAACATCGGCAGCAACGTCGGCGAGCAACAGAGAGCGATCCGCCTGACTTTTCTTTCTCGCGATTACCTGCACCTTTGAGGCGGACTTCACCGGGGCTCCCGCTGAAGGTTTTGCGCTCAGCGGAATCAAGGGCTCGCCACCAGGATTTGCTTTCCACACTTGGTCATTGTCGGGAGGATGCGCAGTTGCGGCGTTCACGGTTGCGGCGTTGACAGAAGCTGGCGTCGCCGCGTGCGCCTTGCCATCCGCCTCATCCGGACCCTGCCATCCAAGCCAGATCACCGAGGCAAGCAGCGCCATGGTCACCAGACCGATGGCTCCTAAAACGAATGGTCGCGACCGGTTGCCCACGAAAGCGAGGGCCACGTCCCCGACTCGATCCGATGCCGGCAGCAGGCCGGATGGATGCGGCTTCCCAATCACAGACGAAGGTTTCGGCGCGGCCGACGATGCGCTATGCGGTTGCAATGCGCGCGCCCGTTCCGCCAGCGCCGCCAGTTGTTGAAGAAGAGCAATATGCGCTGCGCTAAAGGCTCCGGGGACGGTCGAAAAAACTTCGAGAATTCCGTTGACCCCGCGCCAGCCCTGAATCGGCAAAACGGCAACCGAACGCAAACCGATGCAACGGCAAACCTCCAGATCAACCAGCGGGTCGTTCTCGGTATCGGCGCAATGCTGAATCTTACCGCTGCGCAAACACTCACCCGAGATTCCAGTTTCCACGCTTAACCGCGCACCGAGAACTGGGGCCGTGTCGCCGCTGCGCGCGCGGCACACCATCGCGCCGTCTTTCCACATCGCCAGCGCGGCTCCGGAAGCTCCTGTCAGTTGTTGAGCGGCATCGGTGATGGTCGCTAGCATCGGGTCCAGGCGGTGGTCCCCGGCTGTGATCATCTCCTTCAACGACGACAGCGCCGCGCTCTCGTCCAAATTGCCAAACATGTTGCCGGACCGGCTGGAGGAAGCCTCCGGCAAAGCATCGCGATCCAAAGCATTGAGTATTTTCCCGGGGCCGAACGGCTTGGATTGAGGCACAACCACAGCTCACTCTCGATCGCTAAATTGCCCGGCAAAACCGGCCAAAACGCAGGCGGCGCGGGCGATTTGGCCGAAGTATGAGCCAACACCGCGCGCGTGTCAAGGAAAGTGATGCTGGTGTGCCCTTTCGTGTACCTCCCGAAATTCTGATCCGGTATTGGACCGTCGAATTAACTTTCCCCCCGCGAATTTCCTATCATCCGATGGCCCGAACGAGGATCCGATGACTCGATTCGCTCGATCACCCGATGCCTTACTTGCACCAAACTAACCAACAAACGCGTCGCGGGGCGATGCTAACCTGATGGGGCTCTGGTTTCTCGCATTCTCCTCCGCAAGAGGCATTGCAGGGAACCAATCTTAAGAAGCTTTTAAGAACTGTCGAAGCGCTGGCGGATTTGGGTCCCGAACTTACGGCGGACCGCGACTTCCGCCAAACCGCTCGCGCCATGTTGACCGCCGTGATGGAAGCGGCCGGCGCACGCGAGGCTGTCCTTTTTTCGTTCGGCGAACGGCCTTCCATGCTGACCTCCGTGGACGCGCAAGGCTTCGCGCTGCTGCCGGAACCGTCGCTGATTCCCCTGCTTCCCCGCCACGTGCACACCCTGACCGCGGCCACCGGCCCGGTGCTGCTCAACGGTTCCACCTACGATGTTTTTTTGAGTTCGAACGGCAATGTCGCTCCCGAACTGTTCAAGTGTATTTGCCCGCTGAAAGTCCGGGGAAAGCTGGTCGGAGCAATCGTCCTCGGACGACGGCCCGGCGAAGCCGTGTACGAAGAAGACGCACTCGACGCTTTTGAAATGCTGAGCCACTACGTGGCGCTGGCCATTCAGAATCACACTCTCGGCCAGACGCTCGCCCAGCGCGTCTCGGAAAACTTGCGGCTACTGGCCTCGCTACACGGCTTTTACGACAACGCGCTCGAAGCCTTCGCCACCGCCATCGACGTCAAACACATCAACATCCACGGACACTCGGTGCGGGTGGGGCGGTACTCCCAAGCCATCGGCGAAGCGCTGGGGATGGACCCCACCGCAGTCGCGTCACTGCGGTCGGCGGCCTATCTGCACGACATTGGCATGGTGGCCGTCGATAAGCGGCTGTTGGGAAAAGCCGCGCAGCTCGACCCGGAAGAATCCCGCGAGATGCGCGACCACACCGTCGTTGGGCATCAGATCGTCAGCCAGGTACAGTTTCCCTGGCCGCAGATTCCGGAAATCGTGCGCTGGCACCATGAGCGTGCAGACGGGTCGGGATACCCGGACGGATTGCAAGGAAACGAGATACCGCAGCCGGTGCGCATCGTGGCCCTGGCCGAATCCTTTGACGCCATGACCAGCGAGCGTCCCTATCGCGAGCGCTTGTCGCTCGGATCAGCGCTTCAGGAACTGATCCGCTTGACCCCGCAAAAGTACGATCCCCAGGCGCTGCAGGCTTTGCTGATCCAAGTGCGGCGCGACGCGGTGGGAAGCAACCGCATCCCCATGCTTGACCCTGACGGAATGCATATTTCGGCCGCTGACGTCGACCAACTGGCATCCACCCTGCAACATCGCATCAGCCAGAATAGGACTTTTCTTACTTGAAGTTCTTCCTCTGTAGAGACGGGGCTTGCCCCGTCTAACTCTGCGGCGAGACTGACCCCGACGCCCCTGACCAAATTCTTCTCGGTGTAAAATTGTTGGCCAGTCCCCGTTGTGCCTCGTCGTGTTTCTCGATCACGATGTAAACTTGGGGGCGGTCGGCGTTCGTGTATCCATTTGGCGCTGATTTCATCCAATTTAGTGGGGCAGTGCAAGCCAATTTGCGAGGAGAAAAGTGATGGCTGTCAGTGATCAGTCGGTCGCCACCGGTACCCAGCTCGATCAGTTGTGTATCAACACGATTCGCACGCTTTCGATGGATGCGGTGCAGAAGGCGAACTCAGGGCACCCCGGGGCGCCGATGGGGCTGGCTCCCGTGGCCTACTGTCTGTGGCAGCAGTTTCTGGGCTATGACCCGGAAGATCCCATCTGGCCGAACCGCGACCGCTTCGTGCTCTCTAACGGACACGCCTGCATGCTGCTGTATTCGTTGATCCATCTGGCGGGTGTACGCGAACTCAGTCCCGACGGCAAAATTCTTTCGACGCCTGCAATCTCCCTCGACGAGATCAAGAATTTTCGTCAGATCGGAAGCAAAACGCCTGGACATCCCGAATACGGCTTGACCACCGGCGTTGAAGCGACCACCGGCCCCCTCGGTCAGGGCGTCGCCAATAGCGTCGGCATGGCCATCGCCCAGCGCTGGCTGGCGGCGTATTTCAATCGTCCGGGATTCGAGCTCTTCAACTACAACATCTGGGCGATTTGCGGCGACGGCTGCATGATGGAAGGTATTTCCTCGGAAGCCGCGTCGGTCGCCGGCCATCTGAAACTCTCGAACCTGTGCTGGATTTACGACTACAACCACATCACCATCGAGGGCAATACCGATCTAGCCTACGACGAAAATGTGGCCGCCCGTTTTGCCGCCTATGGCTGGGACGTCCAGCACCTCCCCGATGCCAACGATCTGGTCGCGCTGGCCGACGCCTACAGTCATGCGCTCAAGGTGGACGATCGCCCGAAACTCATCATCGTGGATAGCCACATCGGCTACGGTTCGCCAAACCGCCAGGACACAAAAGAAGCCCATGGCGAAGCGCTGGGCGAAGAAGAAGTTAAGCTAACTAAGCGGTTTTATGGATGGCCGGAAGACGCCAAGTTTCTGGTCCCCGACGGAGTGCGTGAAAACTTCCGCGACGTTATGGGCAAACGCGGACGGCAACTGAGCAGCCAGTGGAACGCGCTGTTCGCGAAATACAAATTGCAGCATCCTGATTTGGCAGCTCAGTATGAACGCATGCTGCAGCACCAGCCCGCTGCAGGATGGGACAAGGAACTCCCCTCGTTTGCGCCCGATGCAAAGGGACTCGCAACCCGCGATTCGTCCGCCAAAGTTCTCAACGCCATTGCCAAGAATCAACTTTGGCTGATGGGTGGCTCAGCCGATCTGTATCCCTCAACCAAAACCCGGCTCACCTTCGACACCGCCGGCGATTTTGAAGCCGGCAATTACAACGCGCGCAATTTCCACTTCGGCATACGCGAACACTCGATGGGCGCCATCGTCAACGGCATGGCGCTGTCGAAAATTCGCGCCTATGGTTCGACCTTCCTCATCTTCAGCGACTACATGAAAATGCCGATTCGCCTCTCGGCCTTGATGGAAGTTCCCTCCATCTGGATCTTCACCCATGATTCCATCGGTCTCGGCGAAGACGGGCCGACCCATCAGCCGATCGAGCAACTGATCACGCTGCGAGCAGTCCCAGGACTAATGACGCTGCGTCCCGCCGATGCCAACGAAGTTGTCGAGGCCTGGAAAGTGATTATGAGTCTCCAGAAGGAACCGGTGGCGCTGGTCTTGACGCGGCAAGCCCTGCCAACCTTCGATCGCACGAAATACGCGGCAGCCGCGGGCGTGGCTCGTGGCGCCTATATTCTGGCGGAAGCGGAAGGCGGCAAGCCGCAGGTCATTCTTATGGCGACCGGCAGCGAGGTGTACCTCTGCATCGATGCCTACGAGAAGCTGAAGGCGGAAGGCATCCGGGCGCGCGTTGTCAGCATGCCTTCGTGGGATTTGTTTGAACATCAAGACCAGAGTTACCGCGATCAGGTGCTTCCACCCGACATCACCGCGCGGGTTGCGGTCGAAATGGCTTCGACCTTCGGATGGGCGCAATACACAGGACCGAAAGGACGCATCCTGGGCATGCACACTTTCGGAGCGTCCGCGCCAATCAAGGATTTGCAGAAGAAGTTCGGCTTCACAACCGAAGCCGTGCTGCAGGCAGCACGCGAGCTGCTGGCGAAAAAATAATCGATCGGCAGAGACGGGGCTTGCCCCGTCTCTGCGGACGCCAAATGGCATTCGCCAGGGGAGACGCGGCAAGCCGCGTCTCTTCCGGGATTTTTTTAGGAGGTGTTATGAATCCAGTAGGCACGCTTGAAACCGCAAAGGCCATCAATCCTCTCATCCAGCTTCAGACTTTCGGCCAATCCATCTGGCTCGACTACATCCGGCGCGACCTGCTGCAGGACGGCGAACTGCAGCGCTTGATCACCGAAGACGGCCTGCGCGGAATGACCTCAAATCCCGCGATTTTCGAGAAGGCCATCGCCGGCTCAACCCAGTATCAGGACTTTCTCGACTCACTCGCCGGACGAGCCGACCTTGACGCCAAGGGCCGCTACGAACTGCTGGCGATCCGCGACATAAAGGACGCGGCCGACATACTCGCTCAGGTCTACCGCAGCACCAAGAAGCGCGACGGATACGTGAGCCTCGAAGTTTCTCCATACCTCGCCCACGACACCAACGGCAGCATCGACGAAGCCCGCCGCCTTTGGAAGACCGTGGCCCGCGAAAACGTGATGATCAAAATTCCCGGCACCGTCGAAGGCATACCCGCGATCCGGCAACTGCTCAGCGAAGGCATCAACGTCAATGTGACACTGCTGTTCGCGCAGGGAGTGTACGAAGAAGTGGCTGCGGCCTTCATCGACGGAGTGGAGAAGTTCGCTGCCACCGGTGGCGATGTGAGTAAGATTGCAAGCGTGGCCAGCTTCTTCATCAGCCGCATCGATTCACTCGTCGACTCGCTGGTTGGCGACCAACTGAAAAAAGAAACCGACGCGGCCCGCAAGGCCAAATTGCAGTCGATTCTCGGGAAGGTTGCCATCGCGAACGGCAAGCTGACCTATGAAGCCTATCAGCGAATTTTTTCTTCTCCGCGCTGGAAGGCGCTCGCCGCCAAGGGCGCGCAGACGCAGCGCGTGCTGTGGGCAAGCACCAGCACCAAGAACCCGAAGTATCGCGACGTGCTCTACGTCGAGGAATTGATCGGTCCCGACACGGTCAACACCGTTCCTCCGGCCACGCTCGATGCTTTCCGCGATCATGGCAAGCCGCGCCAGAGTCTGACCGAAGACCTGAACGGCGCGAGGAAAATCATGGCCGATCTCGCCGGCGTCGGCATTGTCATGAAAGACGTGACCGACAAGTTGACCGCCGACGGCGTGAAATTATTCGCCGACGCCTTCGACACCCTGCTGGCTGCAGTCGAAAAAAATACGAAGCGATAACCAGATGTGGCAAGACTCGTGTGGTGACGGGCCTCTGGCCCGTGCCTTTCAGAAATCATTTAGTCATTGAATCACTGAGACGTTGACGTCAATGATTCAATACCTCAATCATGCAATGGTTCAATGTCTCAATTAAGAGGAGCCAATGGCCCAAACAGAAGTTATGCCAGCTGCACTCAAACCGAAGGTGGGGCGCACGGGCGATCCGTGCGTGATGGTGATCTTCGGCTTTTCCGGCGATCTGACGCGCCGGAAGCTGATTCCCGCTCTCTACAACCTCGCCAGCCAGCAATTGCTGTCGCGCGAGTTCGCCGTAATCGGCGTGGGCCGCACTGCCATGAGCGACGACGATGCGCGGAAAAAGGTCACCGAAGAATTCAAACAGTTTGCCACCGGCCCCATCGATCCCGATTTGTGGGAATGGTTTGTCCGGCGCATCAGTTACGTGAGCGGAAATTTCGATAATGTCGCTACCTACGACAAGCTGAAGGAGACCCTGGCCAAGGTCGATCAGGAGCACAATTCCCACGGCAACTATTTCTTTTACCTGGCGACCGCGCCCAACTTCTTCGGCGACATCGTCGGGCACCTTTCCAAAGTCGGCCTGATGATCGAAGGGGACGGCCACTGGCGGCGGGTGATTATCGAAAAACCTTTTGGTCACGATCTTGATTCCGCCAAGGCTCTGAACCAGCAACTCTTGAAAGTCGCTACCGAAAACCAGATCTACCGCATCGATCACTACCTGGGAAAAGAGACGGTCCAGAACATTTTGGCGCTTCGTTTCGCCAACGGAATTTTCGAGCCCATCTGGAATCGCCGCTACATTGACCACGTTCAGATTTCGGTCGCCGAAACCGTCGGCGTCGAGAAACGCGGCAGCTACTACGATGGGGCGGGCGCCCTGCGCGACATGGTGCCCAACCACATCATGCAGCTCATCACTCTGACTGCGATGGAGCCTCCGATTTCATTCGAAGCCAACGCGGTGCGCGATGAGCAGGCCAAAATCCTGCACGCCATCCAGCCCTTCAGCGACGAAGACGTGCTCAGCAAAACTGTCCGCGGCCAATACGGAGACGGCATCATGGAAGGCGAGCACGTGCCCGGCTACCGCTCCGAGGAAGGCGTGCCGCCCGACTCACGCACCGAAACCTTCGTCGCCATGCGCCTGCTGATCGACAACTGGCGCTGGGCCGGAGTTCCTTTCTATCTGCGTACCGGCAAGCGGCTGCCCGGCCGCCATACCGATGTGGTCATTCAGTTCCGGCGCGCGCCTTTCATGCTCTTCCGCGAAACCCAGGTTGAAGATCTGATGCCCAACCAGCTCGTGCTGCACATTCAGCCCGAAGAAGGCATCTCGTTGCGCTTTGCCGCCAAAACTCCCGGGGCTGCCATGCAACTGGGCGAAGTGAATATGGACTTCAACTACGCCGACTACTTTGGGACCAATTCCTCGACCGGCTACGAACGCCTGCTGCACGATTGCATGACCGGAGACGCCACGCTGTTCCAGCGCGCCGACATGGTCGAGGCTGGTTGGAGCGTGGTCAATCCCGTGCTCGACGTGTGGAAGGCGCTGCCGCCGCGCACTTTCCCCAACTACGCCGCCGGAACCTGGGGCCCGAAAGAGTCCGACGAACTGATGGAGCGCGATGGACGGCGCTGGAGAAATTTTGAGAAAGTGAATTTGTAATGTGTAATTTGTAATTTGTAACGTTGCAATCCGCGATTCTACAATCCTGCGTTGGTTGTAAATTGCAAATTACAAATTACCAATCGACTATTTTGAGAAATCACTATGCCCCCAACTCGATCCATTGAAGTGCTTCCCACCGCGGTCGATCTCTTCCACGCCGCCGCTGAAGAATTCGTGCGCGCGGCCCGTACCGCCATCGGCGCCCAGGGACGATTCACGGTCGCGCTCTCCGGCGGCTCGACTCCCAAGGCTCTCTATTCCCTGCTCGCCTCGAATTACGCCAGACTTCGTCTGGAACCGCGTCTTTCTATTTTTCGGCGACGAACGCCACGTCCCGCCCACCGATCCCGAAAGCAATTACCGGATGGTGAATGAATCGTTGCTGACCAAGATTGCGATTCCCGCCGAAAACGTTTTTCGCGTGGCCGCCGAAAATCCCGATGCCAACTCCGCTGCCTTGGACTACGAAAACCGGCTCCGCCGCTTCTTCAGACTTCAATCCGGAGACCGGCCGGGAGAATTCCCGCGCTTCGATCTGATTCTGCTGGGCATGGGCCCCGACGGCCACACGGCTTCGTTGTTCCCCGATTCCGCGGCGCTCGACGAACAGTCGCGGCTGGTGGTCGCCAACTGGGTCGAGAAGTTCAACACCGACCGCATCACGTTTACATTTCCCGTGCTCAATCGCGCCGCCGAAGTGATGTTCATGGCCAGTGGCGCGGACAAAGCCGACATGCTGCGTCAGGTTCTCGAAGGCAAGAGCACTCCTCCACTTCCCTCGCAAAGAGTGCAGCCTTCCGACGGAAAATTGTTGTGGATGCTGGACGAAGCCGCCGCCGCGAAACTGACTCGTAAGCTCCCTTGGTGAGCCCTCACTCGGCGACGTTTGACTCGATGAAGCTCGCGGGTTTTGTCACCGGTTTCTATGTACTAGTTTTCGGCGTTATACTTCCGACTGAGACATCGGCACCCGCAGTCGTCGGGGGTACTCGGTGCATGCTGCGGAGAAACACTAGGAGGGGAGACCTTTTTGCCAATAGGGCAGCCGTTCCTTAGATGGGCCGGAAGCAAACGCAAGCTACTGCCTAGGCTATTGCCGTTCTGGGGCGAGGGTCACGATCGCTACATCGAGCCATTCGCCGGATCGTCGGCGCTGTTTTTTGCGATCCAACCGAAACGCGCGATCCTCAGCGACATCAATCCCGATCTAATTCAGGCCCTTGGAGCCATCCGAAACGATCCCGCGGCGGTCTACCAGCAAGCCCGAAAATATCCGGCAAGCAAGCGCACTTTCTACCGTCTTCGAGCTCTCGATCCATCAGTCCTAACTCCGATCGAACGAGCTGCCCGGTTCTTCTTCCTCAACCGGTTTTGCTTCAACGGGCTCTATCGCACAGACCGCAATGGGCGATTCAATGTGCCTTTCGCTGGCCGGAAAACCGGGAACCTCCCGCCTTGGGAGCAATTCTCGACGGCCGCGTCGATTCTGAGGCGGTCCACGATCAAGTGCGGTGACTTCGAGCGCATCCTCCGATCAGCCGTGCGCGCGGGCGACTTCGTTTACCTCGATCCGCCTTACGCGGTCAGCAATCGCAGAATCTTCCGGCAGTACGGCGCCGATACCTTCGGACTTAACGACTTGCGACGACTGCGGGTCGTCCTGGAGATGATCGAGGATCGCGGGGCTTACTTCGTGCTCTCGTATGCCTATTGCCGAGAGGCGAAGGAAGCCTTCGAGGGTTGGAGCTCTCATCGCGTGTACACGCACCGAAACATCTCTGGGTTCGCGAAGCACAGACGACGCGCGGCAGAGCTGATCGTGACGAATGTCAGCGAGCGTGGGTGATCCGCAACTCTTCTCAGCCTCGACGCTCTGGGGGGGATTCAAATGGCAGATGTAGTAACTCTACTGGACCCCGGTAAACTCGGGCGGAACAAAGACAATCCACGCCTGATCTTCCGGCAGGACGACCTCGACGCGCTCCAACAAAGCATCGCCGATCAGGGCATCTTGGTTCCGCTCACCGTTTTCAAAGAGGGCCACGGATATCGCCTTCTCGATGGCGAGCGAAGATGGCGCTGCGCGATAAAGCTCGGCCTGTCGAAAGTCCCGGTTATCGTTCAACCCAAACCCGAACGCCTGCAAAACATCATGATGATGTTTGCGATCCACCATGCGAGGAAGGATTGGGACCCGCTACCGACGGCGCTGAAGCTCCAGGACCTCGAAGACGAATTTACGAAGCGGAACGGCCGGAAGCCCAACGAGACAGAGCTCGCGGGGCTCGCGTCGCTGAGCCGAGGCGAGGTCCGCCGGCTCAAGAAGCTGCTCGCTCTCCCGGAGAGCTATCGTGACGATCTCCTGAAAGAACTCGATAAACCCAGGTCTGAGCAAGTGCTCACAGTCGATCACGTGCTGGAAGCAACAACGGCCGCATCCCTTTTGCGGAAGCGCGGCATCGTCGACCATAAAACGGAGGATCAGCTCCGAAAATCGATCATCTCGAAGTTCAGGACGAAGGTCATCAATAACACCGTCGCCCCCCGAAAACTCGCGCGGATGGCCCGCGCCGTGGAACGCAACGAGCTCTCCCTCGTCAACGCAAAGCATGTCATACGAAAGTTCATCGACAGCCCGACCTACGACATCGATTCCGCATTCCGGGATTCCGTAGAGCAGGTCGATTTTGAGCACAGCGTGGAGCAAAACGTCGATCGCCTCGCGAGTGCTCTAAAAGAACATCGGCACCGCGGATACAAGCTGTCCGACGCGCTGAGGAAGAAACTCGAAACACTGGGCTCTGCCATTCGGAAGGTCACCTCGCAAGGCTGAGTCGATGCCTCGTAAGTTCAAAACGATTGCGGACGAACTCCTCGACCACGCTGAGGTCGCGGGCAATCACTTCGAGAATCGAGGGTTTGCAGTCCGCGTTGAGAAAATCGAGCTCGGTTTTCCGTACACTCCCACGTTTCTCTGCAAGCGTGACGCGACGACGATCATCGTCGAGGTCGACTCCCAACTCCGCAAGGACAGGCTCGAAGCCTGGGTCCGATATTGCCGATCGTGCGGCAAAGACACGAGGCTCGCGATCTGCCTCCCGTCCACGATCGTGATCCCGGCCGATGAAGTCGCCACCCTCCGACAGAAGGGAGTTGGGCTCTACGCTGCCTTCAACGATAGGCTTGATGAACAGATCGCTCCGGCCGATCTCGCACTCAACGTCCAACTGCCCGAGGCAAACACTCTCGCTCTTCCGGTCCGTCGCGTCCTAGGAGGTGCATACGATCAGTTCCAGCGAACGCAATGGCGCGAAGGTTTTGAGGAAGCCTGCCAAACGTTGGAAACCGAGACGCGTCGCTATCTGAAAAAGTGGAGCCGCACGGGTCGGATCAAGATTCTCCGAAAGAAAGGCCCGGTCACTCTGACGAACGCACAGATCAACCGGATGACGATGGGGCAACTCGCCGAGACGTTCAGGAACATCCAGGCGCAAAATCACGCGGACAACGTCATAGGCCGAGCTCTCGCAACGATCAACCGGGATCGTGTCGGAGTGGCACACCACAAGCGGAAGAAAGCTACGGAACGCCGCCTCAGGATGAATGTTGGGCAGCACATGTGGACCATCGTCGCTGCTCTGAAGGAATTGAATTAGAAAATGGGAAATTCGGGGACAGACATTCGGTTCTAGACGGAACGTTCCTAGTAACTAGTTCGAATCACGCACACCCCAGAGAGAAGCGCCGAGTGCCATCCTAACGTCGTGCTTTTCGAGGCTAGAGCCTGCCCTGAGCGAAGGCGAAGGGGTGGGATTCCACAGCAGCGTCCATTTTGGCACCCCGGTTCTTGATCCCGGTGCGCCATCTTACTTGAACTGGACGTGCGCCACCCGCCCTCTCCGGGAAAAACCCACCCCAAAAGTGACCAGCCCAATTAAGTGCAGCATAACTGCCTGGCCATGCGCCTGTAACTGTGCGACCGACCCATCAGTCCGAACCATTTATCGCCGAAATAACTTGACTTATGCCTCATCCTGCGGGACAATAGTAACTCGATTGGGGCAGTTTCGAGTTCCGTCCAATAAGGACGCATCTCGAAGCTGCCCCAAAACCATTTTTGGCGGGGTTTTTGGAGATAAGTCCTTATTCCGGAATATTTTGCGAATAAGTCCTTTAAACTCAAAGATCTTGGAGGAATTTTTGTCCAACTCCATGATTCTAAAAGGTCGAAATTAAAAAAATTTAGGGGGGGGTGGGGGTACCGGGGTCGCGCTGGCGAACAGCAGGTCCTCCGCTCCGCTCAGGATGACAATTTGTTGAGCGAGAGCGACTATCCCAGCGCCTTACGTCTGGACAGCCGCCAGAGGCGAGGCGCTGCGGGTACAACCTCGAGGACGGGGCGTTCCGGCCGTGCGATCCGGCCGTGCGACTTCCGGCCGTGCGATTTCCGGCCGTACTATGAATTTTGATTTCAGACGGAGGAACCTTAGTTCGATCAGATAGTACGAGCAGGTTCCCATCAGGACGGTGAGTAACACTGCCACTGGAGTGGTCCGCAGCAAGGAACGTTGGGGCAGTAAGTGGGCGGTGACTTGTATGGCTAAGAGGTGGTACAAGAACATCGAATAGGAGATACGCCCCATATAGCGGGTTACGCTCCAGTTCAGCCATCCCCATAACCAACTGTCTCCCATCACCATCACCTGGACGAGAAAGACGGCGGTCAGGAGGGGATCGAGAATGAACCCGGCTCCATATTTGTAGGCGAATCCATAGCGGAAACCGAGCGCGATGGAAGCGAGGATCAGGCCGAAGACCACCCCCGAGACCCAGAGCCGGGCGGCGACGAAACTCCAAAAAGAGGCGAGCGCCCCACGCCGCAGCAGGACAGCCAGCAAACATCCAACCAGGATATGGTCGGCCCGGCTGTCGAAGGTGAAGTTCAGCCAGCGATCAGGTACGTGAAACCAAAAAAAGAGCACCGTGCGATAGATATCGATAAAGACAATGAGCCCGACCAGAACATAGGTCAGCTTGCGCAGGTCGTGATAGAAAGCAGCAAACAGCAACGGCCAGAGTAAGTAGAACTGTTCTTCGATGCAAAGGGCCCAGATGTGTCCGAGATAGTGGTGATTGGCATGGGAGATAGCGTGCCAGTAATTGCCGGCATAGAAGAACGCACTGATATAGTCGCCCCTGGCCGACGCGGGCAACGGGCCCACCGTGAGCCGAGTCAGCACGTAGCTCAGAATTCCGAAGACGTAAAACGCTGGAAAAATGCGCAGGACGCGGCGGATATAGAAGTCTTTGACGGAGACGGTGCCCGTGCGTCCCGCTTCTTTGAGCAGCAGCCAGGTAATCAGGAATCCGCTGAGGACGAAGAAGGTCAGCACGCCGCGTCCGTGGGGAGCGAATGGGACGCCGATGTGGTTACAGATCACCAGTAACACGGCTACCGCGCGCAGGCCGTCGAGGGACTGGATCTTCTTCTGCCCCAGATTGTCGTAGAGGCGTTGGAGGGCAGGAGTGGACTGCTCCGGGGAAATCGGCCTGACGACGGCGACGGCCATGCAGAATATCCTCCGCAACCATTTGCCGGACGGTATCGACCGAGCCGGCACAGATCATCGTTCATCGCCATCGGGGGAGAGAATGTCGAAGGGGGGAGTAACCCGGCTGAAATTCCGGAAGCCGGTAATCCGGCCGGCGGTCACGCCGACAGTCGGGGAGTATATCAAAGGATAGGCGCCGGGCCTACCGGAATCTCAAAGATTCGTCTTCAGAGTAAAAATTTACGCGGCGAAGCCTCGCCAGTCGGCGATTTCTTTCAAACCTTCTCCGCGGGCATGCTCGAAAAGTCTGACTCGGTGGCGGTCATGCTCGAATTCGTGGATGTCGGCCCAGACCTCCGCCTGCCATGATCTTTCGTGGGTCGCAGCCTCGCCGCAACTGGCGCAGCGGGTGTGAAAGGTGACGCCGGGCTTGGGATCTCGAGGCGTCTGCAGGTCTTCATTATTTTGCAGTTCAAGAATTGGCAGTTCGAGGAAGATGCAGCGCACTTCTTCGATCTCTTCGTCGGGACCGAGAATGTGTTCGTAGCGCAGCAGGTATCCAAAGCCGAGTTTGCGGGCTTCAACTTCGGCTTCTTCGCGCGTGTGAAAGGGCCCGTATTCGGCTCGCAGTTGTTCGGTCGAATCGCAGGCCATCCAGAAAATGTCCTTATAAGCCATACCTACCTCAGTCGGGGTCCTGAATGATACAGCTCTGAACTGATCAAGCGCTAAGCGAAAGACGGCTTGAACCGAACGCGCAGATCGAACGGGTCCGGCAGTAACCAAGCAATTTGATTACCGTGATTGCGGGGCGCTTCTCTGTTCTTAGCGGGAGCTGATTCCGGGAGAAGATGGTTGGCTAATTATTTGAAAACATGCTACTTAGGACGGGCAGTCCCACATCACTGGGGACTTGCAGAACCGTCCGGCGCGGCGCGCGGTGTGAAATCTGTTTCCGTTGCCCGGCAACGAACGGGAACAATTCTGCGTCGCGGAGACGCAGAGTGCGCCGAAAAGTTCTCTTTTTTCAGGAAACCTGGTAATTCTCGGCGCGATCCTCGGCGTCTCTGCGGTTCGCTGTCTTTAGATGTAGCTGGCTGGGCGGTTTTTAGCGAATCCCTCCTGCGGCCACGGCGATTGGCTTGGTGTGGCCCTGGGTGTGGCCATGCGCCTGAGCGGGAGCTTCCTCGCCCACGGGAACGGGCCACCCTGCCTCCGACGGCGGCAATAGCCCATTTCCCAGTTGCTGGTGCCAGTTCGCCCCACCGTGGCCGGCCACATAGAGGGCGAGTTCGAGCCGGGTCCAGACTCCCAGCTTGTCAAAGGTGGTACGCAGATAGTTCTTCACTACCTGCTCACTGGTTCTGAGCACCAAGGCAACGTCTTTGTTGGTAAGACCCTGCCAGACGAGGGTAGCGACCTGAACTTCCTTGGCGGTCAGCCGATCACGGGGTTGCATGGTTGCACCTGCTCCTTGATGAACATGGCGGTGGCGAGTTTCACCCGCTTCCGGCCTTCTTTGATGCCGGCGCGTAGAAACAACGTGCGCAGGTGTTGTTTGACGGTGCGCGGGCTGATGTTCAAGTGGCTCGCGATTTCTTTGTTGCTGCATCCCTGCACCAGCAGACGTAATACCTGCTGATCGCGGGGGGTTATTTTGATGTCATTAAGGTTAATCATTGGCTCTTTAATCTGCTCCTTCGGTTCAGTCTTGGGGTCGCGACCCGCCGTAAACAGAAGCAAACCGTTCGCCAAATCTTCGCTAGTGGGCAAGTCCATTTGAAACCATACACTTACGATTTTGGGTTTTGCCTTTCTCGCCGTTTCTTAGCTCCTTTTCATGAGTTGGTCCCAGATCGGCGTCCCCAAAGGGGATTTCCTCCCAAAAGACGCTCATTTTTTCTTCGTTTCAGACTGCCCCGAATTGCACTACAATAGTGACAGTCTTAGCGTTTCTATCTCCCCCCGATGCTATGCCCTCGAACCGGCCGAACCTGACACTGGACGAGCAGTCCTTTCAAGGCTTGCTCTCAGCCGCCTTCATCATTCAACAACACAACGACCGCCGGAGACTCGACCAACAAGCCCAGCTGGAAGTGGAACTGGAAGACGTCGGTCGGGAAGACGTCGATCCGGAGGACATCGGTCCGGAAGACAATGTCGATCCGGTACACAACATCGTTTGCCCGAATTGCGGCACCCCGAAGCTCGCAGAAGGGTCGCCGTGTGACAGCTGCGGGGTCGATGAGCTTCGTCCGGGGGAACGCTTGCAGCGCAACTGGGCCTCGATGTGGCTGAAGAGCCAGGAGCAGGGCCTGTGGCCCGAGGTGTCTCCCGAGACCAAGAGGAATCCGAGCGCGCACACGGCCCGCGATTTTGCCGCCCCCAACTTTCTCGCTGTGCCGGATACCGACGAGGTTACGAGGGAAGTGCTGGGCGAAGCAGCGCTCGAAAAAATGCCCTCCGAGACCAAATGGGCTACTGCTGCAACCGAGAACGAGGCGACCGAGAACGAAACGACCGAGAACTTCCACTTTCCAACAGAAGACGTCACGCCCGAAGACCCGGAGTTGACCGTCCAGCCCTTCCAGCTATCGGCGGGCGACGATGCTCCTGCGAACGATTCTGATGTCGACGATTCTCAGTCATGCAAGAGAAGCATCGACGCCACCGGTACCGGCCCGAGCCACTTACTTCAGCGCCTGGCGGACTTGCGCGTAACCCTGCGTTTCCGCCGCGCCGACCTTTATCTGGGAGCGGCCGTCTTCGTAGCCGCGCTCGCGCTGTTGTGGCCGGCGGCGGGCGCGCCGCGACCAGCCGCGCTTGGCCCCTGGGAAAGAGCGCTGGTCACGCTCGGAATCGCCGAGGCTCCGGCACCCGTCGTCCATCTTCAGGGAGACCCCGGGATAGAGGTCTGGGTCGATCCGCACACCGCGCTCTACTACTGTCCGGGCGAAGAGCCCTACGGAAAAACTCCTAACGGCCGCTTGGCGAACCAGCGTGAAGCGCAAATGGATCGCTTCGAACCGGCTAGCCGCAGTGCCTGCGAGTAACTGGAACACAGTTGTCAGTTGTCAGTTGTCAGAAAAATCTCCTGGTTTCCAGTGAGAACTTAGAAATCAGACTTCGCTCTCTGCCCGCCACTGAAGAAATCCGACCACCAATTGTCCTAATTCAAAACCACTATCCTTCCAATCAAAATTAGGACGCTAACCGTCCCGGTCTTTTCTTGACAGTCGTCGTTGATGCGGTATTAAATTGTGGCCCTTTAGGGCAGTGTTTGCGATGCAAATGAAAACTGCCCGCTGAAAGGTGCCCTATGTCGACTCGAAAACCAGCCGCGCGGTTGCTGTTGTCGCTCCTCTTTTTTGTTGTTTTTGCTTCATTTGCGTTCGCGCAAGGCGGAGCCACGGGCGCCATCAGTGGCGCGGTTCAGGATCAATCAGGAGCCGCAATCGCGAACGCCAAGGTGAACGTCAAGAGCGAAGCCACGGGTGAAGTGCTGCGCCAACTGACGACCGATGCATCCGGGCTGTTCAATGCCACCCTTCTGCCCGTGGGCAACTACACGGTGGAAGTGAGTGCAGCGGGTTTTCCTGTCACCAGGTTCCCCGGCGTGACGGTACGAATCACGGAAACGACGCGCATGACGGCAGCTCTTAAGGTAGGTGCGGTGAAGGAAGTGGTGGAAGTCCAGGCCGAGGGACAGCAGGTTAATACGTCGGATGCGACGACGGGAAATTCCATCGGTTCCACAACCCTGAACACCCTGCCCCTGGCCACGCGCAACTTCCAGCAGTTGCTCGACCTGTCGGCGGGCGCCTCCGCCAACCTGAACAACGCTGCCGCGCTGGGCCGCGGCGATGTGCGTATCGACGTCAACGGCGGAAGAGAAGATAACAACAATTATCTGATCGAGGGAGTTTCGGCCTCCGACTACTCGTTCGGCGAACTCACGTACACGCCCGTCCCGAACCCCGATTCGATCCAGGAATTCAAAGTCGGCACCAGCCTCTATGACGCTACCCAGGGCCGCAACGGCGGAGGCAACATCAACGCCATCCTGAAAAGCGGCGCGTCCCGCTTCCACGGAGATGCCTGGGAGTATTTCCGCAACTCCGTGCTGGATGCCAACGACTACTTCATCGGTCCGTTCACGCTCCAGCAAAACATCTTCGGCGGCGATTTGGGCGGGCCGATCGGCGAAAAGGCGAGGCTGGGGTACTTCTACGTGAACTATCAGGGCACGCGCCAGCGCAGCGGTGATTCGCTCGGGACATATATCAATACGAGCATTCCGGTGCTTCCGCCTGCCCGCGACCAAACCACGCTAATCAATACCTTTTTTTGCGGCGCGAACTGTAATGGCGCCACGGCCACGGCCCTAGACCCGGTTGCGCTGGCCCTGCTGAATGTGCAGGGAAGCCAGTTTGGATCAAGCTCGGGAGGTTTTCTAATACCGACTGTTGCAGGCACGCCTGGTTTCACAAATGGCAATGTCAATTACGGGCCCTTGAAAATTACCGACCCAGGCAAGTACACGGACAATCAATTCACAGCCAACTGGGATCGTGATTTCAACAATGGCAAGGATCGCCTGTCCTGGCGGTTCTTCTGGTCAGACTCGGAAACCTACGAACCGTTCGGCGCCGATAACCTCCAGGTTCAGACGGGCTATCCCGCTTATGCCACTAACCTGAATTTTCCTCTCGACGTGCCCTTGCGGGGCCGGTTCGGCAGCATCGCGGAAACCCACACCTTCAGCAATACCCTGGTCAACGAATTTCGTTTCGGTGTGAACATTATCAGCGACTCCTTGCAGAACGTTCTTGTACCCGGGACTTCACCCGCTGACTTGGGCATCAGCGCAGTAGGCGCGCCGGATATGTACCGATTCCAGTTGAACACGTTTCAGATCGGACCTTTCCCCAACCAACTGCAATCGGCATTGTCGGACTCTTTCTCCTATCTCGATACCCTCAGTTGGACGAAGGGGCACCACTCGTTCCGTTTCGGAGGTGAAATCGACCGCACTTCGATTCGCCGTAATTTACCCGTGCTGGACAACGGCCTGTTGTATTTCGCGGACGGGTACGGGACGAACCCCGCCGTCACGGATTTCCAGAACTTCCTGCAGGGGTATACATTCCTGGGCGAAGCGGGCGGCGGCGTATCCAATCACGATTACCACATTCCTGCCTTTGCGGCTTTCGCGCAGGACGATTACCGGATCACGCAAACTTTGACGCTGAACCTGGGGCTGCGCGTAGAGTGGGTGGGCGCGGCGTACGACAGCCTCTGCCATTTGGGCAACGCAGTACTTGCGGACGCCAATCCCCCGACCAGCAATCCGTTCGTGTATCCGACTTGTGCGAAGCAGTATGGCTTTCCCACCGTAACCGCCGCCGCGACGCTTAACAGTGCCGCGCTGAGTAATGAGTACGCCACGGTGCCCGAGCCGCGCATCGGCTTTGCCTACGACGTATTTGGCAGGCACAGCACGGTGGTTCGCGGCGGGTACGGCATCTACAGCGTCCGCGAAGACATCGGCGCGGTGGATAACCTGTCGTTTACGGCTCCGTTTTTCCCGCTGTCCGGAGGCCCAAGTACCCCAGTCGGCAGCGGCGGCCAGGGAATGGGCTGCATGTTCAATGCGGCGCCAACTTCCGCGTGCCTGGCGCCAGGATCGTTTCCACTCCCGACCCTCGGTACCATAAACGGGGCCTACGCGCCGCAGGCTTCCGTTTTCCAGGGCTTTATAAACTGTACGAGTGGAGCGCCAACCACGGACACCACCCAATGCCCATCGTATTCGGGCAATATCGACGGCTTATTTGGCCTTGCTGTTCCTCTGCACTGGCAGGTCCCCACCACCCAGCAATGGAACTTGACGGTGCAACGGCAGTTGGGCGGGAATTGGGTAGCGGAACTCGGATACGTGGGCACCAAAGGCACGCGTCTGCGCTCTACTTTTGATCCTGCCCAGCCGACTCTGGCCAGCCCGACCAGCCCTGTCACTCTGACCTGCGGCAACGCAGCCGTGGCCTGCAACATACCAGCAAACCAAGGAACCTCCTACCCGATCACTACGAATACGGGCAGCAATGCCCTGGGGCGGTCACCCTATCCCGGGATAAATCCCGCTTTGTTGGAAGCTTTCTATCCCAACTCCGATTCTCACTACAACGCGTTGCAGGCGACGATTTCTCACCACTTCTCGAAGGGGCTGTACTTTCAAAGCGCCTACACGTATTCGAAGTCGATCGACGACGTGTCCACCGCCAGCGTGGCCTTCATCACGCGGGTCAACGATCAGCTCAGCGGAACCGCATCAAAGGGCCTTTCCGACTTCGATCATCGCCAGCGCTTTGTCACCAGCTTCAACTACGCGCTGCCTTTCTTCGCCGACCGCCACGATGCCATGGGATATGTATTGGGCAGCTGGGAGGTCAACAGCGTGATTGTCGCGCAATCGGGTTCGCCAATTACGATTTTCGATTCAGATGGCGCGTCGGCTTATACCTTGGCCAGTGCCCCTGTCGCTACGGCCAATTTTGCCCCCGGCTTCAATTGCGGCAACGCCTTGCAGTCGGGCAGCACCGCCACCAAGGTCGCAAACTGGGTCAACCCCAATGCGTATCAATCGGCACCGGTGGTTGCGAATTCCCCGACCGGCGCTACCGGGTATGGCGATTCGCCGCGCAATTGCATCGTCGGCCCGCAGCAGGTGAACGTCGACTTCGCGCTCGGCAAGAATTTCAAGTTGGGCGAATGGGGGAGACTGCATTTCCGCACCGAGTTCTTCAACCTGTTCAACCATCCGTCATTCCAAAACCCATTGGGGACTGGGACGGCGAACGTTGCCGACGGCGCTTCGATTGGCGAGATCACGCAAACCAACGGCACTCCGCGGCTGATTCAGTTCTCGTTGAAGTATTCGTTCTGATGTCGGGCTGATGAGTGGTGCTGGTGGAGAGCCGGGCGAGACGCCCGTCTCTCCACCGTTCACAGTAGTAGTGTCGGGGATGAGGCAAACTGCATGCAGCTGAAAAGCGGCCTTTTGGCGTTGCTGGGAGTAGCGCTGGCCGCGTCAGGCCTGCACGGGCAGAATGCCCAGACCGGCAACGTCGTCCACTACACCACCACCATCGACAACGTGAAGTATCTGTTCGCCACGGCCGAGCCGGTGGCGCGTCTGAAGTCGGGCGACATCCTCGATACCAACACCCTCGACTGCTTTGGGAACGCGCTCAAAAAACCCGGAGACACGCTCAGCATGTCCAAGGGAGACAATCCTCTGGCCGGGCCATTTTTCGTCGAGGGCGCGGAACCCGGAGACACGCTCGCGGTCAAGATTCTCGATTTGCAAGTCGATGGCGACACGGGCGTGGGCGCGTTCGCACCCGGATTCGGCGCCATCAACGAGACCAACTACACGCCCATGCTGCATCCGCCGCTGCCGGAGCGGGTCTGGTTCTATCACATCGATCACGCCGCGAACACGGCGCTGTTCAAGGCGCTCGATTCCGATTTCGCGGTGAAGATTCCCATGCATCCTTTCTTCGGCTGCATCGGAGTCGCGCCCGCTAACGGCGAAGCTCGCAGTTCGGTCGTTCCGGCGGAATTCGGCGGCAACATGGATTCGCCCGAAGCCAGCGTGGGCAACACCGTGTATTTTCCTGTGAATGTGAAGGGAGGGCTCTTCTATATCGGCGACGGCCACGCCGCCATGGGTGACGGAGAAATTGCCGGCACCGCTATCGAGGTTCCGCTGAAGGCACGCGTGCAGTTGAGCGTGATCAAGGGCCGCACCATCGCCTGGCCCCAGTTCGAGAACGACGATGCCATCATGACGGTGGGCGCTTACCGTCCTCTGGATGATGCGCTGCGCATCGCCTTCACCGAACTTGTGCACTGGATACACAAGGACTACGGTTTGTCGGAACTCGATGCTTATGAGCTGCTGTCGAAGGTCGCGCGCATCCATCTCAACGAGATGGTGGATCCTAATTACGTGGTGGTCGCCTCAATCGAGAAGAAATACTTGCCCGCGAAAAAGAAATAGTATTTTACGCGCCGAAATCAGGCATGATACATCTGCTCGTGCTGACGCGCTTCATACCACAGCGCCAACTCGACGCGGTTCCACAATCCCAGCTTGTCGTAGATCAGGCGCAGGTAATTTTTTACCACGTGCTCGGTGGTCCCGAGGGAATCGGCAATCTCCCGGTTCTTGCAGCCTTCGGCTACGCGTTGAATGATGATTTGTTCGCGGTCGTTGGGACCGGGCCCGCGGCGGTTTGCTGTCTCTCCAACCATAATTGCCTCCGATAGAGTAAAGTCGCGAGCTTAACCCGCTTGATGCCACCCTTGATTCCGAACCGCAAAAACAAGCGGTTGAAATGCGCTTTCACCGTGCGCTCGGCCATGTTGAGATCGCGCGCGATTTCCGAGTTGTCACATCCCTGGAGAAGCAGTTCAATGATCTGCCGGTCCCGTGGGCCCACTTGATTGAAGATCTCTTCCATAAACCTTGCCTGCACCTAATCGATGCGCTCCGGCCGCCCGCACTTGGCCTGAAACCCAAGCCACGGGCCGCATCTGGGTTCGGGTCTTTCCCGTCTCAATTTGCATTCACGCGGCCAAACCGGGCTCAGGATGTTAACTAATTATGAAAATGCCGGTGGTGCGGCCTTTTTCTTGGAAATTCGCGGTTACGACAGTCATTGCAGACAGTTGCGGACAGAGAACCTGAGCGGTTTTGCTCAGTATCTAAGGTGAATCACTTAGTACAAAGTTCCGGGGTATCTGCCTTCCAAAGAGCATATTTACACAGAAGTACATCCGCACCGTCGGTTCCTCACCCTCCCCTATAATGAGCTGTGGACTTCAAGCTGGTAAGCAACTACAAGCCCCAAGGCGATCAGGGACACGCCATCGACGCCCTCACTCGCGGCGTTTTTGACCGCGAGCAGCATCAGGTTCTGCTCGGCGTCACCGGATCGGGCAAGACCTACACCGCCGCCAAAGTGATCGAGGCCGCCAACCGCCCAGCCCTGGTGATGGCCCACAACAAGACGCTGGCCGCCCAGCTCTACCACGAATTCAAGAGTTTCTTTCCGCACAACGCGGTGGAGTACTTCGTCTCCTACTACGACTATTACCAGCCGGAGGCCTATGTGCCGGCGGCGGATCTCTATATTGAGAAGGAATCCACCATCAACGATGAACTCGACAAGTTGCGGCTCTCGGCTACGCGGTCGTTATTTGAGCGGCGCGATTGTTTGATTGTCGCTTCGGTCAGCTGCATCTACGGTCTGGGTTCGCCTGAGGCTTACTACGGGATGATGCTGTTCCTGGAAAAGGGACAGAAGATCAAGCGGGCGGACATCACTCACAAGCTGGTCGACATTCTTTATGAGCGGACGGAAGGGGATTTTCGGCGCGGGACCTTTCGCGTGCGCGGCGATGTTATCGAAATTTATCCTACCTATGATGACAATGCTTATCGCGTAGAAATGTTTGGCGATGAGATTGAATCGCTATCGCAGATCGATCCTTTGTTTGGGACGGTCAAGCAGCGTTACATGCGGCTGCCGATTTATCCGAAGACGCACTATGTGATGAAAGAAGAGACCCGCGCCTCGGCAGTGGCTTCTATTAAGGCCGAGCTGGCCTGGTGGGAGGCGGAGTTGGAGAAGCAAGGACGGCTGGTTGAGTCGCAGCGTATCCATCAGCGCGTGATGTATGACCTGGAAATGATCAAGGCCATGGGCTACTGCCACGGCATAGAGAACTATTCCCGGCATTTCACCGGACGGCTTCCCGGCGAGCCGCCGCCGACGCTGCTTGATTATTTTCCGCGCGACTTTCTGATGTTCATCGACGAGTCGCACCAGACCGTGCCGCAACTCCACGGCATGTATCATGGCGACCGCTCGCGCAAGCAGACGCTGGTCGAATACGGATTCCGCATGCCCTCGGCGCTCGACAACCGTCCGCTTACTTTCGAGGAGTTCGAGCATCGAACCAACCAACTCGTCTATGTTTCCGCTACGCCCGGCCCTTATGAACTTACCAAGTCGGCTGGAGTTGTCGTCGAACAGATCATCCGGCCCACTGGTTTGATCGACCCGCCGGTCGAGATTCGTCCGGTTAAAGGACAGATTGACGACCTCCTGCACATGATTCGCGACCGCGTCGCCCGCAACGAACGCGTGCTCGTCACAACGTTGACCAAGCGCATGTCCGAAGATTTGGCGGAGTATTACAGCGAAGTGGGCGTGAAATGCCGTTACATGCACTCTGAAATCGAGACGCTGGAGCGGGTGAAGATTCTGCGCGATCTGCGCAAAGGCGAATTTGATGTATTGATTGGCATCAATCTTCTGCGCGAGGGGCTGGACTTGCCGGAAGTCTCGCTGGTGGCGATTCTCGACGCCGACAAAGAGGGATTCCTGCGCTCCGCGGGTTCGCTGATCCAGACCATCGGACGCTGCGCCCGCAACCTGAACGGCCGGGCGATTCTCTACGCCGATCGCATGACCGACTCCATGAAAAAGGCGCTCGATGAAACCAACCGGCGGCGCGCTATTCAGCAGGCCTACAACGACGAAAACGGAATTACTCCGGAGTCGATTATTCGTCCGCTCGACATGACGCTGGTGGCGATTGTGGGCGCCGATTACACCGACCTGACTGGGCCCGATGTTGACGGCATTCCGGAACTGAAGTCGCAGGAAGAGTTGGACACTTACATCGGAAAGTTGGAGAGCGACATGCGAGAGGCGGCCAAGCGGTTTGAGTTTGAGAAGGCGGCGAAGCTCCGGGATACGATCAAGGAGTTGCGGACTAAGGAATTCCTGTTCGCGTAGCGACAGCCGCCCCCGGCTGTCGAGCCGAGCAAAGCTCGGCAGGGTTTTCGGCCTTGCTCCAAAGTCATACATTTGCATAATACACTGGATTCGTGTTACACTGGATTCGTGTCGTCCACTCGCCGCTTACGCAACGTGACCGTAACCCTGGAGGAAGACGTCGCCCAGTGGGCCCGGATCGAGGCAGCGCGCCGGGATACCAGCGTTTCGCGACTGCTGGGGGAGTTGCTGAAGGAGCGCATCTCGGCCCAGGGTGGCTCTGCGGCGGACGCGGCGGAACGCCTGGCGAGCTTCGGCAAGCGCCACCGGCTCTCTCTGCGTGGGCTTAAGGTCAATATCAAAGATCTGATCAATGAAGGACGCCGGTGAGCCGGTTTGTCCTCGACGCTTCGGTCGTCCTGACCTGGTGTTTCCCCGACGAGAATGCCACCGCGGCGCACCATGTCGCCAGCCTGTTCAAGCGAGGCGATACGGCGATTGCGCCGTCATTCTGGCCGCACGAGGTTCTGAACGCCCTGCTGGTAGGCGAAAAACGCAAGCGCATTTCCAGGGAGTTGGTGAGAAACTTTCTCGACGACCTGGCAACGCTCCCAATTGTACTGGAGCAGTTTCCAGCCAGCGTCGTTTTTGACCGGATTCAGCATCTTAGCCGCGAGCACGGCTTAACTGCCTATGATGCCGCTTACCTCGACCTGGCTCTAAGCAGCGGCTTGCCACTTGCTACCTTGGACGAGGAGTTAGTGCGGGCGTGCAAGAAAGCGCGTGTGCGATTAGTGCAGGTGTGATGTTCGCGGCGGGTACCCGCTACTTATCTCTGGCAACATCCCTCGCGACGTTCAGCCGTGTCTCCGCGCGCTGCAATGCGTCTTCCGCGCGCGTGTAGTCCACCTGCGGATCGTTGCTCTTCAGGCGCTGTTCGGCTCGGTCTTTAGATTTTTGCGCGCGCTCGGTGTCAATTTCCGGCGGACGCTCCGCCGCTTCCGCCAGGATCGTCACCTTATCTGGCAGCACTTCCATAAATCCCCACGCCACCGATAGCGTGTGCGTTGTGCCGCTCGCTTTGTAAGTAAGTACACCGACGGCTAACTCGCTAATCAGCGGAGCGTGTCCGGGAAGAATGCCGAGATACCCGCTCAACCCCGGGACCTGCGCTTCTTCGGCAGACTCCTTCACCAGGAGCCTGGAGGGGGTGACGATTTCGAGTTGGAAAGTATTGGCCACAGTTCTCGGTTTTCAGTCTGGCTTACGCTGCCGCGCCCTTCATCTTCTCTGCCGTCTCCAGCACTTCATCGATCGTGCCCTTCATGTAGAACGCCTGCTCGGGAATGTCGTCATACTTCCCTTCGACGATGCCACGGAAGCCTTTCACCGTGTCGGCGATCTTCACATACCGGCCCGGAGTGCCGGTGAACTGCTCGGCCACAAAGAACGGCTGCGAAAGGAACTTCTGGATTTTGCGTGCTCGCGCCACCGTCACCTTCTGGTCTTCGCTGAGTTCGTCGATGCCCAGAATGGCGATGATGTCCTGCAGGTCTTTGTAAGTCTGGAGCGTCTTCTTGACCATTTGCGCCACGTCGTAGTGATCCTGTCCAACAATCCTAGGATCAAGAATTCGCGACGTGGAAGCGAGCGGATCGACCGCCGGATAAATTCCGATCTCCGTCAGCGCGCGCGAAAGCACGGTGGTAGCGTCCAAGTGAGCAAACGTCGTCGCCGGCGCTGGATCGGTCAAATCATCGGCGGGCACGTAAATCGCCTGCACCGATGTCACCGATCCCTTCTTAGTAGAAGTAATACGCTCCTGTAACTCTCCCATTTCAGTCGCTAAGTTGGGTTGATATCCGACAGCGCTAGGCATGCGGCCCAAGAGAGCCGATACTTCGGATCCGGCCTGAGTGAAACGGAAAATGTTGTCGATGAAGAGCAGCGTGTCGGAGCCCTCTTCGTCGCGGAAATACTCGGCTACAGTAAGAGCGGTCAGCGCTACTCTCAGACGCGCGCCGGGAGGCTCGGTCATCTGACCATAGATCAACGCGGCTTTTGACTCGGCGGGTACGCCCGGCTTAATGACTCCCGACTCGGTCATTTCCAGCCAGAGATCGTTGCCTTCGCGGGTGCGCTCGCCTACTCCGGCGAACACAGAGAAGCCTCCATGCTGCTTGGCTACGTTGTTGATCAGCTCCATGATGACGACGGTCTTGCCCACGCCGGCGCCGCCGAAGAGGCCGATCTTTCCACCTTTCAAGAACGGCTGGATGAGGTCAATAACTTTCACGCCGGTCTCGAACATCTCGGCCGTGGTTGACTGTTCATCGAACGCGGGCGCCTGGCGGTGAATGGGCATTCTCTTATCGCAGGCGATGGGACCGAGGTCGTCGACGGGTTCGCCGATCACGTTCATGACGCGACCGAGCGTGCCGCGGCCTACGGGGGCGGAAATAGGCCCGCCTTGATCGATGGCCTTCATGCCGCGCACCATGCCGTCGGTAGCTTCCATGGCGACGCAGCGCACTCGGCCTTCACCCAGATGCTGCTGCACTTCCAGAATTACGTTGATGGGAGAAGGGACGATGAAGCCGTCGCTGACGACTTTCAGCGCTTCATAGATGGGAGGCATCGCCGCTTCGGTGAACTGCACGTCGACGGCGGGGCCGGCGATTTGGATTACGTGTCCGATATTTTCTGACATAAGACCTCAGCTACTAGCCACTAGCTTCTAGCTACAGGCAATCAAAATCTTCTCTGACTTTACAAGATTGCCAGCAGCTAGTAGCTAGCGGCTAGCAGCCTTTCTACTGTGCTGCCGCTCCACTTACTATTTCTATAATTTCTTTCGTGATCTTGGCTTGACGCGCGCGATTCATGATTAACGTCAGCGAATCGATCATATCGCTGGCGTTGCTGGTGGCTGCGTCCATTGCCGTCATGCGGGCGGCGTGTTCCGCCGCTACGGACTCGAGCAACGCGTGAAAAATCTCGATGCCGACGTACTTGGGCAGAATACCTTCGAACAATCGCTCCGGCTGCTGCTCGTAGATGTAATCCACGGGCAAAGTGGCAAATTTTGCGGCAGCCTCGTCGACAGCGCTGGTATCGGCGGTGCGGAGGCCGACGTGAGCCGACTTTGCTGCTTCGAATCGCTTCTTCAGTTCTTCTTCAGAAGGCTCCTCCACCATTTGGACGTCGATTTCGCCGATCTCCTTGATCGGCAGCAGACGCTCGGCAACCAGGCGCTGTGCGATCACCGACTTGAACTCGTTGAACAGAATGTAGACGCCGTCGATTTCGCCGCGGCAATAACGCCCGATCAGGCCCTGGCCTAAAGTGTTTGCAAAATTATGGTCGACCTTGCCGAGAACTCCTACGTATTCGCCGGTGATCTGCACTTTGCCGGCGCGCGCTGGAGCCGCTTCTGCATCGGGAGGGACGGGCGAGGCGCCCGTCTCTCCACCGCCGGGCCTCTCTGGGGCCATCGGGTAGCGGCGGCGCATGAAGTCGCGGCCTTTGCGTCCGATGCATTCCACATCGATATTCGCTTCGGGCTTGGACTGGATGGTCGTCGATATGAACTTCGAAGCCATCTTCAGGATATTGGTGTTGAACGCTCCGGCCAGGCCCTTGTCTCCGGTGACCACGATCAGCAGGATGGTTTTTTCGGGGCGCTCGGCGAGCAGGGGATGACGCGGCTCTCCGGTGATGGGATCGTAGATATCGGCTCGCGACACCAGCGATTTGAGAACGTTGGTGAGCATTTGCGAATAGGGACGCGCGGCCAGCGCGGCTTCTTGGGCGCGGCGCAACTTCGCGGCGGAGACGGTCTTCATGGCCTTAGTGATCTGCCGCGTGTTGACCACGCTGCGGATACGGCGCCGGATGTCGAGAATGTTAGCCATCGAAAATCAGGTGTCAGGTCCTAGGTGTCAGGTGTCAGGCTTCGGGTTTCAGCTAATCTCCAAATCCGTGAGATTTTCCTGAGACCTAACACCTAAGACCTGAGACCTTCTTACTTCGCTACTGCTTGCCTTGAATCTACGAATTGCTGTTTTGCTTCCTTTATTACTCTGGACATTTCTGCCTTCAGATTGTCGTCCAGAACTTTCTTTTCCATGATGGTGTTCAGCAGGCCTGGATTTGTGGTCTCCACGTACTTGTAGAGATCTTGCTCGAAGTCGCGGACCTGTTCTACCGGCATGTCGTCGAGCGCTCCGCTGGTCCCGGCGAAGATGATTAGAATTTGTTTTGAGAACGGGAGCGGGCTGAACTGGCCTTGCTTCAGGAGTTCCACCAGGCGTTTCCCACGATTGAGCTGTTGTTGCGTGGCTTTGTCCAGATCGCTGCCGAACTGCGCGAAGGCGGCTAGTTCGCGATACTGCGCCAGTTCCAGCTTTAGCGTTCCGGCTACCTGGCGCATGGCTTTGATCTGGGCGCTGCCACCTACTCGACTTACTGACAGTCCTACGTTCACTGCGGGACGCACGCCCTGGTTGAATAAGTCGGTTTCAAGATAGATCTGGCCATCGGTAATCGAAATCACATTAGTCGGAATGTAAGCCGAAACGTCTCCGGCCTGGGTTTCGATTATGGGCAATGCGGTCAGCGAACCTCCGCCTAACTTGTCGCTGAGTTTGGCGGCTCGCTCCAACAAACGCGAGTGGAGATAGAAAACGTCTCCGGGATAGGCTTCGCGCCCGGGAGGACGGCGGAGCAAAAGTGAAATCTCACGATAGGAGGCGGCATGCTTGGAAAGATCGTCGTAGATGCAGAGGGCGTGGCGTCCGTTGTCGCGGAAGAATTCGCCCATGGCGCAGGCGGCGTAGGGCGAGATGTACTGCATCGGAGCGGGTTCGGAGGCCGACGCGGCGACCACGATGGTGTATTCCATGGCGCCGGCATCTTCGAGAATCTTTACTACCTGCGCGATTGACGAGCGCTTCTGGCCGATGGCGTTATAGATGCAAATCAGGTTGTTGCCCTTGCTGTTGATGATGGTGTCGAGCGCGACGGCGGTTTTGCCGGTCTGGCGATCGCCAATGATGAGTTCGCGCTGTCCGCGGCCGATGGGGATCATGGAGTCGATGGCCTTCAATCCGGTGGCCATCGGTTCGCGCACGGGCTGGCGGGCGATGACGCCGGGAGCAAGGCGCTCCAGGGGAATGAATTTATCGGTGGCGATCGGACCTTTGTCATCAATCGGCACGCCCAGCGAATTCACGACGCGGCCAATCAGTGCGTCGCCCACCGGGACGCTCATGATGCGGCCGGTGCGCTTGACTTCGTCGCCTTCCTTGATCTCGGTGTATTCGCCGAGGATGACCACGCCTACCTGATCTTCTTCAAGGTTCATGGCGATGCCGGCGATGCCGTGCGGAAAGCTGAGCAGTTCTCCGGCCATGACTTTGTCGAGGCCGTAGACACGGGCGATGCCGTCACCCAGGGTGATGATGGTGCCGACTTCATCGACCGCGATTTTCGATTCGTAGTTCTCGATTTGCTCGCGGATTAGTTGGGTTATTTCGTCTGCTTTGATTTGTGCCATAAAAGTCAGCTATCAGCTTTCGGTTATCAGCTTTTTCGCTTCGAGCTGCGAGCTACGAGCGAACCGGCTTGCTCGAAGCTCGTAGCTCGCGGCTCGAAGTGACTAGCTCTCCACCAACTGCTCCCTTATTCTCTCTAATTGGCCTTTCACTGAGCCGTCGTAAATGGTGCTGCCTACCTGCACTACTGCACCGCCCAGCAACGAAGCATCCTGTTGGTATGCTGCCCGAACTTTCTTGCCGGTCAGGGCTGCGATCCTGGCTTCCAGCAGTTGCTTTTCCGGAGCGCTTAGCTGGCGCGCACTGCTTACTTGCGCTTCCGCGAAACCCTGGCGCTCATTTAATTCCTGTTCCGTCTCTTTCAGGATTTCGCCGAACAGCGGAAGCCTCCGGTTATCGGTTAGTACGGCTACGAAGTTCCGCACCTGTCTGGTCGTGCCCAGCTGCTTGGCAATGGCATCGAGCACGGCGCGTTTCTGATCTCCGGGAATGGACGGATTTTCCATGACTCGCCGCAATGGATCGCTTTGCCTCAACAGAGCCTCGATTCCGTACAACTCGCGCAGAACGCGGTCGGGATCGAGCTTGTTCTTCGGCGTCATCACAACATCGGCGAAAGCGCGGGCGTAGGTGCCGACGACGGAGGCCATGGCTAACGGCCGTCCTTTCCGCCGTCGTCACTTTTGTTTTCCGACGTCAGCTTCGAGGCAAAGGTGCGGACCAGCACCTGGTCGGTATTGGAATCGACGTGAATCTGCTGGCGGGCCAGGGCGACGGCCAGGTCGGCGGTATGAGTGGCCAATTCGCGGCGGGCTTGCTTGGCGGCGGCGACGATTTCCTGCTCAGCGGCGAGTACTACTTTGCGAATCTCTTCTTCGGTGGCTTTCTGAATGCGGCCTTCCTCGGCATCGGCTTCGTGTTCCGCAGTGGCCTGCATCCGTCCGATTTCGACATCCAAGTGGCGCAGCCGATTTTCGATGTCGGCCAGGCGGCGATTGGCGTCATGGCTGGCAGCGCGCGCTTCGTCCAAAGCGCGCTGGATGGACGCACTGCGGTCGCGCAGTATGCCGGGCACGAACTTGCGAACGGCCCAGACAATGACGGCGACAATGATGGCGAAGTTCAGAGAGAGCGCCAGCATGTGCGCCTGATGCACGTTCAGGCCGGTTTTACGCGCCAGCCATTGCACCGGGGCGGCGTGCTTGAGATTTGCGTTCTCTTCGTCTTCTCCCTCAGCCTTGCGGGTCTCTTCGACGAGTTCTCCGCCAATGGACCTGTGCTGGGGAGCGGGCTGGCTTTCTGGCTTGTTTTCCGTGGACGCTTGCTGGGACGACGGTGGTGCGGATTGCTCCTGCGCGCTGACTCGCGTGGGAAGCGCCGGCACCAACGCCAGAAGAACGAGGGCCAGCAGCGGCTTCAGCTTCGCCATAGCGCATTCGGATTTGCTGCGGGCGGCGCCGAGCTGCGCTTGGCTTGGACAGCCGAGGGCGGCTGCCCCCACGCGAACTCCAGCTCCATTTTCATTGGGCACCGACCTGGCCGGGCGAGGCCATGGGGCGCAACACGGAGCGCATGATATCGGTTGCCAATCTGCCCGCGTCGGATTCGAGCTTCGACATGGCTTGCTGTTTATCCTCTTCCAATGCGGCGCGAGCCTGCTTGACCTGTTCCTGGCCCCGGGTGCGGGCTTGATTGACGGCCTGGGCGCGGGCCTGCGTGGCCTGCTGGCGGCGGGCTTCCTGGTTCTTGAAGACTTTCTGGCGGGCTTCGCGAAGGCGCTGCTCGTAGTCGGCGGTGCGAGCTTCGGCGGACGCAATATCGGCGCGCGCTTTTTCCATGGCACCCTGAGTACGGCTGCGGCGTTCGGCGAGCACAGCGGCCAGCGGGCGATGGACGATGAAAATATAGAGGATGTAGAGGGTCGCAAGAAGGATGACGGTAGGCACGGCTCCGAGCAGTAATTCGCCTAGTTGTCGGAGAGTCTGGTCCATTTTTCGGATGATCGATTTTCTGCTGATCCTGCTGGAAGAAGAGTCGTTTCTAAAACTAGTAAAAATAACACCGTGGCGATGGGGTGTCAATGATTGGAGTGCGTTTCGGCCGGGAATTTTCCCGGAACGGGGCTATTCGAGGTTATGGAAGTTGATCCTTGACAATCGAGGTGGAGGGTTTACGATGTAGGTATCACCTCCGATCCCAGTCCGGATCGAATGGGCCGATAGCCAAGGAAACGTCACCGCTTCTTGGCTGGCGGCCCATTTTATATTTGGGGTGTTCTGTGGCTGGCTCGCCCTGGCTCTATGATCTCCACGCCAAAACGTGACAAGAATTTTACATTGCGGTGACAACTGGCCGCCTGGGGATGTTGAAAATGATCGCGGTCAGCAGCCTGGAAGTCTGACAGGTCCGGCGGGTGCGACTTCTCTCTCCGCCCCGACCGGACCCTTTTTTGTCCCCACGTTTAGTTAGCGGACGGGCTCGGGCTGAAGCAGGGCGGCAATGCGCTCAAGGACAAAGTGCATGCTGAGGTTGGAGTCAACCACGGCATCCACAGCGTGACAGTGGGCGCCGGCGTGCATGATCAGAACCTTCGTTCCTTCATGGGACTTCTTAACCATGTAGGGGAGATGATGGCGATCGTCCTTGGATAATGTGGCGCCGAGGACGACCAGGTCAAAGGCATCGCGGCGCAGGGCTTCCTGAACGCCCTGACGGTTGAGGGCGGTGGTCACGTGATGTCCGGCTTTGGTCATTTCGGCGGCTTGGGCGGAGAGAGTGCGTTCGTCGGACTCGCCGTAGAGAATCTTGATGGAAGCTTTGTGAGCGGTCGCGGGCAAGGGCCCTCCTATGCAGTAAGAACTCAATGGGAGCTTAGCAACCGGGGAGCATGATTCCGAGATCACGGAAGATCAGGGCCGGGTGGGGCCGACTGGCCGGTCAGCGTGCGGATACGGCGAAAAATGCCGCGAAAGCAATATTCTGCTAGAATTTCCCTCGAGTCCAAGGTGAGGTTCCTGACTTGGAGACCTTGATTTTAGAAGAGTTTCTCGAAGAACCTCCGGGATGAAAAATTTGCAGCGGCCCGCTGGGAGGGATCTGGCCGATCCTGAATGCACGACTTCCAGCGCTCGCTTTCTGGGTGAGTCATGGCATTACACCCTGGGGAACGGAAGCGCCACTTCCCGGAAGATTTGCCAGTCGCGTGGGACCCGATCCGGCGGGCCCTGGAAGAAGACGAAGACTGGTACCGCGATTTAGTCGAGCACAGCCAGGACTTGCTGTGCGTCCACGACCTTGAAGGCCGATTCCTGTCGGTCAATCCCGTTCCAGCGCGTCTGCTGGGTTACAGCGTAGAAGAAGTGATCCAGAGGCCGATGCGGGATTTTGTCGATCCGCAATTCCGCGGTCAGTTCGATGCCTATCTGCGCGAGATCGCGCGCACGGGCGAGGCTCGCGGCCTGTTGGCAGTGGTGACGCGATCTGGAGAGCAGCGGATCTGGGAGTATCACAACACGCTGCGCACCGAGGGAGTGGCGAGGCCGATTGTGCGCGGGATGGCGCACGACGTCACGGATCGGGTGCGGGCGCAGAAAGCGCTGCGTACCAGCAACGACCAGTTGCTGAAGACGGCGGGGGAGCGAGAACGCACGATCCGCGAACTGACACTGTTCCGAACGCTGCTCGACCAGTCGAACGATGCCATCAAGGTGATCGATCCGGAAACCCTACGTTTCCTCGATGTGAATGAGAAGGCGTGCACGGAGCTGGGGTACAGCCGGGACGAGCTTTTATCCATGACGGTTCTGGACATCGACCCGAACGCCGACGAGAGTTTGCTCGCTCGAGTGCGGCAGCAATTGCAGGAATCGGGATTCGTCATCATGGAAACTGTGCACCGGCGGAAAGATGGAACCACGTTTCCGGTGGAAGTGAATATGCGGCGAGTGCGGCTGGACCGGGAGTATAGCGTGTCCATATCGCGCGACATCACCGATCGGAAGCGGGCGGAGGACAAGCTGCGAGAGTTCGAGAGGGTAGTGGAGAATCTGGAAGAAATGATCGCAGTGGTAGACCGCGAGCACCGGTACGTGCTCATGAACCCGGCGTGCTTGCACTATCGGGGGAGGACGATGGAGCAGGTCGCAGGGCGTTCGGTAAAGGAGGTAGTGGGCGCTGACTTTTATGAAACCGTGATCAAGGAAAAGCTGGATGAGTGTTTCAAGGGAAATGTGGTCACCTATGAGCTTAGGCATGAATTTCCAGGGATGGGCGAGAGGGATCTATCGCTCACGTATCTGCCGGTAGAAGGAGCGGCGGGAATCGATCGCGCGGCATGCGTAATGCGCGACATCACGGATGGGAAGCGGGCCGAGGAGCGGTTGCGCGAGTTCGAAAGAGTAGTGGAGAACCTGGAAGAGATGATCGTGGTGGTCAACCGCGACCGCCGCTACCTGCTCGCGAACCGGGCCGCGCTGCGCTATCGCGGAATGAGCAGAGAGCAGTTGATCGGGCGTCATGTGACCGATGTCATTCAGCCTGAACTCTATGAAATGATCGTCAAGGGCAAACTGGACGAGAGTTTCGCCGGCCACATCGTGAGCTACGAGGGCCAGTCTGAGTTCCCCGGATTGGGTGTCCGAGATCTCGTCTGCACCTACTTGCCGATCGAAAGTTCTACTGGAATCGATCGCGTCGCCTGCGTTCTGCAGGATATCACCGAGCAAAAGCGGGCAGCAGCGATGCTGCGGGAAAGCGACCTGCGATTCCGCGCAGTGTACGAGCGGTCTCCGGTGGGCATTGCTTTGGTGGATTCTTGCAACGGGCGCTTCCTGCAAGTCAATCCGAAGTTCTGCGAAATCACCGGACGCGCGGAAGAAGAATTGCTGCGGATCGACGTGGGGAGCATTACGCACCCCGATGATATTGGGCCGACCCGCGACAACCTGCAGCAACTGGCCGAAGAAAAACTGGAAAATTACGAGATGGAGAAAAGGTACCTTCGCCCGGACGGATCGGTGCGCTGGGTCAGGGTTCAGGCGGTGCCGATGTGGGGTCAAGGAGAGGAACAGCGATGGCACATGGGCCTAGTGGAGGACATCACCGACCGAAAGCTCACTGAGGAGGCTCTGCGGCAAAGCGACGAAAGGTTCCGGGTGGCACTCAAGAACTCTCCGATTGCAGTATTCAACCAGGATCGGGATTTGCGCTACACCTGGATGTACAACTCGCAGCTCCCGTTTTCGTGGAGCAATAAGCTGGGTAAGACTCCGGCCGATCTCTTCGATCCGGAGGAGGCGGCTCGCATCACGGAGGTCCGGCGGCGAGTACTGGAAACCGGGGTTGGAGCGCGGGATGAAATACAGGTCACATGCGCTGGAAAGAAGCAGTACCTCATTACGACCATCGAGCCGGTTCTGGACTCGGCCGGCACGGTGATTGGAATCACTGGGGCCGCCATGGATGTGACTGAACTCCGGGAGGCTCAGAGAAAGTTGACGGAAGAGAAGCTTTATCTCGAACAGGAAATCGATACCGAACTGGGCTTCGGAGAAATCATCGGGCAGAGCAAGGCGCTGCAGGCGGTCATGGAGAATGTCAAGAAAGTGGCGTCCAGCGATGCCACCGTGCTCCTGCTGGGCGAAACCGGAACGGGTAAGGAGCTGGTCGCGCGGGAAATCCACCGGTCGAGCCGGCGTCGCGACAACAGTTTCATCAAATTGAATTGCGCTGCGATTCCGTCGGGGTTGCTGGAGAGCGAGCTGTTCGGCAACGAGAAGGGCGCGTTCACCGGAGCGGTGAGTAGGAAAATTGGCCGACTCGAACTGGCGGACAAGGGGACGCTGTTTCTGGACGAGATTGGGGAGATTTCGCTGGCGCTGCAGCCGAAGCTGCTCCGGGTTTTACAGGATCAGGAGTTTGAACGGCTGGGCGGAACACACACTTTGAAGGTGAATTTTCGCTTGATTGCGGCGACCAACCGCGATTTGGCTGATGTCGTGCGCCAGAATGAGTTTCGCAGCGATCTCTATTATCGGCTGAACGTGTTTCCGATCCGCATACCGCCGTTACGGGAACGGCGGGACGACATCCGGTTGCTGGTCGAACATTTTGTGCAGAAATGTGCGTGCCGGATGAACAAGGGGATCACGAGCATTCCGAAGGCAACCATGGATGCGCTGCTGGGGTGGGAGTGGCCGGGGAATGTGCGGGAGTTGGAGAATTTTATCGAGCGCTCGGTGATTCTGACGCAGGGTTCGGTGCTGGATGCGCCGTTAAGCGAATTGAGGCCAATTGCAACACAGAACAAAATCGCGGATGAAAGTCTGGCGGCGACCGAACGCGAGCACATACTTCGCGCTTTGCAGGAGAGTCATGGACAGATCGGCGGCCTGAGAGGCGCAGCCATGCGGCTGGGATTGAAGCGCACAACGCTGCAATCGAAATTGAAGCATTTGGGAATTAATCCGAGGTCAGCCCAACCCTAGAAACGAAGCTAGGTAGTGGACGAGGCGGACAACAATTCAAATTCGCCGATCAGGCATTCGTCCGCGGTTAGCGCCTCGCACCGTTGGTCGAAAGCGTTGTAGTCGGCTTGATGAGCCTGCTTGAATTGATGGAACCCCGCGCGTGAGGCCCAACGGTCGAGAGTCAAATAGCGGCCGGGCCGGTTGGTATCGCGGACAAGCTGAGTGCCGCGATAGTCGGGGCTCTGGTTGAAAAGCTGCGCCCAGTCGCCTTCGGGGCCGTAAGCCTGTTCAAAGGCGAGCTTCGCTTCCGGTTTGACCTTAAACTCCCAGATGACGAGATAGTGAGCTCTGTGAGTGTTCACGCAATCGAGTCTCCGCGGCGAGCCTCCTGACGCGGTACATTGTACGCGGCTGTCCTCGGAACTAAGATCAGCCTCATCTCAAGCGCTGCCAGGCTTGGATCGACTTGGGCGTGAGAGAGCGCCCCTCCGCTCGCGTGCCGAAGCCTGGGTAATCGGTTACAATCCTCGCGCACATGAACCGCGAATATCGCAAAGAATACAGCCACGAATTGGGGCGCGACATGGAGTCGCTGGTGTTCGGGCACGGCGGGCAGCCAATCCTGGTGTTTCCGACATCCCAGGGACGTTATTTTGAGTATGAGGATGCGGGGATGATCCGGGCGTTGAGCGGAAAACTGGAGGCGGGCGCCATACAGGTCTTCTGTGTCGATGGCGTGGACGGCGAGAGCTGGTACAACAAGAGCGTGCATCCGGGAGCGCGAATCTGGCGGCATGTGCAGTACGAGCGCTACGTGATCAACGAGTTTATGGGTTACCTGAAGTGGAAGAACTGGTCTCCGCAGATCGCGGTGACGGGATGCAGTTTTGGCGGCTATCACGCGCTGAATTTTTCCATGCGGCATCCGGACCTGGTTTCTGCTTGCGCGACCATGAGCGGATCGTTCGACATCAAGAGCTTCCTCGACGGCTACTACGACGACAATGTTTACTTCAACAATCCGCCGGACTACTTGTCGAACATGAGCGACGACTGGTTCCTGAGCCGCATCCGGCAGATGAAGATCGTGCTGGGATCGTCGAATTGGGATATGTGCCTGGACGCGAACGTGAAGATGGCGGCGATTCTCGCAGGCAAGGGGATTCCGCGTTGGCTGGATATCTACGGAGATAACAGCAAGCATGATTGGCCGCTGTGGCAGCGCATGGCGGCAAAGTATTTCTAGTGTGGTGAAGGGGCTCTGCCCCGTTCCGCCGGGCGGGGGCGCCCGGCGCTCCACAGCTAGATTGAGAAGAGGATTTGATTATGGCGAACAAGAAAATTGGAATTCTTTTTGGGATGGAGAACACCTTTCCTCCGGCGTTGGTCGAGAAGATTAATGGCATGAAGGCCGAGGGCGTTACTGCCGAATTTGTGAAGATTGGCGGCATCCGTATGGATGAGCCGAAGAAGTATGACGTCATCATCGACCGGATTTCGCAGGACATTCCTTTTTACCGGGCGTATCTGAAGAACGCGATGCTGCAGGGAACGATGGTGATTAACAATCCGTTCTGGTGGACGGCGGACGACAAGTTTTTCAACTATGCGCTGGCAAACAAGATGGGCGTGGCGATTCCGCCTACGGTGATTTTGCCGCATCACAAGCATCCACCGGATACGACCGACAAATCCATGCGGAATTTGATCTATCCGCTGAATTGGGAAGAAATATTCGCGTATGTTGAGTTCCCGGCGTTTTTGAAGCCATATGCAGGCGGCGGCTGGAAGCATGTGTATAAGGTGCATTCTCCGGATGAGTTTTTTCACAACTACAACCAGACCGGCGACCTTTGCATGACCCTGCAGCATGGCGTCGAGTTTGAGGATTACTACCGCTGTTACGTGGTAGGGCAGGAAAAAGTGCACATCATGAAGTACGATCCAAAGGCTCCGCACCATGAGCGCTATGTGAAGGGGAATCCGCAGCCCGGCCCTCTGCTGAAGCAACGCATCGAGAAAGATGCCTTGGCGTTGTGCCGCGCGCTGGGCTACGACCTGAACACGGTGGAGTTTGCGGTGGAGGATGGCGTCCCGTATGCGATTGACTTCATGAATCCGGCTCCGGATGCCGAGGTTACGTCGGTAGGGCAGCAGAATTTTGAGTGGGTGGTGGACGCGGTGGCGGAGATGGCGGTGAAGAAGGCGCTCGGCGGCGAGAATCCGGTGGAAGAATTGCGCTGGGCGGCGTTCCTGAATGGGCCGCGGTGGGTGGACTTGCGGACGCCTAAGGCGCGGAAGAAAGCATAGATAATGTGTGGTGGCGGGGCTCTGCCCCGCTGCGACGGGGCAAAGCCCCGTCACCACACGAATTGCACATTGGTATACTGGTTGGGCCTCTGCCGGCGTGTCTTTTCCGCCGGCAGCTCTGGATGCCGCGATGAAGCCTACATTCACGCTCGGAATCGAAGAGGAGTATCAGACTGTCGACCCCGTGACCCGTGATCTGCGGTCGCACATTCAAGCCGAACTCATCGAGAAGGGCAAATTGATCCTGCAGGAACGGGTCAAGACGGAGATGCATCAATCGGTGGTGGAGGTAGGGACTTCGGTTTGCCGCAATATCAAGGAAGCGAGGAACGAGCTTAAGAATCTGCGCTGGCACATGATCCGGCTGTCGCGGGAGAACGGGCTGCGGCTGGCTTCGGCAGGTACGCATCCGTTTGCGGACTGGCGCGTACAGGAACTGACGGCGGGCGAGCGCTACAAGAATATTGTGCAGGATATGCAACTGGTGGCTCGAGCGAACCTGATTTTTGGATTGCACGTGCACGTCGGCATCGAGGATCGCGAAATACTGATCCAGATGATGAATCATGCGCGGTATTTCATACCGCACCTGCTGGCGCTATCGTCGAATTCGCCTTTCTGGCTGGGGATGGATACGGGGCTGAAATCTTATCGCTGCAAGGTGTTCGACAAGTTTCCGCGGACGAACCTGCCGGATTATTTTCCGAGCTGGGGTGAGTACGAGAATTACGTGAAGCTGCTGGTAAAGACCAACTCGATCGATAACGCGAAAAAAATCTGGTGGGACATGCGGCCGCATCCGTTCTTCAACACCCTGGAGTTCCGCGTGTGCGATCTTCCGATGCGGTTGGATGAGACGATTGCTTTGGCGGCGCTGATCCAGGCAACGGTGGCCAAGCTCTACAAGTTGCACTCGCAAAACCAGGGATTCCGCCTCTACCGCAAATCGCTGCTGATGGAAAACAAATGGCGAGCGGCGCGCTATGGGATCGACGGGAAACTGATCGACTTCGGCAAGCAGATGGAGGTTCCGGAGCGCGATCTGATCGAAGAATACCTTGAGTTCGTCGATGACGTGCTGGACGAACTGGATTGCCGGGCGGAAGTGGAGTACATCCGTGAGATTATGAAGATGGGGACGGGCGCGGACCGGCAATTGGACGTGTATCGCAAGACCGGCGACATGAAAGCCGTGATGGACTACATCATTGAGGAGACTGAGGTGGGCGTGGACGAGGTGGATGCTATGCCCACCGCACGCGCCGTCTGATAAGTTTGATGAAGACTTTTACTAATACGACTGAACAATCCAACCGACAACTGAACAAGATGGCTTTTGATCCGGAACTGACGCCGGGGGCGCGGAACGCGGTGCGCGTGTGCCTGCGCGTGCTGGCTTCGGAAAAAGTCACCGTCATCACCGATGAAGTGACGCTGGAGATTGCGGCGGCCATCGTGCACGAACTGGAAGAACTGGGCTGCCGCTACCAGACGTTTGTGCTGGAAGATCTGGCGACTCGTCCGCTGACGGATTTGCCGGCGGCGATTGCGGAGGATCTGGAGTCGAGCCAGGTCAGCATTTTTGCGGTGCAGGGGCAGACCAACGAATTGAAGTCGCGCATGCAGATGACGGATGTGGTGAACCGGCGAAAAATCCGGCACGCGCACATGGTCAACGTCAACAAACAGATCATGCTGGAAGGCATGCGCGCGGACTTTCTGAAGGTGGACCGGCTGAGTGTAAAAGTGCTGGAGACGGTGCGCCAGGCGAAACAAATCCGCGCGAAGACGCCGGCGGGGACGGACCTGGTGGCGGATTTGAATCCGAAT
Organism: uncultured Acidobacteriaceae bacterium; assembly: GCA_963760175.1. GTDB lineage: Bacteria > Acidobacteriota > Terriglobia > Terriglobales > Acidobacteriaceae > Acidiflorens. The sequence continues at coordinate 449,480 of CAVXBU010000001.1, forward strand.
TACCGGTGGGTAAAGACAAGCGGGATCATCACTACTGCAAAATGGGGGAACCTGCCCGGCGGTGAGGTGTTCACGACGCCGGGCGAGGTGAATGGAACGTTTGTGATTGATGGAGTGGTGGGTGATTACTTGTGCCGCAAGTTTGGCGACTTGAAGGCGAATCCACTGACCATCACCATGAAGGCGAACCGCTTGATCGAGGCACACTCGGCGAACAAGGAATTGAAAGACGATTTCTGGGCTTACACCCATACCGATGAGAACAGCAACCGGGTGGGCGAGTTTGCCATTGGGACGAACATCGAACTGAAAGATGTCATCGGGGAGATCCTGCAGGATGAGAAATATCCCGGCGTGCACATTGCGTTCGGTAATCCTTATGGAGCACACACGGGGGCGGAGTGGTTTTCGTCGACGCACATTGATGTGGTGGGGCGGAATTTTGATATCTGGGTCGACGACAAACAGATTATGCGGGACGGGCACTTCTTGATTAAGGCGTAGGGTGTGTGGTGGCGGGGCTTCGCCCCGCCGGGACGGGCCCTTCGGCTTCGCTCAGGGCAGGCTCCGCACCGTCACCACACGAGCTTCGATGATTCCCTCCTACCGGCAAGACTTCAATTCGCGATTTACTCCTGAAAAATACGACCGGATGCGGCGCGAGATGACTTCGCGATGTGGGATGGAAGTTCCATTCGCGCTGTGCGAGACGCCTTGCTTCTTTCCGAATGCGCTGGTCGAGCGGATGGGGGAGGATGGCAAGGCGCTGATCCGGCAACTGGTGGAGAATCCCGAATATCGGGCGCGGTCCGAGGCTTCGATCCCGGCGAAGTTTCGCATGCCGAATGAAGCCCCACGTCCGATGTTTATCCAAGTGGACTTCGGACTGGTGCGGGATTCGACGGGCGAGTTACAGCCGAAGCTGGTCGAGTTACAAGCCTTCCCTTCCCTTTACGCGTATCAGCCGGTTTTGGCGCAGGCTTACGTTGATATTTTTTCGCTCGACCCAAAGCTGCGCTATTTATTGAGTGGACTCGATTCGGCAGCTTACCAGCAGCTTTTAAAGGACGCGATCGTCGCGGGACACGATCCCGCAAATGTCGTGTTGATGGAAGTGCACCCAGACGAGCAGAAGACGCGTCCGGATTTTCTGCTGACCGAGAAGCTGCTCGGCATTCGCACGGTGTGCATCACTAAGATTCGTAAGCAGGGGCGGCGACTGTTTTATGAGGAGGGCGGCAAGCTCGTTCCGATTGAGCGGATTTATAACCGCACCATTGTCGACGAACTGGAACGCAAGGGCGTGGCTTTGCCGTTTGATTTTCGCGATGAGCTCGATGTGGAGTGGGCGGGGCATCCGAACTGGTATTTCCGGATCAGTAAGTATTCGATTCCTTATTTAAAGCATCCGTCGGTGCCGCGGACCTGGTTCCTCGACCAACTGACGGAAGTGCCGGCGGATCTGGAGAATTTTGTGCTCAAGCCGCTGTATTCGTTTGCCGGATTGGGGGTGGTGATCGCGCCATCGCGCGCCGACATTGACGCGATCCCGGCCGGGAAACGCAGCGAATATATTCTGCAGGAGCGGCTCAGCTTCACGCCGTTGGTCGAAACCCCCTACGGACTGACTAAGGTTGAATTGCGAATCATGTATGTGTGGCTCGACGAACTGCTTCCGGTGCTGACGATCGTGCGCATGGGGCGCGGGCTGATGATGGGCGTGGACCACAACAAGAATATGGCTTGGGTGGGATCGTCGGCGGCGCTGATTAGTGGTTAAATGATCGCGATTCTCTGGTTCCCGCTTTGATTAATGTTTCCGGACTGAAAATGCGAACCGAAGCTTCCACTTTGCAGCGCCCATCGAACACGTTGCTATTCGCAGCCGACATGGCTGGGACGCTGCTCTTCGCCATAGAGGGCGCGCTCGCGGCGATCAGCGGCAATCTTGACCTGCTCGGGCTCATGGTACTGGCGTTTTCCACGGCGTTGGCGGGAGGAATTTTTCGCGACATCCTTATCGGCGCCGTCCCACCTAGTTCGCTGCGCGATTGGCGATACTCCGCCATGGCATTCACAGGCGCAGCGATCGTGTTCTTCATGTATCGCTTCGTTCAAGGGATCCCCAGCGAAGTCATCCTGGTTTTGGACGCTGCCGGCTTGGCGCTATTTGCTGTCGCTGGAACGGAAAAAGCACTCCTCTATAAAATGCACCCTTTCATCGCCGTCTTGCTGGGCACCGTTACGGCGGTCGGTGGAGGCACCGTCCGCGATATTTTCCTGGCGCGTGTTCCCTTGGTTCTCCGCTCCGATATCTACGCGACAGCTGCCATGGCGGGAGCGATAGTAATGATCGCGGGTCGCAAGCTGAAGCTGTCCCCCACGTGGTCAGCCGTATTGGGCGGCGTGGTCTGTTTTGTGCTGCGAGTCGTCAGCGTCTGGCGGCACTGGAATCTGCCCAAGGTACTCGGTTGACCCGGCTTGGGCGACGGCCTACCATTACGCCTTCGCGGGCGCGAGCCAGCTTTCTGCGCTGCAATTAGAATCAAAGGCAGACGGCGGCGGACAAGAGTGTCCGCCCTCACACGACCATGGACATGATCGGCCAGACTTTCTCCCACTACCGCGTGCTGTCGAAGCTGGGCGGCGGCGGAATGGGAATTGTTTATGAGGCGGAGGACCTGCGCCTGGGCCGGCATGTCGCTCTGAAATTCATTCCCGATCACCTGGCGAGGGATCCAATTTCTCTGGAGCGTTTTACGCGGGAGGCGCGCGCCGCGTCGCAGCTCAACCATCCCAACATCTGCACCATCCACGACATCGAGGATGGCGCCGGGCAGCCGTTCATCGTCATGGAGAAACTGGACGGCGAGAGCCTGAAGCAGCGGATCCATGGCCAGCCTCTGGCCCTTGAAGACCTGCTGGACATTGCGGTGCAGGTGGCGGACGCGCTGGCAGTGTCTCACGCCAAGGGGATCGTGCACCGCGACATCAAGCCGGCGAATATTTTTCTGACTCCGAATGGCCAGGTGAAGATTCTGGATTTTGGGCTGGCGAAGCTGGCAAAGGACCAGAGCGTGGGCACGACGACCGACTCGTCGCTCGAGGAATCGCTGACCCAGGTGGGAGTGATTCCGGGGACGGCGGTTTACATGTCGCCCGAACAGGCGCGCTCGGAAGACCTGGACGTACGCAGCGACATATTTTCCTTTGGCGTGGTGCTGTACGAAATGGCGACCGGCAAAAAGCCGTTCACCGGATCGAACGTAGTGATGACGCTGCATGCGGTGATCAACGAGAAGCCGCCGTCGCCGCGGTCGATTAATCCATCGGTGCCCGCGGAACTCGAAGCCATCATCGGGAAGGCGATGGAAAAAGACCGCAACCGCGCTACAAGAACGCGACAGAGATGAAGGCTGACCTGGTGCAGTTGAAGAAAGTGACAGAACCGGCGCTGCGGAGCGGGCCTCGTCAGGCGACCGGGCTCCACGTGGTGACGAAAACGTTTCAGAAGCCGAGTTCGAAGAGGAAATGGATCGTCTTGGGATCAGCGGCGGTCCTGCTTGCGCTGGTGGTCGCGGTGGGAGCATGGGTGCTTAAACACAAGGCGCCGGCGACAGTGCAGGCGAGTAACCGGACGATCGCGGTGCTGCCACTGCAGAATATTAATAACGATGCGGAGAGCGAGTTTCTGCGCTTTGCGCTGTCGGACGAGATTGCGAACGCGCTGACTTATGCGCATTCGCTGGAAATCCGGCCCTCGATGTCAACCCAGAAATACGCTGGAGAAGCGGACGCGACCAAGGCCGGGCGCGAGTTGGGCGTGGGCACGGTGGTGTCGGGACACTTTCTGCGCCAAAAGCAGATGGTGATGGTGACGCTGGAAGCGGTGGAGGTCAAGGAGAACAGGGTGATCTGGACGGGCACGCTGACCTCGCCGGTGGATAACTTGATCGATCTGCGTAATCAGATGGCGAAAGAAGTTCGGCAGGAACTGCTTCCGGCCCTGGGGATCGCCCGCGGGGCAGTAGAAGCAGGCAGCGCCCCGGCGAATCGCGAAGCGTATGACATGTATCTGCGAACACTGGCCATTCCGCGCGAGGTCCAATCGAATAAAAATGCGATCGCGATGCTGGAAAAAGTGGTGAGCCTTGATCCGAATTACGCGCCGGCGTGGGAGGTGCTGGGCCGGCGCTATTATTTCGACGCGATTTACTCGGACGGAGGCGAGGCAGGATATCAGCGCTCGAACGCGGCGTACCGTCGAGCGCTTGCGCTGGAACCGGGACGGGTCGCCGCGGCGGGCTTGCTGGCGGCGCAGGAAGCCGAGGGCGGAAACCTCGACCGCGCTTATGACGACGCACGGGCGCTGGTGCAAAAGCGTCCGGATGCCGCATACGCGCATTTCTCGCTGGGGTATGTATTGCGCTATGCGGGGCGGCTTGATGAGGCGCAGAGCGAGTGTGACAAAGCCCTGGCGATCGACACGGACTATAACTGGCGAACGTGCGCGCTTGCTTTTGCCGAGGCTGGGAAAGCGGATCGCGCCATGCAGTTTCTTGAACAGGATACGGGATCGGAATGGTCGAATGCGATCCGAGTTTCAGTGTTGATGCGGCAGGGGAAGATGCTGGAAGCCCAGGAAGCCGCGCCGCAGATGACGGACAATCCCATGTGGATGCGCGGATTGGTGGAGGCGTGCCTGGCAAAGGCGCCACAGAGGATATCCACCAGATGGCAGAGCAGGCGGAACGTGAATTATTAGCGAAACAGAATCCTGAAATGAAGTATCACCAGGGTACGATGCTGGCGGCGTGCGGAGAAAAAGAGATTGCATTCGCGTTTCTGCGCCAGGCGGTGGCCGGAAATTATTGCGCGCGCCAGGGGTTGCAATCGGATCCGCTACTGTCGGACGTGCGCGGTGATGCGGATTTCCAGCAGATTGTGCAGGCAGCGGCGGATTGCCAGCAGAAGTTCGCGGCAGCGCAGGGGATGAGCCGGTAAGGGCCGCGAACAGAGAATATATTTGCTCCTTTCATTGAGGAAAATCCATCAGATGGTCATGTTTGCAATGGTGAAGAAGTTTGAGTGTGGGTGGGTGCGCAACCGGCTGGCGGCTGCAATCCCGCTGATTTTGCTGGCGACCTCGACTGCGCCGTCCATGGCCGCGCAGACGGCGGAAAAGACGACGACCGATCGTTCTGTCGACCGTTATTACGAACCCCTCCCGCAGGAAACGGGAGCGGCGGGGCTGAAGCTGATGCTGCGGCGGTTGCAGACGACGGCGCGGCTGATGCAGGTGGATGCGCATCCCGATGACGAAGACGGCGGCATGCTGACGCTGGAGGCGCGCGGGAAAGGCGTCTCGACGTTGCTGATGACGCTGAACCGCGGCGAAGGCGGACAGAACAAGCTGGGCAGCAATCTGTTCGACGTGCTGGGCGTGCTGCGGACTTTGGAGGTGCTGGCGGCCGACCGCTACTACGGCGTGGAGCAACGGTTCTCGCGAGTCGCGGATTTCGGATATTCGAAAACTCCAGAAGAAACATTTCAGAAATGGCAAGGGCATGATATCGCGCTCGCCGACATAGTGCGGGTGGTCCGGACATTTCGTCCGGATGTGCTGGTGGCGCGCTTTTCAGGGACGGAGCGCGATGGGCATGGGCATCATCAGGCGTCGGCGATCCTGACGAAAGAGGCGTTTCGCGCGGCGGCCGATCCGAATCGTTTTCCGGAGCAGATCAGAGAAGGATTGCAGCCCTGGCAGCCGAAGAAGCTGTACATCGGCAATGTGTGCGGCTTTGGGGCTACGACCTGCGACGCGGCCAACTACACGCTCAAGCTGAACACCGGGAAAGCGGATCCGCTGCTGGGGATGTCGTACGTGCAGTTTGCGATCGAGGGATTGCGCCATCAGCAGTCGCAGGGGCTTGCGGGCGTATCGGTTGCCCAGGGCGACCGGTTTGCGTTCTACAAGCTGGTGGATTCGGTGGTCGGAGTCGCCGAAAGATAAGGACGGGCACGAGCAGGATTTTTTTGACGGGATTGACACGACATTGGTGGGCTTGGCGTCGCGGCTGGGGGATGAAGAGAAGAAGGTGCCGTGGCTGCGAGACCAGTTGCGGGAGATCAGCAGAGAGTTAGCGAAGCTGAGGCGGACGGCGAACTCGGATCCGCAGCGGCGTGTCAGCCGCTGCTGAGCGGCCGTGAAAGGGACTGACGATCTGGTCAAAGATAAGTTCAGCAATCGTCGCTATCGAAGGCTGCGAAGACAGTGATCTGACGGCACTGAGCTGGAAACGAAGCGTGACCAGTTCCAGCACGCGGTCGAACATAGCCTTGGGAGTTCAGCTTGACAGCAACTGTCGATGCCCCACGCGGCGTCTTCCCCAGAAGCGGCAATACGATGGCGCGTTCCAGGCGGATCACTGCCGTGAAGTCGTTGCGGGATTGTGCGGACGGACGCACGATGGTTCGGCAAACGCTGATCTTGGACGCGCTCGGGTTGCCAGCGAACCGGCAGAAGGAACAATGTCGGACCGACAGAACCTGGCAGGTCACAGATTGGTTCGATTTCCGTATGGTTCCTGCGAGAAGGCGGGCTACACACGGCCATACTGGCATCGGAACGATCCGCAGACGGACACGCTGAAACGATTGACGAACGCGCAGTACCAAACGCTTCCCTTCCCTCCGCGCCGTTCCACGTGCGCATGGAGTACCAATCGGGACTCGCCGGCGCGATTGAGGTTCCGGTCATGGTCCGATTCAAGTGCCGGACGGGAGCGCGGCAGAGCGCCCACTGGCCGTTGGCCCGGAGTTTTCGATTGCAGTGTCGCCGGGGGAGCAATGTGATTCCGGTCGGCTTGAACGCGGCAAGCGAAGTGCAGCCTGAAGAGAACGGCAATCGTGACCAGGCGAGCGCCCCGGAGCCGACTGAGCTCCATCTAAGTTCCGAGGGCTGGCGCGTCAGAACCGGGGAGCTGCAGTCCATCGAAATGCCGAAAGATGAGTCTAAGGACGCAGGTTCAAGGTATTTCCGTCGGAACTGAAGGAAGGCCGAACTGAGATTCGCGCGGTGCTTGACTGCTGGAAAAAAATATAGCGAGGGCTACGCCGTCACCCGCGAAGACCTCGGGACGCTTTTATTACTATCAGCCTGCGGTGCAGCGCGTCAGCATCGTGGACGTGAAGGTCCCGAAGGATCTAAAGGTTGGATACATCATGGGCGCGGGCGACGACATTCCGACGGTGCTCGAGCAGATCGGGATGAATGTCACGATGATTCCAGCGGAGAAATTGGCGACGGAAGATTTGAGCGGTTTCAGACCATCGTGCTGGGAATTCGCGCTTACGACACGCAGAAAGATGTGATCGCCAACAACAAGAGGCTGCTGGATTATGTCGCAAACGGCGGGACGCTGGTGGTGCAGTACAACGCCGGGACGTTGGCGTGGACGATTTCAACGCGGCAATTTCACTCCGTATCCGGCAAAACTCAGCCGGGCGCGGGTTTCGGTGGAAGAGGCGCCGGTGGACGATTCTCGATCCGGCGAATGATCTTTGCATTATCCAAATGAGATTACCCAGAGCGATTTCGACGGGCTGGGTGCAGGAGCGCGGACTGTACTTCATGGCCCAGTGGGATGATCACTTCACGCCGCTACTGGCGTCGCAGATCCGGGGGAAGCGCAGCAGAAGGGCGGACTGCTGGTGGCGCATACGGCAAGGGAACCTATATCTACACCGGATACGCATTCTTCCGGCAGTTGCCCGCGGGAGTGCCGGGGGCGATCCGGCTGTTTGTGAATTTGTTGAGTGGCGTTGAGCCAATGCAGGCGTCGTTGTCGTTGGTCGTTAGTCGTTCGGTGCAGCTGCGAACTGACGTAATTGTGAACGTTCGGCGCGATCGAGTTCTGCTAACGACTATCGATCATCGACCATCGAGCTTTCCATGACAATTCCACTCCTCAGCCGAATCCGACATCAAGCCGCAGCTTGATTCGCGGCATCGGGCTCGGCTAGCGCTACCGCGCTGAACATGATTGACATGATCGGCGTGGGGCCGTTCATCACCATGCCGCTGATCGTGAGCGCGATGGGCGGTCCGCAGGCGATGCTGGGATGGGTGCGGGCGCGGTGCTGGCGACCTGTGACGGGCTGGTATGCGCCGAGCTGAGTTCGGCCATGCCGGGGTCGGGCGGATCGTATCGCTACCTGCGAGAGATTTACGGGCCGCAGAGGCTGGGGCGGCTGATTTCGTTTCTGTTTATCTGGCAGCTATCTTTCAGCGCGCCGCTTTCGATCGCCTCGGGCGCGATCGGGCTTTCGCGGTATGCTGCTTTTTTCTTCCCGGGCCTGGAACATCAGTATGGTCGAACGCACACCTGGGCCTGGATCTTCCACTGCTCGGAACGTTGCAAGTGACGCTGGGTCGCGATGCCGGCCACGTTTGTGGCCATCGGCATGGTGGTGCTGGCGGCGTTTCTGCTGTATCGCAGGATCACCGCGATCGCGCGGATGATCGAAGGTGCTGTGGCGGGCGTGATGCGACCATGGGATGGATCATCTTCGCCGGCTTGACGCACTTTCAACCCGCACTGGCATTCGATTTTCCGCCCGGAGCGATTTCATCTTTCGAACGAACTTTTTTCTCGGCCTGGGCTCGGCGATGCTGATCGCTGCCTATGACATTGGGGATACTACAACATCTGTTTTCTGGGAGACGAAGTCAAGGAGCCGAGCAAAAACATTCCGCGGGCGATGTTGCTATCCATTTTCGCGGTGGCGTGTCTATACATCGCGATGAACATCAGCATTCTCGGCGTGATGCCCTGGCGGGAGATGGCGCAGGCCGGGGCATCGAACAGCAGGCTGTATGTGATTTCGATTTTGATGCAGCGCATTTATGGACGTGGGCGGCCTGGCTATCGGGGCTGGTGATGTGGGCGGCATTTGCATCGGTGTTCTCGCTGACGCTTGGGTTATTCGCGCGTGCCCTATGCGGCGGCGCTCGATGGCAATTATTTTCGAGTCATTTGCGCGCGTGCATCCCGAGTACCGCGTGCCCCTAGTTTCTCTTCTGGCGCTGGGGTGCGTGGCCGTGCCGTTTTGCTTTCTTGTGGCTGGCGGACGTGATCGCGGCGCTGGTGGTGATTCGCATTGTGCTGCAGTTTCTGGTGCAGGCGATGGGACTCGATCGTGCTGCGTATTCGGCAGCCGGAACTGCCGCGGCCGTTCCGCATGTGGCTGTATCCGCTGCCTGCGTTGCTGGCAGCGGCGGTTTCTGTTTATTTTGATTTCGCGCAAGAATTTTCTGACGCGAGATTCGCTATGCGGCGGTCATTCTGGTCGTGGGCTTGGCGATTTATATAGTCCGCGCATGGCGCGGCGGGAGTGGCCATTTCGCGCAGTCGTTGGTCGTTGGTCGCTAGTCGTTCGGCGATTTCGCTGCGCGACACGAATGGATCGCAAACGACCAGCGATTAACGGCCAACGACAGATCTATGGCGGAAATGATCAAAATGCCGGTGGTTGTCCCGACGGCGGCGAGGCATTCGATTTCCGCCTGGGCGCCTCTGGGCGAGCCGCTGTTTCGCTCGCTCTGGATTGCCTCCGTCATTTCCTATATCGGCACCTGGATGCAGAACGTGGGGGCGGGGTGGATGATGACGCAGATGACCCTGTCAGCCGCTGATGGTGAGCCTGGTGCAGGCGGCTACCGCCCTGCCGGTGTTTCTGGTGATTCTGCCGGCGGGCGCGCTGGCGGATATGGTGGACCGGCGGCGATTTCTGCTGATCACGCAGGGCTGGATGGTGCTGGCGGCGGCGGTGCTCGGCGTCCTCACGCTTGACGGCATACGTCACGCCCTGGGTGCTGCTGCTGTTTACCTTTGCTGCTGGGCCTCGGCGCGGTGATGAATGATCCGGCGTGGCAGGCGATTACGCCGGAGATCGTTTCGGCAAAGCGCCACGCTCCGGCGGTGGCTCTGAACTCAGTGGGCTACAACGTGGCGCGGGCGGTTGGTCCGGCACTCGGCGGCTTGTGATGGCGGCCGCCGGATGCGGCAGGCGTTCTTGCTGAATGCAGCTTCGTTTTTTGGCGTGATTTTGTTTCTGTACCGATGGAGACGGCCGGTGAAATCAGCCGAAGACAAGCGCGTGCTGGTCGGCGATTGGCGACGGCTTGTCCTATGTGGCGAGAGCGGGCTGGCGAAGTGGTGCTGGTGCGAACGGGAGCGTTCAGCCTGGCGGCGGTCGCAATGCTGGCGTTGTTGCCGATTATGGCGCGTCCGTACGGGGCGCGCGGATACGGCTTGCTGCTCGGATGCTTTGGGCTGGGCGCGCTGCTGGGAGCGCGGCGCTTGCCGCGGTTGCGGGAAATTGTCGGTGGATGGGGTGGTTGGTGCTTCGATCATGATCTTTGCGGCCATGACTTTCGCCGCGGGGCGGGCGCAAACATTCGCCTGGCTGAATCTGGTATTGTTGGTGGCGGGAGCGGCCTGGATCGGGATTCTGGCTTGCTTGAACGTGGCGGCGCAGACCATGTGGCCGGCGTAGGTGCGGGCGCGGGCGTTGTCCATGTTACCTTCTGGTGTTGCAGGGAGGCATGGCGATCGGCGCCACGCTGTGGGGCGCAGTGGCGAAAAAGATTGGGGTTCCCGATGCTCTGGGCGTGGCCGCGGTTGCTCTGGCGCTGGGAGTATTCGCGCTGCGCGGCCATCGTATCACCTCAAGCGAACTGGACCTGACGCCCGCGGTGGTGAGAGATTGATGCGACATTTAGATTTACCTGATTTAGATTCACCTGGTTTAGATTACCTGGAGGCAAAATGAAAACGATCACGGCTACTGCGATCTTGGGAGCGATGTTCATTCTGTGCGGTTCTGCGCTGGCGCAAGCGCAAACGCAAACACCAATGAAAGACGAAAAGAAAACCATCGCCCAGGTTCTCGACAGTGGGATCAAGAATCTGGAAGGCGATTTTATTCCCGCGGCCGAAGCGATGCCCGAAGAAAAGTACGGCTTCGCGCCAACCAATGGCGAGTTTAAAGGCGTCCGCACATTCGCTGAGCAGATCAAACATGTTGCCGCCATCAACTACATCGTTGCGGCCAGCATTCTCGGCGAAAAGCCGCCGGTTGACACGAACGGCGAAAAGGGTCCGGAGAGCGCGAAGTCGAAGGCTGACATCCTCAAGTTCCTGAAAGATTCTTTCGCCTACGCGCACAAATCAGTCGCCACCATTACCGACGCAAATGCTCTGGAACCAATTCCCAGTCCTTTCGGCAAGACCAAAACCACACGACTCAGCCTGGGCACGGTCTTCCCCTGGCATGGTTTCGATCACTACGGACAGATGGTGGTATATCTGCGCATGAACGGGGTCGTGCCTCCGGCCAGCCGGCAGTAGAGAGAACCTATTTACTTTCTGCCTGAGGGATGATGCTTGCGCCAGTCGGCTCCGTCGCGTCCGCCGTGCTGGGCGATCTGCGTGAGAATGAGTTCGGCGGTGAGCCGGCGTTTGGTGAGGTGAGCGGCGATTCTCTGCTTCACTTTCTTTGCTGGAACCTTAGGGTCGAGAAACACCAGCACCGACGGGCCCGCTCCGCTAAGTGCGGCGCCGAGGATGCCGGATTCCCCGGTGAGTTCCTTGAGCGCGGGAAGCAGCGGTGAGAGCGGCGCGCGATACGGTTGGTGGATGCGGTCTTCGAGCGCCGATGAAAGTAAGTCAGGACGATCTTGGGTGAAGGCCGCGAGCAGCAGCATCGAATTCTGAATATTCGTGACGGCGTCGGCTCGCGAGTACTGGAACGGCAGCACACGACGTGCCTGTTCGGTCAAGAGCAGCGCATCGGGGACAGCCAGCAACAGCGGCCATTTCCCTTTCGGCTTCACTTCCACAACCTGCGCCTGCACCTGATTTGCCATGCGAGCCACGGTGAGCGCGCCCATCCAACAGGCCGAAGCGTTATCGGGATGATGTTCGCGCATGGAAGCTTCGCCGACGATGCGGTCGTTCTTCCAGCGCAGATGTCCGAAATGGACGGCGAGCGCAATGCCGGCCAGACGGGCGGCGGCAGACGATCCGCAACCTCTGCCGATGGGAATCTCATTTTCGAGGTGGATGCGCAAGGGCGCGATCTTGCGATTCTCCGACTCGAGCACCTCGCAATAGGTGGTGACGATGAGGTGGTTCTCCATGCGGGCGCAGGTCAGCGCGTCGCGGCCTTCGGCAGTAACGAAGAAATCAGGAGCACGTTCAGCTCGCAAGCGGAGATGGAAATCGAGAGCAAGGGCGGCCGCGTCAAACGCGGGCCCCAGATTGGCGGAGGACGCCGGCAGCGCCAGGCGCAGCGAGCGATCTAAGGATGTGGGGCGTGAAGGCATAGGTTGAAGAGCAAACTCCTCGACGGGCCAAGAACCGTCCGAAACAATAGAAATGAAAGGCTTTAGCCAGGTCTGGCAGGGCGGAATCTCTAACAATCGCCCCGACGTTGAACTGTGTTTTATACACGAATTTGCGGCGAACTGCTACGAATTTCTCCGGAATTATGCTTTTGACAAATCCCAATGCATGCTTCACGATCGACCGAGAGGCGACGAGGGTAAACATGCTCGCAGTGCGCCAATTCCGGCGAGAACAAAATTATTCGATGACGTAGGCCCATAGGAAGCTCACAATCGCAGTGCTAGTATGCGCAGACCATAAACACCCACAAAGGACGAGCGCCTAATAAGTACGGAATTAAGATCCAAAAAAATAACTGCACCCCTTCCAAAGTCGCCGATCAAAATCCGACACCCGAATGCTGCTTTCGCAAAATGGGCAGGTGCAATTGGGGCAGGAAATTCACTTTGACAAGCCTGATTCTGCGATCACACTCGGGGCAATCGTGCGTCCTGAATATATGGAGAACACCGTACCTAATTTCTCTCGGCCGCCTCGAGGGCGGCAATGACAGCTCCCAGATTCGCATCGAGCACAACCGGCGCGCGCTGCAAGATTTTGCCTGGGCAGCCTCGGTCGCGTCCGCGTTCCGGCAAACAAATCGCCGCGATGGAACTTGATGGTGAAGTCTGGGATCTTTGAGCAGGTGTCCGGTCAGGATCAGCACGACGGATTCTCCCGCTTTGACGAATCCGCTGCGGCGCAGCTTCTTGAGTCCAGCCAGCGTAACGGCGGAGGCCGGTTCGCAACCGATGCCATCGGCGCCGATTTCAGCTTTGGCAATGGCGATTTCGACTTCCGTGACCTGTTCGACTTCGCCGCCAGTCGCTTGCAGCACGCGCAGCGCTTTCTTCCACGATGCCGGATTGCCGATCCGTATGGCGGTGGCGAGCGTGTCGGCAGTCATGGGTTCGAGCTTCTTCCCGCCAAACTCATGCACGCAGCGGTAGAACGGATTCGCGCCCTGCGCCTGGATGATGGAAAGCTTGGGCAGGCGCGAGATCAGTTTGAGTTCGCGCATTTCGACCAGCGCCTTGCCGATCGCCGAACTGTTTCCGAGATTGCCTCCGGGGACGATGATGTGGTCCGGTGGCTCCCACGCGAGTTGCTCCATGAGTTCGATGGCGGCGGTTTTCTGGCCTTCGATGCGATACGGATTCACCGAATTCAGCAGGTAGACCGGCTTCTGGCGAACGAGCTCGTTGAGAATTTGAACGCATCCGTCGAAATCGGTGCGGAGCTGGCAGGTGAGGGCTCCGTAGTCGAGCGATTGCGAGAGCTTGCCCCAGGAAATCTTGCCGTCCGGAATGAGCACCAGGCTGTGCATGTTGCCGCGCGCGGCATAGGCCGCCATGGACGCCGAAGTATTGCCGGTGGAGGCGCAGGCGACCCAGCGGAATTTTCCCTGGTGCGCGGACGAGGCAGCGAACGTCATCCCCGTATCTTTGAACGATGCGGTCGGGTTCATGCCCTGGTGTTTGGCGAGGAGATTCTCGACGCCGGCCACGCGCGCGCAACGCGGCAGGTCGATAGAGCGGCGTGTTGCCTTCGCGCAGCGTAATGGCATGCTCCGGTCGGAATGTGCGGAAGAAGTTCGCGGAAGCGCCAGACTCCGCTCTGATCGAGCGCATCGCGTGAGCCGCGGCGGCTGAGCCAGAGAGCCTTCAGCGCCGCCGGGTCCGTGTGGTGACGGGGCTTTGCCCCGTCCGGCCTAGCGGGCGTCCACTCTGGAAAAAAGAATTCCAGCAGATCGCCGCAAGCGGTGCAGCGGAAGTCCTGGCTGGCGGAGTCAGGTGTGGACCCGCAGGAAATGCAGCGCAAACGGGAGACGGTTTCGGCGATTGGAGTAGTCGACAATGATGGTCCGGTGGAAAGCGACGGGTTTCCTCGACTTACACATGATACGGCAGGTCTGCACTGGCGCAGGCCCGATGCTCAATTGAATTCACTGGCGCTGTCCACACGCGGACAGGAATGTCCGCGCCACACGGGCTTCACGGTCTACCGCAGATAATCGTCGGTTTTGTTCATCCAGTCGGCGCGGGGCGGGTTGAAAATGTCGAGATCGACCGTGTCCACCAGCGCCTCGGCCCAGTGCGGCATGTTGGGAGGAATGGTCAGGACCTCACCCGCATTCACCACAATCTCTTTGCCGTCGATTCCGAATTTCAACGCGCCTTCGAGGATGTAGGTGATCTGCTCGTTGTGATGGCTGTGTTCGGGAACCAGGCATCCCTTCTTGAGCAGGACGCGAGCGAGCATCACATTCTGCCCGACCACGAAATGGCGGCCCAGCAAGGGATTCAGGGCTTCGACTTCGACGGAACTCCACGGGATGTGGCGCAACTCGGCCTCGAGCGGTTTACCTTTCAAGACGGTGCCTCGTAGTGCGACTTTACTCGGTGCGACTTTACTCGCAGGGCGCGCCGCTTTCCTTGTTTTCCTGGCGGCCGATGTTTTTCGTGTCACTCTTTTTCGAGCGACCGTCTTCAGTTTCTTCTTATTCATGGCAGCATCCCAATGAAGGATATTACGCCTGGCCGCGGCCGGCGCGGCATACTCACGCCTTGCCGCAGCTGGGCAGCGCAGGTAATCTTAAAGGATTCCAGCGTCATTGGGGAGAATATGAGTTCCGCTCGTTACATATGGATCGATGATTCTTTGAGGCCCGCCAGCGAAGGCGTTGTGCCGTTCGTGAGTGCCGCCGTGCAGTTCGGATTCAGCGTGTTTGAAGGCATTCGCTGCTATTCGACCGACAAGGGGCCCGCCGTGTTCCGGATGAACGAACACGTGGAACGTCTGCTGGACTCCGCCCACATCGTGGGCTTTCGCGAGCTGCCGGTTACGGCCGAGCAGGTGAAGACGGCGATCAACCAGACGATTGCGGGGAACGAATTTTCGGCCTGCTACATCCGTCCCATGATTTATCTGGACGGCGCCATGATGATGACCGTCGAGTCCGGCCAACCGCGCTTCGTGGTCGCGGTGTGGGAGTGGAAGAATTTTCTGGGGGCCGAGGCGAAGGAACGCGGCATCCGCGCCAATATTGCGTCGTTCACGCGCCTGCATCCGAACATCATGATGACCAAGGCCAAGGTCTCGGGAAATTATGTCAGCTCGATCCTCGCCAAGACCGAGTCGCACCGCGCCGGTTTCGATGAGGCGATCATGCTGGGGCCCGATGGATACGTGGCGGAGTGCACCGGCGAAAATCTTTTCATAGTTCGTAATAAGACGGTCATCAGCACCACCCCGCGGGCTGGAATTCTGGAGGGCATTACTCGCGACAGCCTGATCACGCTGGCTCGGGATTTGGGCTACTCCGTGATCGAGGAGCCCATCTCGCGCGATCAGCTTTACATTGCTGATGAGGTTTTTGTGTGCGGCACGGCGGCGGAAGTCGTGGCGCTGCGCGAAATTGATTTTCGTGTCATCGGCAACGGCAAGGCTGGTCTCGTCACCCGTGCCTTGCAGCAGGAGTTCGACAAAGTGGTGAGCGGCCGGCACGCGAAGTGGTCCGAGTGGTTGGCGCCCGTGCCCGCGCTGAATGCGGCAGCGGTAAGAAGCTAGTGTAGAGACGGGGCTTTGCCCCGTCTGCCTTGGGCACAACCGGGAGATTAAGAAATGAAGAAGCACAAGTTTCGCCAGGAAACCGAAGCCGTCCGCGGCGGCACCAGCCTGGCCAAGAAAAACGGGCCGCTCTCCACGCCCATCTACCAGACTTCGACCTTCGAAGTCACCGACATGCAGGAGCAACTGCGCGTCACGCCCACCGACAGCTTCTACACGCGCTACGGCAATCCCACGCATACGGTCGCCGAAAACGCCATTGCCGAACTGGAAGGCACGGATGCGGCGCTGCTCTTCTCTTCCGGCATGGCCGCAATCACCACGTCGATTCTTTCGCTGGTCAAGGCGGGCGATCACATCGTGGCGCAGCGCGATATTTATGGCGGCGCAATCAAGTTCCTTTCGCAGTGGTTGCCGAAGCTGGGAGTCGAAACGACATTTGTCGACACCAACAACATCGAGCAGCACGAGCGCGCAATCCGGCCCAACACAAAGATCCTGTACGTCGAGTCGCCGACGAATCCCAACCTGCGGGTGGTCGATCTGGAGAAAATCGCGGCGCTGGCGCGCAAGCATGGCCTCATCTCGGCCATTGATTCGACCTTTGCCACGCCCATCAACTGCCGTCCCTCAGAGTGGGGCATCGATCTGGTGCTGCATTCGGGAACAAAATATTTTGGCGGACACTCCGACATCATCTGCGGCGTCGCCACCGGACGGCGCGATTTGATCGAGCAGATCCATCACACCCGCACCACCCTCGGCGGCTGCATGGATCCGCACGCGGCGTTTCTGCTGCTGCGCGGGATCAAGACGCTGGCCGTCCGCGTCGAGCGCCAGAACAAAAGCGCGCTGCGTATTGCCGAATTCCTGAGCCAGCATCCCAAGGTGGCGCGGGTGCACTATCCGCTGTTGAAGGAGCATCCGGACTACGCTGTCGCGAAAAAGCAAATGGCGGGCGCGGGCGGCGTGCTGAGCTTCGAGGTAGAAGGCAGCGGCGCCGACGCGTGCCATGTGGCCGAGGCGCTGCATCTGTTTACCCTCGCGCCCAGCCTCGGCGGAGTGGATTCGCTGGTGACCATCCCGGTGCTGACCTCGCACGCCATGGTCGCTCCGGAGCTGCGGAAAAAGATGGGAGTGACGGAGCAGATGATCCGCATCTCAGTTGGACTGGAGCATGTCGAGGATCTAATCGCCGATCTGGAGAGGGGCCTGGCCGTACTGACTCGCGCGCGGAAAGAGGCAGTGGTGGCGGATTAACGAACGCGCGTGCCTCTGGTCGTAAATGAATTTCAAATAAAAATCCTGGCCCGCTCGGAGCCAGGATTTCTTGTTTGGAT
This sequence comes from uncultured Acidobacteriaceae bacterium, assembly GCA_963760175.1. Classification (GTDB taxonomy): domain Bacteria; phylum Acidobacteriota; class Terriglobia; order Terriglobales; family Acidobacteriaceae; genus Acidiflorens. The sequence goes on from CAVXBU010000001.1 coordinate 466,842, forward strand.
CAGAAAGTAAATCTCGCTGCAAACTGGAATTGGCGCGGCGAGTTGGAGTCAGTCGAAATCGCGCCGAACTGGTCGCCACTCGGGCCAGTCGTCCACCCGCTACTTGCCGTGGGCACATTCGGGGCCGAAAACTGCGGCTTGTTAACCACGTTATAGGAAGTGATATCAAAATGAAGTTCCCGCTTTTCGCCCAGTTTGAAGCTTTTCGAGAGTGTGAGATCCAGATCGTTCGCTCCCATAGTGCGGAGGTGATCAAGATACGTTGCCGCATTTCCCGGAATATACGGGTTACCCACGCCGCCGTTTTCGGTTCCAGGAACTGCGAAGCAGTTGGGTAAGAACCAGATCGCTGCCGTACGCGGCGCGCCCTTACTGGGATCGCAGGTCGTATCGGCCCGCTGGTTCAGGTATTGATTATCCCCTACATACGGCGAAGCGATGGGAACCCCGCTGCTTAGGTAGAAAATCCCGTTGGCCGTCCAGCCGCCCAGGATGGCATCCGAGACTCCGTTCAGATTCATGGCTCTACCCTTGCCGACGGGCAGGTCGTAAGATGCTTGCCAGGTGAATTGATACTTCACGTCCTGCGGGCTGACGGAATGCTCGTAGGACAAGTTCCTCCAATCCTGAACCGACCCGTTATGAAAACCGACAAAACCCAGAGGAGGATTGCCGTCGTCCGTCATCAGCTTGGCCCAGGTAAAGGAGGCCAGCGTGGTGAAGTGATTGGTCAGGCGCTTCTGCACCTTGGTCTGTAGCGAGCTGTACTCGGAGTCTCCGCCCGCATAGCCATTCACTTCGACACCGTTGGTCTGGCCGGTTATGCTGATGGCGCCGGTGTTAAATTGCGAGAAGGGCTCCGCCGCAATAAATCCTGCAGGGTTGCCGGCATTGGGACCGTTGCCGAGCTGGTTGATCTGGCTCAGGGTGAGCTGGTTCAGATCTACGACGGGATTACCAAACGGAAGGAAGAGGCCACGGCTGCCCACATAGCCGACGCTGAGCACGATCTGGTGTGGAAGTTCGTACTCCAGGCCGAAGTTGAAGTTATAGGTTACCGTCGTACGCTGCGAGCGTAGCACCGTGTTCAGATTCGCGCCCAGGTTCGTCAACAATCCGTTCGGCTTCAATTGGGATGGTGGAAGAAGACCCGCTCCCATATCCACCGGGAACGGATTGCTCAGAGAATAGTCGCCGGTCACACTACTGACACTCCCCGCCACATTGACGCCGCACTGGTTGGTACCGTTGAACACCGTATTGCCGTCGGAGTTCAGACAGGTGGCATTCCAGTTATTACTCGTAGAGTATCCGTCGCTGTCTTGCAACGAGCCGCTGACCATGTGTACGCTCGGCCCATAGTAGAAGCCGGCGCCGCCGCGAACCACCAGGTGCTTCTCTGGCTGCCATGCAAAACCCAGGCGCGGAGCAAAGTTCGTCAGATTGGTGGTGAACGGAGAGCGGTTGCCGCTGGTGGCGAATACTTCGCCGCCGGTGAAGCTGCCCCCGGGAAACGTACCTACGGGACCCGACGTTCCGACGGCCGTCGGATCGAAGTATTCCAGACGGTTATGGCGCTCCGTCTTGCCGCCGAAGATGTCCCAGCGAAGCCCGGCGGTGATGGTGAGACTGGGGATAACATGATACGTGTCCTGGGCGAAGGCGGCGTAATACGGACTGGCGTTCGCGGAGAAGAGATCTTGCGTGAAATTCACCGATTCGTTGCCAGGGAAACTCCCCATGCCCAGGAGGAACGAAGCAAAGTCGCTGCCTCCTACGGTTGTACCCGACGCTGGTGAAGTTTGTTGGTCGGTTGCGGATAAATCGAAGTAGTACCAGCCGGAGGGTGCGGGCGGCTGGCCAACATTCAAGAACCTTTTCATATATTCCGCGCCGAAGCTGAGTTCGTGCTTACCCACTACCTTCGTTAGGGTCGCGCTGGCGTCGCTGTTCTCGCTGGCATAAACGAAGGTATTGTAATTTGCGGTGCCGCCTACGCCGTCGGGGTTCCCGTTGGGTGCCCCTACGTCGTTAAAAAAGGCAATGGGGATGAGTTTGAAGGCCTCGGCTGCGGCCAACGATGCGGGAAATCCCATCGAGGTAATGTCGAAGCCATTCTGCTGGGGATCGCCCCCCTGATTTTCATAGTGGCGCGTAAAGGAGTAGCGCAACTGCAAGACGGTAGTGGGATTGATAGTGTAGTCGTCCCCGACAATGACGTTGCGCGCGTTGGTGATGTTCTGGGCGTAGTCCGGATCCCACTCGTTGTTGAAGGCATTGACTCCTGACGTGGATAGCCGGGCAAAGGAGAAGCGGGAGAAGAGGCGCTGCTTTTCGCTCTTATAGTAGTCCACGCGGATGTCGAATCTCTGGGCAGTCGAGGGGTCCAGACCCGGAAGCTGATAGTTGCCTATGTGGTTACCCGTGTCCGAATCACAGGTCGTGGGATTCGGATAGTTGCAATGCGGGAAATGGGATAGAAATGCCACCGCAGTTGGGTTGAGGACGAGGCCGGGATAGTTTGTAAGTACGTTGCCGGGAAACGGCTGCCGCGTTCCGTCGGGATTATCGGGCGCCAGCGGGTTATAGATCGTGTAGCTGTCGTTGGAAAAATCGCCGGTCCGTTCCGCCGTGGTAGGAACTGTAAACTGCTGTGAATTATCAAACAGCTTCTGTTGCGTAGCTTCATAATCCGCAAAGAAGAAAAGCTTCTTGTGCAGGATGGGGCCGCCGATAGCGCCGCCTTCCTGGTAGCGATGAAAGTCAGGCGCTGCGTTGGGTGTACCGGCCAAAAGCTGACTTTGCATGTTGAAGTAGTCGTTGGCGGCAAGAATATCCGGGCGGAGATACACGAAGGCATCGCCATGGAACTGGTCGCCACCCGACTTGCTGACCAGGCTGATGACGCCCGCGCCGCCGCTTTGATAGGTGGCCGGGGTGTTCTGGGTCTCGACGCGGAACTCTTCCACACCATCCTCGGGGATCTGCATGGCCGGGATGATGGCAGCGATGTTGTTTTCGGCTACGCCCAGCGGGCTGCCGTCGAGCATATAGTAAACCGATCCCTGGATAGCGCCGTTAATGGTGTACGACGAAACATCGACTCCTGGGCGTCCGGTCGAGATGTTTTGGATGGCCTGTGAATCGCCGGAACTGGCCGATCCATTGGCCGGGGTCACGCCGGCGCTCAGTTGTATCAGGTCGTAAATATTGCGCGTGAGCGTCGGGAAGCGATCGATGGTGGCGGAGTCAATTAACTGGCCCACGGTGGAGTTGCTCGAATCCACCAGGCTGCCTGTACCCGACACCGTAACCGTATCGGTCACGCTGCCGACTTGCAGAGCGATATTCGCGGTGGTGGCTTGGTCCACCGTAACCAACACATTATTCTTAGCGACGTTTTCAAAGCCCTTTTGACTAGCCGTGACTGTATAGGTGCCAGGGTTCAGCGATACAAAGCTGTACAATCCCGCCTGGTCTGTAACGGTATGCACCGCGACTCCGGTTGTATGGTTGAGTGCGGTGACTTTCGCGCCATTGACGATCGCCCCCGAAGGATCGGAGACCAGGCCGCTAATGCTGCCTCGGCCCGCCTGGGCAAACGCCACAGAACCGGCGCATAGAAAAAGGATAGAAACAAAAAGAAGATTCCGCACTATCTTGGGGATCGCGTTTCTGCAGTTCATGAACAGCCTCCTGATTTCCGCCGGGCTCGACGTCTCTTCCCATCCCAAATTTTGCCAGCGCTGCCGCCCGCCACAGAAACGTTTAAATACCTCTATTAAAACGTATCAATAGTGCTTGGGGGAGACTTCTTCTGTCAAGAGAAAATGCAGGGCTTATGCGGGCGCACTCACTTTACGTTGCGGGTCGACTCGCGCACCATCAGCTCGGGGACGATGCGGCGGTGAATGGTGCGGGTGGGCTTTTTCTCGAGAGCGGCGTTGATGGCCTCGAGCACAATGGTCGCTGCGGTCGTTCCCATAACTTCCATGGGCTGGCGCACGGTGGTCAGCGCGGGAGAATAGATGGCCGCGGGCGCGACATCGTCAAAGCCCACCACCGAGCATTGATCGGGAACCCGGATCCCCGCTTTGGCGAGCGCGCGAATCGCGCCAAAAGCAGTCATGTCATCAAAGGCCATCAGCGCGGTGAAGGGACGGCGGCGACGTAGCAACTCCTCCGTTAATTTGTATCCTTGTTCAAAACTTGAAAACGGATCTCCAGATTCTGGCAGATCGACGACCAGCCGCGAGTCGATTTCGAGGTTGCGTTCGCGGGCCAGGGTCCGCACTCCGCGCCACCGCGGCTCGGTGTCGAATAATTGCCGTGGGCCGCGGATGAAGGCGATTTTGCGATGGCCGAGCGAATGGAGGTGTTCGAGCGCGACGCGCGCGCCGGCTTCGTTGTCCACGATTACCGAGCTGATTCTGTCGTTCTTGAGTTCGCGGCCCACGGTCGCGGTCGGAATGTTGTTCTTTTCCAGGTCGGCAAGGACGTTGATGTCAACGAACAACCAGTTGGCCAGGACGACGAGCCCCTCGATGCGGCGGTCGAGCAGCATTTCAAGATAGCGCTCGAAGCGGCTGCGCTCGTTGTGTACGTCCGTAAGAATGGGCAGAAAAGACGACTGAAAGAGTGTGTTCTCGATGCCGCGCAAGACCAGCGTGCAGTAAGGATCGGTCATGTCGAAAACCATGACGCCGACGGTGTGGCTGCGCCGGCCACGCAGCGAGCGCGCAAACAGGTTGGGACGATAGCCGAGATGCTGGGCGGCGCGCTGGATCTTCCCTTTGGTCGTGTCGGGAATGTAGCGTGCCAGCGGCGCGTTGTTCAGGACGATGGAAACCGTGGCCGAGGAAAATCCGCTGCGCTCGGCAACGTCGCGGATGGTGACTGCGGCCGACTGCGACCGTTTTCGGGAGGACTGGGATTTGCCGCGGGATTTCGCCGAGGAGGTATTTCGCGCAGGCTTCGAATCAGCGGATTCCATGGACTCCTAGTATTTCGGCCTCTTGCTGGCGGACACTACAGGACCACGAATCGAGTGTCAAGCATTCGCCGCGGCTGGCTTGTAGCGGCTTGGTTGTGGCGGAATGATCTGGCCGGCAGCAACGCACCAGGCTACGTCTTTTTCTCTTCCTTGGGAGGAACCGTCAGCCCGAACACCGAAAGCTGGCCTCGGCCCGCGACGTTCATCCCGCGCGGATCGTCGGGACTGGGCAGATAGAGCGTCTGGCAGAATTCACAGCGATACACTTCGCGGTCCGCTCCCCAGGCTTTCTCCACGCAGCCGCATTCCTGTTCGAGCACGTCGGCGGCGTAGAACCAGCGTTTCAGGTGTCCGCCGCAGAACTTGCCTTTTTCGTTTTTTTCGTTGCAGGCGCGCTGGCCCGTCTTCTTGATCTTGACTTTGTGATTGGGAAGCTGCGGTGTCGTGGTCATGTGTGCGGTTGCCGTTTCGCCAGATGGCATTCTTTCTCCCGCGCGCCTTGTTGAAGGCCGCTTCGCGCTATTCTACTCAGCCGCGGCCTTTCGACCAAGGGCGTCGAGTGGTTGGAGAAATTTCGGTTGACAGTGTTCTCTATCGTTTTATAATAATTCTCATTCGATAATCATGCGTCTCACCCATCAACACTTCCGTGAGCTGGCCGCGAAGCACGGTTTGGCGGTCACGCACCAGCGTCAGGTGGTCTATGAGGCCGTCATCGCTTCCCACGGACACTATTCCCCGGAAGACATTTACGACACGGTCCGGCGTCGCATTCCATCCATTTCTCTGGCCACGATTTACAACAATCTGCGGCTTTTCATCGAGTGCGGGTTGCTGCGAGAGGTCAGTCCTCATGCGACCACGTTGCGCGTGGACGGCAATCTCCAACCTCATCACCACCTGGTCTGCTCGCGCTGCAAATCGGTCCAGGACATCGAAGGAGAGTTCATCGATTTTAAACGGCTATCCCGGCATCTGCCCGATGGCTTTGATCTGACGCAGCCGTTGGTCGAGGTTTTTGGCCTCTGCCGCCGCTGCGCCGCCAAGAAGTAGCTTTTTCACGCAGTATTCATTCAAGACTCAAAGGAAGAAAACATTATGGAAAACACACTCGCGAGTTCATCGGGGAGCGTTGTCCCCGAAGCTAAAGAAAAACACACCGCATCCGAATCGAAGTGCCCAGTAGCCCATGGCGTTCGCCAATCCTACACAAATGTTGATTGGTGGCCGAATCAGGTGAACCTGAAGGTCCTGCACCAGCATTCCCCGCTGTCCGATCCGATGGGCAAGGCGTTCAACTACGCGAAAGAATTCAAGAGCCTGGACCTGAATGCCGTCGTCGAGGACCTGCATGCCCTGATGACGGATTCTCAGGAGTGGTGGCCGGCCGACTTTGGCCACTATGGGCCGTTGTTCATTCGTATGGCGTGGCACAGCGCGGGCACGTATCGAATCGGCGACGGCCGCGGCGGGGCCGGAGCCGGGCAGCAGCGCTTCGCTCCGCTTAATAGCTGGCCGGATAACGTGAACCTCGACAAGGCGCGCCGGCTGCTGTGGCCGATCAAGCAGAAATATGGCCGCAAAATCTCCTGGGCTGATTTGATGATTCTCGCCGGCAACGTTGCCCTGGACTCGATGGGATTCAAGACCTTCGGTTTTGGCGGCGGGCGCGAGGACACATGGGAGCCCGAAGAGGATATTTTCTGGGGCCCTGAAGGCAAGTGGCTGGCGGACGAGCGTTACACCGGCGACCGTGATCTCCAGAAGCCGCTCGGAGCCGTGCAAATGGGTCTGATCTATGTGAATCCAGAAGGGCCGAATGGAAAGCCGGACCCGCTGGCCGCGGCACGGGATATCCGCGAAACTTTCGCCCGCATGGCGATGAATGACGAGGAAACCGTTGCGCTCATTGCCGGCGGTCACACCTTCGGCAAAACCCACGGCGCAGGCGTTCCCGCCCAATATGTGGGCAACGACCCGGAAGCTGCCGACATCGAGGATCAAGGCCTCGGATGGAAGAATAAACTTGGCAAAGGTCACAGTGGTGACACGATCGGCAGCGGCCTGGAAGTCATTTGGACCACGACGCCTACGAAGTGGAGCAACAACTTCTTCACCAACCTGTTCAGCTACGAATGGGAACTGACCAAGAGTCCGGCCGGTGCACATCAGTGGACACCGAAGAATGGCAAAGGCAACGGTACGGTGCCGGATGCGCACGATCCGTCGAAACGTCATTCCCCATCCATGCTGACCACTGACCTCTCCCTGCGTTTCGACCCTGCTTATGAAAAGATTTCGCGCCGCTTCTACGAGCATCCGGATCAGCTCGCAGACGCGTTTGCGCGGGCGTGGTTCAAGCTGACGCACCGCGACATGGGGCCGATCTCGCGCTACCTTGGCCCGCTCGTTCCGAAGGAGCCCCAGCTGTGGCAAGATCCTGTTCCCGCCGTGGATCATAAATTGATCGGGGAGAAGGACATTGCCGCTCTCAAGGCCAAGATCCTCGCGTCCGGACTGTCGATCTCTCAACTGGTCTTGACTGCCTGGGCATCGGCGGCGTCGTTCCGCGGCTCCGACAAGCGCGGTGGGGCGAACGGAGCGCGCATTCGCCTCGCGCCGCAAAAGGACTGGGAAGTGAACCAGCCAGCCGCACTGGCAAAGGTTCTCAAGAAGCTGGAGGCGATCCAGAAGGAGTTCAACGGCTCCTCCTCTAACGGAAACAAGTCCAACGGGCACAAGTCCAATGGGAACAAAGCTCGGAACAAAGGCCCGAACAAAGGGAAGCAGGTCTCGCTCGCCGACCTGATCGTTCTGGCCGGCTGCGCAGCCGTCGAGGAAGCTGCGAAAAGGGCCGGGCACAAAACGAACATTCCCTTCTCGCCGGGGCGCACGGATGCTTCGCAGAAGCAGACCGACGTGCACTCATTCGCCGTAATGGAGCCGATCGCTGATGGGTTCCGCAACTATCTCCGCAGCGGACAGGTCCTGTCGGCTGAGGAATTGCTCGTAGATCGGGCGCAGTTGCTCACACTGACTGCCCCCGAGATGACGGTACTCGTCGGCGGCATGCGCGCCTTGAATGCGAACTTTAACGCGAACTCGGGCAGGCCAAACACGGCGTCTTCACCAACCGGCCCGAGACGCTGACCAATGATTTCTTCGTCAACCTGCTCGACATGAATACGAAGTGGGAGCCCTCCTCTACATCCGAAGGCGTGTATGAGGGACGCGATCGCGCGACCGGCAAAATCAAGTGGACCGGCACCCGCGTCGACCTTGTGTTCGGTTCGCACTCGCAGCTGCGGGCCATTGCGGAAGTCTACGCCTGTAACGACTCGAAGGAGCGGTTTGTGAAGGACTTCGCGGCTGCGTGGAACAAGGTGATGAACCTGGATCGCTACGACCTAGCCTGAGTTCGGCGAAAGCCACAAAAAGCCGGCCCCGGAGATTCTTTCCGGGGCTGTTTTTCTTGGATGGTGCAAATAGCTTGGCCGGCGGTTGCTGGCGACACGGCGATACCACAACCCCAATCTCTGACATCTGTAAGTGACGCTCTTCCGCGAAACTGCCTACGCCATACCACGCAGGCGCATTCCGCATCCTGGCAAGGCTCTATTCAACAACGCCTCCCGAGGCACGCTCATTGATTTGATTCTCATAGTTGATTCCGACTATGGACACCACCCTGCAATGCGGTTAGAAAGCTTTGTGTCTTTTGGCGTGGGTTTCGACCTGGGCTCTGACAACTTAAGGTTCTAGCAACAAGTACAGCTTGAATTTCAACCAGGAGGAAATTGTGATCTCCAAGAGGCTGATGGTCTTCGTGTGCACAATGGTTACAGTTTGCGGCAGCACCCCATGTGCCGCGCAGAGCGAGTCGGGATTTTTCACGAACTGGGAAGATCGGGTTCGCGATACGCTGGCGCAGCAGCCTTCCTGGCCGATCCCCGTGGTCACGGCATCGTCGGGCCTGTTGCAGGTGATGCGCACCGATTTCGTCCGCCAGATCGCGCCCGCTGGAACGGATACCTGGAACTACGACAACTCTAAAGGCTTCAATGTGGTGCCCTGGTACAGGGTCGAGTTCGATGCGCTACTGCCGCCCTATATCCAGCATAATTCGAAGGCCGAGGACGGCTTCGGCGACGTTTCCCTGCTCCTGAAGTATCGGCTGGCCGCTGCCAATCAAGAGGGCGGCAACTATTCGTTGAGTTTTTCTCTGGCCGGCACCCTGCCAACCGGCAGCTACAAGAACGGAAGTCTCGCAGCCACGATTTCTCCTACCCTCTGCGCGGGCAAGGGCTTCGGAAGGTTTGACGTGCAATCAACGCTGGGCGCAATCCTGCCCGGGAACGACACCACGAAGCTCGGCCGCGTCGTGGTCTGGAACAGCGTGGCGCAGTATCGCATTGGCAAGTTTTTTTGGCCGGAGATCGAGAACAACGCGACTTTCTACCATGGCGGCCCGAACGACGGCCGCAAACAGAACTTTGTCACGCCGGGGCTGATGCTCAGCAAGTTTAAGTTGGAACACGATCCTCGCAACCGTCTTGCTCTGATGTTCGGCGGAGGAATGCAGATCGCCAGCACACAGTTCCATACCTACAATCATGGACTTGTGCTCACCGCACGGATGACGTTCTGAGATTTGATGCTCCGAGCGTTCATTCCGGCATTCTTGAGCGATCGTCGTCGCAATCAGCGACTACACCTCGTCGGATTCCGGACTAATGCAACGCCATTTGTCCAGCGCCTCCCCGTCAAAATTCCTTGCGTGGAGCCGTCTGATCCGCGCCGACGCGCCCGATAATGATTTCGGCGACGAAATAGTTTTCGCCTTTGATCGGAACGCCCGCCATCCGCCGTAGCATCGCGATCTGGCCGACGTGCGTAAGCGCGTCAGCGATCGGACCCTGAAACAACTTCTCAGCGGAGACCTGCAACGGCTTATCCGACGCCAAGTAATCGTCAAACTTTTTCAAGGCGGCAAAGAAGCGCTCGCATTCCTTATCCCACGGCAGGGGCAAGGAATCCTTCCACTCGCGGCGTCCGTCGGCCATGGCAAAACCCCAATCCATCAGGTCGCCAATATGCGCAAGAATTTTCGCCGGTGTGCGCGACGTTTCGGGTAAGCCATAGTCGGCAAAGCTAGGCCCAGCGTTGCGGATGGCTTTCGCTCCCCGATAGGCGAGCGTGGCGAGTGTGTGGCGCAGAAATGTGCGGGATTCGGTCATAGTAGTTCTCAGTTCCCAGTTCCCAGAAAAATCTTCTCGATTCTAACTGAGAACCGAGAACTGAGAACTGCTTCTTACAGTTTCCGCCGCCACAGCGCCCCGGCCGCGCGCACGCCAGCCTTCATCTTCTCGCGCAGCGGGCGCGCGTACAGCAGATCAAGGAAGCTTTCCATCTCCCTCGTGAATCCAGCACCATACCCGAACCACCAGATTTTCTTCATCCGTGGAACCAGGTCGCTGTCGACGTACTTCACGCGCACCATTTCTTCCAGCCCCCAGCGCCCATGCGTCCGCCCCAGTCCACTCGCCCTTACGCCGCCATGCGGAGCTTCGCTGATGCTGAAACACGATACGGCATCGTTGACCATCACCGTGCCGGCGTTGATCTGGCGAGCCAGTTGCTCGCCGCGAGCTCGATCGCGCGTCCACACGCTGGCGGCCAGCCCGTAGTCGGAATCGTTAGCCAGGCGCACCGCCTCGGCATCGTCGCGGAAAGACGCAATCGGCAGCACCGGGCCGAAGGTTTCTTCCTGCATCACGCGCATGCTGTGATCGACGCCGGCCAACACCGTGGGCGCAAGAAATGTCGGAGCCGAGTTCGCGCAGGCGCGTGCCTCCGGCCAGCACCCGCGCGCCGCGCTGCTTCGCATCCTGCAACTGCGATTCCACCACGCGCACTTGCCGCTCGTGAATCATGGGACCGATCTCGGTCGCCGGATCCATGCCATTGCCCACGCGCAACTTCCGCGCCTTCTCGCAGCACGCGTCCAGGAAGGCGGGATATAAACTCTGATGCACATAGCAACGCTCCACCGACAAGCAGGTCTGCCCCGCGTTCACAAACGCTCCCCAGACGGCGCCGCTCGACGCGACGTCGACGTCGGCGTCTTCGAGCACCAACATCGGGTCTTTGCCGCCCAGTTCCAGCACCACCGGAAGCAGGCGTTCGGCGGCGATTTGCGCGATTCGCCGGCCCGTCGCGACGCTTCCGGTGAAGACCAGCTTGTCAATTTCACTTTTCACCAGTGCCGCCCCGGTCTCGCCTTCGCCCGGGAGCACCTGGAAAACGTCGTCGGGAACTCCGGCCTCGCGCAGCAGCGCCCGCAGTTCGAGCGCAATCAACGGCGTTAGCTCTGAGGGTTTGAGTACGACGGCATTTCCCGCAACCAGCGCCGCCATCGCTTCAGTCGCCGGAATCGAAAAAGGATAATTCCACGGCGAAATGATTCCCACCACGCCATAGGGCTCGTGCAGAATGCGCCCCGACTTGGTTTTGATCGCGAGATTTCCGTGCGGCAGTTTTTCTTCGCGCAGGATCGCGTATGCGTTGTCCATCAGGAATCGCGCCACATCGAGCACCACCAGAACTTCGGTGAGCAGCGCTTCGACGACGGGCTTGCCTGCTTCCTGCGTGATGCGCCGCGCGATATCAGTCTTGTGCGCAAGAAGAATCTGCTGAAAGCGGCGCAATACTTTTACGCGATCGCGGATGCCCCAGGCATTCCAGTCCGGCTGTGCGGCGCGCGCGCGAGCCACCGCAGCGCGCACTTCGGTCGGACCGGCGCTATCCAGTTCGCCCAGAACTTCGCCGGTCGCCGGGTTCACGGAAGCGATGCGGGACACGGCGAATTCGACGTTGGGGGCCATCTGCGAAGAAGTGTACGCGGGACGGAACGGCCGCGCCAGAGGCTTCCATCCTCTATCAAGTTGTCATCCTGACCCTGAGCCCGGCCGAAGGGGAAGGACCTATGCATTCTGCCTGTAGCGCCGGATTACATAGGTCCTTCGCTTCGCTCCGGATGACAAGATTTAAGCTGGTTCAAGGAGGCTCGACTCAGTATTCCACCCCCACCAGATACAGCCCACTGGCCGGCGCCGTCGGCCCAGCGGCGGTGCGCTCACGCGCGTCGAGAATGCGGCGCAAATCTTCGAGACTCACCGTTCCCTTCCCCATCAGCAGGAATGTGCCGACCAGGTTCCGCACCATGTGATGAAGAAATCCGCTGCCCCGGACCGTGTAGATCAGTTCTTCGCCTTCGCGCGTCCATGCGGAAGAGAAGATCGTCCGTACGTTAGTCGTGCTTACGTTATCGCCTGTCCGCCATCCGCTCCACGCGCTCGGGATCGACTGCTGCGAACGAGGTGAAATCGTGTTCGCCCACAACTACGCCAGCGCCAGCAACGATCGCCGATTCCTCCAGCGGATACGGGTAATGCCACACATACCGCGCCAGAAACGGTGGGCAGATGGCTCCGCGGTAAATGCGATACCGGTAAGTCTTGGCGCGCGCCGACTTGCGCGCGTGGAACTCGGGCGCGGCCTCCGTGACTTCCAGCACACGGATCGAAGCCGGCAGAAGTCATTCAGCGCCATCATCCAGTTTTCCACCGGAATCGGCGACGCGGTCGCGAAACTGGCCACCTGGGCCAGCGCGTGGACGCCCGCATCGGTCCGGCCGGAGCCCTGGGGCAGTACATTTTCCCCACTCAACCGTCCAATGGCCGAGGCCAGCGTGCCTTGCACAGTTGTCCGGCCAGGCTGTACCTGCCAGCCCGCGAACTCGGTGCCGTCGTAGGAAAGGATCAGTCTGAGATTACGCACGTTCTTTTTCGCGTCGTACGCTACCCGAGTATCATCGTTAGTATTTGCAAAGTTTCACCGCCCCTGGCACAGAGAGTGCGGCGGCGCGTCAGCTATACTATTTCACTTACGATCACATTTGCTTGACGGTCAGTGGAACAGGATTGTCATTTCCCGAGCAAATCGCAGGAGAGGACTGCGCAAGGAGAAGATTGCAAGGAACTCTTGCCTGTCGTTCTACGTATTAGCAGGGTGTAAGCAAAAGTGCGAACCTAGGTCTGTTCGTTCCTGAGTCTGAGCGCTCGCGTGCGATCGCTCAAGTGTGACCGCTCAAGTGTGAATCAATGGATGAGATCAATGGAGATGATACGAATGCAAAGTTTTAGACTGTTGACAGCGTTTCCGCGGGCCGCCGCTGCCCTTTTCCTTGCCGCCATCTTCCTTACAGTAGTCATGGTGCCTGCCGGATGGGCGCAGGATGCCTCGCCCATGCCCAGCGCGCCGTCGTCGCAGATACCGGCCCAAAGAGTCTTGCCCTCGTCGTCGCAGCCGTTTGATGTGCAGGAATATGCGAAACCGCGGTCGCACTTCCCCAACCCGATTGCCCCATACACTCCGCGCCACGTGGCGCCGCCGAACCTGGCTAACACGCCGCGCATCGACCAGCTTATGCACGATGGCAAACTTTACATCTCGATGAACGACGCGGTCGCACTGGCACTCGAAAACAATCTCGATATCGCCATCGCCCGCTACAACCTGAACATCGCCGACACCGACGTTTGGCGCGCCAAAGCCGGATCCAGCATTCTCGGCGTGAACAACGGTGTCGTGCAGAACACGCCCGGCGGCGGCGTAGGCGGACTCGGCACGCAAGTGGGCTCCGGCCAGGGCGGAACCTCGGTCGCGGCCGGCGGCGCCGGCACCGGCACAAGCGGCTTGGTCATATCAACCTTCGGCAGCGGCCCGGTCATCACCAGTTTCGATCCCATCCTCACCGGCACGTTGCAGATCGACCGCCAGGAGATCAATTGCACCAGCCCCTTTTGCGGCAGCAGTCAGAACACGACCACCGGCAATTTCACCTACACCCAGGGATTCCAATGGGGCACGAATTTGTCGGTCGGCTTCAACAACACCCGGGTAACTTCCAATAATGCGTTCAACGAATTTACTCCGGCTCTAAGCTCCAATTTTCAGTTCAAGTTGACGCAGCACCTGCTGCAGGGCTTCGGATTCGCCCCGAACGACCGCTACATTCGGATTGCCAAGAACAATCGGGAAATCTCGGATGTAGCCTTCCGCCTGCAAATCACCACCACCGTAGACCAGATCGAAAACATGTACTGGGACCTGGTCTACGCCTATGAGAACGTCAGGGTTCAGAGGGAGCAGCTGGCCTTCGCTCAGAAGACGCTCTCTGACAGCAAGAAGCAGGTGGAGATCGGCACCCTGGCGCCGATCGAGGTGGTGCGAGCGCAGAGCACAGTAGCCAGCAATCAGCAAACGCTGACCTTGGCGCTAACTAATCTTCAGCTGCAGCAACTGCTCATGAAAAATGCGCTGAGCCGCACGCTCGTCGACCCCGTGCTGGCCGACGCTGAAGTGATTCCTACCTCAACCATGGAATTGCCCGCGCAGGAACCGGTTGTCCCTACCCAGGACTTGGTAAACGATGCGCTCAGTCATCGTCCCGAACTCGCGGAACAGCGCATCAACCTGACCAACACTGACATCAGCAATAAAGCGATCCGCAGCGCTCTACTGCCCTCGGTGGACTTGTTTGCCTACTACGGCGGCTCAGGACTGGGCGGCAATTCGAATCCCAACTACATATGCGTTACTGAACCGGCATTCTGCGGTCTCGCCGTGCACGCCGTTCGCGCCACCAGCTCCCGTGTCTTATGGTGCAACATTGAACCAATTGGTCAATTCCACTGCGCCTGATAAAGGGGTAGGCATAAATCTCAACATCCCGCTCCGCAACCGCGCCGCGTCAGGCCACCCAGGTGCGCTCGGAGTTCGAATACCGGCAAGCCCAATTGCGCATTGCAGCAGATTGAGAATCAGGTGCGCATCGAGGTGCGCAACGCGCAGTTTGGCGTACAGCAGAATCGCGCCAGCGTCGATTCCGCGCAAGCCGCCGTCGATCTGGCGCGCCAGTCTCTCGACGCCGAACAAAAGAAGTATGCGCTCGGCGCATCCACTTCAACCCTGGTGCTGCAGAACCAGGCGGCCATGACCCAGGCCGAAGTCACGCTCGTCTCCGCCAAGGCTGCCTATGAAAAGGCAGAAGTCGAAATGGATCGGGCCATCGGCCTGCTGCTCGATCACGCCGGGATTCTGATCGCCGACGCCGAGCGCGGCCAGGTCACGCACATGCCGAATATTCCGCACGTGGCGGCGCGGCCAGCCGACCAGATTGCGCCGGCGAACCCTCCAGCGCAACCGCAGCAGTAGCGGAGCAACCGCAGCAAGAAATCCTATGATGGAGCGCCGGGCGTCCTCGCCCGGCTTTCCCTTTTGCAGGCGTTTTTCTTTTGAACGACGCCGCCGGTCGCGTATCCTCTCTCCGTGATGATCTCGAGCATCGGCAAGGCTTGTGTGGAGGAAAATGCCCGTGTGGGGACGGGCGCCCTCGCCCGTCCAAGCCGAGCAAGGCTCGGCAGGCTCTTAGCTGGCAGCGGCAGGAGCTTCGCGTGATCCTCTCCGTCGTAATCATCACCCACAACGAAGAGGCCAACATCGGACGCACACTCGCCAGCGTGCAGCCGCTAGTTGCCGACGGCAAAGGCGAGATCATCGTAGTCGACTCCGGCTCGACCGACCGCACCGTCGAGATCGCAAAATCGTATCGGCGCAAAGGTCTTCATCGAAGCGTGGAAAGGCTACGCCGCGCAGAAGAACTCGGCCATCGACAAGGCGACGGGCGATTGGATTCTGAGCCTGGATGCGGACGAAGAAGTCGGACCGGATCTTGCTGTAGAGCTCGAGAAACGTGAAGCGATCAGCTCCGTCAATCCAGCGGAGCGCGCCCACGAACTGGTGCCTGACGATGGAGCAAGCATCGAGAAACGTCGGTAAAATCACGGGACCGCCAGTTGGTTATTGGATCTCCCGCAAGAATCACTTTCTTGGCCGATGGATCAAACATGGTGGATTCTGGCCGGATCCGAAGCTACGTCTCTTCCGTCGCGGCGCGGGCGCTTTCGAGAACCGGGCGGTTCACGAGGACGTTAAACTCAATGGCCCGACCGGCAGTCTGCACGGCGCCATCCTCCACCACTCCTACCCCACCCTCGCCGATTACATCGACCACATGAACCGCTACTCGTCCCTCGGCGCGGAGATGGCAGTAGCTAAAGGCCAATGCGGCTTCAGCGTGTTCAATATCGTCCTGCGCCCGTGCGCAACATTCATCTACAACTATTTCTTCCGCCTCGGCTTCCTCGACGGCCGCGAAGGCCTGCTTCTGCACCTCTACCACGCCGTCTACGTCTCCTGGAAATACGCAAAGGCATGGGAGATCGCGCACAAGAAAGCATCGTAGTAAATCAACGTAGAGACGCGGCTCGCCGCGTCTCAGGCGGCGTCCACTACGCCCGAAGTGTGATGCGCATGATATCGAACTCGACTGCGACCGATCGCCCGGGAAACTTCGACTCCACATAAGCCTTCACATCGCCGACCGAAGGAATTCCCTCCCGGCCCGTCAGCCCACGTGCGTCGTCGAGCAGGATTATGTGTGAATACGGGTGGCTCAGAATCATCTCCAGTTCCGCCGATAACCGCTGCTGATCGCCCTGCTTGCCCACCCAGCCGTAGTAACCGGCGTCCAGCCAGAACAATGCCGGGCCTCTCAGCAATGCGAGCACCTCGGGCATGACGACGCGGCTATCTCCGCAGAAAATTCGAATGTGCTGACTGCTCGCGAATTTGCGCGCGGCTCGCTCCGCCAGCGCGGGGACATATTCAATGGAATAGATGCGGTCGAAACTCCTCTTCATCGCGGCGACCATCTCGCCGTAGTAAGTTCCGGTCTCGACCAATGTCCGCAGCCCAAACCTCTCGCCGTATTCGCGCACGACTTTCTGTTTCAACAGATGCGGAGACCGCGACGGTCGCCCGCGGAGTATCCAGTACCAGTAATCGGGATAGTGGCCCAGCGCCTTGTACGCGCCGTACACCGGAGTACGCTGCAACAACCGCCGAAAGGCTTTCAGATTCTCCTCCGCCGAAGGAAAACCAAGCATAGGTGCCGAAGAAAACCAGCGTCAAGCGCTCTGCGACCTCTGTGCTCCCCCATGGTTAAGAACTTGATTTGGACTTCCGCCAACCGCTCGGTCGGTCGCGCCATTTTGCAGCATGGCAGTCGCTCCTCTATCATCAAAGCCAGGCTGTGGACCTGAATGTCCGAAAACAAACCGAAAGCCGACCCGTCGAAGACCGTGGCTGAGAGCCCGATTTCCGACGTCCTTGAAGGCCGTCATCCCGCTCGGTCGGAGAAAGAGTGGGCAGAGAAGACACTCGCACCGACGTTCGAGAAAGCTCCCGAAAAACCGATTGGCGCCGCCACTGGCACCAACCTGGACGAGCACGGCCACGCGCGTTTCAGCACCATCTCGAACGTCCCGATCCGCCGCCTCTACACCCAGGCCGATCTCCCCGCCGACTGGAACTACGAGCAATACCTCGGTTATCCCGGCCAACCGCCCTACACGCGCGGCATTCACGCGACCGGCTATCGCGGCAAGCTGTGGACGATGCGCATGTTCTCCGGCTTCGCCTCGCCCGAAGAAACGAACCAGCGCTACAAATATCTTCTCGAACATGGCGGCGGTGGACTTTCCGTTGCCTTCGACCTGCCCACGCTTATGGGCTACGACTCCGACCACCCGGCAAGCGAAGGTGAAGTCGGCAAGTGCGGCGTGGCCATCGACTCGCTCGAAGATATGGAGATCCTGTTCGACGGCATCAGTCTTGAAAACGTCACCACATCGATGACCATCAATTCTCCGGCCAGCGTGCTCTGGGCTATGTACCTGGTGGTGGCGGAAAAACAAGGTGCTGACTGGAAGAAGATTTCCGGCACCCTGCAAAACGACATTCTCAAGGAGTACATAGCGCAGAAGGAATATATCTATCCGCCCGCGCCCTCGATGCGCCTGGTGATCGACACCTTTGAATTCGGATCGAAGTTTACGCCGCGCTTCAACACCATTTCCATCTCCGGCTATCACATTCGCGAAGCCGGATCGACCGCGCTGCAGGAACTGGCGTTCACCATCTATGACGGCGTCGAATATGTCGAGTGGGCGCGACGCCGCGGCCTCGACGTCGACGACTTCGGGCCGCGCCTCAGCTTCTTCTTCAACGCGCACAATGATTTCTTCGAAGAGATCGCGAAATACCGCGCTGCGCGCAAGATCTGGTATCGCCTCATGAAAGACCGCTTCGGAGCGAAGAACGATCGTACTCGTCTGATGCGCTTTCACACCCAGACCGCGGGCGTCTCGCTGCCCGCGCAGCAGCCTATGAACAACATCGCGCGCGTCGCCCTGCAGGCGCTCGCAGCCGTGCTCGGTGGCACGCAGTCATTGCACACGGACGCCTATGACGAAGCCCTCGCCTTGCCCACCGAAGAAGCTGCGCGTATCGCGCTGCGAACGCAGCAAATCATTGCTTTCGAGTCGGGTGTGGCCCAAACTGTCGATCCGCTCGGCGGAAGCTACTTCGTCGAGAAGCAAACCCTCGACATGGAACACGGCGCCTTCGATTACTTCGAGAAACTCGATCAGATGGGCGGTATGGTCAAAGCCATTGAGCGCGGATATCCGCAGAAAGAAATTGCCGAGGCCAGCTACCAGTACCAGCGCGCCGTTGAAGCCAACGAGAAGATCACGGTCGGTGTGAATGAATTCGCCATCGAAGAAGAGTCGCCCAATATTCTCTACATCGGCGAATCGGTAGCTCGCGCTCAGGAGAAGAAACTCAAAGCCCTGCGCGCCCGCCGCTCGAACGAAGAAGTCCACCGCCGGCTCGATGCGCTGAAACAAGCCGCCGCCAAGGCTCCCACTGCGGGCACCAACGGCAATATTTCAGACGTCAACACCATGCCCTATATCGTCGACGCTGTCCGCGCCTACGCCACCGTAGGGGAAATCTGCGAAGCGTTGCGGCAGGTATACGGAACGTATACGGAAGTCAGCATCACGTAGCTCTTAAAGGTTTGCTTCGCTTCCAGCACGTCGCTTCCGACTGTCCCAATTCCGGGGAGTTCGCCGCTTTGAGGTCGCAATTTGCGACCTCAAACATTGGCCGCCATGCCTATCGCTGGCTCCCATGTGTCTTCAACGAACATGGATCACTGACTGCATGGCCTCTGCTTAGCTCGGCACAGCCAACACGAACGCGAGCATCGCTATTTCTTAGCGTTCGGATTCGTCACATTCGGGGTGTTCACCCGTCATAGCCTCCGCCGGCTGCAGGCGCTACGATCGGAGGATGACAGTCCGTTCGCCAAGACCCAGACAAATCCGCCAACCATCAGCCGTCCGTCGAATAGCAACCGTGGTCCCCATCGAATCCCGAATCGCGATTCTGCGCCAACAGAAAATCATTCTCGATACTGCTTTGGCCGAGCTCTACGGAGTTCCAGTCAAGCGATTAAATGAACAAACGAAACGCAACCGTAAACGGTTCCCGGCGGATTTCATGTTCCGGCTCACACCCCGAGAGAACAAATGTTTGAGGTCGCAATTTGCGACCTCAAACATCAGCCGCGGTGGCCGTCGATCGCTGCCATACGCCTTCACTGAACACGGCGCGATCATGGTAGCGACCATACTCAACTCGGAACAGGCGGTACGAATGAGCGTTTTCGTGGTGCGCGCTTTTGTCCGCTTACGTCAGGTGCTGGCCGCAAACAGAGAATTCTCCGACAGAATAAAGGAGTTGGAACAGCACGTGGAGACCCACGACGGCGCGATCCAGAAAATCATTGATGCCATCAGGCAGCTGATGAATCCCCCTTCCAGTCGTCGAACTAAGATTGGCTTCAAAATCCCGCAGGGACGGACGGGGTAGCCGGCATCTGAATTTTCCCCGCGTATCCCCGCTGTCGGAGTCGAAGAAATCATCGCGTGTCTGGTAGAACCGGGTCTCCAGCAGGCTGTCTGGCTGGTGGTCGGCCCGCTCCCCCGCTCTCTTTGGTTACTAAGGGACGGTGACCCTAGTAATCTTGTCCGCCTCTCTTCACCTGCCGCATACTGGCTTCACCTACCACAGAACCTGGGAGACGGGGCTGGAAACGGAGATTAGGGTCGCCGCTTTCAGCCCCGCATTTTTTTTGCCTTGCCGCCAGACTCACCCTGATCACTCCCTAGGTATCCCCTATTCTGCAGCCCGCATCGAATAGAATCATAGTCAGTAAAATAGTTAGTCAATACGACAATCGAATCCATACCCTGGTTCCCAAGTGAGGCATGATGCGCAAGTCCCTCGTTCTGCTGCTGCTCGCGTGTTTCCTGACATGTTTCCAAACAGCGAATCTTTCCGCGAATACTAATGCTGATGAAGAAACCAAGGCCACTGAAGCCAACACCAAAGCTTCCGGCCGCGTCGAAGCCGCGGGCACCGTCCTCGACGAAATCCAGGCCGCGCCGGATAAAGGTATCCCGCAAGAAATACTCGGTTCGGCCGAGTGCGTGGCCGTGGTTCCGTCGCTGCTCAATGGAGGATTCGTCTTTGGTGCCCGTTACGGCAAGGGAGTTGCCAGTTGCCGCACTGAAAAAGGGTGGAGCGCGCCCGCTTTCTTTACCATCGGCGGCGGCAGCTTTGGCTTGCAGATCGGCGGCCAGGCAACGGATGTCATCATGCTGATCATGAACAAGAACGGCATGGACAACCTGCTCTCCAGCCAGTTCAAGCTCGGCGCCGATGCCAGCGCGGCCGCCGGCCCCGTCGGACGCCACGCGGCCGCTGATACCGATTGGAAAATGAGGGCGCAGGTCCTGACTTACTCGCGCTCCCGTGGCCTTTTCGCCGGACTCGAACTCAACGGCGCTGTCATCAAACAGGACAAGAGCAGCACTCGCGAATTCTACGGCCGCATGGTGCCCTTCAAGACGTCGCTCAAGGGAGACATCGAAGCTCCCAAAGCCGCGTATCCCTTCTTGAGCACACTAGCCAAGTGGGCGCAGCAAGCGGCAAAATAGAGCGACCGCACCCCAGTTCTCTGTTCACCAGTCTCTGGCCACGCGCCTTGCGTTTCCAAGCACTCGAACCGAGCTACACTCCGGCACAGTGCGAGAACGCCTTGAGTACGCTCTAGTCTGGCCTTGGATAAAGATTCTGGGCTTGCTTCCCCGCCCCGTGGCGCGCGCCATCGGAATCACGCTCGGGTTAACCGTTTACGCGCTTCACGGACGCCTGCGTCGCGTCGGCCTGCGCAATCTGGCTCTCGCCTTCCCTGAAATGTCGCAGCGCGAGCGCCGCCGCTTGCTTCGCGGCGAATTTATCTCCCTCGGGCGCCAGCTTGCCGAAGTCTGCCTCTTCCCGCGCTACACCCGCGAGAATGTCTCACGCATCGTCGTCTATGACGGCTTTGAAAACTTCGAGCGTGCCTACGCTCGCGGCAAGGGCGTTCTGTTTCTCACCGGACACCTCGGAGCCTGGGAACTCTCGGCGTTCGCTCATTCCCTGCAAGGTCATCCGCTGTCGATCGTCATGCGCTCGCTCGACAATCCCTACATCGACGCATTCCTCCAAAGCTATCGCACCATGCACGGCAACCGCACCGTCGACAAAGACGATTTCGTGCGCGGCCTGCTCTCCGCCATGCGCGCCGGCGAGACCGTCGGCATCCTCATGGACACCAACATGACCCCGCCCCAAGGCGTTTTCGTTGATTTCTTCGGCATCCCTGCCTGCACCGCCAGCGGACTTGCCCGCATAGCGCTGCGCACCGACGCCGCCGTTGTCCCCGGCTTTACCGTGTGGGATTCCAAACTGCGCAAATATATCCTCCACTTCGATCCCGCCTCGAGTTGATTCGCACCGGTGATAATGCCAATGCCAACGAGGCCGACATCGTAGCCAACACAGCAAAATTCACCCACGTAATCGAAGACTTCATCCGCCGCTATCCCGACCAGTGGCTCTGGGTACACCGCCGCTGGAAAACCCGCCCGCCCGGCGAGCCGCCACTGTACTAAGTCCTTCACCTTTTGTGTGGAAGCGGGCGCTCCGCCCCGCTCGGACGGGGCAAAGCCCGGCGTCCCCACACGAGGTATCTCCCGCGTTGTACACACCCGCCCCAGAAAGCGACAATAGACAACCATGAAGCGAACCCTGCGCGATCTCGCCGAAAAACTCGGCTGCCGTCTCCTCGGAGACGGCTCCGTCACCGTGACCAGTGTCTCCAGCCTGCAATCCGCCAATGCGACAGCCTGATCTTCGTGGATGACGCCCAGTATCTCAACACCGCGCTCCGCTCGTCTGCGGCCGCCATTATCGCAGGAGAATTCGCCGAGCACCGCCAGCTTCCAAGCCCATCTTGATTTCCGCCCCAGCCGCGCCTCACCTTCGCCCGAGCCGCGAAGCTGCTTCGCGACCCCGACCGTAGTCGCGGCATCATCCCTCCGCCATCGTTCCCGCTTCCACCAAGATCGGCAAGAATGTAGCCATCGGCGCGCGCGCGGTTATCGGAGAACAGGTCAAGATCGGCGATGAAACGACCATCGGCCCGGGTTCGGCGATCGGAGACAACGTAGTACCATCGGAAGCCATTGCCGCGTCGACGCGAACGTCACCATCTACCCCGGCACAACTCTGGGCGACCGCGTCATCGTGCAGGCCGGCGCCGTGCTCGGCAGCGAAGGCTTCGGCTACGTCCGCGATTCCCAAACCGGACGCTACGAGCAATTCCCGCAAATCGGACGCCTCGTAATCGAAGACGACGTCGAAATCGGCGCGAACTCCACCATCGACCGCGGCGCCCTCGACGAAACCCGCATCCGCCGCGGCACCAAGATCGACAATCTCGTCCACATTGGCCACAACGTCCACATCGGCCAGGACGTAGTCATCGCCGCACAAACCGGCCTCTCCGGCAGCGCCACCATCGAAGACAACGTAATAATCGGCGGCCAGGTCGGCATCGCGGATCACGTCCGCATCGAAGCAGGCGCAATCCTGGGAGCGCAAAGCGGCATCCCCACCAAGAAAGTGATTCGCGGCAAAGGCGTAGTATTCTGGGGAACTCCCGCCCGCCCGATAAGGGAGTATCTTAAAGAATTGGCGTTTCTATCACGATCAGCCAAGAAGGAACGCTAAGCGTGAGAATTAAACATTCCTGTAGAGACGCGGCTCGCCGCGTCTCAGCAGCGCCACAAATTGCGAGCTTCTACTAAGCGCTAAAAGCAAAAGCTAAGAACTGCCTTCCCATGCCTATCCTGGTCATCGGCGGACACTCCCGCAGCGTCGGCAAAACCAGCGTCGTTGCCGGCCTCATCGCCGCCCTGCCCAACTTCCACTGGACCGCCCTCAAAATCACGCAATACGGACACGGCGTCTGCTCCGCCAACGGCGAAGCCTGCGACTGTGCCACCGCCGATCATTCCTGGGCCGTATCAGAAGAAAAAGACCGCTCCGGCGAATCCGACACTTCGCGCTTCCTGGTCGCCGGAGCCGATCACTCCTGGTGGGTTCGCACCGAGCAAGGGCATCTCGCCGAAGCCATGCCGCGCATCCGCAAGATCCTCGCCTCGACACAAAATGCATCATCGAATCGAACAGCATCCTGCGCTTCCTGAAACCGGATCTCTATCTGACCGTACTCGATCCGCAGACCGCCGATTTCAAAGCCTCCGCGCAAACTTATCTCGACCGCGCCGACGCCGTGCTGCTGCACTCGGCCGAAGCTCCAAGAGCCAGCCTGGGAACGAGTCTCGCTGAAGCCTGTCATCGACCGCCCGACGTTTACGATCCATCCGCCAAACTACGTGACGCCAGAAGTAGTAGAGTTCGTTCGCGCGCGCTTAAGTACTTCCTAAAGCTCTTCTCCGCGCCCTCGGCGTCTCGGCGGTGAAGCAACTCTTAGCTGGCATACATCCCAATCACCCGCTCAATCGCCCGCCGGCACACCGCGCAAAACTTCTTATACCGCGTGAACATGATGCAGTCCACCTCCGGACGGTAGTAGCCCTTCGCCTCATAGTTCGCGCCCTCGAACGCTCCGACTTTCCCGCGTATTTCTGCGAAACCGAGCATCGCATCTTCCTTCTCGCGCTCTTTGCGGAAAAGTTCATCCATCTCCGCCTCAGGTTTCCCGCCGCCCGCAGCTCTTTGCGCTGCCGCTGGATGTCGCTCTACAAAGCGATCAAACTCCTCTTTATCCCACGGCGTCGGCAGCGGCGTTCCCGGACGCGACCAGATCCTTCCACTTCAAATTTGCCGGATCGAGCATGGCGGTCACATTCGGCTCCCATGGCTCCGTCTTATTTGCCGCCGGCAGATACGCCACATAGGAGTATAGTATTCATCCGCCAGCCCGGCGAACTGGTGCCCAAACTCGTGCACGCCCACATATCCCGCCCACAGATTGTCGATCGCCACTGTCGCGTACTGATTGAAAATTCCGCCGCCACCGTAAGTCTGCCCATTTACCAGAATTTCGATGAACTCATACGGCGCGAACGACGCCACATCCCGCAACGTGCGGTTCTCCGTGGTCAACACATAGCGCTCGGTGCCGAACGTGTCATACGAAGCACCCGACCGGCGACCGCCGATAAATTCCGCTCGAAGGCCGCGACACACCCGACTCCTCCGCCGCCGGACACAGTCCCCACACGTTGAAATCTTTCTGGTGCTCGCGAAACGGCGATGTCGAAAACAGCGCCTCCATGAATCGCCGTGCGTCTTTCTCAAACTTCCCGCGCTCCGCCGCCGTGTAACCATCGCCCAGTACCAGCAAATCCACCTTGGTCGCCGGATCGCCCATCTTCTGCAATTCCATCAACGCCCCCGGCGAAGGTGGACGCGACCGGTCAACGAACTTATCCTTCGGATCGACGACCGTCTTCCAGACTTCCTTCCATAATCCGCCGAAACTCGCTCCCAGCACGCTCTTTCAGCGACACCTCAACCGGCACGTCCGGACTCGGAAAGCGCAGCGACTCCGAAAACGTCCGATTCCCGTGGAGCGCTTCCTCCGTCGTCTTCCACTCTCCAAACACGGAATTGAATCCACGCGAGTACAACAGCTTCCCACTCGCTTGCTCGCGCACTTCAAACAGGTAGTCTCCCAGCTGAGTTTCATCGATCGTCTTGCTAAGATTTCCCGGCCACTCCAGCGGCTCAAGCACCACCCGATCCAGGCTGAACCATTCTTCGTGCGAGTTTCCAGTGTGGTAATAATCCACGCGCAGGGTGCGAGGTGCGGCAAAACTTGGGGAGCAGCTAAAGAAGAAAAACAGAAGAGAGGCAACAACAAACCCGATCGTTCGTTTCATGCCCGGAATTGTACGCCGACTGCAGGCCTACGCACCCGGCTTGATCTCAACCGCCTTGTCATTTTCAAAAGTAATCACCAGCGGCTTTCCACCATTCGGGTAGTGCAGAGTTCGCGAACCGTAATCGCCCGAACCCTCCGGAATGCCCAGTCCAATTGCGAAACTGGCCTGCAATTCGCTCATCCCCGCTTGCACTTCATGAGCGTCAATCTTCTGCCAGACATCCGCGGGCCAATGCTTATAAAGATCGTGCGGATCTTCGATGAAGAAAATGTCGTCCGAGTAAATCTTGAACTCGCCGTCCTTCTCCGCGCCAATCGGAGCCGCATAATCCTTGCCCTCCAGCGCAAAGCACGCCATCACCTGCTTCATCCCCGGAGCCTTCGGGGCAATATCGGTCACCACATCCTGAATCGCCAGCTTCTGCAACGGCAGCAGCGTTCCCGCCTCATGCCCGAAATCCGCTTTGTGCCGCTCCCGATCGTATGGATAGTACGTAAGCTGATAACCGACCTTCACCCACACCGGCTGCTCGATCAACTGACGCGCCGACTTCAGATCATAAGGATGCAACTTCTTCGGCGTAACGTAGTAGTCCGCATTCAGTGCAGATTCCTGCCTGGGCTTCGCGTCTTCCTTCATCGCCTCGTGCCGCTCGTAGACAATGTAGGCGGCCCGTCCGCCCGCCAGCACAATGGCAGCCACCAGGAAGATTTGCAGTTTTTTCTGAAACTCCGAATCCATAGCCATGATCTAAGAACCCGCTCTGTTTCGTGTGGTGACGGGCCTCTGGCCCGTCCAGGACCGCGTAGGGACAGCCGCCCTCGGCTGTCCAAGCCGAGCGCCAGCTCGGCAAGTGGTCGCCTCAACCCGCAGCTTCGCTATAGAATAAGACCATGCCCATCGCCCAGGATGACGTTCTAAACGCACTCAAGCAGTGCTACGATCCCGAGATCCCCGTCAACATCGTCGATCTCGGCCTGATCTACGAAATCCGCTTCGACGACGTACCCGAAGGCCAGCAGGACGTCACCGTCGATATGACCCTCACCGCCCAGGGCTGCCCCGAGCATGTCAACATCAGCGCGCAGGTCAAGTCCCGCGTCGAGCAACTCCCCGGCGTCCGCAACGCCAACGTCAACGTGGTCTGGAATCCGCCCTGGACTCCCGAACGCCTAAGCCCCGAAGCCCGCAAACAACTGGGAATCGAGTAGTAAGACTCGCGTCGTGTGGTGACGGCGGCTTTGCCCCGTCCTTCGACGGAGTCTCAAAATTCCCCCAGCTCCTCAAACGCCTGCGCCGCCCGCTTTTCCGCCAAATCCTCAATCCTGTTGCCGATCTTCATCGCAATTTCCAGAAACTGCGTTCCCTGCCGCACATACGAAGGCAGCTCTTCGCGAATCTGCGCAAACTGGTCCGGATACTCCGAAGCCAGCACCGCCAATCCCACGCCTCCCACCAGCACCGCCGCCGGACGTTTCCCCTTCACCAGCAACATCGCCGCCGCTCCCACCGATCCCGCAATCACCGCCCGCTTCCAGTTTTCCATTTCGTCTCCTGAATGCGACTGCTCTCCCCGATTTTGGGGGCCCCGTTCTAGCAGGATTCTAACCCAACGCTCTCATGCTTTATACTGCCGCCGACACTCCATCAACAAACTTATGATGCGACTTCGAATACTCCCATTCCTCACCAAACCTCTCTGTGCTCTTCTCTGTGTCGCGACTATCGCCTTTGCCCAAACCAAGCCCCGTGCCCGCGACCTCGGCGTTCCCTTCGACGGCGCACCCGGCTCGTACAACGCCATCACCGACGTCAAAGGCGTCGAAGTCGGACACACCACGCTCATCTCCGGCAGCGGCAAACTCAAAGTCGGAGAAGGTCCGGTCCGCACCGGCGTCACCGCCGTTCTTCCCCGCGGCAACGACGCGCAACGACTCCGTCTTCGCCGCCTGGTTTACCCTCAACGGCAACGGCGAAATGACCGGCACAACCTGGCTCGAAGAGTCCGGCTTCCTCGACGGGCCCGTCATGATCACCAACACGCACAGCGTCGGCGTGGTGCGCGATGCCGTCATCGCCTGGAAAGTGAAGCGCGGCGAGCCCGACATCGAAGGCTACTGGTGGTCCTTGCCGGTCGTCGCCGAAACTTGGGACGGCTATCTCAACGACATCAATGGATTCCACGTAAAGCCCGAGCACGTCTTCCACGCGCTCGAATCCGCGCACGGCGGCCCGGTCGAAGAAGGCAACGTCGGCGGCGGCACCGGCATGATCTGCAACGAATTCAAAGGCGGCATCGGAACATCCTCGCGCGTGCTCGATGCGAAAGCTGGCGGATACACGGTCGGCGTGCTCGTGCAGTGCAACTATGGGCAGCGCGACCAGCTGCGGATCGCCGGCGTCCCCGTCGGCAAGGAAATTCCCGAGCACACGGTCTGCGAAAGATGACATCGGCTCGATCATCATCGTCGTCGCCACCGATGCGCCGCTGATTCCCGACACAACTGCAGGCGCCTGGCCACGCAAAGCTTCGCTCGGCCTCGGCCGCGACGGCAGCTACTCCGGGGACGGTTCCGGCGACATCTTCGTCGCCTTCTCCACCGCGAATCCCGGAGCCGCGTCCTCCAAGGGAGTCCACGACCTGAAAATGCTGCCGAACGACAGCCTCGATCCCCTGTTCCTCGCCACCGTCCAGGCCACCGAAGAAGCTGTATCAACGCCATGGTCGCCGCCGAAACGATGACCGGCATTGACGATCACACCGTAATCGCCCTGCCCGCACGACCGCCTGCGCGAGGTCCTGAAAAAATACAACCGCCTGGCAAAATAAGCTGGTGGAGAGATGTTTGTGTGGTGACGGGCCTCTGGCCCGTCCAGCGTTGCGCGGGGATGAGCCCACGCCCGCGTAGGGACAGCCGCCCCGGCTGTCCAAGCCGAGCATAGCTCGGCTCCCGCCCCGGCCAACGCACTCCACCTAACCCGGCGCCAGAGTTACTTTCGCTGCCCCACCATGGATTACATCGCTTCCCCCAGCGAAGGGCTACAATTCAGACAGTGAAAGCCTACCGAATCGAGCGCATCAAGAGCGGCATGAAGTTCACGTGCACACGCTGCAACCACAGCGTGAGCACGCTCGATTTCGACGCCAAGGCCGGCAACCTCCGCACCCAGGCCGCGACCGCAATCAATACTCACGCCACCAAAGCCCACCACGAGCCCATGGTCGTTCCCCCGGGCGACGGTCAACTGCGCAGCTGGCGCTAGCCAAGCCGCAACAAAACTCAATTCATACCGATTTTGGGAAGGGCATGAGTTAGCAGCTCAGGAAGACTCTGACTTCTCCACGAACGGGAAGGGCACGAGTTTACTCGTGCCGCAAACCAGTGAAAATGTGTCCGCGCTTTAGCGCCTGAGGTGAGCTCTCCGCGCACTCGGCAAACTCTTTCCGCACATGCTGGCTCCTAAAGCCCCGGAATCTCGAATCAAGAGAACACTCTGTCACGACTTTTTCGATACCATGGTGTCTGCAAAACCGCACCTTATGGACGCATGATCGAACGATTCGATTTTTCCGACCTCCGCGAGCTATTTGCCAAAGCCAACGAGGAAAAGTCTGGCGACCAGTTGGCCGGCATCGCCGCACGCTCGGAACGAGAGCGAGTCGCGGCGAAACGCAAGCTCGCCGACTTGACGCTCGATGAAATCGTCCGCGGCCCGCTGATCGACCCTTCCGAGGACGATGTCTCCCGCCTAATTCTCGACTCATACGACCAGCGCGCCTTCCGCTCCATTGCCGGTATGACGGTCGGCGAGTTTCGCGAGTTCCTCCTCGACGACGGGACGACCGACACCCAACTACAGCCACTGCAGAAAGCCATCATCCCTGAAATCGCCGCCGCCGTAACCAAGCTGATGAGCAACAAAGATCTGGTGTTAGCATCCGTCAAACTCCGCAACATCACACGCTGCCGCAACACCATGGGTGAACGTGGAGTGCTGGGCATCCGTGTACAACCCAACCACCCCGCCGACGACGTCGGCGGAATCCTTCTGGCCGCGTTCGAAGGACTGCTCTACGGCTGCGGAGACGCAGTCATCGGCGTGAACTCCGCCACCGACTCGGTGGAGACCGTCAGCGCGATTCTTCTGGCGTTGAATCGCCTGGTCGACGCCTACGAAATCCCCACCCAGACCTGTTGCCTCGCACATATCGCTACGCAACTGGCGGCGTTAAATCGCGGGGCGCCGGTCGACCTTCTTTTCCAGTCCGTCGCGGGGACGGAAGCCGCCAACCGCAGCTTCGGAATCACATTGAACATGCTGCGCGAGGGCCGGGAACAGGTTCTCGAACATCATCGCCGGCGCGATATCCGCTGGGCAGGCGACAACGTCATGTACTTCGAAACCGGCCAGGGCAGCGCTCTCTCCGCCGAAGCGCATCACGGAGTCGATCAACTGACCCTCGAAGCGCGAGCCTACGGAGTCGCACGCGCCTTCCATCCGTTTCTCGTCAACAGTGTCGTCGGCTTTATCGGTCCTGAGTATCTGTACGACGAAAGGCAGATCATCCGCGCTGGACTCGAAGACCATTTCATGGGTAAGTTACTCGGCCTGCCGATGGGCTGCGATGTCTGCTACACCAATCACGCCGCCGCCGACCAAAACTCCGCCGACAACTTACTGCTCCTTTTGACGGCCGCAGGCTGCAATTACTTCATGGGCGTTCCATGTTCAGACGACGTGATGCTGAACTACCAATCCACCAGCTATCACGACGCGCTGGCCGCCAGACGCCTCTTCCAGTTGCGCCCTGCACCAGAGTTCCTGGCGTGGCTGCAAGGTACGGGAATCTACCGTGGCACAGAACCGGCACCGCTAGACTCGTCCGCACGCCGGCAACTGATGCAGGGTTTGGAGGCATCGCTGGAAAAAGCTTTATAAATGCTTCGGGTCAGATTCTTGCAAAGAGCACGACCTCACGATCTGCAAAAATGTCGTGTAGAGACGGGGCTTGCCCCGTCTAGGGCCCACCCCCGAACGATGTTCAAGCGAGAACGGGAAGGGGACGACTTCAGTCGTGCCGTTAAGTCGTGTAAAGTGTGCAGCGCTTTAGCGCCCGAGGTAAGCTTTGTCCCCTGGACCGCTTTTCCCGGCGCCTGCTAAAGAGGGATAGCTCGAATGCCCAAAGAAGATAACAAACTCGCAAAGCCAGATCCGCCCGAGCACGATCTGTCCGAGATCATAAAGAAAGTCCGCGTCCGAACACCGGCGCGCCTGCTGGCAGGCCGAAGCGGGGCCGCATACAGAACGAACACTCAACTGGATTTGCGCGAGGCCCACTCTGCCGCCCGCGATGCCGTCCGCACCGAGTTAGATCTCGCCACTGATCTCGGCAAAGACTTCGCGCAAAAGTGGAATCTGTTTCAAGTCTGCTCCCAGGCGGCAAGTAAAGATCAGTATCTCTTGCGCCCGGACTTGGGCCGCCACCTGAATGACGCCTCCCGCGCGGAACTGAAGAGGCGTTGCACCGCGGGACACGACCTGCAAATCGTGATCGGAGACGGCCTCTCGGTAACTGCCGTTATGATGCAAGTTCCTCGACTGTTGCCCCTTCTGTGCGAAGGAGCAAAAACACGAGGCTGGAGTGTCGGCCAGATATTTGTAATTCGTTACTGCCGGGTGGGCGTTCTCAACGAACTTGGCGAACTACTCAGCCCCAAAGTTGCGGTCCTTCTTATCGGCGAGCGCCCAGGCTTGGCAACCGCTGAAAGTCTCTCCGCATACATGGCGTACCGGCCCAAAGCATCGGACACTGACGCCCATCGCAACCTTATCTCGAACATTCACGCGCGCGGAGTAAGCACGGAACAAGCCGCCCAGCGAATACTAAACCTAGCAGCGGCGATGATGAAGACCCAGACGAGCGGCTGCCAACTTCGAGAAGAACTGCCACCTGTCATTCGCTGTGAGATAGCTCGATAGCCCTACTCCTTCACCGCGCGATCCGTAATCTCCAGCCCCTTGTCGATGATCGCAAACGCTTCCCGCAGTTGCTGCTCGTTGATGCATAGCGGAGGGTTAGTGAAGAAGGTATTCCAGCGAACGAAGGTATAGAGCCCGTTCTCCCGGAAGAACTTCCCGAGCGCAACCATTTCATCGGAAGTACCGTTGAATGGAGCCATGGGCTGCCGTGTCTTGCGATCCCGAATCAGCTCGAAGATACCAAACAACCCGATCGAGCGCACGGCTCCCACCGACCGGTGTTTCGCCTGTAACTCCGCGCTCAGCATCTTCATGACGGCGCCCATCTTCCGGGAATTCTCGATGAGATCGTCTTCCTCATAAACGCGAATAGTCGCCAGTGCCGTAGCGCATCCTATCGGATGACTGTTGTAAGTAAGTCCTCCGTAGAATACTTTATCGTCAAAATACTTCGCGATATGTTGCCGCATTCCGACAGCGCCCAGCGGAACATAACTGCAAGTAAGTCCTTTCGCCATGCAAATTAAGTCTGGGACAACCTTCCAATGATCGACCGCAAACCACTTACCAGTACGGCCGAAGCCCGACATCACTTCGTCGGCGATCATCAGAATCCCATACTTGTCGCACAACTTCCGCACCCCTTCAAGGTATCCATCCGGCGGCACCAGAACGCCATTAGTCCCGGTCACGGGCTCCAGAATGAAAGCCGCAATCGTGTGCGGGCCTTCCAACTGAATAATTTCGTCGATCATGGCCAGCGAAGCTTTCCGCCGATTCCCATCCGCGCTCGATGCCATGATACGGATCGAGCACGCGCACCACGCCCGGAATCCCCGGCTCGGCGGCCCATCGGCGAGGATCGCCCGTAAGGCTGATGGCGCCGGCCGTCGCGCCGTGATACGAGCGATAGCGTGCAAGGATCTTGTGGCGTCCCGTAAAGAAGCGCGCGATCTTGATGGCATTTTCATTAGCTTCAGCGCCGCCGTTGGTAAAAAAGAACGTGTCAATATCGCCAGGAGCGATCTCCGCCAATTTCGCCCCCAGCCGCGCCCGCGGCTCCGTAGCCATGAACGGATTGGCATAGGCCAGCACCGCTGCCTGCTCGGTAATGGCCTGGATGACGCGCTCATCGCCGTGTCCGATGTTCACCGACATCAACTGGCTGTTGAAATCGATGAATCGCTTCCCTTCCGGCGTCCAGAAATAAATACCCTTAGCCCGAGCCACGGGGATGGGATCGACCTTGGATTGCGCCGACCACTCAAACAGAGTGTGTTTCTTAGTAAGATCGACCATCTCTTGGCCGGTCATGGTGGGAACTTCAGTTGAAGTACTCATAATGTTGTCCGTACTCACTCAGCACCTAGTCAGAACTTGCGCGAGTGCTCCTTCGCCCAGCGCTCGACGACAATTTTCTTCTCGGTGTAGAACTCGACCGCATCGCGTCCCTGTGCGTGCATGATTCCGAAGAAGCTGTCTTTCCATCCGCTGAAAGGAAAGTACGCCATCGGCGCGGCAACCCCAATGTTAATTCCGATATTTCCCGCCGGAGTTTCATACCTGAAGCGCCGCGCCGCCGATCCACTCGACGTAAACAGCGATGCCTGATTACCAAATGGACTGCGGGCCACGATATCCATGGCTTCGTCCATGTTGCCCGCGTGAACCAGGCTGAGCACCGGACCAAAGATTTCCGTGTTCGTCAGTTCGCTGCTCGCCGGAACGCCGTCGAGCACGGTAGGCTTCACAAAATTTCCGGCTTCATATTTCGCCACCTTGGGATTGCGGCCGTCGACCACCACTTTCGCGCCGTCCCGGGCGCCGGCGCCAATCAAACCCTGCACCCGTTCTCTGCTCTGGCGCGTGATCACGGGCCCCATCTGCACGCCCTCGTCGAGTCCATTGCCCACGCGCAGGTTCGCCGCAGCTTCGCTGATCGAGTCGCGAAATGTTTTTTGCGCCTCGCCCACCGTCACCGCAACCGAAACGGCAAGGCAGCGCTGTCCCGCACATCCGAAAGCGCTGTCGGAAATGATTTGCGTCGCCATTTGCATGTCAGCGTCGGGCAGCACGATCACGTAATTCTTCGCGCCCCCCTGGCATTGCGCGCGCTTTCCATTCGCCCCAGCACGCGCATAAATGTAGCGCGCGACCGGCGTCGACCCGACAAAGCTGATCGCCCGCACACTTGGATGATCAATCAGAGTATCGACCGCAACCTTGCCGCCATTGACCAGGTTCGCGACGCCCTTCGGAAGCCCCGTTTTCTCCAGCAACTCGAATGCAAGCTTCATGGTCAGCGGCACGCGCTCCGAGGGCTTGATGATCAGCGTGTTCCCGCAGGCAATCGCATAAGGCAAAAACCAGAACGGAATCATGCCCGGAAAATTAAAAGGCACAATCGCCGCCACCACGCCCAGCGGCTGGCGAATCATAGTCTCGTCAATACCGCGCGCCACATCTTCCAGATTGTGGCCCTGCATCATCATCGGAATGCCGCAGGCGACTTCAACATTCTCAATCGCACGCCGCATTTCCGCCTTCGCTTCGGCAAACGTCTTGCCATTTTCCTGCGTGATGACGCGCGCAAGATCGTCCTGGTGTTCTTCCAGCAGCATCTTCAGCTTGAAGAGCGGCTGGATGCGGTCTTCCGCGGGAGTGCGCCGCCATTCCGGATAGGCAGCCTGTGCCGCATCAATGGCGCGCGTAACCTCGGCGGCGTCGGAAATCGGAACGCGGCCGATGATCTCAGCCGTCGCTGGATTGACAACGTCCTGCCATTCGGCGGCGTGCGATTCGACCCACTGACCATTAACAAATTGTGGGATCTTGTTGGCGGGAGGTGCGGCAACAGTTGACATGAGGATGCTACCTTTCGTAATCGCAAAGAAATAAGTATTAAAGAAGCACGTAGAACAGTCGCCCTAAGTGAGCTGCTCCGTCAACGCGTCTTTCTTCTCGGCAACGTGAGCCAGCGCGGACTCCAGCACGTCCATGCCTTCGTCCATCTGCGCGTCAGTAATCACCAGCGGTACGAGCAGACGAATCACGTTGCCGTACGATCCAGCGGTGATCGTCACCAACCCATGCTCGTAGCAGTATTGTGACACTTGTTTCGTCTCCTCGTCAGCAGGCTGGCGCGTTGCCTTCGAGCGCACCAGTTCGATCGCTTGCATCGCACCCAGTCCCCGGACATCGCCCACCAGTTCCCAGCGCGCCTGCCACTTCGCCGCGCGCTTGCGGAAACGCTCGCCCAGAACATTCGCGCGCGCGCAGAGATTTTCCTTCTCGATAATGTCAAGCACGGCCAGCGCCGCCTCGCAGGCCGCCGGATTGCCTGAGAACGTGCCGCCCAGCTGCCCGGAGCCGGGCGCATCCATAATATCCACGCGACCCGTAACCGCAGCCATGGGCAAGCCGCCCGTCAATGATTTCGCCATCGTGACTAGATCGGGTTCGAGTCCCAGGCGTTCACAAGCGAACATAGCGCCCGTGCGCGCGAACCCAGTCTGCACTTCGTCGGCGATCAGCAGGATGCCGTGCTTGCGGCAAATCGCGCTCAGTGTCGGATAGAACTCTGCCGGCGGCGTAACAAATCCACCTTCTCCGAGAACCGGCTCGACGATCACCGCCGCCACCGATTCGGCCGCCACCACCCGCTTGAACGTGTCTTCGATGTGCCGCGCGCAGTGCACATCGCACGACGGATACGTCATCGAGTAAGAGCAGCGATAACAATACGCATACGGAATGCGATACACCTCACTCGGGAACGGCTCGAACCCCGCCTTGTAAGGATGCGTCTTACTGGTCGTGGCCATCGCCATGTAAGTGCGTCCATGGAACGCGTCTTCGAAGCAGATGATCGCCGGCCGCTTCGTGTAACTGCGCGCGATCTTGATCGCATTCTCGACTGCTTCCGCGCCCGTGTTCACGAGCAGGGTTTTCTTCGGTCCCTTGCCCGGCGCCAGCGCGTTCAGCCTTTCGCAGACGGCGACATAGCTCTCGTAGGGCAGCACATTAAAGCTGGTGTGCAGGAAGCGATCGAGTTGGCGGCGCACTGCGTCAACCACCGCCGGTGCGCGATGTCCTGTGTTGAGGCAGCCGATGCCGCCGGCAAAATCAATCAGGCGGTTGCCGTCAACGTCTTCGATGACAGCTCCTTCCGCCTTGGCAACAAAGACCGGCGTGGCATGAAAGGCCGCCTGCACAACAGCAGCATTGCGCCGCTTCATCAGCGCCTGTGAGCGGGGCCCGGGAATCGGAGTGCGTAATTGAATAGTGGACATAAGTCAGTTCCCAGTTGTCAGTTATCAGTTCTTAGTACCAACCGATCGGAGCTTCATTCAGATTGATATACACCTGCTTGGTCTCGAGATATTCTTCGATGCCCCACGGCCCTAGTTCGCGGCCAAAGCCCGACTGCTTGTAGCCTCCCCACGGGGCTTCTACATAAGTCGGCTGCATGTGGTTCACCCACACTATGCCCGCGCGTAACGCCTTTACCGCGCGCATGGCTTTGAAAATGTCGCGCGTCCAAACGGCCGCAGCCAGCCCGTAGGGCGTGTCGTTTGCGATCTTCAACGCATCTTTTTCATCGTCGAACGGAATCACGGCCGCAACCGGCCGAAGATTTCTTCGCGCGCAATGCGGGCGTTGTTATCCACGTTATAGAAGATAGTCGGCTGCACATAGTAACCCTTGGCGAACTGGTCGGCACGTCCGCCGCCCGAGGCTACTTTGGCTTCTTTCTTGCCGATCTCGAGATAGGAGCAGACGCGGTCGT
>CAVXBU010000002.1:0-108927 GCA_963760175.1 uncultured Acidobacteriaceae bacterium
TGCGAAGCACCGCGCCTTTCACAGCTCGCCATACTCCCTCGCCAACGCATTCCACAGACGGACCACTTCCGGCGCCTGCCAGCCGCGGCGAAACAGACTCTTAATCGCCTGCCAATCATCATGGTGAAACAAGAGGCGGATACCATTGTCCCGAGAGCGAAGATCGACGCCGACCTTTTCTTCTTCGTCGAACCACGTAGACGCGAGGAAATAGCGGCCTTCCCAGAAGATCAGTGTGTCGCGGAGATCAAGCCCTTCCAGGATCGTCCGAAGTTCCGCAATTCTCGGGTAATCGAAGAGCGGATATTGCAGAGCAAATCTTCCGGGAAAATACAGCCAGACAGAA
Organism: uncultured Acidobacteriaceae bacterium; assembly: GCA_963760175.1. Lineage (GTDB taxonomy): Bacteria > Acidobacteriota > Terriglobia > Terriglobales > Acidobacteriaceae > Acidiflorens. Next base: position 347 of record CAVXBU010000002.1, read on the forward strand.
AACTCCGTCTCCGGTCCCCGATGAAATTCGAGACGGTATTCTCCTTCCTGGAACGACGGCAATGGCCCAGGATTTCTCAACCTAGAATCGGCACCCCAAAATGCACCATCCCGTAGGGGTTCTTCATGGCGGAGATAGTGGCCACGGGCGCACACGCGCCAGAGAATCGGCCAGTACGGTCGCAGCGCTTCGTTCAGCTTCTCGATGTTTAGAAACCTTTCGTTGTCAAGAACCATGTAGAGAAGTCGAGCGGTATGAATCGGTCGCGGAGTCTCGCTGTCAGCGTTCTTTAGCGTGTGAATGGTTCGGTTCACGGCCCGTTGTACATCGTCGTTTGCAATCTCTTCTGAAGGCTTCGCCGCATTTTGCCTTTCAGAGGGCAGATTGGTGAGGAGATAAGGGGCCATCGGACCCCTCTTTCTCTGTTTGGATACAAGTCCATAAACGGCAAGGAAAGCTTCAAGAATTGCGGCGAGAGATTCAAAGGAAATGTCCGTCTGGCCGGTATTTGCGAACAGCTCCGCACCCTGCTGACAGTAGTAGGCAACCAGGGTCCATTCGGCTTGCGAAAGCGGCAGCTTTGCGTCTACCTTCCCGCGAATCTTCACCAGGGAATCGGTTGGCTCCGAGAGTAGATTTACGAACTCCAATCGCTCCTCTTTAGAGGACTCAAGAAGCTGCTTTGCCGCCTCCGATGTTGAGACGGGTTCGCCACTCTTGGCGGCCATGATTTCCTTCAAAGTTTCGAGCCTTTGACGCAGCTCGTCGGAAACACGAATGGAGATCACCGGCTGCTGCAGGATTGGGGTCTTGTCTGCCAAGGGGTCAGCCTCACTAAATATCGTAACGTTACATATTGACTGTATTGGTACACCTGCGTTAGTGTCAAGTGCAACGTTTGCTCCCCGGTCAGACGACCTACGTCGCAAGGATTGCTGCACGCTCAGCAAAATGGGCCCGTCGGAAGATCCGGGATGGAGTAGAAAATGAATCCAGCCGAAGACAACGAACCCTTCGTAACGCCCGAAGAAGCAGCAAACTTTTTGAAGATCAGCCCGGTGACCGTGAAGAAGATGGCTCGGGAGGGCTGGCTTCCCGCACATCCCATAGGCAACGGAGTCCGCAAGCGCTGGCGTTTTCGAATTTCAGAGCTAGTTTCGCACATGCGTTGTCGTGTAGAGTCGGAAGCGTCATCCGTGCGCGCTTTAAGGAGGAAAGCTTCTTGAAACGCACACAGCAAGACGTGGGCACGATTGTCCGCAAGAAGAGAACGCGAGGCCCGGATGTCTGGGTTTGGCGCTTTTACGAAACGGACGAGATGGGCATTACGCGAAAGCGCAGCGTAATGTTAGCGGGAGATGCGGAAGGATGGCCAACGGAAGATCATGCCTGGCAGGGGTCGAGAGAGTTGCGATACCAGCGGATGGAGCAGTCTTCCAGTCAATCGTTCGGAGCATTGGTAAGGCGATACATGCACGAAGCAATGCCAGAACGGTATTCAACCAAGAAGTCCTACGTATCCATTTTGAAGAGACACATTTTGCCACAATGGGGCGAGGCTCCCGTGGCCGAAGTGAAAAAGCCCCTCAAGGTGGAACAGTGGTTGAAGGAGCTGAAGCATTCTCCCAAAACGAAGTCCAACATAAAGGGTCTCCTGCATCGCATTTTTGAGTACGCGATGAAATGGGAAATTTTGGAGACTCAGAGAAACCCGATGCAGTTAGTCGAAATCAAGGGCGTGACGAAACGTGTTCGCAAGAAAGTTGTGCTTACGGTCGAGCAATATCAGGCTCTTCTCGCAGAGCTTCCGTACCACATTCAAGTGATGGTCATGATTGCAATGTGCCTGGGCTTGCGCATCAGTGAGATCAGGGCATTGCAGTGGCAGGACTTTGATTTGAAGGGGCGGATACTGACGTTGACCCGATCCATTGTGGGCCGCTACGTCTGGAACGGCGGAAAAACCGGAGCTTCAGAGGACGAAGTGTTTCTGGATTCCAAGCTAGTGTCCGTTCTGGAGGATTGGCGGAAGCAATGTGTCGAAACGCCGGAGGCTTGGCTATTCGCTAATGCGGATACGAAACGCCCGGTCCACGGCGATGCCATTCAGAAAGACTACTTGCGACCAGCAGGTGAAAAGATCGGGTTGCAAGGAGTGGGCTGGCACAGCTTTCGGCACACCTATCGAACGCTGATTGATGATATCGGCACGCCGCTCGGGGTGCAGCAGCGCCTCATGCGGCACGCCGACATCAAGACGACCATGAATACCTACGGCTCAGCATTTGAGAAGACCAAGCGCCGAGCCAATAGCCGGGTAGCAGATCTTGTTTTGCCACCCGCGATCAAAAAGCAACTGAAGGATAGGGCGAAGGAAGTTTCCCTGAAGAATTTGAGGCCCGAAACAGCCACGATCCAGTGATTTTGGAATTGGGGACTACGCCGGTAGTCCCTCAAATCCGTAAATGGTTGCGGGGGGTGGATTTGAACCACCGACCTTTGGGTTATGAGCCCAACGAGCTACCAGACTGCTCCACCCCGCAGAAAAATCATATCAGCGTGGTGGAGCAGGGTCAAACCGGCTCGCGCGCTTGACTCAGCGGCTCAGCTTCTTGCGCTCGCAGGCATCCACGATTTTTTTGGGATCGATGGCATCCCGGTCAATCTGCACTTCCAGAATCTTTCCGTCTTTGCCGATCAGGAAGTTGACGCGGCGCGCGGCTTTGTATTTGTCAACATAGATCCCGTACTGGCGAGTGACGTCTCCACCCCAATCACTCAGTAGCGGGAAGGTAACTCCGATCTGGTCGGCGAAGGCTTTATTGGCGAAGGGGCTGTCCATGCTTACACCCAGAACCTGGGTGTCGGCGGCTTCCAGCTGTTTAAGATTCTGCTGGAAGGCCTTCATTTGCGCGGTTCAACCACCGGTGAACGCAAAGATGTAGAAGGCCAGGACGACGTTGCTCTTGCCTCGATACTGGCTCAGAGAAACTTCTTTTAGATCGCTGCCATCGAAATAGTGCAGCTTAAAGTCGGGAGCAACGTCCCCGACATTCAGTTTCAAGGGTGCCGGCTCGGGTTTATTGCCCTGCGCCTGGTTGCCCTGAGCTGGATCTGCGGGCAGACCATCGTGGCTGAGATTAGCCAGACTGCCAGCACTGTTGAAACACTCCTTCGTTTCATGGGAGCTCCTTCGGAGAGATTAGCTTCAAGCGTACCCTGCCGCTGGGAATACGGTCAAAGCGTCGATATGCCGGTCCCAGCGGCAATACCGAGACACTTTTTCGGACTCTGCGTAATGACTGCGTACAATGAGAGTGGGAACCCTGATCGGATCTGATGAGCCTTAAAACTCTAAACGACATTTTTTTGGCGGTCTGCAAAAACCGCCGCGACCGTGTCATGCTGCAACGAGGGGGCCTGGGCTGGGTTCCGATCTCTTCCGCCGAGATTTATCGCGGCGTCGTGGGCGTGGCTCGCGCGCTGGAATCCTGGGGCATCGGAAAAGGCGATCGCGTCGCCATCCTCAGCGAAAATCGCCCGGAGTGGACAATCACCGATTTCGCCGTGCTTGCCCTCGGCGCTGTGACGGTTCCGGTTTACGCCACACAAACCACTGAGCAAACGGCGCTCCTCCTCAACGATTCCGGGGCGCGCGTCATCGCGGTGTCAACAAAAAACCAGTTGGAAAAGATGCTGAGCATTCAGCGGCGCACGCCGGTGGAACGGATTCTGGTGATGGACGCCGTCGAAACTGCGGCACGCGGTCCAGATGAAGGGGTTGATGCTGCAGGGACCGAGCGACCGCGATCCGGAGTTCGATGCTCGCGCTCAGTCGATTGGCCCCGATGACCTGGCGACAATCATCTACACCTCAGGTACGACGGGAACTCCGAAAGGAGCCATGCTCACCCACGGCAACATGGCGTCGAACATCGCGTCTTCGATGGAGGTGTTCGGCATCGGGACAAAAGAAGAAGAGGTGAGCGTATCGTTTCTCCCACTTTCCCATGTCACGGCGCGGCATGTGGATTTCGCGCTACTCTATCGTGGAGTGGTGCTGGCCTATTGTCCTGACATCGCAAAACTGGCCCAGACTTTGGCTGAAGTGCAACCCGACATTTTTATTGGCGTGCCCCGCGTGTACGAAAAGATTCGCCAGCAAGTGATCGCCAAAGCTGAGGGCTTTCCTAAGAATGCAATCTATCGCTGGGCGCTTTCGGTGGGGCGCGCTCACCGCGCCCAGACTCTGGCCGGAACGCGTCCTGCAGCACTCTCCTGGAAAATGAAAATTGCGGACCGGCTGGTTTTTTCCAGAGTGCGCGCGGGGATGGGTGGAAAGGCGGAGGAGTTTATTTCTGGAGGCGCGCCGCTGGGCCTCGAATTGGCCGAGTGGTATGCCGATATCGGTATTCCCATCCACGAGGGGTACGGACTGACGGAAACTTCTCCGGTGATTGCGGTGAACACGCCCGCCGCAAACAAATTGGGGACGGTCGGCAAGCCGCTGGCGAATCTCGAGGTTCGGATTGCCGAGGACGGCGAAGTTCTGGCCCGCGGGCCTTCGATATTCAAGGGCTATTGGAATCGTCCGGAGGAAACGCGGGCCGCGTTTGTGGACGGCTGGTTCAAAACCGGCGACATCGGGCACCTCGACGGTGACGGATTCCTGTCCATCACGGATCGCAAGAAAGATCTGATCAAGACTTCGGGCGGCAAGTTCATCGCGCCGCAACCGATTGAGAATTCGCTGAAGCTGAACCCGCTGATTGGGACCGCTGTGGTATTCGGTGACCGGAGGAAATTTCCCGCAGTGCTGATTGCGCCGCACTTCCCTGCCCTGGAAGATTGGGCGCGTGCGAACCAGGTTGAATTTGTTTCGCGAGAAGAACTGGTCGCGAGCTCCAAGGTGCAAGCTTTGTACGAAGGCATCATCGAGGACCTGAACCAGAATCTGGCACGCTTCGAAAAGTTGAAACGTGTTCTGGTGATCCCAGAAGAGCTCTCGGCGGAGGATGGAACCCTGACGCATACGTTGAAAGTGCGGCGACGGGGGATTGAAGAGCGGTACCGCACGCTGATAGACGATATGTACGCCAAGGCGGAAGCGGAAACAGTTTCTGGATGACACACCAACCTTTACAATAAAGACATGACGGACTCACTCGTTATCGCTGGCAAGCAATTCCGTTCCCGCTTGATCGTCGGGACGGGCAAATATAAATCCTTTCAGGAGACCGCACGCGCGCTTGAAGCCAGCGGCGCCGATATGGTGACGGTGGCCGTGCGCCGGGTGAACCTCGATCGCAGCAAGGAATCGCTGCTCGATTACATCGATCCCAATAAATATTTCCTTCTCCCCAACACCGCCGGCTGCTATACCGCCGACGACACCATCCGCACGGCCCGGCTGGCTCGCGAAGTTGGACTCTCGGACTGGATCAAATTGGAAGTGATTGGCGACCAGGCAACGCTCTATCCGGATGTGCAAGCGACGCTCGAAGCCACGGGTGTGCTGGCGAAAGAAGGATTCACGGTGCTGGCATACACGTCGGACGACATCGTGTTCGCCAAGCGGCTGGTGGATGCGGGAGCCTCGGCGGTAATGCCTTTAGGCGCGCCGATCGGCAGCGGGTTGGGGATTCAGAACTCGGCTAACTTGCGAATCCTGCGCGAGCTGATCACGGGAGTTCCGTTGATTGTGGACGCGGGCGTGGGCACGGCTTCCGACGCGGCCATCGCCATGGAACTGGGCTACGACGCCGTGCTGATGAACACCGGCATCGCCGGCGCTCAGGAACCGGTGCTGATGGCGGAAGCGATGAAGCACGCAGTGCTGGCGGGACGGCAGGCATACCTGGCGGGACGAATGCCGCGAAAACTTTATGCGACTGCCAGTTCCCCGCTCGAAGGCGTGGTGCGATAGAACCCGCTCGTGTGGGGACGGGCGTCTCGCCCGTCCAAGCCGAGAGCAGCTCGGCGGAGCGTCGGTACTTACAGGGGAAAAACACAGGGCGCGCCACCAAGGCCGCCCGTTTTGCATCTGTTGGAGTTGCTGGCCCTAAAGCATCTTGACGCTATCCACATGGATCTTGTCGCCATCGATGTGCCCGGTCACGGCAACGTGATGTCCGTAGTGGTCCTTGAGGGAATCGGGATTGTCCACCGTCAGGACCTTCTGATCCTTATCGGTCACCACGACTGCGCTGGCGCCAGCTGCAATGCACTTCTTCGTGCATGCTTCCGCGCCCGCGTTGGCTCCCTTGACTCCGCACTTCGAATCGCTGACCCAGCCATTCACGGTCTGGGCATCGCTGGCAAATGACACCGAGCCAACCAGCACAATCAGCGCGCCGGTAAGTAACAACGAGAGAAGTTTCCGCATGTCACCCTCCTTAAGACTAGAAGACTAGTTCCCACACGTGCTCTGTTCCCTGAACTTTATCACAAAAAGAGCAGAGGCTGCGCAGCGAGAAAGACGACCGTTCTTAATGCTCGTTCCTGGCGCGGCCGGTGGCTGGTTTCTGCGGAGGATCGGGAGCAACGTAGACAACTTCTCCGCGCCGCGTGTAGTGCAGCTGCTCGCGCGCTTCCTTCTCAATGGCGGCCGGATCGGATTTGAGCGACTTGATCTGTTCGACGTACTGAGCGTTTTCCACCTGCAGGCGCTCGACCTCACTCTGCAGCGACTGCAGTTCGGCGTGCTTCTGGCGATAAACGACCATGCCGTTGGCTCCGAACATGGCATGCAACAGCACGGCCAACGATAAGAAGGATAGCGGCCGCGGTTCCCAGACGACGCCACTCAAGGACGAGCCATGACCAGACCGGCCGCGTGCGTTCGACCCAACGCGCTGCCGCAGCCTCGGCCCTGGGAGCCTGATCTTTGGCCTGGTCCTTGACATGACCAATCGCCTGACCCATCGCTTGATAATCCCGCGCGCAGACCTTCCTCCCCGCGTGGAAGGATGCGAATTCTCGGCTGTGGTCCTGGTCGTTCTTTTGCTAACTGAAGATCCATGCTTTGGCTGCCGCACTCAATTTTGCAAGCTCTTCCCGGCTGCGCGCTTCGCTATACACGCGCACCACTGGCTCCGTGCCCGACAGACGGTAGCAAACCCACGATCCGTCGGCGAGAACGAGCTTCAGTCCGTCGGTCCTCACGACATCGGCAACTTTGATGCCATGGAACTCGCTCGGATCACGACGTAACTTCTCAGTAAACTTCTGTTTTGCTTCCGGCGTCAAGCGGAAGTTCTCCCGCAAAGGGTAGAAGGAACCAAGTTCGGCAAATAGGTTGGCCAGTTGCGTGCCGAGCGAGGTGCCTCGGCGCGCGACCATCTCGCAGCACAGCAGGCCGGCGAGCACGCCGTCTTTCTCCGGGACGTGCTTGCGGATGGAGAGGCCGGCGCTTTCTTCACCACCGATGAGGATCTTGTCCTGCTTGATGAGTTCACCAATATATTTGAAGCCCACCGGAGTCTCGTGCAGTTCGATCTTGTGCTTTGCGGCCAGCGCGTTGATGAGATTGGTGGTGACAACCGACTTGCCGACTCCGTTTTTCCAGCCGCGAGTTTCGACCAGATAATCAAAGAGCAGAGCGATGATGTAATTGGGCTGAAGAAACGTGCCGTCCCGGTCGACAATTCCGAAGCGATCGGCGTCACCATCGGTCGCAATGCCGATCCCAGCGCCGATTTCACGCATCTTGTGACGCAGATCCTCGAGCAGGTGATCGTCGGGATCTGGGGCGTGGCCACCAAAAAGCACATCGCGCGTGTCGTGGACGGTGGCCACCGTAATACCGGCCTCGCGCAGAAACGCGTCCGAATAACCCCGGGCAGCGCCCCACATCGGATCAAAGGCAATCTTGACGCCGGCCTTCTTAATGACGTCGAGGTCGATGATTTCGCGCAGCCGCGAGAGGTACATGCGGCGCGGGTCAATATTGCGACGAGAGATTGGGACTCGAGTTTTTGTCGCGTGCGGCGTTCTTGGATTCGTGTCGAAGGTTGCGATCTCGCGCTCGATGGCCTGAGTGACTTCGGGAAGTGCGGGCGCGCCATCCGGAGTCGAAAATTTGATGCCGTTGTATTCCGGCGGATTGTGCGAAGCAGTGAAGTTGATGGCGCCGTCGGCTTTCGATTGGATGACGGCATAGGAAATGGTGGGTGTGGGCGCGGGCTCCGCAATTACCAGCGGCGTAATGCCGTAGGTAGACAGAATGTCAGCGGCGATGGCACAGAAACTCTCGCCGAGGAAGCGCGGATCGCGGCCGACGATCACTTTCGCCCCGCTCGCCTTCTGCGACGATACGTGGCGCGCGATGCCATGCACGGCGCGGTGGACATTGGCGAACGTGAACCCTTCCGCCATCATCGTTCGCCACCCAGATGTGCCAAACTTGATTTGCGTCGGCATCGGCTTGCCTCGTATGCTTCGAGTGAAACTCGGGCTCCTCGATTTTGGTTTCGATTTTATTCAGGCTTTCGATTCTACTTAAAATGACCGACAAACGGCTCGTTCTTACCACTTGCGGCTCGCTCGAAGAAGCCCGGAGCATCGCCCACACGCTGGTCGAACGGCAACTGGCAGCCTGCGTCAACATCGTTCCCCGGATTGAATCCGTATATCGCTGGCAAGGCAAGATCGAGACGGCAACGGAGTGGCTGCTGGTCATCAAGACGACGCTCAGCGCCTTCGCTCGCGTGCGCGAGGCTCTGGGTGAGCTGCATTCCTACGAACTGCCGGAGTGCATCGAGATTGCCATCGAAGACGGAGGTCCGGCCTATCTGGAGTGGATTGGAGAGTCGGTGCGCTGAGGCGTTTGAGCAAATTGGCTGACGCTCCGAACCTAAGAGTCCGATTTGCGGGCAACAGCTATCAAACGCTTGGCTTCCAAATCGTAAGCGGAGCCTTGCAGGTCTCCGAACAACTGCACTTGCTCGAACCCGCAGTTCAGCAGGCGATCTTTGAGTTCACGGCCAGAATAGATGGTGTGTTCAAAACTGAAGCTCCGTGAGCGGCCGTCTTTCATCAGGATCCACTCCGAGTAAACACGGCACCAGTCATCGCGAAGTTGAGGACGCTGCACCATCAATGAGCCATCTGCGAGCTCGGTGCTGATTGTGTTCTGCCAGGTTCGCGCCAGCCGTTCTTTACCGACCACCTCGATCACCAGCACGCCCGTCTTTTTGAGGCTGTGATAAATGTTTCGCAGCACCCGAAGGTTGTCTTGCTCATCTTTGAAATATCCAAACGAGGTAAAGAGATTGCACGCCAGGTCAAACGAAGCCGGACGAACGAAACTCCGCATATCTTCCATGATCCATTCGATTGAGGCGCCCGCTTTGGTCGAGAGCTCGCGTGCCTTGTCCAGCAGAAATCGCGACCGGTCAACCCCCGTGACCTGAAACCCGCATTGCGCGAACTCCACCGCATGGCGCCCTGGTCCGCAACAGAGATCGAGCAGGCTGCCTCCGCCGCATCGGGTAAGCGTCACGATCCGGCTGACCTCTTCCTTGGCGGCGGCAAACCGCTCCGCGGGAAACATGTAAGGATAGAAATCGCGCCAAAAGTCTTCGTTTTCGAACCACTCCATAGAAACGAAGTTTACAACGTGCGCCGCGTGACTGGAAGTTTCTAGATCGCCGTCAGCGCCTGGTCGAGGTCGGCGATAATATCGTCCACATCCTCGATCCCGACGGATATTCGCACCAATGCCGTCGGTGATGCCGATTTTGCGGCGGCCCTCTTCGCCGACCGCGGCGTGCGTCATGGTGGCGGGATGCGAAATCAGCGTCTCCACTCCGCCCAGGGACTCGGCCAGCGAACAGACGCGCACCTTGCGCAGCATTTTGTTGGCGTTCGCGAGCGATCCGGTTTCGAATGCGATCATCGATCCGAAGCCCGACATCTGCCGCTTGGCCAGCTCGTGCTGCGGATGATCCGGCAGGCCGGGATAGAAAACCTTCTGCACCTTTTTGTGCTTCGAGAGATAGTCGGCGACCTTGCGGCCGCTGCGGTCGTGCTGTTCCATGCGAACGGCAAGAGTCTTGACGCCGCGCAGGATCAGCCAGCACTCGAAGGGCGACAGGATGGCGCCCGCAGCATTTCTGAAGAAACGCGAGTTTCTCCGCCTGCTCCGGTTTGGTGCAGACCACAACCCCTCCCAGTCCGTCGCTGTGTCCGTTGAGAAATTTCGTGGTGGAGTGGACGACCATGTCGGCGCCGAGTTCGATCGGACGCTGGAAATACGGCGACATGAAAGTGTTGTCGACGACAACCTCGACATCATGCCGGTGACTGACTTCACAGATGGTGCGCGAGATCGCACAGTTCCATCAGCGGGTTGGTCGGTGTCTCCAGGAACAACAGCCGCGTGTTCTTCTGCAATGCGCGCTCAACCTTGTTGACGTCGGATGTATCGACGTAGGTGAATGTCAAGACCAAAGTTAGCCAGGACCTGATTGAACAGGCGCGGCGTCCCGCCGTAGAGATTGTGGCCGGCGACGACGTGGTCGCCTGCTTTGAGCATGGTAGCGACGGCGTTGATCGCGGCCATTCCGCTGGCGAAAACGCGCGACGCTGTTCCGCCTTCGAGCGCCGCCAGATTTGTCTCCAGCCGGTCGCGCGTCGGGTTCGATACGCGCGCGTATTCGTAACCTTTGTTCTTGCCGATTTCTTCCTGAACGTAGGTGGAAGTCGGATAGATGGGCGCGGCGACAGCGCCGGTAAGGGGATCGGGTTCCTGTCCAACATGAATAGCACGGGTTGCGAAGCCCGATTTTTTAGAGGTCAAGTGTTCTCCTGGGGCCAGAGGAAGGTCAGAGGTGAGAGGTCAGATTGCAGAAGTAAACCCAACGGTTGCCAGCACGAGTTTTTACCTTTGCAATCTGACGTCTCACCTCTGCAACTGCGCCCTTCCTAGATTCCGCCTTCAAAAATCTTCTTCGACAAATACCGTTCAGCAGAGTCCGGAATCAGCGTGACTACTCGCTTCCCTGCCCCGAGCCGCTTGGCGATTTCTACCGCAGCGTACACGTTGGCGCCGGCGCTCGAGCCTCCGAGTACGCCTTCACGGGCCGCTAGTTCTTTCACCATGCCGAAGGCCTGGCCGTCGGTCACCATCATCACTTCGTCGCAAACGGAACGGTCAAAATTTCCGGGAATAAAGCTGTTGCCGATGCCTTCGACCTTGTGTGGACCGGGTTTTCCTCCGCCGAGGATCGAGCCTTGCGTTTCCACGGCCACGGCATGCACATTCGCGATCCGCTCTTTCAAAAAACGGGCGACTCCGGTAAAAGTTCCGGCGGTTCCGCAGCCCACCGTGATGGCGTCGATGCGTCCCTCCATCTGCTCAAAGATTTCGCGGGCGGTCGTTTCGTAGTGGTAGTCGGTGTTGGCGGGGTTATCAAACTGCGCGGCCATGAAGGCCGATAGGTCGGTGGCCAGCAGGTCTTTCGCGCCTGGATAGCGCCTTGCATGCCCTCGGCCTCCGGAGTGCGCGTCACTTCGGCGCCGAGGGCGCGCATGATGATGACTTTTTCTTCGGAGAATTTCTCCGGGACAAACAGCCGAACTTTGTAGCCGCGGCTCACCCCGATTAGAGCGAGCCCGATGCCGGTGTTTCCGGCGGTGGCTTCGATCACCGTGCCGCCGGGCTTGAGTTTGCCTTCGTTTTCGGCGCGCTCGATCAAGCCAATGGCGGCGCGATCTTTCACGCTGCCGCCTGGATTCAGGTATTCCAGCTTGGCGAAAATATCGGCCGAGCCCGGTGGGGTCAGCCTCTTCATCTGCAGCATCGGCGTTTCGCCGACAAGTTTGGAAATATCGTCGCTCAGGCGCAGGCGCGAATTTAAGGTTGTTAACGGCACACTTTAGATTATGGAACTGGAAGGGCAGCGTCAATGAATGGATTTTCTAATTTTGCAATTTGGTAACGTGGTAATTCGAATCGTGTGGTGACGGGGCTCTGCCCCGTCCAAGCAAGTCAAAGCCCCGCCTCCACGCAAGTGGCTCTACTGCGCGCCGGAAGCCGGCTCGGTTCCGGCGTAGTATCCGCTTTTTGTGCGGACGGTGAGTTTGCTGTGGCTGTGCGAACGGGCATCCACTTTCACTTGACGATAACCACCCTGGGTTTTCGGCGTCGTCGGCTTGTACCCGATCGTGTACTGGCTGCGAATATCGTGGGCCACGGTGCGGCTGATGGCGTCAACTTCGTCGAGCGTTTGGGGAAAGAAAGCGATGCCGCCGGTTCTTTCCGACATAAGCTGCAGGGCGCGTTTGGCGTGCTTCGGATGCTCTTCCTTCTCCAGGATGCCGATCGCGTAAACGGTTGGTCCGCCGTCGCCCTGCAGACGCTGCACCGCCTTCTCCAGAGTTTCCTGGCTCTCGTTGTCCTCTCCGTCGGTAACCACGAAGACGACCTTCTTTTCGAGCTTGGCATCCCTTTTCAGGTGGTCGGCGGTGACTGTGACCGCATCGTAAAGCGCCGTTCCCCCGCGCGCTTCGCTTTTGTCCAACCCCTCTTTCAGCTTCTTGATATTGGAAGTGAAATCCTGGTCAAGCCAGAAGTCGTCGTTGAAATTGACGATGCAGACCTCATCATTCGGATTCGACGAGGTCACCAGATTGAGCGCGGCGGCGTTCACTTTTTGCCGCTTCTCGCGCATGGAACCAGAGTTATCGATGACGATGCACATGGAAACTGGAATGTCTTCATGGCGGAACGAAGTGATGGTTTGGGGATGCCCATCCTCGAAGACGCTGAAATCACCCTTATCGAGGCTGGTGACGATGCGCTGTTTGTCGTCGACAACGGTGGCATGCAGCACGACTTCTTCGACCTGCTTGCGGAAAACAAAGACGCCGCTGTCGGCCGCATCCGGATTCTGGGCGGAGTCCTGGGCAGGAGCAGCGCCGGCCGGTGCTGCCTGGGAACCGGCAACCGGCGCCGCAGGCAACCCGTTCTGCGGCCCTGCCTTCCGCTTGAGAGGTCGCCAGCAACAGCGTCGTCAGAAGGAAGAGAATCGGCAGGAAAACTTTATTCCGTCGGCGCATAGTAACCCGTCTTAGCGTAGACCCGGAGCGGCGGCAATCCTTTTGGCGGTAAGAGCTTCACTTTTATTTTACGCCATTTGCCATCGCGCACTGGATTCTTAGGACGGTATCCGATGACATACTGGTTGCGCAACTCGATGCCAATTTTCGTGGAAACGTCCGCCAGGTCGTTCGGGTTATCAATGGTAAAAGCCCGGCCACCGGTCAGTTCGGTAACATCGCTGAGCAGGGCTGGTCCAAGCCGCTCTTCTTCGGTCGGGAAATAATGATCGTAGATGCCGATGGCATAGATCAGAATGTCGGCCTCTTTGACCATGGAACGGATTTCGCTCTCCGTATAGCGGCTGTGATTGTCGCCGCCGTCGGAGATGATCAGCAAAGCCTTCTTCGGATATTTAGCCTGGCGCATTTTTGTGACGCCGAGATAGATCGCATCCAGCAGCGCCGTGCGTCCTCTGGGAACGCTATAAATGAGCCGGCCCTGAATGTCATCCACCGAAGCTGGTGAAATCGGCGATCTCCTCCGGTTTATCGGCGAAGGTGATCATGAAGAACTCGTCTTGCGTGATTGGCGGTCTTGAAGAACTCGATCACCGCCTCGCGGGCGCGCTCGATCTTGCTGCTCATGCTCCCGCTCATGTCAAAGATCACACCGATCGAGACCGGAGCGTCTTCGCTGGAAAAAGTCTTGATCTCCTGCTGGTCTTTGCCTTCGAAAAGATTGAAGTTGTCGCGGTCGAGGCCAGTGACCAGCCGGTTTAACGGATCGGTGATAGTCACGGGCACCAGGACCATGTCCACGTCCACTTTGTAAGGCTTGGTGTGGGTTTTGAACGCCGGATCAATCTCCGGCTCTTTCGGTGCGGGCGGGTTAACGCGAGGCTGGATGTGGACATCCGCAGTCGAAGTCTGGGCGAAAAGCGGGAGTGCGCCGTACGCAGCAACCACCAGAAATACAACGAAGGAAAAGCGAGCCGGGAACTGTTTGCTGTACAGCATAGGCCCCACTAAATCCGCGATTCGGAAGGAGGCAACCCACATCCCGCAAGGCGGGCCACAACAAGCTCTATGAGTCGGATACTAGCACAGTCTTGAAAAAGTGTTGTCATCTTTTTGGACGCGACCCTTTGAAAATGGAGCGCCGGGCGCCCTCGCCCGATTTCCAGTGGCGTTCTCTTTGAAAGGAGGGTCATGCACCTCGCCTGCTACAATTCTGCGTTCTCCTGATGGCGATTATTTCTCCATTTCGAGCCTGGCGCTACGACCCTCAGCGCGTTCCGATCCAACAGGTCGTGACCCAACCCTACGACAAAATCACCCCCGCCATGCAGGAGCGCTACTACCAGGCCAGTCCCTATAACCTGGTGCGGATTATTCTCGGGAAACCTCTGCCGGACGACGGGGACGCCGAGAACGTCTATACGCGGGCGGCGGCGTCCTTCCGGAACTGGCGCCAAACCGGCGTTTTGCGCCGCGACCCGGAGCCTTCCATCTACCGCTATTCCCAGACATTCCTGCTTCCGGGAGGCGTTCCTGGAAAAGGCATCCCCGGAGCCGGGGCGCGCCTCGAGCGGCGAGGCTTCATCGCTCTCGGCCGGATCGAGGAGTATTCCGCGGGCGTCGTGTTCCGGCACGAGCAGACGCTGGCCAAGCCGAAGGCCGACCGCCTGGACCTGCTGCGCGCGACTCAAGCCCACTTCGGTCAGATTTTCATGCTCTACAGCGGGGCTGGCAAAGTCGATGCCCTGCTCGATTCGGCGACCGCCAATAATAAAGATGCCGACATCGAAGTCACCGACGAGTACGACGTCGTGCACCGCGTCTGGAAGATTTCTGAACCCTCGGTCATCGCCTCCGTGCAGCAGCAGATGCGGGATCGAAAGCTGATCATCGCCGATGGCCATCACCGCTACGAAACCGCGCTCACCTATCGCGACCAGCGGCGAGCCGAGGCCGAGACCGGATCGGGCCTTCCCGCTCCTTACGACTCGGTGATGATGACTTTCGTCGATATGGGTCGTTCCGATCGGAGTCGTCCTGATACGGCTCGCCCTGATCAAGACCGCCCGGGCCTGGTCATTCTGCCGACGCACCGGCTCGTGTTCGGCCTGCCATCTTTCTCGGCTGCGCAATTCCGGGCCGAGGCCGAGAAATTCTTCCGCGTGGAGGAGGTCGATGCCGGAATCGATGCGTCGCGAGCTGCCACCATTCTGCAACAGGCAGGACACACCGGGGCGGCGCTGCTCGCGGTTACCGCCGAACGTGCATTTCTGCTGCACGACCTGAAAGACATTGACGCCAGCTTGTTTGGAAAACTTTCTCTGCGCCAGCGAGCGCTCGACGTCGTGCAACTGCACAAGTGCCTGCTGGAAGGTGCTCTGAAGATCTCGGAGGAGGCCATTCGCAATCAGGAGAACGTTTCCTATTGTCGAGAAGCCGCCGAAGCCTTGATGCAGGTGCGCAGCGGAAAGGTCCAAGTGGCGTTTCTGATGAATCCGGTGCGCATCGAGCAGGTTCGCGACATCGCGTTTGCCGGCGAAGTGCTGCCCCAGAAGTCCACCGATTTCTACCCCAAGTTGCTGAGCGGGCTCACGATTTATGCGCTGGACTAGCAAGCTGCAGTTCTCGGTTCCCAGTGCTCAGTTCGCAGTACCCCGCTTCTCACTGAGAACTGAGAACTGGGAACTGAGAACTAGGATTCCCGCTATCCTGTTGGCGGCGATAACGCTTCTATTCGCGGTGCCCGCTGCGCTGTTCCCTGCTGGCGACCAACACATCTCCGTCTATTCTCCCGTCGCCATCTACTCACTCCCGGTGCTGGAGCGCGCGGGCCACGAGTATGTCGGCCTGCTCGAACTTCTGGAACCGCTCGGCCGCGTAAGCAGCCAGTCGGACAACCCGCGCTGGAGGCTGCGCTATAACGCAGTGGATGCCGAGTTTGCAGTGGGAAAGACACGCGCCCGGATTCGCGGACGTGATTTTGATCTTACGGCTCCCTTCCTGATCGAAAACTCACGCGGACTGGTTCCGGTAAATTCGCTGGGCACGCTGCTGCCGCGCTTTCTGGGACCGGCGGTGAATTTTCACGAAAGCGCGCGCCGGTTGTTCATCGGCGATGTCGGCGTCCAAACCAGTTTTCGCCTGGACGCCGGCAACCCGCCGCGCCTGCTGCTCAGTTTCACCGCTCCCGTGAATCCGACGATCTCCACCGAACCGGGCAAGCTGCGGATGGTGTTTAAGCGGGACCCGGTCGTTTCCCCCGGAAGCGAGTTGATTTCCTTCGACAACAACGTCATCAAGCAAGCCACTTACTCAGAGAACAACGGTGACGCCGAAATAAACGTGGCCGCAAACCAGCCGCTGCTGGCAACCTTCAGCAACGACCGAAGGACGATCGTCATTTCGGCTGTCCCACAACCGCCCGCGACGCCGAGTGTTGCCGGGTCGGTAAACACTGGGTCGGCAAACACTGGGTCGCCGAACAATGGATCGTCGAATAATGCGCCGCCGAGTTCTGTACCCGAGAACAATGGAATCGAGAACCCGGCGCAGACCGCACCCTCTGCAAGCATCGCCGCTGGCAATAACAACGCTGACGCTGGTGCCAATTCCAATTCGAACTTTCATCGCGTTCTCGCCGTCGTCGATCCCGCGCACGGCGGCGACGAACGGGGCGCGGCTTTGACCGATACCCTGGCCGAAAAAGACGTCACGCTGGGATTTGCCCGGCTGCTGCGCCACGAACTGGAGATTCGCGGCTTCGCAGTTCGGTTGCTGCGCGATGCCGACACCAGTTTGACTCTCGATCAGCGAGCCACAGCCGCCAACGTTGCCCGCGCCGGAATCTACATCAGCCTGCACGCCGATTCGCTGGGCAGCGGCGCGCGCGTCTACACTGCGCTGCTTCCCGTGGAAGGGCCGAGCAATGGAGTGTTTCATCCCTGGAATGCTGCCCAAGCGCCGGCCCTGCCCGTCAGCCGCATCGTCTCGGCCGCAATCCTGGCCGAGATGAAGAAGAAAGAATTCCCGGCGAGAGCGTCTTCTGCCTCGTTGCGTCCGCTGAACAATGTGTCCATGCCCGCAGTCGCGGTGGAACTCGCGCCCGGACCGGACGGCATCGCCGACCTGACCTCGGCCAACTATCAACAACGAGTCGCGGCGGCCATTGCCGATGCCGTGGTTTCTGTTCGCGACCGCCTGGTGGTGCAGCAATGAAACGCAATCTGAAAAAATCGGGCGATCGGGCCATCGGGTCATCGGGCGATCGAAGGTCAAAGGCCTTTGACTTTAGATCGCCCGATGACCCGATCACCCGATCACCCGATCTATCACCCGATCCCATGACGGTGAACCATGATTCCGCGGCATCTTCTGATCGGAGTAGCCGCGCTGCTGCTGCTGGTGGTGTCGATGGGCATCTACCTTCGCCACATGCGGCGACAGGCGCGGGAATTCGATTCTCTTGCGGCCGACGAGCTCCCCGTCGCTCCTCCAGCTTCCGGTCCGACGGAGACGGTGACACTCTATGTAGCAGATGATGCCGCGGGCATGCTCCGCGCGCGTTCTGCACAGATTCCTCTTCCCGGAGGACGCCAGCAGCGAGCTGAAGAGTTGTTGCGCACGCTGTTGCGCATCTATCAGCAACCGGGCGCCCCGCATCCGCTGGCTCCGGCCGCGGACATCCGCAGCATCTTCCTGGTCGATCCCGGAGCGGCCGTCATCGATCTGAATGCCGCCTTCGCCGATCAGCATCGCTCCGGCGTTCTCAGCGAGCAGCTCACCGTGAATTCGCTGGTGGAGACGCTGGCCGTCAACGTTCCAGGGATTCAGCGGGTCAACATTCTGGTCGAGGGCAAAACCCGCGAAACACTCGCGGGACACGCCGACCTGACCGAAACGTTCGATGTGACAACGGTTGAGCAGGCGGGCAGTCAGTAGGACGAAAGAATTGATAGCTAAAAGGCCATGCCATAATCGCCATCCCGAGTCACCTCCGACTTTAAACATCGGCACAGGCTGGTCGATATTATTGAAGGCACATCCTCCAAACCAAAATATAGAATCAACCTGTGTCCTCGCGCGGAAAGTTCCCCTTTGTGACATATTCGGGTATCAGCCAAGGTTATCGATCCCGCAGGCTGACTAAAATGGGCAATCTTCTCGGGACACACTCTGCGACTTCTCAGTACTCAAATTCATTCGACTCACAATCGTCTGGTCAAAGGCCCGTCCTTCTATTTGGATTGTGTGAGCGCTTTAACATAGACGAAATGCGGGGACTCCAACGTTGTGTCTGTCAGATTCACGCCAACTTTTAACCACCGAAGCATCCCGAATCCACGTGAAACGGTCGTGGCCGCAGCCCACTCGGCACGAAATCTGTATCCCACCACATGTCAGGTTTTTAATAACCGGGAAGACACCGAGATAGCGCGTTGCGACCGCCAGAAGATAGGGATCGCACAAGAGACATTGAATGTAATGGTTTTCTAACAATAGCGATCGAGGGACCATGAGTACGAATAGCGGGGCTGGGACGGGTCGATTCCATTACTCGTACCGTTTTCCCCAACTGGTATTGTGGTTTGGGTCCCGGGGACTTGATCAGCCGCGGGAGGCGCATATGTCGATCGCGTTTAGTGCCGCATGACAAGGCCAGTTCATATAGATTTTGAACTGCTTCCTTGTTGAGTCGCGACGGCATCACAACAAGGCCATCTTCTCGAGGGTACGAACCACTCCCTCAATACTCGGGTCGAAAATACTGGCATCAGTTACGAGAGACGCCCCGTCCCAGTCGAATCTCAGGCCCGCCGCTTTTCGCTTTGATTCAAGAATCCGGAACTGAATGTCGTTGGACCTCCCATCGGTAAAGGCATAGAGCTTTTGGACGACGTAGTTGCTCTCTGGCGCGGGCTCGCCTGACGCCAGTATCGCCACATCCCTTTACTGAAAACGCCGATTTTATTTAAAGCTACCCTAGAAGTCAGTAAGCTGCAAACCCGCTTATTCGTCCTCATTTCGGGCAGTAGAAGGCTAGTCTGCTCGGCGACAAAGTCCTCCATGAATTTCTGAAGCTCGCGAGCTTCTTCAAGTGTCAGATGTCCCGCTGTAAATGGCGAAAGCTCAGTCCGCCAGCAGCATGAATCGCCTCGTCCATCCCTACCTGCCTTGCCACCTGTCAGTTCTCCCAGTTGCCCCCTCCCCGGGCGGGAGTCAGCATTCGGTTCGGAGGGCACGAGCCGTGTTTGCATCGGATGATCCTGTTTTCGCCTGGGCCGTCGCAAAAGCTTTACTGATTGTGATTGTCGCCTTCGGCGTTTTGATCTACGCCGCGTGGGTAGTGACCTGGCAAAGGCAGGACGCCGCGCATGTTGGAACCCTGAAGGACGGTGCTTTGAAGTACAAGAGTTCCGTTGAGAGGGCGAGGTTCCGCTCACTGCCAGCGGAGCAGACGGACGAAACCGAAGCGGCACGCCATATTCTGGCTCACGGCTTGGTAGAAGAGATCAATGTCCGCGAGCCGGGGCAGCCCGCTGCGGCAGCCTAGCGTTTGTCGAGATTGCCACTCAGTCGTTCGTTGTTAATAAATCCCACTCCACCTACCACCATCAGCCGGCGCACTCCCGCGTCCTAGCTTTCGTCCTTAGGCCAGCCGCGTCATTAACTTTCATCACAAACGGCCGGTGTGCACCATCACTGACACCATCCCGTCGACTGCGATAATCTTCGAACCGGCACCAGCGCGCTCTCTCATTGAGGGCCCTGGAGGCTGCCCGAAAGCTAGTCTCAGCGGTTCTTTGACAATCTCAGCTAAGGCCTTTAGCGGCCGAGTATCCACTAAGTCCTTATTCCAGAATACTTTGATATAAGTCCTTAAGATTCAAAGACCAAGTCAAAAAATTCCCCCTAGCTCCATGATTCTAGGAGACCCGGGGGGAGGGGGGTATCGATACTAACTGGTAACATCTAGGCGAATCCATACACTCCGTTCCCAATTTCATACTTCACACAGGAGAATTACAAAATGCCCTTATATCCGAAAACTATAAAGCGCTGTCAGCACATTAAGGTCAACGGCACGCAATGCGGCTCCCCCGCCCTGCGCGAAAGTAAACATTGCTACTACCACATCCGGTACCATTGGGCGGAATTGGACGCTCTGTCAGACAGCCACGAGTGGCGCAAAACGATGCCGACGCTTGAGGATGCAAATTCCATACAAGTGTCGCTGGCCAACGTCATGGAACGTCTGATCTTGCAGGAAATCGATCACAAGACGGCCGCGCTCTTGTTGTATGCGTTGCAGACGGCGTCCATGAACCTGACCCGAACCTCCCCGGAACCGGAACTGCCGACGCTGGTAGTGATTGATCGCGAGTCGGTGGCCGACCGCCCGCTTGGCGCCTCGGCATGGTCCAGGATCGAGGGACGCGAGTACGACGATCTAACCGAAGACGATCCGAGCGAAGAAAGCAATCGCAAGCAACCGGCAGACGCGGAGCGCTTGCAGTAAATTCGTCCTTCAGGCCAGTAGCGCCGGCATCTTGCCGGCTGTCCCGAGCGCGTCTCGCCCTCGGCGCGGTTGGAGTCATGGGAATGGCTAAGAGCTGATCCGTCTCCCGGCTGTTAGAATTCCGTCGATGATCTTTCGCTCCGACAACCGTTCTCCCGAACAGATGCGTCCGGTCAACATCGTTCCCGACTTCATCTCCACCGCCGAAGGATCGGCCTGATCGAGATGGGCAACACGCGCGTCATCTGCACCGCATCCATCGAGGAGACGGTGCCTCCGTTCCTGCGCAACAGCGGCAAAGGATGGGTCACCGGCGAATACGGCATGTTGCCGCGCTCCACGCTGACCCGCACCCCGCGCGAATCGCCAAGGGACGCGCAGAGCGGGCGCACGCAGGAGATTCAGCGCTGATCGGCCGCTCGCTGCGCGCCGTCACCGACTTGAAGAAGCTGGGCGAGCGCACCATCTGACTCGACTGCGACGTGATCCAGGCCGACGGCGGCACGCGCACGGCTTCGATCACCGGCGCATTCGTCGCCATGGGCCTGGCAATGCGCGCATGATCGAGTGCGGGCACGCTGACTGCGGCGCCGATTCCGCGACTACGTCGCCGCCACCAGCGTCGGCATCGTGGATGGCGAGGTCATGCTCGATCTCAGCTATGAAGAAGATTCGCGCGCCGACGTGGACATGAACTTGGTCATGACCGGCGGCAAAAAATTGGTGGAGGTGCAGGCCACCGCCGAGCGCCGGTCCGTTCGACGACGCGCAACTGGCGAAGATGATGGCGATGGCGCGGCAAGGCATCGAGTCGCTGATCGCCGGCAGCAGGCGCTGCTGGGACGCTGGCTCTGCGACAGTGAAGCCACAGAAACTGCTTCACCCGGAGACACTGTCGCCACGGAGAAAACGTTGAATCGTATAGACAGGTTTTGCTCATCTGTTGAGTTCCTCTGTGCCGCTGTGTTTCCGTAGTGGGCGTGCACAATCGCAGCGTCTGTGGTTTAGAACTGGCCGTCGCTATGCACTGTAGGAGGATCTTATGAAACTAACTCCCGGAAAACTCGCAGGCATGAAAGCCGTTTCGAACGAGCACGGCGTGATCGCCGCCGCCGCCATGGACCAGCGCGGCTCGCTGAAGAAGTCGCTGGGCAAGGAAAAAGGCTCGGCCGACCGACGCGATGATGGAGGAATTCAAGATCGCTGGTGACCGAGGTGCTGACCAAGCATGCCAGCGCCATCCTGCTGGATCCCGAGTGGGGCTTGCCGGCGGCGAAGCGGCCGCGCCAAGGGTCCGGCCTGTTGCTGGCCTATGAGAAGACCGGCTACGACAAGCAGGGCCCGGCCGCCTGCCTGATCTGCTGGATCACTGGTCGGCCAAGCGCCTGAAGGAAGCGGGCGCGGACTGCGTCAAGATTCTGCTCTACTACACGCCGCTACGATCGACAGAAGATCAACGACCAGAAGCACGCCTGGGTGGAGCGCATCGGCGACGAGTGCCGGGCCAACGACATTCCGTTCTTCCTCGAGCTCGTCGGCTACAAAGAGGGCCTGGACGAGAAGGGCGTCGACTTCGCCAAGCTGAAGCCCGAAGGTGGTCGCCAAAGCATGGGGGAGTTCACCAAAGACCGCTATGGCGTGGACGTGCTGAAGGTGGAAATTCCGATCAACATGCAGTTCGTGGAAGGCGCGCAAGTCGTTCAAGGGTCAAGAGGCCTATACAAAGACAAGAAGCGATGAGATCTTACAATCGCGCGGCGGCGGTGCGCCACCAAGCCGTTCATCTATCTGTCGGCGGGCGTCAGCAATCCCGAGTTCATCGAGGACCTGGAGTTCGCGGCCGAGTCGGGTGTGAAGTTCAACGGCGTGCTCTGCGGACGCGCGACCTGGAAAGAAGGCATTCCCATCTACGCGAAACAGGGCGCCGATGCCTTCCGCGAAGTGGCTGGAAGATGAAGGGCGTGAAGAACATCAACAACGTGAACACTCGCTGAAGGCCGCGACGTCGTGGTACAGGATCTACGGCGTCGAGCCGGCGCTGGCGCACGTGTAGATGAAACCGCTTCTTGGGCACAGGGGCGGGTCTCCGGACCCGCCTTTCTTTCTTAGAAACTACGGGAATGCTGCACGCCGTCGAGACGCGGCTAGCCGCGTCTCTACAGAAAAGCCTATTTGAATGCTGAATGACTGCTGACCGCAAAACCGCTCTGATCACCGGCGCTTCGTTTGGCATCGGAATGGAACTCGCTCGCATTTTCGCGCGCGAAGGCTACAGCCTGGTTCTCGTCGCGCGCAGCGCAGATAAACTCCGGCAACTCGCATCCGAACTGGAAAAGTCGCACGGCACACGGTCGCTGATTTTGGCAGTCGACCTGACCGAGCCTGGAGCATCCGCCTATGTGCTGGATCAGACTACGCGCGCCGATATTCAGGTGGATGTGCTGGTCAACAACGCGGGATTCGGACAGTACGGCTACTTTGCCGAGAATGATCTGGAAGAATGTCTGCGCCAGATTCAACTCAATGTGACCACTCTCACCCACCTCACGCGCCTGTATCTTCCGGCAATGATAGAGCAGCGAAAGTGGACGCATCCTGAATGTGGCGTCCACTGCGGCGTTTCAGCCGGGACCGCTGATGGCGGTATATTTCGCGACCAAGGCTTATGTCCTGCATTTTTCAGAGGCGCTGGCGAATGAGCTCCATGGGACGGATGTCACCGTAACCTGCTTGTGCCCAGGCCCGACCGCCACGGAATTCCCAAGCGGGCGAAGATAACCGACCTGCGCCTGCTGAAGTTCGGCTCGATGGATGCGCACACCGTTGCCGAAGACGGTTATCGCGCATTGATGGCGGGAAAACGGTGGTGATTTCGGGATTCAAGAATTGGCTGGTGGCGCAATCGGTGCGCTTTCTCCGCGCCGGCTGGTAACTGGAATGGTCAGGAAAATGCAAGAAGCAAAGTGAGGGATCAAGAAACGGGCGTCTTGCGGCTATCCAGCGCTGCCTGCACGCGGCTGTGTTTCCGGCTATAGGTGAAATAGACGACTAATCCGATGATCAGCCAGATAATCAAGCGCGCCCAGTTGATCCAGCCGAGTTTGTACATCATGTAGCCGTTGAAAATGATGCCCATGACCGGCACAAACGGCACCCAAGGCGTCCGGAAGGGTCGAGGTTGACCAGGGTTCGTGTAGCGCAGTGCCATGATCGCGATGCAAACGATCACGAACGCCAGCAGGGTTCCGATGTTCACCATTTTCCCGATGTCGTCGATCGGAGTCAGGCTGCCCACGATTGCCGCCAGCAGGCCCACGAGCATGGTGTTCTTCCACGGCGTCCGGAAGCGCGGGTGAATATCGGCAAAGAACTTCTTCGGTAAAAGGCCATCGTTGGCCATCGAATACAGCACGCGAGTCTGGCCCAGAAGCATGACCAGCATCACGCTGGTGAGGCCGGCGAGCGCTCCGAGGGTGATGATGTTGGATGCGCCGGTGAGCCCTCTGTCCAGGAAAGCACGCGCAATGGGCGCCTCAATGTTGACTTCTCGCCACGGCACCATGCCAGTCAGAACTGCCGCGACCGCGATATACAAAACGGTGCAGACCAGCAGCGAAGCAATGATGCCGATGGGGAGATCGCGCTGCGGATTTTTCGCTTCTTGAGCGGTCGTGGAGACGGCATCGAATCCGATGTAGGCGAAGAAGATGTATGCGGCTCCGGCGCCGATTCCAGAGAATCCGTAGGGCGCGAAAGTCGCCCAGTCCGTTCCCCAGTTGGCGGCGCTAATGTAGTGGATGCCGAGCCCGATCACAAAAAGGACAACCCCAACCTTAATGGTGACGATGGTGGCGTTGAAGCGAGCGCTCTCCTTGATGCCAATCACCAGAATCGCAGTAATCACCAAAGCGATCACGAAGGCGGGCACGTTGAGCCCGATTTCATATCCGAACAGATGTGGCGCGTTCAGCAGATCGTGCCCTTTCTGCAGCAACTCCGGCGATTGCGCTGCCATGATTGCGGTGACTTTATTAAGGAAAGCCTGCGTGCCGGGCACCAGCGTGGAGTCGGAGGCCAGCGCCATCTGGCGAGCGACGATCTTCTGCGCCTGGCTGAGTCCGGTCCAGTGGTCATAGGCCAGCCACAGCGGCATCTGGATGTGAAAAATATTAAGCAGTTCGATGAAGTGATTCGACCAGCCAGAGGATACCGTGCTGGCTCCCATGGCGTACTCGAGCGTGAGGTCCCAGCCGATGATCCAGGCAATAATTTCGCCCAAGCGTGGCGTAGGCATAGGTATACGCGCTGCCCGCCAGTGGGATCATGGCTGCAAACTCCGCGTAGCAAAGAGCCGCGAAAGTGCAACCCAACCCGGAAAGAACGAACGAGAGCATCAGGCCGGGCCCAGCGTAGTGAGCGCCCAACCCGGAGAGCACGAAGATTCCGGCTCCGATCACCGCGCCGACGCCGAGCGCCGTTAACTGAAATACGCCCAGCGTGCGTTTCAAACTATGCGAGCCCGTCTCTCGCGCTTCCTCCATCAGCAGCTCAAGCGGCTTTTTCGCAAAGAGGTCAGTCATCAGTAGCGTCTCTCCTGTCAGGTTAAACAGAATTCGTCTGGGATCGCGGGCGCCAGATGTAGTACACCGGAATGCCCAGCAGCACGATGAACAGTCCCGGCCAAGTGTATTGCGGTTTGTAGCGTAACAGTACCACGTCAATAAACAAAGCCATCACAATGTAGATCACGGGCAGAATGGGGTATCCGACGGCTTTGTAGGGGCGCTCGGCATCGGGATGAGTGCGGCGCAAGACGAACAGTCCAACGATGGTGAGCACGTAGAAAACCAGCACCGCAAAAATGATGTAGTCGAGAAGCTGGCCATAACTGCCGGAGATGCAGAGAACGCACGTCCAGACCATCTGCACCATCAGCGAAACTGCGGGCGTCTTGTAGCCGGGATGCAGCCGGGCGACGCTGCGGAAGAACAGACCATCCTTGGCCATAGCGTAGTAGACGCGGGCTCCGGAGAGAATCAGGCCATTGCAGCAGCCGAAACCGGAAATCATGATGGCGATGGCCATGATCGATCCGCCGATGGAGCCGAACATCTGGGTCATGACGGCGGTGGCTACGCGGTCCTCGCGGGCGTACTGGATGCCACGCTCCAGCAGCGTCGCTCCGGTCGGACTGCCCACGAGTGGCAGCGCGCCCAGATAAATAAAGTTGCACGCGACATAGAGAGCGATCACCACGCCGGTGCCTAGCGCCAGCGAGAGAGGCAGATTCCGGCTGGGATTTTTCACCTCTCCGGCGGTGAAGGTAACGTTGTTCCAAGCGTCGGCGGAAAACAGCGAACCGACCTGCGCAATCGCCAGCACGGTAAGGGTCGAGACTAGAACGCTTGCTCCCATGCCGCCGCTGACGTCGTGCAAAGTGCCGAGGCCGGCGTTGCGCCAGAAATTTGCGCCGAAATTTGCGGCCACCGCTTGCGCGTTCCGGCCTAGAAATATTCCGAAGAGCACCAGGCCGAGCAGCGCTGAAACTTTTGCGGTGGTGAAAATGTTCTGGATGAATGCACCCGTCTTCACACCGAAAATGTTGATGACCGAAAGGACGATCACAACCATGATGGCGGCGAGGTTCTGCGTGTTCAGCCCCACATCCATGCCGCCAAGCATCATGGGGCCGACCGCAAACTTCGGGACTTTCCAGAGGTGGACGATCCAATGAGTGGAGGAAACTGCGGGCCAGAAGATTCCGAGGAATTTGCCGAAAGCTACGCCTACGGCGGCGATGGTGCCCGTCTGAATCACGAGAAACAGAGTCCAACCGTAGAGAAAACCCCAGAGCGGGCCGAGCGACTCGCGCAGATAGACGTACTGGCCGCCGGCGCGCGGCATCATGGCGGCCAGTTCGCCGTAGGTGAGCGCGCCGACGATGGTCAGAAAACCGGTAACGAGCCAGGCGCCAATGAGCAGCGCCGGCGAGGTTACCTCGCGAGAAATTTCGGCGGAGACAATGAAGATGCCCGAGCCGATCATGGAGCCCATTACCAGCATGGTCGCGCTGGTGAGGCCGAGACCTTTGACTAGTTCTTGATCCTGATGGGTGTGACGCTCCCAATCGCTGGGAATCGAAGCGAGTTTCGAAGCGGGGACTGGGGGTGGAACGCTTGTGCTCACGAACCTCCTAAACCACTTCTGCTGTAGAGACGGGGCTTGCCCCGTCTCCGCTGCCAACTTCTCGGGCGCTGCCAGAGACGCGGCAAGCCGCGTCTCTACCGGAGATTGAATCTGCTGCGATCGCTTTTCAACTTTAACCCAATACCCTTAAAAATTCTTCTGCTGATTTGCGGGGATCCAGTAACAAGTCGGATATCACCGCCACGGAGTCGGCACCGGCTTCGATGACGGAACGGGCGTTGGCGCGCGTGATTCCTCCGATCGCCACCAGCGGCTTGCGCGTCAGTTCCCGCGCCCGGCGAACACCTTCTAGTCCGACGACAGGGTCGGGATTGGCTTTACTGGTGGTCGCAAAGATGGGGCCGATGGCAACGTAGTCGGCCGACGTTTTATCGGCTTCCGCGAGCTGTTCGGGATTGTGCGTCGATACTCCCAGCCAGCGAGTGGGCCCGATAATGCGGCGCGCGGATTCGGGAGAAAGATCATCTTGCCCAATGTGCAGGCCATCGAAGCCCGCCGCGAGGCAGAGGTCGGCGCGATCGTTCATGATTAGCTTGATGTTCGCTGGGAGGCGCGCCTTGAGTTCACGAGCCTCGTCGCGCATTTGCCGGGCGTTTCCAGACTTGTTGCGGTATTGCAGCAGGGTGCAGCCGGCGGCGGCAAGTTCCTCGGCGGCATTGAACATCTCTGAGGCGGCGGAGAAACATGCGGTGTCGAGAATCGGGTAGAGTCGCGGTAGATGCAACATGGGTTCAACTGTAGATACAACGCTTGCCGCGTCAAAGATCGCGGCGGCGGAGACGCGGCGAGCCGCGTCTCTACAGATAATGTTTTATTTAGCCGCTTCTTTCTTCGCGAGAAATCTCTCGATGAAGCCGGTATCGAAATTGCCGGCGCGGAAATCCGGGTCGGCCAGGATTCTCCGGTGCAGCGGAATCGTGGTGTAGATTCCTTCCACGATAAACATTCCCAGGGCGCGGCTCATACGCGAGATGGCTTCGCTGCGGTCCTTGCCACGGACCACCAGCTTGGCAATCAGCGAGTCATAATAAGGAGGAATCGTGCCTTCGGCGTAGGCGGCTGTGTCGATGCGCACGCCCGTCCCTCCCGGCGGGTTGAAGGTGGTGATCTTGCCTGCAGAGGGGGTGAACTTTTCCGGATGCTCGGCATTGATGCGGCACTCGATGGCGTGTCCGCGATGCACGATGGGACCGTGCAACACATCGGCCAGCTTTTCGCCGGCGGCGATCATGATCTGGCTCTTGACCAGATCCACGTCCGTGACCATTTCAGTGACCGGATGCTCGACCTGGATGCGCGTATTCATCTCGATGAAGTAGAGGCGCCGTTCCTGGTCCATGAGGAATTCGATGGTACCCGCATTGGTATAACCAATCTTGCTTAGGGTCTTGCTGAGGACCTCGCCGATTTCCTTGCGCAACTCGGGCGTCATCCGCACCGAGGGCGATTCTTCGAGCAACTTCTGGTGGCGGCGCTGAATGGAGCACTCGCGCTCTCCGAGGCTGACGACGTTGCCGTGTTCGTCGCCGAGCACCTGGAATTCGATGTGGCGCGGGTTCTCGACGTAGCGTTCGAGGTAAAGGTCGCCGTTGCCGAAGGCGGCCGAGGCCTCCGACTGTGCCTGACGGTAGAGCGCGGGCAATTCATCTTCGTTGCGCACGATACGCATGCCCCGCCCGCCGCCGCCGGCCGTGGCTTTTACGATGATGGGAAAACCGATTTGCCGTGCCCATTCCCGTGCTTCTTCGGCGGAAGCGACCACGCCGTCGGAGCCGGGAACGATCTGCACTCCATGTTGTTTCATGGCGGCGCGAGCCTTTTCCTTTTCGCCCATGAGCCGGATGACATCGGGAGTGGGCCCGATGAACTTGATGTGGCAGGCTTCGCAGACTTCGGCGAAGTTGGCATTTTCCGAAAGCAGGCCATAGCCGGGATGGATGGCATCGACGTTGGCGATTTCGGCGGCGCTGATCACTGCGGGAATATTGAGATAACTTTGCGCCAGCTGCGGCGGCCCAATGCAAATCGCTTCATCGGCAAAGCGCACGTGGAGCGAATTCCGGTCCGCCTCGCTGTAGATTGCCACAGAACGGATGTCGAGTTCCTTGCACGCGCAAATGACGCGCAACGCAATCTCGCCGCGATTCGCTACCAGAATCTTCTTAAACATTAGGATTTTCTTTGAATGTCGGAGAATCGGGTCATCGGGTCATCGGGTGATCGGGTCATCTAAGAGCAACGCCCCGCTTTTCGATCAGCCGATGGCCCGATCACCCGATGACCCGATCTCATTTCGCCTGCCGGACGGTGAACAATTCCTGGCCGTACTCGATGGGCTGGCCGTTGGCGACGAGTTTCTTGACCAACTCTCCGGCCACGTCGCACTCGATTTCGTTCATCAGCTTCATCGCTTCAACTATGCATAAAACCTGGCCCACTTCCAACACGTCGCCGACTTTGACGAAGGGCGGAGACCCGGGCGAGGGCGACTCGTAAAAAGTGCCCACAATCGGGGAGCGCACAATATGCAAGCCTTCCTCAGGTTGAGGCGCACCGACGTTCGCTGTCGGTTCGATCCGGCCGGCCGCGGTTCCAGAAGACGGAACCGGGATGGCCGCGGGGTGAACGGCGATGTAGCGGGAGTCGGGCAGCGACGCCGGTAACGGTTCGGCGGCGCGCTTGATCTTCACTTTGACGTCGCCGCGCTCCAGTTCAAATTCGGCAATGTCCTTTTCGATTAAGAACTCGATGAGTTCTTTCAGCTCTTTTTGATTCATGGATAAAGGCTGGCCTGCTTGCTCTCGTTATGTCCTCTTGTCGGTAGAGACGGGGCTTGCCCCGTCTTGCTTGCCCGTTGCTCTGCGGCGGGAGACGCGGCAAGCCACGTCTCTACGGGAAATCGGACCGCTAAATAATAGTCAATTCTTTATCAGTAGGCGTCAGCACTTCGCAGCCCGAAGGGGTAACCACCACCACGTCTTCGATCCGCACGCCGCACTGCCCGGGAACATACGCGCCGGGCTCAATCGTAATGACCATTCCCGGCTCCAGTTTCTGGGCTTGTCCTGCCGCCAGCCGGGGAGCTTCGTGTATCTCTAATCCTAAACCATGCCCGGTCGAATGGGTGAAATACCGGGCCAGCTTCCGCTGGCGAAGCACACGCCGCGCCGCGCCATCTACTTCGGCGGCAGTGACTCCGGGTCGAACCGCCGCGATGGCAGCCTGCTGCGCTTCGAGAACCGCTTCATACAGCTGTCGAGCTTCTGGCGACGGCCGTCCGACGTGCACGGTTCGCGTGCGATCCGAACAATAACCGGCGAGTATAACACCAAAATCGCACACCACGAACCCGCGCCGGGGAATGCGCGCGGCGGAGGCCCGGCCATGGACAATTGCCGAACGCTCCCCGGAAGCGAGGATCGTCGGGAAGGACATGGCTTCAGCCCCGGCACATCGAGCTTCGTATTCCATGGCGCCGGCAACTTCGACTTCACTCACACCCGGCCGAATTTTTTTGCGGGCTATGTGGAAGAGGCTGGCTCCGAGTTCAACCGCACGCCGGATGAGCAAGATCTCGGCGGCATCCTTCACCATACGGGAACGCTCGACCAGCGGCGGCGCGGAACGGAGGCGAGCTTTCATCCGCCCTTTAGTGATCCCTTTCAGCCGCCCTTTCAGGACAGACGCTAACCGGTCACGCATGCCGGCGGTGATAGATTCGGGTTCGATGCCTACCGATACTGGCGTCGAACTCCTTTGCTGTGTAATCAGCCACTCCGCGGCGGTCAGCAGCGGGGACTTGCGCGTTACGACAATGGTCACCTTATTACTGTTTGCACCACGGACTTCTTCTTTTGCCTGCGTGCGGTAACGGCCATCCGTAAACAGGATGCAACCACGATCCGCGACCAGCAAGACCCCGGCGCTTCCAGTAAAGCCACACAGATAGCGGATATTCGGAAGATGGGTCACCAGCAGCGAGTCCAGATGGTTGTGCTCGAGGCCAGATTGCAGACGGCTGAGGCGGCCGGGGTAGTCCATGGGAGGAGTGTAGCAAAGCAGCTGCGAGCTACGAGCCGTGAGCTGCGAGTTCATCGCTTCAAGCTCGTAGCTCGAAGCTCGTAGCTAGTAGCTCGCCGCAAAAGCGAAGCCGCCGGAGTCTCGGCAGGTTCTCCGAGAAAGCCGGCGGCTTTTGCTGTTTTAACTTCGCGCTTACGTCTGAATGATGCGCGGAGTAATGAAGAAAATCAGCTCCTGGCTCTGGGTCTGCACGGTGCGATGTTTGAACAGGTTGCCCAGGTACGGGATATCCCCGAGCAAAGGCACCTGCGATATGGCCAGCGAGTTCTGGGTCTGGATGACGCCGCCAATCACCACGGTTCCGCCGTCCGTCACCAGCACCTGGGTGGTAGCCTGCTGCGTGATCAAGGCCGGGTTGTTGTTCAAGTCTTCGTGGCTATAGTCGGGCAAGGTGTTTTCCACATCCACGTTGAGGAAGATCGTACCTTCCGACGTGATCTGCGGAGTCACCGTCAGTCGCAGGAAAGCATCGACGTAGGTGGTGGTTGGCGGAGAGCCCAGCGAGGCTGCGGTCATGATCGGTATTTTCACGCCCTGTTTCACCACCGCCTGAATGTTGTTCTGGGTGACGATACGCGGACGGGAAAGAACCTTGAGCAACCCGCGCGACTCGGCCATGGTGAGAATCATGTCGACCCGCATGTTGTTGGTGGCGTTTACAAAGGACAGACCGCTGCTCGGTCCGGTTACGCCCAGGTTAGAAAACAACGGAATCGAAGTCCCGGTGGTGGGAGTGCCCACGACAGGGTACAGCGGATTATTTACCTGTGGACCGACGACGATCGGCGAAGGGCCAGTGCCTCCAGTGCCGGGCGCGCCACCGATGCCAGTGGTGCCATTGCCCCAGCCAAAGCCCAGCTGCACACCGATGTCGCGAGCGAAGCTGCGGGTGGCTGCGACGACGCGGGCTTCAATTTCGACTTCCTGCGTCTTGCGGTCCATCTGCTGGATGATGCGGTCGATCTGCGGCAGAGCCGAAGGAATGTCGCGGACGATCACCGAGTTGGTGCGTTCGTCGGCCACAATGTCGCCACGCACACTTAGGAATTTCTTGAGCGGTATCAACAAGTCCTTGGCGTGGGCGTAGCTGAGGAAGCGGGTGATGCTGACTTTTTCTACCGCCATCGCCTCGGCTTCGATCTGGGCGCGCCGGTCTTCGGCTTCCCTCTTCAGCGTTTCCACGGTGGCGATGCGCAGTACATTGCCGTCCAGCTGGCGGGACAGATTGTTGTTTTTAAGCACGATGTCGAGCGCCTGATCCCAGGGCACGTCATCGAGCACTATGGTCAGATTGCCGTGGACGAGCGGATCGAGCACGACGTTCAGACCGCTGATCTCGTGAATCAGACGGAAGAAGTCTTTCAGATCCACGTCCTTGAGATTGACCGAGATGGGCTCGCCCGTGTACTTGGCACCCTTCTCAGCCGGCTTCTGCTCCAACTGAACCTTCTGCTCGGCGGCCAGGTTGACGGCCGGCTGGATGGCCGGAGCGCTGGCGGCAGCTTGCCCGAGAGCGGCATTGCTGTTGGTCGCGACCAGTTCCGACGCCGTCTTGTCGGCAAATCGGCCTGCGGCTTCCTGAGCCTTCACGGCCGGCTGGGCGGCTTTGTCGTCAGCATCCGCTTTGCCATCCTTGACCGAGTACTTGGGCTCGACCAGGGCAAAATTGACGGGCGCCTGGGTGTTCTCCGCCGCGGCCGAGGCTTGCGCCACTGCCGCCGTGGGAGCTGCGACCGCCGGGGCCGAAGCGAGCACCAGTTGCGGCGCTGCACTCGCGGTCACCGATTTTACGGCGGGCGCGGGCTGGCGATGGGCGAGCACGGCGTCGTGAATCGCGAGAACGAAGCTGCCGTCCGGGCGGGCCACTAATTCATGCTGGCAGCTATCGGCAAGATCGACGACCACGCGCGTGGTGGCCGGGGTTCGCCCGTCCATCCCGATGCGAACGTCTTTCACGCCGTCGCTGCCAACGCTGATGCGGCTCTGCGCCGTGGCCATCACGGTGTTGGGAAAGTCGACGACGATGCGCGCCGGAGAATCGAGAGTCGACACTTTGGGCGCCAGCGCGCCCTTAGCTTTGAACTCGACCCGCAATCCGTCCTGGCTGTGAGTGACCGCGAGCCGCTGCAATGCAGCGGTCGTTTCCGTATCATTGGCCACCCCCTTGCCCGTCGTGTCAGCCGCGGCAGCGAACGTTGTGACAACGAACGCCAGCAGCGGAACCAAGATGCCCAGCAGTTGCTTTCGCATTTCCCTATCCCCCCATGCGAGGCCGTATCGCCTCCATGTGTTTCCTAGAAAGTCTTTCTTCGAAGTCCTTTGTCTCCAGGCCTACACTGCCGGAGTCGTAATCTTCTTCACTACTTCCCGTGTAAACGTCTTACCCAACCGGTCTTGCAATGTTTCCTGGAAAACGATGGAATCGCCCGTGATTTTCACCACGTAGCCGTTGAATACCGGATCGTTCTCCCGCAAGAAATACGCTTTATTCAGACTGTTACTGACCACGGCGATGAAACCGGTTTCGGAATGCACCACACCACGCAGGTTGATGGTTCCAATTTCCAGACACTTCTTGCCGGTGCTGCAGCCAGAACCGCCGGCGTGGCTCACCACCGGACTGATGAAAGGATCGCGTCTCCCGTTGGCGTTGTACTTGCTATCCGGGACGACCTGCTGGTCATTCGCTCCGCTCTCGCCTTCTCCGCTTCCCGCGGCGCCAATGCTGGCTACGTCAGCGGCGGCTGGCGAATAATCCTGCGGAGCCGCGGCGGTTGTCGTCGGCGCGCTGACCAGCACTGCAATACCCCTCGAACCGTTCCTTCGTTTCGTAACCGCCGGCTTGGCAGCCGGCTGCGCTGAAGATGACTTTGCCGGAGTAACCGCTGCCGCGGGCGCCGGGGCTTTCGGCTGCGTGCCAAGAGCTGCATTCGATTGGGCCGTGGCATGGTTGCTCACGGCGTTCATGGTGTCGCGCGTGTTTTGGATGATCCTCGGACTCTGGGCCGAGGCCAAGCCCGCGGCCATGACCGAAACCAGAATTGTCGTCGTTATCGTGATCGCTGGCTTCATCTTCATCGTGTCCTCCTACTTCTTCACCGGTGGTCCGGGCTTGCTGGCCGCAACCGACGTCGGATCCAGGTCATGACTGAAATAGGTCGTGGTCAGGCACGTGGCCACAACCGTCTCACTGGGCGCATACTGGTAGGTATGCTTCGCACCCGCGGCGTTCGGCTTGCGGGTGGTCGACACCAGCAGGTTCGAAACGTTGATGATGCGCTCTACTTTGCCCAGCCGGTCGAAGAACCCGAGCATCGAGTAATATGGACCATCGAACTCCACTTCGAACGGCACTTCGGTGTAAAACTCCTTGTTAACGTAGGGCTTGGCCGTGTAGCGGCGGATTTCCACTCCCGACTTGCGCGCTTCTCCGCTCACCATGCGCATGAAGTTGTCGACTTCTTTTTCATCGGGCACGATGCGCCGCTCGATTTCGAGTTGCTGCTTCAAGCTGGCCAGTTGGCGCTCGATGTCGGCCAGCTTCGGCCGATAGGCTTGGAGTTCAGCGTTCTCGCGCAGTTTAGCCTGCAGCTTGATCTGGGACGCCGCGTTTTGATCACGCTGCGACTTGAAGATCGTGTAGTAGAGGCCACCAGTCGCCACCACCGCCGCAAGCAGCAGTGCTCCCAACAACTTCACCCCTGTTAATTCGCCAAGATTCATAGTCGGTTCCGCCTTTACGACTTCGCCTTATCCGTCGCTTTTTCGCAGGTCAGCGTGAACTGAAACGCCTGCATGTCCTTTACGCCGTCGTCCTGAAAACTTTCTTTGATCTCGATGTTCTTAAAGAAACCGGTCTTCTGCAGATTGGAAATCAGGTTAGCCACGGCATCGCTCGACAGGGCCGTGCCGTCAATGGCCACGTTCGCGCCCAGGTCCTGCATGCTGTTCAACCAGACCGCTTCGGTGCCGTTGACGGTATCCGCCAGCATGGACAGTAGAGGCACCGGGCCAGTTTGGTTCGCGCGCAGCTGGTCAATGACATCCACCCGGCGTTTGTAGGCCTCAGCTTGCTTCTGGCGCGCCAGGTACTTGACCTTGATGTCGGCTAGTTCGCGATTCTTCTGCTCCGCCACCCGGGTTTGCACTTCGATCGCTTTCTTTTCGCGGTCGAGCTGGTACCAGTACGCGCCGTTGATTGCGCCCGCAATCAGCAGCACGGCTGCGACTTGGACAGTGGGCCCGCCCAGGTTGCCAAACTCGAAGCTTGGCATGCTGAAGGCGGGGCCTTTCTTGCCTTTCGGTTTCGGAGAACCCAGCAGATTGATTCGGATCATAGCTTTTCAAAGCTCCTCAGGGCCAAACCCACGGCCACTGCTAACTGGCCGGCGTTCTGTTCGACCAGCTCCGCCCCGGCACCTTCCGCCGGAGCCAGCACTCGCTGAAACGGATTGAACAACTCGACCGGCATCGAGAACTCCTGGCGCAGCGCTTCCACCAGGCCGGGAACCTTGGCCGAACCGCCGGCCAGATAAATCTTCTCGATGTGCTCGCCCGCGGCGCTGGCGCGGAAGAAGTCGAATGTCTTCTGAATTTCCAGGACGATAATTTCGGTGACCTGTTGCAGGATGGGCGTCTTGGCGTCGTCGTGCACCGTACCCACCTTGTGGCCCAGCTTGAGCGACTCGGCATCGTCGAAACTGAGATCCAGTTCCTTCTGCAGCGAGTCGGTGTACTGATGGCCGCCCACCGAAACGTCGCGCGGGAACAGCGGCGTCGTGCCCTTGACGATGTTGATGTTCATCACGCTCGCACCCAGGTTGAGCAATGCCACCACCTGCGTCGGCGCCGGCTCATAGTTGTACTCGTAGCAATTCTGCAGAGCGAGCGCATCGATATCCACAATAGCCGGAGTCCGGCCCGCCATCGAGAGTACGTTGGTGTAGTTCAGAATCTTGTCTTTCTTCACCGCCACCAGCAGCACATCCATCTGCGGGCTGGTCGCGTCGTCGGAGAGAATCTGATAGTCGAGGTTCACATCGGCGAGATCGAAGGGAATGTGCTGCGCGGCTTCCTTCTGGATGGTCTCGGCCAGTTCCTGATCGCTCATCGAGGGCAGCGAAATTTTCTTTACGATGACCGAGTGTCCGCTCACCGCCGTTGCCACCAACTTCGACTTGATCTGGGTGTCGGTGAACAGCTTGGCGATGGCGCTCGAAACCGTGCCCGAGTCCACGATCATCGAATCGACCACGATGTCGGGCGCGATCGGTTCCAGTCCAAGGTGCGCGACCTCGATTCCAGCGCGTGTCCTTCTGAGTTCGACGGCCTTGATGCTCGAAGAGCCCACATCCAGACCCACTATCGTTTTCGATCCCATGCCAAACATGTGCCCGCCCTTCTCCTGCCCAAATTCGCTTACGGAGTTCCGGCAGCTTTTCCGGCTGCCTTGATTTTTCTTTTGCCCTGCGATTCCGTTTCCATGGACTTCTCTTCCATCCACTGATCGAGCTTCGATTTTTTGAAGCGCCAGCGATTGCCCAACTTGAATGCCGGAATCTTTTGCTCGTTCACGTACTTGTAAAGCGTGTCCGGACTCACTCCCAGATACTGCGAAGCTTGGCGAATGTTCATTACTTCTCGCGAGTCGGCCATTTACCTTTTCCCTCTCCCACCGAATCCAACTCCCAGCCCCGCCTTTTCTTTCCGGCAACGCTGAGGAAATTGGGAGAACCAAGTCCTCGATTCAAACGCGTTCGAGTGTATTTTGGTGTGCTGAGCATATCCCAACCGGTAGAGAGGGTCCCTCCACGCGAATCTCACGGTTTTGCTGGGTTTTATGGGGTTTTTCTGGATTTCACAAAAAGTGGAGTTGCACGTCTTCCCTATATGTTGTATTTGTGGTCTCTTTGATGACTATAGGAAGTGGATCGCGCGCAAGAAGAGCACGGGTCACCCGAATTGCGGTAACTAAGGTACTAGAGACGGTACGGAAGTACTTGGACGGGCGCGCAAACCTCTGAAAATGCACACACGAAGCTCGCCCGGAATTTCCAGTTGTTGCGTTACTGGTGCAACTTTTCGCTTGCAAGTTTCCAGGGATCGGGCTGCGAGGGACGATTTATTTACGATTTATTTTTCGAGGAAAAGGACGCGACTTGCAGTGCTGCTCGACGCGGTCAGCCTTCACTGCTGCACTCCGATTACGGTGATTTTGGTATCGGTGCGAAATTTCTTGTAATCGCGATAGGTCTGGTCAACATCCTCGTCATAGCTTTTGAAGAGCGCAAGTCGCAGGTCGACATGGGCCTGAACTTGCTTGGGCAGCCAAATTTCATCGTTCACTTTGATCATTTCAACGACGATATGCGTCCCTTTATGAATTCTCGCCAGCACGAAACCGAATGATATCGTGTCGATCGCCACCACATCGAGCTTCACCCAGGATTCTTCCTTTTTGTCGATCCAGATGCGCCCTTTGACCTTGCGAAGTAACTGGCCTTCGCGCGTCTTCGGTTCGTAGCCGGGACGCGGTTCGCCCTCCAGCACCCAGGTGTCGCGCCCGTCGATCACTTCGGACCCCACCAGCCGGAAGTTGAAAGCGTCGGCGACCTCCAGAACAAACTTGCGATCGTCCTCGTGCTCTTTCTCCTCCCGCTTCATCCGCTTGCGGCGGTCCTCGTCGGATTCCTTCTTGTGTTTGTCGATGATCTTTTGAATCTTGTCGTCTTCTTTTTTCGCGTCTTCGGGGGGCAACGGTTTGTCATCCTTGGCGGTCAGCCGCTCGACGGGCTCCCCATAAATTTCAAGAACCTCCGAGGTTCGCGACTCAACCTTCTTGATCCCGCCATGACCGTCGAGGTGATGACGCTCCTCGC
This sequence comes from uncultured Acidobacteriaceae bacterium, assembly GCA_963760175.1. Lineage (GTDB taxonomy): Bacteria > Acidobacteriota > Terriglobia > Terriglobales > Acidobacteriaceae > Acidiflorens. Next base: position 38,090 of record CAVXBU010000002.1, read on the forward strand.
GCTCCACATAGGTATAGTCCCGCGCCCGCTTATCGTTTTGCACGTCGTTCTCTTCCGCGCGGCGCAGCAGCTCGCGAATCTGCTCGGGAGCCACAACTCCCGAGGCATCGGGCTTGAGATCGATGGGCGGTGGAGCCGAACTCGCTGAGAACGGAGGTGGAGTGGGAGTTGACGTGGGGGCCGGATCCTGCGCGAAAAGAGAACCCGCCAGCAGAAATACCGCGACGATGAGACCGGCACAAAAACGCATAACAGATGTACGCGGCAAAGCTACCAGCAGTTCCTCAAGAAACCTGGGTTCGCGCCCGCGCCCTCTGGTTAGGGCTTTTTCTCCGCTCGCTCCAAACACCCTGCGCGGAAAGACCGCCCATCCAGCCGATGCAACCGCTTCGCCTGGGCGCGCGTGATCAGCGGATAATGAGAAATTGTCAGCAGGTACTCGGCTACGAACCACACCGGCTTATCCGTGGTCATCCAGTGCAGGGGATCGAAGCGGCGCATGTGGACGGGCCGGGAGAACGTCCGTAGCGTTCGCTCTCCGCGCTGATTGAAGTAGGTGTCGAAATAACTGAGCGCCAGTTCGCGCAACGAACGATAAACCGGTTCGCGATAGCGGCACCCGGTGTAATTCGATTTCGCCAGCGCGCCCCAATGTCCGCCGATCTGATAGAGGGCAACGACGTGGTCAGTATCGTGTTCCGCTTCCAGATCGAGAATGAGCGGAGGATATCCGATGGCGCGCAGCGCTGCCGCGGCAAAGAGCGCTCCCTCGTAGCAATGCGAAGTATCTTCGCGCAGCACCCGTCGCGGAGACCACGCGCTATCAGCCAGGTGGTAGGGCATGTCGTCAAGCAAGCGCTGAATGCCATGCGGAGTCTTCAATCCGCGCAGTTTGCGTAGTTCGGCAGGGGTCAGGCCCCAGGAGTCGTTGTTACTCATCCCAGTTACACATCCAACGTTACTCATCCAACTTGCCCGTGGAAACGTGGCTGGCCACGTCTCCAGCGGACTGCGGAGTCACTTGAAGGTAGCAGGATCGGGCAGGGATTGGGAATAGAGGAGAGGGTCCGCGCCTGAGCGAACGTCAACGGAGGACGACGGCGTTGCGACACTTATGCTCTGTCTGATCTGCGCAGCGCGCCGTCCTTTACTTGTACTTGGCGGGCGCGGCAGCAGCGGTCTGCTCCAGCTGCTCTTCGCTCTTGCGCCAACTGGAAGTCGGATCGTATTCCTTCAGGTTCTTGGCGGAAACGTCGGTCTTCTTTCCGAGATCTTTCTCGTACACAACCCCATCCTGGTTAACGATGAAGGTCATCACGCCCGACGATCTGTATTCCGCTGGATACGCGACGAAAGCGAAGCCCTCGGTCATTTTTCCATTCGTGATGTAACTCTTCGCGCCTCCTGGACCACTCTTTCCCTGGCCCACGAGGATGTGAAAATAGTAGCCGCGGTACGGCGTGGGAACGCCTTGTTGGCTCTTGGCATAACTCGCGGCGGCTGACCCCACCAGCGGCCCGATTGGGCTCTGCGGTTCGCCATTGGCAGCCTTCCAATAGAGACCATCGTGCCGTCCTTCATCGCTGAAGATTTTCTGGGCGTACTCGCCGTTGTGCTGCGCGGCATATTCCTTTTGCGCGGTGACCAGTTCCTCACAAATGCGGATGGCCGACATTTCATTCCAGCCGATGCGCCGATACAAAATTTCTTTCTTGGCCATTTCGGTATCGAAATACCACGCATTGCCTTTGTGCAGGAGCGGTATGGGCGTCGGCCAATTGTGCGCGCCTACATACAGAGTGGTAGTGCCATCCGGTTCTCTCACCAGTCGGTGCATTTCCTGATACCTTTTGACGAAATTAGCGCGGTTCTCGGCATCCTCGGCTTCGTCTCCCGAGGAAACGATTTGTTTTCCGTCGCGCCCGAGGATTTCGAGCATCGCTTTTTGGTCGTTACTCTGCGCGGCGGCGACCAGAGCCTGACTCGCCTCTTCTGCCGATGAGAACGTTTTCTGGCTCGCTTGCTGCGCCATCAAACCGGCGGGAAAACACACCGCCGAGAGGACAGCGACCGCGGCTAGTTTAAGAAGATTGGCCCCATGAAATTTGTTCAAGCTCAACATAGTCCGCCGCATATGGCTCATCTCCATTTCCAAATTTTCAAACTAAACTTTCAAACTATCGGAAGATACCGAACCTGCGATCCAGTTTTGTCCCACCGTTCCAATCAACCGTGCTGATCATCAGTAGTGCTGATTAACGCCGCCCGCCACCACCGCCGTGAGAGCCTCCGCCACCGTGAAATCCGCCGCCGCCCATGCTGGCGCTTCCGCGCGATGAATAGGTCCTGGTCTCTCCACCGTGGTCATAGCCACTGAACGCGCCCGAACGGACGCCGCTTTCACCGCGGGGTGCAGCAAATCCTCGAGCCGCATCCCGGTTTCCCTCGAAAGGTTTGGCCGTAGCCCCGGGACGATTGAAAGCCTCGCCGTGTGCGCCGCCGTAAGCTCCGCCGTGCTCTACATTCCTCTCTACGCCCCGCTCGCCTCCGCCCCGGTAGTAGGTGTTCCGGTTATAAAACGTTCTGCTGTGGGAGTAGTACCTGCCGCCGCCATACACTGCGTATCGGTTATGCCAGTCGAATCCCCAATGGCCCCAACCCCATCCGAAGCCGCCGAACCAACCGATGCCAAAACCGATTCCGAACGAAAAATACGGGCCGCCAAACCAGATTCCGGGATACGGATACCATCCCGGCCACGCCACGATGGGATATCCATAAATCAACCACGGGTCGTAGGCCGGCACGTAGACCACATCGGGGTCAGCCGGCTCAATCTCAATGTCCGGCCCGTCCTGCTTGATGACTTCGTGCTGCGGGTGTCTTAAGAGCGCCGGCGTCTTGCGCTTTGCGGCGCATGACTTGCACGGCATCCATCACATCCTGCTGCTGGTTGTAGTAAGCGTCGCCCAGAGAGGACGTCCAAGAGAGATTTTTGTCCATGTTCCCGAGGACGGATGGAAACGCAGCCAGCGCCTTGACGCTAGGGTCCCAGGGTTGCTGATCGACAGCTTGACCCAAAGCTTCGCCTTTCAAATCAGGATGCGCCTGCACCCATCGGTTGGCTTCGACGACTTGCTCGGGAAACGTGGATGCCGCCAGAATCTGCGCCACCAGCGAGTCGGGGTACAGGGCAATCGGCGCTACTAGTCGCTGCAATTGCTCGGGAGTCTGTTGCGCGTAGGGCGGCGCTTGGCTGTCCTGAGCCGGGGCTTGCGGTGGCGCATCTTGTGCCGACAGGGTCAGCGGCAATGTGGCGAACAAAAGAGCGAATGACAGTAGGAAGGCTAAACTCTGCCTGGTTAATCGAAGTACTGAGAACTTCGCGGTATCTGCGAAAGTGTTCATGTTTTTTGGAACCTCCTCTTGCGTCTTTACTGCCCGAGGCCCTCTACCATATTGAGATGCAGACAATACAATTTAGGCTGCAACTTTACGTTTCTAGACAAAATCGCTACTCTAATAATTCTCCCAACTCGCGAGGACTGTCAACCAGCACATCTGGAGGCACCTCTTGCAGCGTGTGCGGAGCGAAGCCGTAGGTCACGCCGCACGTCCACAAGCCGGAATTCGGCCGGTCAAAACGTCAACCGACGAATCTCCAATAATCAGCGCTTCGTCGGCCGCGACATTCGTTTCCTCGAGGATGGTCCGCACCCCGAGCGGGTCGGGCTTCTTGGTGGTAAAGCTGTTGCCGCCGTATACACTCACAAAGAAGTGTGCAAGCCCCAGTGCCCGCACAATGTCGCGCGAAGGATTCACTGGTTTGTTCGAGAGTACGGCCATCTGCCGCTGCACGCCATTCCACTTAACCCGATTCGGCAAATTCGCCAGTCCCGCCAGCAGCTCGGGGACGCCCTCGTAAACCGTGGTGTGATCGAGCTTGTGCAGCGGTAGTAGCCGAGGAAGTACTCCAACGCTGCGCGAAGTGCCGCCTCATCGTCCGTGTTGTCGAGTGCGCGGCGCACCAGCGCGGGAGCGCCGTCTCCGACATAGCTGGCAATGACATCGCCATCAAGCTCGGGACGGCCCACATGACGGAGCATGGCATTCACGGAGTGAATCAAATCCAGACGCGAGTCAATCAGGGTGCCATCCAGATCAAACACCAGCAAGCGTATGCGATGTGGATCGAAGGGGCGCTGGAGGCGAATCATGAGTGTTCAGGATAAATCAAGGTGTCAGGTCTCAGGCGTCAGGAAGGGCTAGTTCAAACGGCCGAGTCAAGGTAAAAAGATTCTCCTGAGACCTGTCGCCTGACACCTGCGACCTTGGTTTACAATGATGCGGGCTGGAACCCTGTGGGGTGAAGAACGCGGAATGGCCACGACTAAAGTCGATCCCAAGCTCAACGATAGCAACCTCGCGAAAAAGGCCACGACTTATCAGGGCCTGACAAGTCAGCAACTGATTGACGCGTACCGCACCATGTTCACCTCGCGGCGGTTGGACGACCGCGAGATTCTGCTCAAGCGCCAGCAGAAGGTCTTCTTCCAGATCTCGGGCGCGGGCCACGAAGCCATGGGAGTCGCGGCGGCCTTTGCTTTGAAGCCGGGATACGACTGGTTCTATCCTTACTATCGCGACCGCGCGCTCTGTCTCGCCCTGGGCGCAACTCCGTACGAGATGCTGCTCGGCGCCGTGGGCGCGGCCGACGATCCTTGCTCCGGCGGCCGACAGATGCCATCGCACTGGGCCTACAAGCGGCTCAACGTTGTTACCCAATCGTCGGCCACGGGCACGCAAATTCTGCAAGCCGTGGGATGCGCCGAGGCTGGGCGCTATCTCGCCAGGCATCCCAAGGCCAGCCAAAAAGGCGAGGGCGATTACCGCCAATTCAAGGATGTCCAATTCCGGAGCGATGAAATCACCTACGTCTCGCTGGGCGACGGCACTACCAGCGAAGGCGAGTTTTGGGAGGCGCTGAACTCGGCCTCCAACCTCCGTCTGCCAGTGATTTTTTGCGTGGAAGACAACCAATACGCGATTTCCGTTCCTGTCGAAGTGCAAACCTCCGGCGGCAACATTTCGCGCCTGGTCTCCGGGTTCCCCAACTTCCATTTCGAAGAGATCGACGGCACCGATCCCGTCGTCGCCTATGCAGCCTTCAAACGGGCTGCCGACTATTGCCGCGCGGGTCATGGTCCTGCGTTTGTGCATGCCCATGTGATCCGTCCCTATTCGCATTCGCTTTCCGACGATGAGCGCCTTTACCGCCCCGACGCCGAGCGCCAGGCCGATGCGGCGCGCGATCCCGTCCCGCGGCTGCAGATGTTTTTGTTGCGGGAGGGAATTCTCGACGAAAAAGGAATCAACAAAATCGAGAAGGAAGTCGAGGAACAGATCCAGGCCGACGCCGACCGCGCTCTCGCAGCCGCAGTGCCGCAGCCGGAAACGATCTACAACTTCGTGTACTCGCCCGACCTCGATCCTACCTCTGCGGCGTTCGAAACTCGTCCCGCGATTGCCGTTCCCGAGACGGCCGCGGACGGCAAGAAAACCGCGTCGCAAAATAAAACCATGGCGGACCTGATCAACACCACTCTGCGCGACGAGATGCGAAGGGATGAGCGCATCGTCATCTTCGGCGAAGACGTGGCCGACGCCAGCCGCGAACAGTATCTGAAGCAGAAGTTGATCAAGGGCAAGGGCGGAGTTTTCAAGCTGACTTCCGGTTTGCAAATCGAATTCGGGGCTGACCGCGTCTTCAATTCTCCGCTGGCCGAAGCCGCAATCGTCGGCCGCGCCACCGGCATGGCCACACGCGGATTAAAGCCCGTGGTTGAGATCCAATTCTTCGATTACATCTGGCCGGCGATGATGCAGTTGCGCGATGAACTTCCTCTCATCCGCTGGCGCTCGAACAACGCCTTTTCGGCGCCGGTGGTGATCCGCGTCGCGATTGGCGGTTATCTGACGGGCGGCGCCGTTTACCACTCGCAGTGCGGCGAAAGCATCTTCACCCATACTCCCGGATTGCGCGTCGTTTTCCCCTCGAACGCGCTCGATGCGGCGGGCCTGCTGCGCACGGCGATTCGCTGCGACGACCCGGTTTTATTTCTCGAACACAAGCGGCTCTACCGCGAAACCTATGGGCGCGCTCCCTATCCCGGCCCCGATTACATGGTCCCGTTCGGAAAGGCGAAGACGGTGCAGCCGGGAAACGACCTCACCGTCATCACCTACGGCGCGGTGGTTCCGCGCGCGCTGCAGGCCGCGCAAAAACTGGAGCGCGAACATCGCGTCAGTGTGGAACTGATCGACCTGCGCTGTCTGAATCCTTTCGACTGGGAGGCGATCGCCGCGTCAGTGAAAAAAACCAACCGCGCGTTGATTGCCTACGAAGACTCGCTGAGCTGGGGATACGGCGCCGAGATTGCCGCCCGCATCGCCGATCAACTGTTCCATCACCTCGATGCCCCTGTGAAGCGAATCGCGGCTACCGATACCTTCGTCGCCTATCAGCCGATTCTCGAAAATGCGATTCTGCCCCAGGCCAGCGACTTGTTTCGGGCGATGAAGGAACTTGCGGAATTCTGAAATCAGCACTTAGCTTGTAGCTTCTAGCTTTTCCCGGAGAGAAGCGGGCGCGTTTTTGTAGGCGGGGCGGTATGCAGTCTCAAGGCTCGCACCAGCACGGGGCGACGCAACACGGTTTCCAATAAATGTCGGGCTGCGGCTACGCCTTCGGCCGCGCCGTCGAGCGATGAGTATCCGGCGACTCGCACCGCTACGCAACGGTCCTGCAGACTGACTTCGATGCGCGGCGCGTTTTCATTCTCGTTTTCATTTTCCTTACCACGGTGGCTGTTGCGCGGGTCGAGCGCGTTTGCCAGACGCAAAATGCCGGCCAACTCCATGGCGATGCGCCGATCGGGCAATTCCAGGAGTTGCATCGTCTTTCCTCGCGGACGCGGCAATGCCCCACGATGATAGCGCGCCACCACCGCCGCCAGTTCCAGTTCTCGCGCGCTCCAACCCAGAGGCCGCGCCAGGCCGCGGATCATCCGGAACGAAGTCTTCTGGTGATTTTCCTCGCCCTTTGCTTTGCCGACGTCATGCATGAGGGCCGCCGCCTGCAGCACCGCTCGCCAATCGTGATCCATCTCCGGCGCATCCAGATCCGGCGTTCCCGCAACCGCGTTCGTTGCCCGCAACCCCGTGAGCAGCCCCGCGTCCCTCAGTCCGTCGTACAAAAGAAGTGCCAGCTGGGCAACGCGCTGCGCATGCGGGAAATCGGGATCCTGATATCCGGCCCATGCTCGAAGACGGGCCATTGCCGCTGCGCGCAATTGCGGGCCTGCGGGCAACTCCGCCCGCCAGGCGTGCCACAGCGACTCGCGGCCGACCATCTTCTCGCGATAGCGATCAATCCGCTTTGAGCGCTCCGCATTCAACTTCTCCCGCCAGCGCTCGCGGTGTTCGATATCAGGAAACGCATTCACCTCGACGGCCAGCGCCCACAGCACATCCAGATCATGCACCTCGCCGAGCAGATCCTGGAGTTCTTTCAGATCGCCGCCCCATGCCGCATGCTGGCGGGGCAGAAAATTTTCCACCGTGTAGCGGAAGCGTTTGATGCCGATGCGCAGTTCGTGCCAACTGACCTGCGACCGCGTCCGCAGAGCGCGTTTGTGCAGATCATAGGCGGCAGTCCACTTTTCAAGCGCCAGATGCAGATACACGACGCTCCCCGGACGCACCCGCGACGCGCGGCGGGGCAAAATTCTCGACCACTGTCGCCATTGCTTGCGGTCAAACTGATTGAGATCTTTGAAGGCGCGCTGCTTGTATTCGGCTTCGCGCGCCTGCACGCAATCGAGCAGACGGGTCGCAACTGGATCGCCCGACGAATGATCGGTCGACGAATGATCGGCCGCAACCGGGTCTCCCGGGTTATCAGCAACTCCGAGCTTCTCGATCCACTCCTGCATCACCTGCATGTCGCGCAGCTCACCCAGCGCCTGGAAAAGCTTCTTCCCTGCCTTTTTCATGTCCTTCCAGGAAGAATCGGGATCGATCGCCATCAATCCATCGGCGAGAGAACGGCAGCGCCGCAGGGCCACGCGAAGATCATGCACGGGATCGGTGTCGAACCCCGCGGCCGCCCGATCGCACTCCACCAGCACGCGGTCCATCCAGGCGCGCAGGCCGAGCTTCGGTTTGGGGCCCGCAGGCTTCGGGATGAACTTCAGAATTGGACTGGCTCCCACCAGGGCTCCTCTGGGCTGACGGGAACCATTGTCGCCTCTTTGCGTCGATTCTTCTAGCACGGGGGAGTCACTCTCGCCGGTCCGAGCTTCAGGATTTACACATACTCGCGTTCGGCCCGCCGGATCGCTCGATACCGTTCAAACACTTTCTTCTCGCTTTCCAGTCCCAGCGCAGAGCGGATCGAGCTTCCACGGAAGGTGTGGGACAACATCTTCCATCCCTGGAAGAGGACGAAGCGAGGGTCATGCTTGAACGCGACCGGTATATGGTGAACTTTCATCCAGCGCTCGGCCTTCCAGCGCATGAATTCCACTTCCTCGGCCGGCAAGTGCTCAGTGCGTAGCACGGCCGTAGTGCCGTCGTATTCCTCCAGCTGCTCGTTCATGATCAAGCCTTGATCGCGGAGGTCTTTCGTCATGGGGGTGCGCGGGTACGGCGTCGGGTGTTGGATATAGGGCCAGTCTACGTACCGGCGGGCAAATTCGAGGTTAGCTTCGATCGACTCGCGGGTGTCGCCGGGACTGCCGACGATCAATCCGCCGACCACATACATCTGATTTCGGTGCAGATAATCGATGGCTTTGAGGGTGGCGTTGCCGGTACTTTGGCCGTTGGTGCGCTCAGTGTTCTTAGCGGAGGCCCGCAAAAACTCCAAGTCGCCTTCGAGGATATTCTCGATGCCGAGGAAAACATAGCGGAATCCGGCTCGCCGCATCAGCGGGGCGAGAGTTGCGCCGTGGTTCGCGATGGCCGAGGTCATGGCTTGCACGAAGTAATCAAGCTTGTGCAACCCGGCGGCGATGATGGCCTCGCACAAGGCCTCGAAACGCCGGACGTTCAGCGTAATGTTGTCGTCGACCAGGAAAATGGTTCGGGCGCCGTGATCGCTGGCATCGCGAATGTCCGCCAATACGCGCTCGAAAGAGTAAGTAAAGAAATTGCGGCCGCGCATTTCGATGATGGAACAGAAACTGCAATCGTAGGTGCAGCCGCGCGAGGTCTCAATTACGTCCACCTGCCGGCCCAGCAACGTATATCCGTTGAGCACGCGTGCATCGCGGTTCGGCGGGCGGATTTCACGGTCTTCGAGCCCATGCGGCGGACGGTCGGGGTTGTGCACCCAAGTCTCGCTGTTTCCACTTCGATAGGAGAGGCCGCGGATGCGGTCGACGCCGACCCCCTCCTCGATGGCGCGCAACAATTCGCGGAAGGTGATTTCCCCCTCGCTGCGCACAAGATAGTCGACGCCCAATTCTTCGTAAGCTTCGGGTGCGAGGCTGGGATCGTATCCTCCGACCACGATCTTCACTCCCGGCCGGAGAGCGCGGACCAGATTGACAATGCGAGCGGCAGTACGCCGCTGAAACGTCATGATGGAGAGTCCGACAACTTCCGGATTGAGCTCGCGAACAAGACGCGTGACGGTCTCGCGAACCTGACGATGCACCAGGATCAAATCAGCCACGGCCACGCGGTGCTGTGGATCAACGTTGCCCGCCAGTGACGTGAGCGCTCCATTGGGCATACGGATCGCTACCGGTGGCATGTGTTCGAAGGAATCGGGCATGGAAAGCAACAGGACGTTCATAAGCACCTGCCCTTAGTGCTTCGATGCTATCCCACAGGCGCGGGTTGATCAAAACGTTGATGAAAAGCAAAGCCAGGCCCTACTGCCGCAGGTCCGACTTCTGGGATTCAGCGCCAGACTTCTTGGTCACGGTGATGGGCGCCGAGGTCGTGCTTTCATAGACCGTAACTGGTGGTCCTGATACCGGACAGCATGGCGCGATCGAATTCCCCGAGTACACGGCTGTGATCGTGTTGGCGCCGGGCGCGAGCTGCGACACATTGAGCGGCAGACTTGCGGCGGACTCCGTGGCGCTGGTGGGCATCAGCGGTCTCTTTGCGAGCAAGGTTGACCCCAGCATGAAATCCACCGTTCCACTGGGCACACCACCGCCACCGGGATTGGCGGACACGGCGACCGTCAGCGTGGTCGACTGCCCTGGCCATAGAGTGTGGCGATCCGCGGTCAGTTTCACGATCAATGAGTTGTATTTTGCGGCTCCCGTGTTTTGGTAGGCGCCGATGTCGATGCTCGGGCCTCTCCACCAGCCGGTAATCCGAGGATTCCCGATGAAGTCCGTGCTGCCGTAGATGGAGTCCGGGGAACTGCCATAGGGATCACACCAGCCCACGCTGCACGGGAGGCTGGTGCTGCCAGCGCCGACGGCCGGCGAAGAAGGGAGGGTGTCAAAGTCCGGCGGCGCGGCGTCCAGATGGACGAAGAGCGGATCTGAGTTCACGGAGTTGGCATCTTCTCCGCTCGCGGTCTGCCAGTTTGAAAAACTCGGGTAGCTACTGAAGTTCCCCCACCAGATGGACGTTCCTTCTACGTAACCCGCAGCCGAGTGGTAGAGGTTCCAATTGAGCGTCGCCGGTGGGGCGGGGTAGGCCGGCGAAAACAGAGCGTAGCTGTAGATCCAGGTATTGAATGTGCCGGCGTAGACCAGGTTGTTTTCGTAGATGTCCCCTTGCGCGTTGCCTACCTGGTTCTGAATCTGGAATTCGGCGGTAGAGCCGCCTTCAGAATAGTTTCCCGGCTGCGTGGCGTTGTTATACAGAGTGTTGTTGACGAAGACGTCGTGGTAGCTGCTGCCTCCTCCGTTGCTGGGGCCGCCTTTTTTGGTCGCGGGCGCATAACCGCCGATGGAGTTACCGCAGGCGTTGGCGTTGTAGAAGATGTTGTTGCGCACGGTCGCATACCTGCCGTAACACGGGAACTTGCCTCTAGCGGCCGTTCCCGTATTGTTGGGGCCGGACCACTCGGTGCCATTTTCCTGACAGACTTGATTTTCGCTGGTGGTCTCGATGCCGTAGTCGACCTGTATGATCACATTCCGCTCGAACGTGACATAGGCGCAGCCGTCACAGTAGAGTCCGTCGGCGTCGTATTCATAGCCCTCGCCGGGATTGGTGATGCCGCTGATGTTATAGACGGTGTTTCCGCTGATTTCTCCGTACATAGCCTCGTCGTAGCCGACGGGGCCTACGCCTTCATAGCCAATCGCGTCGATGCCGATGTTGTCATTGTCGTGAATCAGGTTGTTGGTGATTTTGAAGTAGGTGACGTTTCCATCCACGTTCACGGATTCGCTCTCGCCGGTTCGCAGGTCGTAGACTTCGTTGCCGCTGATGACCAACTGCGTGATGGGAGTCTTCGACGTGCCGTAAACGGAGATGCCGAAAGCGTTGCCGTTGGCTTCCGCTTTGGTGGTGATGTTGTGCACGCGATTGTTCAGAATCCGGACTCCCGTGCCCGAGCCTGTGATCCAGACGCCGGTGGGGACGTCGTTTTCGTTGCTGGTGGTGTAATTGCGGATTTCAAATCCGCTGACGGTGATGTAGCTCCGTTTGCCCACGATGTTGATGAGACCCCGGGTGCCGTTTACGGTTAAGCCGGTGCCGTCGATCACCGCGGTCTGGCCGGGATAGCTCTGAAATGTAATCGGCGCTGACGCCGTTCCGGACGCGGGAAAGTTCACGGACTCGTTGTACACGCCTCCGAATACGTACACGGTCGCGCCTGCCGAGACCGAATTCGCCGCGTGCTGGATGGTCAGCCAGGGCGGAACTGATGGTGCCGGGATTGCTGTTGCTGCCTTTTTTCGACACAAAAAAGGTAGCGCCAATCTGTCCGGAAAGTGACTGGGCGAGCAGCAGGACGGTGATGAGGATCGCGGCGTGGGCGATGCCTGGAATCCGTAGCGATGTCGATGCTTTGCGTGGCATAAGCATTTCTCCCTGGAAGGAACGACCTCACGCAATGAGAGTGCGCGGGATTCGGAAACTTACGAATGCTTACTTTTACTTTCGTTTTGAGGGGAATGTCAAGGGAAAACTGAGGATGATCGAGTCCCAGCCGGACGGGACAGGTATGTGGCTTGCCGCGAGAGACGTGGCAAGCCGCGTCTCTACTACAATTTTGTCTTAGTTGCTTAGCACCTTTTCGCGGTCTTTTTCGCGCTCCTCGGCATCCCGTGGATTTGCCTGGCGCGCGAAGCTTGGCAGGGCGAACTCCAGCACCTCGTCGATGGTCTTCACGTAGTGGGTGGTTAATCCCAGCAACTGTTCCGGCGTCAGATCTTCCTCGACGTTGGTTTTGTTCTCCGCCGGCAGAATCACGTCACGCACACCGGCGCGTTTGGCGGCCAGCACTTTCTCCTTGATGCCGCCGACCGGGAGTACGTTGCCGCTCAGCGTGATCTCGCCGGTCATCGCGGTCAGCGGACGAACTTGCTTGCCCGACAACAACGACACCAGCGCGGTCACGATGGTGACGCCGGCCGAAGGGCCGTCTTTCGGGATCGCTCCCGCGGGCACGTGAATGTGGATGTCATGATTGGCGAAGAATTCTTCGTCGATGCCTAGCTGCTTCGCGTTCGAACGCACCCAGCTTAAGCCGGCCTGCATCGACTCGCGCATCACGTCCTGAATCTGACCGGTGATGGTCAGACCGCCTTTGCCTTTCATCTGGTTGGCTTCGACGAACAAAACGTCGCCGCCCGAAGGCGTCCACGCCAGTCCCACGACCACGCCCGCGCGCTTGGTGCGCTCGGCGATTTCGCCTTCGCTGCGCACCTTGATGCCGCCCAGAAATTCCTGGATGATTTCTTTGGTGATGACCAGCTTGTCGGTCTTGCCTTCCGCGATCCGGCGCGCCTGCTTGCGGCAGATGGTGCCGATGGTGCGTTCCAGGTTCCGAACCCCGGCTTCGCGCGTGTAATGGCGGATCACGTAGCTGACCGCTTCTTCGGGAAATTCGATCTGCTCTTTGGTGATTCCGTTTTCCTCGATCTGCCGCGGAATCAGGTACTGGAAGGCAATGTGAATCTTTTCTTCTTCGGTGTAGCCCTGCAGTTCGATGATCTCCATGCGGTCGCGCAACGGCTCGGCGATCGGATCGAGCATGTTCGCGGTGGTGATGAACAGGACTTTCGAGAGATCGAACGTCACGTCCAGATAGTTGTCGCGAAAGGTTGCGTTCTGCTCCGGATCGAGCGCTTCGAGCAGCGCCGACGCGGGATCGCCACGGAAGTCGCGCCCTACTTTGTCAATTTCGTCGAGCATGAAGACCGGATCTTTGGTCTCCGCGCGGCGGATTCCCTGAATGATCTGGCCCGGCAGGGCGCCGATATAGGTGCGCCGGTGGCCGCGAATTTCGGCTTCGTCGTGCACTCCGCCAAGCGACAGGCGGGTGAACTTGCGTCCCAGTGCGCGGGCGATGGATTTGCCCAGCGAAGTTTTGCCTACGCCCGGAGGCCCGACAAAACACAGAATCGGTCCTTTCATGCTGGGCTTGAGGCGCCGCACCGAGAGGTAGTCCAGGATGCGGTCTTTCACTTTCTGCAAGTCGTAGTGGTCGGCATCGAGGATTTCTTTCGCCTTGAGGATTTCAATTTCCCCGCCTGAAGTCTTCGCCCACGGCAGCACCGCTAGCCACTCGATGTAGTTCCGCGTGACCGAATAATCCGCCGCCATCGGCGACATGCGCGCGAGTCGGCCGAGTTCCTTGAGCGCTTCTTTCTTCACATCGTCGGGCATGCCCGCGGATTCGATCTTCTGTTTCAGCTCTTCGGTGTCGCGCGCACCCTCGTCCTGCTCGCCCAGTTCCTTTTGGATCGCCTTCATCTGCTCGCGCAGGTAGTATTCGCGCTGCGTCTGCTGCACGCGATCCTGGACTTCCGACTGAATCTTGTTTCGCAGTTGCTGGACTTCGAGTTCCTTGGCCAGGTGCTGATTGATTTTTTCCAGACGCACCCGGACGTCGCTCGTCTCCAGCGTCTCTTGTTTGTCGGACGTCGATAACGAAGGCAACGACGAGGCGATAAAATCCACCAGCCGTCCCGGCTCTTCGATGTTCATCGCCACCGTCGAAAGCTCATCTGAGAGCGTTGGCGAACCGGCTACGATCTGCTGGAACAAGGTCAGCACGTTGCGCTGCAGGGCTTCAATCTCGGAATCCTTGGGCGGAATCGTCTCCGGGATGGTGGTCACGCGCGCGCGCATGAAGGGCGAAAGCTGGGCAAAATCGGCCAGCCGCACACGCTCCAGGCCTTCGGCAAATACGAATAGACTCTGGTTGGGCATCTTCACAACTTTGTGCACCACCGCCAGCGTTCCGATGGCGTACAGATCGGTCGGTTGCGGCGTGTCTACGCGCGCCTCGCGCTGGGCCACGACGACGATGGTCTTGTCTTCGCCGAGTGAGTTAATCAGCTGCACAGAACTTTCACGTCCCACCGTCAGCGGCAGCACGGCATGGGGGAACAGGACCGTATCGCGCACCGGCAGAATGGGCAGCGAACGCTCGGTCGTTTCGTAAGTAGTGAGCTCGGAAGAGATAGGATCGCTCATGATTTGTCCTTGAGTGTCTTTCACTCAACGTTGGATGAACTAAACTGGCAAAAAGATGCAAACTGTCGAGCTAGGTTGTTGAATTCTAAACCTTCTTTCGCCTTTTGCAAGACCTGGGACGCATCGGGGCTCACTCCGGTAACATGGCCCTCGACCAGACTCCCGCCGCGGAGTGCCTACGGTGGCCTGGCGGCTTCGAATCCGCTGCTTTCTCGTCCGGCTTTCTCGTTCCACGCCTCGACCACGTCGATGGTTCATGTTAGACGGCATGGTTTGGTTCGCGCAGTGCAGTGCCTCACAGCAGATTGTGATGAAAGGAACCTGGTGCGTGCGCGTCGCCTAGACCGCTCAGCCTTCACCTCCCGGCATTTATAATGGCCGCATGACCATTTCGGCGAGAAACAAATTGCGCGGCAAAATCGAAGAAATTCAGCTCGGCGACATCATGGCTCATGTCGTTGTCCGGGTCGGCGACAATCTGATTGAGAGTGTCATCACCCGCCGCAGCGCGGACGAACTCAAACTCAAAAAGGGCGATACCGTCGCGGCTGTGGTCAAAGCGACCGAGGTCATGATTCAG
This sequence comes from uncultured Acidobacteriaceae bacterium, assembly GCA_963760175.1. GTDB lineage: Bacteria > Acidobacteriota > Terriglobia > Terriglobales > Acidobacteriaceae > Acidiflorens. The sequence goes on from CAVXBU010000002.1 coordinate 53,361, forward strand.
AAGGACTGATCGGCCTTCACTGCACCTCTTTACTGGACCTCCACAATTTTCAGCGTCGTCACCTGTCTCACCCACCGTGCCATTCTTTTTTCATCGGGGATAACGATGCGGTATGGCCCCTCTTTGGCGTCGAGCGGCTTCCCATCTTTCAGGAAAGCCAGAACAATCTGTTTATCAGTGAACGCCGGGTCAATCTCGGGCAGGGCAATCACCACGCGATAGCCGTCGGCAGCTTCCACGAGCAAACACAAAGCCATCTGTTTTCCCTTCAGGGCTTCTCCAAACCAAGATCCCGCTCTCTCCAGCAAGGCCTTCAGGGGGACGCCCTCAAACGTCCCAGAGGCGCCGGTCGTGACCCTCACGCGCGGCAAGGCCTCGATGTCGGCCCGTGACAGGACAGTCTGCTTTCCAGTTTCATTTTGAATGGTCAGTTGCTGACACCACGCGAGGGCGGAGTGCAGCGTCAGGAGTAAAGAGCAGGGCGGGAAGAAGCAGGCGATTTTTCATGTCACACTTCTTATGTCACGCTTCTTTTGTGCACTTCTGTCAGACTCGAAGAATCATTACTTCAGTTGCCTTGATGAGGGCAGCCGCGGTCTGTCCCGCCTTCAGTTGCATTTCGCGGGCGGAAGTGGCGGTGATGATCGACGTGATTTGCTGGCCGCCGATCGAAATCTTTATCTCTGCCATCAGACCGCTAATGCGAACCGAATCGATGCGTCCCACCAGTTGATTGCGTCCGCTGACGCGACGTACAACCTGCTCCCGGTCCTTCTCGGTCCTGCCTCGTGTTCTGAAGAGTAGTTTGTCAACCTCGCTGCGCGGAATCCGGTGGTGTCCTCCCGCGGTCTGGATGCTGCGAATCTTCCTCTTGTAAATCCACTGCTTGATGGTGGGAAAGCTTACGCCTAGCTGTAGCGCTGCGTCCCGAAGTTGCAGCAGGTCTTCGCCATCCTGTCCGGATTTACCCTTCTTCGGCATCGGAACGAAATCGTACAGCCGCCTCAGGGCAGGGTCAACACGCTGGGTTCCGCCGTCAGTATAATGCAAAACCCGTTGCTGAACGCCCATATCTATGTAGTTTTGGACATCATAACCGTATTTGATATACACTCCGTGATTCACTTACTCAATTGGAGGCTCCATGCGCGATGTTGCCCTGTTTCTCGTTGTCTTCGTCCTCTGTCTTGCGATGGTCGCGTCCCCGGCGTGGGCCCAAACGGGAGCGAGCGTTTCCGGCGTAGTGACGGACCAAAACGGCGCAGCCCTTCGCGATGTCGCGGTGAAAATCAAGAACGTCGATACAGGTGCAACGCGCACGATCACAACCGACGGCGGGGGACGCTATCAAGCGTCCGGCCTGCCTCCGGGGCGCTTCGAGATTCGAGCGGCAAAACAAGGGTTCGCCAACGAAACGCGCACCGGAATCAGCCTGGCGGTTGGCCGGGACACGACGGTCGACATCAAGATGCAGCGGAACACTCCCGACGCCTGCGCGAGCGGTCACGAGTTCGCCACCACCGATTGCACGCTGACCTGGCACGGCATCACGGTGTACGGTGCGTATGACGTCGGCGTCGGCTGGGTCAGCCATGGCTTGCCGGAAAACGGCTATAACTATGAAGGCGAATCTCTGGTTAACCGGAACGGCTATCAACATCGATTCGTCGTCGCGCCGAACAACCTGCAGCAGACGGGTTTTGGCATCAGGGGCAAGGAAGAGTTTCTGCCCGGCTGGTTCGTTGTGTTCAACGCTTCCACCGGCATCAATCCGCAGTCCGGACTGCTCGCCAACGCGTCGGCCACCCAGATCGTCAACAACGGCCTTCCCAGGGCGAGCTATTCATTCGCCATCGACGGCGCGCGCGCGGGCCAACCCTTCAATGACGAATACTATGGCGGTATATCGTCCAAGATTTTCGGCACGCTGACCTTCGGTCGTCAGCGCTCGCTCGGCACCGATGCGATGCTCCAGTACGATCCGGCCAACGGCGCCTATGCCTTTTCCTACATCGGGTATAACGGCACGATGGCCGGCGGCGGCGACACCGAGGACAGCCGTTGGGACGACGCCGTGAAGTATCGCCTCGCCCTTGGCCCGGTCCATTTCGGCGCGATGTATAAATTCGCCGATGGCTCCGCCGGTTGCTACTACCCCGCGGCAGCCGCGGGGAACACATGGACCGCGACCTCCTGCACTCCGCAATCCGCGCACAACAACGCCTGGGGATTCGACCTCGGCGGATCCATCGGCGGAGACCGGCGTAAGTTCTCCGCCGACTTCGTCTTCCAACATTACAACCAGGCGATCAGCGTATTGAACCCCTTGCTCGGCCCTCAGAGTCCGTCGACGCAGCATCGGCTATCAGTCGACTCACCGACAGCATCGATACAACCCCCATCAACGGCGGCGACGGCCTGGGGCCCAATCTGATCGACCCGGACGGCACCGTCTATGGCATCGTGACCGACAACAACGCAGTTATGTTCGCTGCCAAGTATGCGTGGGACCCGTTCAAGTTTTTTGCCGGCTACGAATACATCTGGCAGAACAACCCGGCGAACCCGTTGGGCGTTGGCGCCTCAGACCAGGGCGGTTATTTCATGAGCGGAGTCGAAGACAACAATCTTGACTCTGAAAAGTTGGTGAACATCTGGTGGACGGGTGCGAAGTACACCTACCGCAGCAAAACCGACTTCACTTTCGCCTGGTATCAACAGCGGCAGAACGACTTCCGTGTTCCGCCGGCCTGCTCGCCCACAGCCGGTTTCCGCGCTTCCTGCGCGGGCACCCTCAACGAGGGGTCGCTCTACGTGGATCATCACTTCACCAAGCGTTTCGACGGTTTTGCCGGAATTGCGTATTCCTGGGTGAGCGGCGGTCTGGCCATCGCCATTCCTCATGGCCCCGGCGTCCCCTATAACTCCGACAACAACTGTGCTCCGACGGTCGGTGCTCGTTTCAGCTTCTGAGGCTAAAAAACCTCGTCATCCTGAGCGGAGCGCTGTGAGCGAAGCGAAGCAGCGCGGAGTCGAAGGATCCCTGCGTCCTTCTCCCATGCAGTACCGCCGCAGGGAATTCTCCCAGCGACAGTCGGCGCGGGTGGCCCATTCAAGCCTGCGTTTGGCTTGAGTGGGGCCTCTCCCAAAGCATTTCTCGCAGAAGCCTTACTAGCTATTTCGATAATTGCGAGATGGCAGCTTGCAAAACCTGCCAGCAGATTTTCGCCGTGTGCTCGTCAGGATTGAAATTGGACGACATCTGCTGATACGGATGGATATAGTTCCTGAAGTCCCGTAAGGCGTGGCTGAATTTCTTCACGTCTTCCCCGACCAAACTCAACTCACGCGCGACATTAATCAAATCGCTCAGAGTCCAATCCTGAAATTGCTTTACCTTCCCGGACGGATCCTTTGGACTGACGGGCGATTGATTAAACTCCTTGGGTCGCGAACATGCGATACCAAGCAATATTCCCTCGAGCGTACTTCCGCAGAGGAATATGACCGCCAAAGGGGCCCGCGCGGTCAGACATTTCCCGATCTCGTCGATTCGTTGTTTTAGAATGCCGGTGACAACGGAATCGAGCCCGACTTTTTCAATGGAGACAGCCCCGAACTCCTTCGATATGAAATCCTGTTCAGTTGTTTCGGCAGCTGCCGGCGCCGCAGATTTGCGTCCCTGCAATCGCGCTGCTAGGCTTCGGGCTAACGTTATCAACTCCGGAGAAAAGTCTTCTTTTTTCAGCTTCCCCAGGACGACCTGAGTGTCGACATATTCGACAAGCTTATCGATGGACATCCCCACAGTGGCATCATCGCTAACCTGCCAGAACCTCCGGAGACGATTCGCCTTCGAACCGCTGGCATAATCGTATTTTTGGTCGAAGAGGTTTACACCGATATCGTCCCGGAAAAATTCTCCAATGGTACGATCGGAGAAATTGAGGACATGACCACTCCGCATCTGAAAGAGTTTTTCCAATATCTGCTTCTCGTTGGTATTTAGAGTCACCATGACAGTTACTCTACTGACGAAGCGCACGGCCAGCGGAGTTTTGCCTTTGACTTGAACTTGCTGACGGCGAGCGCACCACGCTCATTCCGGGCGATTGAGCCCGGCTCACTGAGGGCCTGGGCGATGTCGCTGCGCTCCGCCTCCCAGATTTCCAGAGCCTCGAAGTTCCCGTCGAGAAGGACCATGGGAAGACCGCATCCCCACTCTTCATAGTGATCATGCAATAGAACCCATCGCGCTGCCCGGGTTTGCAGCCCGGGCACCCACCAGCAGCTATCTGATGAGCAGCTCCAGCCGCATCGCTCGGACTAAACGTCTCCGCAAAAGCTCATCACTTTATCAAGCTACTGCTCATTGCGGCCACTGGACAACTCTCCGGAACGAGTCCTCCGAACCTGCGAGCATCATAGTGCACCAGCCTCGTACTCGAGCAGGAATCGTCACTCGCGATCATAGGGACTGCTTTCCGGTACCGCAGCATGGCAGGGTCGAAGATCCTCCAAGGTTCTCTGCATGACCATCACCTTGAAGGAAGGGATTTAAAGACTCAGTACTAGCGGCTTTCTGTCATTCAAACAACTCCTCACGCTGTGATACAACACCCTTGACACATTACACTCTGTATTACATGAAAAAAATCACACCAACATTGAACATTTGAAGAGTGTGCAGTCTACAAAGAAATTTAGAATCACACAATCCGTAGAAAATAAAAATATAAAAAAATTTTTTTATTTAAGATCACATCCCGTTATTTATTGTTATTCACCATCGTTGACAACCGCACCCATTAATCACATCCGCCCTGTGACCAAAATAACTGACGGACGATTCCTCTGGAGGCGAAAGGAAACGCAGGTCGTAGCAGCAAAGCGTGTGCGCGCCTCCAGAGGCGGCCAAACCGCTCTTTGACATTTTTCGATTCCCCCGATCGAGGGCTTGACAAACTGATCGGGACGAAACCGGGGTCCAACGACAAGAAACAGACCGAAAACCCATAAGTCCTTATTTCGGAATACTTTGATATAAGTCCTTATGTTTCAAAGACCAAGTCAAAAAATTCCCGCTAACTCAATGATTCCATGATACAAGGGGAGGGGGTACTGGTACTAACCAGTAAACATCGAGGCATTTCCGGAGCGGTCTCGACGCGGCAAGGGAAATTTATTTTCGGGTAAAATCCATGAGCCAGATGCGTTACGCTTGCGGATAAATCCCCAGCACCTTCACGAATTCCGCAATCTCGCCCAGATGGCGCAGGGCGTTGCGCGCGGCTTCGTCGTCGCCGCGCAGCAAGTCAACGAAGAAGACATACTCCCACGGATGTCCGCGCATCGGCCGCGACTCGATTTTGCTCAGGCTGATGTCGCGCAGCGCGAACACGCTGAGCGCTTTGAACAGCGCCCCGGCATGTTCTTCAGCGCGAAGGCGAGCGACGTCTTATTGGCGCGCCGGTCGGCGCAGCTTTCCCGTTCGATCTTCCTCGCTTGATCAGCAGAGAAGCGAGTGTAGTTTTGCTGGTCGTCCTCAATACCCGCCAGCAGAATCTTTCCGCTATATAAACTTGCCGCGCGCCGGCTAGCGATGGCCGCCGCGTCTCTCCATCTTTCGGAGACCACATGCCTCACGCTGCCCGCCGTGTCGTAGAAAGGCACCGCCTGAATTCGGATGAGCGCGAAAGAAATCGCGGCACTGATCGAGTGCGACCGGATGCGAGAACACGCGCCGGATGTGCTGCAACTTAAGCCCGGCAGCGCGATCAGGTTGTGCGCGAATGCGAAGATGAAACTCGGCATGGACATGAACATCGCGCGCTCAGCAGCAGATCGAAATGCTCGGCCACCGAACCGGCCAGCGAATTCTCGATCGGGATGACGGCCGCCGTCGGACCGTTCCCGCTTACCCGGTCGAAAACCTCCAGCGAACGCGCGCAAGGCACAACCGTCGCGCGCGGCAGCATCCTTCCCGCAGCTTCGTGACTGAAGGAACCGAGTTCTCCCTGGATCGCGACTTTCATCGAGTCCTTTCCTATTCGTACTTCGCACTCAGCCCACCGGCGATCGCGCAAGCTCTTTCATCATAACCAGCGCATCCAGGTGGTTTGCATAGTAGCCCGCGACCGTCTTTTCCACGAAATAGCCTTTCTGTTTGTAGAAGCGGATTGCGGCGTCATTATTCATCGGCGTCTCCAGCACCACGGCGAGCGCGCCCGCGCGCAACAACCGATCTTCCGCCGCCCGCAGCAGAGCCGACCCGACGCCTTCCCGTCGCGCGCCCGCCACCACATCGATGGTGATAATGTGCCCGGTCTTCCGGCGCGTCTCCGCCACAATGAAACCTAGAACGCTGGAACCGCGAACCGCCCCGGTGCCGTTGCCGGAAACCTCAGCGCCTTCGGCTTCGGCCACCAGGGTGAACGATCCCGGTCGACGCATATAGAAGGCCATCTCCGTTTGCGAGTAGGCCAATTGCGGATCGAAGCAAGCCTGGTCAATGCGCCACAGCGTGTCAAAATCGGCTTTCTCGAATTGTCGGATTCGGAATGGCACGCCGCCATTGTAGCGGGATTGCAGCGGCGGGGTAGCAGTCATCCATCCCCAGCCTTTTTTTCCGTTTCCTCCCCTTGCGCGGTTGCATCTATTAGAAGTACGATTTCTCCCCAGAGAGGCACCGTGGGGCGTTTCATTCTCATCGACGTTGTCACAGCTCTGGCGCTCTCTTTTCTGTGGTATGCCTGGTTTGTCCGTTACAACCGGCGGCGCGCCAGCAACGTGCTGCAGTGGGTGCAGGCGGCATGCCTCGGAAAAGGCAGCGTCGTCGATCTGCGATGGCAGGCCAGCAGCTCGCGTCTGAAGGCCACGCTGAATCTTTCCTCGCGCTGGTTTGAAGACGCGCGACTCACCATCCGTCTATTGCCCCGCCCGCTTCCGGTACAGTGGGCCCTGAGCCGCTGGCGTCAGCAGCAGGAAACACTCACTTTCGAAGCCAACATGGGATTTCCGCCGGGCTTCCACCTCGACATTATCCGTCATCGCTGGTCGGGCCACTCGGGAGCGAAAAGCTCGGTGGAGAAAATCTCAACCGGCACTCGCGCCTGGAGCATCACCCGCCCTGGCCCTGTGATTCTCACCACCAAGGAAGACTGGCCCGTCGAACTCAGCCCGGTGGTCAATGCGCTGGCCTCCTGGCGCGACAAGGATTTCGTCGGCGTTCGCTTTAACTCCACCTCGCCGCACTTCACCGCCACGGTCGCGCTCGAAAACCTCTCCGATCAGGAAACGACCGCGGCTTTGCTGGGCCTCTTCCGCGAACTCGCCGCCAGCTCTTCCGCCAAGCAGCACTAAACCTCATAACCACTACCTGCACTACTCCGGTTCCGCCACAAACCGATAGCCCACGCCTCGCACGGTTTGCAAATGCTTCGGACGCGATGGATCCTCCTCGATGTATCGCCGCAGCCGCACCATGAAGTTGTCGATGGCGCGCGTGTCGGTATCTTCGCGTAATCCCCAGACATCTTCGAGGATCGCCTGGCGCGAAACCACGCGACCTTCGCTCCGCACCAGATAGCGCAGAAACTCGGCCTCCATGACCGTCAGATGGATGGTGTTGCCCAGGGAGCGCAGTTCCAGTTCTTCGAAGTCGATGGTCTTGCCGCCAAAACTGAATGTATCGCCGCCAGCTTTCCGCTCGCCGGAGGGCGCCGGACGGAGTTTGTCACCGTCGTTGCCAGCGCCATCGCCAGCGCCCGCCGGCTTGGCGTCCTTCATCCACACACTGCGCCGCAGCAAACTCTCCAGCCGCGCGATCAAAATCGCCAGCTCAAACGGTTTTGGCAAATAATCATCGGCTCCTGCTGCGAATCCCTGCAGCACGTCTTCCGGACGCCCGCGGGCGGTCAGCATCAGAATCGGCACATAATTTTTTTTCTCGCGTAGCAGGGCCGCGACATCGAAGCCGCTTTTGCCCGGCAGCATCACGTCCAGAACGACGGCGTCGAAGCGCTCTTTTTTTTCGACCAGCCTTTCCAGAGCCGTCTCGCCATCCCCGGCAACTTCCACCGCGTGGCCTTCGGCTTGCAGGTTGAAGCGCAGGCCCTGCGCCAGATGCGCCTCGTCCTCCACCACCAGCACCCGGCTCATGCGATTCTCCGCGGTAATTCCAGGGTTACGGTGGTTCCCTTCCCCGCACCTTCGCTCTCGGCGAAGACCCGTCCGCCGTGCTTGCGCGCGATCGACCGCACGATGAACAATCCAAGGCCGGTGCCCTTCACTTGCGAGAGCGAGCGCTGCGTCACCCGATAAAACCGCTTGAAGATGCGTTTCAGCTCCTGCTCGGGAATTCCGACGCCGCGATCGCGCACGCGCAGCACCAGTCGCTCCTCATCCGGAGCCTCCAACTCGACCGAGATATGCACGCCATCGGGCGAGTACTTGACCGCATTGTCCAGGAGGTTCGAAACCGCGGTCCGCAACTCCTCCGGATCGCCCAGCACGCACGCTCCGCCGCCGTTCAGCGTGGATGTAGATAACGATGGGGATGAGGATGGGGAAGAGAATCGCGATAGTCGAGATCGTTCAGCTTGGAGATGATGGCGCGCCCTCGCCAGTTCCACGCACTCGCGCACCAGCGTGTTGAATTCCAGCGGCAGGCGAAGCACGGGGCCTTTCTTGTGCACCGCCTCTCCCGCTTTCAAGATCTGTTCCACGGTGTGCAGCAGGCGCTCGGTATCGAGCAGCATCAACTCGTAGAACTGCCGCCGCTGCGCTTCTCCCACCTCGAGTCTCTGCAAAGTTTGAAGGTAGAGCTGGATGGACGCGATCGGGGTCTTCAATTCATGAGTGACCGCGTTGATGAAGCTGTCATGTTGCTCGTTGCGGCGAATTTCGCGGACCAGAAAAATGGTATTGAGGACCAGACCGGCGGCGATGGCGCCAAAGAAAATGATACCCAGGAAAACTCTGACCCCTCGCGCCAGTTGAGGATGGTCCAGCCGCTGCCCACCGCAACCGCCAACGCCGCCAGGCAAACGCCCAGGGAGAGGAAAAAATAAATCGCTTTCTGCCGGCTGATGATCCGCACAGGGAGATTGTAGCGGTGTGCGGGTATGGTGTCAGGTGGGACGCTTGGTTTTCAGTGTTCGGCTTCGTGCGATCATCTGGCGCGGGCCGATGGCAATGGCTTCCCCTCCAACGTCGCAAAATACTGCAACTTTAGGTAGGGAGGCCAACCGCCGAAGACGAAACGGTATTGACACGTTTGAAAAACTAAGGCTAAAGTGTTGGGCCGAGTGGGTGGCAATTCCCGCTTGGGACTGCTAGTTCGTGGTGGGCAGGCGTTGTGGGAGTTTCCGTTCATCAGTTGCCGGCCGAGAAGCCGAAGGGGGATTCTATGAATTTCAGGAAGCTGGGGACTTTATTGGTTGGGCTTTTTGCGGTTTCGTTTTGTCCGTTTGCTAGTGTTTTTGCGCGGAGCAAGCCGCAGTCTTTGGTGTCACCTGGCATGACCTGCGCGAATGTTGCCAACCTCAGTTTGCCCAACACAATCCTCATCAGCTCTACCGAGGTTACGAGTGCCAGCGGGAATTATTGCAACGTGATCGGCGTGATTGATAAGCGCGTCAGCCAACAGGATCCTGACCACTTTACTTATGGGATCGGATTTGAGTTGAATCTGCCGGATAGCTGGGTGGGGCGGTTCGAAATGATGGGCGGCGGTGGGACGGACGGATCGGTCTCTAGTCCGATGGGGAGCGCGGGGACGGAGTTGGCCATGGGTTGGGCGGTTGCTGCAGATGATGGCGGGCATGAGGACGCGCCGGGAAATCCGGCGTTTGGCTGGATTGATGATGATGCGAATGCTGGAGGGACGGCGCACTTTGGCGTGGATGAAGAGGCGCGCACCGACTACGGGTACAACGGCATTCGAAAGACTACCGAAATTTCAAAGATGATTATTTCCGCGTATTACGGGCAAGGCCCACAGTTTTCTTACCTATGGGGATGTTCGAACGGTGGACGTGACGCTACGGTGGCGGCGCAGCGCGATCCAGACATGTTCGACGGGCTGGTTTCGGGAAATCCCGGCTTCGATTTGCCGCGCGCGGCCGTTACCGAAGCCTGGAACGAGCAGCAATTGGCGCCGCTGGCCACGAGCCTGGATTCAAACGGACAGCCTTACTTGCCGCCAACGTTTCAGCCGCAGGACTTGGAAGTGGCCTCAGCGGCGATTCTGAGCGCTTGCGACGCGCTCGACGGCTTGGTGGACGGCATCATTGACAATTACACGGCTTGCACCAATGAGCGCGTGTATCCAGCGCTGGAGGCGTTTACTTGCAGCCCTACCGGCGCGAACGGGAACACGCCGCACGGTGGAACTTGCTTGACGGCAGCGCAGGTCACAGCGTTGAAGCAGATCTATTCTGGGCCGCGCAATTCGCGCGGAGAGCCGTTGTACACGAACTGGTTTTGGGACGCGGGAATTTGGGATCCGCCGTCGGCGTTTGGATTAGGCTGGGCGGGATGGAACGTAGCATTCTTGGGACCGCCCGATACGAATACCGCCCTGAACTTGACGCTGGGTGGTGGCGCGGTGCCCATGATCTTTACCACCCCTCCGGTAGTTACGCCAGTTGCGGGAACAAATGGCCAGGAGGCGTTCATTTTCAGCTATAACTTCGATACCGATGCTCCCAAGATTTATGAAACGGGGCCTGGATATTCGGAGAGCTCGATGGATTTTATGACTGGGACTCCTTTTGGGCCGTCGCCTTTTCTTTACCAGTTCGAGGGTCACGGCGGGAAGATTATTTTCTATGACTCAGTAAATGATGGGATCTTCTCGGCCGTTGATTTGGCGGACTATTACGAACTCCTGGATCTGGTAAATGGAGGCCGCGCTGCCGATTTCAGCCGCTTGTATATGATCCCGAATATGGCGCATTGCGGCGGTGGGCCGGCGACCGATGTTTTCAGCGGGAATTTGTTGACGGCGATTACCGGCTGGGTTGAGAAAGGAACTGCGCCCGGCGCGATAATTGCGGCGAATACGAATACGAGCTCGCCGTTTCCTTCCGGCGCGCCTTTCGATCCGCGCGTAGCGCAGAATTTCCCCACGGGTGGGACGCGGCTGCTTTGTCCATTTCCGCAACAAAGCCGGTATTCGGGGAGAGGGCCGACCAGCAGCGCGGCGAGCTTCGTTTGCGTGAACCCCCGGCACTGGGGGGAATGAGTTCGCCGTTTCGCTTGTAACTCCGTGGTACAGGTCAAATCGTGATTACGCCAAAAAGGCTCTCGACGCCGACCAAGCCGGCCGTTCGAGAGCCTTTCCTGACACCTAAGACCTAACACCTGCCGTCTAGTCGTTGCCCGCAGCCGCCGCCATTGCCTGAGCTGCCTTCAGATCCCGAACCAGGGCCGGTTTGGGCGGCAGGTTATCGATCTTGACCTTATACACGTGCCGCGCCAGCCCCAGTTTTTTCAACGCCCAGATGCCGTACCAGTTCATGTCGATCTCGTACCAGCGCAAGCCGTGCCGCGCGGAGACCGGGTGCGCATGATGATTGTTGTGCCAGCCTTCACCAAAGGTCAGGAGGGCCACCACCAGGTTATTAGTGGAAAGATCCTTGGTCGCAAAGCGCCGCGTTCCCCACAGGTGCGTGACCGAGTTCACCATCCAGGTGGCATGCAGTCCGACCACCACGCGGGCGAACACACCCCACAGTAGCCAGGGCAATCCGCCGATGGCAAAAAGAATGACGCCCAGAATAACGTTTGACGTCCAGTGATACTTGGTCAGCCAGATGTGAACTTTATCTTTCGTCAGGTCGGGGACGTATCGGGCGAGGGTGGTGGTGTCGTGATGCATGGACTTGCCGGTCAGGATCCAGCCCATGTGTGCCCACCACTTGCCATCGACGGGCGAGTGCGGGTCGCCGTTCTCGTCGGAAAACTGATGGTGAATGCGATGCGTCGCCACCCAGAAAATTGGTCCGCCTTCGAGCGCCAGCGTCGCGCACCAGGTCAGGAAATATTCCACCCACTTCGGCGTCTTGTATCCGCGATGCGTCAGCAGCCGGTGATAGCTCATCCCGATCCCGAGGCTGCCCGACACCCACCACAAGAAGATGGCGACAAAAAATGCTTTCCAGGTAAAGAAAAATAACGCCGCGATTGCGCCCACATGAAACAGGCCCATGGCGATTCCGGTGACCCAGTTGAAGCCGTCACGGCTCGTCCGCTCTTTGCGATTGATGCCGTCTCCTGCTTCGTTCATAGCGTGGCTGGCAGCTACGCTCATCGTCTCTCTATTTGTCTGGCTCATCGCTTTTCTCTCCCCGCCCTTTTCATGAGGTCCGGACTAGACAATACCAAGAGTCCGCGCAATCCTTTGTAATACTTCTGTAATCCTCGCTGGCTAAAGGGGTTACGAGCGTAATGCACGCCCGATGGAAAGGCCTGGAAGTGGGGGGAGCTTGCGTGATTTGGTGGGCCGCCGCCTCCCGCTTCGGGACTAGCGCCGAGCTGCGCTCGGCTTGGACAGCTGACCCACCCCGGTCCGCGAAAAGCGCGCGGCCTGGGGACCCCGGCGAGGGGGCTGTCGCTACGCGAGAATTTTCCCGTGCACGTTCCCGCGTGTCGGAGTATCGTTGAGCGTTTCACGTACTCCGGAGCAGGAGGTGTGCGTTGAAAAATAAAGTTGTCCTTCTAGGATTGCTGTCTGTTGCCTTGGCATTGTGGGCACAGAAGGATCAGCCCCCGGCAAAAGCTCCCGAATATAAAATTCCGCCCGAAGCTGCCGCCAGGGAAAATCCCGTCAAGCCGACGGCGGAATCGATCGCCAAGGGCAAGAAGATGTATGGCATCGACTGCGCGATGTGTCATGGAGAGAAGGGCGATGGCAAGGGCGACATGGGGTCGGACTACAAGAACATGCCCGACTTCACCAATGCAGACACGTTGAAAAACCGCACCGACGGCGAACTCTTCTACATTACGAGGAATGGCAAGGGCGACGATATGCCCCCCGAGGACAACCGCGCCAAGGACGACGACATCTGGAACATGGTGAACTTGATCCGGTCCTTCGCTAAAAAGTAGCGCAAAGAAGTAAGGGTGTTCAGTGTGGGGACGGGCGACTCGCCCGTCCAAGCCGGACAGGAAAGAATCAGCTCGGCGCGATTCCAGTGCGCTATGCCGCGCTGCTGCCCTTCACTTCCACCCCCGCCCATTTCTCCAGCAGCGTGAGTGTCGCAGGCGTAGTCCAGATCCGCTTGCCCTTCCTCGGCCGCGACGTCATAGACCTCTTCCACCGCTTCGAGTCCGGGCAGGCGCACCCGCGATTCTTTGGCGGCATCGAGCGCCAGGCGAATATCTTTCAGCATCAGCCGCAGCGGAAAATTCGGCGAGAAGTCGCGCTTCAAAATAAACGGAGCTTTATAGTCCACCACTCCCGAGCGCACCATGGAAGCCTGGATCAGCGGCAGCAACTTTTCCACGTCCACGCCCAGCTTGGCGGCCAGCGTGAGCGCTTCGGCAAAGCCTTCAAAGATGAGCGCGATCTGCAGATTCATGACCAGCTTCGTGGCTTGCCCTTTGCCGGTTTCGCCCATGTGGAAGACCTGCTTGCCCATGGCCTGAAAAAGCGGCTGCAATCGAGCCAGCACAGCGTCGTCGCCGCCCACCATAAAAATGAGGTTTCCAGCTTCGGCGGCGATCTTCGAGCCGGTCATCGGAGCATCCACATAGTCAACACCGCGCGCTTTCACGCGCTCGGCAAAGCGCAGCGTGGCGGACGGCGAAATCGTGCTCGAGTCGGCAATAATCGTGCCCGCGGTCAGAACCTGCTCCACGCCGCCCGCGCCAAACAACACGCCCTCGACCGCCTTAGTGTCGGAGACGCACATCCACACCACTTCCGCGCCAGTCGCCGCATCCGCGGGAGAAGCCGCACTGCGCGCTCCTTCCACGTCCTTGCCAGCACTTCGATTCCAGACTGCGACCTCGTGTCCGGCTTTGACCAGATTGGCGGCCATCGACCGTCCCATAATTCCCAAACCAAGAAAAGCGACGCGCATCGGCGTTGATTCCTCCAACTAGATTCTCTAAGCTTAGTTCTCTAAGCTTGGATTATAAATAGGACGGCACGGTGACGGTCAAGGAAAACAGACGGCTGGCACTGGGCGGGGCAAAGCCCCGCCACCACACGATCTCTAATCCGAAGAATCATGGCCGCCCGCGTTTCGATGCCAGGTTCCAGAGCATCTATAATAACTAGAGACTTGAGCGAAGAAAGCGAATAAGGTGTCAATAGCCGGCGTTCGCAGCGGGCTGGTCGAATCATACTGGTCGAAACGATGTTAAAGTCCTCATTGAAAAATCCCGCTTTGCGCAAGCGCGCCGAGCCAGTTCACGCGCCTGGTGCGACACTCCGCGGTAACGCCGCGCACCGGTGAGACGCACAAACCGAAACTGGTTTCAAACGGCGAGTTCGGCGTCACCTTCATTGGGCATTCCAGCTTCTTCCTGCAGATTGGCGGACAGAACGTCGTCATCGATCCCAACTTCGCGCGCTGGCTGTTCATTCTAAAGCGTCTGCGTAAGCCGGGATTGAATCTGCGCGACCTGCCTCCGATGGATGTCGTCCTGGTGACGCACGCTCACTTCGACCATCTGCATCGCCAGTCGCTGCGCACCATCGCGCGCCAAACCCGACGCCAGACCGGCGCCGCGCCCACGCTGGTCGTCCCGCATCACCTGTTCGATCTGGTGGCGGATCTCGGCTTCGAAGAAATTGTCGAACTGGAGTGGTGGAACACTCATCGGCACGGCACGCTCGACATCACCCACGTCCCCTCGCGCCATTGGGGAGCCCGCATCATTAAGGATTCGCATCGCGGTTACGGCGGGTACGTGCTGCGCAGCGACAAACACTCCGTCTATCATGCCGGAGACACCGCTTATTTCGCCGGCTTTCGCGAGATTGGACGCCGTTTGTCGCCGGAACTGGCGCTGCTGCCCATCGGCGCCTACAATCCCGAGCAATTCCGCAACGTGCACACCAGCCCCGCCGACGCTACCAAAGCCTTTCTCGATCTCAAATCCCGCTGGATGGTGCCCATGCATTATGGAACGTTCCGTCTGTCGCATGAGCCCATCGAAGAGCCGCTCCAGTTGCTGGAGCAAGAAGCGATGGCGGCCGGCGTGAAAGACAAAGTGGTCGTCCTCGAAGAGGGCGTCACCCGCTTCTTCTGAGTCTGTCTGTCCATCAACTGACGTCAGGGAGTATGCTTCAATTATGGTTGAACTCCCCCACGACAAGAAAATGGACAAGAAGGAAATCAACTCCCCAAAGTTGACCGAGCATTTTCTCTTCTGGCTTTGTGGCCTCGGAGGTTTGCTGCTGGCGGTTCTGTTTGCCCATTTCGTCTACCACGTTTTTTGAAGCCGTTGGACATTGGATGACGGAAAATCTCGCGTTACTCACTTACTGGCCCTCACGAAAGCGCCGGTCGTGGCGTTAATCACACCGATGCCCTTCCGGTCGGTCTCGCTGGTGCCGTAAATGACATACCAGACGGGCACGCTCCCCTTCGGATCCTTGAGCAATACGTACATGATGGGCTGCTGCGCATCCTTTTTAACGATGGCGTCGCCGCCGTGTTGCTGCGCGATGGCAAATGCCTTGTCCGTATCGCTTGTCAGCAGGTACTGTGAGAAAGCAAGTCTGGCGGATTCGGCGTTGTAGGCGCCGTCAGCCCCCTCGGTTGAAA
Source organism: uncultured Acidobacteriaceae bacterium (assembly GCA_963760175.1). Taxonomy (GTDB): domain Bacteria; phylum Acidobacteriota; class Terriglobia; order Terriglobales; family Acidobacteriaceae; genus Acidiflorens. The sequence goes on from CAVXBU010000002.1 coordinate 69,149, forward strand.
CTCCGAACGGCGGCGCATCCGGCTGTCGGCTTCCCGAGCAAACGATGGTCTTGACGGCCCGGCGAGCGGGCGAAGCAAAGTACCCTCGCCAGATGGTTGATTTTCCGTCCTGACCCGTGGTTTCCGGGGTGAGAACGGATTCCAACCGAGCCGGCTGCGCGTCCGCTGACCACTTCAAGGCGAGACCCATCATTCGATTGAAGGCCTCCTGACCGGTGTAAAGCACCGGCGCCGTGCTCTGCGGCGGTGCGGTCGCTGCCGGCTTTTCGGACGGCTTATTCTCGGTTGACTCACACCCTGAGGTCAGGATTGCAAAACTCATTATGCTCAGCGCAAATGCGAGACGATAGAATCTCATGCTCCGTTCCTCCAAGAGTATTTTGAACCCGTATCTTTTGAATGGCCCGAATTGTACCGCTTGCGAATGGTTTTGCAAGGCCCACGCCCGTCTTGAATTGTCGTCCCGACGCTGACCCAAGCCGAAGCGGAGGGACCTGCATTTTGCGCGGCTGTTGCGGAAGGGAAACTGCGACTGGCAGCGTAAACGGCGGGTTTACCGACCGGGCTACCTGCGCGTAAATCCTTGCGGAAAAGGGCGTACGATGAGTGGGCAGGGCAGGGTCGATCCGTGAATCTGGGTATTTCCCGGAAAGTCGTTGTGGTTGCGCTCGCGTTGCTGGCGTGCCACGTCCTGGTGCTCGCCCTGCATCGCTCCCTGCTTAGCAACCTGGTGGAGTTGGCGCTGGCTGCGGTGGCAGCCGCCGCCGCCTACCAGACCGCACAACGCGCCCATGGTTTTGCCCGCCGCTTCTGGCGGCTGATCGGCGTATCCTTCACGCTCTATTCTCTGGGCCAGGCCTTTTACACCTATTACGACAGCATCTTGCACGTCTCTCCAAACCTCTGGTGGCCGAGCGACGCTCTGCTGCTCTTTTACGTCGCGCCCATGGTGATGGCATTGTTTTTGGGCGACGACAGTGCTGAGGCACGCGCCTTCTCCAGTCAGCGCCAACTCGATTTCCTGCAAGTCGGCATCGTTACGTTATCCACTTATCTGTTCTTCTTCTATGGGCCGTGGTCGGGCGGGCCGCCGCACTCGCAGGCCACACTTATCTGGCGAGTGGAGATTGTCCGCGATGTGGTGATCACCTCGGCCTTTGGCTTGCGCGCTCTGCTGACCCGTTCCCGTCTGGTGCGCTCGCTGTTCGGCCGTGTCGCCCTGTTTCTGCTCGTGTTCAGCGTGGGTGACCTGCTTTATCTCAATGTTCAAATCTGGGGCGACATGCAAAATGCGTCCTGGTACGAACTTCTGTGGACGGTACCACGCACCTTGTTGATTTTGCTGGCCGCCAACTGGACGCCGCCGGCCGAAGCTGAGGCTGAACCCGGCAAAATTGCAGCGGAACCATTGCTGCTGGCTCAGTTCGCGCACATCGCGTTGCCCCTTCTGGTTTTGATCTCGGCGGCCCACGCCCAGCGCGAGCAATTGGCGGTCGCCGTGGTTGCAGTGTTCGCCTCTTTCGCCTGTTCGAGCGCGCGGCTGGTGCTCGGGCAACGTGCCCAACAGCAACTCAGGCTTCGGCAGGAACAGACCGCCGAGTCGCTGCGCGCCGCCGAAGAGAAATACAGAAACATCTTCGAGAATGCCGTCAACGGCATCTTCCAGGTCGCGCCCGATGGCAAATACACCGCCGCCAACCCGGCGCTGGTGACAATGCTGGGCTACGATTCGTCGGAAGACTTTCTGCAGAACCGCACCTACAACGCCAGGGAGAACTATGCCGACCCGGCCGTGAAGGGGCAGTTTCAGGACTTGCTGCGGCGGGACGACGAGCTGCAGAGCTTCGAGAGCGAGATCAACTGCAAGGACGGCAGGAAAATCTGGACCTCGGAGACTCTGAAGGGTATCCGGGACGGCTCGGGGAAGATCATTGCCTACGAAGGCACGGTGGAGAACATCACCGAGCAGCGCAAGCTGCAGCGGCAACTGCAACTGGCGCAGCGCATGGAGTCACTGGGAACGCTGGCCGGCGGAATTGCCCACGACTTCAATAACCTGCTCACCGTGATCGGCGGCTACAGCACCCTGCTCATGGATGGCGTGGTGGGAAACGCGCGGCTTCATTCGGCCGCCGACCAGATTCACAAGGCCGGCCAACGCGCCACCGCGCTCACCCGCCAGTTGCTCGTCTTCAGCCGCCAGCAGATTCTCCAGGGCAGCACCGTGAACCTGAACATGGTCATCACCAACATCATGCAGATGCTGCCACGGCTGATTGGCGAGCACATTGACGTGCAGACGGCTTTGGCCTCCGACTTGCGCCTGGTGAAGGCCGATACCAGCCAGTTGGAACAGGTCATCATGAATCTGGCCGTAAACGCGCGCGATGCGATGCCCGAGGGCGGCAAGCTCATGGTCCAGACCAGCAACGTTGTTCTGGACGAAACCTTTGTCGAGAGCCACCCCGGCTCACACGTCGGCCCCCATGTGCTGCTGGTGGTCAGCGACAACGGCACCGGCATGAACCCCGACACCCAGGCCAGAGCCTTCGATCCGTTCTTTACGACAAAGGAGGCGGGCCGCGGTACCGGGCTGGGCCTTGCGGTGGTGTATGGCATCGTCAAGTCGAGCAAGGGCTACATCTCGGTGTACAGCGAACTGGGTCACGGCACCAGCTTTCGGATTTATCTGCCGGTGGATGAGCGCGCTGCCAAGCCGCAAGCAGCCTCTGCGGCGCGATCGGTTCCGCCGCGCGGCACGGAGACCATTCTGCTGGTGGAGGATGACCCCGCGGTGCGCGCCCTCGCCAACACCATTCTCCACGACAAGGGCTATGCCGTGCTCGCGCCGCAACATCCCGCGGAAGCCGAGCAGATCTGCGCGCAGCACACCGAGCCTATTCACCTGCTGCTGACTGATCTGATCATGCCGGGCATGAGTGGACGCGAACTGGCGCGCCGCGCCACCGCTCTGCGGCCTGAACTCAAGGTGCTTTACATGTCCGGTTATACCGATGACGCCCTGATTCACCGGGAGGTCTTCGAAAACCGATTCGCCTTTGTACAGAAGCCCTTCTCTCCCGTGGTGCTCGAAACCAAGGTGCGCGAAGTGTTGGACTCGGCATAACGTTTTGGAAGGGTTAAGACGGACTCCAACCCCCAAAAGATGTCGCTCTGAGGTAACCCCCAGACGATTTCAGCATCCAACAAGGTAGGCGGTTTTGCATGCTATACTGCGCTCAGATGGGGTAGCTAGGTCGCTCACGTCTCTGCCCGAGTATTTCGAACCAAAGTATTTGAACCAAGTATTTCGAAGCGAGTTTTCAAACTGAGGTTTTCGACACATGGCCCGTAGTTCTCGCCGTTCTCTGTTCCTGATTGTTTTTGTCCTGGCAACTGTTTGGTCTGCTGGGAATGTTGTTCGCACAGCGCATCAGCCCGGCAGCCACGCCGAGCAGCGACTCCGACGTCCGCGATAGCTTCAAACAGTTCACCCAGGTTTATGAAACGATCGAGCAGAACTATGCCGACCCGGTGAATCCCGACAAGGCGATTTACAACGGCGCCATTCCGAGCATGTTGCACCAGCTCGATCCGCACTCGAATTTTTTCGATCCGAAATCCTATTCCGCGCTGCGCGAGGAACAGCGCGGCAAGTATTACGGCGTGGGCATGACGGTCGGCCCGCGCAACAATAAGGTTATCGTCATTGCGCCCTTCGTCGGGCACCCCGGCCTATCGCGCGGGCATCCGCCCGGGCGACATTATTGCCGCCATTGACGGCAAGCCCACCGACAACATGAGCACCTCCGACGTGGCCGATCTGCTCAAGGGACCGAAGGGCACCACGGTCCGCATCACCATGTTGCGCGAAGGTTCCGATCATCCGCTCGAGTTCAGCGTCGTCCGCGACGAGATTCCGCGCTACAGCGTGGACCTGCACTTCATGATCAAGCCCGGCATCGGTTACATGCACGTCTCCGGATTCCAGGAGACCACCGAGCATGAAGTCGCCGAAGCGCTCGATCAGATGGGCGACCTCAAAGGCCTGGTTCTCGATCTGCGCCAGAATCCCGGCGGCCTGCTGAGTGAAGGCGTGGGCGTAGCCGACAAGTTCCTGAAGAAGGGACAGGTGATCGTCTCGCACCACGGCCGTTCGTCCCCGGAAAAGCCTTACTACGCTGCCCATGGCAACGGCGGTAAGGATTATCCCTTGGTGGTGCTGGTAAATCGCGGCACCGCATCCGCCGCCGAAATTGTTGCGGGCGCAATCCAGGACCACGATCGCGGCCTGATCGTCGGCGAGGTTACGTTCGGCAAGGGCCTGGTGCAAACCGTGTATCCGCTCGCCGAAAATACCGGCCTGGCCCTGACCACCGCCAAGTACTACACCCCGAGCGGACGCCTGATCCAGCGCGATTACTCCAACCTTTCTCTCTACGATTACTACTACAACCGCGAGAGTGACGAGAACAACGCCAACCACGAAGTCAAGCTCACCGATGGCGGACGCACGGTGTACGGCGGCGGCGGGATCACTCCCGACGTGAAATTGCCGCCTTACAAGTCCAACAAGTTCCAGGACGCGTTGCTGCAGCACTACGCTTTGTTTAATTTTGCCAAGCACTACGCTCTCACTCACAAGATCACGCAGAGCTTTGAAGTGGACGATGCGGTGATGCAGGAGTTCCGCAAATTCCTCGACGAAGAAAAACTGCCCTATACGCGAGGGCGAGCTGATCGAGAACAACGATTGGCTGCGCTCCAACATCAAGAGCGAACTCTTCGTGGATGCCTTCGGCCAGGAAGAAGGATTGAAAGTTCGGGCCGAAACCGATCCGGAAGTAATGAAGGCTCTGGACCTGATGCCGCAGGCACGCGCGCTGGCTGATAATGCCAAGAAAGTGGTCGCGGAAAGAAACTCGGCCCCTCCGGTCACGCGCTGAGAAAATTGTAGGACGCAATCAAGGCCCGGGATACCGGGCCTTTTGCTTTGCCCAAAGCGAGCTTCTTAGTTCTCAGTTCTCAGAAAAAACCAGCCCGGACCCGTTGAGTTCCACTGGGAACTGGGAACTGGGAACTGAGAACTTTCTCTTGAGTGCCGCCTCCGAAAGCCCTAAAGTACAGGAAGCGAAACGCGCGGAGGCGCCTGTCTGCCAGCGGAATTCATGCTTCAATCCGCCCCCTGGATTCCCGCGGTGCTGGTGGCGTTGGTTGCGGGGGTGCTCGACTGGCGCTACCGGCGGATTCCGAATTGGCTTACGGTCTCGGGCTTTGCGGCCGGAGTGACTGTCAACACGATTCTTTACCGCTGGCCGGGATTGAAAATCGCGCTGCTGGGGACGGCTTTGGGCCTGGGGCTGCTGCTGCCTTTCGTAATGGTCCGCAGTCTTGGCGCCGGAGACTGGAAACTGGCCGGCGCTTTGGGAGCCTGTCTCGGTTGGCGGCAACTGCTTTCCGTGCTTGTGGGCACGATTCTGGTGGCGGGAGTCATGGCGCTGGCGGTGGTCATCTGGAAAGGGCGGCTGAAGCAGACGCTGTTGAATATGGCGCATTTGCTGGCGGCGTTGTTCAGCCTGCGGAAGCCGGGATCTGAGTTATCGCTCGACGATCCTCAGTCCACAAAAATTCCGTTCGGCGTGGCCATGGCGGTAACGGTCTTGTTCTATGGGATGGGCAGGGCGACAGGGAAATTGTGATTTGTGACTTGTCGTCCATTTATGACTTGTCATCCCTCGCAAAGCGAGGGATCCGCAGTTTGCCAATTATGAAGATCAAACAAATCACGCGCCAACTCCGACGCGGGGACGGCGCGGAGATTGCCGAGGTCGCGCTGGTGCTGCCCCTGGTGTTCATGTTTCTGCTGGGGATCGTGTGGTTTGGACGGGCCTTTAACATCTACTCAACCATCCAGCAGGCTGCACAACAGGGAGCGATCACCGCAGCGCGGGCGACGTGCGCTACGTGTGCTACCCCTAATGCCTTTCCAACCGATACGACGGTGACAGGTGCGGTTGCGTCGGTAATGAATGCGTCCAATCTCAACCCGGCTCAGATTCCTGTAAACTCCAACCCTCCCTCTCCGATCTTCTGCGCGAATCCTCCGTATCCTACGGGAGCATGCTCGACCACGATCGACAACATCACGATCTGTCGCAGCGTTCAGCTGAATTCTCCCGCTTCAACCCAGCCCCCGCAATGCGGAATCGTGGTGAGCTTTCAATATCCATTCACGTTTTACTTCCCGGGCACCTCCCTCAACCTGCAGCAGATTATTTTGTCGGCGCAGGCGCAGAGCAGGATGGAGAACTAGATGTTTTGCTTCCGAATTCCGCATCGCCGCGAAAGAGTTCGCTGCTCGAAGAGCGTGAGAAGCGCGGCACCTGGCGCGGTCAGTCTGCTGAGGGATGCGCAGGGCGCGGCAATCCTGGAGTTCGCCATCGCGCTGCCGCTGCTGGTGGTGTTCGTCGTGGGCATCTACGATTTCAGCGGCGCTTTCAACCAGAAGCAGAAGATCGAGCAGGCCGCGCAGGAAGGCGCCATCGTCGCCGGGGCGCAACCGACGAGCGACATCGCGTCTCCCACCGCCCCGGACTCTCTGCTACCGGTGGTGACCGCAATTTTCAACTCACTCGTCGCCAGCGGCGTTGTGCCGAGTGGAACTTGCACGCCACCGGGTACGGTAACCATACATACTGGCGTCGCGTGGACCTACTCTATTTCCGGGTGCTCCGGCAGCTTATCCCGGCGACAACCTGATCATCACGATCAACCGCGGATGGGTATCGTCGGCGTCCCCGACACCGTTGTCCGTCGGCTCCAGCGTTCAGGTTTCGTATCCGTATCATTGGCGCTTCAATAGTGTGATTCAATTGTTGTTTCCGGGCGCAAGCTACGCGGCTACAACGCAGGTGACGGAGAGCGCTTCGGTCCACAACCAGATGTGAGGATGCTTGCGACGCCATCGAACAAATTCGCGAACTAGCTTGCGACGCGGCTCGCGAGGCAACTACGAGCACGGCGTAGTGATTACGCTGGTCGCGGTGGTCACGCTGTTTGTGGTCGGGGCGATGGCCGCGCTTTCGATCGACGTGGTGACCATCTACACCGCGCGCAGCGAAGCGCAACTGGCGGCCGACGGCGCGGCACTGGCGGCGGCGCGCGTGCTCGCCAACTCGGGGGCGACCTCGGACCCGAACTCCCTTGGCGACGGTGTGATGACGAGTGCGCAGACCCTCGCGAGCGCGATCGCGACTCAGGTCGCGGAGCAGAACCAGGTTGGGGGAGTGTATCTGACCGGGATCCCAGCTCCTGTGTTTGGTGGAACCGGCACCAACCCGACTGTCACAGTAAGCGTGCAAGTAACGAGTCTGCCGACATTCTTTGCGCGTATCTGGGGAACCAAGTTCCTCACCGTAGGCGCCTCGGCAACGGCGGAGGCATATAACCCCTCGGGCGCGGGGACGACCCCGGTCGCCCCCAGTTGCGTGAAGCCGTGGCTGTTGCCGAATATCGATCCCACCGATGCGGCAAAGTCAATTTTCAACAAGAATACAGGCGCGATCAGCAATCCGGCCCTGCTGGGATGGACGTCCGGCACGCCGCTGCAGACCGCCTGTACCAACTGCACATCCCCCCCGCCACTGCCCACTCCAACCGCTTGGAACTATTATCCCGGGAACACAACCACGAGCTTCCCGTCCCCTCAAGCAGTGCCTACCTGTGCGCCAGCGATGACCACTGCATATGAGCAGAGCGTTTCTGGCTGCGTCCAGACAGCCATCGCATGCAACAGCAGCACATTGCTTATCGACACCTCCGACTACCCCACTCGAAAAACGGAAACAGCGGACGCGGTAAATTGTCTAACCCATGCGAAGACCAACGAGGGAGATCGGGTCGACCCTACATATGCGAGCCCGCCTTTCGAATTCCTCGCGGGTAATGACAATCCGATTACCGGTTTGGCTGGAAACGACGTTATGGTCAGCGATTCACTGGTGACAGTGCCGGTATTCAATAGCACCACGGGCATGGCGCCGACCAACCCAGTGACGATCATCGGCTTCGTGCAGCTCTTTCTGAATCCGAACGGCATGGCCACGCCGACTTTCGGCATGAATCGCGGAAAGGTGAACACCACCATCATCAACATGGCTGGTTGCGGAACCGGCGCCAGTGGAACACCGATTCTCGGCAACGGCGCGTCTCCCGTGGCGGTGCGGCTGATCTCGCCGTAGTTGGAATCCTACGCTTGACTAGAACCGTCAAGGGTGGCGCATCAAGCCGAATTCGACCCTCGATCCTCAATCCTCGCAAACTGCAGATCCCTCACTTCGTTCGGGATGACAACGTTTGAAAGGAATCAATGCTGGAGCGGGATGACAATGCTCGAAGGGCCTAGAAGATGCGGGCCTAGAAGATGCTGGGATCGCGGCGCGACAGGATGACGCGCTCGAGGCTTAGATCGTTGCCGACGAAGATGAAGTTATAGGGCGAGCCGTTCAACAGCGATGCCAGCACGTCGCGCGCGGGAGCGGGACCAAGATCGGCGGCTACCTGTTCCTGCTCGGCCCCGGCGGGAATGGGAATCTCAGCCCGAGTCTGGCGCTGCACTTCGAACAACACCTGCGCCAGCGTGGCTTTCTCGGCGCGGATGCTCAGTTGTCCGTTGGCGAAGGTCACGGTCAAGGGCGGTTTCGGCGCTTGTACTTGCATGACGGCGACGGGGGGCGAGGAGGGCGTTGGTTGGGCAACTGGGTTAGAGAATCTCGGGGCCGGAACATTTATGCCCGCGGCCGGCGCGGCTGAGGCGAGTGAAGCATTCTGAAGCCTTGCGGCGGGCGGCACATCGGGAGTATTGGCTCCGGCTGTGGCCACCGGACCGAGCTTCACCACGATCGCATTCTGGAGAGTCGAGATTCGATACGACTGGGGCTCCGCTAGATCGAGCACGATCCGCGTAATCGGGGGGTTGTCGAAAAACAGTCCGGCACGAATTCCCTTCAGCACACCGCGATTGACTTTCAGGGCGCGCAACTCGGCTGCAGGGAGCGCGCCGGGGAAATCCACAATAATACGATCTGGTCCGGTAATAGCCTGGGTATCGGGGGCTACCGGGCCGCCGGAAGTCTGGATTTCCACTTCCAAGGCAGGGCCGCTGCCACGCACTACGACATGCTGCACGCGAGCGCCATTCTGCACACTCTTCGCCATGGCGGCAGGCGTCTGCGCCAGCACCGGCGCGGACAACCACGCCGCGACGCTCAGCAAGGCTCCGAAATAGGAGAAGCGTGGCATAGGGCTCTACGCAAAGTCTAGCAGTTATGGGGCTGGGAAGCCGCCCCCAGAAGTCGTAGCACTAATTGCGTGACGGACAGTGGCCCAGGAACAAAGCAAACTAACCGCCGGGCGCACGGATATTGCTGATGATGATAAGGACTAAGGACGGCCCCTACGTCCTGACGGGCCGCACGGTCTTTCGATAACGCCACACAATCAACGACAAGCCAGAAGCGATCAGTACCATGGTCGGGGGCTCGGGAACCACCGGCGGCCTTCGTCTGGGAATGCAGTGTCCGTTAACAAAGTGGTCATCAGCGGAGCACTTGGCAACAATCGGCACACCCACAGATAAGTATGGAAATAAAAATAGGCCGGAGAGAAGCTGCGGTGGAGTCGGATTGCCGATGGGCAAATCGGGCGAATTGAGCAGGGGCCGGACGGGAAAGGGCGGGCCTGATTCGAACGCCGCCACGGGCTGGTCCATAACATCCTCGGCAGGCTCTTCGGTCGACACCTCGGGCTTGGCGGTGTCGGAAATCTGGTTGCCGCAACGGGCGCGGGCCGTAATCTTGCCGTCGGTGAGCAGCAGTTCGCCGAGGTGCAGCCGAATTCTTCTGCGGGTCCAGAAGACGGTGTCACGAATGCGATAAGAAAGATAAACTTCGCGGGCTTCGGAGACCGGCACGAGATGGGCGCGGCTGAAATTGAAGTGGGCGTAGTGCTGGCGAACAACATAATCGCGCAGCGCCGCATAGCGGAGATCTTCGGGATCCTTCACGCCTCCGGGGATCACCGAGTACGGATAGACCCCGGTAGTCCGCGCGGGAGACTTGGGGAGCCTGGCGGACCGCGCCGCCATCAAAGCGAGCTCTTTGCTCGCGTTGCCTCGGCTGACGTTGCCTCGCGGCGAAGAAGAGTAGGGCGAAACCTGGGAAGTACGTCCGGAAAGCAAAGCGAAATAACGGGCGGCGTTCTGCGAGCACGCGAAGGCGATGAGGGTACAGACGACGAGGGCGGCCAGGGATCGCTGCATGCGCAGGCGACGGCGATACCAGCTCCGCCTCCGTCGGACGATCTTTCCTGTCGTACCGTTGTTCAACAAAGCGCTCCTACCCGGCACGGGCCATTGGGCGGCTGAGAGAAAGCCAACTAATCAGAGAGCAGTCCGGCATCCAAACCATGCCCCGGAAATGGTTCGGAAACAGGAACTTAGAAGCAACGACACCTCATCGTAGCAGAGTTATGCAAGGAATTTCATTCAAAGTGATACATCGAGCGTCGCGACTTCCCGATTGGGTTCGTAGTGTAGCCGGCCCCGAAACGACCCAGTTGTGCTCTAAGCCGGTCGAACTAAAGGTTAATCGCCAGCGCTGGGGAGTGGTCCGCGCCCATAGTTAGGGATTTCATGCTGCTTTCCCTGCATCCGCAGGCGGAGCCGGTCGAACGCCAGATAGACAACCGGCGTTGTATAAAGGGTGAGCAACTGGCTCAGGATCAGTCCTCCCACAATCGTGATGCCCAGGGGCCGGCGCAGCTCAAACCCCGTGCCGGTGCCGAGCGCCAACGGCAGAGCACCAAGCAACGCAGCCATGGTGGTCATCAGGATGGGACGGAAGCGCAACATGCACGCCTCAAAAATCGAGTCGATTGGCTTCTTTCCCTCCTGGCGCTCGGCTTGAAGAGCGAAATCGATCATCATGATGGCGTTCTTTTTTACGATTCCGATCAGCAACACGATGCCAATGATGGAGATGATGTTGAGGTCCTCTTTGAAGAGCAGCAATGAGAGCATCGCGCCCACGCTCGCCGACGGTAGCGTGGAGATGATGGTCAGAGGATGGACCAGGCTCTCATACAAAATGCCGAGAACAATGTAAACCGCCAGCAGCGCCGTCAGAATCAGCACGGGCTCGGTACCAAGAGATTGCTGATAGGCCTGCAGCGTGCCCGCAAAAAAGCCCTGCAGCGAGGAGGGCGTGCCCAGCCGCTTTTGCATCTGGGTGATGGCCAGCGTGGCATCGCTCAACGACTTACCTGCCGCGAGGTTAAAGGATACGGTGACCGAGGGGAACAAGCCGGTGTGGTTGATGGCCAGGGGCGTGGTGTTGGCTCGGCCTTTGGCCACCGCGACCAGTGGAATGTTGCCGCCGGAAGACTGAAGGTAGATGTCTTTCAATCCCTCCGGGCTCTGCCAATATTGGGGAGCAACTTCCAGCACCACGTAATACTGATTTAGCTGGGTATAGATAATGGACACTTGCGATTGGCCGAATGCGCCGTATAGCGTCGAATCCAGCGACTGAGCGGTCAGGCCGAGCTTGGCCGCGGTAATGCGATCGTAGTTCATCAACTGGTCAAGGCCGCCATTCTGCTGGTCTGAGCTGACGTCCTGCAGGCCGGGCAGGTGCTGCATCTGAGTCAGCAGGATCGGCGCCCACTTGGAAAGATCCTGAACGTTGTCGGATTGGATGGTGTACTGATACATCGCATTACTGGACCGGCCGCCGATGCGCAGATCCTGCGCGGCTTGGAGAAACGCGGAAGCTACCGGCAGACGATTTAATTGGGGGCGCAAGCGGTCGATGATCTGCGAGGCGCTGACCTTGCGCTCGGCGAGGGGCTTCAGCGCAATGTAGAGGGAGCCGGTATTGGTGGCCCCGCCGCCGCCGGTGAAGGCAATCACATTTTGGACCGCGGGATCTTTCTTGATTACAGCGCCGATCTGCCGAATGGAGTTATCCATTGCCGGGAAGGATGAGTCCTGCGGCCCGCGCACGCTGCCGGTGATCGCTCCCGTGTCCTCTACGGGAAAAAAGCCCTTGGGTATCTTGATGATGAGCACCACATTGAGCGCTATGGTGACGAAGAGCACGACGAGAGTGAGCGTTGGATGGTCGAGCACCCAGTGCAGGCTGTCGCGATACAACGACAGCACCCAGTCAAAGAACTTTTCAGTGGCGGTGTAGATGCGGCCATGTTTTTCCGCGCGCTCGTTCCTCAGAAGGTAGGCGCACATGGTCGGGGTCGTGGTCAGCGAAATAATCATGGACACGAAAACGGCCGTCGAAAGAGTGACGGCAAATTCGCGGAAGAGACGGCCCACGATTCCGCCCATCATAAGCAGGGGAATAAAGACGGCAATGAGGGAAATGCTGATGCTGAAGACGGTGAACCCGATTTCTTCCGCGCCCTTCAGCGCCGCGGCAAAGGGCGCCATGCCGTTTTCCAGATGGCGCGCAATATTTTCCATGACCACGATGGCATCGTCGACCACAAATCCGGTGGCAATGGTCATGGCCATCAGGGAAAGGTTGTCCAGGGTGTATCCGAACATATACATCACGGCAAACGTACCGACTAGCGAGACGGGCACGGCGACGGCGGGAATAAGAGTGGCGCGGCCATTGCGCAGGAAGACAAACACCACGGCGATGACCAGGGCGATGGAAATGAGCAGGGTCCTCTCAACGTCGCTGACCGAGGCGCGAATGGTGGTGGTGCGATCGAGAACGATGGTGGTATCGATGCCGAACGGGATCGTTGCCTGGATAAATGGAAGTTGCGCGCGGATGCCGTCGACGGTGTCAATGATATTGGCGCCGGGCTGGCGGAAGATGACGATCGTAATCGAGCGTTTGCCGTTTAAATAGCCGGCGGCGCGGACGTTCGCCACTGAGTCGGTCACTTCGGCGACATCGGACAAGCGGACGGCCGCTCCATTCTTATAGCCGACGACGAGCGGCTTGTAGTCTTCGGCATGCGATATCTGGTCGTTGGCAAGGATGTCCGCGGTCACCTCGCCATCCGTGATTTGGCCCTTGGCCAGATCGGCGTTCTGCAGGCTCAGCACGGACTGCAAGTTCGCGAGGGTTAGTCCATAACCGGCAAGTTGTGTCGGATTTGCGTCCACACGCACGGACGGCAGCGCTCCACCTCCCACCGAAACCTGCCCTACGCCCTCTATCTGCGACAGCTTCTGCGCGAGGACGGTGGAGGCTTCGTCGTACAGCTTGTCGGGACCGTATTTGTCGGAGGTAAGGCCGAGGATCATGATCGGCGAATCGGCGGGGTTGACCTTGCGATAAGTCGGATTGCCGGGCAGGTTGGCGGGCAGATAAGTTCGCGCCGCATTGATGGCGGCTTCCACGTCGCGCGCGGCGCCGTCTATGTCGCGGCTGAGGTCGAACTGAATGGTGATCGAGGTGCTGCCGAGCGAACTGGCGGACGTCATCTCCGTCACCCCTGCAATATGACCAAACTGCCGCTCCAGGGGAGTGGCGACGGATGACGCCATAATGTCAGCGCTGCCTCCGGGCAAGCTGGAACTGACTGAGATAGTTGGAAAGTCGACCTCCGGGAGGGGCGCCACCGGCAGCACTTCGAAGGCAATCGCCCCGGCCAGTGCAACCGCCACCGTAAGCAGCGTGGTAGCCACAGGCCGCAGAATGAAGGGTGCGGAGATATTCATGCGGGTCCCGCCAGTTCTCCGCCTCCGGTTTCCGGCTGGGCCGATTTCGGCGCAAAGCGATGCGCCAGATTGTCAAAGAAGATGTAGATGACGGGCGTGGTGTAAAGCGTGAGTACCTGGCTCAGCAACAATCCGCCCACCATGGCGATGCCCAACGGTCGGCGCAACTCGGAACCGAAGCCAGTTCCCAGCGCCAGCGGCAACCCCGCCAGCAGCGCGGCCATGGTGGTCATCATAATGGGGCGGAAGCGGAGCAGACAGGCGTCGTAAATTGCATCGGTCGCGTTCTTCCCGTGCTTGCGCTCGCCTTCCAGCGCGAAGTCGACCATCATAATGCCGTTCTTTTTCACAATACCGATCAGCAGGACGATGCCTATGATCGCGACCACGCTTAAATCCTGGCGAAAGATAAGCAGTGCGAGGAAAGCGCCAACGCCCGCCGACGGCAGCGTGGACAGAATGGTAATGGGGTGGACAAAGCTTTCATACAAAACTCCAAGCACGATGTACACCGTGACCAGCGCGGCCAGAATGAGCAATGGCTCATTGGCCAGCGAAGCCGTGAATGATGCTGCCGTGCCTTGAAAACCGGTCTGCAGGCTGGGAGGCATGTGCATGTCTTTCTGCGCTTTGTCGACCGCGGTGATCGCCTCACCCAGCGCGGCGTTCGGCGCCAGATTGAACGACACGGTGATGGCTGGGAATTGCCCCTGGTGAGTAATGGATAGCGGCTCTGTCGTCGTCTCGAAGTGGGAGAAAGCGCTCAGCGGCACCGCATTGCTCATGGTTGAACTGGTGGCGCCCGCAGAGTTTGCTCCTGTGCTCGAGGTCGAGGCGCTCGGCGAGAGCGCGTTGGCGGGAGGAGCAAGAGTATTTGCCGATGGAGTGTAGAGCGCCGAACCTGTCGCTGCATTCGAACCCGCGGAGGATGATCCGGAGGCCGCAAAAGAGGTAGAGGCTCCCGTGCCGCTTGCGCCTGCAGAGGCATTGGACTGGATGTAGAGATGGTTCAGCTTGTTCGGGTCCTTCTGAAATTGCGGCTCACTCTCCAGCACAACGTGGTACTGATTCACCTGCGTATACATGGTGCTGATCTGCCGCTGACCGAAGGCGTCGTAGAGAGTGTTGTCGATGGTTGTGGGCGCGATGCCGAAGCGCGAGGCAGTGACCCGGTCGATCACCAGAGATACGGCGCTGCCCCCCAATTGTTGATCGGTGGCGACGTCTTCCAACTCCGGCAACTGCTTCAAGCGGTCGACGAAACGGTTGGTCCAGTCGTTGAGTTCATTGGCATCGGGGTCTTCGAGCGTGTACTGGTATTGCGTGCGGCTCACCCGGTCATCCACCGTAATGTTCTGCACGGGTTGCATAAACAGTTGGATTCCCTGCACCTGGCTGACTTCGAGCTGAGCCTGCGGATCAGGTCCGACGCACTGATCTTGCGCTGGTCGAGTGGCTTCAGATTGATCGACATCCTGCCGCTGTTGGTGGTGGTATTGGTTCCATCGGCGCCGATAAACGACGAGAGGCTTTCGACGGCGGGATCATCCAGAATCACTTTGGCCAACTCCTGTTGCTTCTCCGCCATGGCCTTGTAGCCAATGGTCTGCGGCGCCTGCGATATGCCCTGGATGACGCCCGTGTCCTGCACCGGGAAAAATCCTTTGGGGATGATGATGTAAAGGAAAACCGTGAGCAGCAGCGTGGCCACCGCGACTATCAGCGTGATGGTCTGGTAACTGAAGCACAACTTTCAGCGTGCGGCCATAGAACGCGATCATGCCCTCGAAGGCGCGCTCGGTGAATTGATAGATGCGTCCCTGCTTCTCTTTTGGGTTGTGCCGCAAGATACGCGCACTCATCATGGGCGTGAGCGTCAGCGAGACCACTGCCGAAATGACGATGGTGACGGCCAGGGTCACGGCAAATTCGCGGAACAGGCGCCCTACCACGTCGCCCATAAACAACAGCGGAATCAGCACGGCAATGAGCGACACGGTCAGCGAGAGAATGGTGAAGCCGATTTGCTCCGCGCCTTTGAGCGCCGCTTCCATGGGCGGATCGCCGTCTTCGATGTAGCGCGCGATGTTCTCGATCATCACGATGGCGTCGTCCACCACGAAGCCGGTGGAGATGGTCAGCGCCATCAGCGATAAGTTATCCAGGCTGTAGCCAAGGATATACATCGCCGCAAAAGTGCCGACCAGTGACAGCGGCACAGCCACGCTCGGAATGATGGTGGCGTAGAGACTCCGCAAGAACAGGAAGATGACCAGCACGACCAGTCCGATCGTCAACATCAATTCGAACTCAACATCGGCAACCGATGCTTCGATGGCGGTGGTGAGATCGGTGAGCGTGGTCACCTGAATGCCCGTGGGCAGGTTGGCTTCAAGCTGCGGCAACAGCTGCTTGATGCTCTTGACCACGCTGATGGTGTTGGCTCCGGGCTGGCGTTGCACATTCAGGATGACGGCGGGGGTCTGGTTCATCCACGCTGCCTGATTGGTGTTCTCGACGCCATTCACGATTTGGGCCACGTCGGTCAGCATCACCGGCGCGCCGTTCCGGTAGGCGACCACAACCCTCCGATAGTCGTTGCTGGTGACCAGTTGATCGTTGGCGTCGATCTGGTAGTCCTGGCGCGGCCCATCGAAGTTTCCTTTGGCGGCGTTCACGCTGGCCTGGGTCAGCGCCGTGCGCAGGTCTTCCAGGTTGATGCCGTAGGACGATAGAGCCGTCGGGTTGGCTTGGATGCGCACGGCGGGCTTTTGGCCGCCGCTGATGGTCACAAGGCCGACGCCACTGAGCTGCGAAATCTTGGGCGCAAGGCGCGTGTCCACCAGATCCTCGACCTGGGAAAGCGGCATGGAACTTGAGGTGATGGCCAGCGTAAGCACAGGGGCATCGGCTGGGATTCGTCTTACTGTAGATCGGCGGCGCGGGCAGAATGGATGGCAAAAGACTCTGCGACGCGTTGATGGCGGACTGCACCTCTTCCTCGGCGACATCAATATTCAGAGCTGAGGTTGAACTGCAGCACAACAACGGAAGTGCCGCCGGAGCTGGTCGAGGTCATCTGGCTCAAGCCCTGCAGCTCGCCGAATTGACGCTCCAGTGGCGCCGTCACCGTGGTCGCCATCACGGTCGGGCTTGCTCCGGGATAAAACGTGAGCACCTGAATCGTCGGATAATCGACTTCCGGCAAGGCGGAGACCGGCAGTTGCGTATAGCCAACAATGCCGACCAGGAGGATGGCAGCCATCAGCAAAGAGGTGGCAACCGGCCGCAAGATGAACGGACGAGAGGGACTCACGGGGCGTTGCTCCCGGTCGTACTGGCCGCGGCCGGCTTGGTGGGAGCCGGGTTCGAAATGACGACCGCGGCTTTGTCCTGCAGCTTGTCGAAGCTGCTGTTGGCGACAACGTCTCCGGGGTTGATGCCGTCGACTTGCGTTAAGACCACCGTCTGTGACTCCCGGCTTTACGCTGCGCATGTGCGCGATATTGTTTTGAATCACGTAGACGAACGATGCCTGGCCGTTTTGTTGAATGGCCGATGCCGGAATCAGCGTCACCCCCTGCAGCGTATTCACCAGCAGCCGCGTGTTCACGAACTGGTTGGGGAAAAGCGCATCATTTTTATTGTCGAAGATGGACCGCGCTTTTACCGTCCCGGTCGTAGTATCAATCTGGTTGTCGAGCGTCAGCAGTTCTCCGCTGCCGATCTTCGTCTGCGCAGTGCGATCGAAGGCATCGACGGTGAGCTTGGCCTTTTTCTGCAGACGAGCTTGCACTGGGCCCAGACTGTCTTCCGGGATGGTGAAAATCACGGTGATCGGCTCGAACTGGGTGATGACTGCGAGAGTTGCGGTTCCGGCCGACTGCACCACGTTGCCCGGATCCACCAGCCGTAAACCCACGCGGCCGGCGATGGGAGCGGTGATATGGCAGTACTCGACCTGAATCTGGTCGAATTGCACCGTTCCCTGATCATTTTTCACGGTGCCCTCGTCCTGCAGCACCAGCTTTTCCTGGTCATCTAAGATTTGCTTTGCGATCGCGTTGCGCGCCCATGCGTCACGGTAACGCTTCAGATCCATGCTGCGCTTGCGCCAGCACGTTCTCGTCTCGTTCAAGTGTCCCTTGCGCTTGTAACAGGGTTGCGCGATAGGGACGCGAATCAATGTCGATCAGCGGGTCGCCCTTGCTGTACCAGTTGACCCTCTTTAAAGTGCACGGCGACCACCAGTCCATTCACCTGGCTGGTAATCGAATCGGTATAGACCGGAGTGACCGTACCGATTGCGTCAAGGTAAACGCCGATATTGCCCTTGTTAGCGGTCGCGCTGGTGATCGTGATCTTCGCCGGTGCGGGCTTGGCTTTTTTTGCGGTGTCGAGGTGGCGCCACACCAGCACCACTATGAGCACAACCACGAGCAACACCAGAATCCATATGATGATCCGCGCCACGCTATGCCGGTGAGATTCCGCACCGTGAGCCGGGAGTTGATGTTTAGAGTCGACGAAGGGATGCTCATTAGTGTCAACGGTCAATCGGATCTCCTTTTCCAGCTCCGAGTCCCGCGCATGGTATTGCTCATGAGCGACCACGTAAGTGTACGAAATCTCGGGCTGGTTAGTCTCTGTGGCTGAGGGGATCGACTCTTTGGGGGGTGTTTGTAGATTGTTGGAAATATGGTGGAGCTAGTCGGGATCGAACCGACGACCTCATCGTTGCGAACGATGGCGTCCTCCAAAAAAAACCTCAATCTGTGGCGTGGACTTCCCCGCCGATCACGTTCCAAAACGTTCCAATTGATCAAAAAAATTCAGGTTTGCCGGGAGAGTTGCCTCAACAGTTTTTCCGGCTTGCACCATCCCACGGCTGCGTGACGCGCGCCCGCGCGCCCGCACCGTGGGAATGCACCACATCGAACGCGCCAATGAGGACGACTCAGAATTTAGCCGGTCCGGGAGGTCGCTGGCGGGCCCTAGGAGCTCGCGCGGCGGAGTAAGTGGGGGTAGAGCCACCCTTTTTTTTCCCCGCGGTCGACTAAGCGGAAAAAATGCAACAGTCTCTCCAGATTGTCGCATTTTTACAGGGGGTTTTCGATGAGTACGGAGTTCGCGCGGCGGATCTTCGTTGAGTTCGAGACGCCCGCGCAGAAAGAGCTGGTCAGAGCGGCCGCGTGCTGCCTCCCGCGTGAGTATGAGCAAGTACATCTCCCACTCCGCCGCGGTCGCTGCCGAGAACAATCTCGCGCCGGCTACGGTCCAGGCTGCAATGCCGCGGCGGACGAGCCAGCGCCGCCGCCCGCACCGATCAGGTGCCAGGAGCGCGCGTGTCCTTTCCTTGCGATCGAGGGGCTGGGAGGACTTTGCCGCCGTGGCATCACGAAGACCGAAACGTGACGAAGGCCAGCGAGGATGGCAGCAGCCTCGACTCCGCCGAGGCGATCGCGGCCAGGTCGACCTCTCACTACAAAAAGAAAACGCTCAAAGAAGGGCCAGCGCCCTGGATCCTCGCGGGCCATGTCCGAACTTTAACTTTCGCTGCGGAAAAATTTCCGCGCGTTCCGGTGATCTCTTTGCTGCTGCCCTCGCGTGCGCGTTTTGCTGCGGTCGCAATCGCGCGCGCTATATTGTTCGCGTGGGCGCAGAGCCCCACCAAGGGAGGGTTTTATGGATCCGGAAAAGACTCACATTTCAACGGAGTATCGCCTTCACCTCGAATTGCCGAGGACCGGAGTGGTCGCGGATTTCCGGGGGCGACGACCCCGAAGTGCTGAAAGAAAATGCCAACCGTTTGTTGAATGGTGGCTGTGAATTCCGGTCGGCGCCGGGGAAAAGGGATCACGCGTCATTCTGATTTTTCACCCGAGCATGTGGAACGGCCGGAGGAAAATTCGGCTGGGCTCGTCGGCTAACGAAATTCCTGAGGACGCGACCGCGCGCGCGCTCACCGAGCAGCAATTCGCTCTGATCGCGCCTCCGAAGTTGGGCGCCGGAGGCGAAACCCGGTGATGCCTCCTGGCCCTTTTTCCGGGAGTGAGAACCGTACCTGCTGCGCTAGCTCCCAGAACTTCAGTCGTGCGCCGGCGGCACTATGTGGACGTGAAAGTGCGCGTCCATCTCCGCGTGCGCCCGCCGCTCAGCCTCCAGCAACTTGACCAGCTCTTCTCCGAACCTGAGGACGTTGGCCAGGTATTCCTCAATCTGGACGTGCAGTTCTGCCATTCGCTTGGACACCGCGTCGATGCGCTCCCGTTCGTCGTCGCTCACGGCAGCCTCCGGAGCAGCTCCACACGAAGGCGCAGCTTGTCGCGCTCCGCCTCCGTCGCGCCTTCTCTTTCGAGCCAGGCGCGACACGCGCGGTCAGCTGCGTAGGCACGTGCCGGCATCGCCAAGAATTGGACTGCGGAGAGCGGCTGCGACGTTGGCCAGCTCGTCGGGATCGAGAATCATTTCCGCAAAGCCGTTCGATTTTGCCTCCTCGGCCGTCATCCAGGTTTCCGAGTCCATCAGCGCGCCCACGTCCTTGTCCGACATCGGAGTGTGGCGCCGGTAGGCCTTCACCATGCTGGCTTTCACTTTGTCCATCATGTCGGCCATCTTGCGCATCTCGTTCGAATCGCCCGACAGTTGGGTGTAGGGGTTGTGGATCATCATCATGGCGTTCTCGCCCATGGAAATTTCGGACGCGGCCATGATGATCACGCTGGCGATCGAGGCGGCCAGGCCATCGACCGCGGCCGTGACCTTGGCGCCGCTTGAAAGCAAAGTGTTGTAGATCGCGAGGCCGTCGAAAACCGAGCCTCCAGGCGAGTTCACGCGCAGTCGTATTTTCGAGACGGCGCCGGCAGCTTCGAGATCTGCGGCAAATTTTTTTGCCGTGATTCCCTCGTCCGACCAAAAGTCGGCTCCTATCTGCTCGTAGAGCAGGATCTCAAGCTCGCCGCCCGCTTTCGCGGTCATTGTCCAGGGAGTCGTTTTCATCATGCGGCCTGCTGGAGATACGCGACTGGGATGTTGCTGCCGGAGAGCAGAAGGCCCCCGTCCGCGCGCAGATACGCGAGATATCCAATTTTTCCGCTGGCCGCGTAGAGCTCGACCAGCGTGCGAATTTGGAGGCTGTCCTTGACCTGGCGTCTCACGAATTTGGAGTGGTCGCCGAAGCTGACACTCTTGAGCCCGGCAGTCATCGCACCCATTGAGGGTGAGAAGTAGACGGGAAAATCCAGCAGCGTCGGACGGTTGTTGGCATCGCGTCGGCTGGGGAACAGGAAATTGCCGGAGCTGCCGACGAGTTGCGAGATCGTCAAAAAAGTGGACCTGAGCATGAGCCAGGAGGCATTCGGCAAATAGGCTGAATCGATTTCGCCGGTGAGCTCGATGAGCTCGTCGCCAGCGATCGCGGTCGCGCTAGCCGCAGTTACTCCGAGCGCCGCGCTGGCGAGAAGGGTTGCGACGTACGTGGCGCCGACTCCTCGAGCAAACCGAATTGCGAAGGCGCCGGCGGTGAGTCCCTCGAGATCGAAGGCGCTGTCGTTGGCGAGTTCGACTGAGGCAATCACTGTTCCTGATCGCCACGTCGGAAATATCGCCCAAAGCGACGCGGCGAACACCTCGTCTACTTCGGTGGACGCGCCTTGCTCCGCAAGAATCGCAGCGGAGGCCGACGTATCTGAAAGCACGGGATAGCCGGTCGCTGATCCCGTCCGGGTCTTCTTTAAACAGCATCGCGAGAGAGAAAAGTTCGTCGGTCTGCTGCAGCATTATTTCGAAGCGGTCGGCGAAGGATTGCGGGACGATGTAGCCGCCGGTCGATCCCGTGCCGACTCCGAGATACCCTTTGATTCCGCGCTTGATGCCCTCCTCCGGTACCGATCGCGCGTTTTTCATCCATGCTCAGGGCGTCGGGCCCGATCGACAGATAGGCGCGAAATTTCTCGTCGGCGCTGGTCCGGCGGATGGGACCCGGCCGAGTTCGAGATCCCGCTGGTGAAAATTGCGCGCCGGAGCTCGGTGCGATCGACCAGGCTGTCGGCCAAATTTAAAAGTTGTTCCGCGCGGGCGCTATCTTCGCGCGACAAAGTGGGTTTGTGAAGCAGCGAGTCAACTTCCGCCAGGATGGCGGTTCTGCTGGGGGTGTCATATGGCCTCTCTCCTTGTGAGGCGTCGAGGCGGCCGAAAAAAAGTATGCTGCGACGGTCCCAGCGCGGTGGGCGCTGAGAATTGGTCCGTAGCCGGCGTCCGCGATCATCGCTGACAATGCCCGCGCTGGTCACATCCAACAAAAGACGTTGCTGGTTTGCCGTTGCTGCACTGAGGGGCCAATACCCTCTTGCCGAACTCAATCGGATGCAGAACCGCTCGCGGCTTCCCCGCCGGCAGCCGATCGATTCATCGACTGCCGGCGGTTTAGCCACTGAGTGAATTATGCGAGGCCTTGTCGCCGCGCGGCAAAGTACGAAAGTGTCAGTAGGGCCTCGGGGAACAGGTCGGCCAGTCGGCCAGCGGCCGGGCGAGATCCCGCGGCTTGATGTCGGGTCGCCCGACATTTATTTCATCCGGGAAAAGATCGAGCTGCACGCCCTGCAGCTCGCCGCTCTTCACGCCAGGTTGGACGCGGCGCCGCGGGCGATAGAACTCCTCAGCCATCCGGCGGCCGCCGCCGGCATTCCTGAACCGCTCGCCGCTCACGCGCAGTGACCATGGCAGCCGATCTTACAACTGTCCACCAAAGTAGACTTGCTCGCCGAGTGAGATCGGCGTAGTTTCAATTTCCGGGCCGCGACCCGTTTTCGCCCATTGCTTATTTTCTCACCGGGGGCTTGAAAACGGCCGTCTGGGATGCGATATCAGCCAGCGCTGGAAATCGGTGGGAAGTATCTGGCAAAACGTCCTGGCGCTTCGTGCCGAGTGATCCCGTCAGACTTTCGCTTTCTTTTCCTCTTCAGAAAGCAAAAGAGCGAAATCGCGAATGTTTACGCGGCGATGCAGGCGTTTTGCTTTTGTCTTTCCCACGCGAAGGCCTGCCGCGCCCGTAGAAAAAAGGCCTCCAAACCCAACAAAACGAGGGTTTTGAACCTTTCAACGAGCAAAACCGGTGAAATCTTTTGCTGCGGTCGGGTGTATTTCAGGAGGGCTCGGTCGCCGCCGAAAATCGCCTACACATTTTCACCCCCTACCCCCATTTCCATGATTCGATGGGCGTTAGCTGCCGGGCCGCGCCATGTTTGACGGATCCGGGGCGAGATCATCGAATCGCCCGCGAATCGGTTGCAAGCCGCTGCCCTCCAATGTCGCTGTTGGCGAAAACGAGGACCGCCGCGCCGGCTTCCTGTTCAGCCAATACTCAAGTCGTGAAACGCGGCCGCCACCCTCTGGCGATGCGGTACGGTACCGCATCGTGGTGCGGGTCGCCGGGTGCTGGTCCGGTGCGTCGCTGGTGGTGCCGGAACCTGCCGGAATGTCGGCAGCCTGCCGGATAGTCGGCGCAATTGCCAGCGCGACACAAAAAAACCCCGCCCGGAAGGGCAGGGTTTCGGAGTAGCCGGGCTCCAGCCCACGCGCAGACGCGGCCACGCGAAGCACGCCGCCAATGGGTCGGGAAGTAGTGAAAGACGATCATGCGCGACCTGGGTGCTTTCGCAGCTGCGTTTCGCGCACTATCCATGCGCACATTACGCCGTTGACGATGGTGCGCCAGGACCTGTGACAGACAGACAGCGGCGGCATAGATGCGGGGCGCGGTACTTCGGCCTCCGCCACTTCGCACGATTGCGGCGTTTTCAGCATCCCGCAACTGGTCGGCTTTAATCTGATAAGCTGCCCCGTGCCACGTTACGTTCTCACGTTGGAGTGAGATCACTTCAACTTCGGAGGAGTCAACGGAAAAACGCTGATTTTATGCGGGTCCGAGCAACTGTTTTCCCGCTTCGGGAGTCCAAGGCTACAGACGATCTATCCACTTTCGACTCCTCAAAACTGCGCGCCGACTACGCGAACGACTCATCAACAAATTTCTTTCAGCACCCCGATTTTCGCCGGCGGTGATTTCCCGCGCCCCGATTTCTCACTTTCGGTTTTCACCGCCCCCCGGTTTTAAAACCACCTCCGCTAAGCTCCCCCCCAGCCACGGACCGAAAATTGCCTATAAATATTTCGCTCATGGGAAACGCCATGCGGAGCGCGCCCGAATTAATCGCCGAACTGGAGGAGGAGTCGAGAAAGCATTTCACCGGCCAGTTGTCGTCGCCTTTGAGAACACCGCGATTCTTCTAGCGGCGAGCGACCCGCGCGCCTTGCAAACCCTGAACCTGGCGATCGGGACCGGAGGTATCCCGATCGGGCTGATAGCCACCGACAAAAAAACGATCCTCAACGTGAGCACGCGCGTTTACCCGGAGCACATGGGAAGCGGCAGATCTAGCCGAGGAGTGCCTCGGCGAAATAGCGCGCAACCTGAGGACTGCCATCGGCGAAGAATCGGTTCAGCAGAAGAGGCGCGGCCGGAGCTGGGGCGGCCCTGCGTAGGACGGTCGCGCGTGTGCTAGTATTCGCGCCATCACCGCGCGTGACCACACGCGGTGACGGCGACTAACCAGTTTCGCCAGCATAGGAGGCAAAATGGCTGCGACAAATCTACCACTGATCTCTCCAACCCTCACAATTCGCCTGACCGCAGCGGAGCGGCGCCGGCTGGAAGCCGCGGCCAGGTGCTGCGATGTGACCGCTGAGAAGTTCACGCGCAACCTGCTGCTCGCCGCGGTGCGCAGCATCGAGGGCGAGCGTCGGCCATGACCCTCGTCAATCTCACCCACCTCAACCCCGCACCGAATGGGCTGCAAATCGCCCGCTTTTTCCACGCCCTTGCACACGCATTCACCATTGACGCCCGCACGTGCGATGGAACACAGTGCAACCCGCCGGATCATTGTGAAGGTATACGCGAGGAAGCGCTGCGAGTTCACGCGAACCGCCGGACGACACCGCGGCAAACGCTGTGGCCGCTGGTTCGTGCCAGCCTCATCAAGCGCTAAATATTGCGGGGATCACCAGAAGCTCGCGAAAAACGCGCGGCGCAGACTGCACCCGCGCGCCGTGGGATCAGCTGGAAGGTAAAACCGTGCGCGGAGTGCGGCAAGGATCTTCCAGTTCCTCACCGGTCCGGTCAAAAGGTCCATGATGGGTGCTCCACAAAGAGGATTCGCGCGAAGAACGCAAAGTGGCGGCGAGACAACCCCGATAAATTGCCCAAAAGAAAGCCGGGTGTCTGCTGGGACTGCCACAAAGCTCTCCCCGTTCCACCGCCTAAGAGCGCCTCGGGCAAGATCCTCAAATCCTGCGACGAATGCCGCAAGCACAACCGCACGCGCGCGAGGAACCTGAAGGAAGTGGGTGGGGTAGCCTACAGGCGTTTATTGAGGCGACAGAGGAAAGCCCAAGCGACTTTTCGAAACAAACACAGGACCGCGATTCGGGAGAGAGAAAACGCTGCGCGCAACGACCTGCGCGAGACGGCCGCTCTGGGGGAAGAAGCTCACACAAGGGGGCCCGACCGTGATCGGCGATCTCGTCGTCCGGCGTAAGGGCGGTCGGCCCGCCAAAGATAAGAAGGCGGCCAGAGTGGTGGAGCTCGAAAAAATCATGCCGTGGCCCGACATTCCAAAGCAGATCTTCAAAGAGTTTGGGGAAAATCACAGCGCCAAGGTCCTCCAGGGCCTCCGGCGCGACTATCTCCAGCGTCTCGCTTCGGCAGGTTAATACTTTCCCTGCCAGCAGGGGAAATCGTTTCCCGCCTCCCTTCCCGCCGCTCGCGGCTTAGGCTGCTCCTCAATTGCAAAAAAGAAAAAGCGCGTCGCACTCGACGCGACGCGCCCACTTTCCTTGCAGTCTAGAGGGTTCGACGGATACGGCAGTTTAAGTCGAAAGTTGCGCCAGGCTTTATATGCTCTGCCTGGAGGCCTCCGCGTGAGCTATCAGGGAACGGAGTGGGCGCGCAAGATCGCCGGCAAGCACGGCGAGAAGAGCGTGCTGGCGGCGATCGGCCACCGTCTGGATCAGAGGACGAATATCGCGCACGTCTCGGAATCCGAGCTCGCCCGGGCTACGGAACTGAGCGAGCGACAGGTCCGCCGCAATGTAAGGCGACTGCAGGAGCGCGGCGTTCTGATCCAGACTGGTGGCCGGGGCCCCCTCAACTTTGCCAGGTATTCGTTCGTCGGTTTTGAGTGCCAAAAAGCGGACATTCTGCAGCTGAAAAACCGGACATTTGCGACCGGAAAACCGGACATCTGCGACGGCAAACCGGACATTTGCGACACGCGCATTAATAGGGTTGCGCGCCCGAAGAAGAAGAAAATCAAGGAAGAAGAACCCAAGGAAAAGTCGAAGGCTTTTGATCTGCCCACGGGCGCGAGTGAAGGCGGGGTTGCAATTAACATCGTCGTCAGAAGCGTACGACGACGATGTTGAAATCGAACGCCAGGCGCTTCAGCGATTCGGCAAGGCCCTGCCTCACGGCAAACCGCGGCAGTTCCTTTCGAGCGAGGTAGCGCGTGTGATCGAGGCTTTCAATAGCAGCCCGGTGATTGCGCGCCGCGCGGGAAATGCCGATCGAGATGTCGCCATGAAGTTGCTGCAGATCTGTAGCTGCGAAGAGATCGAGCGCGGCATTGTTCTCGGCACGGCACGGCGCATGGGCAGCGATAACAGCGCGCCTGAGCCGGTCAAGGTGAGCTCGCTGGCCTATTTCGCGCCCGCAATTGCCGAGGCCCGCAGCGACCCTCTGATGACGGAGGATTACATCGCGCGTTGCCGTGCCGCCATTGAGCGCGAGGCATCGCGTCGGACAAAAAAAGGAACCTCGGAGGGCAACGGCGTAATCGCGCCGCCCAATTTCGGTGTGGAGACCGAGATCACTCGGAGTACGATCCCATCCGAGGCAACTCGCCCGACAAGCCACGGGAGGTTTGAAGACGTGGCGAGACGGCGACACCAAAGTCCGACACCGTTCAGAGAGGGGAATTTCTGGTGGCTGCTCGTTCGAGATCAGAGTGCAACAGGCAGCCGAAAAACGTCAACGCAGGAAACTAGCAGACGCGGACACGCCGGTCCGCGAAGTGCAAAAAATCGCCGACGAGATGCTCCGCCCCATGAATCAGGGGCTGGGGCTGACCGGCTCGGCGATGAAGTTGAGTGATTTCATGAACGACAGCTACATGCCGGAATACCTGCCGGAAGAAGTGAAGCCGGACGGGTCGACGCATCTGGCCAGCAGCACGCGTGAGTGCTATGGCGGGATGATCTCAAAGTACCTGCAGCCGGATCTCGGTGACAGGCGTCTGCGGGATCTCAAGCGGTCGGCGCTGCAGCAGTATTTTTCACGCAAGGCTGCAGCAGTGTCGTATCCCACCATGTCGAAGATCAGGGATGCTCTGTCTTCCGTTCTCCGCGCCGCGGTCGACGTGGAGTACCTCAACACGAACCCGATGGAAGGATTGAGGCTGCCGAAGGACCGGCGACCCAAGCGGCCGAAGCCAACCATCACGCCCGAGCAGTTTGCCAACCTGGTGCAGCTCGTGGCCGAGCCTTACGCGACGATGATCTTCGTCGCGGTGTCGACCGGCCTCCGGGTCAGCGAACTGATCGGCCTCAAGTGGCGCTGCATTCACCCCGACTCCATCACGATCGAAGAACGCTATTGCCGCGGCAATTGGGCGACTCCAAAAACCGAGGCCAGCGCCGCAACCATCGGCATCGAGCCGGGGGTAATTGCACGCCTGCTTCGCCTCTCCACCCTCACCGTGGAAGTGCGAGCCGGGCGCGCGGTCCGAAAACACAAGCTGGTCAAATCGGGGGGCCTCGACGATCTGGTTTTCCAGAGCGTGAAGGACGGGCGCCGATGAACGATCAGAACATTCTCAAGCGACACCTGCAGCCGGCGGCCCGGAAACTCGGCTTACCGTTCGTCTGCTGGCGGACTTTGAGAACCTCACACGCGACCTGGCTGGTGCAGGCGGGAGCCGACCCGAAGTCGGTGCAGGGCCAGATGCGGCACTCCCGCATCTCGACCACCATGGACATCTACGCTCAGATCGTGCCGACGTCACAGCGGCGGGCGTTGCAGCAGCTCACGGCGTTTGCGAGAGGGACCGGGCCAGCGGAACTGCAGACCGCTGCCCTGGAGCTCGATTTTTCGGCGACGCCGAAGACGAAAACGCCCCACGTTCCAATTCACGTTCCAAAACGTTCCAAATCAACTGATTTTTCGACCATGGCGATCGGCGGAAAAAGTCGGCAAGTGATTGAGAAGATATGGTGGAGCTAGTCGGGATCGAACCGACGACCTCATCGTTGCGAACGATGCGCTCTCCCAGCTGAGCTATAGCCCCATACGGCGGCGAGTTTTACTTTTTTAGATTTTATCAGCCGTCGTTCGATTTCGCCTATTCGTCGCCAGCATTTAAGCCATCGCAGCGTTGCAGGCTCCGGAACCAGTGAGTATCTGCGAGCGAAGGCTATAATTTAGAGGTGAGTTCTTCAAGAGTAAAACAAGTGGCGTCCGCCGACTTCCCTACGCGCTGGGGTCATTTTCTGATTCACGGGTTTACGACCAGAGTGTCGGCCTCGGGCGACGGCGCCAAAACCGAAGAGGCGGTGGCGCTGGTGATGGGCGAGGTGCACTCCGGGTCACCGCTGGTGCGCATTCACTCGCAATGCCTCACCGGCGACGTTTTTGGCTCGCTGCGCTGTGACTGCCGCCAGCAACTGGAAATGGCGCTCTCGATGATCGCCGAACTGGGGGCGGGCGTCCTGATCTATGAGCAGCAGGAGGGACGCGGCATTGGACTGATGGCAAAATTGCAGGCCTACGCGCTCCAGGACGGCGGATTTGACACGGTGGAAGCGAATGAACGCCTGGGCTTTAAACCCGACCAGCGCGAGTTCCTCATGCCGGTCGAGATCCTGAAGGCGCTGGACATAAAGCGGGTCCGCTTGCTCTCGAACAATCCTGATAAAGTCGCTGCGCTCGAAAACGCCGGCATCCAGGTAACCGAGCGCGTGCCCTGCGAAGTCGCGCCCACGGAGCACACGGTCGAATATTTGAAGACGAAGCAGGAAAAGTTGGGGCATTTGTTCAGCGGACGACGCGGACAGCATTAACGCAGCAAGCCGCTGGAGTCCTTCCCGATTCTTCACCGGCAGTCCGCGCAGGGCGGCTCGCGCCAGCGCCAGATAAACTTCGCGTGCTCCGGGATGCTTCTTCAGCACCGTCAGATGTTTCGCCACGGTCTCCGCGTCTCCACGAACCAGCGGACCGCTGAAGGACTTTGCTGGACCGAGGCGCGAATAGTTTGCCAAAGTCTGGCGGATGATGGGCAGGCTCTTGCGGCGCGCATCCTTGCGGGTGAGCCCGGCGGCGCGGGCGGCTTCTTCGAGCGTCACCAGGAATGCCAGCAGCAGCGGCGAAGTCAGAGTGGCCCATGCGTGGTACGCCGCTTTATTCGCTGCGGGCAATGAAAAACTCTCGCCTCCCAAATCGTGAACGATTCGCCGTGCGACTCTCATAGCCGCCTCATCGCCTTCGATGGCAAAAGGCACACCCGTCATAGCAGGTCGGGCTCCGTCAACGAACGTCATCAGCGGATGCACGGACGCGGCCGCGACGCCTGCCTTACGCAGAGGGTCGAGTTCGCGGCTGAGCAGGGCTCCGCTGGAGTGGAAGGCGAAACGAAGCTTTTGCTTCTTAGCAACCCTCGGGTCGCCGGCGGTTGATCTGCCAGAGCCGAGGCCGCTCTCCGAATCTCGCCGTCGGGGACGCAGAACCACAGCAAGGTCGCATCCAGCGTGGCGGAGTGTGCAGTGACCACGCGCGCTCCCACCTTCGCGGCGAGTGAGCGGGCGGGCCTGCGTGACTGGGCGGAATCGCGGGCGATGATTTCGGTAATCGTGAAACCGGCGTGGTGCAGCGCGACGGCCAGAAAAGTCGCCAGGCGTCCGGCTCCGATGATGGCCACGGTCGGCTTTCTGGTAATTTGCTTTCGGGCGATTTGCTCTCGGCTCACGGGCGCAGCATACCTTATATTGTTGGCATGGCGAAATCGGCTGGAGCGAAATCAAAACAAGCTCGCGTTCTTTCTTCGCGGGTCAGTTACAGGGGCCCGGTGTTCAGCGTCACCACGGATGAAGTGGAGGAGCCTGGGGGCGTGCGCGCGCGGCGCGATGTGATCCGGCATGCGGGCTCCATCGTGGTTCTGGCGGTCGATGATCTCCAGTCAGCGAAGGCCGGCCGCAAAAGCGAGCTGCACATCCTGCTCGAACGCCAGTATCGGCACGCCGCGCAGTCGATGATGTGGGAGCTGCCTGCCGGTCGCATCGACGACGGCGAAACCGCGCTCACCGCCGCCAAGCGTGAGTTACTGGAAGAAACCGGCTACTCTGCACGCCAGTGGAGGAGAATTTTGCACTTCTATGTAAGCCCTGGCTTTCTCGACGAAACCATGACCATCTACCTGGCCCAGGAGCTCCGGGCGGGCGAGGCTCAGCCTGAGCCGGACGAGAGGATCGCCATCAGATTTTTCGCTCTATCGGAGGCGAAACGGATGGCGCTCAATGGCCGCATACGGGATGCGAAAACCATCTGCGGGATTCTGTGGCTGGCGCAAATGGGGCGACCGGCACGCTCATAGGCTCTGTAGAACTCGAGTTTATGAGAACTATTACCTTGACCTGAAAACCGGAGCTTGTCACCATGGAACATCGGCACATCCATACGGCCATAACTATTTAGACGTCAGACGAGGGTTACGATGAAATTTGGCATCATAATTTTCCCCGGATCGAACTGCGATCACGATGCTTTCTGGACGGCCGAGCAGGTGGCGAAGCAGAAGGCAACGTTTCTCTGGCACGACTCGCACGGCCTTGAGAATTGCGATGTGGTGATTGTGCCGGGAGGTTTCGCCTATGGCGACTACCTGCGCACTGGCGCCATCGCCAAGTTTTCGCCGGTGATGGAATCCGTCCGCAAGTTCGCCGACGGAGGGGGACTGGTTCTTGGCATCTGTAACGGCTTTCAGATTCTGTGTGAGGCCGGGCTGCTGCCGGGAGCGCTGATGCGCAACATCGGCTTGAAATATGTCTGCAAGCCGGTGCGCGTGCGGGTTGAGAATAATGAGACTCCATTCACGAACACTTGCCGCAAAGGCGAAGTGCTCACCATCCCTATCGGACACATGGAAGGCAATTATTTCTGCGATGAGGCTACACTCGCCGAGCTGAAGCGCGACAACCGCATCGTCTTCCGCTATTCGAATGCGCAAGGTGAAATCACGCTGGAGGCGAATCCCAACGGATCGCTGGAGAACATCGCGGGCATTTGCAGCCCCGGACGCAATGTGCTGGGCATGATGCCGCATCCCGAGCGCGCCGCCGAACCCGAACTTGGCGGCACGGATGGCTTCAAGATTTTCGAGTCGTTAGTGGGAGCGCTGGCGACAAAATAAGCTGCAGAGACGCAGATTGTCGCGTCTCGCATCTAGTACGCCCAACGGAGCAACGTGGCTCCACTCGTGAATCCCGCTCCCACCGACGCCAGCAATACCAGACTTCCCTTCTTCAATCTGCCTTCCTGGCGCGCGGTTTCCATGGCCAGGGGAATCGTCCCGGCGGTGGTGTTTCCGTAAGTTTCTATGTTGATGATCACGGCTTCGGGACGCATATTCAGGCGATCGGCAGTCGCAGTGATGATGCGCTTGTTTGCCTGATGCGGGATGAAGGCATCGATTTCGCTCCCCTTGATGTTGTTGCGCTGGAGAATCTCTTCGCAGAGCGCCGCCATCTTGCGTACCGCGAACTTGAAAACCGCGGCTCCGTCCTGGTGAACGAAGTGCATCTTTTTGTCGACGGTCTCGCGGGTGGATGGATTCAGACTTCCGCCACCAGGCATGTACAGCGAGCAACCGCCTGATCCATCGACTTCGTGGATAAAGTCAATCAGCCCGACGGAGTCGTCTTCCGCGGGTTCGAGCAGAACCGCGCCCGCTCCGTCGCCAAAGATGACGCAGGTCGCGCGGTCGGTGTAGTCGATGATTGACGACATCACGTCGGCGCCGATGACGAGTACTTTCTTATGCGATCCGGTGGCGACAAACTGCGCTCCCGCTTGCAGGGCATAAACAAATGCGGAACATGCGGCCGAGATATCGAATCCCCAGACATTGTTTGCGCCGAGCTTGTGCTGGACGAGACATGCGGTCGACGGAAAAAACATGTCGGGCGTAACCGTCCCTACAATAATCGCGTCGAGGTCGGACGCCTCGATACCGCGCTCGGCGAGGGCCTTCTTCGCCGCCTCGACGGCAAGATCGCTGGTCGCGACGCCTTTGTCCACGATATGACGTTCGCGGATGCCGACGCGCTCCATGATCCACTGGTCGTTGGTATCGACAAGTTTTTCGAGGTCGGCGTTGGTAAGAAGGCGAGGCGGAACGTAGGTGCCGAGAGCGCTGATCTTAACGCGCTGAAGCTGGCTCAATGAGGTCTCCTGAGATGCGAAGCATGGTGAACCAGTCATTCTAGCAAGGTCTCAGGTGTCAGGTCTTAGGTCTCAGGAAAACCGTTTCATGATGAAAAGAAGTTGGTTTGTTTTTCCTGAGACCTGAGACCTGAGACCTGGGTTAGGGCAGTCTCGCCGCCACTTCTCCCAACAATGGCAATTCGAAGCGCTCGCCCTGCCATGCTTTGAGCGTAAGAACAATCCACAAGAACAACATGGCCAGCGAAATCAGAATTCCAAAGAGCAGAAAGAGCATGGCGGCAGCGACATTCGAAATGAAGAGAGCGGCGATGGTCAGCGCGAAAAAGGTTGCCCAGAGCAAAATGCTTTGCCAGGCATGAAAGCGGACAAAGCGGCTGGCGCGAAATTCCGGCAGCAACAAGATCACCGCGCCCGCAACGAAGGTGAGATAGGCGACTGCCGCGACCGCCCGGTCGGCGGCTGGGAGCGGCGTCATCGACCATCCGCAACCCGGACAGAATGCGGCGTTCGCCGGCATCACCGTTCCGCAGTGCGGACACTTTATCGAAGATTGCGCGGGATTCGCGGGATTGTTCTCCGCAATGTTTGCGGAACCATTCTCCGAACTACTCTCCGGAATATTCGCTGCGCTAGGCAAGTCGGCGTCCATTCGTCTTCTTTCGGCATTCTTCGCAAATGCCATAAATCTGAAATGTGTGGCGGGTGGTGAGGTAACGATGCTTGTGTCCGATCTCCTGCTCGATTGCTCCGACTTGCTCGGAGAAAAATTCGACCGAAGCGCCGCATTCGGTGCAGACCATGTGGTGATGACTGCGGCGGTTGTACTGGTGCTCGTAGCGCGCGATGCCGTCGTGAAAGGCGACTTCGCTGGCCAGACCGCAACCTGCCAGCAGCTTCAGCGTCCGGTAGACGGTGGTGAATCCGATGCGCGGATCGGTTTTCTTGACCAGTCGATGCAACTCGTCGATCGAAAGATGTTCACGAGTTTCCAGGAAGGTCCGCAGGATGGCGTTGCGTTGTCCGGTCTGTTTCAAGCCGACGCGTTTGAGATGCTGCAGGAAAATTCCTTCGGCTTCGCGGATGTTCTCCGGTGAGATGGTTGGCTGATCGTCGATTCGTTTCTGCAGCATGTTGGACGGCGCGGACACTCAAGATGATAATGCACGTCCCAGAGGTCCCAACATGATACTGGGCGAGTCTTGAGTTGCGCCAACCGACTTCTCGGCTGCCGCAGCCTGTCAGAGTTAATCCATTTTCGCTCCGGACGCAAAACACCCCCCCCGGAGACACCGAGAAATGTTCGAACTCCTGATTCATTTCGTTTTCTTGCGTGTTTACGTTAGAAGGTATTAATGGGGGGTTACCACCACCCCCCTACCCCCCTGCTATTGGAATCATGAGGTTAGGGGGAGTCTTTCCGCCAAAATCTAGAGCGCCAAGGACTTATTTTCAAAATATTCCGGAATAAGGAGTTAGGTTGATTCTTCTCTCTTTTCTACTAAGAATTCATAGTTTTGGCGGTCTTTTTGATCTCCCGTTCGTTACCCCAAAATCCATCGATATAGTTACGAAACAGCAACTAACGAACAGGCCGGCTTCGACGACCGTCTTGGCTGACGGGCACACCTCTAACTATGCCGATCGATTGCTATGCTCGGGCTTGCTGGATTGGATGTCTGTGACGGTCGTCACCCGGCGGGTGTGATGAAAAAGACCGGACACCGAACTCAGCATGGGCAGCTGCAGTCACCCACGTCTTGAGAAATGACTAGTAGATTCAGCAATTGCAGGGAACGTAGGTTTTGCGTGAAAGCGGTTGAAATTACGCCGAAATCCGAGTGCAAGGGACTCACGGGTGACGGCGGCTCGACGTCGCATGGCCTGTCGACAAACGGGTGGCCATTCCCGACAGTGTGATTGAACGTCACGCCTTTGACTGCAGCCGAACAGTTTCCAGTTCCTTACATTTGCTTTGCGCTGCGGCTCAGGCAACCATCCCCTTCGATGTAAGCCTTTCGCTCGAATGTTTGATTTGATCGATCGCTCTTACGGCGTTCTTATCGACTACCGATTGTTCATAGTCCTCAAGAAAATCGAACCAGTCTCCAACGTCAAGGCTGATGCCAACGAGGGTGATAGACTGGGGAGCGCTAGACTGTTAGTGCCTTCAGCATTGTCTACTTGTGGGGCTTCAATATCTCGGCAATTACCAACTGTCTGGCATGGTGCGAAGTCCAGAATGACCGCATGCTTCACATCTAAACACCGTCCCACCATGACGTGCAGTGTCATTCGCGTCGTAATCTTTGACTGCGCAGATGATTCATTCGCGGTTTGCCCATTCTCAACAATATTCCGCTTTAGAACGAACTGGTCGCGAATGGGTAGAGCAGGGGACTAGGGCGGATTCGCTTTAGCATCGGATGACTGCTGAGGGGCTTTCACCGAATTAGACCTTGGCAGCCTCGGTTTTCGGAGGCTGTATCCAATAACTAATGAAGCAGCAGAATCTGCTAGGAATAGCACTCCGGCGCTGAGCAACGTGGATCACTTTTCATTCGCACAATAGACAATGATCCCACAATCCACATAGCGAGTAGAAGTACATTAGCCGCAACCTGACTGAACTTTCCGCTCACGGCGATAGCCCCGAGCAAAAGACACAACAAGATTGCCGCGAAGTCGATTGACGAATCCAAGAAATTATCGAACACGACAACTCTCCGCTCAGTCAAGGTTATAACGCCTCCTCGATGCGGAGAATTGTACTCCTCCGCCTTTCGTGAAGCACACAATGCCGTTTATTTTCTTTGTAGTTTCTTATACTTACATAGATTTTTCGGATCGGAGGTTGGGCGAATTTAAGGCGAATATTCTTTGGGGTAAGTACCTTCCCTCGGCGGCTAAAGCGGCCGCAATTGAACGCCTGGAATCGCAGCGGTAAACCGCTGCGCCACCCAAAACCAAGGGCAACACATCCTATGACGGGACGCTCTTGTGAAATCCCACCGCTTCGCTTCGCTCAGGGCAGGCTTTTGCGCACAGAACGCGCAAGGATGGGGCACCCGGCAGGGTGTGATGAAAAAAGGTCAAAGGCCCCGCCCAAGCGGAGCTTGGACGGGCCACCCTCGCAAGTTAAACGGCCGAGACAAATTCCTGAGATGACTCCGGTAATTAGCGGTTCGGGGGGCGTCTGGGTAAAGTTCATAAATGGGCAAAAGCATGAAACGGGCACTGATTCTGCTTCTGGCAATATCGACCTTGGCTGTAGCGCGGGACAAGAAACCAAAGGCTCAGCCAGGGCCATACGTATTCACCAGCAAAGCGTCTGCTCAAGCACTGAAGGCGCTGATCGTCCAGGAGAATCTAAGGGAAGGTTACACGCTCGATTCCGACAAGCAGTTTCAGTTCCGCTTCTCGATGCCAGGGCAACTGCCCATGATGGATTCGATGATGACCATCGAAGGTATTTGTAAGGGCATGACCACCAAAAAGGTGTGGTCCTACTCATTGGCGGAACTCAACGGCACGACGAAGATCGTTGTTCAGCCTTTCTGGGAATATCCGGACGAGGACTGCCAACTGCAAACTCGTCAGTTTATATGGGGCCGACCGGAGGAGATTGCGGCATTTCAAGCAATGCTAGAGAAGGTTCCCAGTTCGAGTGCGCAGGCTCCAACTGCGGCTCTGTTGGCTTCACCAGCAACTGCTCCCCCTTCTACTCCAACTTCGGCAACCGATCAGCAGCAGAGCATGAAGCAACATGCAACCTGCGTCGAATTGGCGAAGGATAACCCCAACATCACTTGCAAGTGAGCGTCGGGACACCGGGCGTAGCATCTATCCCCTTTTTGCGGTTATAAACAGACTTGACACTTCGTCTTTGCGCGCTTGCCGTCTGACCGCAGCGGCTAAAGCCGCATGGTGGCGCAAGCCACTTATCGCAGCGGTGAACCACTGCGCCACCCAAAATCCAGGCTAAGCGGAGAAGCGGGCAGGGGTCCTTCGACTCCGCAGGGGCTTCACTTCGTGAAGTCCCTGCTCCGCTCAGGATGACAGCTGCTTGCGCCGGGCGAGATACGAGTCGCCCTGTCGACGGTGTGGTTGTCACGGACACCACTCGCCCCTACAATCTTTCAGTAATGTCTTCTACTACTGCTTCTCTGCCCGAGATTCCACCGCCCTCAAATCCGTCGGCGCAATCCTGCGCTTCGGATTCTGTACTACACC
Source organism: uncultured Acidobacteriaceae bacterium (assembly GCA_963760175.1). Classification (GTDB taxonomy): domain Bacteria; phylum Acidobacteriota; class Terriglobia; order Terriglobales; family Acidobacteriaceae; genus Acidiflorens. Next base: position 105,682 of record CAVXBU010000002.1, read on the forward strand.
CTTTGTGTGCTGCTGCTGGCGCTTATCGTTGGCGTCTGGGGGCTGTACTGGATGGCGCGCCGTCCTCTGCCGCAACTGGATGGCAGCATCCGAGTGCCGGGAATTTCTTCCAAGGTGCGCGTGGTGCGCGATGAACACGGGGTCCCGACGATTGAGGCGGCTACGCTCGAAGACTTATTTTTTGCCCAGGGATACGTGACCGCGCAGGACAGGCTATGGCAGATGGACATGATGCGGCGCGCCGCCGCCGGAGAACTTTCAGAAGTGATCGGCGAAGACACGGTGAAGATGGACCGCGAAGAACGGATCCTGGGGCTGCGGCTGGCGGCGGAAGCGGCGGAGAAAAATGTCTCGGCGCGCGACCGGGCTTATTTTGACGCTTATGCGCGGGGAGTGAATGCGTTCATCGAATCGCATCGCGATCGCCTCTCGCTGGAGTTCCGGCTGATGAAGTACACGCCGCGACCGTGGACGGTGACCGATTCCATGCTGGTGGGCGCGCGCATGGTGCAGGACTTGAACCATTACAGCAATCCGCCGGCGCTGACGCGCGAGAAGATTCTGGCGAAACTGGGGCCGGAGCTGACGGCGGACTTGTATGTGAATTCTTCATGGCGGGATCGTCCGCCAACCGATCGGCGGCGGATGGAAGATGAACCGGCAGCCAGCAGCGAGGACGAGGATGATGACGATGACGACGAGGAGATTGAGCCGCAGGGTGGGAGCCGGTTGATATCGGAGTTGCCCGGGCGTCCGGTCCAGGATAATTCATCGGCGGGCCGAGACGGGGCTAGCCCCGTCTCTACGGAAGCGGAGGGGGCGGAATCGTTCCGGGCGGGGTCGAATAATTGGGTGGTTTCAGGGCAGCATACGGTTTCTGGGAAGCCGCTGCTCTCGAACGATATGCACCTTGACCATCAGATGCCGAACCTGTGGTATGCCGCGCGCCTGAGACGACAGCGCACCGCGAATCCGGCAACTTCGACGTGGCCGGAGTTACTTTGCCGGGAGTTCCATTTGTGATTGTGGGCCACAACCAGCGCATCGGCTGGGGATTCACCAACGTTGGGCCGACGGTGGAAGACGATTTCATAGAAGAGTTCAATGCGCAGGGGCAGTACAAGACTCCGGCGGGATGGGTATGCGCAGCACCGGCAGGAAACGATTCACGTCAAAGGAAAACCCGACGTGGTGATGGACGTGGTCACGACGCGGCATGGACCGATCATTACGGAATTGCTTCCGGGCGAGACGCGCAAGATTGCTTTGCGCTGGACGTTGCAGGACGGCGAGGGACTGGTTTTCTTCGACGTGAATACGGCTCAGAACTGGGATGAGTTTCGGAAGGCTTTCTCGACTTTCGGCGCTCCGGGGCAAAACGTGATGTATGCCGACCTGGATGGCCACATCGGTTATCAGGCTACGGGACGCGTGCCGATCCGCGCTGCGGGTGATGGGAGCCTGCCGGTAGCCGGCAGCGATGATGCGCATGAGTGGAAAGGGTGGATTCCTTACGACGAGATGCCGCATGTTTATGATCCGCCGGAGGGAATTCTGGCTACCGCCAACGGGCGGATTGCTCCGGACGGCTACAAATATTCGATCAGCACGGAATGGGACGCGCCCTGGCGGACGGATCGAATTTACCGGGTGCTTGAATCGGGGAAGAAATTTACGCCGGCAGATATGCTGGCGCTGCAGATGGATGTGTCGTCTACTTACGACCGGCTCTGCGCCGACAAGTTTGTATACGCGGTCGATCATGCTCCGAGCGCATCGGCCAGGGCGAAGCAGGCAGCGGACATTCTGCGGGATTGGGATGGACGGATGTCGGCGGATTCGGCGGCGCCGACGATTGAGACGAAGGCGCGCCGGGAACTGGCGCGCATGTTGTTGAAGCCGAAGCTCGGGGCGGCGGCGGATGCACCGAATCTTAATGCGAAATCGGCTGCGAACTCAGGCGCGGCATCAGGCGAGCTGAGTTGGAAGAGTTATCGGTGGGCGATGTCGTCGGTCTGGTTGGAAAATGTGCTGACCAAGCAACCGGCGCGCTGGCTGCCGCCGGGATTCTCGGACTACGGAGGCCTGCTGACGGCGGCGGTCGAGAATGCGATCAAGCAGACGGCGCTGGTGGCAAACCAGCCTTCAAGCAATGGTTCGCAGGCTGCGGTTGCGCTGGCTCCCGCCGACCTCAATCAGTGGAAGTGGGGAAAGAATTATCCGGTGGAAATCGATCATCTGGTGCTCAGCCAGCTTCCGCTGGTAGGGCGTTTCACGGGGCCGGGGATGCATCCGCTGAGCGGGAGCACGTTTACGGTTAGGGCGGGGGCTCGGGGATTTGGGCCCTCGGAACGGTTGACTTGGAATTTCGCGAATTTTGACGAAAGCACGCTGAACCTGGTGACGGGGGAGAGCGGGATCTTTCTCAGTCCGTATTACATGGACCAGTGGGCGGCGTGGTATGGGGGCTCGACGTTTGTGTTTCCATTCTCGCAAGCTGCGGTCGAGCGGCATCGGGTGCATGAGATGACGCTTAAGCCGAGGTAGGAAAAGGCAGTCTTCTGTCGTTAGTCGTTAGTCGTTAGTCGTTCGCTAACCCAAGATCGAACGGCAAAAGGGTTCTTGCATAAACGAGGATCGTTGATCCCGCGAGAGGAGACGGGGCAAGACGCGTCTCCACAGAGATATATTTGCTTAGAAATTGACGGTAACGACGCCGACGAACTGGCCGACCAGGTTGTTGATCTGACCGGGGTTATTGGGATCGTTCGGGTTGTACTCGAAGGCATCGGTCTGGTCGTCGTAGATGCCGAGGGACCCGCCTTGGACCACATACACAACGTCTCGCGTGGGGATGGGCTGGATGCCGGTCACGTCTCCGTTCGCGGGAGGAATCAAGATGCCACCCGCCGGAACACTCGCTACCGCCGTACTCAACGTGTTGTAGATCGAGAGGCAGCCGCGGACTTCGGCTCCGGGCGGCGGCGGAATGGGCTCAACCACCTCGGTGCAGGTGTGCGAGCCGATGAAGAGCTGTCCGTTGGGGCCGAGCGCGATTTGGTTGTGGTATCCGTCGGTAATAATGATCGGCGTGGTGTTGACAACTGACATGGTGGACAGATTCACGATGGTGAGCAGGCCGCAGGATTGCGACGCAGTGATCTCCCCGGTGCAGGGCTGCTGCGGGGCTCCGCCGACATAGGGCGGAGTGCCTGCGATATACATGGTCGAGCCATTGACCAGAGC
>CAVXBU010000003.1:0-218001 GCA_963760175.1 uncultured Acidobacteriaceae bacterium
TAGAAGCTGCCGCCGAAAGCGCGGGACAGGCTCTCTCCGAGTGGCTGCGCGGGACCGCTCTGTGCGCTGCGCGACAGCGGTCCGCCGATCCCACCGAACTGGTGTTGGCCGAAGTCTGGGCGGTGCGTTACGCGCTCTTGAATCTCTTCCATGCAGCCTCTCAAGCGGCATCGGAGGGCAGACAATTGTCGCCTGATTCCGTCCTCAAAATCCGCGACCAAGCCGACGCACGAAAGCTCCATCAGGCCCGAAAACTTCTCGAAGAATTCTTTGCCCGCGAGGGCAAGGAAAGAGCTCGTATGCCATGAGTGCCATGCTTTTCCCAGAAGCTTTTCGCTCTTAACGCCGTTGCTTTGGGTAGCCGCGATGTTACTTTTGCTGCTGGCTGTGCGGAGTGTGTTGCAGAGCCGGTCCTCACGTAAATGGCGGGATAGGGAGACGATCGAATGGGGCCGACCTCGGCCAAGTTTGATCCAGAGATGGAGGATAAAGATGGGCAGAATCCGATTCAGACTGCCGAGATTTTCGCGGCGGCAGATGCCAGAGATCGCGCCGAAACCAGCGCCATCAGTGCCCGCGAATGCTCCCGCCGATCCGCTGAAGAAGCCGACCCAGCCGATGCTCGCACTCTTTGGTTCGACCATCGCGGCGCCCGAGACCAAACCCAAAGAGGCATTCGCCTGGGAGAAAACGAAGGGAATCGAATGAGAGACAAATTGCCAGGAACACCACTTCACGCTTGAGGAACACTCCCTATGCTCACGATCTCGAAACCGCTGTCAGCCAGCCAGGCGCGGACCTACCATGCGCGGGAGTTTGCCTCGCAGGAACAGAACTACTGGAGCCGCGACCAGCAGGGTCACAGCGAATGGCAGGGCAGGCTCGCCGAGCAGTGGGGCTTGCAGGTGGCGTTGGTTCCGAACACTTTGCGCGACTGAGCGAAGGCCAGCATCCGCACACCGAAGAGCAGCTCGTCCGGCATCAGGTTTCGAGAACCTATGAAGGCAAATACGGCAGAGAGGTCACCAGCGTCGAGCATCGCGCCGGGTGGGACGCCACGTTCTCCGCGCCGAAGTCGGTATCGATTACCGCTCTCGTGGGCGGCGATGATCGTGTGCGGGAAGCCCACCGGGAGAGCGTCCGCGCGGCGCTTCGGGAACTGGAGCGATACACGCAGGCGCGCATCGGCAATGTCCATGCGCCGGAGACAACAGGCAAATTCGTCGCCGCCACCTTCGAGCACGACACGGCGCGGCCCGTCGATGGCTATGCGGCGCCGCAGCTTCACACCCATGCCGTGATCTTCAATGTGACCGAGCGCGAGAACGGTCTCGAAAATGGGAAACAGATGCGCGCCTTGCAGCCGCACGAGATATTCGTGTCGCAGCGCTACGTCACGGCGGTCTACCGATCGGAGTTGGCGTTGCGTCTTGAAAAGCTGGGCTACGAACTGGAGCGCGGCAAGCATGGACAGCCGGAAATCAAGGGATATACGAAGGAGTATCTGGAGGCGTCCAGCCCGCGCCGGGAACAGATCAAAGACCATCTCCGGGAGCAAGGAATCGACGGAGCCGCGGCGGCGCAGATCGCGGCCCACCATACGCGCGACCGCAAGGAACTGCTGTCGCCGGAGGAAGTCTTGCAGCGGCACCGCGAGCTGGCCGCGCAGTATGGGCATCAGGCCGACCGCGTCGTCGCACAGGCGCGCGAACATGGGCAATACCAGATGCCGGAGCCAGAGGTGCAGGCGCAGCGGGCCGTGACCTGGGCGCGCGATCATGTCTTCGAGAGATCGGCGGTGCAGGACCGCCGCGCGATCCTTGAAACGGCGCTGGTGCGCGGCATGGGAGAAACCACGTATGCCAGCATCCGGCAGGAGTTCGAGCGCCGGGTCGAGACCGGCGAGTTCCGCGAAGTCTGCTCACGTTGGCGCAGGCCGACAGTACACGACCGCCGCGATGGTTCGCATGGAGCGCGAGATCATTGGCCGGATGCAGGAAGGCAATCGGCGCGGCTACGGCGATCCCATGCTGGTTTCGCCGCAGGTGCGCATCGGCACGGAAGACCGGCACCCGGAGTTGAATGCGTCGCAGCGCCAGGCCGTAGACGAAATCTTTCTCTCGCGCGAGAAGATTGTCGGCTTGGATGGCGTCGCAGGCGCGGGCAAGACAACGACTCTGTCCGTGATCCGCGAAGGCGCGGAGGCCGAGGGATACAGGGTGGAAGGTTTCGCGCCCACATCCCGCGCGGCGCAGAAGCTCGGCGAGGCGGGCATGGAGACATCCACACTACAGAAGCATCTGGCGCGTGGACAGCAGCCGGATACCGGCGAGAAACGGCTCTATGTGCTCGACGAATCCTCGCTGGCATCGACCCGGCAGGTGCATGAGTTCGTGAACCGGCTCCATCCGAATGACCGCGTGTTGCTGGTCGGCGACCGGCGGCAGCATGAGGCGGTCGAGGCCGGGCGGCCCTTCGCGCAGCTTCAGGATGCGGGCATGAAAACGGTGAAGCTCGAAGAGATCGTGCGCCAGAAAGACCCGGAACTGAAACAGGTAGTCGAGCAGCTTGCGCGCGGCGAAGTGCGCGAGGCGATACAGAATCTTGACCGGCAGGGCCGCGTCCATGAGATTCAAGGCCACGACGAGCGCATCGCCGCGATTGCGAAGGAGTATGCAAAATCGCCGGAGAACACGCTGGTGATTTCGCCCGACAATCGCTCCCGCATGGAGATCAACGAGCGCATCCATGCGGAATTGCAGCGGAGTGGCCTCGTCAGCAACGAGGAGCATCGCATCAGGACGCTAGTGCCGCGCCAAGACCTCACCGGCGCGGATCGCACATGGGCCGAGCGCTATGAGGTGGGCGATGTGCTGCGCTATTCGCGCGCATCGAAGGAGACCGGCATCGGGAAAGGCGAGTACGCACAGGTGAAGAGCATCGACGCTCCGAACAACCGGCTGACAGTCGAGCTGCAGGACGGCACGCGAGCGCACTTACGATCCGCGCCGGCAGCAGGGCGTCTCTGTCTTCCGCGAGGAGATGCGGAGTTTTTCAGTGGGCGACCGCATCCAGTTCACCGCGCCGGCCAACGACCTCAAAGTTGCGAACCGCGAGTTGGGCACCATCGAGAGCATCGGCGGAGACGGGCGGCTGCGCTTGAAGATGGACGGTGGCCGCGCGGTCGAACTCGATCCGCACAAGCATCCGCATCTCGATCACGGCTATGCCATGACCAGCCACTCCAGCCAGGGACAGACTGCCGACCGTGTCTTGATTCACGTGGACACCGAGCTGGGCGCCAAGGATCTGCTCAACAGTGAACGAGCGACTGCCGAGAAGGGAAGAGAGGTGAGGGTGACGCGCGAGACGAGGAGAAGCGAGAGGTAGGGGCGGGCGATAGAAAGGGAGGAGGGCAGCCGCATGGCCTATGTCTCGGTCTCGCGTGGACGCTATGACGCGCAGATTTATACGAACAATGCGGCGACGCTCGGGCAAGAACTCAGCCGCGACGTGTCCCATTCGCCCGCGATTCAGCAAGAGCCAGGAGCGCACAAGATAGAACCACAAACCACGCACACGAATCAGATCAGTCAGGGTTTCGGTCTAGGTCTGTGATGCAGCATTCCCGAATGACATGCCCCGGATAGCCAGAGCATAGCCGAGGCCCGGCCAGTGTCAAGGCCGCGCTTCGCGCGCCGCGTTCGCGGTCAAAGAGCCTTGACACTGGCCTTTGCGCCTCGGCTTATTATTCAGCTATCCGGGGGATGTCAGATTTCTACTTCCACGAACCGGGCTCCGCGCCGAGTCGAACCGCTGTCGTGTCAACGTACGCATACACATCGGGACAGTGCAGTAAACGGACTGTAGAAAGACGTGTTCAAACAAGCGTTCTCTTACGAGCATGAGAATCATTACTTATAGCGACCTGCATCTTGAATTTGGCTCGGGCTGGATGTTGCCGCCGGCAGTGAACGGAGATGTCATGATCCTGGCAGGCGATATCGTCACGCTCAGGGATTATGAGCCGCTCGACCAGATTCTGCGGAAGTGGAAGAAACCAGTCCTCTATGTGACGGGAAACCACGAATATTACACGCGGCGGCCAATGAACGAAGAGGACAATAGATTCAAGGCGTGGCTCGAAGACAGACATCCGCATGTGAAACTGCTGCTTGATGAAGAGGTCAGCATCGGCGGCGTCAATTTCTTCGGCGGCACGATGTGGACGGATTTCAACGGCGGCGATTTGCGCGCCATGGAGACCGCCCGCTCTCAAATGAATGATTACCGCCTCATCTATAACCCCGACGAAACGCCTTTCACGCCAGCAGATTCGATTGCGCTACATAAAAACTTCGCGTCGAAATTGCTGAACTGGTTTGGCAAGAATCTAAGTGGTCCGCGCGTGGTTATCAGCCATAATGCACCGGTCATCAATCCCAATTCCAAATACAAGGGCGGCCCTCTCACGCCGGCGTTCAATTCCCTGGACATGGTGGAGATCATTGAGACCCACCAGCCGGCCCTCTGGGTGTATGGCCATACGCATGAATGCGACGATCAGATGATCGGCCGGACCCGGATCATTTCAAATCAACTCGGATATCCCGGCAACCTTGGCGGTTTTGAATGCAAGGATTTTGATGAAGCGGGTCTGCCAGTCGAGGTAGGCGTTTAGCCCCGAGCGGGAAAAGAAAATTACCTTATGAAGGCAAACAACATGCCGTGCATCGTACTGCTCTTTCTACTTACCGCGCTGCGAGAGCCGCTTTCAGATCATCATGCTCAAATGCCGACGCCATGCGGTCGATTTCGCCTTTGGCGAGACCGTGCCGCGCGGCTTCGTCGCGCCACTTCGAGACGGCCTTACCGACCTGTGCTGCTATTTCGCGGGCCTTGCCGGCGTCCAGTTCGAAATATCCCGCCACCTCCATCGCCAGTGCGAGTGAAGCCGTGTTGTCATCCTCATTGATTGCCGTGCTGAGGATGCGCGGCTTGATGTCGGTCGGCACCGGGTTGAGGTCGTAAGCGGGCGACAGGCGCCAGCCCGCCTGGCCTTCGTACAGAAAGCCGTGATTGCGCAGGTGGTCGTCGGTGTTGGAGATCAGGATGTTGAAAACCAGCCGCCGCCACAGCGCTTCCATGTCGGCTTTCGGCGCGGCGCCGTGCTGGCGCAGCGCGTCAACAATTTCCAGATAGCTTCGGGTTTCGTCTGTCTTTCGATCCGAGCATGCTCATCGCGGAGAGGAACGGGATACGCCGTTCGCCGTCGCGGTCGAAGCGTCGCAGCAGGAGCACAGGCTTGCCGGCGATGGTTTCGACGCGGGATTGCGGGAACGGGGATGCCAGATTTCTGCGCGAGGGCCAGTGCGACCGCCTCCCAGACCACCGTGTTGATTTCATCGTCCTTGCGTGGGAATTTCGCGATGGCGAGATGGCCGTCCTTTTCCCTGACGGAAGCCTTGGGCCTGCGCGCCGCCAAGAGAGGAGCCGGGCGCGAACAGCAGGCGCAGTTCCTCCTCGGTGTCTTTCTCTTCCATCACATGTTCGGCCGCGGAGAGCAGTTTCGGGAGCTCGATCAGCGGGGGGATGCGCTTGACGCCCTCCTCCCGCAGGAAGGGTCCGCCTTCTTTTTCCGCAAAGCGCAGCGCGCCCTGACGGGCCTCGTCGTCCACCAGCAGCAGGAAGTCGATTTCCTGGAGCGTGCGCGGCGCCCCGCCCTCGCGCTCCGCGCGCCTGCGTTCCATGCGGCGCATGAGCGCCCGCCCCCAACGGTCGGGCGCGGAGTCGCCGATGGCGCCGAACATGGGCGTGTCTGCCGGCGTGTGAAACGGGCCGGGACCAACCTGCAGGGCTGGCTCCAGAGAGAATCGCGCGGGATTTTCCAGCCATGTCTTGTCGTATTCGAAGGTGGCGCTTTCCTTGTTCTTGCGCGTGCGGGCCCACAGACGCCCCATCAGGTGCGGGACGCCGTCGAGATCCACGTATACGAGAGCCTCTCTGTCCATCACTTGTCTTTCGTGCGTTTCGGGCTGCGCGCCACGCGAATGCGCTGCGGCAGGTTTTCTTCTTCGAGCTGCAGGCCCACGGGATCGTTCTTCGGCGCGGCGAGATCGCCCAGCCGGTCCGCCATGCCCAGCACAAAAAGGACCGTGGCGTATATCCCGATCGCGACGCCGGGATCGCCCTTTTCAATCTTGACGAGGGTCGTGCGGCTGATCGAGGCGCGCTGCGCCGCGATGGCCGCGGGGATGCGCCGCCGCCGCCGGGCGTCACGGATGTCGCGGCCGAGCTTGCGCAGGGCATGCCTTACCGGGAGTGGCATTACGACGGATGATCGGCTGGTCCTCATATTTAATGTCCAGAATAATGGTCGCTAAAAGGTTTAATGTACATTATTATGAACGTTATGTCAACATGGAGATACGGGTAAGGAACAGCATCCGAAGGGACCTAGTTAGACGTGTACTCCCGATCTTCCTGGATACGTCCGCCCACCAGCTTTCAGTCTCAAGATCGCGCCGGCACCGCCGATAACCCCATAGAGAAGGGCTGTGTCGCCCAGGCTAGTGTTGGTCCACAGTCCGGAGAATTGAGGTTTGCATTGTCGGCTCACCGCGTGAAGCCCACGACCAAGAATGGAATTGCAAAATGTCCCACGGGCATTATTGGCCTCGATCAGATCACCGAAGGCGGGCTGCCAAAGGGCAGACCTACGCTGGTCTGCGGCACAGCGGGCTGCGGAAAAACCGTAATGGCCATGGAATTCCTGGTGCGTGGCGCTACCCAGTTCGACGAACCCGGCGTATTCATGGCGTTCGAGGAGACCGACCAGGACTTGACTCAGAATGTGGCCTCCATGGGTTTCGATTTGTCCGCCTTATGTGCTCACAAGAAACTTTTCTTGGATCACGTCCGCATCGACCGCACTGAGATCGCGGAGACCGGCGAGTACGATCTGGAGGGACTCTTCATCCGGCTAGGAAACGCGATCGACACGATTGGCGCCAAGCGCGTGGTGCTGGACACCATCGAGGCTTTGTTCTCCGGGTTTTCCGACACCAACATTCTGCGCGCCGAACTGCGCCGCCTGTTCGCGTGGTTGAAAGCCAAAGGAGTCACCGCGATAATCACCGCCGAATCGGGTCATGGCAAACTGACTCGTCAGGGGATCGAGGAGTACGTCGCCGACTGCGTGATTCTGCTCGACCATCGGGTCGAGGACCAGACTTCCATCCGCCGGCTGCGCGTGGTCAAGTACCGCGGCGCCATGCACGGTACGAGCGAGTATCCCTTCCTGATCGGACAAACTGGCATGTCCGTGCTCCCTCTGAGTTCTTTGGGGCTGGAGCATAAAACCCCGACCGAAAGAGTTTCCTCCGGCGTTCCGCGCCTGGACACGATGCTGGGCGGAAAGGGTTTTTACCGCGGGACCAGCATCCTTGTCTCGGGCGGTGCGGGCACGGGAAAAAGCAGTCTGGCCACCCACTTTGTCCAGGCAGCTTGTCAGCGCGGGGAACGCGCCCTCTACTTGGCTTCCGAGGAGTCCCCCGACCAGGTGATCCGCAACATGCGCTCCATCGGGATCAATATTGCGCCCTGGATCAAGCGCGATCTCTTGCGCTTCTACGCGTCCCGGCCCGGTGCCTTCGGCTTGGAAAAACATCTGGTCACCATTCACGACCTCGCCGCCGAGTTCCAACCGAAAGTGGTGGTAGTCGATCCGATCACGAATTTCGCTTCGACCGGCACTCATTCGGAAGTGAAGTCAATGGTCACCCGCCTTATGGACATGTTCAAGGAGCGCCAGATCACCGCCATGTTCACCAGCCTTACGTCCGGGGACGGCGCACCCGAACTCGGCGAAATGGGTGTCTCGTTGCAAATGGACGCCTGGCTGCTGTTGCGCAACCTGGAATGCAACGGCGAGCGCAATCGCGGACTCCATGTGCTCAAATCGCGGGGCATGGCGCACTCGAATCAGATTCGGGAGTTCCTGCTGACCGACCATGGAGTGCAGCTGCGCGACGTCTATGTGGGGCCCTCGGGGCTGCTCACCGGCTCCGCGCGAGACGCGCAAGAGGCCAAAGAGCGGGCCGAAGCGGTAGAACGCAAACAGCAGTCGCAGAGAAAGAGTCTCAAATTGAAGCAAGAGCGCCAGCTGCTGGAAGCGCAGATCGCGAAGATGCGCTCCGACTTCGAAGTCGAAGAACAGGGCTTGTTGCGCGGCGCGCACGAAGTGGAATTGCAGGAAAAACAGTTTGTGCTCGACCGCAAGGAAATGGGCCGCGTCCGCCTGGCTGATGCGGTTCCCGCAGTTGGCAACGGGGGGCATGAAAGCAGCAGCGCCTCTGTAGCGAAAAGGAAGAAATGAGCCTGCAATGAAAATGGCAACGAGAAAAAAGGGAAGGAAGGCACCCAAAACGGGCGGCGAGGTCTGGAATCTGCGCCTCTACATCGCTGGCAAGTCCTCTCGATCCATGACCGCTTTGACTAACTTGCAGAAAATCTGCGATGAGCACCCGGGCTGTAAGTACCACGTCGAGGTGATCGATCTGCTGAAAAACCCGCGCCTGGCTGCGGGGGACCAGATCATCGCCGTGCCTACCCTGGTGCGTCGGCTTCCGCCTCCCCTCAAAAAGCTAGTCGGGGACTTATCGAACGCGGAAAGTGTAGTGGTTGGGCTCGATCTGCGCTACGGAGAGCCTTCGTCATGAGAGCCCAGAGCCTCAAAAGTGCCATCCGTGCCAATGCGAGCAGGAACCAGAAGTACGTGCTTCGCCTCTATGTGAGCGGGGCTACCTCCCGGTCCCGCCGTGCCATTCTGAATATCAATGCCATTTGCCAGCAGGACTTGCGGGGAAGATTCGACCTGGAAGTCATCGACATTCACCAGAATCCGGTCTTGGCCAAGGATGAACAGATCATAGCCGCGCCTACTCTCGTAAGACGATTGCCCTTGCCCTTGCGGCGGATCATCGGCGACTTCTCGAACCGGGAGCGTGTGCTTCTGGGATTGGATTTGAAGCCCAAGAAGTAGGTTTGGCATGCCGTCCGCGAAATCCAAATCCGAACGCAGCCTGCGCGCCGAACTGAAGCGAGTGAAAGCTAGCCTGGCCGAGTCGGAAGCGACCATCAAAGCCATCCAGAGCGGCGACGTGGATGCAGTCGTCGTGGACGGGCTGAACGGGAGCAGGATCTTCACCCTGCAAAGCCCCGAAGATCCCTACCGCATTCTGGCCGAGCGGATGAACGAGGGCGCGGCCACGCTGACCGCCGAAGGAACCGTCACGTTTTGCAATCGGCGGATGGCGGAAATGGTGGGGCTTTCCGCCGAAAGGCTGCTGGGCTCCTCCTTTCCCGCCCTGTTGCGCGAGCAAGATCGTCCGGCCGCCGCCGAATTGCTGCGGAGTGCGATAAAGAACGACATACGGGCAGACAGCCATCTACTCCGCCCCGACGGAAGTACTCTGCCGGTGCTGTTATCTCTTAGTTCAATCTCTTTGGAGGAATCCGGGCAAGGCATCTGCCTGGTCGCCACTGACCTGAGCGAACTAAAGCGGGCCGAGGCAGTGCGCGAACATCTGGCCGCGGTGGTCGACTCCTCCGACGACGCAATTATCAGCAAGGATCTGAACGGCGTCATCAATGCGTGGAACCGCGGTGCCGAGAAAGTGTTTGGCTACTCGGCAGCGGAGGCTGTGGGCAAACTTATGCTGCTGCTGTTTCCGCCGGAACTGGTGAGCGAGGAGTCCGACATTCTGGAACGCATCCGGCGGGGCGAAAGCATTAAAAATTTCGAAACCGTCCGCCTCCGGAAGGATGGCAGGAAAATTGACGTTTCCGTAACTATTTCGCCGGTTCGCGATGGCAACGGCGCAATCGTTGGAGCTTCAAAAATCGCACGCGACATCACCGAACGCATCCGCACACAGGAAGCCTTGCGCCAGAGTGACGTGAGAAGGGGCTATGCGCTGGACACTTCTAAAATCGGGGACTGGGATCTCGACCTGACTACGCTGCAAGCCACTCGCTCTGCACTGCATGACCAGATTTTTGGGTATGCCGAGCCTCTGCCGCAATGGAACTTTGATATCTTCCTTCGTCACGTCCATCCGGAGGATCGGGAACGCGTCCGGGAGACTTTTCAGATCAATATAAGGCAAAAGAAAAAATCGGAATTTGAATGCAGAATCGTTCATCCCAACGGGGACATTCGTTGGATCTGGGCGTGCGGCGACCAGATCCGGGACTCCTCGGGCAAAGCGACCCGAATGTTTGGCATCGTCCAGGACATTACCGAGCGGAAAAACATCGCGAATTCCCTTGCCCGGCAGACCGATGAATTGTTGCGTTCGCAGCAGGCGTTGGAGGTCCAGACACTCATGCTGCACAAATTAAATGAAGAACTCGAAGCGCGGGTGGCACAACGGACGGAGCAACTGGAAGTCGCCAACCGCGAACTGGAGTCTTTCACCTACTCCGTCTCTCACGACCTGCGTGCTCCTTTGCGCCATATCATGGGATTTGCTGGAGCGTGTCTGGAAGAATTCGGGGCAACCCTTGATCCCCAAGCCCTGCACTATGTGCAGCGCATTCAGGATGGCACCCGCCGCATGGGCCTCTTAACAGATGAGTTGCTGAATCTGGCTCGAACAGGACAGCGGTCGTTACACTGCAACTCACAGGGATTGAACGCGGTCGTGGAAGAAATCATCTTGATGCTGCAAAGCGGAGACCGAAGGGCGCGAGGTGGAGTGGAAAATCGGCGACCTTCCCTCGGTGGAATGCGACCCAATCTTGGTGCGGCAGATCTTTCAGAACTTGCTTTCCAATGCAATCAAGTACTCTCGCCCCCGTCCACACGCGATCATCGAGGTGGGACACACTCAGCAGAATGATCGACAAGTGATCTTCGTGCGGGATAACGGCGTTGGCTTCAACATGAAATATGCCGATAAGTTGTTCGGAGTCTTCCAGCGTCTTCACCGCGACGAGGACTTTGAAGGCACAGGCGTGGGCCTGGCTACGGTCTATCGTATCGTGCAAAAACATGGCGGCCGGATTTGGGCGGAAGCGGAAGTGGACCACGGCGCAACATTTTATTTCACCCTGGGCGGTAGCGAACGCGCTGGGTCGCGAGGGGATGCGGCCACGGCAGGAGCCTGATTATGAGTGCGACTCAGACCGACATTTTATTGGTGGACGATAGCCTAGAAGATGTGGAACTGACGACCCAGATTCTGCAACGGGAGAAGTTGGCCGCGAACATCCATGTCGTTCGGGACGGCGAGGATGCTCTCGACTTTCTGTTCTGTCGCGGAGCCTTCACCGAACGCAGCTTTGATCGCCCACCCAAGATCGTGCTGCTTGATTTGAAGTTGCCGAAGGTAAACGGAATTCAAGTTCTCGAACAGCTCAAGGACGATCAACGGACGAAGTTCATTCCTGTGGTCATCCTAAGCTCTTCTAATGAAGAACGGGACTTGTTGCGAAGCTATGAACTCGGAGTGAATAGCTACATCCAGAAACCGATGGACTTCGAAAAATTCCGGTACACAGTGAAAACCGCGGTCTTGTACTGGTTGGCGATCAACCAACCTCCCCCTCCACCCGTGAACCGAGATCCCAGCCCTCAAGGGCGAAATCGCGATGAACGCGAGCTGCGCTCAGATCAACCACAGGGCACCGGATACAAGAACCGGCATGTGGTCATTCCACATCTTGTGAACCGCAAGAAGACTCCCACGGACGGGATGTGATCTGTCGCGACCAAGAACTTTCGTCATGCCAGTAGACTTTGACTTGAATCAACTAATCATGTGCGGCCGTCGATAAGAACCTAGAGGGCTTGGGGCGAGATATGTCTGCAGCGCAATCGGGTGTCGGCGCACATCGGCAGAAGAGCCAGCCACAAGACTGGCTAGTCGGCGGCGGAAAAATGGGCGAACTGATCCAGTCGATGGACTGGGACAAGACCCCCCTTGGTCCGATCGACTCATGGCCCCAGAGCCTGCGCACGACGGTCAGCCTTTGCCTCGCCTCGAAGTTTCCCATCTCGCTGGCCTGGGGTCCCAAGCATGTACAAATTTATAACGATGGCTACTGGCCGATCTGCGGCGACAAGCATCCTCACGCCATGGGCCAAGACTTCACCGAGTGCTGGGCTTCGGCGTGGCCTGTGATCGGCGAAGCGTTCACGAGCGCTCTAGCTGGGGAGACCTCGTTCCTCGAAAATCAGCGACTTTTCCTCGATCGCAATGGATATTTGGAGGAAACATTCTTTACATTTTCGTTCAGTCCTATCCGCGATGAGACGGGCGTAGCTGGTCTGTTTCATCCGGTGACTGAAACCACCAGTCGAATGCTAAGTGAGAGACGTACCCGCGCCCTGCGCGATTTGGCGACGCGCACCGGCACGGCACAGACGCCGGAAGAGGTGTGCGCGCTGGCCGCGCAGGCACTATCGGACTACCGGTTAGATCTCCCCTTCACCCTCTTCTATTTGTTTGAGGACGAGAGTGAACAAGCTCGATTGATTGCCAGTACCGGTGTGCCCGATGAAAGCACTGTCAGTCCGGTTCTTGTGTCCTTGGTCACCGATGAGAAATCGAGTTGGCCTTTTGCCGATGCGGCGCGGTCGGGCCATTCACAACACGTGAACGATTTGGAGGCGCGGTTCGGTCCCTTCTCGTGTGGCGAATATCCTGAATCGCAAAAAGAGGCCCTCGCACTCCCTCTCACGCCTCCCGGCTGCAAGCGACCAGTTGGGATTCTGATAGCTGGTATTAGCCCCCGATTAGAATTGAGTGAAGCCTATCGTGCTTTTTATGACTTGTTGGCAGCGGCAGTTACCACCGAGTTGGCCAATGCGCGCGCGTACGAGGAGGAGCGCAAGCGTGCCGAAGCCTTGGCGGAGATTGATCGAGCGAAGACCGCGTTTTTCTCGAACGTCAGTCACGAATTTCGCACACCACTCACCCTTATGCTGGGGCCGCTCGAAGACGAATTGGCCGAGCACGACAACCCCTTGCCCACAGCCCGTCATGAGAGGTTGGAGACCGCGCATCGCAACAGCTTGCGTCTCCTGAAGCTAGTCAACACTCTGCTCGACTTCTCCCGTATCGAAGCGGGCCGCACTCAGGCCAGTTTCGAACCCACGGATCTGGCGACCTACACCGCGGAACTGGCAAGCGTGTTCCGCTCCGCAGTTGAGAAGGCCGGCTTAAAGTTAGTCGTGAACTGCCCAAACCTGCCCGAGCCAGTCTATGTGGACCGGGAGATGTGGGAGAAGATTGTGCTCAACCTGCTCTCGAATGCTTTCAAGCATACTTTCGAGGGCCGCATCACGGTCACCCTTGGCTGGTGCGATGACCAGGTTAGGCTCGCAGTGGCCGACACCGGAGTTGGTATCCCGTCAACAGAGTTGCCGCGTCTGTTCGAACGTTTTCATCGCGTAAAGGGCGCAAAATCGCGCACGCATGAGGGAACAGGAATCGGCCTTGCTCTGGTTCGGGAATTGGTTTCTCTGCACGGTGGGACGATTAGCATCGAAAGCGACGAAGGAAGAGGCAGCACGTTTACGGTCACAATTAAGGCCGGGAAAGCTCATCTTCCGGCCGACCGTGTGGGCAAAGCCCGCGAGCTGGTGTCGACTGCGACTAGAGCGACCGCTTATGTTGAAGAGGCCCTGCACTGGTTGCCCAACGAAGCAGAGCCGAACGAGATCTTATCTGACGCTGCGCAGACGAGTGCGCTATTCGCGCCCCCCAGCGCTACTCCACATGGGCCAGCTCGCCCTCGAATCCTCTTAGCCGACGACAATGCCGATATGCGGGACTATGTTCGCCGCTTGCTGGCCGAGCGTTATGAGGTGCTGGCGGTTCCAGACGGTTTGACAGCCTTAGCCGCGGCTCGGGAAAAATCTCCGAGTCTCGTACTGACCGATATCATGATGCCGGGATTGGATGGTTTTGGTTTATTGCGCCAACTCCGAGCGGACCCGACAACTCAAAACATCCCCGTGATCCTGTTGTCGGCGCGGGCGGGCGAAGAGTCGGCTGTCGAGGGATTGAATGCCGGCGCAGATGACTACTTGACCAAGCCATTCTCCGCTCAGGAACTTATGGCCCGCGTGCGAACCCATCTGGCACTCGCGCAGGCCCGGCTCGAATGGATGAACAAACTCGAACAATCCAACAAGGAACTGGAATCCTTTAGTTACTCCATCTCCCATGATCTGCGAACTCCGCTCCGTGCTATCGACGGGTTTAGTAAGGCGCTTCTCGACGAGTACTCCGGAAAACTGGACGAGCACGCCTGTCACTATCTGCAGCGAGTGCGGACGGCCGCACAGAAGATGTCCACGCTTATCAACGACCTTCTCGACCTGTCACGCGTTAGCCGTGGTGCACTTCAAAAAGAATCGATAAATCTCACGGAGCTTGCCCGCGGTATAGTCGCCGACCTCCAAAGCAAGGAACCTGGGCGCAAGGTCGCAATTGAAATTGCGGAAGGAGTCTCGACCACTGCCGACAGACGTCTGGTGGCGATTGTTCTTGGGAGCTTGCTCGGGAACGCCTGGAAATACACAGCGAGGGAGGCGACGGCCCAGATCGCATTCGGCCAGAATAACGACAACACGGAGCACGAATCCGTATTTTATGTCCGGGACAACGGTGTCGGGTTCGACATGTCGTATGCCAGCAAACTCTTCACGCCGTTTCGCCGATTACACCACGATTCAGAGTTTGAAGGCACCGGCGTTGGCCTGGCTACCGCACAGCGAGTTATCGCGCGGCACGGCGGCCGAATCTGGGCGGAAGCGGCGATCCGCGCGGGGGCGACTTTTTACTTCACGATAGGAGACATCCGATGATGGTCGCAGAACAGACGATCTTGCTCGTAGAGGATAACGACGACGATGCCGAACTGACGGTAAGGGCGTTCAAACGTGCAAACGTCAAGAATCCTTTGGTGCGAGCCCGCGACGGAGAAGAAGCTTTGGATTTTCTCTTCGGTCGTGGCAAATACGCCGGAAGGGATGTCCGTGAACTGCCAGCGGTAACGCTGCTCGACATAAACATGCCGAAGATCAGCGGCTTGGAAGTGCTCAAGGCAGTTCGCGCGGACGAACGCACCCGGCATCTCCCCGTCGTAGTGCTGACCTCTTCCAATGAGGACAAGGATCGGCTGAACGCGTACACACACTTCGCCAACAGCTACGTAATCAAGCCCGTTGATTATGATCAATTCGTGACGGCGGCTTCTCAGTTGGGGCTTTACTGGTTGGTTTTGAATGCTCCTCCGCCCCGAAGGGAGGCATAATCAACTACTCTAGTCGCATCATCCTCGCATCCGACCAAGGTGGTTGTCAGCGATGTTGTATTTCGAATCGAACACACTCGCAGCGAAGTCCCGTCACGGTGCATTACCCAATTGTATTCCTCCTTGGTGATTACAATCACAGTGCCGCGTGATGCCTATCACTGTTCCCTGGATAGTTCTAGCGTATAAACTACTAGGGTCAATCTTGAAATGTTGCTGTGCCACTGTCCCCCGCCCCTCAGGCGACCACTGGCGCGGCGCCGTTTCTCATTGGCCCCGCTGGGATGCCTTGCCACTCCACCTTCTGGTCGTGCAACTCAAATTTTAGGCATCGCCCGTTCGCATTTTGCGAATCACTGACCTCTAGCGTTGCGGTTCTGGCGATCTCGTATCGATTGCTCCCTACCCAGCTTTGGCTGCGGCGCGGGAGGCCATCTGGAGACGATCAGAAGTGAGTCTTAAGGTGTGCCGTAAGTGTGCCGTGCGCTTCGATCCCATGTGCGCTAAAGTGCTTCTTTTCAATACCAGAGCCGATTGCTTCCGTGCGGGCTTGGTTGTCGGTAAGTTATTGAATTGTAAAGGCTATAAGACGCGGAAGACCCTATCAGATTCGCCTACTCTTAATCAGTAGGTTGAAGGTTCGAT
This sequence comes from uncultured Acidobacteriaceae bacterium, assembly GCA_963760175.1. Classification (GTDB taxonomy): domain Bacteria; phylum Acidobacteriota; class Terriglobia; order Terriglobales; family Acidobacteriaceae; genus Acidiflorens. The sequence continues at coordinate 15,976 of CAVXBU010000003.1, forward strand.
TCCTTCCGCGCTCACCACTCTTAACCAGTATCCATGCATATTTCCAGCATTTTCCCAGTTTTGAGTTTTCCCACTCTTTTCCCCGTGTCAGCACAGTGTCTGCGTTTTGGGCTGGACCCCACTGCGGGGCTGCACTTTCGGCGAAAACTTCCAAGAGGTAGAGTTCCAGGAGATAAAGCGGGACCGAGCCGCGCTGCGTTCGCTCTGGGCACTCCTGCCAGACATACAACGGCACGCGGACGCGGGATGCTATCGAAGCGTTCGTGTTCACGCAAGAGCAGGTTTCGCTTCGACTGCAAGAGACCGTACTCATTTGTTCGATGTTACGTCAACTACAAACAGTCCCCGGTCCGGGTTGTCCCTGCAGACCTCCGCAACTGGCTGATCGCTTCCCAGAAGCCCGTTTCTGGATAGCTTCTGGCGCTGACAACCCGCAAGAGCACTACTCTGGCTGGTCATGACTGGTGGTTCACATTGACGTGAACATGGATTAGAGGGGTAAAATGGCGGCCGTTCTTGGGCGGAGAAGGAAACTGAGTGGTCACATAATCGTGAAGCATTTGTCGGGAGCAATCATGGGTCAAGATACCTTTATTCAAGTTGCAACAAGTGCCAGATCGCGAGACGACCTCGTGGAGCGCGGGTTTAGTCGTCAGCCGCTCCGAGTTGATGTAGACATAGCGTGCGCACTGGAAGCGTTGGCCCATGCAGCCTGGTCCATTCCAAAGGACAAATACTACGATGGGGGCGACAGGTATCGTTCCTTAAATCGTGCCCGGGCCGAGATCGTTGAGGGCGGTGTAAAGGTTTCGTTGAGCGAAGAGAGCACGCCCTATGTGCAGCTGAAAAAATACAACACGACAATCGGCGGCCAGCCGCGAGAGTACGCTCCGCTGCCCGCGACAATCGCCGGTTCCATAGGCGTTCGCAAGATGATCGCCCACCACCTTCATTACCTGCCGCTCTCGGCGGTGGGCACAAAGTATTTGGTCAACATTCATCTAATAAGGTTCACGGCTACGCCAGGCCGGCCGTGTGACACGAGCCCACCGGGCTTGCATAAAGACGGGGAAAAGTACATTGCCACGCATCTACTGGGTCGCTGCGGCGCTCACGGCGGCGAAGTCATCATAACCGACAATGACAAATATGAACTGGATCGCTTCACGATGCGCGAATCGGGTGAGTGTTACGTCTTCGACGATGACCGTATCTGGCATATGCTGACGCCAGTGGCAGTACTGGAAGGCAATCAGTACGCCTACCGTGACACGCTGGCATTCGATATGCTGCCAGAGGGCTGGGAACCCGTGAAGTGATCTGAGGAGCTAGCGTGCAGGAATGGTGTGCCTCAGCCTCCAATCGCCGAAACGGACTCTCGACATTCAGGTCAGGAGAATCCCAGACGGATGAAGACTGAAATCGCAGGTCTAACGTTGAGCCGGACAAGGTGATTGACTTTTCGAGCACGGATCAGACATCCGCTCCCAGGCCAAGCCTGGTGCGCCAACTTGGGCTGTTCGATGCCACCATGCTGGTCATGGGTGGCATCGTCGGTTCCGGCATATTCATAAATCCCTACGTGGTGGCGCAACAGGTTCATACCCCTGCGTTGATCCTGGGAGCCTGGATTTTTGGCGGGGTTGTAGCAGTGGGTGGCGCCTTTATATGGGCCGAATTGGCGGCCACCTTCCCCGAGGTGGGCGGTCAGTACGCTTACCTGCGCGAAGCCTATCATCCAGCGGTAGCGTTTCTGTACGGATGGGTGTTGCTGCTGGTCATCCAGACCGGAGGCATGGCGGCTGTATCGATCACTTTTGCGCGGTATTTTCTTGAGCTTACCAATGTGCACACGCCGGACTGGATCGTCGCGACCGCAGCGCTTGCTGCCCTGACGCTCATCAACTGCTTCGGCGTAAAAACGGGCGGACGAACGCAGAGCACGCTTATGGTGATGAAAATCGTCGCTGTGTCTGCCCTGGTGATTGTGGGCTTGATCTTGACCGGCAAGCATGTGACGGTAACGACCGCAACTGAGCGGCAGTGGTCACTGAGCTCGTTTGGAGCAGCTATGGTGCCAGTGCTATTCGCCTATGGGGGATGGCAGACGGCGAACTTCCTGGCGGCGGAAGTGAAGGAGCCAAAGAAAAACCTGCCCCGAGGACTACTGCTCGGAGTTCTCGGCGTAGTAGTGCTGTATCTCGGTGTGAACTGGGTATGCCTGCGCTCGCTCGGACCGGAGGCGTTGGCTGCAACCACCACCCCGGCCACCGCCGTAATGCGCCTGGCGTTAGGGCAGCGGGGTGCGACGTTTATTGCGGCCGCAATCGCCATCTCGACTCTCGGGTTTCTGAGCCAGTCGATCTTGACCGCACCGCGCGTCTACTTTGCCATGGCTGAGGACGGACTGTTCTTCCGCGCCATAGCCTGGCTCGATCCACGCACACGCGTACCTGTGGTTGCTATCGTCCTGCAAAGTCGTGTGGACGATGGTAATCGCGCTCTCCGGCCGCTATGAGCAAATCTTGAATTACGTCATTGCGATGGATTTTCTGTTTTTCGGGCTGACAGCGACCACCATCTTCGTGTTCCGCCGGCGGGCCGCGCGCGGTGAGATGAACTCCAGTCAAGGTTATCGTGTGCCCGGGCACCCGGTGAGCACGGTGATGTTCGTCGCGATATGCTGGTGGGTCGTTGCGAATACGGTCTACCGCTATCCGCAGAACAGCCTGATCGGTTTCGTTCTACTGCTGGCGGGCATTCCCGTGTACTGGTTCTGGAGCCGGCGAGCACGGTCGCGATCTGCCAATTCGTAATCGGATTTTCTCATCTTGTTCTGCAATCATTTTCTGCAAATTAGGAGAGCAAGGCATGAATGGTTTGCAGTCAGACGCAGTTTCGCTCTATCTGGCCTGGGCCAAGCTGCACTCGAATGCCCGCTTCAACCTGGCGTCTAGTGGAGTCATGGACTATCCGCTGGCTGAGTTGCCCGTGCACATCGAGGACCTGGAAATCGGCGGGACTGGCCCATACGGTTATCAGCCGCTGATGGAGCGCTTGGCCGCGAAGGCGGGCGTCCCTAAGGAATGCGTCGTCTACACCTTGGGTACCTCGATGGCAAACTTTGTGGCGCTGACAGCACTCGTCCACCGGGGGGACGAGGTGCTGATTGAGCGGCCGGCGTATGACCCGCTGCTCACAATTCTCGATCACATTGGCGCCAAGGTATGTCGCTTCGAACGTCTCGCGGAAAAAGGATTCAAGTTGGGGCTGGGAGAACTGGAGCGCAAACTCACTCCCCAAACGCGTCTGGTGATCCTCTGCAACCTGCACAACCCCAGCAGTGCTTTCGCCGACGACAGCACGATGCGGCAAGCCGGTGAGATGGCAGCCAGGGTGGGAGCACGCGTTCTGGTGGATGAGGTATATCTCGAGACCCTCTTCGACCAGCCCTGGCGTTCCGCGTTTCATCTGGGAACGAATTTTGTTGTGACGAGCAGCTTGACCAAAGCGTACGGGCTAAGCGGCATTCGCTGTGGATGGATTCTGGCGCCGCCGGAACTGGTGCAGCGCATGTGGCAGGTCGTTGATTTCACCTACGGGAGCCCCGTGCATCCCGCCGAACTCCTCGCGGTGATTGCCCTCGACAATCTCGATCGGGTGCGCAATCGTGCCCGCGCCCTGCTGGAAACGAATCGCGTGCTGGTTAACCAATTCCTGGCTAGCCATCCCGACCTCCATTGTGAGCCAAGCCGCTTCGGTACTACGGTGTTTCCGCGGCTCAGAGTAGGCGGTGCTACCGAATTTGTGGAGATCCTGCGCGAGCAGTTTGAGACTAGTGTGGTGCCGGGGGAGTTTTTCGAGCAGACGCAACACTTCCGAATTGGGTTTGGCGGAGCTACAGAGACTGTCCGCGGTGGACTGGAGCGACTGAACGCCGCACTCGAATCGTTCCAGCAGCGGTCCTGCTAGGGAGTGTGCGGGGGTGTTCCCCCACTTCGAAACATTCTCCGTAAATGCCCGCTGGGCCGATGGCCTCAGTCACCTTCGTTCGTGACAACCTGCTCCGCCGGTTTCTTATGCTTCCTCAGGATTTCGTCCACCAGAAACAAGTCGGTGAGCAGTGCGCGGAGATGAATGGATGCGTTCAGATTATCAATCAACTGAGAATTGATGACGGGTTGGGCGAGAACCAGCTCAATGGCGGCAAGAGAGTCGCGAGAGTCGCGATCGAGCACTGCAAAAAACGCCGCGTATTTGTCGGCTGGCTCAAGTCCTTCCTCTCTGACTGCTGCTGAACAAGCTTCGGTCAGCCCGGACAATGCTTGCACTGCGCGCCGCAGGAACTCACGGACTTGTCCCCCCGATTTGCTGCCTTCGTCGCTAGCCAGCCCCTGGGCTGCATAGGCCAGCATAAACTCATAGCACTCTTCCACAGCCTCGCAACGATTCCCAATTTCAGCCAGCATCGGTTAGCCCTCGGCCTTCCAACCCCTTGGATGTGGATGGCGAAGAAGATGAGGACGAAGATGTCTCGACCACCCATCGATTGGGATCGTGTTCTTTCAAATAAAAGTCGCGGCTCATCCAGCCGAAGATCATCGATTTCGTGATCGGCCGTTTCTCCGGGCGGAGTCCGAAGTAGACGTGCACCATGATCAGCGCAATCAGCCCCACGCCGGCCAGCCCATGCAGCACGTACATCATGCCCCAGGTCATGTCGCTGAACAGATACGGATTGCGAGGGAAAGAAGACGGTGCGCACACGAGACATCATGAACACACCAGTAAGGATCGCCGAGAGACCGCCGAGATGATGACGCCGTGGAAGAGCTTGTTCTCCAAGGGATATTTGGCGAACTTTCCGGCGGTGGCGCAGGCATTCCGAGAAGCCGGCGAATTCTTCTCCAGGCATCCGCCAGATCGATCTCGGTCAGGCCAGATCGACCAGAAGTCCAGCCAGAAGGAGGCATGAACGATGTGAAAAATGATGGAAGCCGTCAACACCGCGCCGGCGATCCAATGATAGGTCACCCAGGGAAACTGGACGCCGACTTTCGGCAGGAAGGCGGTAAACAGCAGTGTGAACATGGAGGCTGCCATGATCCAGTGAAACAGCCGCGCGACCAGCGAGTGCCTGGGAACGTGCTTGGGGATGCGCGCAACGACTTCGGCTGGCGAAGCATCGCCCGCAAACTCTCTTGCCTTGGCGAAATATCCAGCGTAGATGGCGTGAACGATCAGGAAGAGCAACCCTGCGATCACCGCAACCCAGATCAGGAACCAGGCAATATGGATCGGGACACTCTGTCCCCACGGACTCGTGGCCCACTCTAAGAAGCCCATGTTGCCTCCTCCACTCCGCTCCTTCTGACGATGGCGCGCTTCACCAGATTTCTCATCAGCGGGATCTTGTAGGCATTGAACTGCAACGGGACCGCTCCTTGCACCGCTAGTTTTCCCGCCATCTCGCCTGTTGCCGCGTTGCGCGGCTTGCCACGAACTGCATCTTCGACTGCCTTCAGCCTTAACGGACGTGCGGCCGCGCCGTTCACGGCGATGCGGATGCGGTCAATCGACTTACCTGATCTCGCCCGACGTCACCATGGCTGAGGCAACGTTCATGAGCGGGAAGTCCCAAACGTTGCGGTCTCGCACTTTCTCAAAATAAAATTGCGCGCCCGCCCAGGTGGACGGAATACGAATGGCAGTAAGCAGGTCGCCGGGCTGCAAGATGTGCAGCCGGGTAATGTCGATGTCAGGACCGATGAAGTAATCTTCCGCATCCACCACGCGCTCACCTTTGGGCGTGCGCATGACGAACTTGGCGTCCAGCGCAATCAGGGCCGGGGCTGAATCGGAGGGATTCACCGCTACACAGCGGTCGGCGTGCAGAATCGCATGCTCGCGGTTGCGGCCCTCCGGCGTATCGGCATAGCAAATGTTGCCGCCGGCACGGTAGCAGGGCCAACCGCCGCGGTAATACCAGCAGCGCGTATCCTGCGAAACATTCCCGCCGATGGTTCCCTGGTTGCGGATCTGCGGTGACGCCACTACTTCCGCAGCCTGCGCCAGCAGATCATACTTCTGCTTGATGATGGGATGATTCACGACTTCGGTGAGCGTCGTCATGGCGCCGATTTCGATACCATCATGCCGTTACTGCCGGTAGCGCGAACTCCTCGCAGTTCGTCGATTCCGCTCAGATCGACCACCACCTTCGGCTTCCTGATTCGATCCTTCAGCCAGTCGAAGCTGTCGAGCCCTCCGGCCAGCACCCAGGCATCGGGTCCGTGCTGTGCGAGAAGCTTCTGCGCGTCGGCGACGGAAGTCGGCTGAAACAGTTCGAAAGCGGCCATTACGTCTCGTATGACAGCCATAACTCTCCTTCAAATCCGATCAATATCGGCCATCAAATGTGGCGTCAAATATGCGCCATCAGCGGATGCTGCATCGGCCGGCCCGCTTCGAGCGACGTCAGAATCGTGTCGGCGTTCACCGGTGCCCGCTGGAAAATCTCGTCCCCAAGGCATCCGAGAGCGCGTTCAAGATGGAAGCACACCCGCCTCCAACCGGCGGCTCGCCGACACCGCGAGCGCCCACCGGCGTCTCCGGGTCAGGAATATCCAACGCCGTCCATTGCATGTCGACGGGTACATCGAGAATCGTCGGCGGTTTGCTGTGGTAGAAACGCTTGGAAAGCATCTCGCCGTAGTGCGGATCGAAAACCCATTTCTGGCCGATCGCATGGCCGATGCCGAGCGTCGAACGGCCGAGCATCTGGCCGCCCAGCGCTCGGGGATGGATCACGGTGCCGACATCGGCGGAGGCGAGGAAATCCACGATGTAGTACTTGCCGGTTTCGACATCGACTTCAACTTCGGCGAAGCTGGCGACATAGGAAAACGTCGAGCCGTCGCGCGGGTAGTTGTCCTTGGCTGCCGCCACCAAGCCCTGGCCGGCCAACGCCGCGACCGACGCCTTCGTCAATTTGTGGACATCGGCGGGCGCCTCGTGGCCATCGTAGACGCCGCCCAGTTCAATCGCGTGTTTCGCGGCCTGCGCCAAAGTCATGCCGGCGCCGCCGCCTTTGCGGAATACACGTTCGTTGGCTACCTCGTACTGCTCCGGCTTTGCCGCCGAGTTTCTTCGCCGCGATTTCCTGAAGCTTCTTCTTGGCGTCCATTGCCGTGGCATACGCCGCCCGCGTCATTGCGTGAGTTGTCTGGCTGCCGCCGGAGACGCAGGTGAACGGAAGATTCTTTGCCGTGTTGCCCCACACTACGTCGCATTTTTCCCACGGCACGCCGAGAACCTCCGCCCCCGCGCGATGCACATCAATCACCGACTCGGTTCCCAGGTTGCCGATTCCAGACTGGAAGGTGATCCGGCCATCCGGCTTGATGACGAGAAGCCCGTCGAATCCGATGGTGCCGCCAACGTAACAGCTTAGCGACACGCCGACGCCGCGAACTTTCGTGCCTATCTTCTTCGGAGTGCGTGCAACCCGCTCGCTCCATTTGAATTGCTCCGCCCCGCGGTCGAGTGCTTCTTTGAGGAATGCGCTGGTGGCATACTGCCGTTTCCCCTGCACTGCTGGTCCGAACTGCGCCTTGCCCTCGGGGCAGTTGATGCGGCGGATCGCTACCTGGTCAACTCCGAGCTTGCGCGCGGCTTTCGCGATGATCGGCTCGATGATGACAATCCCCTGCAGCCCGCCCGGAGAACTCTGCGCACTGCGCGGCGGCGTGTTGGTCAGCACCGTCAACCCGCGCCAGCGCATGGCTTGCGGCTGGTACAACAGAGAGACGATGCGTCCCGATGAAGGGGCATCTCCCACGGCGTCGTAGGGACCGTTGTCGCAAATAACGAACATGTCGAGGGCCGTGATCCGTCCCTCTTTCGAGAAGCCGACTTTCATCCGTCCCTGAAAGCTGGGACGCGCGCGTCCGATGAAGGTCTCCTCCTCGCGGCTGATGCGCATCATCACCGGAGCATTCGTTTTTTTCGCCAGCAGCGCCGGGATGATCATCGTCACCCCGCCGGTGATCTTGCTGCCGAATCCGCCTCCGGTGTATTCGCTGATGAAAACAACTTTGTCTGCGATCGATGTTCAACCAGCGCGCGATCGCGGGCAGGGTTTGCGCGGTGCTTTGCGTGCCCGTGTAAATGTAGACTTTGCCGTTCTGCCAGTAGGCCATCGCGCTGCGGGTCTCAAGAGTCTGATGGCTGGTGTCTGGAGTGACGAACGTCTCGTCAAGAACCAGTGCCGCATTCTTGAAGCCTGAATCGAGATCGCCATACGTCCATTCGTCGGGACGTCTTGCCCATCGGAAGACGGCCATGCTTTTCCTCCTCGAAGTCAGCCTTGGTCCACTTGAGTTCCGTGACCGCAGGCGTGCCCGGGCCTTGTGGCGACTGCGCGGCCGGGTCCAGACGTTGCCATCCGTTCGCGGATTGGGACCACCCGGCCGCAGCGTATCGAGCGGATCGACCACGAAGGGAAGCGGTTCAAAATCGATTTCGAATTTTCTCGATGGCTTCCGCGGCGGTGAGTTCGTCGACTGCGGCCACGGCAAGAATCGGTTCGCCCTGATAAACCGGCTCCATGGTGAGACCGCGTTCGCCCCACTTGCTGGCCTTGATCACCGTGCCATTGTCGGTAAGGGTATCGGCCGGGCGCGGGAAGATCGTCCGCTGTGAGAATGGCTTTGACGCCGGGCATCGCGAGCGCTGCTCTCGCATCGATGCGCTTTACCCGCGCATGCGGCATCGGGCTGAGCAGCAGTTTGCAGAACAGCATGCCTTCCGCGCGAAAATCCTCAGCGTATTTTGCCTTGCCGGTGACTTTTGCATAGAGATCAGGGGTCTTGTAGTTCTTGCCGATCAGCTTGTACCCGGCTCCGTAGGTGCGCTCGGCGGCCTTGGCAGGATCAGCAGGTTTCTTGTTATCTTTCTTATTATCGGCGAGTTTTGTCGTTATCCAAGCGTAGACCTCCGCATATTCTCCGCGCCGCGCATCAACGCGGTCAGAATCTTGTCGTAGTCCTGGCAGCGGCACAGATTTCCCGAGACGCCGTGCGCCAGTTCCTGGCGTGTGGGATTGGGATTCGTTTTCAGGTATCCCACCGCGGTCATAATGAAGCCGGACATACAGAACGCGCACTGAAATCCCTGCTCGTCGATGACACCCTGCTGTACCGGATGCAAGGTTCCGTCGGCACTCGCCAGGCCTTCGATCGTCATAACTTTCCGGCCACGCACCGTGTGCGTGAGCACCGAACACGAATAGTGGGGAATATCGTCGATAAGGACGGTGCAAGATCCGCATTCAGCGCGGTCGCATCCGAGCTTGGTGCCGGTCAGGCCCAGCTTGTACCGCAGCGTCCACGCCAGCGTCTCTTGCTTCATGACATCGACGCGTCGCTGCTGACCGTTAACGTTCAGCGTAATCAGCCGCTCGCCCACACCGGCAGCCAACTGCTGGCCATGCAGAAGAGCGGAGGCGCGAAACAGATAACTCGCCGAGGAGACTGCCACGCCGCTGGTGATGACGCCTTTAATGAAGTTGCGCCTCGAGACAGCTTTCGGCACGCCTTCCCCAGGCTCGTTTTGAATTGTCTCGGAATTTATCTTCTCTGTCATGCTCGGTCACCTTTTATCCGGGCCGCGGCAGTTCGATTCTTGCGCCTGAACATCGATGGTGGATAGAACGTTTAACCAGTTCGATTATCAGAAAGAATGCCCGGATTCGGAAATTTCCGATGCCGGTAGTATAAGCGCGTCACTCGTCGGCGAGTGAATTGCAGACTTAATGTTAGCGGAGCACCCGTACATAAGAAACCGCGTTCGGGCACATCAGTTAACATGTTCGAGGAGCTTCCCGCCGTTTCCTGCATATGAACCGAGCCGGCCCGTTGATCGCGCCTCCATCTTCATCCGATCCCTCAGAGGCCTCCAAGCGGCTCCTACCGTGGCTCGTTGCTGTCGCCTTTTTCATGGAGTCGCTGGATACAACGATTCTCAATACGGCCGTTCCCGCTATCTCTTCCGCCCTCGGCGTCGCTCCCCTCAGCATGAAGGCGGTGCTGGCGAGCTATACGCTCAGCCTGGCGGTCTTCATCCCGATCAGTGGCTGGATGGCGGACCGGTTCGGAACCCGCCGTGTATTCGCATCGGCGATTGGTATATTCACCCTCGGGTCCTTTCTGTGCGGAATATCAAGCAACATCCACTTGCTGGTCGCTTGTCGCATCCTGCAAGGTTGCGGCGGCGCGATGATGGTGCCAGTGGGCCGGCTCACCCTGGTGCGAACATTTGCCAAGTCAGATCTTCTGCGCGCGATGAGCTTTGTTTCCATACCAGCCCTGGTGGCGCCCATGCTCGGACCCATCGCCGGAGGTCTCATCGTCGGGTATCTTCATTGGCGCGTCATTTTCTTCCTTAATATCCCAATTGGACTCACGGGTTTGATCCTCGTTTATCTGCATTTGCCGGACTACCGCGAAGAGCAGACCCCTCCGCTCGATGTTGTCGGGCTAATCCTGTTCGGTTCTGGGATCGCGTTACTGTCTTATGTGCTGGAGATATTCGGCGAGCATACACTGAGCGCAATGCGAGATGTCCGGATTACTGGTGTTGTCCATTGCCTTGCTTGCCGGATACGGAATCCACGGGAGCAGTCTTCCGTTCCCTTTGCTGAAGCTCAAGCTATTCAGCATTCGCACGTTCCGCGCCGCCGTAAGCGGCAGCTTCTTCACTCGTCTTGGAATAGGCGGAGTGCCATTTCTCCTGCCGCTCCTCTATCAGGTCGGTCTTGGCTTCACCCCGATCCAGTCCGGTCTGCTCATCATGCCCCAGGCAATCGCCTCCATGAGTATGAAAACGATCATGCCACGACTTCTGAGCCGTATCGGGTATCGTGGCGTCCTCATCTCCAACACGCTGATTCTCGGTGTTCTTCTGATGGTCTTTGCAACCATCGGCCTGCGAACGCCTGTTTGGGTCATCGTGCTGCAGGCTTTCCTTTATGGAGCGTTCACGTCGCTGCAATACACGAGCATGAATACGCTGGTATTCGCTGACATAGCGGAAAACGACGCCAGCAGCGCCAGTTCCATCGCAAGCACCGCGCAGCAGATGTCAACCAGCTTCGGCGTAGCGGCGGCGGGACTAGCCACAGCGTTTTTCGTGCCCAGCACGCACTCCGATCCGACCGAAATGATTCATGGAATCCATAAGGCTCTCATTGCTCTCGGGATATTGACCATCGTATCGACGATTGTCTTCCGCAGTTTGAGGAGCGGCGATGGCGATGATGTGAGCCTGCATAAGGTTCTTCACCCGGGAGGATGACTCAACTGATTGACATGCACCGAGTCAGCTTTGATCAATACCGATCAGGCGCGCATGAGGTTCCGGATCGGCGCTCGAAGCCGGGAACGGGGGCTGGGCGCTCCTTGTTAGACAATTGCTAGCGGAGACGTTGTGGACAAAGATTTGACTAGTGAGGTTGCCTGTTGGATAGCCCAAGTGAGTATTTGGCCCAAGTCCGGGAACTCGCGGTTACGTACTCTACCGAAGACGGCGACGCAATTTACGCGCTGGATGGCATTAGCATCGACATTCGCGCGGCCGAAGTAGTCGGGATATTGGGAGAGTCCGGTTGTGGGAAGAGCACGCTGGCAAGCGCTTTGCAGCGGTTGCTGGCGCCGAACGCAAGATGCGAAGCCGGGACGATCCTGATCGGCGGCCGCGACCTGCTGAATTTACCGGAGAGGGAACTGCGTTCGATCCGCGGGCGAGTAATCTCGCTGATCCCGCAGGACCCGGCTCTGGCGCTCAATCCGGTGATAACGGCTGGTTTGCAGGTCGGCGAAGTTCTACGCGCGCATTTGCAGCTGAATTCCCAGCAACGGCGGGCGCAAGTGATGGAGTTGCTTCGCGAGGTCGGCTTCGATCACCCGGAAGAAATCTATTCCGCATATCCTCATCAACTCAGCGGTGGACAGAGGCAGCGGATTGCAATTGCGCAGGCGGTGGCGTGCAGACCGGCTCTTCTGATCGCCGATGAACCTACGAGCAAACTGGACGCAACCCTGCAGGTGGAGATTATCGCGCTCCTGTCGCGGATTCGGCGACAACACGGGACTGCGATTCTGGCAATCAGCCACGATCCAACGCTGTTTGCGGGATTTGCCGATCGTATCGCAGTGATGTACGCCGGCCGCATAGTGGAAGTGGGGAGCAGCACCGAGATCTTTGGGCGACCGCTGCATCCCTATACGCAAGGCCTGGTTCGAATGATGCACTCGGTGGTCGCTGGATCCACTGCGCGGGCGCGGCTTCCGGCGATCGAAGGCGAATCTTTCGATCCGACTTGCATCCCGACTGGTTGCCGGTTTGCCCCGCGTTGCTCCGAACGGATGGACGTCTGTTCACATCGCTATCCGGGCGAATTCCTGCCGGAGCCATCACGGCCTGTCAACTGTTTCAAGTACGGGGAGTAACTGGTCAACTTATTACCTATTAACTTGTCGAAAGGTGGTGAACCAATTCAAACCTTCCTCCACGTCAAGGGACTTTGCAAACAATACGTCCGGGGAGGTCTGTGGCGGAAACGTGTGCCGGTCGCTGCCGTAAGCGAGGTCGATTTTGAGATTCCGCACGGGCAGACGTTGGCGCTGGTCGGAGAGTCGGGATCGGGAAAGTCAACCGTGGCGAGATGCGTGACGCGCCTGGAAAGACCGGACTCGGGCGAGATACTGATTCAGGGCACCGATATCGCACAACTCGATTCGCGCAACCTGGCTCCTTTTCGGTCCGGCATTCAGATGGTGTTTCAGGATGCGGCGACCGCGATGAACCCACGCTTCTCTGCGCTGGAAGTTATCGAGGAGCCTTTGCTGATCCATGCTCAGGGGAACCCGCGTGGCCGCAGTCGAGAAGATCGTCGCGAACTAGGCCGCGCCCTGATGGCTGAGGTTGGGCTTTCTCCCGATTGGATGAATCGATCGATCCTCCATTTCAGCGGCGGACAACGCCAGCGGCTCGCGCTTGCGCGAGCACTCGCATTGCGTCCGCAGCTTCTGGTTCTGGATGAAGCGCTCTCGGGACTGGACTTGTCCACTCAAGCTCAAATTGCCAACCTGTTGCTCGATCTACAAGCGGCGCATTCACTGACCTATCTCTTGATTTCGCACGATCTGGCGTTGGTAGCGCGCCTGGCCGATGTGATTGGAGTTATGTCGGGTGGAAAGACAGTAGAAGTCGGCCCAACCCGGCAGATCATGTCCAACACCAACCATGAGGCAACGAAGAAGTTGCTGGCCTCAGCGAAAGCAGCTGCTTCGAACCTGGCGGCAATCACGGGGGGCATGGCGTGAGTTACATCGGACGCAGGCTGGTGCGCGCAGTCCTGTTACTGATCGGAGTGTCGGCACTCTGTTTCTTGTTCACGGAAATGGCGCCCGGAAGCTTTTTTGACGAAATGCGGCTGAACCCGCAGATTTCTCCGGAGACAATCGCGGCCCTGCGCTCCCACTACGGCTTGGACCAGCCCCTGCTCGTGAGATACGGCCGCTGGATGCGATCTGCCCTGCATGCGGATCTTGGATATTCCATCGCCTACAACGCACCGGTCGCGCCCTTGTTGTGGAGCCGCGCGAAAAATACTCTGTTGCTCACAACCACGGCGCTGCTGCTGACCTGGCTGATCTCCGTTCCTCTGGGCGTGTGGGCGGCCAACCGGCGCGGCGGACTGCTGGATAAGGCGGTTACGCTTGGGAGTTCATTCCTGGTTTCTGTTCCAGAAATTGTGCTCGCCGTGGGACTGCTCGCGGTGGCGGTTCGATGGCGAATCCTGCACGTTGGCGGAATGATGTCGGCCGATTTCGAGGACCTATCCACGTGGGCGAAATTGCAGGATGTGCTGTTTCATCTGGCCTTGCCGGCGTTCATTCTGGTGCTTTCGGAAACGGCTGTGATTGTCAGGCACGTTCGCGCCAGCGTTCTCGAAGTGCTAGACGCTCCTTATGTGCAAGCCGCCCGTGGATTTGGAACCAGGCCGGCGAGGCTCCTCTTCCGGCACGTGCTGCCGGTTGCCGCCAATCCCGCCATTTCTCTTCTAGGATTTTCTCTGGCCGGACTGCTCAGTGGATCGCTGATAGTTGAAGTCGTTTGCGGTTGGCCCGGATTGGGTCCGTTGATTCTGGAGGCGACACTGTCCCGCGACCTATATCTCGTCATCGGGGGAATTATGTTCTCGGCCCTGTTTATGATCGGCGGCAATCTGATTGCGGACATGATGCTGCTCGCCTTGGATCCGCGAATTCGCAGAGAGGGATCGGAGGCGCGCTAGATTGCCAACTCGATTGCGAACCGGATTGCGAACTAGATTGCGGACGGGCACCGCCATCCTGATTGCCATGCTCGTGGGCTTGCATCTAATCCTGCTGTTCGCTGGTTTTGTTGCGCCTTACGATCCCACCACCCAGGACCGCGAGCTGCCGTATGCTCCGCCCACGCGATTGCATTTCACGGACGCCTCGGGGTTCCATTTGCGGCCGTTCGTTTACGCATCGACGCGTGTGCTGGAGGGCGATCAGGCCGGAAGTTATCAGGAAGACCGAACTCACGCCTATCCGGTGCGCATTCTTGTTCGCGGGCCGAGTTACAAACTCCTGGGCGTTTACGAAACAACTGTGCATCTATTCGGAGTCGCCGAGCCAGCGAAAATCCTGCTCCTCGGGACCGACGGCTACGGACGGGATGAATTCTCTCGCGTTCTGTTTGGCGGGCAGATTTCAGTTGCCGCCGGGATCACGGCAACCTTCATCACCCTGTTGGCCGGAAGCATTCTCGGAATCATAGCCGGGTACTACGGACGCTGGATTGACGAGGCGTTGATGGGAGTGACTGAGCTTTTTCTCTCGTTGCCGTGGCTCTATTTTCTGCTGGGCGTGCGCGCATTCTTGCCGCTACATCTGAGTGCGCTCCGCACGTTTTTTTTGCTGACGGGAGTGATTGGCTTGATTGGTTGGGCCCGGCCCGCCCGACTGGTGCGGGGAATCGTTCTCAGTTCGCGAAACCGCAACTATGTTCTGGCGGCGCGGGGCTTTGGCGGAACTGATTTCTACCTCATGCGGCGGCACATTCTGCCGGAAGCCTTCGGCGCGCTGTTAACCCAGGCGGCGCTGCTTGTTCCCCGGTATATAGCGGCCGAAGTGACGCTCTCCTTCTTCGGCCTCGGAGTCAGTGAGCCGGTTCCGAGTTGGGGCAACATGCTCAGTACGCTGCAGCAGTACAGCGTCCTGGTTTCCTATGGATGGCTTCTGGCTCCGGCATGCGCTTTGGTCATTACTTCCGTACTCTATAGTTACCTCGCTGATGTACTTCATTCCCGGTTAAAATCTCAAACAACAACCTAGGACACCGTTCTGTGGGGTAAGGGGTCGTGATGAAAGTAATGGTTCGCCTCGCCCTGCTACGCGTGTGCCTGCTCGCGGGTGCATGTTTTGCCGCGGCGCCCGCTCCGGAAGCGGCTCAACCCGGCGAGGAACTTGCGCGTCTGGCTGAGGTTTCCGGCCGCTTCGGCGGACACCTGACCATTGGCCAACGCTCCGAGCCGAAGACGCTCAACCCGGTCACTGCCACCGATTCGGTTTCGCGCGAGGTAATCGGGCGTCTCATGGGCGATCTGATCGAGATCAACCGATCATCGCAGCAGACCGAGCCCGCGCTGGCGAAATCCTGGAAGATATCTCCCGACGGCCGCACCTTTACCCTGCAACTCCGTAAGGGAATCCGGTTCTCCGACGGGCATCCGTTCGACGCGGACGATGTGGTTTTCTCATTCGGCATCTATATGGATGAGGCGGTCGATTCGCCGCAGCGCGACCTGCTGATTATCGATGGCAAGCCCATTGCGGTAGCTAAACTCGATCAGTACACGGTGCGCTTCGTGTTGCCACGTCCCTATGCGGCGGCCGAGAGATTGTTCGACGGACTGGCGATGCTGCCCAAGCACCTGCTGGAGAAACCCTATCGCGAGGGCCATTTCGCGCAAGCGTGGTCATTGAATGCGCCGGCTTCTGAAATAGCTGGATTGGGCCCGTTTCGGCTCAAGCAGTATGTGCCGGGGCAGCGAGTCGTGGTGGAACGCAATCCTTACTACTGGAAGGTTGACCGCGAGAACCAGCGGCTGCCATACCTGGACGAACTCGTGTTTCTGTTCGTGGGTACCGAAGACGCGCAAGTGATGCGCTTCGAGGCAGGTGAGACCGACATCATCAGCCGGCTCAGTTCGGAGAATTACAACCTGCTGGAGCAGGAGAAATCCCGCAGCGGATCGCAACTTGCGGATATGGGGCCTGGTCTCGAATATAACTTTCTGCTTTTCAACCTGAATGACCTCCAGGGGAAGAAACTCGACGAAGTTGCCGGCGCGCAGGCCTGGTTTGCCGATCTAAAGTTTCGTCAGGCAATCTCGGCAGCGGTTGATCGGGAGTCGATCGTGCGCCTTGTCTACGGGGCGCGCGGAGCGGCCTTGTGGGGCAATGTCGGGCCGGGCAACAAGCTCTGGATCAATCAAGCGATCCCGCATCCGGCGCGATCTGTCGAAGGGGCGCGCCAGCTGCTGAAGTCGGCCGGATATTCGTGGAACACAGCGGGCCAGTTGCTGGACACTCGAGGACGGCCAGTCGAATTCTCAATCATCACCAACTCCTCGAACAGCCAGCGCATGAAGATGGCAACCCTGCTGCAGGATGACCTTGCGCGCCTTGGCATGCAGGTGCATGTTGTCCCGCTGGAATTTCGCGCCCTGATCGACCGCGTATTTCAGAGCTTTGATTACGACGCCGCGATCATGGGGCTGGGCGGCGGAGATGCGGACCCAAATCCGGAGATGAATGTGTGGACCTTCGCCGGAACATCGCATCTATGGCATCTCGGCGAAACTCAGCCGGCAACTGACTGGGAGCGCGAGTTAGACCAATTGATGCAACAACAAATGGTCACTCTCGACTATGCCAAGCGCAAGCAATTGTACGATCGTGCGCAACAACTGATCGCTGAAAATCTTCCCTTCATCTTCCTGGGGACACCGAACATTCTATCGACCGCCAGCGCCGAGTCGGCAACTTCCATCCGGCCGTGATGGATCCTTACACGTTGTGGAACGCGGACGAACTTTACGTTCGCGGCCCGGCTCAGGAGAACGCGGGAGTTCGATGACGGGAACGGCCACAGGAAGGGCCCCAGAGCGACCCGACAACTCATCAGACGAACGCCTGATTGCCCGTTGTCTGCAAGGTGATCAGGAAGCCTGGTCGGCGTTGATTGACAAGTACAAGAACCTCATCTACTCGATTCCGGTCAAGCTGGGCATGCATCAGGATGCGGCGGACATTTTTCAGTCCGTGTGCGTGGACCTGCTTTCGGAGCTACCGCGCCTCCGCGAACACCGTGCCTTGCCGAAGTGGCTGATGCAGACCTGCTATCACACGTGCCTCCGCTACCAGCGTGCCGCTGGCAGGCTGGTCGAACTCGAACCGGAAGGCACAGACGGCGAGGCCTTGCTGCCTGCCAGCAGCGCCGACGATCTCCCTGAGCACATGCTGGTGCAACTCGAACAAGAACAAATACTGCGTGACGCCATCTGCGAGTTACCGGAGAAGTGCGAGCGGATGGTTCGGTTGCTCTTCTTCGAAATTCCTCCACGGCCCTACGAGGCGGTGGCCGATGAGTTGGGAATGGCGACGGGTTCGATCGGGGCGATCCGGGCCCGCTGCCTGGCGTATCTCAGAAAATACCTTGAAAAGAGGGGCTTTTAGATGAGCGTCCAGGCGGTTCAGAAGACCGAATCGGACGCGATGATCGAGCGCTTGCTCGCGCTTGACGACGCCCCCAGCCGCACTCAGTTGGTGATACAAAACCCGGGCGCCCCGTGGGATGAAATCGTAAAGATTCTAACCGACAGAGTTTGGCAGGAAGTTCGAATCGACACGCATCGCGCCAAGCGGCTGGCGGATGCAGCCTTGAGTGTTGCCCAAACTCTCGGGAATCCAAGCCTGATTGCCCGCAGCTTCCGCGCCAAAGCGAACGCCATGTACGCGCTCGATGAGCATGTTGAAGCCATTCAACTGCACGCGCAGGCAATCGCTCTATTTGAGCAAACCGGGGAAGAAGCTGAACTTGCCCGGACCCTGAGCGGATCGATTCAGTCGTTGCTGTTGTTGGGCCGGTACGATCAGGCGCTCGCCGTCGGGGAGCGCGCCGGTACGATCTTTCGTCGCCTGGGCGACACCCGGCGCCTGGCACGCCTCGAAATCAACATTGGAAATATCTATCATCGGCAGGATCGATTCACCGACGCGCTGACGTTTTACGAGCGCGCGTATGAGCAGATGCTGGCCCACGACGATGCCGAAGGGTTGGCGGCTGTCCTCAGCAACATGTCGCTTTGCCATATCAGCCTGAACGATTTTCCCAAGGCGCTCGAACTGCACCAGGTCGCGCGCCGGCACTGCGAACAGAAGAACATGCCGATTCTGGTTGCCTACGCCGACTACAACATCGCCTACCTCTATTTCCTGCGGGGAGAGTACGGACGTTCCATTCAAATGCTTCGGGATGCATCCGTCAGCGCCAAAAAAGCCAACGATGCCTACCAGCTTGCACTCTGCAATCTCGACCTTTCCGAGATTTATCTTGAATTGAATCTGAGCGCCGAAGCAGGAGAACTGGGACGGGCAGCGAACCAGGGCTTTCACCAGCTCGGCTTTGGTTATGAAGCGGCGAAAGCGCTGGGCTTTGCCGCCATCGCGGCCAGCCGCCAGGGACAGCCCTTTGAGGCGGTCAAGCTGTTTGCACAGGCGAAAGAGATGTTTGTCCGCGACCAGAATCAGGTTTGGCCTTCGCTCATTGACCTGTACCAGGCGCTGGTGCTGTTCACAGAGGGACGCCTGTTTGAGGCGCGGCGGCTCTGCGTGGCGGCGCACGCGTTCTTCGGCGCGTCAACATCATCAATGCGGGGAAAAGCGGTGTTGGCCGAACTATTGCTGGCGCGAGTTGCGTCGCGCCTCGGCGACAACCGCCTCGCGAAAACACACTGCCAGACGGCGCTGAAAGACCTGGAGAACCTGGATTCGCCCATGCTTCTCTACCAGGCTGAGTTTCTGACGGGCGAGGTGGAACGCATAACCGGAAACGAAGATGCGGCCTACCAGTCGTACAGGCGCGCGCGTGCGTCCGTCGAGCGGTTGCGCAGCAGCCTGCGTGGAGAAGAGCTAAAGATCGCGTTCTTCGAGAACAAACTTGAAGTCTACGAGAGCCTGGTCGACATTTGCCTGCGCCGACAGAACAGCTTCGAGGAGGCGTTCGCTTACATCGAGCAAGCGAAATCGCGGACCCTCATGGACCTCCTGAACCAGCCGGTACACGTGCCGACGGCGGCCGACCCTGGGCAGAGCGAACTCGTGCGTTCGATCCGCAACCTTCGGGAAGAGCTGAACTGGTACTACAACCTGATTGAGCGCGAACAACTGCGACCGGAAGAGCGTTCGCAAGCGCGGGTGCAGCAGCTCGAGCAACAAGCGCGCTCGCGGGAAGCCGATTTTATGCGCGCGGTGAAGGAAGCCACGGTTGCGGAAGCGAACGAAGCGGGCGTGCAGGTTCCCTCCACCATGTCGCTGGAGCAGATCCGGTCCGTACTTCCCGCCGATACCGCCATGGTCGAGTTCTTTTGCGCGCACGACCGAATCGTCGTATGCGTGCTGACCCGAGACAAACTTCACATCTGTCCGGTCACGGTGCAATCACGAATTCAAAAGCTGCTGCAGCTCCTGCAATTCCAGATGGCGAAATTTCGCCTTGATCCGCAATACGTGGCTACCTTCAGCCAGACCTTGCTGGAATCAACCGAGGCGCACCTCCAGAGTCTGTATCAGGAGTTAGTTGCGCCTATCCGGCACTTGCTCGATGTTCGGCATGTCGTCTTTGTACAGCACGGTGTGCTTCACTATGTTCCGTTTCATGCCTTGCACGATGGCGACTCGTACTTAGTTGATCGGTTCACCATCTCCTACGCGCCCAGCGCCAGCGTTTATGCACACTGCCAGACGAAGCCGGTCAACCACGCGGGCGATTCACTGATCCTCGGTGTGCCCGATGAACGCACTCCCGCCATTCGTGAGGAAGTGGAGGCTCTGGCGCGGATACTGCCGAACGCCAGGCTGTTCCTGGGAGAACAAGCAACCGAGGATGTCCTGCGGACCCGCGGGCCGCGCAGCAAGTCGGTACACATCGCGACGCACGGATACTTTCGTCAAGACAACCCGATGTTCTCATCGATTCGGTTGGGAACGTCGCACCTTAGCCTTTACGATATGGCCCACTTGCAACTGCCAGTCGAACTGGTTGTGCTAAGCGGCTGCGCCACCGGGCTGAATGTAGTTACTCCGGGGGACGAGTTAATGGGTTTAGTCCGCGGCTTACTGCAGGCGGGAGCGCAATCGCTCGTACTGAGCCTGTGGGACGTTCACGACGATAGTACTAAGGAGTTCATGGTCCAGTTCTATACCCAGCTCCAGAATGGGCGCTCGAAGGCGGAAGCCATGCAAGCGGCATGCATCGGACTGCGGGCGGGTCGTCCCCATCCCTATCATTGGGCTCCTTTCTTATTGATAGGAAAGGGGTAACTGGCCGTCGAGTTTTTATTGATTGCGGCCTGTATTTTCTGAGTCGCTGCCATCCCTTTTGTAGTAGCCCCCGAAGATACTGTGAGGATAAGAATGCGGCATTTTACAGAAGAACACTGCGCTGATTTTGTCCGCGGAGTCAGCGGACCGGAAATCAGCAAAGACATCCGGGCACACCTTGACACAGGTTGTCCGAAATGCCAGACGGCTCTTGACGCCTGGAGACGGGTTCAAAGGCTCGCAACCGAGGAAGCTGCTTATACGCCGCCGGAGAATCTGGTGCGCCTGGTGAAGTTGGGATTCGCCAGCCAGCCGACGAAGCAGCCGCGGAAGTGGACCCTGGCAAGCTTGGTCTTTGACAGCTTTGCACAGCCGCTGCCGGCGGGAGTGCGCAGCGGCGCGCTCAATGTATGGCAGGTGGTTTACGAAGCCGAAGGTCTGACCGTGGATTTGCGTTTCGGCCGTCGCGCGCACTCCAAGGAATTGCACTTGATCGGCCAGGTGCTGGACAAGCAAAAAGCGCGAGCCTCACAGAGCGCGACCATCGAGTTGTCAACAGAACAGGACCAGCTGGTCGGGGCCACGTCGGTCGAACGCTTCGGGAGAGTTCCAGGTCGAGTTTGAAGCGAAAGATGATCTCTGGTTGTCGATTAAGTCGGAAGACCGCAATACGGTGCGGATTCCGCTGACAAACCCGAGATAGAGGTAACCACAATGGATTACCAAAGGAAACAGAACGAGTTACTTCAGAAAGAGTACGGGTGTAAGTGGATAGCACCAAGGTTCCGCTCTACACTTGCGCTCTGGGGCATGGTCCATAAGGGGAATACTATGGGGAACGCGAAATCGCATCTGAATCTTCAGCGCGCGGGCATGGTGCCTTGCCTTCTGCTATTGCTGACCGCTTTTTGCGTGCCGGCTGCGCAAGCACAAACGCGTCTGATTGTGCGCGACTCGCTGGGACTTCCGGGTGTCAAGCTGGTCTGCTTGTTGACCGGCTGCACCGTCGTAGAAGGTCTCGGCGACCCCAACGGGCAGTTGTTCCTGGTGACTCTCCCCGCCGTTCTCAATCCGGTCACGGGCCTGCTCAATATCAGCCTTCAGCTCGGCGTCGTCGATGTGGAGATCGATCAGGTCGTGACCGCGCAGCAGCCGGACGCGAGCTCCACCCCTTCGTATTTAACAGACCAGACGCCCACGCCTTACTACGGTGCAACGGTTTGGCAAGGTTATCTTGTGCAGCCCGCGAATGAGTTAGTCCGCACGGCCCAAACTCAGTCGACATTTAACGTGGCAGGCGCTGGAACGAAAGTTGCGGACATTGACACCGGCGTCGATCCCACTAACCCGGTACTGCAAAGTGTTCTGGTTGACGGCTACGACTTTACCACCAATACCAGCGGTGGTTCGGAAATGACCAACGCTCCAGCCGCCCCCAATATGAGTGAGGCGCAACCTGCGACGCTGGACCAGCGGACGGTCGCGGTGCTCGATCAGCGCACCGTCGCAGTCCTGGATGGCCCCTCGTACTCAGACTTTGGACATGGAACCATGACCGCCGGCATCATACACCTGGTCGCGCCCGAGGCCAAGATCATGCCGCTCAAGGCATTTTCCTCGAACGGCACGGCGTATGACTCCAACATACTGCGCGCTATTTACTACGCGGTCGCTAACGGCGCCAATGTAATGAACATGAGCTTCAATTACACGAGTTACTCAGCGGAACTTGCGACGGCTATCAAGTACGCGAACAGCCACGGCGTGATTTCGGTGGCGTCGGCTGGAAACAACAGCGAGGACACAATGGTATATCCCGGCGGGCTGCCCGGGGTCATCGACGTCGCATCGACCTCGAATACAGATGTCCAGTCCACGTTCACGAATTACGGCACACCTCCCGTGTTTATGGCTGCGCCTGGAGAAGGCGTTGTCACGACTTATCCGTGGGGCACTTGGGCCGCCGGATGGGGCACATCATTTAGCACTCCTTTTGTAGCCGGTACAGCAGCGCTCATGTTAGGCGCCAACAGCAACTGTCCCAGTGGGACGGTTCCGCTCGGTCTGGCGAATGCCGACTACATCGGCAACCTGAATCTCGGCTTCGGACGGTTGGACACATACCAGGCGCTTCAAGCGTGCCACTTCTTGTTGTAGAAAGCGGAGCTCTGAAGCGCGAGACCACGACGATATGGCGGCAACCTCAAATCCGGTCTTGGATGTGTCGGGACTGGCGCTCCGCGTCAAGGAACTGGAAGAGCAGCATCTCGCGTTCCGCAACTCTGTGGTTTGCGCGTTTAACCAGATGCTCGACTTGAAGGACATCAACACCGGGGTCCACAGCACACGATTGGCGGAATGGGCGCTCCGTGTGGCCCGGAAGATGGACATTCCGGAAGAACGCCTCTACCAGGTGGAAGTCGCCGCGTTGCTGCACGACGTTGGCAAAATCGGCGTGCCAGATGCGATTCTAAGAAAAGCGGGGCCACTCACGCCCGAAGAACGTACCCTTATCAACCGTCATCCGGAATACAGTTGGTCAATTCTCCGCCAATTCCCTGGTCTCGAAGAAGCGAGTCTCTACGCGTTACACCATCACGAGAGTATGGATGGGAGCGGATATCCTGCTGGACTAAAGGGGAACGACATTCCAGTGGTTTCGCGAATTATTTCCGTCATCGACGCTTTCGACGCGATGGTTTCGAACCGTTGCTACCGGAAAGGGCTTCCGCACGCGGAAGCGATTGCGCGCCTGCTCCGCAGCAGTGGTACCCAGTTTAATCCTGAGGTAGTGCAGGCGTTTGTGCCGATCGCGGAACAAGAAACCGCCGACGTCTTTGAAGCCGCGGGAACGAGTATGGCGGCAGTGCTGTAGCGAGCGATACGAAGGATGAAGGTTACCGTTACCAAGATCTCAAACTCTTTCAGAACTGAGTCAGAAAAGATCAACTCGGAGTACCATCAACTCGGAGGTGGGATCCATGGGTAAGGCTCAATCAGTTGTGCTCCTCTTAATAATGATGGCGATCGCGATCACGGCAGCCGCCGGATCGAAGATCGAGGGCACAACCGCGCTGAAGGATTTCCAGCCGGCGGGAACGACCGACAAGAAGACCCACAAGAATCAGCAGTACGATCTATCCTTCGCGGCGTCGGGTAAGCAGTACACTTGCCGCACGATCGAAAAGGAATCCTTGAAAGCGACCGATTTCGTGGTGGGCAGCGACATCAAGTACGAGATCGGCGGTAACAAGGGCAAACTGAAAAGCGCCAGCGGCAAACAAGTGGAATGCACCATCATGCGGGTCGCAGAAATTCCGGCCTCCAAGCCATGAAGGTGCCTCCCTCTGGGGGCTGGTCATTATCGGGCAAACTGTCGTAAAATCGGCTGGTCCGGCCGGAGACCCCCTTCTCCAGGCTCTCAAGAAGAAAGCCCGCGGCGCGAGTTTCATAGTGAACATTTTCGCTTCATCCTCCCGACTCGGCAGGAGTACTCGTTATATACTTCCTGCACCAAGAAGTACCCGCAGGCGCGCCCGGGTGTATTCGATGAGGTTTTGGGTTGTAAATCTCCCGGCCGTTCCTAACTCGCATCATGGATGATTCCAGATCACGGCCGGACGAAAAGTCTGCTTCCAAGAAGCCCGCACCTCCCGGTGTCAGGACTCCGTTTGCCGGTGAGAGTTCCGCCAGCAATGTTCCTGTTCCTCCTCAGGACCAAGCCACGATCATCGATGCCGGGCCCTCCCGACACGATCCCGACGCCACCATCGTCGATGCCGGGCCGCGATTTGATCCCGACGCCACGCTGATCGACGCCGACCCTGACGCTACGATCGCGCCCGGAACGTCGTTTCGCCGGACGCCGCCGCCAACGCGGACTCCGTCGCCGTCACCCAGCCAGCTTTCGGGCTCCTATGCCAGTGCAGCCGTGTTTCAGATCGGCGATATGCTGGGCGGGCGCTATGAAATTCTGCTACTGCTCGGCGAGGGTGGCATGGGCGCCGTGTACAAAGCCGCCGACCGCGAACTTGATCGGTTCGTCGCGTTGAAAGTCATCCGTCCTGAGCTGGCTTCGAATCCCTCGATCCTCGCCCGTTTTAAGCAAGAGCTGCTGCTCGCTCACCAGGTCACGCACCGCAACGTGATACGCATTTATGACCTCGGTGAAGCCGAGGGCGTGAAGTTCATCACCATGGAGTTCATCGAGGGCAAAGATCTGCGGTCCATCATCCGTGAGAAGCAGAAGTTTGCTCCCGAAGAGGCCGTGGAGGTGATCCAACAGGTGTGCCAGGCTCTGGACGCCGCGCACAGCGTGGGTGTGATTCACCGCGACCTTAAACCGCAAAACATCATGCAGGACCCCGCCGGCCGAATTCTGGTGATGGATTTCGGATTGGCCCGCACCCTGGAAGGCGACGGGATGACCCAAACCGGCGCCATCGTCGGCACCATGGAGTACATGTCACCGGAGCAGGCCCTCGCCAAAGATCTCGATCAACGTTCCGACCTCTTTGCCCTGGGCCTGATCTTGTACGAAATGCTGACCGGCAAAACGCCCTTTCAGGCCGAGAGCGCCTTAGCCAGTCTCATCAAACGGACGCAGGAGCGTGCGACGCCAGTGTCGGATATCGACAATCAGATTCCCGGAGCGTTAAGCGGGATCGTGAGCAAGTGCCTGGAACGCGATCTGAACGAGAGATACCAGAGTGCTGCGGCCATTCTCGCCGACCTGAATACATGGAAGGACAAGAGAGCGGCGGGCACAATCAAGTTCGACGCCAGCGTCAAACCATGGGGACAGACGCTTCCGTGGCCGCTCATTGCCGGGGTTGTGACCGCCCTGGCTCTGGCGAGCAGTGGGTACATGCTGCGCGACCGTCTTTTCCATTCGTTGCCCAGCGCAAAATCTGTGCCTGCGGGGCCTTCAGTGTCACTGGCGATATTGCCTTTCCGCAATGCGTCCGGCGATCCCAGCGTAGATTGGCTGGGATCCAGTCTGGCCGAGATGTTGAGCACGGATGTAGGCCAGTCCGCACGTTTGCGCACAATCTCCCCGGAACGCCTTCATCAGGTTCTTTCCGATTTGCACATCACTCCCGGAACCTCGATCGATCCCACCATGGTTGGCCGCATCGCCGAATTCAGCAACGCCGATACGATGGTTTGGGGACAATATGCGAAATTCGGCGGCCAGATACGCATCGACGCCACCTTGCAAGACCTGAAGCATGATCGCAGTGTCCCCATCAAAATCGAGGGAGTCGATGAGAAGGATATTCCCGGCGCGGTGGACCGCTTGGCCGCCTCGATCCGCAACAATCTGGCTTTCTCGCCGGACGTAATTAACGAGCTTAAGGCTAGTTCGTTCCAGCCATCCTCAAAATCCGTGCCCGCGCTCCGCGATTTTGGCCAGGGTGTGCAATTGCTGCGTGACAACAAGAACCTGGACGCGGTCAAAATGCTCCAAGCCGCCATCCAGGAGGACCCGCAATTCGCCCTCGCCTATTCGAGGCTGGCCGAAGCCAACTCGGCCCTCGGGTATGACACGCAGGCGGAACAGGCTTCACGGAAAGCTCTCGAACTCAGCCAGCAGCTTCCTTTGGCGGAGAAATACCTCATCGAAGCCAACCACGCGTACATCATGAAAGACAGCAAGAAGGCCATCGCGGCTTACGAAAACCTGGCCAAAACATTCCCCGATAACGCGGATGTGGATTACACGCTGGGGAGACTGTACTCGGGCAATGGCGAATATGACAAGGCGCGCGCGCAGTTTGCGAGCATTCTGAAAGCTGATCCCAACAACATCAAAGCACTCTGGCAAATTGGGAGCGTGGAGTGGGAGCGAGGAAACCCGCAGGCAGCCTTGGAGCCGCTTAATAAAGGGGTGGGTCTGGCTGTCCAGGTGGGCAACCAGGAGCAGAAGGCGCTCATCCTGCAAGCGCTGGGCATTTCCTATCGAATGATGGACAAGCCGGATGAAGCCAGCCGGAGCATCCAGGATTCGATGGAAATCAGCCGCAAGCTGGGCATGAAGCGGTTGCTGGCGAACAGCCTTTCGGAACTGGCCCTGGATCAGATCGCCACCGGCAAACCAGATGCGGCGATGACCAATTACGACCAGGCGCTCGAAATCTTGAAGGAGATCGGAGAAAAAGGAGATTACGGCTCAGTCCTGCTCAATCGCGCCCTGCTTTACTACACGCGTGGCGACCTGGACAAATCGCTTCAAGGCTATAAAGATGCTTTGCAGATTCAACGCGATATGGGTGACCTTGACGGCCAGGCGTTGTGTCTCAGCAATATTGCTGACGTCTATTTTCGGAAATTCGACACCGACAACGCGCTCATCTATTACCAGCAATCTCTCCAGTTACGGCAAAAGCTGAACCAGCCCGTGGAGCTTGCGTTAACGCTCAGCTCGCTCGGCGATTTGTACACGGCCATGGGCGACTACGATCAGGCGCTGGCGAACCTGATGAATGCGCTCGATATCTCCCGCAAAGCAAATGACACCAAGGGTGCCGCGCTTGCGTCGCAGTCCATCGGCAGGATTTTGATGTACCAGGGGCGTCTGGGACCTGCCGTGGGCGCGATGCAGGACTCGGTCAACGGATACCGCTCCACCAACAACAAGAGCGCGGAGTTGGCGGAGTCTTTGAATGATCTGGCCGATACTCTCACCCTGGTGGGTCGGGGCAAGGAGTCGGGCAAGCTCCTGGACGAGGCGACCAAAGTTGCGAGCGAACTGAGAAACGAAAGTATCCACAGTGAGCTTCTGAACACTCAGGGAGATGAGGCGTTCTATCGCGGAGACTACAAAGCGGCGCGCAGCTCCTATGAACAGGCTGCACAGGCTGCGGCCAAAACGAAGGATCGCGAAAAGATCCTGATCGCCAAGGCGAACCTGGCGCGAATCCCGATCGCGGAAGGGCGGGCGCAGGCGGCCATCCCGGAATTGCGCGCCGTCATTCAAGAGGCCGACAGTACCCATTCGAAAGTATTATTGGCTCCGCGCTTCGGTTGATCTAGCGGAAGCGATGATCAAGAGCAAGGATTATGTCCACGCGCGACAGGAGCTGGACCAAGCCCTGAACACCAGCGAAAAGCTGGGCACACGCCTGCTGACCGCCATCATTCATTTCCAGCTTGGGAATCTCATGAAGCAGACGGGTGACACGTTGGAAGCTGCTTCCCAATACCGGCAGGCGTCCACGCTACTGGACGAGATCAAGAAAGAGCAGGGTGCGGAGCACATCCTGGAACGCACGGACCTGAAGGTGATGTACAGCGAATCGACTCAGGGCGCCCAACCAGCAAAGGGCTAGCGCACCCATTCAAAGCAAACCTTCCGACGCCAACCCACGCAGAGCGGCATAAGCTGCATCATGCCACCCTGACCTTCCACGAACTCCTTCGCAGGAGCCCGTGGCCGCCTCATAACAACTCCCCGCTATGCCTGCCTATGCCTTTCGATCCCTCATCGAGTTCCAGACAGCGAGACGTATTGCGGAGTGTTCGTCGCATTGCTCGGAATATTCACCGTGCCCGTCACGGTCGCTGACCCTGACTTTGGCGGGGTGAAGGTCACGTACAGATAGCAACTGACGCCCGGGACGAGGGTCTCGCCGTTAACGCAAGAATTGGTTCCGGAGGTCAAATGGAAGTCGCCGCCGCCGCCGGTAATTGACAGGCTTTTGAGAATCAGACCCGTCACCGACGATGCTGGGTTGTTCACCGTCGCCACCATCTGCGTGATTGCCGCGGTCGTCGTGAAGGTATTGCTACCCAACGTCAGGGTCGCCGTCGGGTCGATGGCCGCTCCCGTCATCTCCGTATAGGCAAGGACTTCCTTCGAGCTGGCGATTTGCAAATAGGCTAAGCTGCCGCCGGTGGCATACAGCGCCAGATCGTCGCCGTCCGGTTTCCAGGTGACTGTGACAGGGCAAGAAGCTCCTGCGGCCAGCGAGCTCGGGCAACCGTTGGCGGTTATCGCGTAGTCATCTGGATCTATCACGTTTGGTGTCGATCCGCCCTCGTTACCCGATTTGGGAATACTAACCTTAATCGCGGTACTGGTACCGCCGGCGGGGTTGATCACCGTGAAGATACATTGGGCACTTTGTCCAAGAGATAACGTGCCGAAGGAAGGACAGGGCGCTGTCGTCGTGATCGACAACGAGGGCGGTGGGGTTGCGGTTACGGTCTCCGTGCGCGTCGGTGCCGCCGAGTAGTTGCTGTTGCCCGCCTGGCTTGCCTTCACCGTGCACGTCCCGGTGCTGCTGGTCATCGTGATCGTGGCACTGCCCAACCCGCTACCGCTGCACGACCCCGAACCTGTGAGAGTAACCGCCAGACCCGAACTGGCGGTAGCCGCCACCGGGAAACTGCTGCCATTTTCTGCGCTGTCGGGAGCGTTGGTGGTGAAGGTGATGGTCTGCGTGGCTAGAGTCGCCGTCACGGTGTACGGGACCTGCGGTGCAGCCGAGTAGTTGCCGTTGCCTGCCTGGTTTGCATCGACCACGCACGATCCGGTGCTGCTGGTCATGGTGATGTTCGCGCTAGCGGTAGCCGAACCCGTGCTGCACGCCGTTCCCGACCATGTCAGAGCCACCGGCAAGCTGGAACTAGAGGTGCACGACACGGGGAAGCTGCCGTTGTAGGGCTCGCTGGATGGCGGAGCCGTGCCGCAAGTGATGGTCTGCGCGACCTTAGCCGCGGTTACGGTGTACTGGAGCTGCGTTGCAGCCGAGTAGTTGCTGCTGCCTGACTGGTTTGCATCGACCACGCACGATCCGGTGCCGCTGGTCATGGTGATGCTCGCGCTGTTCGTTGCCGAACCCGTGCTGCACGCCGATCCCGACCATGTAAGGGCCACCGGCAAGCCAGGAACTAGAGGTGCACGACACGGGGAAGCTGCCGTTGTAGGGCTCGCTGGAGTGGTGGAGCCGTGCCGCAGCTGATGGTCTGCGCGACCAAAGCCGCGTTTACGGTGTACTGGACCTGCGTTGCAGCCGAATAGGTGCCGTTGCCTGACTGGTTTGCATCGACCACGCACGATCCGGTGCCGCTGGTCATGGTGATGCTCGCACTAGTGGTAGCCGAACTCGCGCTGCACGCCGTTCCCGACCATGTCAGAGCCACCGGCAAGCCTGAAGTAGCGGTACACGACACCGGGAAGCTGCCGTTGTAGGGCTCGCTCAATGGCGGAACTGTGCCGCAGGTGATGGTCTGGGGCTCAAGCCCGACCGTGTAGGGGACCGAGGATACTGACTGATTCCCAACATTGTCCGTTGCGGTTACTGTGAAGGTGTAAGGCCCTGTTGCGGCTGGAGTAACTGTACCACCGCTGATCACACCTCCGGTGCCGGCGCAGGTGGCGACACCAGAGCCCAAATCGGAGCAACTGAAGGTCACAGTGATGGGCTGGCCCACGTAGTAAGGTCCGGCGCTGAGCGAGGGACCGACGGTCGTTGGAGCCTGCAAGTCAATCTGATATGCACTGGCAGAGACGCCCCCGGAAACTTGGTTCCCAGCGAGGTCAGAGACCTGCAGGGGCGAAGGAGTGCTCCCAGTACCAACAGGGTACCCCGGTGTCTGCGCTCCCGCCGTGGCTGACGCATTGGTGGTGCCGGGGGCAACGTTTGTGTAAATGAGAACCTGTTCGCTTGCGCTGCCCTGGATGCCACTGACCAGCGGCAAGAAACCGGAGTAACTGCCGTCACCGGCGGGGGGATCATTCACAGTGCATGTCACTGTGATGTTGCCGCCGGGGCCTCCGTACCACATTCCGTTGTTAGGTAATGGAATGCAGGCATAAGGATAAAAAGTAGGTGCCACAGTATCGATGCCGAAGGGCACAACGGGGAACGATGCCCAGTTGGCAGTCGGATCGGTGAGCGCCCCTGCGGATAAAGATCAGCCCTTCAGTGAGGGCGCAATCCGTCGCGAAGTAGTGCAGGTTGTACAAGCCGTCTGGTAGGGAAGCGGTAAGCGAAAGGATAGCGAGTCGCTGACGGTCGGATCGAAGGAAGTTGGAGTCGTCCCCGAAACGTTGCAGAGTGGGTTGCCAAAACTCGGGTTGGTATACGTGTTCCACGTAGTTAGGTCGCCCGGAACTGGATAGGTAGTATCCGGCAGTGGGCTGCTGGCTGGCGTGATGCCATAGGTCACGCTGTATATTGGCGCCGCAACAAAGCCATTATGTGGCTGGGACGCATAACACTGGATTGTGGCCCAGGGTGATAAATCGCCGCGTTCGCGGTGAAGTTCACGTTGGCCGTGGAACTGTTCACCCAGCTGTATTGGCCGACGGTCGCCGATTGGGTAGGCAGCGGATGGTTTACAGTCGGGAAGTATATCGAGCCACCACCTCCCGCTTTGGCGCCGCCCGGAGGCCCGTCGCCCTCTCCGATGTACTGGGTCGTGATGTCGAGCGGGCACTGATCGCCCAGCCAGGAAATTCCTGCAAATGAGCAGTACGGCGCCGAGGACGAGTAAATACCAGGGGTCTGAGGCGGGAGTCGCCGTATTAAATGTCGAAGCACTGGGTTCCTGCGGCGTACAGGGCAGTGATGAGCCCGGCGCGCATGCCCATGCATCGCCACCCTCAACAGGCCCGGTCCCGTGCCCGTCGCGCAGGCGCCGGTGCCGCCCAGGTAGGAACTGCATGCGTCGTAACAGGGGTATCGCGTCGGACCGTACAGGTAGTTGTGTCCGTTTAGCGGTATGTCTGGCGAGTCAAACGATATGGAGTCATACGCATTTCTCAGCAGGCTCGCGGTCGCCGATTGGCAGTTCGCTCCGCTTAGCGTCGTGTGTGTCGGGTCCCAGCACTGGATCAGAACGCCTGCGCACATCGGCGCGTCGGACGGGACAGAAGTATCCTGTTCGCACGACATCCTCAGGCAAACGTCGGCGGCAGCGGATGTGCCCTTAACCAGCTCATAGAAGAGCTGCTGAGGAACGCCGACCAGCGTATAGACTGGCGTGGTCCCCGAAGCGGAGGGGCTTGCGTAACGTTGGTCACCATAGAACAACTGTTGCTCGGGTTGCTATCGAACACGGTGTTATTTACCGGTGTGGGATTGCCCGTGATGGTGGCGCCGGGCTGGACTCCGCCAGGGGTGGTGCAAGTGGTTTGCAGGAAAAGCGTGGAGTTGCGTAGAATTCTCGTCCGCCGATGTAAGAAGGGTGAACAAAGTCTGCTGCGCGCCACTAGTCAAGAAATAGCTGATGCAAATCGGCGGAACGCCGCCATTGTTGCCCGTGGGGCGGTACGGGCACACCCATTGGGCGCATTCGTAAACGTATCGGGATCAGTCCGCACAATCGAACTGGGAAAATTGGCGATAGCAGCCAAGTGTAGTTTTCGGTAAAGCAGTTCGTATATAACGTTGTCGCCGAAGGAGTCCGCTGTGGCCCCGGTGCCACTGCAGAGGTTTCCAGCAGGATAATTGGTCTCAATACCTGTAACCGTCGAGAGCGGGGGAGCTGTGCCGGTGGCCAACGTGATGTAATTGTCCACGAGAACGTTGCCCAAACCGTCGGGAGTACCCGAAAGTGTGCCCGTGGGGCTTTCCGAACAGCTCAAATTCTGGGTAGAACTTGCAATCGTGTACAAGTTGCTTGTGAAACTGGTTGATGTAGGAGGCGTCGAGACGTTGGTTTCGCTGAATAGCTGGATCGACCCATACGCGCCGCTCAACGGAACGGTGAGTGTCCCTGTGATTCCCCCGCTGTAAGGTATCGTGAGCAGCGCCGTCTCCAACGTTGTTGCCGGGGCCAGCGAAGAGTTGAAGTGCAGTGTCACCAGACAGGTATTGGGAGAAGTGAACGTTACATTGCACGAAGTTCCGTCGATGATGAAGTCGGCCGGTATGTCAGTCCCGAGGGCGGGGGAACTGGGGCCAACGGTCGGAGGAGTCGAAGGCGAAAAAGTGACTGGGCTGCCTACAGATGCACCGGAGATGGTCACGATGACAGTTTCGGGACCGCTGACCGCGGGCGTTGTTCCCGTCGGTATGCCAGTTGGAAGGGCAACTGGCGAAACCGAGACCGACTGTGCCGGTGAGCTTTGCGCGGCAAGGCTGACGACCAGAAGGACGAGAACGGCAGAGACTATCAGTCGGGAACTGATCAGCCGGAAATTGATTTCGAGAGATTTCATCGTGAATTTCTCCAGTATCTTTGAGGAACGCATGAGCGCGCGACTTGAGCTAGGGCGCAGCACATCGAATCGAGACGAAAGCCTTCGCTGATTGACACGCCGAGAGAGTTCGCCACGTTCGACATGGTGGACAAAAGAATCAATTAGGACTCAAAACTTGGGATCGTTCTGGTTCACTTCTCGGCATCCGCGCGGGGGAGTACATGAATGCCGGCGATTTTGCACGTTCAAGAAAACGCTCAATCAAGAGCCCCGTGAGTTTGCTATCAAATGGCGAGTATGTCAACAGAATTCTGCGCATAAAAGAAGAATCAGCGAATAATCGGAACGGGTGAAAATTTGTGCAGCTCTGAGCGCACTCGCCTGCGCACGGATTGATCTTCTCCGGTCAGTGGGGTATTGTTTCGGCTCACGGTTTCGCAGCTTCTCTTCTGGATGGACCCAAAGGTAGATTTAGTTCGGATTTTTTCAAAAGGGGATCTTATGGCATATGCGTCACGCAGCAAGTGGATTCGCGTTCTGGCTGCATGGGCCGTGCTGGCGTCGTTCACTGCAATTTTATGGGCACAGGGTGGAACAGGTGAACTGACAGGCCTGGTGACGGATCCGAGCGGAGCGGTTGTCGCCGGCGCCAGGGTGACTCTTACGAACAGTGCGACCGGCGAAGAACTCATCGCGACCTCTACGTCGGCGGGCACGTACCGCTTCGGTGCGCTGCAGGTAGTGGGCGCGTATGCGCTGGAGATCGCGGCCACGGGTTTCAAGAGCTACAGGATTGAAAACATCATCATCAGCGTTGGAGCGGTGACCACGCACGACGCTATGCTGACGGTGGGGGGGGCGCGCGAAAGCATAACGGTTGAGGCGGGTGTCCAGCAGGTGCACACCACGGAGTCGGCTTTGTCCGGCTTGATTGATCGCCACGTCTGGCAAAACATGCCGCTCGAAACGCGCAGCCAGAACGAATTTATCGCATTACTGCCGGGGGCAGAGCCGGCTGTTATCGCTCAGCTAGGGGAGGATCGCGGCGCCGCCGTGAATGGCGCGCGCAGCGGTTCGGGCAATTTCCTGGTTGAGGGCTTTGACAACAATGACCAGTATCTGGGCGGAGCCGGATCGTCCGTCGGCCCGGGCGGCGCCAATACCACCATTGATCCCGACGCCATCCAGGAATACCGCGTGATTGAACACATCCCGCCTGCCGAATACGGAAGGTCAGGAGGGTTCGTCACCGATACGGTGCTCAAGAGTGGGACCAACCAATGGCACGGTTCACTTTTTGAATATAACCGGGTGCAGGCCCTGGCGGCCAACAGTTGGTTTTCGAACAACTCTGGGGAACAGGATCACTTGGTGCGCAACCAGTTCGGCGGGTCCGTGGGCGGTCCCGTGGTGAAGGACAAGACGTTTTTCTTCTTCACCGCCGAGGCTCACCGCGAGCGCGAGAACAGCCCATTGACCGTGCCCACCATTACACCCGACTTCGTGAATTTTGTGCAGAGCGGCGCGTTCGAACAGTTCGTGGAGGGAACCGGGATCTACGCGGGTCCTTACAACGCTAACGTCCCCAATACCACCGGCTTTTGCAATGCGGTGTTAGGGGCGGCTTGCCCTGGCGCGTTCGCCGCCGATGCCACTCTGGGCCCGATCTGGCAGAAGATTTACGCTGCCGAGCCTCTTCCGCTCTGTACCCCTGGCGCATCCAACTGCACGAGCCTCACAGCCGGTGCGCAGAGCCTCTATCCCGGCGGGTATTGGCCGTATTACGTCCCCGGTGGCAGTGGCAATGCCGCTCTGGCAAGCACCTATCCGGTGGACGTCTATGGCACAGTTACGGTGACCCAACCGTCTTCGATCAACCAGATGCGTTACACCGGCAAGTTTGACCAGAAGCTGGGGGAAAGGGATCAACTGAACGCGGCTTATTTGTATGACAACGCGGACACAATGCAGGCCTACGGCGGCAACAGCGATATGGGTCCCACGCTCTACGAACACATACGCGGCCAGAATGTGGGGGTCACGTGGTCTCATATCTTCAGCCCCACGATTTTGAACCAGGCTCGGGTGGCTTACGTGCGGCATACTGAAAATCTTCCTGGCGACCCCAGTGTTCTCGGAATGCCGGACATAACCACCTATTGGGATTCGCCTCTCATCGGCTTCGGCAACGCCAACAACATCCCGCAGTTATTCACGGATAACGAGTTTGTGTACAAGGACGACGTTTCTGTTACCAAGGGCAAGCACAACTTCAAGGGCGGCGGCGAATACCGCCGCATTCGCAACGGCAGCAGCTTCGATCTTGACAAGTATGGATTCTTCCAGCCCCAGGGCATTGAGGATCTGCTCACGGACGAGACGTTCAGCCAAATTGCCGGCGAGATTGCAGACGAGGCGTCCCCCGGCGCGCAAAACGTCGGTTCATTGGCCAACGCCGGAGCTTCTCTCAATCCTGCCACCGGCCAGTTGCCGATTTACTATCGTGGCTATCGCGGCAATGAGTTCGCCTTCTACTTTCAGGATGACTGGCGGATTGGTCCTCGTCTGACTCTGAACCTGGGTCTGCGCTGGGAGTACTTCGGGCCTCCACACAACTTCCAGCCGGGCCTCGATTCGAATTTCTATACGGGTGTGTATGCTCCGTTTACAAACCCGTGCTTGGCGCCCGGGGGAAGCTGCACAGGCCCTGATGCTGATCCGCCAAATCCGTTTATGCCGACCAGTAGCTCGTATTATGGCGCAATTGCTACCGGCACCGTGCAACAGAGGAATCATGACATCTGGAATAAGGACTTCCACAATTTTGGCCCGCGCGTAGGCTTTGCCTGGGACACCTGGGGCACTGGAAAGCTGGTTGTGCGTGGCGGTTTCGGGATCAACTACGATCGCATCTACAACAACGTTTTCGAAAACATCCGCTTCAATCCACCAAACTTTGCCCTCGCTTTGCTCGGTCCGTTTGGCGGCAATGGAAATGTAATCACTCCCGCGCAGGCGCTCGCTGTGAATACTTACCCCTTCACCGGCACATCGACGTTCGCGGGCGCGGGACTGACCCCTCAGCTTCGCTACGTGGAGCAGAATATCGTCACGCCTTACTACGAGCAGGCCAATCTGGGCTTTGAGTACCAAATGGGCAAGGACTTTGTGCTGGAGAGCAACTACGTCGGCACCTTTGGGCATAAGCTGATCGGGATTACCGACGCCAACGTATTTAATGGTGAATACGCGTCCGGACTGGACACCACACCAATCAATCCGAACTACAGTTTCATCGACTATCGCAGTAACTGCTGCGACTCGAATTACCATGCGTGGCAGACGTCGTTGCATAAGCGCTTTACCAATGGGCTGCAGTTCAATGTCAACTACACATTTTCAAAAGCGATGGATGACATCAGCGATGCGTTCTTCACCAAGAACAACAGCAACGACTTTCCGAGTGACAGCATGAATCCGCACTTCGACTACGGTCCCGCCGACTTTGACGTGAGGCACCGGTTCGTGGCGAGCTTCATCTACGAACTGCCCTTTGCCAGCCGAAACCGCTGGCTGGGCGGTTGGAGTGTGTCAGGCATCGTGTCGGTGCAGACCGGAACTCCATTTTCCATCTTCAACTCTACCGTGGATAGCAATGCGGACGGTCAGTACAACGACCGCGCCGTGTATATCGGCCCCGGCGCACTTACCAGCGATATCCACCACAATGTAAGTCCGGCCGCCGGTTACCTTACAGGGGACGTTCAGAGCGGGCCGACGGCAGGATCAAATCCGGCCTGGGGGATGCTTAATGGATACAACAGCACCGATCCCGCGTGCCCGCCGACTGTCAATATGGGCCTGTGGTGTCAGGGACCGGCGCTGGGGCAAATGGAGCGCAATACCCTGGTTGGGCCGGGCTACTTCAACACCGATTTCGGGTTCGGGAAGAGCTTCAGGATTACCGAGACTTCGAAGCTTACGTTGCAGGGCAACTTCTTCAATATCTTCAACCACCCGAACTTCCTGATCCCAGATACCAACCTGAACGATGTCGGTACGTTCGGCAAGTCTTTGGCAACATTTGTGCCTGGGCCCGGTGGAGCCCGCGTCACCCAGCTGGCATTGCGGTTTGACTTCTGAAGGCCTTCTGCAGTCCTGCCGGTCCGCTGGGGCGCCGGTCGGCACACAGGAGGCTTCTTGCGGACGTGATAACAACAAGAGTAATAGTTACCAAACGCGCGCCAGTAACTCATTTCATAACATCCATTTAGACGGGCGGAAACCGCCTGCTATCCCCCACATTATGTGGCTGAGAACTTTCGCAAGTAACATGCCACAGCCGCGAAGTTACTCTTACGAAAAGGCTACTCGCCTCGCGAGATTGGGCCATGTACTATCGTACTTCTCTTACTTATCCTGATCTTCACCGACCTATTAAGTACAGGAGCCGGATGAAATACCTCCTCTCGATTCTTTTGCTGAGCGCGCCCTGCAGGCACAAAGCTTGACGGCGAGCCTCACGCCTGCGCTTTCTAATGCGCCCAGCAGTTCCGCGCTTCCCGATGCACCCAGCCAACGTCCCTTCTGGACAGTCGAGAACAAGGTGAACGTCAGCATCCTCGCCGGATTGATCGCCGCCGATGCCATCACCACGCAGCGCGGCCTGAGTGAGGGACTCCGCGAAGCCAATCCGATCATGCGTCCCTTCGTGACGCGCGGCGCAGCCGGAGAGGCCGCCGGGTCGGCTCTAGGTTTCGGCGCGGGAGTTGGCGTCGTCTACCTCCTGCACCGGAGCCACCACTACAAAGCGGAACGGATCACGATGCGAATACTTGTCGCGGGTGAAGCTGGGTTCGTCGCCAACAACATCGTTGCGATTCACTGATTTGCCATTAGCGATGTGCCATTAGCGATTGTCATTGACAATTTTCCAATAGCCGAGCGTTCGTGGTGCTTGACCCTGACGGCGGTTGGGACGATAGATTCCCTGATTTCGGTGAGCGGGCACGCTTCCACGTTTATAATGTTTGTGGCGAAGGAGTCTGTATGGCGATTCAGAAAACGGACAAGATCTGGCACAACGGGCGGTTCATCGCCTGGGACGACGCTACCCTCCATGTGATGTCTCACGTTGTGCACTACGGCTCGTCGGTGTTTGAGGGCATCCGCTGTTACGCGCTTCCGCGCGGCCCGGCGATTTTCCGCGCCACCGAGCACATGCAGCGCCTTATCGACTCCGCCCGCATTTATCGCATAGACATTCCCTTCACCCGTGACGAGATCGTGCGTGCCATGGTCGAACTGGTGAAACATAATGGCGTGTGGCCTTGTTACATACGCCCCGTCGTTCTCCGCGGCTACGGGGAAGCGGGTGTGAATCCGTTCAACTCACCCACCGAAATCTATATTTGCAACTATCCCTGGGCGAAGTATTTGGGGGCGGATTCGAGCGAGGGAGTGGACGTTTGCATTTCTTCGTGGACGCGCATCGCGCCCAACACTCTGCCCACCATGGCTAAATCCGGCGCGAATTACATGAACTCGCAGTTGATCAAGATGGAAGCCATCGTCAACGGTTACGCTGAAGGCATAGCTCTTGACGTGAACGGCTTTGTCAGCGAAGGCTCGGGCGAGAATCTGTTTGTCGTCCGCAACGGCGTGTTGCAAACCGCGCCGCTCGGGAACTCGGTGCTTCCGGGCATCACGCGCGACTCGGTGTTGCAGATCGCACGCGACCTCGGCATCAAGATCGTCGAGCAGCAGATACCGCGCGAGTCCCTTTACATTGCCGACGAAGTTTTCTTCACCGGCACCGCCGCGGAAATAACGCCCATTCGCTCCGTCGACAAGATTGCCGTGGCCAAGGGCAAACTGGGCCCGATGACCAAGGCTCTTCAAGCCGAGTTTTACGGGATTGTTCGCGGCGAGAAGGCGGATCGCTATGACTGGCTGACGCCGGTTCCGGTGGGGGCGAAGCTGCCGGTGGAAGTCTAGGTTTGCGGTTTGCCCTTCCTGTTACCTTGCACTATAGTTGATCGCGCCTGATCGCAGGCGACCTTGTTCTTGTTCTTTTTCCATTAACCCCAGCCTATAAGGAGAAACTGTCATGTCTGCTCCCACGCCTGAATTTGCCCTCGGCTATCGCGCCATGATGCTTGATGGCGTTGCCCGAGAAGTTGAAATTACCAAGAAAGTTTTAGCAGCGATCCCCGAGGGAAAAAGGGACTACCGGCCAGATCCCCACGCGCGTACCGCTTGGGAATTGGCCTGGCACCTTGCGAACACTGACGTCCAGTTCATGGACGGGATCGCGGATCTGAAGTTCAACATGGCCAACCCAGCGGAGGCCGACAAGCCTAAGACGGTTGCCGAAGTGGTGGAATGGTACGGCAAGAAC
Source organism: uncultured Acidobacteriaceae bacterium (assembly GCA_963760175.1). GTDB lineage: Bacteria > Acidobacteriota > Terriglobia > Terriglobales > Acidobacteriaceae > Acidiflorens. The sequence continues at coordinate 55,229 of CAVXBU010000003.1, forward strand.
ATGAAGAGTGGAGCGGATCGTGTGGCCGCTTTGTCGGCAGAACAGTTGCTGACACCGGTTAATTTTTTGGGCGCCTTCAACTTCCCGGCGATCTTTTATATGGCGTTCCTGAACAATCACAGCATCCATCATCGGGGCGAGTTGGCGACTTATTTGCGTCCCATGGGGTCGAAAGTGCCCGCGATCTACGGGGGGAGCTACGACGAGCCTCTGCAGGCAGCGGCGTAACGTAGACGTTTAAGACAACCCTGGCGGCCTGCCTCCCAAGTGGGGCAGGCCGCTCCGTTTAGGGCGATAATTCACTAAGTTTCTGAGGGCAGGTTAGAGGCCTGGCGGTCGGGAAACCCGCCGCCGGCAGTCAATGGTCCCGTTACTTCCGTCATCTCGTACCCGGGCCCAGTTCGGTTCATCATAGAGACTGTAACCGGGGTCCTGCCTGCATGAATATCGATGACCTGCTCCGTATCGCCATGGAGCGCCGCGCTTCCGACTTGCATTTGAAGGTGGGGAACTATCCCCACCTGCGCATTGATGGCGATCTGGTGCCGCTGACCGACCAGGCGCGTGTGTCCGCCGAAGACATGTTGAACATGTCATTCAGCATGATGTCGGCGCGGCAAAAGCAAAAATTCAAAGAGACCACGGAAATCGATATGGCGTACGGCGTCGCCGGCCTGGGGCGCTTCCGTGTGAACGTGTTTCAGCAGCGCGGCAACGTGGGACTGGTGCTGCGCGTGATTCCGACCAAGATCCGGGCGCTTGACGAACTGTTCCTGCCGAAAGTGGTGGAGCAGATTTGCGACATGCCGCGCGGTTTGGTGCTGGTGACCGGAGTGACGGGCTCGGGCAAATCAACGACCCTGGCCGCCATGGTCGACCGCATCAACTCGACTCGCGCCGAGCACATCATCACCATCGAAGACCCCATCGAATTCTTGCACCGCGACAAAAAGGGATATGTAAACCAGCGCGAGATCGAGGTCGACACACCGTCGTTCTCGGCGGCGCTGCGCGCTTCTCTCCGTCAGGATCCAGACGTGATTCTGGTGGGCGAAATGCGCGATCTGGAAACCATCGGGACGGCGCTGCACGCGGCCGAAACCGGTCACATGGTTTTCTCCACGCTGCACACGCTGGATGCGGTGGAAAGCGTTAACCGTATCATCGCGATTTTTCCGCCGCCGGAACAGAAACAGATCCGGTTGCAGTTGGCAGCGGTGTTGCGCGCCATCGTCAGCCAGCGCCTGGTGCGCCGGTCAGACGCCGAGGGCCGAGTGCCCGCGGTCGAAGTGATGGTGACGACCGCCTATATCCGGGAATGCATTCTGGTGCCCGAGAAGACGCGCGCCATCCGCGAGGCCATTTCCGCCGGCACGTCGCAGTATGGCATGCAGACTTTCGACCAATCGCTCTGGGATTTGTTCCAGGCCGGGCTGGTAAACTACGAGACCGCTCTAGAGAGCGCCTCGAACGCCGACGAATTCAAGCTGCGCATGCAGGGTATTGCGTCTTCCTCGGACGTCGCCCGGCAGTCGATGCAGTCCTCCGGCTTCGGCCGATGAAATTAAGATGAGATTGGGACGAGCTTAAGACGAGCTTGGGTTTGTCCTGCTGAACGTTGTCGTTTCTGAATGCTGTTCCTCCTGAAAACATGGGCGCGCTTCGGCGCGCCTTTTTTTATTCCTCTATCCCGGACTCGTTTTTGCGTGATTCGATGGACGTGGCGCCTATTCAGAGTTGCAGAGACCTGCACAGTGCTTGCGCAATAGTTTGCATGTCATCCGCACATTTCTTGACGACGTGTTGATTTCCGCTTGACCCCCGCTATTGAACGAGCTAACCTCGCTCCCCACACGCTGGGAGACGGTTACCCAGTGACCCTTTTGCTGGACAGGAAGTCTTCGATGAAAATCCCTCAGATCTGCGCGTTAACTCTATTGTTGGTAGTTGGGTCGGCGCTGGCCTTCGGCGACGCGATCACCGATCCAAAAATCATCGTTCACGGAATTGGCGGTGGTGGCGGCGCTCCGGATGACTGCAAGCAATGTATTGATATCACCGGCCTTACTTTTGGGTTCGACATCCCTAAGCAGGGATCGGGCACGTTGTATTTCACCAACGACACCGGAAAGAACTGGACCTCGCTGACGCTGATCGAAACCGGCGAACCAGCGGCCGACATCAGTTGCCAGGCGCTCATGTTTCTGCACTGCTCGACGAAAACCCTGAAGAACGGCTCTGTAGAAATTCTTATGACGGGCGTTTTGGGCGGGCTCAACCCGAAGACCGGGATCACGAATGGGGAGAGCTTCTTCATTGCGTTTGACTGCAAGAATGGCTGCTGGATGAACGGTGGAAGCATAGTCGGCGCGACTGCGGGCACGGTTCCGGAGCCGGGGACGATAGCGTTGATGGTTACGGGATTGGGCGCGATCGTTTCGCGGCGCAAGCTGTGGAAGAACCGGCTGAAGGCTTAGGTCAAATCCAGAGTCGCTTAGCAGTGGCCAATCACGCGCGCGACTCTAGTGGTTGTTCTTCGAGAACTGTTTCACCAGTTGTGAAAACTGCGGCAGAGCCTGCAGCTTCTGAAGCTCGGGATCGTTCCAGGCCTCCTGCGCAGAATAGCCCTTCTCCAGCGCCAGCCGCAGCGACTTCAACGCTTCTTCCGGTCTACCGATCAGTGTTTTCACCTGGGCTTCCGAGTACATCAGCTGCACATCTTCAGGACTGATGGCGCGGGCTTGATTGGTATACTGCATCGCGTTCGCCGCATCTCCTCTTTTGGCATAGAGCAGCCCGAGATCACCCATCGTGCCAGCCGATCGCGGGTTTACCTGCAACTCCTGGAATGCGAGCGAGATGGCTTTGCCGTAAGCGGCAGCGGCCTGGTCGGAGTGGCCCGACCAGCGGTAAGCATCCCCCAGATTGCCAAACAGTTCCTCATCGTTGGGCGTCATCTCGGTTGCTTTCTCGTACATCTTGACCGACTCGTCGTAGCGCTTCAGCCAGAAGTAAGCCGTGCCCAGGTTCGAGTAGGTAGGCGCGTCGGGAGCGAGGGCGAGAGCTTTCTGATATTGCGGAATGGCCTCGCCCCACTTACCTTCCCGCAGATACACCGAGCCGATGCCTTCATAGCCCATGGGGCTGTCGCCATCGATTTCCATCACCTTCTGATACTCGGAGAGCGCTCTCGCGCTGTCGCCTTCCCTAAAGTAGGCATTGCCGAGAGCATCGTGATTCAACCAATAATAGGAATTCGCGGCTACAGCCTTCTGATAGGCGGCGATGGCTTCGTCACCTTGACCGCTGGAGTAGTAAGCCTCGCCCAGACTGAGATAGGCTTCATCCGAGTTCGGCGCCAATTCCAGCGCTCGTTTCAGTTCGGCAATCGCTTGGGTATTTTTTCCGGTCGCGGAATAGACATTCCCCAGCGAGAGATGAACCTCGGGCAGGTTGTTGGAGAGCCGCTCCGCCTGCTGCGCCGCCAGGGTGGCTTTTTGTGCCCAGATGCCTTCCTTGGTTTCACCATACATCCACAGGCTGGAGTCGGCGAGTCCAGTGTAGGCCAGAGCGAAGTTCGGGTCTTTCTCGATTGCCTGTTCGAACAACCCGAGAGCCTGGCGATAGGCATCCTGGCTGTGGCCGTTGCGCAGTGTGTTCCGCCCTTGCAGATAGAGATCATAGGCCTTCAGGTTCTCGGTGGGGTGGGCGCCGATGCGGGCCTGCTCTTCGCCGGTCGGTTTGAGTTCGAGGGCGGCGGCAACGGTGGCGTAAATCTGGTCTTCGAGGGCGAGGACGTCGCCTGGCGTTCCCGGAAATTCCTGGCTCCAGACTCGGTTGCCAGTCGTGGCGTCGTCGAGACTGAGAGTTACGCGGAGCTTGTCGCTATTACCCTGCACCATGCCCTGCAACACCAGGTTGACTCCCAATTTGCGGGCGATCTTGGAAAGCGGCAGATCCTTGCCCACCACTTTATCCACTGCACCAGCGGATGCGAGGTGCACTTCCTTCAGCTGAAACAGCTTGGCGGCGAGAGCTTCCTGAATGCCGTCGGTCACGTAGCCCAGCGTCTTCTGGTCAGCTTCCAGAATCCCCACCTGTTTTAGCGGCAGGATCGCAACATACTTCCCCTGCTTGAGTGAGGGGATGCCGCGCGCCATCTCACCGGCCGACGTTCCCGAGCGATTGAGCAGCGTGCGTCCAGCAAAAGTTGCCAGTGCTATGACGAGCACGGCTCCGGCAATCCACATCCAGCTCTTTCCCGGAAGCTCGAGGCTGAAGCGCGAAGGACGCACGATGGGATGCGAAATCATCTGCGACAGCGTTTCGGCACTGATGTTGGGGTTCGCCTCCCAGGTGGTCAATTGCTGCAACAGTTCGACAGCGGAGTGATAGCGGTTGACCGGTTCCCGCTCCAGGCAGCGGCCCACGATCGCGCTCAAGGATTTGGGAATGGTGGCATCGATGTCGGAAGCAGGGCGTGCCTCCTCGCGCGTCCGCTTCATGAGGCTGGCGATGGCGGTGTCCGCATCGTAGGGAGCTTTCCCCGTGAGCAGCTCGTAGAAGATCAAGCCCACACTGAAAATGTCGGAGCGCTGATCGAGCGGGCTGCCCAGAGCCTGCTCGGGCGACATATATTCGAGCGTGCCGACGATGGCTCCGGTCTGGGTCATGCCGCTATCGCCGAGCGAGCGAGCCAGGCCAAAGTCCATCACCACGATGCGGCCGTGCTGGTCGCGCATGATGTTCTGTGGCTTCAGGTCGCGATGGATCACCCCTTCGGAGTGGGCGGAGTCGAGCGCGCGGCAGACCTGTTCCACCACCGAGATCGCTTCCTGGGGCGAGAACTTTCGCGCGCGTCGCAATAGAGTTCGCAGGTCCTCGCCGTCCACGTATTCCATGGTGATGAAGCGGATGCCATCGGCCTCGCCCAAGTCATATATGCGCACCACGTTCTTGTGGGTGATGTTGCGGGCGAGAATGAGTTCTTGCTTGAAGCGCTGCAGAATCGCCGGATCCGTCGCGAGTTCGGGACGGATGACCTTGAGCGCGATCAGACGGTCGAGTTCGCGGTCGCGCGCCTTGTAGACGGCGCCCATGCCACCCTGTCCGAGCACGGCCAGGATTTCGTAGCGTCCGCCGAAAAGCGTGCCCGGTTGCAGACCCTGAAAAGCCAAGATGTTGCCAGTCGAGAGCGGAGCCGGACCGGAGTAGGGAAGTCCCGGCGACGTGCCTGGAACCGGAGTCCCGCGCGGCAAAGTCGCAGCGTCGGAGGCCGGAGGGTTGGATAGTGGCGGGGGAGTCAGAGCCCCGGCGCCCACGACGTCTCCGGGCACACGGGCACCCGGCATGGTGGGGCTATCGGAGTCACTACCTCTGTGGTCGCGCTCATCCATTGGGATTGCCCAGGGTTCGGAGAGCCAGCGAGGGAGCGCAAGCCTCTGTCCCATCACAAAGGCAACGTTTCGCCTAAGGTTGTCGAGGGGAATTCGAGAACCCAGCACTCCTATATGCCAACCGAGTATACCCCGGGGAGGGTTCCGGTGAAAACCGCCGGACCCACTTTGAGATAGTGCTTCCCGGGGTCGAAACGTTTCCCGCGCAGAAGATTACTTAAGTCCTCTTTCGCCGCGGAGCCAGCGGTTGTCTCATGGTGTTGGAGGGACCCTGGTTTGCGCACAAGCCGCGTTACCAACCGGTCGGTACCAGAATTTCGTCGATTGCTGCCTGCCATGCTTAAATAAAAAGTTGGGCGCCAAGTTTTGCGCCATCCCCGCGCGGCCTCCCAATCGGAAATTTCTGAACGAACTGCAGGTCGCTGTGCTTCGTTGGCAACCTTGATGTGGCCAACAACGCATGACCAATCTTGAATGACGGCCGGGACAATCCATCGGAGGATCTTTTGGACTTCCAGTTAAACGAAGAGCAACTGCACCTGAAGAAGACGGTGCGCGAATTTGCCCAACGCGAGATTGCGCCGAACGTCATGCAAGTGGGATGAAGCCTGCGAATTCCCACTGATGACAGTCAAGGAGCTAGGCAAGCTCGGACTGATGGGCATGATCTTCCCACCCGAATACGGCGGAGCCGGCATGGGCTACGTCGAGTACGTCACGGCGGTCGCTGAACTCTCTCGCGTGGATGGATCAGTCGGCATCATCGTCGCGGCCCACACGTCGTTATGCTCAAACCATATTTTCCTTGCCGGAAACGAAGCGCAGAAGAAGAAGTATCTGCCCAAGCTCACGACCGCTGAGTACATCGGTGCCTGGGGGCTGACCGAGCCCTCGGCAGGGTCGGACGCGGGCAGCGCGCGCATGACTGCCTCGCGTGGCGAAAGGCGGATGGGTGCTCAACGGCACCAAGACTTTCATCACCAATGGCCACTATGCGGACGTGGTAGTCGCGGTCGCGGTCACGGATCGAGCCGCGAATACGCATGGGCTATCCGCCTTCCTGGTGGAGAAAAACACTAAGGGATTTCGTCCCGGGAAGAAAGAAAACAAACTCGGTCTGCGCGCCAGCGACACCAGTGAGCTGATCTTCGAAGACTGTTTCGTGCCGGGAGAAAACCTGCTGGGCAAGGAAGGCGACGGCTTTATCGATGCCATGCGCGTGCTCGACGGCGGGCGCATCTCGATCGCCGCGCTCTCGCTCGGCATGGCCGAAGGCGCCTACGGAGCGGCCCTGAAGTATTCGAAGGAGCGCCAGCAATTTGGACAGGCGATCTCGGAATTTCAGGCGATCCAGTGGAAGCTGGCCGACATGGCAACAGAAATCGACGCGGCAAAACTCCTGACCTATCGCGCCGCCGCCATGAAAGATGCCGGCAAGAAGACCACGCTCGAATCGTCGATGGCCAAGCTTTACGCCAGCGAGGTAGCCGTGAAATGCGCCAACGAAGGCGTGCAAATCCACGGTGGCTACGGTTTCATCAAGGACTATCCGGCGGAGAAATTTTATCGCGACGTGAAGCTGTGCACGATCGGCGAAGGCACGAGCGAAATCCAGCGCCTGGTGATTGCGCGGCAGTTGCTGAAAGATTAAGATTCTCGCGATTCCGAAGCAACAACGGAACCGCGATGATCACCGGAACTCACGTCATCATCTACAGCAAGGACCCGGAAGGCGATCGCGCTTTCTTTCGCGACATTCTCAAATTTCCCGCGGTGGACGCCGGTCACGGCTGGCTGATTTTTGCGTTGCCGCCCGCGGAAGCTGCGTTTCATCCCTCCGAGAAGAACGATCTGCACGAACTGTACTTCATGTGTGACGACCTGAAGGCGACGATGGAATCGTTGAAGGAGAAGAAAGTGAAATGTGGTCCGGTGAAAGAAGAGCGCTGGGGCAGTCTGACCGCGATGGTTCTCCCCGGAGGCGGGAAGATCGGCCTCTACCAGCCCAAGCATCCGACTGCGATCGGGCGCTGAGGTGGAATCGACCTGGTGCAGTGCGTAGTGCAAGTTTGCCGATATGCAAGTCAGTTCGCAAAAAAGGAGCGACGAAATGAGTGATTCAATGAAGGCTATGCGAGTAGTGCGAGGAGTGTGCCAGTCCCTCTGCGTCGTATTATCCGTGTTGGTCTGCTGCGCGCTCTCAGCGCAGAACAATAATGAAACCATCGCATTCGAAATATTGTTCTGGTTCACGGTGCCTGGGCGGATGGTTCCGGCTGGAAAGGCGTGTACGACATTCTGATCAAGGATGGCTACAACGTCAGCATGGTCCAAGAGCCGGAGACGTCGTTCCAAGAGGACGTCGCAGCGACGAAGCGCACCCTTGCCCTACAAGATGGACCGTGCATTCTTGTCGCGCACAGCTACGGAGGAGCCGTAATCACCGAAGCGGGCACGGATCCATCCGTCGTCGGTCTGGTCTTCATCGCGGCCCACATGCCAGACGCGGGAGAGAATGAGTCGGACGACGGAAAGCGCTTCCCCAGCGACCTCAGCAAGTCTAACGCGATCAAGAAGACGGCCGACGGCTTCACTTACCTCGACCCAGCGCAGTTTCATGAATACTTTGCAGCTGATCTGCCGGCGGAGCAAGCCGCCTTCATGGCGCGATCGCAGGTGATGAACAAGGCTGAGAATTTCAAAGGAGTCATCACCACGCCTGCGTGGAGAAGTAAACCAAGCTGGATGCTGGTAGCGGGAGCAGACAGAACCATCAACCCCGACCTCGAACGCTGGTATGCCACTCGAGCCAACAGCCACAAGGTCGAAGTCTCAGGCGCCAGCCACTCGGTCTACGTCTCGCACCCGAAGGAGGTTGCAGCTCTGATCGAAGATGCTGCATCGCACGCCCGGTGACAGATCGGACCGGATTGTCAGACTGTTACACTATCCTGCTTGGCTCTTGCCAGTACAACTCTCGTCGATCGTCTGCGATCCGGCGACGCCCGCGCGCTGGCTCGCGCCATCTCCACGGTTGAAAACCGCAGTCCAGGCTGGTCCGAGCTGCTCAAGGCGCTCTTCCCGTACACCGGCAAGGCGCGAGTCATCGGTCTGACCGGCGCTCCAGGATCGGGCAAGAGCACGCTGGTCGATCAGCTCGCCAAGCACTATCGCAAGAAGAAAGAGAAACAGACCGTCGGCATCATCGCCGTCGACCCGACCAGCCCTTACACCGGCGGAGCGATCCTGGGCGACCGCATCCGCATGCAGGATCACCATGGCGACCCGGGGATTTTTATCCGCAGCATGGCAACCCGAGGATCGCTCGGCGGCCTGGCGCGCGCCACTGCCGATGCTGCCACCGTGCTCGATGCGTCCGGCCGCGACTTGGTCATGATCGAAACCGTTGGCGTCGGGCAGGACGAAGTCGACATCGTGCGGCTGGCCGATGTCACCATCGTGATTCTCGTGCCTGGCATGGGCGACGACGTGCAATCGATCAAAGCCGGCATCATGGAAATTGCCGATATTTTCGTCATCAACAAAAGCGACCGCGACGGCGCCGAAAGCGTGGAGCGTGAGATCCGCGCCATGCAATCCCTGGCCACGCGCACGCGCGACGATCACTGGACGCCGCCCATCGTGAAGACCGTCGCCAGCGAGGGCGTGGGAGTCGAGGAGTTGGCGAAAGCGATCGCAGACTACGAGGCGTACTTAAAGAAGGAGAACCTGGTCTTCAAGAAGAACGTAGAGAACTGGCAGGAGCGCCTGGTCGAGATGCTGCGCGATGCGATGCTGGAAAAAGCGCGCGCACAAATGGACGGCGGAAGCCTGGAGCGTTACGCAGCCGAGATCGCCGAACACAAGCGCGACCCATATTCGCTGGTGGAAGAACTAGTGGAGGAGACAGCCCGCGCGCTCAAGCCCAAGTAGATTCAGTGGAGAGACGGGCGTCCCTTCTGCAAGCTCAGGGCAGGCTCTCGCCCGTCCACGATAGGCGTGGCAGGGAATGCCGCATGAAAGGCAATTTATGGAATTCAGCATTGATCATCTCGGCATAGCAGTGAAGTCGCTGGATGCGGCGAAGTCCATCTACGAGAAGCTGGGGCTGAGCGTTTCTCCGGAAGAGACCGTCGAGCAGGAAAAAGTTCGAGTGGTGATGGTGCCCGTGGGCGAGAGCCGGCTGGAACTGCTGGAAGCGACTTCTGATGATTCGACCATTGCCCGCTTCATCCTCAAGCGCGGCGAGGGACTGCATCATATTTGTATGCGCGTCCCTGATCTGGCGGAGGCGGTTGCAAAATTAAAGGACGAGGGCGTGCGCCTGGTCTCGAACGAGATCAAGACGGGCGCGGGCGGCCATCGGTATGTGTTCGTGCATCCGCAGAGCACGTCGGGCGTGCTGCTGGAATTGGTGGAAGGCGCGCACTGACCATCGCGCCAGAACCAAAGATGTCCCCTGTGCTTCCTCTGTGTCCTCCGTGGTAAGGCGTTTTGGCGGCAGTCACAGTTTCGAATCTATGCTGGTGCTAGCGATCGACACTTCAGGCAAAAACGGCAGCATCGCATTGGCGCGTACAACACCGGGCCCGAGCGAAGTCGAGATCGTCGAAGTTGTGCCCCTCACCGGTGGCGCGTTTTCGGCGCAACTGGTCCCGCAGATTGCCGCGCTGCTTGAAAAGCACAAATATAGTAAGAGCGATCTTGGGGCGTTTGCGGTGGCGAACGGTCCGGGGTCGTTTACGGGGTTGCGCGTAGGCTTGGCTGCCATTAAAGCTCTGGCCGAGGCGCTGCAGAAACCAATCGCTGCGATTTCGTTGCTGGAAGCGGTTGCGTGGAGCAGTACAGCGCAAGGCGCGGCGCGTGGCCGGGTTCTCGCGGCAATGGATGCAGGCCGGGGCGACGTGTATGTCGGCGACTACGAACTCGCGCCACACTTGCGCAAGCACAGCGAACGCCTGCTGGGCACGGAGGAGTTGGTCGCCATCGCAAAGGGAAAGACCATCGTTACCGTTACGCCCGATGCTCCATTGGCGGAGATGGTTCGGGCTGCCGGAGTTCGCGTCGAGCAGATTGAGTATCCCGGCAGCGGGGTGATTGCCCGCTTGGGATGGGAGCATCTGAAGCGGGGGCAGACGGTTCGTCCCGAAGAGTTGGAGGCCAACTACATCCGCCATTCCGACGCCGAAATTTTCTCGAAGCCGAAAGCGTGAGACTGTCAACTCTCAAGTGATACGACTATCAACTATCCATGCCCGTGACCATTCGCTCCGCCGTGTTAAGAGATGTGCCGGCGATTCTCGCCCTCGAGCAACAGGCGTCGGGCGCAGCCCACTGGACGTCCGAGCAATACAACAAGTTGGTGGATAGCGGTGTCGTTCTGGTAGCGGAGAAAGCCGCCGAGGAAGCGGGCCGGGTTTGCGGATTTATTTGTGCGAAAGCGGTCGCGGGCGAGTGGGAGATCGAGAACATGGCGGTATCCGCCGAGTTACTCCGCCGCGGCGTTGCTGATGAGTTGATGCAGGAGTTGATTCAGCGCGCGAAGAGCGATTCCGCGTCAGCCATTCTGCTCGAAGTCCGCGAATCGAATCTGCCCGCCCGCCAACTCTACGAAAAACACGGATTTGGCAAAGTGGGCCGGCGGCTGTTGTATTACACGGTTCCGGCAGAAGATGCGATTCTGTACGCTCTTCGCTTCGACCGCTGACATGGACCGGAAAGTGACCGAAAAAACGACCGAAAAAGGACCGAAAAGCCGCGGGTTTCTGCACTGTTTGCTGTGCAACTTTCAACTCCAGACCCCGCTGGCCACGGTGGAAATAAATCTATGAAATTTCATTGAACCCTCACCGGCCCTGTGCTACTTTTTAACCGTGCAGTAACAAACACCTAGGAGGTCTAGCAAGGATGCTGACTCCAAGAGAGCAACTCCTGACCGGCCATGATCAGTTCCAGCGGCTGGTTCAGGAGCACTCGCAATACTCCCAACGGCTGGAATCCCTCACCCAGAAGCGATACCTAACCGAAGATGAAAAACTAGAGGAAGTGCGGCTGAAGAAGCTGAAGCTGCGCCTGAAAGACCAGATGCAGAGTCTGGAGCAACAGGTTTACAGGCAACCTGCATAGATCAATCTGCCTAGATCAATCGGGCCGAGCAGTCAGGCCTGCGATCGAGATCGCGAACCAAAGCGGGCGAGCTACGTCTTTGTACCGGGCGCTTCTAAGCGCCTTTTTTTATTGCAGTTATGCAGAACGTCGAGGCCTCGCTCTATAATCGTTCGTGAATTCCCATGGTGCGTGACGGCTATTTCTATGGTGTGGGCTGCCTGCTCGCTGCGGGCCTGATCGTGTGGCTCGCGGCTTGGCCTTACGCTGTTCCGGTTCTACTGCTGGCGGCTTTCTTTCTCTGGTTTTTCCGCGATCCCGAGCGCCAGATTCCCACGCTTCCCGGAGCCGTCGTTTCTCCCGGCGATGGCAAGGTGACCGATGTTTCGGTCGTGACTTCCGGCGGGATTCCGCGCCACCGCATCAGCATCTTTCTCAACGTTTTCGATGTGCACGTGAACCGGTCGCCGATTGCCGGTGTGATCCGCGAAGTGCGCTATCAGCGCGGCAAGTTCCTCAACGCCATGTCAGGCCATTCGGCGGAGGAGAATGAGCAGAACATCGTCACCGTGGAAGGCGACGGCCGTACCGTAATATTCAAACAGATCGCCGGCTTGATCGCGCGCCGCATCGTTTTCAATTTTAAAGTAGGAGACCAGGTAGCGTGCGGCCAGCGAGTCGGGCTCATCAAGTTTGGCTCTCGCGTCGATGTGCTGTTCGATCGCGATGCCGAGATCCAGGTGAAGCCCGGCGATCGCGTCAAGGGAGGGGCGACGATACTTGCTCTCTTGCCGGTCGCTCCGCCAGTTCATGCCGGCACGGCAGGGGAGCGCGAGACTCACTAAAATGGGAGAGCCGGAAACAGAATCAGGAACAGAGTCAGGAAAATGGAAGACCTAGAGCCACGTCGTCGTCAATCCGACCGTCCGCGCGGAAAATTGCGCAAGGGCATGTATATACTGCCCTCTCTGTTCACCTCCGGGAACATCGCAGCGGGGTTCTACGCGATTTTGCAGACCGTGCACGGCAGTTCGGGCGAAACCTGGCACTTGGACTACGCGGCCATGGCCATCGGCTTTGCCGTCTTTTTCGACGGCCTGGACGGCCGCATCGCGCGCATGACCAACACCGCCAGCGATTTCGGCAGAGAACTCGATTCTCTGGCTGACGTCATCACCTTCGGCGTTGCCCCAGCCCTGCTCGCCTGGATGTGGGGATTTCATTTGTTGCCCATGGTCATTGCGCCTGAACTGCGGCAGAAGATTACGGAGCTGGGCTCGGTAGCCTGCTTCGCCTTCCTCATGGCGGGCGCCAGCCGTCTGGCGCGCTTCAACATTGCGAAGAATCCCGAGCCTTCGAATCCAGGACGTCCGGGCAAAAAATATTTCGTGGGCATGCCGATCCCTGCCGGTGCGGGAGTGATTGCGGCCATCGTCCACTACTCCGCCGGAGCTCCGATAACTTCCTGGTGGACGTCCATGAGCTGGTTGATGATGGTGGTCGTCGTCGGTTATCTGATGGTCAGCACCTGGCGCTTTTACAGCTTCAAGGATATTGATTTTCGTTCGCGCCGACCGTTCCGCTTGATTGTGCTGTTTGGCGTGGTCGGCGCGTCGATCTGGTTCTTTTCCCGTCCCGTGCTTTTCGTGATCGCGATTTTATATATGGCTTCCGGCGTCCTGTGGCGTCTGCAGTGGATCTTCCATCGCAAGGCGCCGCCTGCACCTCCGGTGTACCGGGAGGCATCTCACACTCCATGAGCCCCGTCTCAAAGCCTGCCGTGTCCAAGCCTCCCGTTTCGAAATCCGCCGGTTCGCAGGCTGATGCCCGCGGCAGCAGCCTTTATCGTGTAGCCATCGTCGGCGCGGCCTCACTCAAGGGAAAAGAGATCGTCGAAATCCTCCGCGAACGGAATTTTCCCGCTGTCGATGTCCGCTTGCTCGATGACGACGAGTCTCTTGGTCGATTGGAAGCGATCGGCGATGAGATGAACTTCATCCAGAGCATTCGCTCGGAACAGTTCGAGCGCGTCGACTTCGCCTTCTTCGCTTCCGATCCGCGCTCCACGCGCAGTAACTGGAAAGCGGCCCGCGACCTGGGCGATACCATCCTCGATCTCACCTTCGCGCTGGAGGATGAAGCGGGGGCGGGGGCGGTAATCCGCTCGCCCTGGATCGAGCGCCAGACCGGCCAGCCCGTTGCCCCGGAATTGCAGCCGGGTCCAGTCGTAGTGGCTCATCCGGCGGCCACCGTCCTGGCCATGCTTGCCTTGCGCAGCCAGAAGGCAGCCCCAATACAGCGCATGGTCGCGACCGTGTTTGAACCGGCGTCGGAAAATGGCCAGAAGGGTATGGACGAACTGCACGAGCAGACAGTCAACCTGCTCTCCTTCCAGGAACTGCCGAAGAATGTGTACGACATCCAAGTAGCGTTCAACATGGTGCCCCGCTTCGGACAAAGATCTGAATTGGCGCTGGACGCTGTGTCGCAGCGCATCCGAAAGCACTACCGCCACATTGCCCGAGGCGCCGTCGAGCCTGCGCTGCAGGTGCTGCAGGCGCCTGTTTTCCATGGACACGGTTTTTCGGTTTATTTCGAAATGGAGAAGCCAGTCGCGCTCGCGGATTTCTCGCAAGCTCTGGCGGGAGAGCACGTGGTCGTGAGCGGCAGTCCGGAAGATACGCCCACCAATGTGAGCGCCGCCGGTCAGGGCGATATCCTGGTCTCGCTCGCCATCGACGCGGATCACAAGAACGGCGTGTGGCTCTGGGCGACCACCGACAACCTGCGCGTTGCCGCTTTGACCGCGGTCGAATGCGCGGAGACCATGACCGCATCCCGGCCCCGGGGCCAGATTCAATGACGCGAGATTCAATGAGGTCAGACTCAATGCGGCCGAGTTCGATGAATCGGGGCTCGGCGATGCAGTGGGTTGCCGGCATCGTCCTCGCAGCGGGCCTGGCCGCGTCCGGTTGCGGCTATCATACCGCCGGAAATACGGCCGCACTGCCGCAGAACATCCACACTATAGCGATTCCTGGTTTTGCAAGCCACAGCCAGACCTTTCGCATCGAGCAACTGCTTACCGACGCTGTCGTCCGCGAATTCAACGCCCGCACCCAGTACCATGTGCTCCATGAAGCGACTGGCGACGCGGATGCGGTGTTAAGGGCGACCGTTCTATCGGCGACGGCGAGCCCGCTGGCTTACGATTCCATAACCGGGCGCGCCGTCAGTTCCCTGGTTACGGTGAGCGTACAGGTGAAACTGACCGATCGTCAGGGCAAGGTGCTCTTCGAGAATCCTGCCTATCTTTTTCACGAGCAATACGAAATTTCGAGTGATCTCCCCAGTTTTTTTCAAGAAGATTCTCCGGCCGTAGATCGCCTGTCGCGCGATTTCGCGCGCACCCTGGTAGCGAATATCCTGGAGGCCTATTGATGCTGCAGGCGAAAGGCTACTATTGATCATGCGTTCCTTCAGTCAGGCCGACCGCTTTCTCTCCGAACTTGAGTCGCGCAAGCTGAAGCCGGCCTATGTGCTCGTCGGCGATGAAGCGTTTTTTCGCAAACGCTGCCGCGATGCCATTCTCGAACACCTGGTCGCGCCCGACTCGCGCGACTTCGGCTTGTTCGAGTTCGACCTCGCCGAAACTTCGCTGAATGAGGTTCTGGACCGCGCCCGCACCCCCTCGCTGATGGCGCCGTTTCAGGTTTTCTTCGTGCGCGGCGTGAAGACGCTGTTCGGCCGCGGCGCGAACTCCAATGCCGAGAAGATCGCAGCCATCGATGCCTACTGCAAGAATCCCAATCCCGATGCGCTCCTGGTTTTCGTTGCTGATCACATCAGCATTCCCGCCGACGCCCGCCGCATGGAGATGACCGACAAGGACCGCTACCAGAAGATCCGCGAAGACCTGGGGTCGTTCTGCGGCATTGTAGAACTGTCTCGCGTCGAAGAGGGTGAAGCCGTTCGTTGGATCAGCGAGTACTGCGCCACACGCGCGGTCAAGATGGACGCCGACGGCGCCCGCGAATTAGTGGATGCCCTCGGCGGCGACATGATGATGGTGTCGAACGAACTGGAGAAGCTGATTCTCTATGTCGGCGAAAAGAAGAAAATCACGCTGGGCGACGTCGAAACCATGGTGCTCGCCGCGAAACAGCGCTCGCTCTACGAGTTGACCGATGCGATTTCCTCCAAGGACCGCGTGCGTGCGCTTGAAATCCTCGATGCGCTGCTTTCGACCGGCGACGGCGAAGAAGCTGCCATCGGCCATCTCTACATGCTGGCCAAGACTTTTCGCCAGATGCTGGTCATCCTGGAGCGCAACGTGCGCGACCAGCGCATGCTGTGGGCGGCGTTGTGGCAGGGTTTTCGCGTGCCGCCGTTTGCCGCCGACGATATCATTCGCCAGGCGCGGCGTTACAAATCGAAGCGGGAACTGACCCGCGCCATTCGCCTGGTGGCGAAAGCCGATCTGGCGCTACGCTCGAATCCTCCCGGCAAGCGCCTCATCCTCGAAAAACTGGTTCTCGACCTCGCCATCGAACCCAAGCTCGAAGTAGCGGGAGGATGGATGCAGGAAGAACTGCCGGTGTAGAGACTGGGCTTGCCCCGTCTCAGGCTGCCCATGGACGTTCAAGCCTATTTGCAACGCATCCGCTACCAACCGCAGCTGATGCCTGGCCTCGAGGTTCCTGGTATCGGCCGTCCTGTGATCGGCCTTCCCAGCGTTAATCTTCTGCGCTCCCTCCATCGCGCCCACTTATTCACTGTCCCCTTCGAAAATCTCGACATCCATCTCGGTCGCAAAATTATCTGTGAAGAAGCCCGTATTCTGCACAAGATTGTCGACCAACGTCGCGGCGGCTTCTGCTACGAGCTGAATGGAGCCTTCGCCGCTCTGCTACGAGCGTTGGGATTTCAGGTGACATTACTCTCAGGTCGAGTTGCTGGTGAAGACCGCAGTTATGGTCCCGAATTCGATCACCTCACGCTGCGCGTCGATCTCGAGGAACCGTGGCTGGCCGACGTCGGCTTTGGGGAATGCTTCCTGGAACCGTTACGCCTCGATTCCGGCAGGGAGCAGGCGCAAAACGGACGCGTCTATCGTCTGACGTCGCGTCTGACATCCCGCGAGACATCCCGCCCAGCGTCGAGCTTGACTTCAACTAATGGCGAGTTCGGCCTCGATGTCATGGTTGAAGGCAAGTGGAAAAGTGAATACGCGTTCACTCCACAGCCGCGGGAACTCTCCGAATTTGCAGCGATGTGTCACTATCATCAGACCTCACCGGAGTCGCATTTCACCCGCCAGCGAATATGCTCACTGGCCACTCCCGAAGGCCGAGTCACTTTGTCGGACAATAAGCTGATTGAGACGCGCGGAGGATTACGACAGGAAACGTTACTCTCCGGGGATCAAGAATGGCGCTCGAAGCTGCGCGAGCTGTTTGGGGTGGTACTGCCGGAGTGAGCGATCTCTACCCTTTCGCCTCATCGATCGCCTCTTGCAATTTCTCCAAATCCGGGGACTTCGGATTGATCCTTCTCAACAGTTTCTGTTGCTGCCGGGCCAGATCGACTTGACCATTCTTCGCGTATGCCATCCCCAGGTGGTAGTTGAAGTGCTCATTCTCCGGTTCCCTCCTCAGCGCTTCTTTGAAGTGAGTAATCGCGGACGTGTAGGCGCGTTTGTAGTAGAAAGCCCACCCCAGGGTATCGGCGGAGCTCGCATTGTCGGGAAGCTGACGGTACGCCGTCTGCGCCATGGTGAAAGCAAGGTCCACGTTGCCGCCCTGCTCCAGCATTACGAACGCCAGATTGTTGGAAGCCAGTGCATTCTCCGGCTGAATCTCAAGCACCTTCTTGTACTGCTGTTCCGCCTGCCCCCAGTCCTGCTTGTTCTCATAGATCACACCTGCGAACCAATAGAATGCGGCCACCTTGGGATTGGCCTTAGCTCCATCGAGATAGGTTTGCAGCGCTTGATCCGTCGCGCCCCGCTCGCGCTGCACCGCGCCGAGGTTAACCAGTGCCACGCTGTCCTTGGGGTCCAGGTCCGAGGCTTGTTTGAACTCCCGCTCCGCTGCCGCTAAATCTTTTTTCTGTTCCCGGAGAAGTTCACCCAGTATGATGTGAAATCCAGCATTCTTGGGATACCTGTCCAACTGTGTCTTGGCGGTAGCAATGGCCCTGTCCGGCTGCTTTTGTATCAGGTCCATGTTGAGCACGCCGAGCAGCGCTTTGGCGGAATTCGGATCCTGGTCCAGCGCCTGCTGGTAGGCTTTTTGCGCTTCCACGAACTGGCCCTGTGCTTTCCGCAAGTTGCCCAACTGCAGATAGGCGGCAGGATTGTTGGGCTCCCTTTCCAGGGACCTGTGAATATTTTCATCCGCAGTTGCGAACTGCTTGCGATCGATATCGGCCACCGCGCGCAACAGGTATCCCTCAGGAGAGCCTGGCTCCAAGGCGATGATCTGGTCCGCTTCCTGGGCCAGCCCGGAGGCATCACGCCGTTGGACGGCAACGCTCGCCAACGCACGGTGCACTTCGACGAGGTCGGGACGCAGTCGAGCCGCATTGCGCCACTCTTCTTCTGCCCGGCTGGCGTTGCCCAGTTGGTCGAATGCCAGGCCCTGCTGGTAATGCGCCACCCCGTTATCGGGATCGTTCTTGAGCACCGCCTGCAGGGTATTGACGGCGTCACTTGCCTTGCCGCTCTTAATCTCGATCTCTCCCTTGGAAACCAGGGCGTACGCGTCATCGGGCTTCGTCTTTAGAATCTCGTCGTTTAACTGGCGGGCTTCGTCGAGCCGGTTTTTCTCGATTAGAAACTGAATGTAATTCTTCTTGACCACCATGTCCTTGGGATGGTCCTTATACAACGAGGCATATTCAGCCGTGGCTTTGTCGAGTTGGTGGGTGGAATAGTAGAACTCGCCTAGCATGCGGTAGCCCACGGAATTATTTGGAAAATCATTCTTCGATCGGCGCAGCAATTCCTCGGCTTGGCCGAGATTGTTCTCCGCCACGTACAGGCTGGCAAGCGCGCGCCGGGGTTCGGGATCGTCCTTTGCCGAGTCGATCGCCTGCCGGTACATCTGCTCGGCCTCGGGAAATCGCCCCCGAATCCGGTAGAAGTTTCCCAGCGAGACCAGTGCAACCGTTGACTTCGGGCTTAGTTCGACCGCCTTCTTGAAACTCGCCTCCGCCGCGTCCCACTGTTCCCCGTGCATCTGGAGCATGGCCAGATTGAGATGAGAGTCGGAACGGTTGGGATCCTTTTGCAGTGCTGTCTGCATATCCGCCATCGCGGCAGTGGTGTCATTCATAGCGGCGTGATAGTTCGCGCTCGCGACGTATACGTCGGGTTTCTCGGGCCAATCTTTTTTAAGCTTGTCCAAATGCTCCTTCGCGTCACTGAACTGACGAAAGAGGACGAGCAGGTTGGTCAAATCGAGTTGCGCATCATAGTTTTCCGGCTGGATCTGGACCGTAGTCAACAGCTCCTGGGTTGCGGTTCGCGCGTCCCCGATTTTCAACGCCGCCAGAGCCAGCTTGTAGTGAGCCTCGGCAAAGCGCGAATCAATCTGGATGGCGTTCTGGAACTGAATCTCCGCCTCGCGGTACTGCCCTTTGTCGAAATAGCTCTGGCCGCTTTCCAGATACTTCCGCTTGCGGACGTTCGGATCCCGCGAGCAACCCGTCAGCAATGCTCCCAGCACGCAAACTGCCCCTACCGCAAACTGCAGTCTTGACCTCTTGGCCATACCCATACCTATGAACGCCTCACATCGCGCAAACGTTGTCTTATCAGCGCCCTACTGCACAAAGGTACTCTCCCGGTGCAAACCAGAAAAGTTACCGCCGTTATTACCACGAACTTGGGCACCAGAAGGGCCCGATCAGCCCTGTCTTCTAGAGCATACGCTCGTGTACACGCGCTTTGGTAATCTGCCCCAACCGGCCGGAGCATGGCATAGTTTTATCCGGCTATGACTCACTTCCCCCAAAGCAATGTCAACCGGCGTTCACCCAGAGTACAACTTAACGGATCGGTTACGGCCGCGGTTATGGCCGAAGGCGGCCAGCGGACGCGCGCAAAACTACAATCCATTTCCATCACCGGCGGCTTGCTGCAGTTGCAGCACGAGCTTTCCACCGGAGACTTCGTCGAAATCGCGTTCCACACCCGCGCGGGAGCCATCTGCGGTATGGCCGAAATGCTCAACCCAACGCGCAAGTATCAAAGCGCGTGTCTTCAGCCTTTTCGCTTTATAGCCTTGGCTGACGATGACGAGCGCAAGCTCCGCATGTCTCTCGATTCCGCCATGGACCGGAATTTCCTCGATCCGGCTTCCGAGCGCCTTCAAGCGCCGAAAGTATTCTAAGGCAGGGTCTGGGATTCTCGCGTAGCTGGTCCTCGGGCAGTAAGCTGCGAGCCACGAGCTACGGACAGCGAGCTACCGGCAGCCCTCTTGCTCGCTCACAGCTCGAAGCTCGCAGCTCCTTCGCTATACTGATCCCTCCGGAATGACCAACCAGAGATGACCAGCCAGACCATCACTCACTCCGCCGAGGAGACCATCGCTTTCGGGCGGAAGCTTGCCGCCGAACTGTCTGCTCCGCTCACGCTTGGGCCGCTCATCGTTCTGCTGCGTGGCGATCTCGGGGCGGGCAAGACCACCCTGGTCAAGGGGATCGCTGAAGGCTTCGAAGCCGCTCGCGCCGAGGATGTTACCAGCCCCACCTTCACCCTCGTCCACGAATACCGCGGACCCCGCGCCACCCTCTACCACATTGACCTTTACCGCATCGATACACAGCGCGACCTGGAAACGCTCGGCCTGGACGACTTGCTCGCCCCAAACTGCATCCTACTGATAGAGTGGGGAGAGAAGTTCCCTCGCTTCGAACGCGACCAGAACGTGGAAATCACGCTGGAAGGACCCAAAGACGGCCGGGCGGGAGAGACCGAGCGCAGAATCCTAGTGACCAAGCGCTGACTCCGATTGATTGACAACATTGGCTTGAACGACATTGGACTGCCATCAAACCCGGATCTCAATTAATTGGACCTGGAGCCATAATCAACTTGAAGCTAAGCTATTCCGCGCTTGTAGGCCTGCTGACCGCCTCGATCTTGTCCGCCGCAATTTTTTGCACGGGTCAAAGCGTCCCACCGGCTCAAACACCGGACACTACCCAATCCACCCAACCGCCCGCGACCAGTCCTCCCAAACAGGACAAGCCCGGAGACCAACCGTCTGGCCAGAGTAGTTCTCAGGATCCAAACAGTCCGGTCCAGGAAGATGCAGAGAAGAAGAAGAACGACCGGATGTTTTACGTGATGCCGAACTACTTGACGGTGGATGGTCAGTCGCACGTGCCGCCGGTCTCCTGGAAAGAGAAGTTCGCCATGGCGGCGAAGGGATCGTTCGACCCGTACGAATTCACCATCGTGGGCATTGTGGCGGGCATCCGGCAGGCGGAAAATTCCTCTCCGGGATTCGGACAGGGAATGGAGGGATATGCGAAGCGGTACGGAGCGGCTTTCGCCGATCAGGTGGACGGCAATATCATGGTGGGCGGCGTCTTCCCCACGATCCTAAAAATAGATCCTCGCTATTTTCGCTTGGGCAGGGGGTCGTTCGCGCGCCGCTTTGGCTACGCCTTCAGCCGTGTTTTTGTCGCCCGAAGAGACTCCGGCTCCAACATGTTCAATGTTCCAGAGTTTGCCGGCAACGCAACGGCGATTGCCATTTCCAACTTCTATTATCCCGCCGCCGATCGTAGTTTTTCGTCGAGTCTCTCCGGCTGGGGAACGCAGATGGGCCTCGATGCCTTTGGGAATGAGCTGAAGGAGTTTTGGCCCGATGTTCACCACTATTTGCAGAGCAGACATGCCCGCCGCCTGCAGAAACAGCAGCAGAAAGCAACCGACTAGCCCTTCCAATCCAGAATCCACACGGACCTGTTTTCTGCCGCGGAGTGCATCCAAACACCGGTTCGCAGAATCCAAGCCTTGAAGAACAAGCAGAAAAGGCTTGAAGATCCGAACTGGCCGGCCCGAACGGGATAATTCAAATGTGCGGGGGAAGATTTGAAAGTGATCCGGTTGTTTTGCATGGCGGTGGCGTTGGTGGGAACCTCGGCAATTGCGTCTGCTCAGGTCCGGGGATCAGCGAGCGCGCCAGAACAATCCCAACAAGCGACCGTAGGTTGGGCGGTGGATGACCTTTCCCTGACCACCGATGTTGCGCCGACGGATGTTGCGCTGACCCAAGACCCTCCGCAAACCGCCACGCCGACGAATGGAAAATCCTCCCTGCCCGACGCGCCGACCACCGAGGTCAGCCCTTCAGCACCAAGTAACCCCAATGAAGAGTATGGTAAACAACCTAAGAGAATTCTGTGGGTCGTCCCAAATTACCGTGCGGTCAGCGCCAACACGCATTTGCCTCCGCTGAGTTTCAAGAGCAAATTCTGGCTGGCGACCCAGGATACATTTGACTATTCCGGCTTCATTCTCGTGGGAGCGCTCGCTGGAATTAGCATGGCCGGCAAATCGCAGCCGACCTTTGGCCAAGGCGCTGAGGGCTACGGTAAGTATTACTGGCACTCCTTTCTCGACAGCAGTATAGAGAACTACATGACGGAAGCGATCGTACCTGCGGTGACGAAAGAAGACCCGAGATACTACACCATGGGCAAAGGCGGATTCTTTAAGCGGACCGGTTATGCGGTAACTCGGCTGTTGGTCACCAGGACAAATGGGGGAAAGGCACCTTCAATTTTTCCGAGATCGTGGGCGCTGGAGCGGCGGCGGGCATCGGCAATACTTATTATCCGGCAGAATCCAACCCCTGGGTGAAAACGTACCAACGTTGGGGAACGCAGGTGGGCTTGGATGGCCTGTTCAACGTATTAAAAGAGTTCTGGCCGGACGTTGATCAGAAGGTATTTCACGGAAAATACTAATCTCGCCCTAGCGATGCCGCCAATCATGTCCCCGAGAGCCGAAGCAACCATCAGGAAAGCTACCGATGCAGATCTGGAAGTCGGCTTAATCTGCGCCGATCGCAACGGCAATCGCATTCGCATCGACCGCATCGACGTTGATACTGATACTAATACTGACCTTGAAGTTGCCCGCCGCGCCGGAACCGTTTCCTTCCATTTTCTGAACGACGAACTGCGTGTCCAGGAAGGCATCCAGGAGCGCTCCGTCGAGCAATTCCTGAAGGAAGGCTGGTACATCGCAGCCCCAGGAAAATCCCTGTAGCAGCCTGCGTAAGAGCCCCACGAGGCAGTGAGAGTGACAGGGATAAAGAATTCGTAAACACCGGCACAGTGCCTTACGAACTTTTTATGGACGCTTTACTCGAAATTTATGCCCCGCCGTATCAAATAGAGTGAGTAGTTAGGGGGCATTTCCGATGTCGATCCAGGAAGTATCAGCGGAACACTTGGCGGAACTTTTCCATCATTATCACCAGGCCCTTGGGCCGGACTTTGGCTGCACCACCCAGGCAACACCCGAGTCATGGGACGAGATATCTCAGCTAGAAAAGAATCGCATGGTGGCGGCTGCGCGCCTGGCCATATTGGAAGTGGCCTCAACAGCAAAGACAAGAGAAGCGGAAGACTCGCGACGCTATTTTGCTAAGCCCGGCGCTGCCGAATGGGGCTGCTAATCCGCAGGAACTGAAGAGGCAAAGTAAGCCGTAACCGCAGCCCTGACCCGGTTAGACCACATCCTTGGCCGCGAACCGCACCAGCGCCAGCGTCGTGAGATCGTTGTGCGTGGGAGTCCTCAGTGTGAACTGCCGGGTCGCCTGCAGCACGGTCAGGCACAGGTCGTACGCGCTCATCACGGATGCGTTCTGCAGGCTTTGCCTCACCCCGTCCAGTCCGAGTTCCGCAACCATGCTCTCCGCGTTAATGCTCTCCAGATCGGTGCCCTCCGGATCAATGTTCTCCGGATCAATGCTCTCCAGACCTATGTTTCCCCGATCTGTGTACTCCCCATCGACGCGATGCGCTTCGATGATCCCACGTGATACCGCCACCAGAGCTGAGCCGGGCACAAGATGGCAGGCAGCCGCACTCTGCGTGGTGTGCGAGAACAAGCCCAGTGGCAGCCCGGTCGCCTCGAGCAGCGTGATTCCCGTGGTGTCGCGAAGCAGCCCCGGAGTGTGGCCAGCATTGGCATAGCAAACCGTCCCCAGATTTTCGTTATAACAGCCGATAAACCCCGGACAACTGCGCAGCCCGGTATGCATGATGGTGCGGTTCATCGCGTAACACAGGTCGCTCATGGCGGTAGTCTCGTTGAAGTCTTCGCCGGAGAAGAGTTCGGGCGCAAGCGTTCGGAACGTCTTCTGCACCGCGATCAGGACTTCACGGGTGTCCGCCCGCAGGCCCGCGATATCCAGCAGCACGAACAACATGCGGGACGGTCCCACTCTCAGAAATTCATAGAAGTCGCCTGCGACGCGCTGCCCGCTGTACATCGCAGCAATCTCGGCGTGGCGCAGCACCGGTGTTTCGCAATGCAGCGGATCGGCGAGAGGCGGTGCAACGTCTCCCGGATTGAACGGGGAACTCCGGAACAGTGACTGCCAGAACCGGGTCGAGGGCGACTTGCGGTCCCCAACGCTGGTGCTTTGCCTCATAGCTGCGTAATCGGCAAAGTGCCGCCGATGCTTTACCGGAGCTGTATAGGATTTTGGTCCGTGGGGCGACGGGCGTCCCTTCGGCAAGCTCAGGGCAGGCTCTCGCCCGTCTTCGGGCGCGGTCAGTATTTTCCCGCCACGCCCGGTTTCAGCGTGATGAGTAGGAGCACTTCAGCGCAGCGGTAACAGTGGATAAATCTGGGCCCTACCCAGAGTGTCTCAGCGCTAATGAGGCAAGTAGCCGGATTCCATCGGCAATTTACCGTCTACCTTGACCACAATGACGCGATCCGTGATGGAATGTTCTTCCACTAACCCGATCGCCCCCGGAGTAGAGGCCACGGCACCGATCACATCTGCATCCAACCCCACCGTCCGAATCGAATCCTTATGCGACGCGATCAGCGCCTTCAGGTCCGCCCCGGTCATTTTGGTCAGATGCTCGAGCGTGACCATCTCGTCCGGCGAATTGCCGTGCAACACCAGCACCACATCCCTGCCGTCGGGCCACTTCTTTACTTCCCCCTTGAAAATCTTAGCCAGGTGAGCGGAGGTAAAGTTCTGAACGATGTTGCCTTTATTCACCACCACCGCCATATGGTGCGCAAAACAGGGAGTGAGCGACAACGTCACCCACGCACAAAGGCAGAGAATCCGCGAGTACTTCATAGAACCTAAGATTACCCCTTGTTCCCTCCGGACTCTTGTCAAAAAATTGTCAAAAGTACGGGAGGAATCAGTCTCGTTATAGGTATCGGCACTTCGTCAAAATCCCATGATGTTGTAGCCGCAATCTACGTAGATGGTCTCGCCCGTGATGCCGGAACTCGCATCGGAGGCGAGGAACACGCCGGTGCTGCCCACCTCTCCGACCTCCACATTGCGTTGCAGAGGAGCGCGTTCGGCGTGCGAACGCAGCATGTCTCCCAGGCCGGAGATGCCGCGCGCGGCCAGCGTCTTGATCGGCCCCGCCGAAATCGCGTTGACGCGAATCTTCCGCCGTCCCAGATCCTGCGCCAGATACCGTACCGTGCATTCCAGCGCCGCCTTGGCCACGCCCATCACGTTATAGTGCGGCACAACTTTTTCCGCGCCATAGTATGTCATGGTGATGACGGAGCCGCCGTCTTCCATCAGTGGCGCCGCCGCCCGGCACACCGCGATCAACGAATACACGCTCACATCGTGCGCCACGCGAAAACCTTCGCGCGTCGTGTTCACGAAGTCGCCCTTCAGTTCCTCGGCGGGGGCGTAAGCCACGCTGTGCACCAGCACATGCAGCTTGCCGTAGCGCGCTTTGAGCTTCTCGAACAGGCCCGCAATCTCCGCATCGTTCGACACATCGCACATGAATCCTTCCGCGCCCGGCAGCGACAGAATCAGGTCTTTCGCTTCCATCTCCATCCGCTCGTTCTGATAAGTGATGGCAAGGTTCGCCCCCGCCGCGTGCAATCCCTGCGCGATAGCCCAAGCGATCGAGCGCTTGTTGGCAACTCCGAAGACGACGGCAGTCCGTCCTTTCAGATCTTCAAACATGAATGGAACTCCCGAGAAGAAAAGAAAGAATACCAGCAATAGTAAAAACAGTGGGTGCCCCATCCTAACGGCGCGTTTTTTGCGACGTTAGGGTGGGCTCGCCGACACGCTACTCAGCCGCCAAGGCCACGGCCTTCTCTGCGCGAATCGGCCAGCAGGCGCTGCCAAACGCGACCGCATATACCGCGGCAATCACGCCAAACCCCGCCGCCAGGCTGACGCGCGATGCGATCCAGCCCACCGTCAGCCCCAGTGCCACCTGCAGAAACGTGCCAAAGAAATAGAAACTATTCTGCACTCGTCCCATGAAATGCGCAGGCACCTGCTCCATCAAACTGGTATTCATGGCCACGCCGCTGACGCCGCGTGCCGATCCCATCAGCCCATAGAGCAGCACCGCAGTCGCCAGCCAGGGCGAAAACGGCGCAAGCGCCATGGTGCACGTCAGGAGCAGCATGGAAACCGCAATCGCAATGCGCGCCCCCACTCGCGCGATCAGCGCCGGAACATAAAGCGCGCTCAAGAATGCGCCCACGCCCCATCCCCCGTTCAACCATCCGTAGCCGGTGGCGCCGGCGTGGAAGACGCGATCGCTGAGCGGCGCTGTGACCACCACTCCCGTCATCATCGCGCCTAGAAACAAAGCCCAACTCGTGCCCAGAAAAACTACGCTGCGATGGGAGCGCAGAAACGCCATCCCCTCGCGCATCTCGCGCAGAAAGCGTCCCACTGCCGTTTCCGCAGCCTCCAGATCGTGGCGAAGTTCGACTACCCTCGGCACCACGTGCCGTCCCTGTCGGACCGCAAAGTAGCACGAAAAAGAAACGACATAAGTGCTGACGTCGATCAGCAGGACTCCGCCTAGTCCAATGTGTTCATAGACAAATCCGACAATCGCCCCGGCAATCAGCCAGCCGCCCTGAATCCCCGCCAGCAGAAACGTATTCGAGTGCACGTAGCCGCCCTCGGGCGTGAGTTCCTGAATCAGCGCGGTGATGGTCGGCCAGAACATCCAGAAGCCGGCCGCCACCAGCGTATTCATCAGGTAGAGTTCCCACACCTGCACGCGATTAAGAAAGGCCAGCACGGTGACCGCCAGAATGACGATGGCGCGAGAAGCGTCCAGCCACATCACCAGTCGCCGCCGGTCTTCGCGGTCAATGATGACGCCGGTGAAGGGAAGCATCACCATGGCCGGAATCGTCTGCAGCGCGGCAAACGTGCCCAAAGCCATCTCCGAATGAGTGCGCTGCAAAATCGTCCAGGCGACCGCGGCGGAGTTCATCCCGCTGCCCAGCATGGAGATCACGTTCGCCGCAAAAACAAACCGCAAAGACCGTGACCGTTTTTGCAGAATCGAGTGCATTCTTCGAATCTAACATGGAGGGCGACAAGCACTCAGCACTTAGCACTCAGCTTACGACCGCGTGAAAAGTCGGTGTTGCACTTGTTTTTGGGTGGCGCAGCGGTTTACCGCTGCGATCAGTGGCGTATCTCCCGAGCCGGCTTTAGCCGCTGGCGTTACACTGCGACCTGGAAAGCGCGTGGTTTACGCTAAGATGTCGGAGTTAGCATGCTGTCGCGAACGCCATGGCAAAGACACATCGCAGATGGTTTTGACGGAACTGCGTGAGCATTGGAAGACGGCCGGTCCCGGGACGAAGGTGAAACTGCAAGTGCAGGATGCGGCCGGAGCAAAACGAGAAGTGACATTTTCCCTGAGAGATTTGGTATAGCAAGCCCGCGAAAGATCCAACCATGCAAGTATGATGTACGTCAGTTTTTCAGACGCCGGTCGCGTTGCCTCCGAAAGGGACATGAAGAACAAGAAGCCAGAAGCGAAAGTTGATCTGCCGTCAGGTGAAGGAACCATCTCGACTCGCGCCGAGCAGAAGCAAGTCGAAGAACGCGTGGCAATTGGCGCCAACGTCGTTTACGAGACGATTCGACGCGAAGGCGAAGAGGAACTAAATCGGCCGGCGGCGGCGTTGGCGTGGTCGGCATTGGCGGCCGGACTTTCGATGGGTTTTTCATTCATTGCTGAAGGGTTATTAACCGCCCGCTTGCCCGACCAGCCGTGGCGGCCATTAATCGCCCGGGCCGGATACTGCGTGGGATTTCTCATCGTCATCCTGGGACGCCAG
This sequence comes from uncultured Acidobacteriaceae bacterium, assembly GCA_963760175.1. Taxonomy (GTDB): domain Bacteria; phylum Acidobacteriota; class Terriglobia; order Terriglobales; family Acidobacteriaceae; genus Acidiflorens. The sequence goes on from CAVXBU010000003.1 coordinate 83,093, forward strand.
CAGCTCTTTACGGAAAACACTCTGACCGTTGTCTTGCCTCTCCTGGTGCGAAAGGACTTGTCCACATTACTGCGGATGCTTCGTTTGTGGATCATCGTGCTGAGTGGCAACCTGGTGGGCACATTCCTGTTCGCTCTGTCCCTGGGAAAAATCACGCTCTTCAACGTCCACACTCAACAGTGTCTAACAGACCTTGGCGCCGCCCACCTGGGTGCGAGTTTCGGAACCGTGCTGCTGCGCGCCATTTTCGCCGGTTGGCTGATCGCGTTGATGGTCTGGCTGCTTCCAGCCGCGGAATCCGCCCGAGTCAGCATCATCATCATCGTGACCTACCTGGTTGGAATCAGCGGATTCAACCACATCATCGCGGGATCGACCACGATGTTCTTTCTGATCGTCACGAACTCCATCTCATGGGGAACCTATCTCATGCAATTCTTCCTGCCCACCCTGCTCGGCAATATCATCGGCGGACTGTCTCTCGTAGCCGCGCTCGGCCATGCGCAGGTTGTCGGCGGGAAGGATCAATAGGCGTGGATCACGCGACCTGATAGCTGAGAGCTAAGGCCTACTTCAACCCCGTAACCACATACGCCTCCGACAGTATCCGCACGTAGATATATGCGTATGCAGTCCCGTCGCTCGAGAGATGGGGCGCAGCGACACCCGAGACTCCCGCTCCCGTTTCTTCCCCGAAGGTTTTCCACGGCTCCATTTTCCCGGTCTGCAGATTCACCCGCGAAACCTTCGCGGACTTCGCCCGCCCGCGGTTTGGGGCTACATAGACCGACTCCCCACCTGGCGTCCACCCAATCACGGAGTAGCCCGCTTCCAGCCCCGGTATGGGATGGAATCCGCCTCCGTCCAGCGGCCAAATCCCACGTTTTCCATCCGGTCCGCGCACCGCTACGCTTTTGCCGTCGGGCGAGAGTAGCGTGCCAGCGGTGCCCTCGGGAGTGACGGGCTTGGCGTCGCCAGTGCTCACATCGATCATGTAGTCGCGTCCGCCGTGCCCCGCCTCAATCCCCGAGGCCAGCAACCGCTTCCCATCCGGAAGAAACCGCGCCCCAGCTGTAGCTGATGGCATCATGCGTAAGTTGCCTTGCCTCGCCCGTTCCCGTCGGCACCATGCTCAGCGGTCCGCCCTTCGCCGGCTTTGTGATCACCCATTTTCCGTCGGGCGAGATGGCCAACGAGTCGCCCTCGCCAATCCGCGCCGGAGGCGAGCCATCCGTGTCGCGCAAATATACCGTGTAATTCGGTCCGCCTCCATCGCCTTCCTCGTCGAAGATGATCTTTCGGCCATCCCGGCTGATATCGCGCAACTCCGACCATCCAAACCACCCGAGTTCGTGTTCTTCTTTTCCGCCCGGCGCCATCCCCCGGATCCCCAGCCGCGTGTGATTGGCTACCGTCAGCACCGTGCCATTGCGCAGGTCTTCCAGCCACATGCCTCCGGGCACGTTCGTGATCGTGCGCAACTTGCCGGAGAGCGTCACGGCGCGCGGGTTCGAGGCTTGGCCCGTGTTGGTGGAGGTAAACCAGATCTCATCTCCCGCCGGAGACCAGAGAATCCCCTGCAGCGAGGTCCAGCCCGAGGAAAGTTTCCTTTCTTTTTCCTGGCCATCCGCCCCAATCACCGCCAAAGCACCCTCGTCGTCACCGTTCGGGTTTTCATGGTCAGCGAAAGCGATCCACTTGCCATCCGGCGAAATCTTCGGATGACTCATCCAGTTGATGCTGTCGAGCAGCACCTTGCCAATCGGATATTCGAGACGCCAATGATTATTTTCTGGAACGTAACGGACAATCGCCATACTGTCGCCGCTCGCGGAAAAGTCGGCGTCCCCCACATTGTCGAGTACTTCCCGCGGCGTTCCTCCACTCAACGGAACCCGCGCCAGCGTCCCACTGCGCGCATAGCCTCCGTGCCCTACCGTATTGAGCCGAATGGCCAGTTCTCCGCCCTTGGAGATCGAAAGCAACTCCGCATCCTTGATCCCCAGCTCGCGCGAGCCCGGATCATCCGTGCGCGACATATAAAGCTGGTCGTCCCCGCCCTCCCACGACGCGCTGTAAACAATGCTGCCGTCGGGCGTAAATCGCGCGTTGCCGATGAATCCAGTCCGAAACGTGATCTGCTGATACTCAGCCTGCGGCGTGCGCGCGCCCGCTTTGCCGCTCCACCAGCCGAGGCCATACACCGCGCCGGCAACCACCAGACCAGCGGCGATCCCAATCAGCAGCCTGCGGCGCGGAGCCACTGCCGCCTCCGCTGCCGCTGCCGCTGACGCTATTCTTGCCGTCGACGCCGGAAAGCCCGGAAAGATGTTCCAGGTCAAACGCGATATCGCTGGCCGAATGGAAGCGCGATTCGGGATTCTTCTCCAGGCAGTGGTGCACGATGCGCTCCAGCGCGGGAGGAACATTGCGATTCGTCTCGCTCAACTCCGGAGGCTCTTCCTTTAAGAATCGAACTCATCGTGTCCGCTGGAGTATCTCCATGGAACGCCCGTTTGCCCGAGAGCATCTCGTAGAGAATTGCTCCAAAACTGAAAATGTCGGAGCGAGGATCAAGCGCCATCCCCCGCACCTGCTCGGGAGACATATATCCCGCCGTCCCCAGCACCACGCCAGCTTCGGTCGCGCCGTGGGTTACGGTGGGCATTGAGGTATGAGGTCCGGGATCAGCCTGAGTGAGTTTCGCGAGGCCGAAGTCCAGGATCTTCACCCGCCCGTCTTTGGTGACGAACAGATTCTCCGGCTTGAGGTCGCGATGAATGATTCCTTTTTCATGAGCCGCGGCCAGCCCATGCGCAATCTGCAATGCGTAGTCCAGAGTCTTGCGCACAGGGATCGGTCCGCTGCGCAGCCGCTCCCGCAAAGTCTCGCCCTCAAGCAACTCGGAGACGACGTAAGGCGAACCTTCGCTCGTGCCAATATCAAACACCGCCAGAATGTTGGGATGATTCAGGGCAGCAGTAGCCAGCGCTTCCTGTTCAAAGCGCCGCATGCGGTCGGCGTCAAGAGAAAGCTCCGCGGCAAAACCTTGATAGCCACTTCGCGCCGAAGACGAGAATCGCGGGCGCGATAAACCTCGCCCATACCGCCGGCACCTAAGAGGGAGACAATTTCATACGGACCAAGTTTGGTGCCGGGAGTCAGATTCATCAGTGGGCGAGATTATAACCCAAGGGGACGGGCTGCTAGCTGTCAGCCAGCAGTTCTCACACTGACCCCTGCCCTCTGACCTTCTGATGCGGACTGCTGGTTGACCGACCCCACTGACACTATTACCAGTATCCGCTGAACTGCCCCCGTCATAGCATCGAGTGTGACTCAAGCCGACTCCGCCACCGGCCAAACCATCTCGCGCTACCGTGTCCTGGAGGAACTAGGGAGCGGTGGCATGGGTGTAGTCTACAAAGCCCAGGACATGAGCTCGGCCGGTTTGTCGCTTTAAAGTTCCTGCCTGAGAATGCAGCCCAGGACCCCCATGCCCTGGAACGTTTTCGCCGCGAAGCCGAGGCGCATCTGCCCTGAATCACCCCAATATCTGCACCATCTACGAAATTGGGAGCCACGAAGGCCGAGCCTTCATCGCCATGGAGTACCTGGATGGCGTAACCCTGAAATACCTGATAGCCGCAGGCACCCTGGATACGGAGCGTATTGTCGCGATTGCCATCGAGATCGCCGATGCGCTCGATGCCGCTCACAGCGAAGGCATCATTCATCGTGACATCAAGCCCGCCAACATTTTCGTCACCAAGCGGGGGCACGCCAAGATTCTCGACTTCGGCCTGGCGAAAAATATGCTTCCGCAGGACCTCGCAAACCAGATCGCGGCCCAGCCGACGCAATCTCTGTCCTATGTCGCCGAAGAACATCTCACCAGCCCGGGGACGGCTCTGGGAACCGTGGCCTACATGTCTCCCGAGCAAGTGCGGGCCGAGGAGTTGGACGGTCGCACCGATCTGTTCTCTTTCGGCATCGTTCTCTACGAGATGGCGACGGGGGGGATGCCCTTTCAAGGAGGCAGTTCGGGCGTCATCACGGAAGCCATCCTCAACCGCAATCCTGTGGCTCCCATGCGAGTCAATCCCGACATCCCCCCGGCGCTCCAAGAGGTGATCCGCAGAGCCTTGGAGAAGGACAGCAACCTGCGTTATCAGCACGCGGCCGACATGCGGGCTGAGCTGCAACGGCTAAAGCGAGACACCGAGTCGGGCCGGAGAGTCGCGAAGAAGAAACAGAATCGGTCCCGATACCAACCACAAGCTCGTTCGTCCGCCGACCGGCAAGGGGAAGGCACGGACTTCCTCGGTGCAAACGTCGGTCCGTCGCGCGCCACGGCGAGTCTCCAAGATCATTGACTCGCTCGCAGTTTTGCCCTTCGAAAATGCCAGTGGCGACCCTGAGCACGAATACCTTAGTGACGGGATCACCGGAAGCCTCATTAATATTCTGGCGACGGTGCCGAAACTGCGAGTGATGGCGCAGAGCACGGTTTTCGGTATAAGGCGCCGGGAAATTGACCCTCAAGCCATCGGTCGCGAGCTTGGTGTTCGCGCCGTGCTCACCGGAAGAATCATGCAGAGCGGTGGCTCATTGCGCATTGGGGCCGAATTAGTCGATGTAGCCACAGGCTCTCAACTATGGGGCGCGCAATACGATCGCAAGCCGGGCGACATCTTTGCGGTCCAGGACGAAATTTCCAGCGAGATATCGGGGAAATTGCGGTTACAGTTGACCCGGGCAGAAAAGAAGCAACTGACAAAACGCCACACGGAGAATGCCGAGGCGTACCGGCTTTACCTGAAAGGTCGTCATCACTGGAACAGGTGGACCGAAGAAGGGTTCTACAAGGCGATCGAGTACTTTCAGCAGGCAGTCGAGAAAGACCCCGGCTATGCCCTCGCCTACGCTGGTTTGGCCGATTCCTACGTGCTGCTGGGATGGAACAGCTATCTGCCGCCGAAGGAAGCATTCCCGAAAGGCAAAGCGGCGGCAAGGCTGCCCTGCAGCTCGACCCGGATCTCGCCGAAGCCCACACGTCTTTGGCGGCCCTGTTGTGGCTTGACGATTGGCAGTGGGAAGAGGCTCAGACTGAATTCAAGCGCAGCCTCGAACTGAGTCCCACCTATCCCACTGCCAACCACTGGTACGCCGAGTATGTGATGACCATGGGCCGACACGAAGAAGCTATGGTCAGGATGAAGAACGGCCAGGACCTGGATCCGTTGTCGCTCATTATTAACGTCGCAGTCGGATGGGCCCTCTACTTTGCCCGCCGATACGATGAAGCCATCGAACAACTCCGGCGAACTGTCGATTTGGATCCCAAACTACCCCATCACTTACTGGATTCTCGGCCTGTTGCTCAGAAAAACAGGTTGCTATGAACTGGCTATCATTGAGGGTGAGAAGGGGGTGAAGCTGTCAGGCGGCAGTCCTCTGATGCGCGCGGCACTGGCTCACACTCTCGGCACGGCCGGCAGGACAAAGGAAGCACTGTCAAATACTCGATGATCTGACAAAACTAGCGAAGCAAAAGTATGTCGCGCCCTACTTCTTCGCCGGAATCCACATCGGCCTGGGAGAAAACGACCGCGCGATTGAATACTTGGAGAAATGCTATGAAGAGCATTCCCACTGGCTTATCTATCTTCATCTGGATCCGAGCATGGACGGCTTGCGGGACAACCCAGGTTTCCAAGACCTATTGCGGCGTGTCGGCCTTCCGGCACTGAGGGCAGAGCTCTCCGCCTGAAGGAAACCAAGGCGGAGTACGCGCTCACCAGTAATAATCTACCTGCGCGGCAGAGGCAAGGTTGTCTGTCGTACTTCGGGAAATTCTCCTCCTGCCCGTTGTTTTTTGAGGTCGCGTAGTCTAGCATCCGCCATCTAGGAGTTTTCTGATGACAACTTTAGAGAATATTTCGTTGATTAAGCGTTGGTTTCGTGAAGTGTGGCTGGAGGGCAAGAACGAAACTATTTACGAATTGCTTGCTCCCGACGCTGTATTAAGTGGGCAGACTGGTGCTCAGGAAGAAATCCACGGCCCCAAGGAGTTCGCGGCATTCGCCGACCGAATTCGTAACGCGTTCCCGGATACGGATATTGTCGTTGAAGATGTTTTTGGGACCGACGATAAAGTCGCCGTGCGCTGGTCGGCCAAGATGATACATAAAGGGGATGGCTTGGGCGTGCCAGCTACAGGTAAGGAAGTCAGGATCACAGGTATGTCAATTGCTCGGATCGTCAATGGAAAGATAGTCGAAGGGTGGGACAACTGGGACCGGCTGGCGATGCTCGAACAAATCGGAGCGTATCGTCCACCTGAGGCTGTGATCCTGGCAAAGAGCGCCTAATCCCTTTTAGAGGCAGATTGGCAACACGCGCGCTGCGCGTCGGGTGCGTTGCCAATTGTTCTGCGATCATTTGTTCTGCGATCATTGGCGCGTGTGCGGACGATCGCGATTTATCGACAACAACCCCTTTTGAGCAACCGACAAGCGCCGTTTCGCGGCTGCTTCTTGCACATTGACATGGCGACGACTAACGAACATAATGTTCCGCAAGTTTTGGGCATTCCCCCCCTTTTTCTCTGCTGCCCGGAACCCAACTTAGACATCGGGACCCCTTCTAATTTGCAACGTTTCTAGAGGGATCGTCACCATCTACGTGAGAAGTGACTCCTCTGAAACCTAAGGTTCGACTTCCTCGAAGGAGAAATTCCCATGAAGCTCAGCATCGCTCGCGTGATAGTTGCATTGTTCTCGTTGGTCCTTTCACTGACTCCACCAACGGTTGCCCAGACATCCACTCCAACTGCATCCGCCCTGCCTCGCCTGGTCCGCTTCGGGGGGACAGTCAAAGATCTCAACGGCAATCCCCTTACCGGCGTGGTCGGCATCACCTTCGCTCTCTACTCTGAAAAAACCGGCGGCGCCCCGCTCTGGCTGGAAACGCAGAACGCAACCGCCGACAGCACCGGCCACTACACGGTCTTGTTGGGATCAACCAAGTCCGAAGGCCTCCCCGCCGATCTGTTCACCACCGAGCAGGCGCGCTGGGTGGGAGTGCAAGTCTCGGGGCAGGCGGAGCAACCAAGAGTGTTGTTGGTGAGCGCTCCCTATGCCTTGAAGGCTGGGGACGCTGAAACCGTTGGGGGGCTTCCACCCTCAGCCTTCGTGCTGGCCGCAGCGCCGGCCATCAGTTCGGCCACGGCAAGCAACTCAGCCGCGAGCGCGTCTGCGGAGAGCGTTTCGCCGGCGGCCACTAGCGATGTGACCACCACCGGCGGCACGGTAGATGCGATCCCGCTGTTCTCCACGGCGACAAACATTCAGAACTCAATCCTGACGCAGACGGGAACCGCGGCGGTGAATGTGGTCGGCAAGCTGAATCTGCCATCGACGGCAGCGGCTACCAAGACCGCGGGAACCGACTCGCGAATACTGGAGTTTGTGGCTTCCTCTTTCAGCAGTACGAGTAGCGCAGCGGTCAACCAGAGCTTCCAGTGGAAGGCCGAGCCAGCCGCAACGATACCGCCGCCCCGTCGGGCACGCTGAATCTGCTCTACGGCCTGGGCACGGCCATACCCGCCGAGACCGGACTTAAGCTGAGCAGCAAGGGCATCCTCACATTCGCCGCCGGTCAGACCTTTCCCGGAGGGGGAGCCCCCTTCTGCATCGCGACGGCCGGGGGCTTCGGCAGTGGTGGTACGACTTTCGTCGGGCCAAGCTTTACTGTGCCAGCGGAGAACAAGTGCACACCGTGGTCGGGCTTCACGAAGACCGCTTCCACGGTCATCTTAACAACGAACGGCGCCGCATGTCTTTCGACCACTGGTGAGACGCTGACGGTCAGCGTTTCCAGCGCCGACCCGGACTTCTTAGGTGCCGGTAGTACGGCATCGGATTACATCGAGTTGACCCGGTCGTCCTCAACGGGATCGTTTACCGGTGGCTCAGATCAGGGTCAATTCGCTGGAAGCGCAGTCGAGGTAACCTGCACGTCCAGTCTGTTGTCACTCCCTGACACCCACGACTAACCAGTCATGCACTGGTTTATGGGAAATGGAGGTGGGTTAAGAAGTAGGACTGGGGCGAGGATCGGCATGAGCCCACTACCGACGCCGAGCAGCGACAAACGATGAACCGCGAGTCGGCACCTGAAACCTAATTCTCGGTCTCCACCGGCGTCGCCTTCGGAGCCGGCAAAGCCTTCATCGGCTTGCCCGGGTTCGGTGGCGGCAATGGCGGAATCGGCGGAGCCGGAGCACCACCGCCACCGTCCCTTTGCGGATCTCAATCGCTCCCTTGTCGCAGTTCATCACCAGCCGCGGCCCGTTCGTTCCGATCGAACCGCTGGCGCTTGACTGCTTGTCGTGATTCTCAACTTTGATCTCGTCGAAGTCGCTCTCGATCTCGCCTTCGCGCGTGCGCGCCTCAATCTTGATCGCCGTATTCGGAGGAATCGAAACCTGCACGTCGCCCTTGCGATTATCGATCTGGATATTCCCCGGCTTGTGCAGCCCGACTTCGACCGTCCCGTTTTCGAATCTTCCAGGCGCAGATCGCCCGACAAGCCTTCCAGCGAAATGTCCTTCGACCGCGTCGTCAGGCGCATCGGTCCGCTCAGCGAATCGGCGCGCAGGTCGCCCGAATCCAGATCCAGCCGGCCATCCAGCCGCGAAAATTCCATGTCCGTGCGCGAGGAATGGAAACTGACCGTCTTGCTGACTCGCACCAGCCGCACGCTCTCCTGAAACTCGCCATTCAGATGCACCGCGCCATCCACATCTTCGACATCGCACTTCATTGGCCTTACCTTGAATCGTGACGTCGCCCTTCACATGCTTCAGCCGGGCGGAACTGCCGTCCAGATTGAGCAAGGCGTTTCCGGTGTGATCGTTGATGTTGACTTCGCCGCGATGATGGTTGATGTCGACCGTGCCGTCCATGCCCGCGATGGTCACATCGCCGCGCCTGAGAAACAATCACCAGAGTCGTATTCGCGGCACATAAATATCCATGTCGGTGGTCACGCCCTTGTCACCCGCGCCCTGAGTGTTGGCATTCAGCGTCACCACTTTGCCCTCGACGGCGATCTGCGGCTTGGTCTTGGCGTTGTAGCTGTCGGCGTCCCGTTGATTTTCGGCGCGCACCTTCTTGCGCACCGAGACTCTTCATCTTCTTGCCTTCGGCCACATTGACCGTGATCGTGCCGCGGTCATCATTTGCACGTGCAGAGTGCTGCCTGCCGGCAAGTCGCTGGCTCAGTTCGCCGCTGTAGTCGAACGTGGACCCGCCAAAGATCTCGTCCAGTCCTTCGTCGTCGCCAATCTGGATGTGGTCCCCGATGTTCTTCCAGTCCACACGTGACGCCTGGGTTGCAATCAGCCCGCGCTCCGATCAGGAACAGCATCAGGAAAATGCCGCCGACGCCAATGCCGCGCGCCGGCTGGCCGTAGCGCTTGGCCTGTTCGTATTCGATCAGCTTGAGCACGCCCCACAGGATCAGCAGCGCCGGCCAGAAGCGCGCGAACAGCGAGCCGAGGTGGTGGATGTCCATGATCCCCATCGTCCCCAGCAGGAACAGCACTCCCATCAGGATCAGCACGACGGGCCCGGCGATCGAACGATGCGGAGACGCGGCGGGATCGGCGGCGGAGGCGGAGGCATGATCGGGCTAGCCACGGTTCACCTCACCGGTCGGCGGAACTGGTGGAACGGGTGGCGTCGGCGGAGTCGGCCGGCACCGGAATTGCGGCCCTCCCGGCGGATACGTTCGCGCATGGTGTCTGCCAGTGAACGGAACGTGTCCTTCCGCCGATGCGCTTCCCTGCAGCAACTTGAGTCGCGCCGATCACCAGCAGAATTACCGGCCAGGTGCGACTGAAAGCCAAGGTTCGACTCGTGCAGGTTCTGCAGCAGGAACAGGACGCCGATGGTCATACAGGATCGCCGGCCCCATGATCCGCCGCGTGCGGCAGCGCGCGCATTGGCAGCCCGGGCAACACACCGCCCAGCCAGTAGACCCCAGTTGCGCGCGAACAGCCAGCCGCCGAGAAAGATCAAAATCACCGGCCAGAAGCGATCCAGGCCGAATTCGGTCAGGCCCAGGGTATGCAGCAGGAAGAGCACGCCGACCAAAATGAGCACGATCGCGCCCATCGGAATTTTGCTGGTCTCGATCTTCGCTCCGCCGCCAAAAGTTGCCGCCAGCCCAAAAGGATCCGGTACCGGTTGCGCCATCTGGATCGCCTTCGCCGACCGCACCGAATCGATAATCTGGTAGACGAAAAGAACGCAATGCCAAGGCCGCAGATAACGCCCAGAGCGCGTCGCTGTGCCGCTGATCGCCGCCGCATTGGCCCCGGCGACCAGCAAGACAAAAATGGCCAGATGCGCCAGTCCCTTGGCATATTGCCCGGTGTACACGGCGCCCACGCCGAAAGGGAAGAATCCGGCAAGAATTCCGGCCACTGTCGGGTTGGGCCCGCTGCTGAGCTGGCGGCGCCACTGGCGCTGGCCCTGGCATCGCGCCCGAGCCGCGCCGGGAACGAATCCCGAAGCCGCCGAGAATGAAGTACCGGCGGCAGTCCCCGCGGGAACGCCTTCCATCTTCGCTCCCAGGCAATCCTCGCAATAGATCACGCCCCGCACGGGACGTGTACAGTTCGCGCACAGTGCCTTTCCGCAAGTGCGGCAATAGGCCACTGCTGACGCATCAGCATGATTGGCGCAGTTCATACAAACCTCCGATTTGTGGCCACCGTCACGGCAGGTGGAGCATTCCGCAGCGCGGCTAAAACCGGCTGGTTGTATTCCTGGGAATAGTTACGATCCTGTCTCTGGTCTGGTTGCCCACTGGTGTTGTTCTTGCGATTTTCTTTCTGTTCATTTTTCTGTATCTTCTGATCGGCCCGGGCTCAGCGGGAGCGTTAGTCCGCTTCAGCTCGCGCAGTTTCGATTCGATCTCGTACACAAAGCGAATATTGTCGTAGTACTTCACCACTCTGATTTGCGCGTCGTTATACGCATGGCGCAACACCGACGGCCGCAGGATCAACTTTCGCTACGTCCTTCGGCTTCACCCCCGCCGCGCTCAGCGCCAGCGAAAACGAGAAGAAGATCATCCCAAACGACATCACAAACCGGGGCTGCCGCACAAAAGCCGCCACCGGACTGAAGAAGGAATCCCACCGTTCCCGCATCCGTTCGCCAAACGGAGTCGTCCTGCCGCCGCGCGCCGCCGCCCCGGTGGCAGAGAAAGCCCGCGTGCTCACGACTCCGCTGGTAGCCGCCAGAATGTTGTGCACCAGATGCACCGGAGGCTCGACCTCCTCGAGCGACCGCAGCCACTGCTGCCCCGCCTGCACGTCGGCAAACAGCGGACCGCAAACCGCGCAGACCCGCCGATGAGCCTCGAAGCCCTCCATGCGAACCGGCGTCAACTGGCCGTCACCATCCAGGGCCTCGCTCAGCAGCGCTTCGAATTCCGCGCATTCGATCCCGTGTTTTGTTTCCTCTGGCATCAGATCACCTGCCTATATGTACGTTGTAGGAGCCGCGCAAGTTCCGCTCGTCCCCGGTTAATTCTTGACTTGACGGTCCCCTCCGGAACCCTCAGAGCCGTAGCAATTTCCCGATAGTCCATATCCTGTAAATCCCTCAAAATCACCGCCTCCCGCAGCTCCGGAGACAGCTTCTGCAACGCCAAATGCACCATTTCCCGCGTTTCCCGGCTCTGTACCGCCGCGTCCGGAGCCAGCCCCCGGTCCGCGATCTGCTCGCTAAGCGGCTGCGCATCCTCATGCTCCGAAGGCACGGAATCCAGCGAATCGGTGATCCGATCGCCTTTCGACTTCCGAAAGTGATCAACCAGCAGATTGCGCGTAATAGTGGTTACCCAGGTCATGAACGCGCCCTTACCCGAGTCATAGGTGTTCAAGCGTCCGGTACATCTTGATAAAGACCTCCTGGGTGAGGTCCTGCGCGTTCTCGGAATCCCCGGCAAACCGGTAGCAGACGTTGTAAATCCGCCGGTGATAGCGCTGCACAATCTCTTCCCAAGCCGCGGCATCGCCCGAAACGCAGCGACGGACCAGCAATCCGACAACCTGGGCATCATCCAAAACCAGACTCCGTGAACTGCGCGTGGCCGCTCCGACTCGTGTGGTGACGGGGCTTTGCCCCGTCCAGGCGAACTAAGCTCGGCGCGCCGCCAAAGCAAGCAGTGCGTTTCGTATCAGGGTATCGCTTCATCGAACCGCAAGTTTCCAGAATTCAGAAGCCCCTTGAGGGCCGAGCCCCGACGTCCTGCTGATCCGTCTCTAACAGCACAGGAGAAGTACGTTTCTGTGGGGCAGGAAGTTCCCTTGAATCATGGAGCTAGCGATTGTAGCAGGAGAAATCGGCGCAGGCGTGGCGGGACGGGTGCAGCTCCTCGCGTTTTTTGCAAGGGGCGGGCGCGGGCAATCCGCAGGTTGAATTTCGGTGATCGGTCATCGATCAATCGACATGCTCTCCCTCTTCAAACTGCCCCTCCGCGCTCGGGCAGCACGTCACGCTCGCCAGCAATCCAGACGTAGAGGGTGGGCAGCAGGAAGATGCTCATGACCAAGTCGGCGATCAGTCCGCCGACGATGACGATGGCGAAGGGGCGCTGAGAATCGGAGCCAATGGCGTGTGAGAGGGCGGCGGGCAGCAGGCCCAGCGTGGCCACCAGCATGGTCATCATGATGGGACGCAGTCGCAGGACGGCGCCTTCGACGGCGGCGTCCTCGATGGAATAGCGCCGCGCGCGCAGCTGGTTGATGTATTCCAGCATGATGACGCCGGTTTGCACGGACACGCCGAACAGCGCCAGGAAGCCCACGCCCGAGGAGACACTGAAGTTGGTGCCAGTAATCAGAAGCGCCAGCAGACCGCCGATCGCGCGCCATGGCAACGTTGGCCAGGATCAGCAAGCGCCCATTTGAACGATCGGAACATCGTGTAAAGAATGATGAAGATGAGCAGGATCGTGATCGGGAGCACGATCAGCAGGCGCTCGTCCGCCCGCTTCTGGCTCTCGTATTCGCCTTCCCAGTCGATGTGGTAGCCGGTGGGCAGTTTGACCTGCTCGTTGACCTTCTTGATCGCTTCTTCGACCGCGCTGCCCAGATCGCGGCCGCGGACGCTGTATTTGATGGCGACATAGCGCTGGTTGCCTTCGCGATAAATTTCGGAACCGCCGTCCGTCTTCTTGATCTTGCAGAGTTGCGCCAGCGAGACGCGTTCGCCGGAGGGGGATAGCAGGCGAATGTTCTCGATGGCTTCCTTCGTGTCGCGATATTGCGGCAGGTAGCGCAGGGTAAGGTCGTAGCGCGCTTCGCCTTGCAGCACCTGGGTGAGCGCGTTGCCGCCGACTGCGGTCTGGATCGCATCCTGCACATCGGCCACGTTGATCTGGTAACGACGCGGCTGCTCGCGGTCCACAGTGACGTTCAGGTTGGGCTGGCCCAGCACGCGAAAAACTCCGAGGTCTTCGATGCCCTTGACTCCGCGCATGATGGCGACGACCTGGTCGGCCTTATCTTCCAGAACCTTCAAGTCATCGCCATAGATCTTGGTGGCGAGTTCGCCTTTCACGCCGCTGACCGCTTCTTCCATGTTGTCTTCGATGGGCTGAGAAAAGCCCCAGACGACGCCGGGAATTTTGTCGAGTTCGCGATTCATGGCGGCGATCAGTTCGTCTTTATTTTCGTGAAAGACGGGCCGCCACTGTTCTTTGGGCTTGAGATCGACGAAGTATTCGGTATTGAAAAAGCCGGTGGTATCGGTGCCGTCGTCGGGCCGCCCGACCTGACTGGTGCATTGCGGGACTTCGGGAAAAGAGCAGAGCACGATGCGGGCCTGGTTGGAGACGCGGATGCCTTCGTCGGGGCCGGTGCTGGGCGCAAGCGTGCCGCGCACCCAGAGCGCGCCTTCATCCAGATGGGGCAGGAACTCGGAGCCGATGGTGCCGCCGAAGGCCAGGTAGATGCGCCAAGAAACAGGCCGAGCACGCCCGACACCGACGGTGATCGCGCGCTGGCGAATCGCCCAGCGAACGGCGTGGCGATAGTGCGCGAGTCAGGAAATGCATGACCGGGTTATGCCATTCCTTTGCGTCCCTTGGGGAAGGCGAAACTGGCCAGCACCGGCGCAATCAGGATCGAGAAAATCAATGCGCCGAGCAGCGCGAAGGCCACCGTCCACGCCATGGGATGGAACAGCCGGCCTTCGACGCGCTGCAGCGTGAAGATCGGCAGATAGGCGGTGATGATGATGGCGATGGCGTAAAAGACCGGGCGCTGCACTTCGTGCGCGGCTTCGCCGATTCTTTCCGTAGGCGTTTTGCGTGCCGTTGGTCATGGCAAGATGGCGAACGATGTTTTCCACCATGACCACCGCGCCATCGACCACCATGCCGAAATCCAGCGCGCCGAGAGAGAGCAGATTGGCCGGAATGTGTCTCAGGTCGAGGCAGATCGAGGCGAACAGGAGAGAGAACGGAATGGTGGCCGCGACGATCAGCGCGCCGCGGACATTGCCGAGAAAGAGAAACAGAATGATCGAAACCAGGATCATTCCTTCGGTGAGGTTGTGCAGCACCGTGTGAGCTGGTGAAGTGCACCAGGTCGCTGCGATCGATGAACGGAACGATCTTCACGCCCGGGGGCAGGATATGATCGTTCATCTCCTGCACTTTCTTGTGAATGCCTTGCAGAGCCGTGTCGGCGGCCGCGCCTTTGCGCAGAGAGCACGATGCCTGACACAACATCGTCGTTATCGACGATCTTGCCGTCCTCGCGATGAATGGCTCTGGCAAACTGGCCGAGCCGGATCTTCGGGCCCTGGGAAACGACGGCAATGTCCTTCACGCGGAGCGGCGTGCCGTTCTTGGTGAAGATGACGGTTTGTTCGATATCGTGGACGCGATCGACCAAGCCGACTTCGCGCACGTTGATCTGCTGCAGGCCTTCCTGGATGAAGCTGCCGCCGGCGTTGGCGTTGTTGTTGGTGAGTTGCTGCTCGACCTGGGCCAGGCTCAGGCCATAGGCGACGAGTTTGTTGGGGTCAACGCGAACCTGGTATTCGCGGGTAGGGCCGCCGAAGCTGGCGACATCGACGATGTCGGGCACGGACTTTGAAATTTTTCTCGACGACCCAATCTTCGATGGATTTCAGCTCCATGGGGTCATAGGCCGGATTGGTGCTGTGCAGGGTGAAGAAATAGATCTGGCCGACCGGGCTCCAGTCGGTGCCCATCTGCGGGCACGACGTTCGGCGGCAGCGTGACCTGGCTCAGCCGCTCGAGGACGCGCTCGCGGTTCCAGGCGTTGTCGGAGCTCGTCGTCGAAGATCAGCTTCAGGTCGGAGAGTCCGAACAGCGAGAACGACCGCAGATGCACCACGCTGGGGATGCCGTTCATGACGATTTCGAGCGGAATCGTGACCTGCTGTTCGATCTGTTCCGCCGAAATTCCCGGCCATTGCGTGATGATCTCAACATAGTTGTCGGCCACGTCGGGATAGGCCTCAATGGGAAGGTCATGAAAGGCGACAATCCCGCCGGCGAAGAGGAGCAGCGCAAAGCCCAAGACCAGCAGCCGGTTGTTCAGAGCAAAATCAACGACGCGGCGAATCATTCAGGCTCCGATTTAGTGCCCCAACCGGTTCTGCAGTCGCAGAGCATTCGCCGTTTCCATCCTATCCCCCTCGAAGCGACACCTCTCCCAAGTCGTCGCATCGGGTCTGAACTTTTATGTATCGTTGAATTCCGATTCAGGGGAGACACTCAAACGGTATCGCCGCTAGTATTTCGATTCCCAGTGCAGACATTCAGCCAGTCATCCGACTGAGTCCGATGGCAGCATTGAGGTTCTCGATTGCCAAACCTCTGACCTCTGACCTCTGCCCTCTGACCCCCACAAAATCCTTTGATTGGCTGAGGAATCACAACCAGTCGTGGGATAATCACCGATTCAGTCGAGACTTGCGTTGAACCTATGTTGAATTTGGAATGGATCTGGGAACCCCGGAACCGCACCCCCATCCTGCTAACCAGCGCGGGCATCGTGCTGGTAATCGCTGCCGTCGACTGGTGGACGAAGCCCTACGTCTCGCTCGGTTTTCTCTATCTGTTTCCCATCATGCTCGCGGCCGGGTTTCTGCCAAGGTGGGCAGTCGTTCTCATGGGTATCGCATGTGCGGAGCTCAGCGAGCGTTTCAGCAACCTCGACCCTGCCGACGCTCTCCTCCGTACCAGTTTTGAAGCCTTGGCGCTGGTTGGCTCCGGACTATTCATCTCGGAAGTCCTGCGCAACCGCCGTCTGCGATTGGCCTCCCAGGAGCGCTTGCGCGCGCTGGTCGAAACCAGTCCAGCCGCCATTGTCACCGTCGATGAGCGTGGCTTCATCGAACTTGCCAACCAGGCGGCCGCCGAACTCCTGCTCCCGCGCGACGGACACCTAATAGGCCAGCCGATTGCCGCTTTCTTGCCCGAGCTCCATCACGCACTGCGCTGGGAAGAAGGACCGCAGTTCAGGACTTCGATGCAATGTCGTGGCCATCGCGGCAATGGAGAATCCTTTCTGGCCGACGTTCGGTTCTCCAGTTACAAAGAGGGGACGGCTCCCAGGCTGGCCGCCATCATCGCCGATGTGACCGAAGAACGCAGTGCCATCGCGGATTCTTCTCCAAAGGAGTCCAATCAGCAGGAGAGGTCTCCGCTGAACAGTCGCGAATCCGAGGTGCTTCGCCTCCTGGTTCAGGGTCTATCCAACAAGGAAATAGCATCGCAGTTAAACGTCTCCGAGAGTGTAGTAAAGAACACGCTCCAGCAGCTATTTGCAAAAACGGAAGTCCGCACCAGGAGTCAACTGGTGAGGGTAGCGCTCGAGTACTATAGGGACCTTCTGTAGCGTCTTCCGGGCAGCCCCCGCCGCAAGACTGCACAATATTGCAGATTGACAAGCCGACAACCATAAAACATAATCCTCCGCACGTTTAGGCACCGCACTTCCTCCGCTGCCTGAATCTCTTGCGCATCCCGCTTTTGCAGCAGCATTGGAACTAGCTTTACCAAGATTCAATTCTCAGAAAGACAATCTGGAGTGTGCCATGGACATGAAGAAGAAGAACTCGACGACGCGGTTGGCGTCACTGATGATGACGTGGCTTTGCACCCTATGGTTATTGACATGTTTATTGATGACGACCGCGGCCCACGCGCAGCTCACGCCCAGCGCCGACGCCTACACCAACTCCGCCGATCCCACCACCAACTACGGCGCCGGAGTGCAGCTCGACGTCGAGAGCACGCAGACCACCTACATTCAGTTCAATCTGTCGTCGATCCCGAGCGCCTACACCAGCGCCGACGTCACTCAGGCCACGCTGAAGCTATATGTCAATGCCGTGACAACAGCCGGCAGCTTTAACGTGGACTACGTCAACGGCGCCTGGGTGGAAAGCACGATCACCCACACTCTGGCCCCGGCGCTGGGAACAACGATTGTCGCCGAGCGTCCCGCTCACCACCGCCGATAAGAACCAGTACATCCTCATCGACGTCACCGCGGCGGTGCAGGCCTGGCTGAGTGGAACTCCCAATGACGGCATCGCGCTGGTGGGCAACAGTCCGGTGAACGTCAGCTTCGACAGCAAAGAGAACACGACGACCAGCCATCCGCCGGAGTTAGACATAGTGTTCGCCGGCACGCTCAAAGGAGTGACCACCGCGAGCGGCAGCGGCCTGATCGGCGGCGGCACGAGCGGCACGCTGAATCTGTCGCTGACGAAAGCCTGCGCCGCCAGTCAGGTGTTGAAGTGGAACGGAACGGCGTGGGTCTGCAGCAGCACCGGCACGGGCACAATCACGGGTGTGACGGCGGGTACGGATCTGACGGGCGGCGGTACCAGTGGCACGGTCACCCTGAAGCTGAACACCGCCACGGTGCCGCTGCTGGCGTCGGCCAACAAGTTCACTGCCAATCAGACTGTCGACGGCAACCTGACCGCCACAGGCACGGTTAAGGCAGCCACCCTGACAGCCACAAATGCCAGCGTGTCCAACTCGTTGGTGATCAGCTCGGCCAACGGCGGGCCGCTTACCGTTACCGCCAGCGTTCCTGGCGCAGAGGCGATCTTTGGCTACGCCTCCGCGAGCACGGGAGAGGGTAACGGCGTTTATGGTCTGGTGAACAGCAGTGACCCCGCTGCCTATGGCGTTTACGGGTATGCCCTGTCCTCGACCGGGAGTCCGGTGGGTGTGTACGGCCAGTCGAATGCGGCTACCGGCTATGGTGTTGAGGGTACGAGTCCCAATGTCGGCGTCTACGGGAGCGGCGGGACTGGTGTGTATGGCATATCAGCCGTTTACGGTTATGGTGTTCAGGGAGTGAACACAGACGGTGGCACAGCCGTTGTTGGGAGTGGGGCCAGTCTAAGTATTGATGGCCTCGACTCACTTTCCGCTACCTCGTCCGGCGTGTTCGGTGACACTCCCGGCAATAATGACGATGGCTGCTTCTGTGTGGGAGTGCAGGGAACCGCAGACAATGCCTATGCAGGGTATTTTCTCAGCGACGGAAAGGACGTTCCGACAGTCCGCCTGCAAAATACGAATAGCGGAGGGATCTTCGAGGCCGAGGGCACAACCGGCATGTGCACCATAAGCTCGGGCGGAGATCTGAACTGCTCCGGCACTGTGACGGCGGTGGTTTCAGCAAACAGCGGTGCGCAAAAAGTTGCGCTTTATTCCATGCAGTCACCGGAAAACTGGTTCGAGGACTTCGGCTCCGGCGCGTTGAGCGGCGGATCAGCTACCATCGCGCTCGATCCCACCTTTGCCCAGACCGTTAACACCGGAGCTGAATATCACGTGTTCCTCACGGCCGACGGCGACTCGAAAGGGTTGTACGTCAGCCAGAAGACGGCAACGTCCTTCGAGGTTCGGGAACAGGGCGGTGGGCACTCCAGCATCGCCTTCGACTTCCGCATCGTGGCCAAGCGTGCGGGCTATGAAAATGTTCGCCTCGCGGACCTCACGGAGCAACTCAACAAACGGGAAGCACCGCGCCAGAAAATACAGCGTCGGGTGCGGCCGTCGGCCGTGCCGCAGTCCAGTCCGCAGGTGCGAAATCTGCCTCTGCCACCAGTCCGGGCTGCGGTGCCACCTCTAGCCGCTCAGCCCAAGTAACCGTCCCGGTACGGAGCGCCGCCCGAGAAGCAGATTGAATGGGCGCGCCATCCCCACATGATGAAGCGGATCAAGGAAATGCAAGCCCGGCAGGTGGCAACGATAACGACCAAGACCGCGGTGAAACCCGTGGCTGCTCAACCCCAGTAAGTGCCGTCAGACGGGTGCCCCACTCATCGCGTTCTTTGCGATAAGTGGGTGTAGCGAGCATTCCGGCTCCCCGCGTGACGCTGGCGTTTTTCGGCAAACCCCACCCATGACTCCAGGTCTCGCGCTTTTTCCATCTTCCCAGTCTCTTCACGTTTTGTTCGCCTATATATTTACACTTCTATACGTACAATTATGCCCTAACAAAGTGTTCCGCGTGAAACACTTTGTGCATACATCAGCACCTAGGAAAATCGAACCTTAACATCCGGCCCCTTGTCCAAATGGATGCTCTCAATAAAGCGCACCCGCCCCGTCCTCAAAGTCAGAATCACCGAAGAAGTCCGCGTCCCTTCGCCAAAAAATCGGACACCTTTGAGCAACGCGCCCTCGGTCACGCCAGTCGCGGCGAAGATCATCTGTTTTCCCGGAGCCAGGTCTTCCGCCTCATAAATTCTTTTCTTGTCCTTGATCCCCATCTTCGCAATGCGCTGTTCCAGTTCCGGCTTGTCGATCACCAGGCGCCCTTGCATGTATCCGTTCAGGCAGCGGATCGCAGCCGCCGTAATCACGCCTTCGGGAGCGCCGCCCGATCCCATGACCGCGTGCACACCGGTTCCGATCACTGCCGCAGCGATGCCCGCCGAAAGATCGCCGTCACTAATCAGCTTGATGCGCGCGCCCGCCTTCCGAATATCGGCGATCAGCTTCTCGTGCCGCGGACGGTCAAGCACAACCACCACCAGATCCTCCACCCCGCGATGCAACCGCCGCGCGATATTCTTCAGGTTGATGGACACTGGAGCGTCCAGTTCCACTGCGTTCTTGCACGATGGCCCCACTACGATCTTGTCCATGTAGCAGTCGGGAGCATGCAGCAGCCCGCCCTTTTCCGCCGCCGCCAGCACCGTGATCGCCCCAGGCGAACCGGTCGCGCACAGGTTCGTGCCTTCCAGCGGATCGACGGCAATGTCTACATTCGGGACGTCGCGGCCGTCCGGATACGGCCCACCCACCTGCTCGCCGATATAAAGCATGGGCGCTTCGTCGCGCTCGCCCTCGCCGATCACGATCGTGCCATGCATCGGGACGGTGTCCATCGTCTTACGCATGGCCTCGGTGGCCACCTGGTCGCTCAGTTGACGGTCCCCTTGCCCCATGGTGCGGGCCGACTCGATGGCCGCGTTCTCCACCACGCGCAAAAATTCGAGGGCCAGATCGCTCTCAAGGTTTTCCCCGAAGTTCTTCGCCTGCGGTTCGGGACGGGCGTTACTTTCCATGAATGCCTCCTGATGCCTGCTGAAGATAAATGCGACCTTGGAATATATCCCCTCCGGAGCAGAGATGGAAGTGCAGGAGTCAGTAAGGCCCGTGTGGGACTCGCCCGCGCACGCATCTCCAGGGCAATCCATCTGCTAATCTTCACTCATGACCGCTGAACTCACGACTGCCGACCGAAAAGAACCCATCTATCTTTTCTCCGAGAAGCAGGTGGCGGAAAAAAGCGCCCTCGCTCGGCATTTTCTGGACAATCGCAAGCGTCTGAATGAAAACGTCAACCAGGCCGATAACTTCCTCGTCAAACGCTTCTGCAACCTGGATCACAACGCCTACCTGGAAGGCGCTCTGCCCGCGAAGTACAAAGAGTTGATGGGGCTGGTCGCCTCCGTCAGTTTGCGTTGCGACGACTGCGTTACCTACCACGCGATTCAGTCCTATCGCCTGGGCGTGACGCGAGCTGAGCAGGAAGAAGCCATCAACGTGGCCATGGTGATAGGCGGCAGCATCGTCATTCCGCACATGCGGCGGGTGTATGAGCTGCTGGCGGAACTCTATTCCGCCCAGTCCGCGTAACGAGGTTCTGCGAACTAGATAAAGACTTCCGGCGACACGTTGAATCGCCGGCTGAGCCGGCGAACGTGTTCGGTAGTGAGACGCCGTTTACCGTGGAGAACTTCGGAGACGATGCTGGGCGTGCCGAAAACGTCCAGCAGGTCTTTCTGCTTCAAATTGTTCGCGCTCATCAGTTCGGTCAGGACGTCCACGGGGTTCGACGACTTGAGCGCGTAGTGCTTCTCTTCAAAGTCTTCGATCAGCAGAGTCAAGAGTTCAGCCATGCGGCGTTCGGCAGCCGTCATCCGATTCCCTTTGCGGTCCAATTCCCCCAGCAGGGCGATGTAGCGTTCGTTCTCCGCGTCGCTGCGAATGACTGCAGGCAGAGTGCTGGAAAGTAAAGCGGCGTATTCGGATCGGACTGCGGTCGCACTCATGATTTCCAGCCCCCTCGGTCATACTCGGCATGCGTCAATACATGGCGGATGTAAATTCGGCCGAAGACATAGTTGATCTCGGCAATCAGCCGGTACTGGTTTCCTTTTACATTGAAAATCGTCCATTTACCCACGGCGTCCGCCGTCGAAAAAGTCTTTCGAACGTCAGGCAGATTTTTCCACAGAGCTTTCCTTGCAATGCGAAACCATGCGTCGAGCGGGCCCTCCAAGTCGGCGTGCCGTGCGACGGCCTCTCTAAGCTTCTTGCGGCTGATGACATGCATCCCGCTCCTCGCAAGTTCGCATCATGCGAAGATTATACTTCGCAAAATGCGAAGATGTCAAATGGCCATTGACGCAAACATTCCCTCAGTGGTATTACTTTGATATCAATTTGATACCAATATGGAGCGCGAGCCTAAAATGACCGTGAAGCCGGAAGCAGTTATCAATTTGCGAGTTCCGACTGACGTCTTGACCAAGATGGATCAAGCGGTGGAGACGCGGCCGCTGAAGATATCGCGTCATACCTGGATTATGGAAGCGATCCATCGGCAATTGCGAGAAGAGACAACCGAAGGAACGTTGGACATCTTTTGGGAAAATAGCGAGGACAGCGCCGCCAGCCCGAGGTACCGCCTGATCTTCTGCAGGTATTTGGGCTTTCAGGGCGGAGCGATGCAGCCACACCTCGTTATCGGAGAGGAATCGCTCAGGAAACATCTCATAGGTCTGAAATTTGGTGAGAGACAAGCGAAGGCTCTGGTTGTGAGGGTGAAGACTGAAAAGTCGGTTCCGGTCCCCAACGTCATGATGCCGTTTGAGCAGCTACCGCGGTACGGATATGGTACGTCTGGACGCGGCTAGCAAGGAGGCGAGTTATGAAATGCGAACATACATCAGAGCGAGTTGGCACCGAGGCAGCACAGCTCTTGCGCTCTAAGCGGAGCTCTAACAAGGTTAGGAGTGTTGCCGGATCAGCCCTCAGTCAGCGAAAGAACGCTGGGCGAGCTCGCAAACGCAGCAGCAAAAGAGGGTGAACTCCTGCCTAGAACGCGTCAATCCCCGTCACGCTCGCCCCGATGATCAGCGTGTGGATATCATGCGTGCCCTCGTAGGTCTTTACGCTTTCGAGATTCATAAGATGCCGCATGATGGGGTAATCGTCGGCCACGCCGTTTGCTCCGAGAATATCTCTCGACATCCGCGCGCATTCCAGAGCCATCCAGACGTTGTTTCTCTTCGCCATCGAGATGTGCTGGTGCTGCACCTTTCCGGCATCTTTCAAGCGGCCGACCTGCAGTACGAGCAACTGCGCCTTGGTGATTTCGTTGATCATCCAGGCGAGTTTTTCCTGTACGAGTTGGTGAGAGGCTATGGGCTGATTGCGAAATTGTTTCCGCAGCAGCGAATACTGCAGCGCGCAATCGTAACAGGCCATGGCCGCGCCAACCGCGCCCCACGAGATTCCAAAGCGCGCCTGGTTCAAGCACATCAGCGGAGATTTCAATCCACCAGATCCTGGCAGCAGGTTCGACTCGGGAATCCTCACATCCTGCAGCGACAAGCCCGACGTCACCGAAGCCCGCAGCGACCACTTTCCGTGGATGTCCTCCGCCTTGAATCCAGGACGGTTGGTCTCGACCAGAAATCCGCGTATGGTTTCCCCTTTCGCGTCTCCTTCATTGTCGACCTTGGCCCAGATGATGGCCACGTCGGCAATCGAGCCCGACGTGATCCACATTTTTTCGCCGTTCAGCACATACTCTTTCCCAACCTTCTTTGCGCGCGTTCGCATGCCGCCCGGATTCGACCCGAAGTCCGGCTCGGTCAATCCGAAGCAGCCTAGTTTCTCGCCTTTCTGCAGCGCAGGCAGCCAGGTATTTTTCTGCTCGTCGCTGCCGAAGGCATATATCGGATACATCACCAGCGCCGATTGCACGCTGACGAACGAACGCACGCCCGAATCTCCGCGCTCGAGTTCCTGCGTGACCAGGCCGTACTCCACATTTGACATGCCGGCGCATCCATATCCGTTCAATGACGCGCCGAAGAATCCCAGATCGGCCATCGGCTTCACCAACTCGCGCGGGAAACGGCCGGCGCGGTTGCACTCCTCGATGATCGGGACGAGATTGTCTTCGATGAACTTGCGCGCCGTGTCGCGCACCAGGCGCTCGTCGTCGTTTAATAAACCGTCGAAGTCGATGAAATCCACGCCGCGAAATTTGATGGCTGGCATTAGGTGTCACCCCACAGAGTCGCAAGACAGAGAACGGGAAACCATTCACGGTAGCAGAGCGACCGGGAAGTCAGCAATGCGCCTAATCTTTTTCCATTAGAGACGCCGCTTCCGGCAAACCGGTAATATGTCGCAAACCCAAGTGTGCAGGTTCGTGTGGGGACCTGCGGGAAGCTCTTAATGTCTTCTGCCGGAAATTCTGTGGGCCGAGTGTTGTCGCTGCTGATCGGTTTCCTGGTTGTGTCAGCGATATATCTTTATGCGTTCCCGCAAGCGAATGTTTTCTATGCCGGAGTGGTGTTGCTCCACGCCGTCGCCGGCGTCGTGGCTTCGGTCTGGCTGCTGCTTTGGCTGGTCCGCTCCTGGCGTCAGGGTGATTTGCTGGTTCGCATCGGGATAGTCGTCTTGTTCCTCGGCGCAATCCCAGGTCTAGTGTTGATCTACACCGGGGCGCTGCGCACGGAGTGGACACTCGTCTACGTCCACCTCGGCCTGAGTTTTCTTGGCGCTGCCTTGATCGCCGCCGCTCGTCTGGGCGACAGCGGATGGCTGCCCCGGCACACTGCCGTTCGTGTTGCCGCCGTACTTGCAGTGGTCGCGGTGATGGCGCCTGTGGCTCGCTATCTGCGCGAGGACTGGAACCAGCGTGGCCGCATAGAAAATCCCACGCTGCCGCCTCTCACTATGAATGGTGAAGGCGACGGTCCTACCGGCCCGTTTTTTCCCAGCTCCGCGCAGGTGTATGGCGGAGAAAAAATCCCCAGCCAATTCTTCATGGAATCAGATTCCTGCAAACGCTGTCACGAAGATATCTACAACCAATGGAACAGCTCGGCGCACCATTTTTCGTCGTTCAACAATCAGTGGTATCGCAAATCGATCGAGTACATGCAGGATACGATCGGCACCAAGCCCTCAAAATGGTGTGGCGGATGCCACGACCCGGCCGTGCTCTATGCCGGCAAGATGGATACGCCGATTAAACAATTCGTGCACAATCCCGAAGCCCAGGCCGGGCTCGGCTGCATGATGTGCCACTCCATCGCCGAAGTAAAAAGCACCATGGGCCAAGCCGATTTCTATCTCGAGTATCCCAAGCTGCACGAACTAGCGGCCAGCAAGAGCCCTCTGGTGCGTACCCTGCACGACTTCATGATCAAGCTGAATCCGGAGCCGCATCGCCGCGTCTTCCTTAAGCCGTTCATGAAGCAGCAGACAGCCGAGTTCTGCTCCTCCTGTCATAAAGTGCATCTGGACGTGCCCGTCAATCACTACCGCTGGTTTCGCGGTTTTAACGAGTACGACAACTGGCAGGCCAGCGGCGTCTCCGGTGAGGGTGCGCGTTCGTTCTACTACCCGCCGAAGCCGCAGCAGTGCGCTGATTGCCACATGCCGCTCGAGCGCTCCAACGACATGGGCAACGTTGACGGCAAAGTTCACTCGCACCGTTTCCCCGGCGCCAATACCGCATTGCCCATCGCCAATGAAGACGCCGCGCAGTTGAAGGCCACTGAAGATTTCCTGACCAGTGGCGCGCTTACGGTGGATATTTTTGCGCTCTCGCCGGCGAAAGCGCCGTTGCCGATAGCTCCTTTGAAGGCCGGAGCGGGCGCCGAGCATGAACTCGCAACCACCTTCGCCGTTGGAGAAGAAGCCGAAACGAAAATCACACCCAGCTCGAACGCCGAGGCTACACCAGTCACCGCGCCTCTCAACCGCGTGCATCCCGCCGTTCGTCGCGGGGATACGGTTCGCGTGGATGTCGTGGTGCGCACCAAACGCATCGGACATTTCTTCCCCGGTGGCACCGTCGACGCCTACGACACCTGGCTCGAGCTGAAAGGTGTCGACGACAAAGGGCAGACGATTTTCTGGAGCGGCATGGTGGAGGAAAACGGCAAAGGTCCGGTCGAAAAGGGCGCGCACTTTTATCGTTCGCTTCAGGTGGACGCGCACGGCAACCCGATTAACAAGCGCAACGCGTGGGCCACGCGCGCCGTCGTGTACGTTCGTCTGATTCCGCCCGGGGCGGCCGACACGGTGCACTTCCGTATGAAGGTTCCAGAGAAAACGGGCGGCAAGATTACCTTGACCGCGCGTCTCCTGTATCGCAAGTTTTCGTGGTTTGGTACGCAGTTTGCATTTGCGGGCGAGCCAGAAAAAGCAGGCAACAATAATCAGCAGACGACGCCACAGACTGCATCTGGAGCTGTTGCACCTGCCTCAGTTACTCCGGACGTTACTTCGGACTACGACGATAGAAAGTTTGCGTTTACCCAATCCCTCCACGGAGTTTCCGCGAAGCAGGAGAAGATTCCCGATCTGCCGATCGTCACGGTTGCACAAAACGCTGTGACCCTCGAAGTCTTGCCCGCGAATGCTCCAACACCACCGCCCAAAACCCAGCTCGCGAAAGAAGACTGGCAGCGCTGGAACGATTACGGCATCGGCCTCTTGCTGCAAGGCGATCTGAAAGCAGCGCAGGCCGCTTTCGAAAAAGTCACCGAAGTAGATCCGCAGAATCCCGACGGCTGGGTAAATATCGGACGCGCTGCGCTGCAGGAAGGAGACATAACCCGCGCCCGCGCCGTGCTTGAGAAGGCGCTGGCGATCAGTCCAACACTGGCGCGAGCCAACTTCTTCTATGGATCGCTGATGAAGTCCACGGGAGACTACGATCAGGCCGCCGCTCATTTCCAAATCGTGCTCGCGCAGTACCCGCGCGACCGCGTTGCGCTGAACAATCTTGGCCGCGTCCTCTTTCTGCAGAGGAAGTATGCGGACGCCGTGAAAGTCCTGCAGCAGGTGCTCGCCGTTGACCCCGAGGATTTGCAGGCGCACTACAACCTCATGCTTTGCTACAACGGTCTCGGCGACGAGAAGATGTCTAAAGAGCACCAGGCGCGCTATCTGCGCTTCAAGGCCGACGAAGCCGCGCAGGCAATCACCGGTCCCTATCGCCAGCTAAATCCCGAAGACAACAATGAACGCCAAAACATCCACGAGCACGTGTCAGTCCCGTTGCCGATCCTGAACAACGCACCAGTGAAACGTCTGACAGCAAGCGCCACCACGTCTCCCGGGGCCCGACGGTGATGAGTCACAACCGAAAATCCAGCACAGAGTCACGGAGTCACAGAGAAAAACAAGGTCCTTTTGTTAATACACTCCTCCGTGCCTCGGTGTCTCCGTGGTGGGTGTTGACTCTTCTGCTGACCTCGGCAATAGTCGCGTCGGCGCAAACGGTTACTTTCCGCGACATCACCTCCCAGGCCGGCATCCACTTCACCCACAACAACGGAGCCTTCGGGAAAAAGTGGCTCCCGGAAACCATGGGCCCGGGCTGCGCGTTCATCGATTACGACAACGACGGTTTTCCCGACATCCTGCTCGTCAACGGCCAGGACTGGCCGGGCCACGCGAAAAACGGCGCGACCACGTTGAAGCTCTACCACAACAACCACGACGGTACTTTCACCGACGTGACGAGCAAGTCAGGTCTCGGCATTTCGCTGGTGGGGATGGGCGTGGCCGTCGGCGACTACGACAATGACGGCTTCGACGACATTTTCATTACCGCCGTCGGCCAGAGTCATCTCTTCCACAACAACGGCAATGGTACGTTCACAGATGTTACGAAATCCGCCGGACTCTGGGGTCCAAACGAGTTCTCCACCAGCGCCGCCTGGGTCGACTACGATCGCGACGGCAAACTCGATCTCGTCGTCGCGAATTACGTGCAGTGGTCCGAGCAGTCTGATCTTTACTGCACCCTGGATGGTGCGCACAAGTCTTACTGCACGCCCGAATCCTACAAAGGAACGTCGGCTCGCCTCTGGCACAACCTCGGCAACGGCAAGTTCGAAGACGCCACGCAGAAAGCCGGCCTATACGATCCAACGTCAAAGGGTCTGGGTGTCGCCATTCTCGACTACAACAACGACGGATGGCCCGACATCATGATCGCGAACGATACTCAGCCCAACAAGCTCTACCTGAACAAAAAGGACGGCACCTTCGAAGAGCGCGCGGTTTCCGCTGGCATCGGGTTCAGCGAAGATGGCGTGGCCCGCGCCGGCATGGGCGTTGATGCTGCGGATTACGACCGCTCCGGCGGCGCCAGCCTGATGATTACAAATTTTTCCAATCAGATGCTTTCGCTCTACCACAACGAAGGCAACGGCCTGTTCGTGGATGAAGCTCCGCGCTCGGAAGTTGGCCGCGCGACGCTCGTGACGCTCGGCTTCGGGTGCTTCTTTTTCGACTACGACAACGACGGCTGGCAAGACATCTTCGTCGCCGACGGCCACATTGAAGACCAGATCGAGACGGTGCAGAAGCGCGTCAGCTACGCCGAACCGCCTCACCTGTTCCGTAACCTCGGCAACGGCAAGTTTGAGGAAGTTACGACGAAAATCGGGAACGGGTTTGCCGCTCCGAAAGTTGCGCGTGGCGCGGCCTACGCCGATATCAACAACGACGGAGCCCTCGACATTCTCATCACGACCAACGGCGGCCCCGTGCATCTCTACCTCAATCAGGGCGGCACGAATCAGAGCCTGCGTATAAAACTCGTCGGCACAAAATCCAACCGCGACGGCATCGGCGCGAGCGTCCGCGTGAGCGCCGGAAAGGACAAGCAATGGCTCACCGTAAAGTCCGGCTCCAGTTATCTCTCGCAGAGCGAACTGGCGTTGACCTTCGGCATGGGATCGAAGACCAAAGCCGATGGGATCGAAATCGACTGGCCCAGCGGACAAGTGGACAAGCTCTCGAACATAGCGACCGGGCAGACGATCACCGTCCAGGAAGCGAAAGGCGAGATCGCCTCGCGCGCCTACGGGACTAAGTAGCCCACTCAGATAGAATCGTCCTGACGCCCTGATGACCAAGACGCTAAGCATCGCCCTCGTCTCTACCTTTCTTTTCGTAGTGTTCCTTGCGCTGCTGGCCGCGAGCGGTCCCGCCACCAATCGTGCCTCTAACCCCCAGGAAGCGGCGCGCCTCAACAACATCGGAGTCGCGTACATGAACCAGCAGCTCTTTGAAAAAGCGCTAAAGAAATTCGAAGAAGCGGCTGCCAATGATCCGGCGTTAGAGGTCGCGAACGTCAATCGCGGAGTGGCGCTGCTCAACCTGCAGCGGCTCGATGAGGCGAAGGCGCTGCTGGAGAAAGAAGTAAAGAACAATCCCAAAGACCCGCACGCCTGGTACAACCTCGGCCTCTATTACAAAAACTCCGCCGACGCGGGCGCTGCGGTCGAGGCATTCCGTCGCGTCACTGAAATTGACGCGAACGATGCCGATACCTGGTACTTCCTCGGATCGACCTATGCGCAACTCAAGCAATTTCCGGAAGCGATCGAGGCATTCGAGCATGCGTTGAAGCTTGATCCGCACCACGCTTCTGCCCAGTTCGGACTGGCGCGGGCCTACCAGCAATCCGGACAAGCCGAGATTGCTCACGAGGCGATGAAGAAATTCCAGTACATCACGCAGAACAAGCTGGGCGTGCCTATCAGCCTGGCCTATGGCGAGCAGGGGAAGTATTCGCGCGCGGAAGACTCGACGCTGGCAGTGGAGAAAGTGCTGCCGCAGATTCCGGTGAGATTTGTGGATGTGACGCAGAAGCGCCGGAGCTCATTTCGAAGCGTCGGCATCAAAATCAAATGATTTCGGCTACATTTCTCGATTCCGGTGCGTGTTTCCTCGACTATGACAACGACGGTCGAATTGACGTGTTGCTTGCCGACAACGGTCCCGAGGGCGGACTGGCGCTCCTTCACAACATCGGAGGAAAGTTTGAGGACGTGACCAGAAGAGCGGGGCTTGACCCCACGTTGCACGCGCTCGGATGCACGACGGGCGATTATGACAACGACGGCTTCGCAGACATAGTCTCGGGCTTTTATGGCCGATGTCTCCTTCTCCACAACGAGAAGAACGGAACTTCAAAGACGTGACGGAGGCAGCCGGGATCAAGAGCGACGGACCAAATGCGGGGCTGACATTTGTGGACTACGACCACGACGGTGATCTCGATTTGTACATCACGCGAGCCGCAATTGAGTCCTAGAGGGCGATCTAAACCAGAACCCCGTGCCGCTGATCGGGGAAGGCAGGAGCCAAGTCCCGTCCCTACCCAGAAGTGGAAATGGGCGAACGAAATGTGGCGCAACAATGGTAACGGCACATTCACTGATGTAAGCCGTGAGACCGGGCTTTCTGCAATAGGTTTCTATGCATCCGTCGTCGGCAACCGACTACAACAATGATCGAGCCGTTGACATAGCGATTGCGGGCTGGCGCAGTACCACAACCGTCTTTGAGAACCCACGCGAGGGCGCGTTTCAGGCTCGCATTCTGTTCCCGGCAATGGTCCAGCCAAACGGAATCGCCGTCCTTGACTTCAACCACGACGGCTGGATGGATCTGGCATTCGCCGGCACGGACGGGGCGATCCAGGCATCGCCCTCTGGCGAAATGATCATGGCAAGAGATTCGATCCAGTGGACCTTCCCAAGACCAATTGGGTCCGCGCGTTCGGCGTCGCCGCCATCGACTACGACAACGACGGCTGGGTCGATCTCGTCGCCGTCGGCGAGACGAAGGACGGCAAGGGTGAAGTCCGCCTTTTCCGCAATCTCGGTCCTGACGGCTTCAAAGATGTCACCGTCGAAACCGGACTCGACAAAATTCAGCTCAAAGAGCCGCGCGCCATCATTGCGGGCGACTACGACAACGACGGCGCCGTCGATCTTCTGATCACGCAAAATCACGGCCCCGCCGTGCTTCTCCGCAACGAGGGCGGCAACAAGAACAACTCGCTGCGCCTTGCGCTTAAGGGCCTGAACGACAACAAGAGCGCCATCGGCACGAAGGTGGAAGTCTTCTCCGCCGGCCTGCGGCAGAAGTTTGAAGTGTATGGATCGTCCGGCTACCTCGGACAGAACTCGCCCTACCTGACCATCGGTCTCGGACAAGCGAAAGAGGCCGATGTCGTTCGCATGCTGTGGCCTACCGGTGTTTTGCAGGATGAAATTGGCGTCGCTGCCAACAAGCCGCAGAACATCACTGAACTCGACCGCCGCGGTAGTTCCTGTCCTACGCTCTTCTCGTGGGACGGGACGCACTACGAACTTGTCGGCGACATGCTCGGCGCGGGAGTCGTCGGACACTGGATCGCGGCGGGAGACGGCAAGGTCGAGCACGACGTAGTCAGGAACATCCCCCGCCCGACCGAATCCATCAAGCTCGATCGCAGCTCGCTCCGTGAAAAAGATGGCAAGCTGAGCTTCCGCTTCATGGAGCCCCTCGAAGAGTCTGTTTATCTCGATCAGGTGCAATTGCTCGCCGTCGATCATCCCTCGGAAGTCGACGTATATCCCAACGAATATTTCGCCAGCAATCCTCCGTACCCGCCGTTCAAGGTTGTGTTCAGCAATAAGAACGATGCGCTTCCGCCCGCCGGCGCATGGGATGAGCACGGCCACGACGTGCTCCCCGATTTGCTTGCGCATCGCTATTTTGGTGACTTCAAAGTGCTTTCGTTTATGGGGTTCACCGAGCCGCATAGCCTGGAGCTTGATCTGGGCGAGCCCTACCGCGGCGGACCGCTGTGGCTCTTGATGCACGGCGAGATCGAGTATTTCTCCGCGACCAGCATGTACGCTGCCGATCAAGCGCACCTGCGGCCGATTGCGCCGTATGTCGACGCGCAAGTCTCGACTGGGAATCCGACTGGAAATGATGGAAAAGCAAAATGGGTGCGCGTTGTCGATGACTTGGGATTCCCGGCAGGCGGCGCGCGCACCATCACCGCCGATCTCACCGGAAAACTTCCGTTGGGCACGCGGCGTATTCGCATCACCACGAATCTGCAGATCTATTGGGACAACATCCTGATCAGCCGGACGAGCCAGGATCGAAACAAAGATCAAAACGCTCGCCTGACGCCGGTGCCGCTCGCTCGCGCCGAACTGAATTTTCACGGATTTCCGCTGAAGATCGAAGATCAGCCGCCGGGCAACGTGAAATACATTTACGAAAAGGCTAGCGCCACCGGGCCCTACACGCGGCCTGCGGGGGCTTACACGCGCTATGGCGACGTGCGGCCGCTGCTCGAATCGATTGACGATAAGTTTGTCGTCTTCGGATCAGGCGACGAGGTTGCCCTTGATTTCGATCCAGCGAAACTGCCCGCGCTGCCGCGTGGATGGGTGCGCGACTATTTCTTCGTGGCCAATGGATACGAAAAGGATATGGATTTCTACGCCTACCGCGGTGACACGGTTGAGCCACTGCCGTTTCGCGAGATGGAGACATATCCGTATCGCGGCAAGGCTTTTCCCTCCGATGCCGAGCACTTGAACTACTTGCTCGAATACAACACCAGGTTCATGTCGGGAAACGAAGCCAGCGGATATTCGTTTCAATATCCCAAGTAATAGTCTCGGCAAGAATCGTTTTAATACAGGAGCTTTTTCGTTGACAGAATATCCCTGCCGTATAGAATTCGAGCAGGATTTTGTGGAAGTGCGGCAGGGTAGCCCTATTTGCGATCCGGCCGGCCACGAAGATATCCTTCCTCCGAACCCCGTTATCTCCGCAGGATAATGGGGTTTTGTTTTAGGAATGTAAATATAAAATGAGTTCCGCCGCCAACCCGCCCGCCGGCTCCCCCGCCAACGCTCCGCGCCTGAGGCGCTCGCTCACGCTCTGGGACCTGATTCTGTACGGCGTCATCGTGATTCAGCCGGTCGCGCCCATGTCGGTGTTCGGAGTGCTTAGCGACCGCGGACATGGGCACGTGGTTACGACCATCCTGATCGCCATGGTGGCGATGCTGTTTACCGCCATCAGCTACGGCCGCATGGCACGCGCCTATCCCAGCGCCGGATCGGCGTTCACCTATGTTGGCCAGGAAATCAATCCCGCTCTTGGTTACGTCACCGGCTGGAGCATGGTGATGGATTACATGCTCAATCCGATCATCTGCACCATCTGGTGCAGCCAGCAGGCGCACGTGTTTGCTCCCGGCGTGCCGTACGCGGTGTGGGCTGTCTTCTTTGCGCTGGTGTTTACGCTCATGAACATCCAGGGAGTAAAAACCTCGGCACGCGTGAACTCGGCGCTGGCGGCGGCGATGGGCGTAGTGATTGTAATTTTCTTCGTGGTTGCCGCGCGTTACATCTTCGGCCATCCGCACGATAGTGCGGGCTTCTATACGCACCCCTTTTACGATCCGAGCATGTGGAACACGAAGGCTGTTCTCGGAGGAACTTCAATCGCGGTTCTTACCTACATCGGTTTCGACGGAATCTCCACGCTCTCGGAAGAGGCGGAGAACCCGCGCCGCAACATTCTGCTGGCAACGGTGCTGACTTGCCTGGTGATCGGCATTCTATCTGCCTTTGAGGTCTACGCCGCGCAGTTGATCTGGCCCGCATCGCAGCCTTTTCCGGATGTCGACACCGCCTTCGTTCACGTCGCGGGTCGCGCCTGGAAGCCGATGTTTGGCATTATCGGATTCACCCTGCTGGTCGCCAACTTTGGATCGGGCCTGGGCTCGCAGATCGGCGCTGCACGCCTACTCTACGGCATGGGACGGAGCAACGCGCTACCGAAATCGTTTTTCGGCATGGTAGACGCGAAGCATCGCGTGCCGCGGAACAACGTGTTGTTTGTGGGAGCAATCGCGGTGATTGGCGCGTTCGTGATGAGCTACGGTCTGGGCGCCGAGATGCTCAACTTCGGCGCGCTCATCGCCTTCATGGGCGTGAACCTCGCTGCCTTCACGCGATACTACCTTCGTGAACGCGGCAGAGTCGTCGACAAATACCTCACGCCGACCGTGACCATCGTCGTCATAACTTGTTTTCTACTAAGTGCTCACCTCGGGCTGGCAGCATGGATTGTCGGAGGGGCAGGATTGCTGGCGCTGGCTCTGATTTCTCCTCCAATGGCAGGTTTTGCAATTTGCTTCTTTCTCTGGTGGAGTCTTAGCACGAAGGCCTGGATCGTCGGCTCGATCTGGATGGCGGTTGGAATCGCATTTGGAGCCTGGAAAACCCGCGGATTCCGCGGCAACCTCATCGACTTTGAATTGCCAGCGGAATAGCACGACCGCACCGTGCTTTGTGCGATCCGCTTACTCCACGTTCCAGCCCTGCAGTTCGACGTCTGCCGTTGCCCCACCCAAGCTGCTGGCGCGATAGCTTGTGGTGATTTCCCGTTTCTCGCCGGGCAGCAATGAAATGTAATTATCCTGCCAGACCACTGGCAGTATTTCCTCGCCGCCTTTGCCTTTGTCGAGCTTCAGGCGCACAAAAAATGCTACGGTCTTACTGGGATTCTCCACGGTGACGCGGGTTATCGCATCGTCGCCTTGCGTTTCGCTGCGACTCGATACATTCAGCTTCACCTTGGGCAATTGCGCGAGCGAAGTGTAGTCCGCATAGGTCGCGGTCGGAGTCATATACCAGTTCGATTTCGCCCAGTCGAGCGTCTCCGGTTTCGTCGAGAGCCAATAGAAGTTCGACCCGACGAGTTTGCCGCTGCCATCGGTGACGCGAAAGTCGAGGAAGTATGTGGGCGACAATCCTTCGATCCGCGGGAGCTCGAACACTTTCGCGGTGCTGTCGGCGGACGCATCGAGCGCAGTCTCTTTTATAAACTTCTGTGTTCCATCCAGATTGAAAACGCGCGCTGCCAGCTTCAATCCCTTGGCATCAACATACTGGCTGCTGACCAGCCACACGGAGTGATCGTCATATCCATAAATCGGGTCGAGCGCCTGCATCGCTTTCTTCGCGCCGAAATATCCGCCGGCCGGACGCAAATAGTAGTCATAGAGATGCCAGATCATCGAGGGCCACGCGTTATTCAGCATCCACTGGATCACGCCTGTCGAAATGTACTTGTTGCGGCTGTAGGCCTCGTACATGGCGCGCACGCCTTCGTAAGTCATGAGCTGGGACTTGTAGGTGAAGTCCTCCGCGCTGCCGGCTTTTCCGTAACGCGCATTCAGCGCGTCGGTGAACACCTTTATGGTTTTGAAGGCGCCGCCGCCGGCGTGGAAATTCCAGTATTCATCCAGCGGCCCATTCATCGTCCACAGATGATCTTTCGGCATCATGCGCTCGACGCTCTCGATCGGCGGAACGGCCGGTCCCATGCTGGTTTCGCTGTTGAAGCCGTAAGCGCCGCCACACCCGCCCGGGTTGCAGCTTTTGTCTTCTGTGCGAAGATTCGGATCCGCCGTCCAATACGAAGGCGCAACATATTCATACGGCCCGCTCATCTTCACGCCGCTGCCGCCGGTTAAGGTGGTCGTCTTCGCCGTGGCCGAAGACACCACCGGATTCGGCCACCGCATATCGCCTTCAATCTTCAGGTACATCTCCTCCACGTCCGGCGGCGGAGGATTGTCGCTGCCATTCAGCCACATCAGCATGCTCGGATGGCTCCGCAGCCTGTACATCTGGTCGTGCAAAGAGGCCCGGGCGATTTCGAAGTCCTCGTCTTTCCAGCTTCCCCAATGCTCCCAGAAATCGCAGCAGCACCATCCGGCCATCACCAGGATGCCCTGTTGGTCGGCCATCTCAAAGAATTCTTCGGTTTCGAGTTTGCCTTCCAGCCGGACTGTGTTCAGTCCCATGTCGCGCACATAGCGGAGCTCATCGGCGAGCCGCTCCGGCGTCTGCCGAAGCATCATGTCGGGAGTCCAGCCGGCGCCGCGAATCAGTATCTTCTTGCCATTGATCTTGAACAGGCGTTTGAAGCGATCCGGCGACTGCTCGACAACCTCGGATGTAATTTCGCGAATGCCGAACCTGGTGCGTGAGGAGTCGGAGATATCACCATTCACCTCGAATGAAAGAGTCAGTTCGTAGAGATTCGGCGTCCCCATCTGTGCCGGCCACCACAGCCGCGGATTGCTCAGGTTGAGCTGTGGATACTGAGCGGGCGAGAAGACCACATCTTTTGACTCTGCGGCCGCCAGTTCCACCGGTTGCGCGAATTCGATGTTTTCAATCCTGCCTTTCAGCGTCCCTTTTACGGGATTGCCGCTTGCATTCTTCAGCAGCGCGGTTACCGTCAAGTGGGCCGTGTTGTTCATGGGCGAATCAACTTTCGAGAACACTGCTGGATGCCGCAGCGCGACCGTCCCGCTGGTGCTCAAATACACCTCACGCCACAGGCCCATATTCTTGTCGGGCGGCGCGGGATTCCAGTCCACGAACGTGATCGCCAGGCTGTTCTCGGTTGGCGCCCATACCTGCACCGCGAGTACGTTGGTCCCTTGCTTGACGGCCGAGGTGACGTTGAACTCGTAGGTTCGCCATGCGCCTGCGACTTCGTTCGAGTTCGCGATCTGCTTTCCGTTTAGAAAAATGTTGGCGCGGTAGTTGATGCCACGGAAGTTCAGCCACACGGTTTTTCCGTCGAAACCATTAGGCAGGGGGAACTCCTTGCGGTACCACCACGAAACCGCGTAGGGACTGTCGGAGCGCATCGGAATATTTGAAAAATTAGCGCCGATGGGATAGGTGATCCCGGGGAATTGCCGTAGATTGATGCCGAAAAAAGGATCGGGCAAAAGGCCATCCTTCACCTGTGCGGCCACCACCGTGGTTGGAACGTCGGCTCGAATCCAGTCGTCGGCCTTGAATGCCGTGCCGGAAACCGCTTCGCCGGTTGCAATCACCTTCGCGGAAGACTGTAGTGTCCAGCCTTCGCGCAAAGGGAGCGTCTGGGCCGAACCCGGCTGGGAACTGGGCTGAGCAGCAGCGATGGCGAGCGAAAAAAACGGGATCAGGAGGCGGAGTATCTTCATCAAAACTTCCTTCATACACGGTTGAAGATGCATGGTTGATGATAAAAAATCGAAAAGATGGGATCCATGCTGCAGGAGCCACCCTAAGTTGATAACACCTTTATTAATTCGATTCAATAGCGCATTTGCAAAGTGCTCGCCGGGCGATGCCGGGACGCCTTCCGAAGTCTGGCTAGCGTGGAAGAGCCTGTTTCATTTTCGCCTCAGGCCGCCGACCCGATGGCTAGTTTATAATCATGAATTCTGGCTTTCACCGTGGAGTGCCCTGACGGAATTAGCTAACTCGGAGTTATCTGACTATGATTCGACAGCTTCAAAATGCAGGGCCGACTGTGAAGATTGTTCTCGGCGCACTGCTCGTGCTCATCTGCGCCTCGATGGCGATCACGCTTATTCCTGGGGGGATTGGTTCCAGCCTCGGTATTGGCGCGCCTCCGGCTGGCGTTCTGGCCACAATCGGCGACGAAACCGTGACCGTGCCCGAGGTGCAGAAAACGGCGAGGGACATGATCCGGCAGCAGTTTCCTCGAGGCGGAGAGCAGGCCAACGCGTTGCTGCCGTATTTTGAAAGTCAGGCTGCCGAGCAACTCATCAATGAGAAGACGCTGGTTGCCGAGGCCCGCCGCCTGGGTCTGCACGCCAGCGACGACGAAGTGCGCGATGAGCTCCAGCACGGGCAGTTTGGCAGTGTTTTCTTTCCCGACGGCAAGTTCATTGGACAGGAAGAGTACGAAAACCTCCTCCAGCAACACGATCTAACGGTTCCTCAGTTTGAAGCAGAGGTAAAAGAAAGTATCCTGACACGCAAGCTTCGCGCCCTGGTTTCGAGCAGCGCCTTCGTGGGGGACGGTGAAGTTCGCGACGAATTCAACCGCCGGGACACCAAGGTGAAATTCGAATATGCCGTGATCACGCAAGCCGACATCCTGAAGGGCTTGCACCCCACCGACGAGGAACTCAAGGCCTTCTACGAACGCAACAAGGTCACTTACAACAACTCCATCCCGGAGAAGCGGCAGATCAAGTACGTCGTCGTGGACAGCGCGAAAATGGGGGCTGCCGCGACGGTGACCGATCAGGACCTGCAGGCTTATTACGATCAGCACCGCGACGAGTATCGCGTGCCGGAACAGGTGAAGGTCAGCCACATTCTGATCAAGACTCCGCTGCCGGCATCGGGCGCCAAGGAAGATGAAAAGGCTGTGGCCGAAGCGCGCGCCAAGGCGGAAGACGTCTTGAAACAGGTTAAGAAGGGCGGGGATTTTGCCAAACTCGCGGAAAAATATTCCGACGATCCGGGCAGCGCGAAAAGCGGAGGCGAACTCGGCTGGATCGGCCGCGGCCGCACCGTGCCTGAATTCGAAAAGGCCGCCTTCTCACTCGGTAAAGGACAGACCAGCGATCTGGTCAAGAGCAGTTACGGCTTCCATATCATCCACGTCGAAGACAAGCAGGAAGCCCATCTCAAGACGCTGGCCGAGGTGAAAGGCGAGATCGCAGAGAAAGTGAAGCAGCAGAAAACGGCGCACGCCACCGAAGTGGCAGCGAACACCTTGCTCAGCCAGGCGCGTACTGACGGGCTCGACAAGGCCGCTGCCGCTAAAGGTCAGGCGGCAATCACCACCGAATTCTTCGGACGAACCGACAGCTTGCCTGGGCTGGCCGCGAATCCACAGTTTATGGATGCTGTCTTCAACGAAGCTGAAAAGGCTCCGCCCGATGTGGTGCAGATCCCCCAAGGCTATGTAGTCTTCCAGTTGCTCGCCATAAAGCCCCCGGCTACGCCGACGTTCGAAGAGATTCGTTCCAAGGTCGAAGCTCAGTTCAAGAACGAGCGCGCCGGGTTTCTGCTGCACCAGAAGACGCAGGAACTCTCCGACCGCGCCAAGGCTGCGCACGATTTGAAGAAAGCCGCCAAAGATTTGGGTGCGACGGTGAAGACGAGCGACCTGGTCGCGCCCGATGGCCAGGTTCCCGACATCGGGTCGATGACCAATGCGAGTGCGGTCTTCTCACTGAGTCCAGGCGAAATCAGTGGGCCGATCACGGCCGGCGGCAATGGCGTGGTGGCTCAGCTTCTCGAAAAGCAGGCGCCGACGGATCAGGAATACGCCGAGAAGAAGGATCAGGTCCGGCAGTCACTTCTGGAGGCCAAACAGAACGATTTGTTCGGGCTGTTCGTCACCAACCTGCGCGCGGAAATGCAAAAGACCAAACGGCTGAAGATTAACCAGGAAGAGATGAAGAACCTGACCCGCCAAGGTGGGCAAGAAGGTTCGTAGCGGAAGGGCCTGCGCTTCTCCCGTAGAGACGCGGCTCGCTGCGTCTGCTCTCGCGGAATGAG
The DNA here is from genome assembly GCA_963760175.1 of uncultured Acidobacteriaceae bacterium. Classification (GTDB taxonomy): domain Bacteria; phylum Acidobacteriota; class Terriglobia; order Terriglobales; family Acidobacteriaceae; genus Acidiflorens. The sequence continues at coordinate 122,176 of CAVXBU010000003.1, forward strand.
ACGGGGCAAGCCCCGTCTCTACACTAACTGAGAACTGATTTTGAATGGCATTCCCGCGCGCCAGCGGAATTCTGCTACACCCCTCCTCGCTGCCTTCGCGCGGCGGGATTGGTGACTTCGGTCCGCCGGCATACGCCTTCGCGGATTTTCTCGCTTCCGCGCGGCAGGGTCTGTGGCAGGTGCTGCCTCTCGGCCCGCTTGGTTACGGAAACTCGCCCTATTCCTCTACTTCGGCCTTTGCGGGAAATCCGTTATTGATCAGTCTGGAGCGGCTCGCCGATCGCGGCTGGATTGATCCCGCTCGGATCGACTCTCTACCGAGCGGCACAGGGCCCGTGGATTACCCCTCGGTTTTCCAGCAGAAAATGCCGCTGCTGTTTGAAGCGGCACAAAATTTTGTGCGCTCCGCTGCACCGAACGCCCGCTCACGTTACGAGAGCTTCTGCCGGCAAAACCGATGGTGGCTGGACGACTTCGTTCTCTTCGACGGTTTGCGCGAGCGTTTCAAGCTGGCAACGTGGAACCGCTGGCCCCATGAACTTACTCATCGCGATCCGGTGGCGATCGAGAAGATGCACGCCGAAATGCTCGGCGAACTCGATGCGCGCCGCGTCGTGCAGTTCTTTTTCTTCGAACAGTGGCAGGCGCTTCGAGCCTATTGCGCGCAGCGTTCCATTCGCATCGTGGGCGACATCGCAATCTTCGTGAATTTCGACAGCGCTGATGTCTGGACTCATCCCGATCTGTTTCGTCTGAACTCCGACCTGGATCCCGAAGTTGTTGCGGGCGTGCCCCCGGATTTTTTTAGCAAAGACGGCCAGCGCTGGGGCAGTCCTCTTTATCGCTGGGACGTGATGAAAGAGCAGGGGTATTCGTGGTGGATCGACCGGATGCGCTGGGTCACGCACAATTTTGATTACATTCGACTGGATCACTTCCGCGGGTTCGCGCAGTACTGGGAGATTCCGGCCAGCGAACCAACCGCGGTTCACGGCCGCTGGGTTGACGGCCCGAAGGACGATCTATTTGTTACGTTGCGCGGGGCTCTGGGTGGGCTTCCATTTTTTGCCGAGGATCTCGGATACATCACGCCCGACGTGCATGCGCTCCGCGAACGCCTCAAGATTCCGGGCATGGCGGTGTTGCAGTTTGGGTTCGGCGACGTCGGCGCTCACGCCCATTTGCCGCACACCTTTACCACCGACAAAGTGGTATGCACCGGCACGCACGACAACGATACTTTGCTTGGCTGGTGGGCATCGGGTGCAACCGAATATGAACGCGAGCAAGTACAAGCGTACCTGGGCCGATGTGAAGACGGTGTCCACTGGGCGATGATTCGCGCCGCTTCCAATTCCGTCGCGAGCCTCTGCGTCGTGCCGATGCAGGATGTGCTGGGGTTGGGAAGTGACGCGCGCATGAATGTGCCCAGCCGCCCCGGCGGGAACTGGCGCTGGCGTTTTGGGGCCGAGTTGCTGCGCCCGGAGTTGGCGAAAAAACTGGCCACACTTGTTGAGGTTTCGGACCGGCTGCCGCAACCGTTGCCGGAGGCAGCGAGCGCATACGCCGGTGAAGAGTGGGCAGCCTGAGTAGTGTATTCTCGCTGCGAGGCGGATTGATCAAACTTTCTGGAGTACGATTTCGTGACCGAGCCCACCGATCCCATTATTCGCGCGAAGGCTGTCGAGAAGTTCTACGTGCAGCCGGATGGGAACCGCATTGAAGTTATTGCGCCCGTCGACCTTGATGTAGAGCCGGGAAAAATTATCGCGCTGCTCGGTCCCTCCGGGTGCGGCAAGTCCACGCTGCTGCGGATTCTGACCGGACTCAGCAAGCCTTCGTCAGGCGAAGTTCTGTGGCATGGGCAGCCCATCACGTCGCAGAACGCGGGCGTGGCCATCGTCTTCCAGAGTTTTGCTTTGTTCCCCTGGCTCACCGTACTCGATAACGTCGAGGCTCCGCTTGAAGCTCGCGGAGTGCCGGCTATAGAGCGTCACAAACGCGCGTTGCGCATTCTCGACACCGTTGGCCTCGACGGCTTCGAGAGCGCCTACCCGAAAGAGCTCTCTGGCGGCATGAAACAGCGGGTCGGCTTCGCGCGCGCCCTGGTGGTGGAACCCGAAGTCCTGTTCATGGACGAGCCTTTTTCGGCGCTCGACGTACTCACCGCGGAAAACCTGCGCAACGAATTGCTCGAACTCTGGATCAGCAAGAAGATGCCGACCAGCGCCATTTTTATCGTGACACACAATATCGAAGAAGCGGTACTGCTGGCGGATCGCGTCATCGTTTTGGCAAGGAATCCGGCTTGGGTGCGTGCCGATTTTCCCATTGAACTCGCGCATCCCCGCGATCGCAAATCGGCACGCTTTATCGAACTGGTGGACTACATCTACAAGATCATGACGCAGCCCCAACTCGCGCTGCTTGTGCCCGACGCTACAGCAGCCGCGCAGAAACCGGCGCGCCAGAAATACCAGATGCTTCCGCACGCACGCGTCGGCGGCATCGCTGGTCTGCTGGAACTGCTACAGGACCGCGGGGGGCAGGAATATCTCCACCGTCTCGCCGAAGTTCTTATTATGGACACGGAGGACCTGCTCCCGATCGTTGAGGCCTCAGTGTTGCTCGGATTCGCTACCTTGAAAGAAGGCGACGTTCAGATCTCCCCCGAGGGCACAGCCTTTGCGGAAGCTGACATCCTCACGCGCAAGATTCTTTTTCGTCAGGCCGCGCTTAATCACGTCATGATTTTGCAGCAGATCGACAGCGTGCTGCACGCCAAGACCGATCACTCCATTTCCGAAGAGTTTTTCTACGACATCCTCGACGAGCACTTCAGCCAGGATGAAGTGGAGCGGCAATTTGAAACCGCCATGAACTGGGGCCGCTACGCTGAGATTTTTGATTTTGATCGGGAATCGCATCGCCTGGTGCTCGCCGAACCGGTCGGAGAGCCGCATCCGCCAACCACCACTCCGGCGCAGCCGTGAACCGTCCGCAACGAATCACTTTCCGGCCGCTGGTTCGTATCTGGTCGGTGTTGCCGCGTGCGAGCGTGGCGAGTTTGCCCGACATCATCATGTTTTCCGGCGGTCTGGCGCTCTTTTATGGCGTCGTGCAAGTCGGACGCAATTGGCTCGGTCCCTTCCATCCTCAGATCGAGATCAGCCGCAACATCGGCTCGCTCCCCGTCTATGCCGGATATTCGCTGCTGCGCATCGGGCTCGCCTATGTGCTGAGCCTGCTCTTCGCCGTCACCTACGGATACATCGCCGCTTACCGCCCGCGCGCCGAGCGTTTCATGATTCCACTGCTTGACGTTCTGCAATCCATTCCAGTATTGAGCTTCCTTCCGGGTGTGATGCTGGCCATGTCCGCGCTTTTTCCGGGGCGTCAACTGGGCGTCGAACTGGGCGCGGTTCTGCTCATTTTTACCGGACAGGTATGGAACATGGCCTTCAGCTTTTACGCATCGCTGAAAAGCATCCCGCGCGAGATGCGTGAAGCGGCCACGATCTACCGTTTCAACTGGTGGCAGCGCTTCCTCCAGATCGAACTGCCCTTCGCCACCATCGGGTTGGTCTGGAATTCCATGATGTCGGTTGCTGGAGCGTGGTTCTTTCTGATGGCCTGCGAACAATTTGGCGACTTCCGCCTGCCCGGACTCGGCTCTTATCTCCAGGCTGCCGCCGATGACGGTGACACACGCTCCATTGTCCTCGGCATTCTCACTATGGTGGCCGTGATTGTGATGATCGACCAATTCGTATGGCGTCCCGTGATTGCCTGGGCGGAGAAATTCAAAATGGAGCAAGTCGAGAGCGCCAGCGTCCCAACTTCCTGGGTCCTCGATTTTCTCCAGCGTTCGCGTGGCGTGGCGCTCTTTCGTAAGCGCGCGGTTCGTCCGCTTCGTGAACGGATGATTCGTTACTTTGCGCCTCGGCAGGAGGTTCGCGTTGAATCGGCAGGGGAGAACGCTGCGGTTTTGTGGCTCTGGCGAGCAGTCGGAATCGCAGCTCTCAGCGCGATCGGGTATGCCGTGGTGCGGGTGGTCATGATCTTGACCGGCCTGCACGGCTCTGAATTTCACCAGATTGGCATCGGCCTGCTTGCAACCTGGCTGCGCGTGAATCTCACGCTTGTGCTTGGCGCCCTCTGGACCATCCCAGTCGGCGTCGCCATCGGATTCAACCCGCGCCTGGCGCGCATCGCGCAGCCGCTGGCGCAGATTGCCGCCTCGGTTCCGGCCACGGCGTTGTTTCCGGTTGTGTTGCTCGTCCTGATTCGCCTGGGCGGAGGCCTGGGAGTGGGCTCGATCGTTCTGCTGCTGCTCGGCACGCAGTGGTACATCCTGTTCAACGTGATCGCCGGCGCCATCGCCATTCCCACCGACTTGAAAGAAGCGGCCAGCGTTTTCGGCATCCGGGGCTGGGAGCGCTGGCGCACACTGATTCTGCCCGGAATTTTCCCTTTTCTGGTTACGGGAATGATTACGGCTTCAGGCGGCGCCTGGAATGCCAGCATCGTTGCCGAATATTTTCATTTCAAAGGCCAGACCTATTCGACCGTAGGCATCGGCGCCATGATTTCCGCAGCCACCGATGCCAAGAATTTCGATCTCCTGCTGGCCAGCACAATTGCCTTGGCCGCCGTGGTGGTTACCACTAACCGCCTGCTCTGGCGGCGTCTCTATCGTCTTGCCGAGACGCGCTTCAAGCTCGAAGGCTAGCTCCTCGCGTTGGGCTTTAGCCTGCACGCTTGCACCGCGTCTTCCAGCCCACGCGCCAACTCATCTCCGAGCGATGCTAATTCTCCGGGCCGCATCCGGTTCTGGATGGCCTCGAATAGTTGCCGCTCTTCCTTGCGGATGTGCCCGGAGAGCAACTTCGCGAATGTTCCAAGTTCGCCTTGACTCATCTCGCCCTGCCCGGCGCGACCGAAATATTCCCGCAATCGTTCGTGGTCGCTCCAGAGTTCCTCCACCAGCGCGGCTAGCTCTGGAAACCGCCGTGCAGCAGGGAACAGGACTTCTTCCTCCACCGCGAAATGGAATTGGACTTCGTCTGTATAAAGCTGGCGCATTTCCAGTTGCCACGCGCCCATATCCACGGCGCATTCCCGCAGCGCCCGCTCGATCAGCACACAGAGCGCCAGCGCGTGCTGGTGTTGACGCGAAAGTTGAATCAGGCTCGGGTCGCGCAGCATGAATGTATTATCCTCCTTTGCTAAATCCGCTCGCATGTTGAACAATGAATAGTCGCCCTGGCCGCGGCTGCTGCTTCCGATTCCGCCGGCGCCAGAGAAAACGCAAGGAGCCTTCATGCCCGCAACTGGAGAACTTATCCGCCTGATGAATTACATAGACGACATTGCCACCACTCTGCGCCGCATCAGCGCCAGCATTCCGGCGATGACAAAAGAGGAGTGTGCCCGCCTGGGCGAATATATCCGCAAGTCCGAACCGAGCTATGAGAGCGTGGTTCAGCATCTCGAGCAGGCGGGCAAAGAGAAAGAGTAAGCATAAAGAGTGGAACAGTGACCGAAGTCCGCACCGTCGCCGTGATCGGCGCGGGCATCATGGGACGGGGCATCGCTCATGCTGCCGCTCTCGGCGGCTATCGCACCATCCTCGAAGATATTCTTCCGAACGCTCTGCGCAAGGCCGAGACGGAAATCCGCGCTCATCTCGCCCAAGCCATCGAACTCGGCCATGTCAATGCCGGCGACGCCGATGCAACTTTTTCCCGATTGGAGTATGCCGGTTCGGTCGATGAAGCGGCGCGCGAGGCGGATCTGGTGATCGAGGCCGTTCCCGACGAAATGGAATCGAAAATCGAAATCTTCACCATGCTCGACAAGTTCTGCCGTCCCGCTACGATTCTCGCCTTGAATACGTCCTCGCTCAGCGTCACCGAGATTGCGAGCGTTACCTATCGCGCCAAAAAATGCGTGGGCATGCGCTTTTTCAATCCCGTGCATCAGATGAAACGGCTCGAAATTATGCGCGCGCTCGAGACTGATGACGACACGCTGGCGGCGGTCGTCGAAGTCGGGAAGCGGATGGGCAAGGAAGTCGTGGTGGTCAAAGAGTCGGCTTCATCGCCAACCGCATCAACGGCATGATGGGTGTTGACCGGCTCCGGTGATAGATAGCGGGTCTTCCCGCGCAGCTCATGGGCGAACTCCCCCACTGTTGCGACTTTTTTCAGTTGTTCCTCACCAATAATAGTGAGCGTGGCTGTAGACCGGGCCTAACTGTAGCCAAGCCCATAGGCCCAAAGACTCCGCTCGCATCCGTTCTCCCTCAGGGAACCGCGAACGGGGTCTACTATGCTCGCCGGTAGATTCGCAGATTCAATGAGAGCCGCAGGAGTCAGCGCGAGAGACGCTGCGTCGCCCTGGGATCGGCCGCACGGGTAGAATTTCCTGCGCGCCCTTGCTGTGCGAGAGGTGTAGGATAAATCCGCCAGAGGATTCGGGAGGAGCCAAACGGGCCCATGAAAGCCGCTGTCGCAGGCTCAAGGAGGATCGCACAAGCTAAGGCACATGATTCTTTTCCTGCTGTTTCACTCCAACAGGGGCCGGTGAAAAATTCAGCGGAAGAGAGGCCTTTGGGTTTAATGGACCTCTCTCCCGATGAAAGCGAACTACTGCTTAGTCTCTGACGCACCGCACATCTCCATTAGCTGGGTCGGTATAGCGATGCTGTCCCGCCGGACATGGTGCGTCCGGGCCCCGCTGGCCCTGGTCACCGCGATGGCCCTGTTGGCCGGCTTGCCCCTGGTCACCCTGCTGGCCCTGATCGCCGGTTCGCCCCTGATCGCCCCGATAGCCCTGATCGCCGGACTGCCCCTGGTCACCCTGTTGGCCCTGTTGCCCCTGTGCACCCTGCTGTCCAGGGGGCCCTTGCAGCGGAGCTGCGCTGGTGTTGCAACCGCTAATAAATACGGCTAGAAAAATTACAACCGTAACTAGCAAAGTCTTCATTTGATTTCTCCTTATGATGTTCTGGTGCTGCTCAATGCAATATGCCACTACCGTAGACGATGGTACAGATGTCTAGCAGCGCGCTCTGTTCCATTTTGCTCAGTTATCTAGGATGATTTTTATTGAAGAGGAGTTCAGTGCGCTTTGTCAGATGCGTCGTTTACCCTGGTCTGGTCGGTAATCCAGTTTACTTCCCAGGTCTTGCCTCCATCGACGGAGAAGGACTGTTCGAAGTGGGGCTTACTGGTGGTGGTGTCTGACCAAATAAATCGAATCAGGATGGCTCGGCCGTCCAATATGTCCTGAGCGAAAAACTCGCCGCGTCCGTTCTTGAATTCGCCGATCTGGGGTGGGTCCATGACGCCATTCTTGCTGTTCGCCCAATAGAGCCTCCATTGGTGAGTTTGAGGATTGTAAAGGCGCAGGGTGAGACCTTCGATGTGACCGGCAACCGGGCTATCGGTTTCGAACTCCTCCAGTTGAGCGCGGCCATCCCATGCCTTTCGGGTGACGGAAGTGCCATCAAATTCGACCCACGTGGTGGATCCGGTTAAGGGATGGAGGAGGCGCTTCAGGTGAATGTTCCAGGAGCCAAACTCGAAGTCAAAATCGTGCTGGCCGTCATGCTCCGCCGCGGGAGTGCGTTGAACGCTGGTTTTCGATGGGTCTGAATTCTGCTGTGCGAATGCCTGAAGCGGCCGCAAGATGACAACCAGGCCGCACAGCACGAGGTAAGACCGAATGGGTCTGATGTTCATCATTAATATTGCCTTCCTCAATTCGTGTGTCGATCCTGCGATGCGGGCACGACGCTACTGGCACCCACCCCTTGCGATAAAACTGCAAGGAGTGGGCCACCCCGGGCTATTGGTTGATGTCTTGCTTTGCCTCCAGCCGCTTGACCAAGCCGTCCACGTAGCTCTTCTGGTTGTCGGGAGCTCCGGCTAGCGCCAGTTTCATTTCCTTGGCTGCGTCGTCGAAATTGCCCTGTGCGCAGTACATGCGGGCCAGTCCTGAATGCACGAACCACTGGTCGGGGTGTTTCTTGGCGTTTTCGCGGAAGATGACGAACGCCTCTTCACTGCGTTTTTCAGCCTGCAACTGGCGAGCGTAGATGTGGATCTGCAGCGGGCTGGCCAGGTCCAGCGCTTTTTTCTGCGCGACTGCGGCCTCGTCCTTGCGATTGAGCGCGGTCAGCACTTTGGCCTTAGTGTCCTCGTTGTCGAAGCGATCTTCATTTTCGATGGATTTGTTGGTATAGATCAGCGCGTCGTCGAAGGCGACCTTTTCCGCCAGCAGGTAATTCGCGGCGTCGTCCCAGCTCATCCAGGTGTACTGCGAGAGATTACGAAGTTGTTTCTTCAGGCTGGCCTCGACCACGTCGTGCACATCGACCGAAACCTTGAACGGAACCGCGATCTTTTCCCACTCCAGTTCAACTACCGCCGAATCCTTCTGCAGGTCGTCGAAGTCGTAGGTGAGCGCGTTGTGCATATCGGCGGCTTTGGGCTTCACGGTCACGCGGAGCGCGTCTTCCGCCTGGTCGTAGGTGAATGATCCCCATGAAGTTGAGTTCTTGGAAAAAATAATTGTCCATTGATCGGCGTTGGGGATCATGTGTAATCCGTAAGTGCCTTTGGCGAGCGGCTGGCCTTCGATCTGGACGGGATCGGTGAAGGTGATGGTCGTGTTCTCATTCGCTCCGGCGCGCCACACTTTGCCGTAGGGAACCAGGCCATCCCAAATCTTGCGATCGTTCACCAACGGCCGGTGATAGCTGATGGTGATATCGGTGATGCCGATGCGTTGTGAGATCTCCGCCCGCTGGCTCTGCAGGGGCAGATCGAGTACGAACGACTGGGCCGGGCTCACACCCGGCAGGGCTGCCATCAGCAGGCAGAACAGAAATGCTCGCGAAGCTGTTCGAAACATTGTTGGAAACATAGTTCGAGACATAGTTCGAGACATAGGGAATGCCTCCCATTAGGAATTGGATTTCGATGGTCAATCGGCCCGCACACAGTGCCGGGATGCCGCTTAGACGCGACAATCCGCAGCAGGTGAGCAGGGTTGGCGCTCGCCGGCGATAGAGCTGGATGTTTGCCGCCATTGAAGATCCCAGCCCCGACCCCATTGAAGCCCTTGGCCACGAATAAAAATGTTGTGTTATATTTCATCCACATTTGCACCGGAGGATTTATGCGCCCACTTGGTGTCACCCTGGTCGGTTTCTATCAGATTCTGCGCGGCATACTCGGGCTTCTGTTCGGTCTGTCGCTCCTGCTGTTTACCGGACTGGCCGCTAAACTCGCCTCTCTGGCGGCTGAGGGCAGAGCCACCGGGCGTTTTTTTGGCGGTATTGGGTATGGAGCCCTGGTGATTATCTTGGTTGCAGTCCTTCAGTTGATTTCCGCTTACGGACTTCTGAAAATGCAAAATTGGAGCCGTCTGCTCACCATGTTTCTTTCAGCGATCGGACTCTTTTTGCTGCTGCCGGTCCTGATTGTCATGCATGGAATTCCGCTGGCTTTCGGGATCATCAATGCGGTCGTAATCCTTTATCTCGCTATGCCGGCGGTCAAGCGCGCCTTTCACGAACAACGGCATTCGCTCCGCATGGCAGCCTAGTCGCGACCGCGTGCTGATCGATACGTGGAGGGACGCGTCTCGCCCGTCGTATCTACTTCTCTCTAGTCCAGTCCAAGTAGAATGGATGCGTGCTGGGCGCCAGCAAACTCGGGATGGTTCAGGAACACCTCAAGCTCTACGAGCATCCGCTGCTTGCTTTTTCCGCGCGCGAAAATAACGGCGTTATCGAAGTGCTGATCGATTTGAAGAATTCGACCGTACCGGTTCACACCTACGTGCTTCCGATTCATGCACGCGACCTGGATCATCCGCAGTTCGCCTGGCATCTTCAGCACCAGCTCTACGACGGATTGCATGACTATTTCGTCGAAATGTTTATTCGCACGCCGCAAGATCGCGTCGTTCCCCGGAGCTCGGCCGAAGAGGGAAGCGAGGGGAGTTAGCCATTGTCCGTCGAGTTGTCCGTCCGGCAACAAATCGAGAGCGAAATTCGAGAGCGGGGCCCGATTCCGTTCTCGCGCTACATGCAAATCTGTCTCTACGATCCTTTGCATGGTTACTATTCTGCAAACGCCGAGCAATTCGGCAAAGCCGGAGACTTCTACACCGCAAGCGATATTCACGCCGTTTTCGGACGCCTGCTGGCGCGGCAGTTTGAGGAGATATGGCAAGCGCTCGATCGGCCTTCTCAGATCGAAATCCTTGAGCTTGGCCCCGGCCGCGGCCTTTTTGCCCGCGATGTGCTCGATTGGTCGAACAAGAAGTTCCGAGACTTCTTCGCTGCCCTCACTTACACCATGCAGGAATCGTCGCCTGCGCTGCGTGCGAAACTGCGCGACAATCTTCGCGAACATATTTTCAGTGGGAAGGCCAGAGTTCCAGAGGAACAACCCGCGGGCCCGTGGCGCACTCTCGCGCCTGAAACTCCAATGATCGTCTTCGCCAACGAATTTTTCGACGCCCTGCCGGTTGAGATTCTCAGCACCAACGGCAAACTTCACATCGCACTCGAAAACAATCGTCTGCGCGAAACCTGGCTTCCGCCGCTGGCCGAAGAACTGGAGTTCCTCGACCGCTACGGCGTTCGTCCCGAACCCGGCGAACGCATCGAAGTGCCCATCCTCGCGCAGAATTGGATGCGGCAGATCGCGAGCTCGCGCTTCATTCAACGCGGCTTGCTGGTGATGGTCGACTATGGTTACACGCGCGACTTGCAGCTCGCGGGTCGCCACCGCGGCACGCTCATGGCGTATCGTCATCACTCCTCGAGCCCCGATCCCTATCAGGCTCCGGGCGAGCAAGATCTCACCGCGCACGTCAATTTCACCGCGCTCCGTGCCGCCTGCGAGCAGGCTGGTATGGAGGTCGAAAAGCTGCTCACGCAAGCGCAATTTCTGATGGGCATTGGCGAGGGGAATCAGTTTGCCGACGCCTTCGAAGACTGCCGCATCCCGCAGGAACGCGCGAAAGTAGCCCTGCAGCTCAAACATCTGGTGACGCCGGCTGGTATGGGGGAGAATTTTCAAGTGCTGATTGCCAGCCGAGGGGTGGGGGCCAAGAAAGTAGCCGTGTTGAGCGGACTGAACTTCGGAGGCAGCTCTCAGCTGTCAGCTCTCAGAATGCGAGCGCTCCCGCCACCAACAATTAGATTCTGAGCGAATGGTCGCCCGTACACCAAAGGACCGGGTACCAAAGAGTGCACCATTTTCGTTGCATTTAACATTCCTGAAATATCTTTGCAGTAAACTACGGATCATGAGCGTGCCTCGGGCCTCTCGCTTTGCGCTGCCCCTGCAGGTCGCTGCCGTTTGCTACCGGCGGGTGAATTCGCATGTCGAGTTTCTGCTGGTGAATACCAACGGCGGCAACAAGTGGACGTTTCCCAAGGGAGCTCCCGAGCCTCGCCTCTCGCACAGCCAGGCGGCGGAACGCGAAGCCAGAGAAGAAGCGGGAGCGATCGGCGTTATCGAGCCCCGCCATTTCCATATCTACGTGCACTCCAAGGGCGTCTTCTGGCAGCCCGGTGGTGTGCAGGAATATGTGGTCAAGGCTTTTTTGATGGAAGTCCGCCAAACTCGCAGTCCCGAGGAAGACAACCGCAATCCCACCTGGTTCGATGCAGAAAGAGCGCGCGTTATCCTGGCCAAGGGACGCGAAGTTAAATACGCCCACGAACTGCAAACCGTGATCGACCGCGCACTGGAGCACCTCGGCGCAGCGCGCATGGCTGCGGCCCGCTAGTGTTCGTGGAGCGACGGGCGTCCTCGCCCGTCCGTCACCGAGACATGGAAAGCTGACAACTGGAAGCTGACGCCACTCGGTCCCCGTCCGCTATATTTAAATAGAGACAACCATGATCCAACTCTCCGGCGCCGGCAAGCGCTACGGCCACAAGCTCTTGTTCGAGAACGCCGACTGGCTGATCACGCCGGAATCCCGCGTCGGCCTGGTCGGAGCGAACGGCACCGGCAAGTCCACCATCATGAAGATTCTGGCCGGGAGCGAGTCGCTCGACTACGGCTCCATTTCGCGCGCTAAGGGCATTTCCACCGGCTACCTGCCGCAGGACGGCCTTACCATGACTGGCCGCACGATCTTTGCCGAGTGCATGTCGGTTTTTGATGAACTCCATGCCATCGAAAAAGAGATGGAGGCGCTCACCCGCAGCATGTCGGAACTCGACCACGAGGGTCCGGAATACTCCAATGTTGCCGACCGTTACCAGAAGCTGGAACACGAATTCGTCGCGCGTGACGGCTACACGCTCGAAGCGCAGGTTGGTCAGGTCCTGACCGGTCTCGGCTTCCACCGCGACGACTGGGCACGGCAGACGGAGGAATTCTCCGGCGGCTGGCAGATGCGCATCGCCCTCGCCAAGCTTCTGCTGCAGAAGCCCAACCTGCTGCTGCTCGACGAGCCTACCAACCATCTTGATCTCGAAGCGCGCAACTGGCTTGAGGAGTACCTGACGACCTATCCCTATGCGTTCGTTCTCATCTCGCATGACCGCTACTTTCTCGACATCACCGTCAAACGCATCGTGGAAATCTGGAACAAGCAAATGCATTTCTACGCCGGCAACTACGACCAATACCTGGCGGGCAAGACGGCGCGCAAGGAGCAGCTCGAATCCGCTTACAAGACACAGCATGACCGCATCGAGCAGCTTGAAGTGTTCATCAATCGGTTTCGCTACACGGCTACCAAAGCCAAGCAGGTGCAGAGCCGCATTAAAGAGCTCGACAAAATGGAGCGGATCCAGATTCCGGAGGAAGAGAAGACGGTTCATTTCTCGTTTCCGCAACCGAAGCCGAGCGGGCGCATCGTCGCCGAGTTCGCAGACGTCGCCAAAAGCTATGGCGAGCGCGGGGTCAATGAACACGAGGTCTTTGACAAAGTAAATTTCATGATCGAGCGCGGCGAGCGCATCGCGCTGGTGGGAGTCAACGGGGCAGGGAAGTCTACGCTGATTAAACTGCTGGCGGGTCAGGAGCCGCTTACCGCCGGCGAATACAAACTCGGCCATAATGTTGGGCCCGATTATTTCGCGCAGGACCAATACAAGGAACTCGATCCTGAAGCCCGCATTCTCGACGATCTTGGCGAACTCTCTCCCGCTTCCACGCAAACGCAGCTACGCAGCCTGCTCGGCTGTTTTCTTTTTTCGGGGGACGATGTCTTTAAGCGCATCGGCGTTCTCTCCGGAGGCGAGCGGAATCGCTACGCGCTGCTCAAAATGCTGCTGCATCCCGCCAACTTCCTGCTGCTCGACGAGCCCACCAACCATCTCGACCTGCGCGCCAAAGACGTGCTGCTCGAAGCGTTGATGAAGTACACCGGCACTGTCGTCTTCGTTTCGCACGACCGCTATTTCATCGACAAGCTGGCTACGCGCGTCTTTGAGATCGGGGATGGCAAGGTGGAAATCTATCCCGGAAATTACGAAGACTATCTGTGGCGGAAGCAGGGACGTGCGGCGGTTGCGGTGGAAACTCCGAAGCCATCCCCGATTTCATCTCTCCGTCGTCGTTTCCTGTAAATGGAGGCAAGCTTCCGGTGTAGAACGCGGCTGGCCGGGTCTCGCGCGAGGCAGCCGAATCCAAGGGCAAGCGCCTGAACCCGATCAAGCGCCAGCAGATGGAAGATCGTCTGCACGAAATTGAAGAAGAGATTGCCCGCGCCGAAGCGGCGATTGCGCTGTGTGAAACCGAGCTCCAGAGCTTCGTGAGCGCGGAGGAAACGCAGCGCCAGACGCAGGAACTTGCCAATCAGAAAAGCGCGTTGCAGAGCCTGATGAAGGAATGGGAACAGCTGTCGGGAATGCTCGAGACTACCGGCTAGAACCGGCGCTCGGCTTGGACCCTTCGGCTTCGCTCAGGGCAGGCTCGCGAGGGCGCCCGTCCCTCCACCAGTGTGCGCCACCTAGACGCGGCAAGCCGCGTCTCTACACGAAATTTGTTTTGGGTTTTACTGATAGACCGATAGCTGAGAGCTGCCTTACCCGCCCTGCTTCAGCTCCTGCAGCACCTGCTTGGCGATTTCCTTGAGCGTTTCGAATACGCCTACTCCCTGGAAGGCTACCGCTTCGACCACCGCCTCGTTTTTCTTGCGTAGTTCCTTGGAGAGAGTGTCCACGGGCAGCGCATTCGGCAGGTCGCGTTTGTTCAATTGCAGAACGTAAGGAATCTTGTTGAAGTCGTACCCGTGCTCTTTCAAGTTGTCCATCAGGTTGTCGAGGGCTTCGACGTTGGCATCCTGGCGCTCCTGCTGGGAATCGGCCACGAACACGATGCCGTCCACCCCGCGCAGAATCAGCTTGCGGCTGGCGTCGTAAAAGACCTGTCCGGGAACCGTGTAGAGGTGAATGCGGGTCTTGAAGCCTCGAACCGAGCCGAGATCGAGCGGCAGGAAATCAAAGAACAGGGTTCGATCGGTCTCGGTGGCGAGCGAGATCATCTTACCCTTCTGCTGTTCGGCTGTTTTCTGGAAGATGAACTGCAGATTCGTCGTCTTCCCGCCCAAACCGGCGCCGTAGTAGACGATCTTGCAGTTGATCTCACGTGCTGCGAAGTTGATGAAACTCAAAAGGTTTCCTCAGAAACTCCTGCGAAAAAGTCTCTTGCGAACCACTCCCTCAACGCGCGAGCCTCTCGCTACCAATCCACTAGACTACAGTATCGGTTACTGCTGGTTTTTATACCACACCGGAAGGCTCTGGTGCTGGTTACCCACGTTACTAAACCACCACGGGCTCAAATGCCTGGCTGCTGCATCGGCTATCGAGCCGTCGGCAGAGGATAATATCCGTGCTTCGCATACACCTTCAAGCCCGGTCGCGTAACGATGACATCGATATCCCGGTAGCCTCCGATGCCCGACTTGGGGGTATAACCCAATGTGTACTGATAGCGCGCGTCTCCCATGGCCTGGGCGTAAGCCAGCTCCATGCCGCTCTGCGACAACTCGCCATATACGGTGCCTCCTCCAGTCGCATTGACGTATTTCGGCAGAAGGTCGCTGTAGCCCATTAGTTTTCCCGTCTTCGGCAAGTGGAAGCGCTGCAGCCGGTCGTATACCGGGATCGCCGCGCCTTCCACTCCCACGGCGTATACGGTGATGTTCTGGGTCAGCAGCACTTTCAGGGTATCGGCATAGCTGGCGGTCGAGCCCTGCTCCCGTCCGTCACTGATGACGAAGATGATTTTCCGCCGGTCGCGGGGACGCTTGGAAAGATCGCGAGCCGCCAACAGGATCGCGTCATTCAACACGTACGCGACCTTCGGCGGCGTGCTCACCGGGTCGACGGGCTGGTCAACCGGAATACCGTTGATTATCGGGCCCTGGGGACCGAGCGGCCCGCTGGTCACCGGAACTCCGTTATTGGCTCCGCTGTATCCCTTGACTTGATTCAGAACCGACGTCAACTCCTTGCCCACGCTGGTGAAGTCCGACACCCGGCTCACCGTGCTGCTATAGGTGTAGATCCCAACTTCATCGAACTGGCTGAACGCTCCCTGCAACGCTGATAGCGTCTCCTGTACTTTCTTCAAGCCGACGTCCGCCATGCCGGTATCGAAGATAACTGCCGCCGACAGCGCAAACGGATCGCTGGTGAAAAACGTCAACTTCTGCCTCACCCCATTTTCCTTGACCGAAAAGTCTCCGGACCGCAAGCCGTCAACCAGCCGACCTTCGCTGTCCTTTACCGTAACCGGAACCATTACCAGGTTCACGGTCGTCCTGATGGTGTAGAGATCCTGCCCGGTATCTGCATCCTTGGGAACGCTGCCCGCAGGTACCGTTCTAACCGGAACCATGGGCGGCGGGGCCGGCGTCGAACCGGGTGCGCTTCCGGGAAATTCGAGCGAACTGCTCGTTCCTCCTGCTCCGGATGGCTTCGCTGGCGGCACATCGGGCTTGGATTCCTCCTCGGCTTCTTGTCGCGGGCTGGGCGGCGGAGGCGGCGGTATTGGACGCGTCGCCGAGGGAGCGTCCGGAATGTCATCAGGCTTCTGCTGCGCCGCCAGCGCGCCCGCCAGCAACAATGTCAACCCCAGAATCAGAACGGTGCTAATTTTTGTGGCCATAGCCCGGAACCCTCTGTCTTTTGTCTTTCTTTTAGCTTGCCTTCTTCTTCTTCGACCCGTGTCGTCCTGGTGGACCACTGGTCCCGGCGCTTCCTATTATTCAGATGCCCGTCCGCGCCGCCTTGGTGCATCTAACCGTTACAGGATAGACTAGCAAAGTCTCGGGATAAAACGCCGATGCCTAAAGTAAATTGCAGGCCGTACCTAGCCACGGGATTATTCGCTCTAAGCATATTCGCTTTGGTGACCGCCCTGTTCCTTCCTGCAGCTGCGCAGAATCCTCCGATTCCGCCACCTCCGGAGCCCCCGCCTGCCTCGTCGACTGGGCCCACATCGAATACCGATCTCCCTCGCACTCCCAGCAACGATTCCAACGCCCAAGCGCAAGATCAGTCGGTGGAGACCCTGAAAGTCAACGTCGAAGTCGTCCAGGTGTTCTTCAACGTCAAGGACAAACACGGCGCGCTGATTCCCAACCTTAACAAGGACAACTTTGACCTGCTCGAGGATGGCAAGCTCCAGACTATCAAATATTTTAAGGCCGAATCCGATCTCCCCCTGACGATCGGCATGCTCATTGATTCCAGCGGCAGCCAGCAGCGCGTGCTGGAGATGGAAAAAGAAGTCGGGGGTTCGTTCCTGGAGAGCACGCTGCGCCCTAAGGACGAGGCTTTCGTCATCAGCTTCGATGTTGATATAACCCTGCTGCAGGATTTCACCAGCTCCGTGAGCCGGCTGAAGCATGCGCTCAATGAGGCCAGGATCAACACCGGCGGAGTCGGCTGCGGGGGCGGCCCGATTGGCCCGCAGGGACCGATTCCGTGCTCTTCGACCGGGCAGCGCGGCACGGCGCTTTATGACGCCGTCTATCTGGCTTCGCACGACGAGTTCAGCCACGAGGTTGGGCGCAAGGCGATGATCCTGCTGACCGACGGAGAAGACGAAGGCAGCCGCCTCAAGATTAAAGATGCCATCGAAGCCGCCCAGAAAGCCGATGCCATCTGCTACGTGTTGCTCATCGCCGACCGCGGTTTCTACGGTATGGGGGGCATGGGCTATTCCGGCGATTCGGCCATGAAAAAGCTCACCGAGGAAACCGGCGGGCGCATGATCGAAGTGGGGAACAAGATCGAAAAACTCCGGCAGGCCTTCGATCAGATTTCCCAGGAACTGCGCAGTCAGTACAACGCTGGTTACGTACCCACCAACGCCACCCGCGACGGCTCTTTCCGAAAAGTCGAGATCAAACCCAAGCAGGGAGATTACAAAGTCCAAGCCCGCAGCGGCTACTACGCCACCGCCAGCCACGAAGACTAGAGCGCGCGAATTGCGTAGGGACAGCCGCCCCCGGCTGTCCGGCGGGGCAACGCCCCGCCGCGCCCTCGCATTGCTTCGGTGGGCAAACGAACCCAGTGAGTTGTGCTCGCTAGGACGGCCGGAGGCGGCTGTCAATACGCTTATTTCTTAGGCCGATTTTTGACCGGGATCACGAACTTCAGTCCCGACCAGACGTCAGTGACTGCGCAGACTTTTATGTCCACCAGGCCAGCATCAAGCCCGCGCTGGCGAATCAGGTCTTCGGTGAGGTCGGTGGCGACGCCTGAACTTTTCTTGGGCCACGAGATCCAGAGCATGCCCGCGGGCGCCAGCGCCTCCGCGGCGGGCAGCAGTTCGAGTTCCAACCCGGCGCTCGATTTCGCAAATAGAAAAATGAAATCGAGGTCGTGATTGGTGTGTCCCAAGGTGTTTTGAACGCGGCATTTCGCGAACGCGGAGCCAAGTTCGCTCTTCACGTCGCCGGGCAAATGCAGCAGCGCAGAGCGAAAACCGTCCTTGATACCCAACTTTTTCGCGAGCGGAGTTCCCGAATATCCAGGCATAGAAGTTGTCCCTGAGAATGAGAACTGAGAACTGAGAACTGAGAACTGAGAACTGAGAACTGCACTACTGCTTCGGAGCGTAGTATCCCTTGCGGGTGCGTACCTTCAGGCCTTTATCCTGGGCCAGGATTTCGATGGTGCGGTAGTGTCCATCGGCGACAAAATCTGCCGGCTTGTAGGCCATCCAGTACTGGCTGCGCAATTCCTCTTGAATGGAGACAAACGAATCCGACACGTCGCGCATCTGGAAGGGAAAAAACGCGCGGCCGCCGGTCGCTTCCGCAATGCGCTCCAGCACTTTGTCGCCCTTGCCCTTCGTGCCGCTGATGTTGGTGCTGATGGTGTAGACGATCACGTCGGCGCGCTCGGCCATCTCGATGGCTTCTTCACGGGTCACGTGGCTCAGGTTGTCTTCGCCGTCACTCAGCAGAATGATGGCGCGGCGCACCGGCCCCTTTTGCTCCCGCTTTAAGAGCTTGTCCCGGCACGCATAGTAGAGCGCGTCGTACATCGCCGTACCGCCGCCCGCCCGCAACATGCGCACGCCGGACGAAAGACTCTCCGTATTATCGGTGAAATCCTGCGTAAGCTCGGGCGTGGCATCGAAGCCGACCACGAATGCCTCGTCATAGCGCGGACGAATGATGGAGTTCAGAAATTCGATGGCCGCTTCCTGCTCGAACTTGAAGCGGTCGCGCACCGAGTTGCTCGCGTCCACCAGCAGTCCCACCTGCAGAGGCAGATCGGTCTCGCTGCGGAAGCTGCGCAGTTCCGCGGGCTTCTGATCGTCGATCACTTTGAAGTCGGTGCCCTTCAGATCTTTTATGTAGCGGCCGTGCCGGTCGGTCACGGTGAACACCACGCGAACTTCGTTGACGACGGACCGGATGGTCGCGATCGAATCATCGGAATCCGACTTGGCTGGATTTTCCGGCTGCGCCGGAGCCTGCGTCTTGACGTCAGGCGGAGGATTCGTTTTCGCGGGTGAATCCGGCGCCGTCGCGGGCGCAGGCGGGGCCGTCTGGGCGGTCGTTCGGACGACGAGCGTGCCAGCCAGAAGAAAAGCGATCAGAAGCAGAAAAATGCGCGATTTCATCGAGACGATTTTGATCAGAAACTGATTTCCTCAATTATAGCCCGTGCTCCGGAGTGGACGCGTACCAGAATTCCCCGTAGAGACGTGGCTGGCCACGTCTCTGCCGGCAGCGGCAGCACTGATCGGAAGGCAGACGCCGCAAGCCGCGTCTCTACATAGGGTCAGCGGCCTGGTTCCAGCCGAGGGCCTTCCTGTTGAGCATTCTCGAGGCTATCGAGCAAAATCTCCAGTTCCTTCGGTAACGGCCGCGAGAACTTGAGCAACTGCTTCGTCCGTGGATGCGTCAGCTCCAGCGCCGCCGAATGCAGAAAGTTTCGATTCATGGTCAGCGTCGCGGGCATGCCTGCCGACCGCCGCTTATTCGACTGCGACCTCAATTCGCCGGGCGCGCCATAGAGCGCGTCACCCACCACCGGATGCCCGAGCGACGACATATGGACGCGAATCTGGTGCGTGCGTCCGGTCTCGATCTTGAGTTCGACCAGCGCAAACTTGCCGTAGGGTGCGTCGATCTTTCGCCGCACCACGTAATGCGTCAGCGCCTCGCGGCCGCCGAATCCTCGCGTCGTCATGCGCGTGCGCCGCTGCGAGTGGCGGCTGATGGCGCTTTGAATCGTACCGCGATCCTGCTTTGGCCAGCCGTGGACCAGCGCAAGGTAAGTCTTGTGCACCTCGCGACCGCTGAACTGCTTAGCCAGCCGGCGGTGCGCTTCGTCGTTCTTCGCCACCACCATCAGCCCGCTGGTGGCGCGATCCAAACGATGCACGATCCCTGGACGAAGTTCGCCGCCAACCGCGGAAAGCGTTCCAAAATGATGCAGCAGCGCGTTCACCAGCGTTCCCCGGTTGCGCGCATCTTCGGTCGCTCCCGCACCCGCATGCACCATCATGCCGGCGGGCTTGTTAACGATCGCCAGATCGTCATCCTCATAGACGATATCGAGCGCAATCTCTTCCGCCATGGCGCGCAGCGGCGGAGCTTTCACCGGCCCGGTGACCGTGATTTGCTCGTCGCCCTTGAGTCGCAACGAAGCCTTCGCCGCCGCCTGGTTTACCAGCACTTCGCCCTTGGCAATCAGTTGCTGCACGCGAGCCCGGCTGACTTCAGCGTGATTGGCCTCGGAAAGTTGCGTCGCCAGATATTGGTCCAGGCGCTGCCCGGAGGCTTCGGGAGGTGCGGTTATTGTGAGGGGAAAGTCAGGCATTCAGCACTCAGCATTCAGCATTCAGCCAGCAAGTGCAAGGAGAATTGTTAGGACTTTAAAGCGCCGAGCCCGACTTCTGAGTGCTGAGCGCTGAATGCTGAGGGCTGCTTTTCAGCCACCAGATCAAGCCGCCTCCGACGACCAGCAGAATCGAAATCAATTGCGTTCCCGTCATGATGCCGCCGAAGACTTCTCCGCGTCCGGGATCGTCGCGCAGGAACTCGATGAAGTAGCGCTCAACTCCGTAGAGGATCATGAAAGTGGCCCACACCTGTCCATCGAACTTCTTCCTTCCCAGCAGCCAGGTCAGGAACAGGAAATTGCAAAACTCAGCAAAGGCTTCGATGAGCTGGGTCGGCTCAATCCTCACCCCGAGCGGAGTGCCGCTAACGGAGTTGGCCAACGGATTCGTGAAAATAACTCCCCAGAAGTGATTCGTCGGTTTGCCGTAACAGCAACCCGCCGAGAAACAGCCAAAGCGGCCGAGGACGTGGCCAAAGGCCAGCCCCGGAGCGAAGCCGTCGCAAGTCCGCAACGGTGGCATGTGGTGGCGGCGCACGTACCAGGCTGCCATCAGGATCGCGGCAATCAATCCGCCGGAAAACACGCCTCCCGCCTGCAGCGTGTTGAGACTGAAAATCTCACGCCAGTTATTCGCGTAGCTGCTCCAGTCGTTGACGACATATAAAATCTTCGCCCCGATGATTCCGGCGAGCACAACCAGGATGCCAAGGTTCCAGGCGTCGTCGCCATTGATGCCCTGCTTCTCCGAATTGCGCACGCTGATCCAAAGCCCGATCAGCACGCCCGAAGCGACCAGGACGCCATACGTAGGCATGTAGAAATTGCCAATTTGAAAGAGTCTGGGAAGCACGTTGGTTTAGATGCTCCGATTGCGGGTTAAGTTCTAAGGAGAGTCTAGCAGAGCAAAGAGGTCGCAGGTGTCACGTGTCAGGTCTCAGGAAAATGCGCGGCTACCGGCGTTTGCGGGGCCACCGAAATGCCGCAACTCCCAAGCAACAGCTCGCCGCCAGAGCCGCGATGCCGAGTGCTATCTTGTGTGGACCGTCGGAGGAAAAGACAACAAAACCTACGACTAGCAAAATGCCACTGATGAACAGCCGCACGAGGTGGGAAAAGTCCTGGATTGGGGCAGGCGATGCAGAGAGTTTCTTTGCGATTATCCGAGCACTGCGCAGTTCCTCAGGAAAAGTAAGGCTATGTTGCACATCGATTATCTCCTTTTCCCACTCTTCTCGGGAATCTTCTCGGTCGGGCATTACACCTCGAATCCTAGGTCGACCACGCTTTTCCTGAGACCTGACAGCTAAGACCTGCGACCTGAATAAAAAAGCCGACCCACTGGGCCGTGTGGTGGGCCGAGAATGAACCCGTCTCAGACGGTGGGAACCCGCCGCGACCCATTAGGCTTTTCCGCATGACGGAACGTAGCACACCGGATCTTTTTGCGAGTCGAGTCCCCGTTCATTCGGCATTGGTTCAAAAATCGGTTACCACCAGCACCAACTCCGCAGGTCGACTTTCACCTTGGATGCTAGGAAACCGCGGAGAGATTCGCAAGAGGAAAATGCAAAATAGTTGGCAAGAAGTTTGCTAGCAGTTCATTCGGCTTGTGTTTAGAAGATGAACGCGAGGTTACGAACGATTACACCGAGTGCGAAAATCTCTGCGATTTCTTCAGCCCGTGCGCCGGGTATCTTTTAGAACTTCGTCCAGCGCGCTTGTCAATTTGCTGGCCCGCTGCCGCGCATCCGGCGAGGTGGGTTCCATCCGCCGCTTCAGTAGATGATATTCATCCGCAATATTCAGCGCCGCCAGAACCGCCAGCCGCACCGAATCGACTGTGGACGTCTGTTCCGACACCGCGCGCATCTTGCCGTCCACATACTCGGCCAGCTTCAGAATGTAATCCGCGTCAGAGCCCCGGAGGTTATACACCTGGTCGAAGATTTCGACGCGCACGCTGCCACTGCCGTTGCCAACGGCATTCGCGGCCGGCGCGTCCTTGGCTAAGGCGTCTTTAGCCAACGCGTCTTTAGTTTTAGCTAGCGCATCTGTCGGAGGCTGTTTGCTCGCAGTAGCCATGTCACTCCTCGGCAAATTACTTCCTGCCAGTTCACTGCCCGACGCCTTCATCGGTCAGCTAGCCGCCTTGTCTTGCGTCAAGCTTTCCATCTGGCCTAGCATTTTTTCGACCCGGGCTCGGATGTCCTCGCGATCCTTGCGCAGCTGCACCAGTTCGCGGCGCATGGCCTCATTTTCTTCCTCGCGTTCTTCGAGTTGCTCCCGCAGCCGCTGTGCATCGCGCTCGGCGGTTGCTCGCGCTTCTTTAGCGGCCTTGTACAACTCAATGGTGCGATAAACTTTCTCTTCCAGCGCCTGAAAATCTTCAGCCGGAACCTCGGTCGATACCTCTTCCATCTTCACAGACATGGGCACCACTCGCTTTCAGGAAATATTTCAGCGTTGAGGCGAAGTATAGCGCAGTTCGCTGTGGATTTTACCCTACATTCGTTTCAGCTTTTCCAGCCGTCGCGCCGCCTCGTCCAGTGTCTCAGGCTTTTTGCAGAAGGCGAAACGTACCTGTTGGGATCCGTCCTTCGGATGCTTGTAGAAACTCGACCCCGGCACGCACGCAATGCCGATGTCCTTGACCAGGTGAGCAGCGAACTCCACGTCATTCGCGAACCCGAAGGCCCTGATGTCGGTCATAACGTAATAAGCGCCCCGTGGACGATAACAGCGGAACCCGGCTTTCTCCAGCGCCGGAATCAGATGATCGCGCCGCGTACGGTACCGGTCGGCCAGTTCGCGGTAGTAACTGGCAGGCAGGCTCAGCGCCGCCGCTCCCGCTTCCTGCAAAGGCGCGGGTGCGCCCACGGTGAGGAAGTCATGCACTTTGCGGATCGCGTTCGTGATCGCCGGAGGCGCAACCGCCCAGCCGACGCGCCATCCCGTGACGCTATAGCTCTTGGATAGGCCGTTAATAGTAATGGTTCGTTCGCGCATGCCGTCGAGCCGCGCGAGCGAGATGTGTTCCGATCCATCGTAAAGGATATGCTCGTAGATTTCGTCGGTGATGGCGAGCACGTTGTATTCGACGCACAAGTCGCGAATCAGTTCCAGTTCTTTCCGGCTGAACACCTTGCCGGTAGGGTTGTTTGGCGTGTTCACGATGATGGCCTTGGTGCGAGACTGAGAAGCCTGAGATCGGCCGTTCTTGTGCAGAAAAGCCTCGCGCAATTCCTGTTCGTCGAACGTCCACTCGCCCCCCGCTTGTGTGGTGACGGGCTTGCGGCGGCGGACGCAAACTGACGAAGCGCGGCTTGGCTCCGCTGAGAATCGCGTCCGGCCCATAGTTTTCGTAGAAGGGCTCGAAAACGACCACCTCGTCGCCCTTGTTGCACACCGCCAGCAGGGTTGCGATCATCGCTTCGGTCGAGCCGCAGCACACCACAATTTCTTTTTCCGGATCGACTTCGATCCCCTGATATTCCCGCATCTGACGAGCGATGGCATTGCGCAGACTCTTCGCACCCCAGGTGATGGCGTACTGATTCACGTCGGCCGCGATGGCTTCCTCGGCGGCGCGCTTGATCTCGGCGGGCGCGGAAAAATCGGGGAACCCCTGCGCCAGATTGACGGCGTCATACTGCATCGCCTGCCGAGTCATCTCGCGGATCACGGACTCGGTGAAATGCTCAACCTTGTCGGAGAGAAAGTGCTTGGGATGGGCCGAAACCTGGGTCATGGAAAGTAAGGCTAGCACAAGAGATGCGCGCGTAGGGACGGACGCATTTATCCAGCGGATCGACGCGGTGGAAAAGCAACTGTGGAAGAGCGGCCCTTTAGGGCCGCGTAAGCCGCACGATCATGGCGGGCTTTAGCCCCGGTGTTTGCTGGTCAAGTGGTCAAGCATATTGACCATAGTATGATACAATGACTACAGAGAGAAATTATGCGGGAAATCGCCATCTCGGAATTCAAAGCCAAGTGTCTCGCCGTGCTGGAACAGGTTCGCGCCACGAAAAAGCCGATTCGAATCACCCGTTTTGGCAAGCCGGTCGCCGAAGTCGTTCCGCCGACGGCGGTAGAAGATCGTAAGGCCTGGATCGGATCGATGAAGGGCACGATCGAAGATTCTCGGCGACATTGTGTCTCCGGCCAACGACGAGGACGAGTGGGAGGTTCTTCGCGATTGAGACTGCTACTGGACACACACATCTGGCTCTGGAATTTTCTGGAGCCGCGGCGGCTGGGTCGACGCGTCTTGCATCATCTCCAGGACAAGCAAAATGAACTGTGGCTTTCGCCGATGAGCACCTGGGAAGCGCTGACGCTGAACTACAAAGGTAGAATTCGCATTAAAGAAGACTTGGCGAATGGCTGTCGCGAGCCACCGCCGGCACCCGCGAAGCTCCACTCACTCACGAGATCGCCCTCGTAGCGAGGCAATTACAGATGCATCAAGACCCCGCCGACCGCATTCTCGCCGCCACCGCCGAAGTCTTGGACCTGACGCTGGTCACGGCCGACGAACGCTTGCTGGGGTTGGGAACGATTCGGACTTTGGGCAACCGCTGACCGGGAAGAAAAGCTGCCTATGCCCTCTGCACGCCGCCAAGTCCTTCCAGCGCCTTCGACGATCTGCTCTGCCCACTGCGCCACTTCGTCGTCGCGCAGGGTGCGTTCGATCGACTGGAGCTTGGCTCGCAACAGAATCGAGTACTTGCCGGCACCAACTTTTTCACCTCGGAAGATTTCTACCGGGACGAAACTGCGCAGCTCGGGAATTGCCAGCTTGCTGACGCTCGCATGAATTTTCTCGAATTCAACGCCGTCATCAAACGTAAACGAGAAGTCGCGCTCGACGGCAGGGAAGCGCGGCAGCGCTTCATAACGTGCCTGGCGTAGATCGTGCTTGTACAGCCGGTCAAGGTATATCTCGGCGACAAAAACGTCCTGCCGCAATTTGCGGGCCGCAGCCACCTCCGGATGAATCTGGCCAAACTGGGCCACGGTCGCGCCATCCAGCACGGCGCGCGCGGAGCGTCCGGGATGATAGTAGTCAGCGGTGTGCGCATCGTAGTACAGCGTCCAGTGATTGAAGGACGAGAGCAGGTTTTCAACGTCGCCCTTCAGATCGAAGAACGAGAACGGACGTGCCGCTGCTCCCGGAGCCAGACCGTGAACCACCCCGGCATCCACGTTGCCGGTAGCGCCGATCGAGATGCGTTTCAACTCCAACGCTTTTTCCGGCGACTGTGCATCCGCGGTCGACGCCTCAAATACATTTCCAGCTTCGAACAGGCGAACATTATCGCTGCCGCGATTCAGGTTGTACGCCAGCATGTTGAGCATGCTCGGAACCATCGACGTGCGCATCACAGAAGCTTCTTCGCTCAGCGGATTCGCCAGGTCGATTTCGGGCGCGGTCGAAAAGCGCCGGGCGTCTTCTTTTGAAATAAATGTGAGCGAAATGGCTTCGTTGTAGCCAAGCGCCAGAAGCGATGAACGCACCTGCGCATCTTTGTGCGCGTCGGGTAGGTCGCGAACCTCGCCGCTATAGGCGGGAAGCGTGTTTGCGAATTTGTCGTAGCCATGCAGGCGCGCCAGCTCTTCGATGATGTCAATCTCGCGCTCAACGTCGAGGCGCCAGCTCGGGATGTGGACCAGGTAAGTATCTTCTCCCCCCGGAAGCAGCGTAAAACCGAGACGGGTAAGGATGCGGCTGATTTCGAGAGTGCTGATTTTTTCGCCAAGGATGCGGCGCACTTCGCGCAGATCGAGTTCCACCGGAGCAAGATCAAGCTTGCGGGCGATCACGTCGATCACATCGCCGATCAGCGTGCCGCCGCCGAATTCGGTACAAGAAGCGAGAATCAGCTCGGCGACGCGGTTGGCTGAAGGCACGGTCGATTCGAAATCGGCGCCGCGCTCAAAACGGTGCGAGGCGTCGGTGTGCAGGCCGTGCCGCCGCGATATACGGCGCACCGCGGCCGGGTCAAACCACGCGGATTCGATGAGAATGTTCTTCGTCCGCTCGGTGATCATGGTGTCGAAGCCGCCCATTACACCGGCCAACGCCACCGGCTTTTGCGCATCGGCAACGACGAGGTCTTCGATGGAGAGCTTGCGTTCCACGCCATCCAGAGTCTTCAGCATTTCGCCATCTTTGGCTTTGCGGATGACCAGCCTGCCGCCTTCGAGCAGATCGAGATCGAAGACGTGCGTCGGCTTGCCACTCTCCCACAAAACGTAGTTGGTAGCGTCGACCGCGTTGCTGATGGTCCGTTGATCGAGCAACTGCAGACGGTTCGCAATATTTGAGAGCGAGGGTCCGATAGTGACGCCGCGAATTTCGCGCGCGGTGAAGCGCGGACACAGCTCCGCGTCCTGAATGTCGATGGTGACTTCGGACTTACCTTCGGACGGCGGCAGCTTCGGCTCGATCGGTTTGAGCGGCAGATCGTAGAGCGCCGAAACCTCGCGCGCCACGCCATAATGATTCATCGCATCGGGACGGTTGGTCGTGATGTCAAAATCGAGCACCGTCTGTTCGACGTCGACTTCACGCATTTCCCGTGAGGTCGACGCTGAAACTCTCGACGGCGAGTCCGGCCATGGTCAACTTTCGACGATCTTGTCAATCGTCCCCAGATTGCTGAAATCTGGCAGGTCGACAAAATCCCCTATCCATCCCAGGGAGAGCTTCATAGAAACTGCTCCAAGAACCGCACGTCGCCCTGGAAAAACAGCTGAATATCATCCACGCCGTACTTGAGGATTGCGATTCGTTCCACGCCCATGCCGAAGGCAAATCCCGAAACTTTACTAGCGTCGTAATCGACGAAACCGTACACATTCGGATCGACCATGCCGCAGCCCAGCAGCTCAATCCATCCGCTGGCCTTGCAGTTACGGCAGGGAGCGCCATCGCGAACGCCCTTGCCATCGCAGAAAATGCAACTGATCTGCACGTCGGCGCTGGGCTCGGTAAACGGGAAGAATGACGGATAGAAGCGCGTCTTCACGCTCGACCCGAACATCGCTTTCATGGCGTGGTCGAGCGTGCCCTTCAAGTCGCAGAACGTGATGTTGGTGTCGACCGCGAGACCTTCGATCTGATGAAATATAGGGGAGTGGGTCGCGTCGAGCGCGTCGTTGCGGTGAACTTTGCCCGGACACACGACGCGCACCGGCGGCTTCATCTTTTGCATAGTGCGAATCTGCACGGGCGAAGTGTGGGTGCGCAGCAACAGCCGGTCGCGCAGCGGTTTCGATTCCTGGCCGGCGATGAACAGCGTGTCCTGCGTGTCACGCGCCGGATGATTCGGCGGAAAATTCAGCGCCTCAAAGTTATAGAAGTCGGTTTCGATTTCCGGACCTTCTTCGACCGAGTATCCCAGATTGCGGAATACGCTAATCATCTCGTTCATCGTCTTGATGACGGGATGCTCGGCGCCGATGGGACGGCGAATGCCGGGCAGAGTGATGTCGAGCGGTTTCTCATCGATAGCGTACGCAGTTCCTACTTGTGCCTTGGAGGAGACTCCCCAGGCTTGTAGTAGCGTCGATTCCTGTGTTTTTCGCGCGTCCCACGGACCGGCCTTTGAAGAGCGCTCCGCTCAACAGGCGGGCATAGGTCGCATTCACCGCCTGCTCGACCTTCGGCTTGAGTTCGTTGACGCGCTGCCCGACGTCGCGCTTGTGCGGTCCGGGAGCGGCTTTCAGCCACAGATCATTGAGTTGGGTGAAAATGCCGTTCTTGCGCGCTATCCAGCGATCGCGAAACGCCTTCCAGTCGCTTTCGGCACCGACCGCCGCGGCTTCTTGCTCCAGCGCAGACAGCAGTTCGCTCACTGCGCTATCGAGCGTGGCCGCCGAGAAGTCGGTCAATTTGGGGACGGTGTAGGGCATGCTTTCGAGCAATATCTTAGTTTCGAAGATTACTCAATAGTGAGTATGATCCCGAGCAAAGCGAAGATCTCTAGTCGTGCGAGAAAGTGTGCCTTGAGCAGGGATCCTTCGCTTCGCTCAGGATGACAAGATTAAATTGATTCTGAAAACTGACTGCTATGACGGCTCGCGCTGTGTTCGCCTTCTTGGCCTGCTCCGCGAGACTGCCAAATCCCGCGGGATCGTTGACGGCCAAGTCCGCCAGGATCTTGCGGTCGAGTTCCACGCCGGCTTTCTTCAGTCCGCTGATGAACTGGTTGTAGTTGAGTCCGTTCAGGCGGGCAGCGGCGCCGATGCGCACGATCCAGATCGACCGGTACTGGCGCTTTTTCTGTTTGCGGCCGGAGTAGGCAAACTTCAGCCCACGCTCGACGGCTTCTTTCGCCGAGCGGTAAAGTTTGGATTTAGTTAGGAAGTATCCACTGGCGCGCTCAAGAATCTTTTTGCGCTTGGCGCGGCGTTTGGTTCCGCGTTTTACACGAGGCATTGCAGTTCTCCTTTTTTATTTCGTCTGGCGGCTGGAGGTAAGGAGGCTTCTACCCATTGGGATTTCTGAAGCCCGACCTCTTCACGCGCCGCTGCGGGGTGTTTCGCTCCGCAGGCTTTGTTACAGGACGGGCAGCCTGTTGCCGAAGGGCCCGTCGCTCCATTATCCCTTTTCTTAGTACGGGATCATCCGCATGACCTTTTTAAAGTCTGCGTCGCTTACAAGCACGGCACTGCCGAGATGTTTCTTGCGCTTCTTCGACTTCGAGGTCAGGATGTGGCGCAGGTTCGCTTTGTGCCGCTTTATCTTTCCCGTCCCGGTTTTCTTGAAGCGCTTGGCAGCGCCTTTGTGTGTTTTTAGTTTAGGCATAAATAGTTCTCAGTTCTCAGTTCTCAGTTTTCAGTTACGTCATTCAGACTCACACCGCTGGAATCGATCGCAGCACAAGATTCTACTGATGACTGACAACTGATGACTGACAACTGGTTTTACGCTGTCTGCGCGCCGCCTCGCGGCGGCGGAGGTGGCGCGGATTTCGGAGGAGCGTGCGGCTTCTCTTTTGCTCCGCCTTCCTTCTTATTGGGCGCCAGAATCAGGTGCAGCGTATTGCCTTCCTGCCGTGGACGAAACTCCACCAGGCCTCTCTGGTCGACGTCCTTGATCAGACGTTCCAGAATCTGCCGGCCCAGGCTTTGCCGCGTCATTTCGCGTCCGCGGAAGAAGATGGTCGCTTTCACCTTGTCTCCATCATCGAGGAAGCGCAGCACATGATTCTTTTTGGTTTCGTAGTCGTGATCGTCCACGTTGATACGAAACTTCACTTCTTTGACGGTGATGGTCTTCTGTTTTTTCTTGGCTTCGCGCTCGCGTTTTTCGTTCTGATACAGGAATTTCCCATAGTCCATGATGCGGCAAACCGGGGGTTGCGCGGTCGGGGAAATCTCCACCAGATCCAGGTTTCTTTCGCGGGCCAACTTGAGCGCCTCGAAGGGAGGCATCACGCCAATCTGTTCCCCTTCGTCCCCGATCACGCGAATTTCGCGTGCCCGGATGCGCTCGTTCATGCGGATAAAGCGTTTGTCGATACTGTCCTCCGTCTACTGACTGGCAGAAAAGCTGCTCAAAAAGTATAGCATGCGGCTTCCTGAGCGTCGCGGGGCTTTGCCCCGCCGGACAGCCGAGGGCGGCTGTCCCTACGTTAAGTTCTGCGCAAGATCACCGCGCCACCACGTCATATGGCCGCATCATCTCGTTATCCTCGTGCTCCAGGACGTGGCAGTGCCATACGTAGCGTCCGGTGAAGCCTTCGAATCGGACAATGATCCGCGTCACCATTCCAGGGTCGGCACGCACTGTATCTTTCCAGCCAGCCTCGCCCGGTTCCGGAGGCATTGCCGGTGCGGTGTATTTGATTTCGTTATTCATCCAGTAGTCGGCGATGTTGAAGGACCGGCGGTCGAGAATCTGAAACCTGACCAGATGCAGATGAATGGGATGCGCATCATCCGTCGTGTTGATGAGATTCCAAATCTCGATCGAGTCGAGAACCGGATTCTCCGTTACCGGCATGCTCCAATGGGCGTTATTCAATAACATCTTCACCGGCCGCTGCACCAGATCGTCGATTTCCACCAGAGACAACATGCGAGTCTTAACGGCGGAGGATTCTGGAATCCTGGAAACGGGCCTGAGTACCTGGGGAAGCGCGCTGGTATCGGGCGTCCCTTTGGGCGCCACACGAAATTGCAGAACGTTCAGGTTGTCGTTCTTGAGAATGACGCTGCTTCCACCGCTTCCGGAAAAATCGTGCTGCGAAAA
Organism: uncultured Acidobacteriaceae bacterium; assembly: GCA_963760175.1. Lineage (GTDB taxonomy): Bacteria > Acidobacteriota > Terriglobia > Terriglobales > Acidobacteriaceae > Acidiflorens. The sequence goes on from CAVXBU010000003.1 coordinate 152,808, forward strand.
ATCAACGATCAGGTCGGCTCGCTCACCGGGCGCGATCGACAAGATCTTCAGCGGGACCGGCGCGGGCAACAGTCCCTGATCGCTTCCGATCTGGTGAAAGCTCTGACCGCCCAGCATCGGCCGGTTGGAGCTTTGTTCCTTCGAGAAGGTCAAATGGAAGAACCTGCCATTCGCTCCGTTGAGCACGCGGAAGCGATACTTGCGCGGTTCCACTTCCAGATAAGGGAAGAGCTTGCCGTTCACCAGGATGGCATCGCCAAAAACTTCCGGCACCCAAGGCGACTTCGCTTCGCCCGATACAGGGTAGTTAAGCTGCCCATCGAGATCGAAGACACGATCGTAGAGCACGAGCGGAATTTCATATTTTCCGCTCGGCAGATTCAGTGAGTCTTCAAATTCGTCGCGCACAAAAAATGCGCCCAAGAGTCCGGCGAAAACATTGAGCCGGTTAATGCCCAAAGCGTGGTCGTGGTACCACAGCATGGTCGCATCCTGGCGATTGGGATAGTGATAGATGGCTGATTTTCCCGGCACGTACCAATTCTCAGGATATCCATCGCTATCCGGCGGAGCCTTCGCGCCATGCAGGTGGACGACCGCGCGCACTTCAGGCTTGTCCGTTTCCGCTCCGTGAATGCTGTGGTCGATGGGCAGGAAATGCGTTGCCGGCAACTCATTGACCCACTCCACCAGCAACCCCTGACCACTGCGCGTTTCAAAGGTCGGCCCTGGTGAACTGGAGGCATATCCCCAAAAGCGAGTTGGTTTCAAGTCGCGGTGCACCTTGTTTTCGAACTGCCGCATCGCCACTCGGTAATAAGGGAGCTGGACGGCGGGATTATCCGGGCTGGGCCGATGGCCGCTGGGCTGAGACGATCTCCGGCAGTGGCAGCGGGTCCACGAATTGCGCCAGAGAACTCACATTCAGCTGCGGTGCGGAACTTGGGCGGGCTCGCATGAGACGTGCCGCGAGGCATCGTGTGTGCGATCGCGTGTGCCATGCCCCGGCGCATGGCCAGCGCCATGGTCATCATTCCGCCTTGCGCCAGAAACACTCGTCGCGTAATCGCCAAACAGCAATCTCTCCTGCAACGTCATGCTCTCAGAAATTGCACCCGAAAACCAGAACGGGCATGCGAATCAATCTTCGCATGCCCGCCCGATTCACGAACTCAACATCGCTACCGCTGTGGTTCCCCGGTGTTCGGATCCAGGAACAGCCTTCCGTCGATAATTCTGGGATGACTGAAGTCGAAGTACTGGGTGAGGGAGCTGGAGATCGCATCGAAAGAACCATTGCCGATGCGGGTTCCGTCCAGCCAGTTGTCTTCGATGAAGTGGATGACCGAGGTCTGATCCGTCACCGTGTGGTCGACGAAGTTCGCCTTCGCCCACGGTGAAATGACCAGCATCGGCAATCTCGGACCATAACCGCAGCGCCCCAGAGCATGCGGGTTCACCGCCGCTCCAGCGTAGCCTGGCAGCGAGGTTGCCGCCGTGCCGCAAGTGCCGGGACCAGTCAGAGCATCCTGCGGGACCAGTCGACGTGTTGACGATCGGACCGAGTTGATGGTCGTACCAGCCGTCGGAATCGTCATACATGATCACCACCGCCGTGCTGTTCCAGGTGGGCAGCACCTGCAGGAAGTTGATCGTGTTCACCACGAAGGTTTGCTCGTCCAGAGGGTCGGAGTATCCGGCGTGAGCGTCCTGATAGCCTGGCGCCTTGAGGAAACTCACGGCTGGCAAATTGCCGACCGCAGCGGCAGCGTAGAAATCCTCAATATCGTATTGGTGTTTAGCCCGACCGTTATGCCCGATTTCGGCCAGCGAAGCGGGACGGGTGTGATTTAAGTTTGCGACGGAAGGCCAATACGCGAACAACGAATGGTGCGGGATGTAATCTTCTTCCGTGACTCCGGTGACGGCCGAGGTCGTGCTGCGCTTGCAGCCGGTGGTTCCGTTCGCGTTCACGATCGACAGATTGAACCCGCCCATGAACCCTCCCCAGCTCACGCCGGCGGAGGTCAGCAGATCGCCGATGGTCACGCCTCCCATTTGCGCCTGGTTGCGAGTCGGGCTGGAGCAGACATCGCCGATCGGATCGGGATCGTCGATGTTGGTCAGCGAATCGTCGACTCCACCGGGCACAAAACTCCCAGTTCCGTTCAGATAGGCGACCACGCCATTGGTCTGGCCGGAAACCAGGTTCATCACACCGACCGAGCGATGGACCGAAAGTCGTTCCATAGGAGTTATCGCTCAATCCGAAGTGCTGCGCGTAATTCCACATTGCAGTCACGGTATTTCCGTCGAAATAGCCCATGACCAAGCCATTCGTTTGCGATGCGCCCATTCCCGAAGGCGGGGGTCCGGCGCTACCAGTGTAGAGCGGGAAAAGGTCCATCAACCCGTTGTCGGATGCCTGCTGCTCAGGCATGTAATCGTGGTCCATGTCGTTGGTGAAGGCCTGTGACCGATCGAGCCGGAACGGGTTTGCCGCGCTCGTGCCGTTCGCGGGATTCAGGTTGGGGTTGTTGTTCAGCAGAGCGTTGGTCAGCCCGTTGACCGTCGGCGTTCCGGGTGCCGCTACAAACTTTGGTTCCCCCGACGGATTATGCGCGTTGGGATAGGTTCCAAAGTAGTGATCGAAAGAAATGTTCTCGTTGAAAATTACCACTAGGTGCTGGATCGGCGTCGCGGTGGCGCTGCCTGCGTGTGCGGTTGCCGGTTTGGCGGAAGAGGCGAAAGCGGGAGTAACGCTTGGCCCGAGGGCAATGGTCATCGTCAATAACGACGCCATTATCCGCCTGAAGTTGGCAAAAGGATGCTGCTGTTCAGACATGCTGAATTCTCCGTCTCCTGGAAATTGCCGACGACTGGGCCCCACAGACCTGTCGCATGGCGAGAGATGGCAGAACAATAGGCGCGGAATATTTCAGGACTGTAACTGGAATGTTAAAGGAAGATGAAAAATCAGGATTCTTGCAACCTGCTGAAAAGCCTTACGCCGCAGCCACTTTGGCCGACCGCAGCCGCCGGTACAGGCGCAGATAATCGTCCACCATGCGGCGCGCCGTGAAGCGCTCGCGCGCCCGATTGTAAGCTCGCGTTCCGTAGAGGCGCGTGAGGTCGCGATCTGCCTCCAGTTGCGCGAGCACTTCGCTGAGGCTCTCTGCGTCATTTTGCTCGAAGTACAAAGCCGCATCGCCCCACAGTTCGCGATACACTTCGGTGTCGTTGGCCACCAGCGCGCAACGCGAGAACGCCGCCTCGATCGACGCCAGCCCAGTAGGTTCATAGCGCGAGGTGGCGGCAAAAATCGTCGACTTGCTGTAGAGCGAGCGCAGTTGCGATTCGGTCTGCGCTCCCTTCACCGAAATCTCATGTTCGCCGGTGGAGACGCGCACGTCGGCGCGGATCGGCACCCACGGCGCGGGAATTGGGTTATCCGCTCCCACGATGCACACCGGCAAGGCGTGCGTGTGCTGGGTCAGCAATGCGACCTGCTTTCCCGTATCCCACAGGCGCCCGATCGCCAGCACCGACTCTTCCTTGGTTACAAACGGATTGAAGTAGATGGGATTACGCCCCGGCGGAACGATGTATCCCTCAAAGTCGTTGCCGTAAGCGGAGCGCAGCATCTTTTCCATCCAGCGCGACGTGGTGACCACAGCCTCCGCTCGCTTTAGGCCCGCGACGATGGTTTCGCGATACCACTTCAGCCAGGCCGACTCGGCCGGTTCGTGTCCATGGATGCTCAGCCACCAGGTGACCACATCGCCGTGCGCCACTACCACTCGCGGCGTCGGGACGGGCAGCGCTCCAAAGCTCAGCTGATTCAAATGCAGAAAATCGGGACGCGTATCGCGAACCACCGCACACAGATAATCCTGGGCCGCGTGGAAGTCCTGCACACCTTCCTGCATCCAATCGAGGCGAAACGCGGTGGGATGATATTCGAGGCCGTGCAGCCCATCCATCCACGCGGTTTGATGAGGGAGTGGAATCTCGCCAAAGCTGACGAGCGTGACTTGCGCGCCGTGGGTGACCAGTCCTGAAACCAGTTCGCGCGAGTACGTCCAAACTCCGCTGAACGTGTCAGCCGTAACCAGTACCCGCACAGAACCCCCGGGGAATCGAGGGCTGGGAAGTGACCCTCGGCCTGCCTGCGCCCAGTTTAGGGGAGAGGGCAGTGCCGAGGGAAGAGTTTTCTTTGGATTTCGGCAGCCGAAGCCCGTTTTGAGCTAGTCCGGCCCACCCGCAGACGCCACCCTATCCAGCATGTCATCCTGAGCGAAGCGAAGGACCTATGCATCGGACCCGCCACGCACGGCGCGGTAGACTCGGAATTGCGTTCGATTTTGGCTGGCGCAGCGGTTCAGCTCTGCGATCTAAGTGTTCAAATCCAACGGCTTCAGCCGCCGAGGGGACGATTCTTGCGCCAAGGATGTTCGCTTAAGATTCGCCTGTCCCACTCATCGCAAAGAAAAAGAAACGCGATGAGTGGGGCACCCAGCCCCGTTTCTTCAGGTTGAGTCGGCCCAGCGGGTCATTCCGCGCTCATCGGCGTGATGATCCTGCATCACCAGTTTTGGTCGCACCAGGATTCGCATTGTCCACAGGAGATCGTCGAGGGAGGTTCCGAAACCGAAGTGAGCATCCACGAACGCCAGTTCGGTGGAGGGCAGAGTCGTGCGGGCAGAGAGCAGCACCACGGGGACATCCGGCACCAGGTACTTGATCTCCTGGGCCAGCTTTGAACCGGACATCGAAGGCATTTCGTAGTCGAGAAGCGCCAGATCAAAATAAGTTCGTTTGCAAAGAGCGAGCGCCTCCAGGGGATCGTTCTTGGTGATCACTCGGAACCCGCATTCTTCAAGAACACTGGTTAGCAATCGGCTGGATTTGGGATTGTCGTCCACGTAAAACACGGTCGTTCGGTTCTCCATCACAAACCTCCGTTGGTCTATCTGATGTCTTGAGAACGCAAAGTGGCTGTCGGTCTTGCGAATAGTTTGAGCAAAGATTTGTAAATGTTTGTGGCGAACTCAGCTACGCAGGTCCTTCGCTTCGTTCAGGATGACAAAGTAGATTGACGCGGCGAACTGGTGGAACACGACACCTGGGCCGGGAGCGTCAGACGTGAGCGGCCCGTTCGGAGGCTCCGGTTATGCCAGTGGACTCCAATTGGTCCCAGAGTGTTTTTACCAGTTCGTGAATGGAGCGGAGTTTTTCGGTCGCGGTCGACGGCAGGCCGGTGGTTTCGAGAGCCAGTTCAATCGAGAGCAGCAGCGCCGTAACCGTACCATTCAGTTCACACTGGAGTCGGCCGAGGGCTACTTGGCGGGCCCTTGCTTCCTCACGCTGGCGGCGCTGCATGGCCTCGCGTACCTCGCGCACCAGACGGTCCATGGCGCTGATCGCCAGATTGACCTGTACCGGGATGGCGCTGCCCAAGTGTTCGAGCGTAGTCACGGCTTCGCGCGGCTGGGATTCGAGCAGATACTGATCGAGCACCACGGCCAGGTAACATTCCTCCCGCAAAAGGGTAGTGGCACGAGCCAGACTTTCCGCCACCAGGACCTCTTCGCCCGTGGCCTCATGCAGCGCTCGGACGCACTCGGATGCCCGCTCGCTCGGCGTTACCAGAAGGATCATGCCGAATCCTTCGCAACTTTCTGGCCAATTGTTTTTTTCTGAAAATAAATGAGTTATGCGCTTGGCTTCCGGCTGAACTCCCGTTCTGGCATGAGCGCTCGGTCCGGCAGATCAGTTTTGGGACTGAGGCTGCGGGGAACAATTTGTAATTGCTAATTTGTAATTTGTAATTTCGATCCAATTACCAATTACCAATCACAAATTACAAATTCACAGCCTCATACTCTTTGAGCTTGCGGTACAACGTGGTCTTGCCGATGCCGAGCAGTCGAGCCGCCAGCATCTTGTCTCCGTTCACCTGGGTGAGCGCATTCAGAATGGTTTGTTTCTCCAGCTCCGCGATGGGCACGATGCCACTGGCGGGATGGGTCATGGCCATCAGGTCAATGGGTGCGCTGTAGACATGGGTGGGCAGATCGCGCAGCTGGATTTCGTTCGCGCTGCTGATGGCACATGCCCGGTCCAGCGCGTTCTCCAGCTCTCGGACGTTGCCGGGCCAGTCGTAATTCATGAGTGCCTTGAGCGCCTCATCCGATATCGTCTTTTCGATGCCGGCGTCGCGTCCGATGCGTTCGAGAACATGCGCCACCAGCAGCGGGATGTCCTGACGGCGATCGCGCAACGCCGGCAGCCGCAGCGTCAACACGTTCAACCGGAAAAAAAGATCGCGGCGGAACGTGCCCTCGGTCACGGCCCGTTCCAGGTCGCGATTGGTGGCGGCGAGAATTCTTACGTTGATGGGAACCCGCTTCACGCTGCCGACCGGACGAATCTCCTTCTCCTGTATCGCCCGCAACAGCTTGGCCTGCAAGTCGACCGGCAACTCGCCAATCTCGTCGAGAAATACGGTGCCGCCGTCGGCGATCGCCAGCAGCCCGTCCTTGGGATTGGTGGCACCGGTGAAAGCGCCGCGCACGTGGCCGAACAGCTCGCTTTCGATCAAAGTGGGGACAAGCGACCCGCAGTCGACGGGAATGAACGGCTTGTTGCGGAACAGGCCGGCGAAGTGAATGGACTTGGCCACCAACTCCTTGCCCGTGCCGCTTTCGCCCAGAATCAGCACGGGGTGCACGCTCTGGCCTGCCTTGGCGATGATGCGGTAGAGCTTTTCCATCTCCGGCGCCCTTCCGACGAGGTTGCCGAACCCTTGCCGCGACTTGATGGTCTCGCGCAGCGCGCGGCTCTCCGTCTTCAGGCGCAGATGCCCGGCCACGCGCTCCAGCAGCAGACGCAGCTCTTCCATGCTGAAGGGTTTGGTGACGTAGTCGTAGGCGCCATCCTTCATTGCCTGCACTGCCGACTGCACCGTGCCACAGCCGGTGACCACGATCACCAGCGCGTCGGCGCGATGCTTCTTGATGGCATGCAGCGCTTCCAGGCCGCCTGCGCTGGGCATGCGTAAGTCCAGGAGCACGGCGTCGGTGCTCGAGCTGTCGAGCAGGCGGTAGGCCTGTTCGGCGGATTCCGCCACCTGGGTGTTGAATCCAAGCGATTGCGCCACCTCGCGGCAGGCCTCGCGGATGGTGCGGTCGTCGTCCACGATGAGAAGGTTCAGGAAATTCGCTCCCTCAATTTGCGGCAGATGGCTGTCTCGATGGTTATGACTTTGGCCGTGACTCTGGCCCTGATTATGATTGAGGACGGCAGCAGTGGATGCAGTGAACATGACGATCTCCCTGGCGCTACGATTGCATAACTTCAACCACGCGTTCGATCAGAGTTCTTCCGGAGAATGGTTTGCGAATCATTGCAACCGCACCCGCCGCGAGTCCCACGGGCGCGTCCTGGTAGCCAGAAATCAATAGGACTTTCAGGCCGGGCTTTTGCCGAAGCAAGGTTTCCGCGAGTTCCTGGCCGGTCATCCAGGGCATTCTGCAATCGGCGATCAGCAGGTCGGCGGCGGAATCCTCGGCGAAGACGTTCAACGCTTCCTTGCCATTGGAAGCGGCCAGAATCCGGTAACCGGCGTCCAGCAGGAAGCGCTGCATGGATTTGCGGGCGGCGGGATGATCGTCCACCAATAAAATGGTTTTACGGGCGGTTTCGGGAACGGCCTCGCTCGCGAAGAGCTGCACCACTTGCGGGCTCGCCGGATTCGAAGACTCCCCGGTCGAAGACGGCTTGATCGAAGATTCTCCGGCCGAAGCCTCGATCGCCGGAAAGAACACCTCGATCGAGGTGCCGCGTCCCGGTTCGCTCTCTACCTCGATCCTTCCTCCCGCTTCACTGACGATGCGCTCGACCGTCGCCAGGCCCAAACCAGTTCCTTCTCCCGGATTCTTGGTGGTGAAAAAAGGTTCGAACAGGCGGGCACGGGTTTCCGCATCCATGCCGCAGCCGTTGTCTTTCACCGCGAGCGCGACTGCGCGGCAGCGACACTTCGGCTCAGCGTCTCCTCGAGTTTCCGCACGGGGAAATTCCGCAGCCCGCGTGCTCAGCCTGATCTTTCCGCCGAGCGGCATGGCATCGCGAGCATTCAGAACCAGGTTCAACAGGATTTGCCGCAACTGCGCTGGGTCGGCGAGCACACGCCCGGCTGCGGAGTCGGGACGCGGGTCGAGTGCCGGGTCAAGCGCACCGTCAAGCGCGTCGTCAAGCACTAGCTCCAGTTCAATCTGTTCGCCAATCAGGCGCTGCAACAGATTTTTCGTGGAAGCCACAACTTGGTTGATTAGGACCGGGCGCGGCTCGGCGGCTTGTTTGCGCGCAATGGCCAGGAGTTGCTGGGTCAGCGCCGCGCCTTGCTCGCCCGCCAGTCGGACTTCTTCAACGTGCTGGCACAACTCGCCCGGCTGCCATCCGTTGATTTCCGAATCATTGTTTCCCGAACGAATGTTCTCCCGACTAGTGTTCTCTAGACCAATGTTCTCCAAAGCCGCGCTCTTGCCGTCCTCTAATCCAGCATTCTTCAATCCAGCGATCAGCAGATCGCAGTACAGCAGAATGCCGGTGAGCAGGTTATTGAAGTCGTGCGCGATGCCTCCCGCCAGGCGCCCGATGGCTTCCATCTTCTCGGCTTCGCGCAGATGTTCTTCGGCCCGCTTGCGCTCGGTCGCATCCGCCAGCATGGCGATGAGGAAGGCAGGCTGGCGGCGCGGGTCGCGGCCGAGCGAGACGGTCAGATGTCCCCAGAGCTCGGACCCGTCTTTGCGCTCGTAACGTTTTTCGATTTCGAAAAGGCCGCGCTCGCCGCGCATCAGTTCGCCCAGCGATCTTTTGTTGGAATGGGCGTTGGAATTGGCATTGGCGTTGCCAGAAAAATCGGCGGGGTCAACTTCGGGGCCGATCTCTGGATGAAATTCGGGATGAAGACCTGGAAGGAGTTCGCCGGCGTGCGCGCCCGTCAGTTCCTGGGGGCTGTAGCCGAGCATTCTGCCGAGCGCGGGATTCGCTTCCAGGATCCGGCCATCGAACTGGCAAATAGCGATTCCAATCGCGGCCCCTTCAAACATCGCCTGGAAACGCAGATCGGGCCCGTAATCGCGTGCCGCCGGAAATTGGGTCACGACGTTCATGGCGAGCAGTTCAGGTCTCAAGTGTCAGGTGGCAGGCCTCAGGAAAACAAAATTCCGATATCTGCCACCCTCGCTCCGATTCCAAGCTGGGAAAAAGTAAGCTTTCTTTTTCCGCGATTGAACCGGGCTAACCTGATTGGGGAAAAGTGTAGTGCGAAATCGATTGCCGATAAGTGCCAGCCGTCACAGCAAATTTGTGATGAATCGGGGGTGGGTGATTCCTTCAAGACTTCACAATGACGCGACCTGGGGTTAAGTTCGGGCGGGGTCTTTTTTTCGGATGTGCAGCAACTTCTCAACCTCGGCGACGATGTCCCCGGATTCGTTCTTGACCTCAACCGTGAACACCCGCTCGATCTTCGGCTGGGACTGCAGCGCGTCCCTGATTTCCTGGATTCGTTCTTCGGATAGCCGGAAGCTGGCGGTCATCTTTCCGCGTCCGGGCTTCTTGAAGCGGATGCTGGCCGCCTTGTCCCAGACGATGTAATCCTTGCCGAGATTTTCGATCAGCATAACCATAAAGAACGGGTCGGCCATGGAGTAAAGCGATCCACCGTAGTGGGTGCCAACGTAGTTCGCGTTCCACCAGCGAAGCTTCATCTCCACGTCAATCTCTTTCCAGTCGGCTGCGAGTCGCCTGATGTGGATTCCGGCGCCGAGAAACGGCGGCCAGATATTCAAAAGCGTGCGCGCGTGGCGCTTCATAGATTTTTTCACTGGACGCTCCCGTTGCGGTGCACGGTTTGTGAATTGCCGTCGACTTCCGCAATAAGGATATCCGGGGAGCGGCAAAGAGCGAAGCCCACGGCGCAAGCCGTCGGGAGGAGCGCCGCTTCGCGCTTGGGGGACTGGGGCTAGCGCGCGCTAATTGGTATTCTGATGGAGACATGCCGTTCCGTCGCTATCCTGTCGCCGTCATCCTGCTCGGGCTCAGCGTGCTCTGCGCCTGCGGCCGTCCGCCAGCCGACAGCGCTTCGAAGTCCTCGGAGGCGCAGAAGCTGCCTTTCGATCGCCAGCCCCAGTCGTCTGGAATTGGGATTTCACCCAGCCAGTCGCTGATTCCATCAGCCACGAAACTGCCCGAAGGAACGCCCATCCCAGTTCGCCTGCAGAGCGGGCTTTCGAGCGCGTCGTCGCACGCGGGAGACACTTTCAGCGCAACCATCGATGAGCCGATGGTGATCGACGGCCAGACGGTTGTCGAGCGCGGTACGCCCGCGACCGGTCGCGTGCTTGAAGCCAAGCCCTCGACCGGTTCTCTCGGGAATTCGCCGGGAACTTCGCCAGGAAGCTCGCTGGAACCAGGCTACCTGCGCATCGTGCTGGTGAGTTTGAGCGTTGGCGATCGGACGGTGATGATCGAGACCTCCAGCATTTTCGCCAAGGGCGGGTCCCGCGAGGAACGAAATCCGGCTGGCGGCACGTCTTCTGGCACCGGCCGAAAAGATAGAGATGTTGTTTTCGGAGCGGACCGCCGTCTCAACTTCCGTCTCGCCCAGACGGTTGATCTGCAGCGATAACTCCTGCAGTGATAACTAATGATCGGCAAGATCCTCACCGCAGTGACCCTCACTGCGGCGAACAACTCTGGCTCGCTTCCGGCTAGAAAGGCTCAATCCCGGCTACGTAGAATTTACATGCCAGAGGGTGCTGGAACTCCCTGTTGCAACGCCTCGCGGCGGGTTATGTTGCGGTGGGAAAAGGGGTTTCTCCGTTCTGGCAAATCGCGTGCATTCTCCTGGTTGAGACTGAGGCATTTTATGTTTTCCATGATCATCGCGTTCGCGCTCATCACCATGACAACCGTTGTCGTGACGATTTTCGCCATGTTGCTCATGCGATGGATGCTGGGGCTTGGTCAGGCGGTATGCCGGGTACAAACGGCGGGGGATTCAGTCTGTGCTGAAGCTGATGAAGTTCGGGCTTCCCGTTCCGTCTCGTGATCCGGTAACGAAATCAAAATTCTTTTTTTGCGGAGAAAAAATGAAACGGCATCTGATTCTCGCGGTATTCAGTCTGGCAGCGTTGCTGGGAAATCTCGCAATGGCCTCGACTTTCGAGTCCGCAACCGAGCGCTTGCAGAACTCCGCCGACGTTCTCAAGGAAATCGGTGCGGCTCCCGATAAGGGCATCCCGGAAGAAGTATTGAAGAGCGCCCGCTGCGTCGTGGTGGTTCCGCATCTGGTCAAGGTCGGCTTCGTCTTTGGCGGCAAGCACGGCCGCGGAGTCGCGATGTGCCGCACCGGCGCCGGATGGAGCGCGCCCGCCTTCATTAGCGTCAACGGAGGAAGCTGGGGCCTGCAGATCGGCGCAGAGGGCGTGGACCTGGTGATGCTGGTGATGAACGACAGCGGTCTGCGACATTTGCTATCGAGCAAGTTTGAAATCACCGGCGAAGGATCCGCTGCCGCGGGCCCGGTCGGACGCCATGCTTCCGCCGGCACGGATTGGGAGTTGAACACGGAGTTGCTGACCTACTCCCGCTCGCGGGGCATCTTCGCCGGACTGACTCTGGAAGGAGCAGTGGTGGTGCAGGATGCTGATGCCACGGTGGCGATCTACGGCAAAGATTTTCCTTTCAAGAAGATGTTGCTGGGCGAGATTCCCGCACCGGCTCCGGCAGCGCCGTTAATGCAGGCGGTAGCAGAAATCGATCATCGAGGCCGAGCGCAAGCCAGTGTACAAACGCCAGAGAATCCGAAAACACAAAATCAACAATAGACCCGTGAGCTGCGGGTAGGCCGCGGCCAACAGATGCAGTATGATCTGCAGTCGAGTTCCATATGTGGGATTAACTTCTTTGCCGGGCAGCGGTCTGCCGGCTGACCTTAGATTTCTTTGGGCCCTGCAGTTGCGCCTGTCAATCCACGAAGCCCGCAGAGGTAGGGCAGCACCGGGCAAACGAGGGATGACGGGCCAGAGGAATCACCATGCATATTCGATTCATTCGCACGATGTTATTTGCGCTGTTTGTGCTAGCGATGTCGGCAGCGACGGCGCACGCGGGCGTGGGCGTCTTAATTACGATTGGCCCGCCCCCGCTGCCGGTGTATGAGCAGCCCATTTGTCCGGGCGACGGCTATCTTTGGACCCCCGGCTATTGGGCTTATGACTATGACATCGACGATTATTACTGGGTGCCGGGAACGTGGGTGATGGCGCCGGAAGTTGGTTTTCTGTGGACTCCCGCGTATTGGGGCTGGGCCGGCGACCGATTTGTTTTCTATGACGGGTATTGGGGTCCGCACGTCGGCTTCTACGGCGGGATCAACTACGGCTTTGGCTATTTCGGTTTGGGATTCGAAGGCGGCCGCTGGGACGGCGGACACTTTTTCTACAACCGGGCCGTGCTCAACGTGAACGTCGATATTATTCACAACGTTTACAACACGACCGTGGTCCACGAGAACGTGAGCCACGTCAGCTTCAACGGCGGCAATGGTGGAATCGACGTGCGTCCGCGGCCGGAAGAAGAGGCGGCGGCGCGTGATCGGCACATTGGACCGATTGCGGCTCAAACGCAACAAATGCAGGTGGCCCGGTCAAATCCGCAGATGCGGGCTTCGGTGAACATGGGCAAGCCGGCGATCGCGGCGACAGAGCGGCCCGGAGAATTCAAGAGCGGCGTTGTGCCTGCGAAAGAGGCTGGGGGTGCTTATACTCCCGTCAATCGCGGCGGAAGTGCCGCTAAGCCCGGCGCCGCCGTGCATCCTCACGACCTGCCGCCGGTGGAACACCCGCCTGCACCCAACACCGGTAATCCGAAGCTGGACATGAAGTACCAGCAGCAGCAAGACAAAATGATTGCGAAGCAGAATCAGGAGAGAGACAAACTCCAGCAGCAGCAGGAGGCGGAACACAAGCAACTGGCAAAACAGAAGGCGGACGACGCGAGAACGCAGCAGGTAGAACAGAAGCACCAGCAACAGACGCAGCAACTGCAGCAAAAGCACCAACAACAGCAGCAGCAGTTTCAGCAGAAGGTCCAGAAAGCCGGCTCTTCTAAGAAGTAGGGCCGCTGGTTGACTCAACTGTGATGGAAAACCAGAACCGGGCGAGGCATCGTGCAAGCAGTGGATGGCTCGCCCGGCAATCTGGACCAGTTCTTGCGAAGCGGTTTTACAGGTTAGGGATTCGCGGCAGCGCGGATATCCTTGCTCTCCAAAACCGGTTTCGGATAACCATTTGCGGCCACGTTCAGCATGGCCCGGCCGATCTGTTGCGTGGTCAAAACGTAGTTAGGAAAAGCCAGACGAAGCAGCGGCAACACCGGTTTGCTGAGCGTGTAAAAGACGCGATAGGCAGGGGTTTTGGATCGCACTCCATGGAGAGGCTCGATAACTCCTGGACGGAACATATAGGATGCCTTAAAAGGCATTCGCAGCAATGCGTTTTCGGTCTTGCCCTTGATACGCGCCCACATGATTCGTCCTTGCCCCGAGCTATCGGTGCCCGCGCCTGAGACATAGATAAATGTCATCCCAGGATTGAGGCGGCAGAGAACTTCCGCGGCTGCCGTGGTGATTCCGTAAGTCACTCGTGCGTAGTCTGTTTCTTTCATTCCGCTGGAGGACACGCCAAGGCAGAAAAAGCATGCATCGAAGCCCGAGAGATTGGCCTCGATCGCCTCGTAATGCCACAGATCCTGATGCACAATCTCGCGCAATCTTTGATGCTGCACGCCGGCGGCGGTTCGGCCGATGGTCCCCACCAGTCGCACATTCGGATCGAGAAGGCACTCGCGTAGCACTCCTTGCCCGACCATTCCGGTTGCACCGAAAAGCAGGACGTTCATGGTTTGACCGTTCATGCGTGACCATCTCCTTCGTCTCCCGTTTCTCAGGGGTTGTTGTGGCCTCGCGCGAACCGGTTCGGCTGATCAGTCGCGGGTTCTGCCGTGAGAAGGATCGCTTGAAGCTGCAACATCGAGGTCCACGTGCAATCGTTCGGCGGGATCAACCCCGGGCGGATAACAACTTCCGTCCTTATTGTAGTTGTCATTGTCGTTCCCGCGGCAGCCGCCGGCGAAATCCGATCGCCTGGGTGACTGGGCAAATTGCCAGACTTCCGCAAAGGAGATGCCACTCGCCTCGGGCGCGAGATCCTTTCGTGAAATGGTGCATCCCGGCGAGGGTGGGCAGGAATCGTTGACGACCCAGTAACTTATTTTTCTAGCACCTGCATTTTGACGGATGTCCTCGGCAGTGACGACGGAGACGCGGGAGCTTTCCCTGGCAGCGATGCCCGAGCAGTACACACCCGCCTGGAATTGCGCGGAGTTCACGGCATCGACCCAGGCATGAAGATAGGCTCGTTGTTCCGGGAGCAGACGTCCGCCTTGTTCCTGATCAAGGAAGATGATGGTCTGCGCCGGAAATCCTTCCGCACGCGCCGCCGAGATCGCCGCGGCTGCGTCGGAGCTGCCCACTCTGGCGGCATCGCCGGCTGATTTAATCTCCGCGTAGGTGCGGCCGTTGAACAGAACCAGGAAGCCGAAGCCTGCAGCCTGCAGGGTCTTTCGCTTTCCTCTCCAGGAGTTTGTCTTCGCTCCCGGAGGATTATTCAGCCAATAGCCGGAATAGGAGAAGGTCTGGCGGAGAATCTTCAAATTCGAGTCGCCCGGATAGTCGTTGCGATCAAACCTATATATCCGGCATGCGGCATGTGTGCGCTCGAATCCGGCATTAGTTGAAAAGCGGCTGCCAGGGCGACCTCGGTCACCGCGATTAGCAGGAAAATCTCTTTCAAGCCGGCATCTCTTCTCTCGGCGATCGGGTTTCACTGCGCGCGGCCGGCAGACGCAAGCGGAAGGTGGTGCCGGTTCCGACGATGGAATCGAATTCCACCGAGCCATAATGCCACTGCATGATCTGGTAGGTTTGCGCCAGGCCGATTCCGCTTCCACCTTTGTCTTCTTTGGTGGTGTAGTAGAGTTCGAAAATTTTCTCCTGCGCCTCGGGAGGAATGCCGCATCCCTGGTCGCGGACTTCGGCGAGAATCATTTCGTCGTCGCGGCGCGCCTTCAGGAGTGAGCGTGCCTCCGCTGGTCATCGACTGCACGCCGTTCAGCACCAGGTTTAAAAACGCCTGCTTCATCAGATCGGAATCGGCTCGCACCAGAGTGCGTCAGCCGCGTCCGCATCTTCCAGTGCGCCTTGCAAGGTCCTCCAGCAGTATGCGCACGCCGTGACGCGTGGCGTCGGGCGCGGCCAGTGCCGATACGCTTTCCAGAATTTTGCGCAAGTCCACATCCTCCAGCCGCAAATCGCGCGGACGGGTGAAGTCCACCAGGATTTGTACGACGCGGTCGAGACGGTGGATTTCATTGCCGATGATGTCCATGTGGCGGCGGGTTTCGGGATCGTCCTGCCGCAGTTTGTTTTGCAGTAACTGCAGGTGCAGCACGATGGCGTTGATGGGGTTTTTCACTTCGTGGGCGACGCCCCGGGTGAGGCGTCCGCTGGCGGAAAGGCGCCGCGAAATTTCGATCTCATCCTCGATGCGCCGCACCGATTCGGCATCGCGTATGGTGAGCAGCGCGCCAATCTGCGTGCCCTTTTCCTGAATGAAGTCGAGCGATACCTGGACCCGGCGGCCGTCGGCAGCGTCGAATTCATATTGCACCAGTGGACGCTTCTGCTGGAAGGCGGGCAGAACCACCGCGCCCAGAACGGTTCCCGGTCCATAGGCGGCGGAAAAAATTTCTTCAGCGGTGCGGCCCAGAATTTCGCGGCGCGGGCGTCCCAGAAATTTTTCCGCCGAGGCGCTCACCAGCACCACCCGCGAATCGCTGCGTGAACAGCATGAGCCCGTCCTGCAACTTGGTCATGACCTGCTCGACGTTGTCTTTAAGCGCGGAAAAAATCTGGTTGGTATCGCGGATCTGCCGGCCGAGGTGAGCGATTTTCAGCGATACCAGGCCGACCTCGTCCTCGGAACCCGACTCCTCGGTCCGATAACAGATCTCCGGCGCTCGCGCTGTCAAGATTGCGGGCGATGGCCTTCAATGGACCGAGCGCGACATTCGAAACCACCGCCGCCAACAGCAGCGAACAAAAAATTGCGACCACCGAGAAGAAAACCGCCTTCTGCAGGTTCGGCGTCAGTTCGTTGCGCAGAAAAACCGTGTTCACGCCCACCCGAACGCTGCCGAATGCCTGGCGATCGAGTTCGAGGCCGATGCTCACGTCATAAACAGTGGCTGGCCCGTAGAGCAGGCGCAACTGGTGCCGGAAGCCGGCATCGCGCAACACGGCCAGACGGGGGCGTTCCGGAATCGGCTTGCCATTCAGAGCGGGATTGGTATCGAGAATCGCCACTCCACTCGGATCAATGACAGCGGCATCGTAGATGATGCGGGAATTTCCCACCACCGATTCCAGCATGTCGTTCAGGTTGGTGTCGGTCTGCAAATAATTCGTGATGGCGGTGCGCAGCGCCTTGGGATTATTGGTGTCAACCCGCGTGCTGGTGAGATCGGGCACCGCTTTGGATGCGGCGTACTCCAGTTGATTGGTGAGCTGGTAAGCGGTCTCATCCGCCCACAGCAAACGCTGGCGCAACAGTTGAGAGAGGTAGATCCAGGAGAAGGCGACGACCAGCGCCGTGAACAGCGTGGTGATCACGAAGACGATGATGAATTTGCGCGTCATCTAAAAAGCAGGTGTCAGGTCTTAGGTCTCGGGTCTCAGGAAAATCCTAGTGCTCGCCGACACCCTAGACCTGACACCTAAGACCTGACACCTGAGACCTGCTCCTCTCACTCCTCCGCGGCCATGATCGCATCCTGCGGACGGCCATATTCTTTCAGCTTGTTATGCAGCGTCTTCAGGCTGATGCCGAGGATCTCGGCGGCTCGCGTTTTGTTGTTATTGGTCGCTTGCAGAGTTTTCAGGATGAGCAGCTTCTCGGCTTCCCCGACGGTCGTGCCCACGCCCAGGTGCACGGCATCGGGATCGTTCACCACCTGGCGCACACCTGGCCAAAACCCGGCGGCAAGTGCTTGGTTTCGACCAGCCCGCCTTCGCAGACGATCACGGCGCGTTCCAGCGTGTTGCGCAACTCGCGAACATTGCCCGGCCATGAATAGGTCTGGAAACATTGAGCACGGCCTCGCTCACGTCGGCCACTTTGCGGTCGTGCTTCTCGTTCATATCCGCGAGCAGGCTTTTCACCAGCTCGCGCAGATCTTCCTTATGCTCGCGCAGCGGCGGCAGATGAATGTTGAAGACGTTGAGCCGGTAATAAAGATCGTTGCGCAGTTGTCCATTGGCCACGGCATCGTCCGGAACTTTGTTGGTGGCGGCCAGAACGCGCACATCCACCGAAGTTTCGACCTTGCTGCCCAGGCGGCGCAGTTTGCGGTCTTCCAGCACGCGCAGCAGCTTGGCCTGCGTTCCCATCGGCATCTCGCCAATCTCGTCGAGCAGCAGCGTGCCGCCTTCAGCCAGTTCGAAGCAGCCGATGCGGCGCTCCAGCGCGCCGGTGAACGCGCCTTTTTCGTGGCCGAAGATTTCGCTCTCGATCAGCGTCTCGGGAATGGCGGCGCAGTTGATGGCGAAGAACGGTTTGTTTGCGCCGCGGACTCAGATCGTGAATGGTGCGCGCCACCAACTCTTTGCCGGTCCCGCTCTCCCCGGTGATGAGCACCGAGGCCGTGCTGGGCGCAACCATTTCGATGATGCGGAAAATCTCCTGCATCTGAGCGGAGGCGCCGACCAGCAGTCCGAGTGCTCCTTTGTCGCGCAGGCGGCGGCGCAGAGATTCATTCTCAGTGCGCGTGTTGAGGATCTCCCCGATGTTGGTAAGAATCGATCGCAACCGGCGAAAGTCGATGGGCTTCTCGATATAGTCCTGCACGCCCAGGCGGCCGGCGTGAAATGCGGTGTCGGTGGCCTTCTGGGCGGTCACCATGACCACTGCGATGGACTGTGCAATATCCGCCAGCCGCTCCACCAGCTCCATGCCGCCCATGCGGGGCATTTTCACGTCGGTGATCACAATGGACGGAGCGAAGACGGGAATTTTTTCCAGAGCTTCCACGCCGTCGGCCGCCGTGTCGGTTCGATAGCCCCATCCCGAGACCAGCTCAGCCAGCCCGGTCCGCTCGTTCTCTTCGTCTTCAACAATCAGTACGCGTTCCTGTGTCATATTCCTCTAGCCATGGCCCCACCAGCATTATTCAGGGAAGCGCGCCGCCCCGCAACCCGGAATGCAGGCATATCAATTTGAGATCAGGGCACACAAGCCTCTTGTGCGAGGACCGATGCACGACTGGTGATGGCATGTCCGCAACGAATTCTTCTCTTTAGTCTTTTGCAAAAATGCCCGGTTGCTGTAGAATTCGGTGTTCCCGGTTGCAGCCTATCCGTGCGTGTCGTAAGACTTTATTGGTTCCAGTTCTATTAGATAACTTGTAGTGGACTCGATTCGGAGGAACTCAATGTCACTTTGTCAACAGACTTACCGGAGATGCGCGAGCGTCGCGCTCGTCATGGCCGCCGTTCTCATGGTGTCGCCGGCTTTGCTGAACGCGCAGTCGGACGATACGGTGCCTAAGGCGGAGTTGTTCATTGGCTATCAGTGGTGGAACCCGGGCGGCAACCTTCCCAATAACAGCACACCGCCGGTGGGTTTCACGGCGCCTTCCTCGCCGATCGGCTTCGGGACTAATTTGTCCTACAACTTCACCAACAATCTGTCTCTCGAAGGCAACTACGGTGGCAACTGGACCAAGAGCAGCAACAGCATCAACTACAACAACAACGCATTCACCGTTGGGCCGAAGCTCACGTATCGCGGCGAGGGTGTGAACTTTTTCGTGCACACCCTGATCGGAGTTGAGCGCTTCGATTCGAACTATAACCAAAACGACACCGGGTTCGTCGCGGTTCTTGGCGGCGGTATGGATCTTAAGTTCTGGAAAGAGGTCTCGCTCCGGCTGTTTGAAGCCGACTACCAACTGGAGCGCGTAAACTTCGCCGCGACCGTGGGGCCGGCCGATGCCGCGTTGTCTCGTCAGACGTTCAACGGCGTCCGGCTGACGACCGGTCTGGTGTTCAATTTTGGCGGAGCTCCCGAGGTCCCAGTGGCGGCGGCGTGCTCCATCGACCGCAGCGAAGTGCTGGTGGGTGAGCCGTTGCACGTCACCGTCTCCGGCAGCAACTTCAACCCCAAGCACACGCTGACCTACAGTTGGGCCAGCAGCGGTGGCAAGATTCAAGGCAGGGATACCGGAGCTTCCATCGACACCAACGGCGCGGCTCCCGGCAGCTACACCGCTACGGCCACGGTGACCGATGCCAGGGTCAAGAAGAACGGCGTTGCCACCTGTACTTCGAGCTTCACGGTGAAGCCGCTGAATCCGCCGCAGATTTCCTGCTCGGTCAATCCGGCAACCGTCGAAATCGGAACGTCTTCAACCATCACTTGCTCGTGCACCAGTCCTGACAACGCGACCGTCGTAGTAGGCAACTGGACCTCGAGCACGGGCAGCGTATCGGGCAGCGGCAACTCCGCAACGCTCAGCACAGTCGGCGCTTCCGCAGGCACGGCTACGGTGAGCGCGACCTGTACCGACTCCCGCGGCTTGACGGCCTCGGCTTCGAACTCGGTGACGGTCAACAACCCCCCGCCACCTCCGGCGCCAGTTGTGGACAAGGTACTGGAGGCACGGCTCGCGCTGCACAGCGTGTATTTCGTGACCGCCAAACCGACGGAGAAAGAACCAAACGGCGGCCTGGTGAAGAGCCAGGAGCAGACTCTGCTGACGCTGGCCACGGACTTCAAGCAATACCTTGTGGCCGTACCCGATGCTCACTTAACCCTCGAAGGACACGCAGACGTACGTGGCTCCGTGCCTTACAACCAGGCGCTCTCCGAGCGTCGTGTGGCGCGCGTTAAGAGCTTCTTGGTCGAGAATGGCGTACCCGAAGCCAACCTCGCAACAAAAGCTTTTGGCAAACAGCACAACATGACGGCCGACGAAGTGAGGGCGTCGGTCGAGGCGAACCCCGAGCTCACGAAGGAGGAACGGGCTAGGGTGCTGCGCAATATGCAGGTGATCCAATGGGCGAGCAACCGCCGAGTGGACATCACCTTGAACGCGCATAAAGAGGGTGAAGCCGAAACGTCGAAGAGGGTGTACCCGTTCAACGCTGCTGATGCATTGACTCTGATCGGCGGCAGGGAATCGGAGATGAAGGCCAGAGCGGCAAAGAAGGCTCCAGCAAGAGGTGCCAAGAAACCACCGATGAAGAAGCAGTAATCGTCGGAGGTGAGTGTGGCAAGAATGCGACGGAGGAAGCGGATTGCTTCCTCCGTTTTTTTTTGCCGGAGCCTCGCCCCCTCCGTTTCCGTCTTGCGTTCTTGGTAACTGTGGGGAACAATTCTGTTGGAACCGTCATGAGACTTGCCTGTGGAATTGCGATTGCGCTTTGGCTGAGTTTCCCGGCTGCAGGGATGGACTCCCGGCGCCAGGACGCGGCAGGCTCCGCGAGTCCCGCTGGACAAGCCCCGGCTGAACCCACGGCTCCGGCGGAGGAAGCTCCAGCAGAGACCACGCCGGCGGCGGTAAAGAAAGCGCCAGAAAGTGCAGCAAAGGAAAAGACGGGCACTGGTTCGACGAGCGTTAGTTCGTCGCGCAGTGGCGCGGCGAGCGGGACGGCGAAGCACCGCAAGCGGACTGTCTCCACGACCGCGACCGTGCCAGCCCCGGATGGCGCTCCGCGGAAGATTGTGGTGCGCGAGGGCGGAGCGCGCGAGCCGGCGGCACAGATTGCGCCCGGCATGATCCCGCAGAAGCCACCCGCCAGCGCCAGAACGCGGAACAGCTGCTGAGTTCTACCGACGACCGGTTGAACCAGCTGGCGGGACACACGCTGGACGCGCGACAGCAGGAGACGGCAGGACAGATCCGCACCTATATGGACGGTGCGCGTTCAGCGCTGAAGGAAGGCGATTTGCGAAGAGCGAGCACGCTGGCCGAGAAGGCACATTTGCTGGCGGACGATCTGGTGAAGCATTAGGGGCGGCAGGAAACGCACGGATTGTAAACGGTACCTTGTGATGCTATAATGTATCACATGACCAAAGCTTCGGTTCGGGACCTGCGCTACGAATTCAAGAAGATTGAGCGCCTCTTGCTGAAAGGCGAGGAGATCCAGATCACCAAGCGCCGGCGTGTGATCGCCCGCCTGGTGCCGGAGCGGGCGGAAGGCAGCAAGGAAATGCCTGATTTTCGCGCCCGCATGCGCGCCATCTTCGGCGACAAGGTGCTGGCGGTTAGCGGAGCGGATTTGATATCCGCCGATCGGGATCGGTATTGAAAACTTACGCCGACCCCAGTTTTCTTGTCTCTCTCTACATCCCGGACTCTAATTCCGACGCCGCCTTACGCACGATGAGGGCTTCCTCCGGGGACCGCTTGGTGAGTGTCTTGTGCGAACTCGAAGTCGTCAATGCTTTTGGTTTGCGGGTCTTTCGGAAACAAGCCACGCCCGTGGAAGCCGACTCTGCGTTGATCAACTTCGAAAGGGACCTGCGCGAAGGTCTTTTCCAGCTTCGGGGGCTGCCGGAACGGATCTTTGAGCGGGCAAGGCAATTGTCCCAGCAGACAACCGCTAAAATGGGCACCCGCGCCGCAGATCTATTGCACGTGGCGGCAGCACTCGAGCTGGATGCTGACGTCCTCTACAGCTTCGACCAACAGCAGAGAAAGCTTGCTCACGCCGTTCGCCTCAAGCTGAACTAGGGCTTGCCTTTTGTCGTGGAATCTACTTCCGCCCTTGCCGTTTCTGCGCCACGACCAGGCCGCGCGGAGTTGGCAATAACACGGCCGAGATCAGGCCGTCCTGTTCGAGTTTGAGTGCGGCCTCGCGCACGATCTTCAAATGCGAACTGGCGTCGTGCATCAGGATCAGGCCATAGGGATTGATCTGCGGCAAAAGCGGCGAATTTCCTGCTCGCGGACGGGCAGATCGCTGTCGCTGAAAAAAAGGTCGATGGTGCCCTCGACTTTCATGTCCAGGCTTGATTCGTTGCGCAATTCGATCCAGTCGGCGAGTCCGGAAACCTGGATTCGCGCTTTCGCGTTCTCGTAGATGTCGTGATCGAACTCGCAGGTGATGACGCGCCCGCGTCCGTTGGCTTTCAATCCTTCGGCGATCCAGAGAGTGCTGATGCCGCTGAAAGTTCCGGTCTCGACCACCAGTTCGGGCTTGATGGTGGTGACGACGGTGCGCAGGAATTCGAGCACCTCGGCCTCGGCGGTCATGGAGTCGAACATGCGCCAGCGTTCCGGGTGCCGACACTCGGGCGTCGGCCGGTGATACTCGGGCTGCAGTTGATCGCCAGTGTGTTCGATCTGGCGCAGGATGCGGCGCTCCTGCTTTTCTTTCGTGAAAAGGCGTCGAAGACTGAGGGACATGGTCGTAGAGAAGTGTACAGGAGGATAGGTTGTCAGGTTGTCAGTTCTCAGCTGTCAGTTGGAGCCCCTGGTGTTGACTGAGAACTGAGAACTAAGAACTGAGACTGAGAACTGAGAACTGAGAACTGAGACGAGAACTGAGAACTGAGAACTGAGAACTGAGAACTGAGAACTGAGAACTGAGAACTGAGAACTGAGAACTGAGAACTGAGAACTGAGAACTGAGAACTGAGAACTGAGAACTGAGAACTGAGAACTGAGAACTGAGAACTGAGAACTGAGAACTGAGAACTGAGAACTGCTCTCCTATTCACTAGTGAAATAATCCACAGCCACCGGGTTCTCAAACAGGGAGTAATCGCGGGTGACAACCGTGATTCCGCTGTCGGTGACGAAGTAGCGCTCGCGGTCGGCTTCGGTATCGTAGCCGATGGTAGTTCCTTCGGGAATGTGGACGTCGCGGTCGATGATGGCTTTGCGGATGCGGCAACTGCGTCCGACGTTCACGTGCGAGAACAGAATGCTGTCCTCGATTTCAGTGTAGGAGTTGACGCGCACATCCGGCGACAGCACGCAATTCTGCAGCGAGCCGCCGGAAATGATGCAGCCGGAGGAAACCAGAGAATCGAGGGCATGGCCGGTGCGTCCGGATTCGGCAAACACGAATTTCGCCGGAGGATATTGCCGCTGATGCGTGCGGATAGGCCAGGTCTCATCGTAAAGATTGAAGACGGGAGAGACCGAAACCAGGTCCATGTTGGCTTCGTAGTAGGCTTCGAGCGTGCCCACGTCGCGCCAGTAAGGCGCTTCTTTCTTGTTTTCGTCGACAAAATTGAAGGCGAAGACGCGATAGTCGCCCAGCATCTTGGGCAGAATATTCTTGCCGAAATCGTGACTGGAATTGGGATCTTCGGCGTCTTTGAGCAGCACGGGAATGAGCACGTCGGTGTTGAAAATATAGATGCCCATCGAAGCCGAAATTTTCGCGGGTCGTAGGGCGAGCGCAGTTCGGTCTCTTGTGGTTTTTCCAGGAAGTTGGTGATGCGATTTTCGCGGTCGATATCGACGACGCCAAAATGGCGGCAGTCGGCCGGGTCAGTCGTCAATGGTAGCGACGGTAACGTCGGCGGCAGAGTCCACGTGCTGCTTGAGCATGCGTCCATAATTCATTTTGTAGATGTGGTCGCCGGAGAGGATGATCACGTATTTCGGCTGCTCCGAGCCGATGGAGTAGATGTTCTGGTAGACGGCGTCGGCCGTCCCCATGTACCAGTTTTCGCTGACCCGCTTCATGGGGGGCAGGATTTCGATGAACTCGCCGATTTCACGGCCAAAAATGTTCCAGCCTTCGCGAATCTGGCGATTCAGCGAGAGCGCCTTGTATTGCGTGAGGATAAAGACGCGGCGCAGGCCGGAGTTGACGCAGTTGGAGAGCGTGATATCGATGATGCGGTAGATGCCGCCGAAGGTTACGGCCGGTTTGGCGCGATCGCGGGTGAGCGGATAGAGGCGCTCGCCGGCGCCTCCAGCGAGCAAGATTCCGAGCGTATCTTTCATCGGCACACCTACATTGCCCACACCCAGGATGCAACATTCCCTGCGAATGCTGCTCCAGCTTAACGCGAAATACTAGCACATGGAGTCAGCGATTAAGAGAACTGTCTCGGTTGGCAGAGAAGTTGTGTGGTGATGGGGCTCGGGCCTTTCCGGCGGGGCAAAGCCCCGCCACCACACGAGCCTGGAATGGCTAGCAGTGGACGATCTTCTCGCTCTTGATGCCGCGGGTGGCGTTTCTTGAATCGACAACCAGTTTCGACTCACTGACGATCTTCTTGTAATCGTAGTCGGAGTGGTCGGTGACAATGAGCACGCAATCGTACTGCCCGAGATTGTCGAGCGGGGTGCACTTCATCTGCAGATCGTACTTGCGGCCGCGGCCGACGAAGGGAAAGTAGGGGTCGTTGTAGCTGACCGCCGCTCCTTCTTTTTGCAGCAGCTCGATGATGGTGAGAGCGGGCGACTCGCGCAGATCGTCAATATCCTTCTTATAGGCAACGCCCAGAACCAGAATCTTGGATCCGTTGATCGACTTTTTCTGCCGGTTTAGAGCGGAGATGGTGGAGGCGATCACGTTGTAGGGCATGGCCACGTTGATTTCGCCGGCCAGCTCGATAAAGCGGGTGCGGAAGTCGAATTCTTTCGCCTTCCAGGAGAGATAGAACGGATCGACCGGAATACAGTGTCCGCCGAGACCGGGCCCGGGGTAAAACGCGTGGAATCCGAAAGGCTTGGTGGCGGCAGCGTCGATGATCTCCCAGATGTTGAGGTCCATGCGCAGGCAGAGCATCTTGAGTTCGTTGACCAGCGCGATATTCACGCAGCGATAAATATTCTCGAGCAACTTGGTCATCTCCGCAGCCGCGGGTGAAGAGACCGGAACGGTGCGGCGGAAGATGGCGCCGTAGAGCGCGGCCGCAATTTCGCTGGCCTGGGGATCAAGTCCGCCAATCACTTTCGGAATATCGTGCCGAGCCACCTGCGTATTGCCGGGATCCTCGCGCTCGGGCGAGAACGCAACCCAGATATCGTTGTCGTCAGCCGCGCCTTTACGCGAAGCTTTCAGGCCAGCCTTGTTTTCTTTTTCGAGAATCGGAATCAGAACTTCTTCGGTGGTGCCTGGGTACGTCGTGCTCTCGAGGATGACGATCTGGCCGGCGCGCAGGTACGGCGCGACGGCATGAGCAGTATTGGTGATATAGCTGAGGTCGGGCTCGTGATATTCGTTGAGCGGCGTGGGCACGCAGATGATGATCGCATCCATGGCGGTGATCTGCGAATAGTCGGCCGTGGCTTTAAAGCCGTGCGCTTTGGCGGCCGCGATCTCCGCGGGGGTGATGCGGAAAATGTAGGTGCCGCCGTTGGCAAGGGTGTCGATTTTTCGCTGATCGATATCGAAGCCGGTGACCGGGAATTTTTGCTCGCTATAGAGAAGGGCGAGCGGCAATCCGACGTAGCCGAGGCCAATGATTCCCACTCGTGCCTGGCGCGTGCCGATGCGGCTTTTCAAATCAGTAAAAAGGGATGAAGCGGTGAGTTGAGTGTCCATAGGGCAGAAATAATTCTAGCATTGGAGATCGCGGTTGGCCCGCGGAAGCTGCGGTTGTCCAATCATTTTCATGCGGTTGTTACTAGGCGATTGCGATCTTGAGTACTGCGGTAATCGAATTCGCCCGCGCGATGGTTTCCTTAGTAACATGCGAGGTGCGGCAACAGGCGCCCCAGATGCGATTCTTTCGACTACAGATCGTTTTCGTCGTCGTCATTGTCGTTGTTCTTATCCTTATCCTTGTGCCGCTGGCGAGTCGCGCAGCGCATTTTCTGGTGGTGGACGAACCGGAAAAGTCCGATGCCATCGTGGTGCTGGCCGGGGAGACGAACGCCCGTCCAGAACACGCCGTGGAACTGTTGCGCCAGGGAGTGGCGCCGCACGTGTTTCTGGACGCCGAATCAGGCGAACTGATCTACGATCAGCTACTGACCGAGATTGTGCAGAGATATGTGATCGGTCTTGGGGAAGCAAGCCGCGTCTCGGTGTGTCCGATCGTTAGCTACTCTACTTTTGCTGAGGTCGACGACGTAAGCCGGTGCCTGCAGCCGCTGGCGCCGCATCGCGTGCTGATCGTGACCTCCGACTATCACACCCGCCGCGCCTTGATGATCTTTCGCCATCGCCTGCCGCAATATCAGTTCAGTGTGGCGGCGGCCCGCGATCCCGCGAAATTCGGCTACTCCTGGTGGACGAACCGCGAATGGGCAAAAGTCACTTTCGATGAGTGGTCGAAAATTCTGTGGTGGGAGGCCGTGGATCGGTGGCGGAATCATTGAATCATTAATTTCTTCGCAAATGATTCAATGCCTCAGCTGGCAACTTTTTCCCGGGTGCGATAGTTTGAAGGCTGGAGGTTTCATGGCGCAAGTCACGATTACGGTGCGCAATAACGGTCCTTTGCGCATAGACGATCCCAACGGCGTTATCGAAATGGTGGACGCCGAGGGCAACAAATACGACCTGACAGGGAAGACCGCGTTTTCTCTCTGCCGCTGCGGCGCTTCGGCCAACCGGCCTTTCTGCGACGGTAGTCACAAGATCGCCTTCCAGGCGCCCGATGCCGGGATCAAGATCGGGTAGTGCCGGGAGCCCGCGGAGACGCGGCAAGCCGCGTCTCTACGCGAGATCAGACTCCCTTCAAAGCTATCCGCTAACCAACTTCAAAGTTTCCCTAGTGCTTAACTGGAAACGGGGCGGCGAAATTCCGTGCCCGGAGCTTTCTGGTGATCTAGCATGGACACTGGACGGTTGCCGGCACTAGAACTCTTTGTCGGCGAACTTTATGAGCTCTCCGGAAAAAACGCAGCACGCCATTCGCCGCAGCACGCGGCTGCCGCTGGAAGTTCCGGTGCGCGTGACCAGCCTTGATCCGGCCCAGCCATTTTCCGAGCAGGGCAACACCACGCTGGTGAACGCGCACGGATGCGGGCTGATCGTTTCGCGGGTGCTCACCCACGGCATGCAGGTCCGGCTGGAAATCGTTTCCGCAAAACGGCACACCACGGCGCGGGTCTCGGAGGTGGTTCCACTGGGCGGCGATCCCGAGACCTGGCTGGTCGGGCTGGAACTCGATGTTCCCGGCAATTTCTGGGGAATCGAGTATGCGCCTTCGGATTGGAAGGTCGAAGAGAGCTTACCGCCCGTCGCAGAACCCACCGCACAAAAAGAGCGGCTGGCAGGTCAGGAGCGGAGCGCGCCCGCGCAGCCGGCTCGTCTGGGACGCTGGCGCCTGACCGACATCAGCGCGGGCGCATGTTACCTGGAGACAGCCGCGCCCTTTCCCGCCGATACTCCGGTGTTGCTGAGTATTCGGGCGATGAACACGGAGTGTCTGCTCGACGGAGTAGTGCGGGTATCTCATGCGCAAACGGGAATGGGAGTCGAGTTCACGGGAACGCCGGCGCATGATCGGCGGGCACGCGTGGAGGCGCTGATTGGGCGCTTGACCAGCGGTGGGGAGGTTCCGAAAATCTTCGTAGGGAGAAAAGAAAAACAGAAAGAAGGCCAACTGGTGGCGCCGAAGCATGCGCCCGAAGCGCCGCAAGATGACGATTCGCCCGACCCTCTTCTGGGGCTGGTTCGCGAGGGTCCGTCGTTGACCGCGGAACAGTTTCACAACGATTTGCGAGCGCAGCGGCTGGGCAAGCGCCGCGATCCGCGCATTGATCTGGCGTTGCCGGTGATGCTTACAGGGACCGACAGCAGCGGTCGTCCGTTGGATCAAAGAGTGATTACGGTCAACATCAGCCGGCGCGGTGCGCTGTTGGATGGCATCCACGGAATGCTGGGGGCTGGCGACAAGATTTCTCTCGCCCGCGGACAGAAGAAGGAAGAGTTTCGCGTCGCGTGGGTCGGAGAAGATGACACTCCGAGGGCTGGTCAGATTGGAGTGGCTGCGGTTGACCAGAATACTTCGTTCTGGAGTGAAGTGCTCGAAGCCACGGCGAAGTCGGGGCTGGAGACAGCCAGCGTGCGTGGGAGTTCCGGCGAGACACGGCAGTAGCGGTGGTGGGGTAATACATCGAAGATTATGGCGAAGCGTGCTACGAAGCGACAGGCGACTCGGCCGGCGACGGCGGCGAAGCCGCAGCCTAAGGCGGATCGTCCGTTTGCTCCTGGCTACGGCATTGTTGGAGCTAAGGGCGGCAAGGGCTTGCTTCCGTGGGCTTGGGTTGCCGGAAAGATGAATCGCTGCAGGACGTTTTGGCTGGCTACGATTCGTGTGGACCTTGATGCAAATCGGGGACGTCCGCATGTGATGCCGGTTTGGGGAGTGTGGGTCGACGACGCTTTCTTTTTCTCGACGGGACGGAAATCCCGCAAGGGGCAAAACCTCGCTGCCAATCCTGCGTGCACAGTTGCGAACGACGATGGCCAGGAAGCGGTGATCGTCGAGGGACTGGCGATTGAGGTAAAGGATGCGGCGGAACTGGAGCGCGTCGCGAGCGCCTACAAAAAGAAATACAAGATGGATCCGCGGAGCATGGACGAACCGATTTTTTGCGTGCGTCCCCGCCGCGTGTTCGGATTCGTGGAGAAAAGCTTTCCGAAGTCCGCGACACGATGGAAACTGTGAGACGTGGTAGCTTGCCGCGTCTTCGCCGCCAGACGGGGCAAGCCCCGTCTCTACACGTGAGCCTCTTAGCCCCGCAATTTACGCGCCGACAGATGGGCTCCGGTCAGCAGCAGCATGCCCGACAAGAACGACCAGAACATCAGGCTGACCGAGATGGCGAACGGTCCATAGACTTCGGCGAAATTCAGCCGGGGCAGAGCATAGATATACGCGTACTTCAGCGCCTCGGAGAGCAATCCCATAAGCACTGCGGCCGGCAGGACTGCGCGAGCCGGCACCTTGCCATTCGGCAACAGCCAGTAGACGAGAAAGAATATCCCGATGCTGGCCAGGATGGAGAAGGTCTTCATGATCAGAAAGTCGACCAGGGTTACATACCAGGCGCCATAGCCGTGCAGCGCGCTTTTCACGATGGCTAGGTTTCCGGCGGTCAATCCCACCGAGAGCAGGGCTAGCGATCCGCAGGCAAACACCAAGCCGAGCGACATCAGCTGATTTCTCAGGTACGTGCGGTTGCTGCGAAATCCCCAGACGCGATTCAGCGCAACTTCGAGCGGCAGAAAAATTCCGGTGGAAGTAATCAGCAGCATGGCCAGCGAAAACACTTTCGCTTGATGGTGTTCACCGACCAGCGCATTCAGGTTCCGGATCACGAATTCCTGTCCGGTAGGGATGTAGTCGCGCAAAAGGTTCTCGACCACGCCGTACATCACACGGGAATGGAATACGTACTTGATCAGCGTCATCAGCAAGAGCAGGAACGGGAAGAATGACAGGATGGCGTTGGCGGCGACCGAAAAGGCGAAGGTGTGCACCTCAGTCCGGAGCAGATAGTGGGCGGTGGAGCGCAACAGGCCCTCTTCCCGAGCAGCGCGATCGGCGGCCTTGTCGGTCTTCTCGGGAAGCGCGATTGGAGTGAGCAGCGACACTGGTTTCTCAAATATTATCAAATACTTACGGCGTTCCGACGGATTTCCAGAGGGTCTCGCCGCTCGATGGTAGGCGTCCTCGCGGTAGAGCTTTTGATTGAGCCTGCGGGTCACGTTCGTTTTCAGCAACTTAGCTCTTGCCATCTGGAATCTTCCTGCTATTATCTGGTGCTTCGTCAGCCGGACCCGGTTGGCGAGTACGTAGATTGTGTATCGAGAAAGATTGACGTTTCTGTGTCGGCTGTGCGATATCGCGCCTTCGTTTTCGCGGCTCCACGGTATTTCGTCGCGGGCAACCGTACGACGGAATACAGGGGAGCCGTTTCTGTTGGTGCGGCATCACCCGCGCGCGGCGACGCCAGCACGGATTCTTACCGTCGCTTTGAGGGGGTGCTCTGGCAGCGGCATTTGATATCGGGTGTCCGCTAGACGGAGCAAACAGACAAGCGGCGGAAGAATAATTCTTAGCGCTGACTCGAAAGGAGCTTCTTTGTGAGAGAGAAGGGTACTGTGAAGTGGTTCAACGGGGCGAAGGGATATGGATTTATCCAGCGCTCCACGGGCGAGGATGTGTTCGTACATTTCTCGGCCATCCAGGAGAACGGCTACCGCTCGCTGAACGAAGGTGAGACCGTGGAGTTCGATTTGCTCAAAGGCCCTAAGGGCTTCCAGGCGGGCAACGTCGTGCGCGCGGCCTAATATTCTCCAACCAGTTCGCAAACCCTCTCGGTGTGTGGAGAGGGTTTTTTATTTTGCTGCTGTCTGGGCTGATTCTTTGCGTGTTTACCGTTCGGATATTACCCAGTATTTTACGTCCCCCCCCCCCCCGCCCCGATTTCCGGCAAAATATTGAATCTCAAGGACTTACCTGTAAGTATTCCTGAAATAAGGACTTAAGCTCGATTTTCGGCCTAAATTCCCGTTTTGGGGCGGTTTTGGGGAGCGGTGTGCTTCTCCGCCGCGGGCCCGCTCTCACCTGCTGAACAACACTGTTTATCAAAGAGTACTGGCTGTCCGGTTTTGCCGGTTGGAGGTTATTGTCGCATCCGGCGGGTTGCTCCGTCTGTGATGGTGGGCACTGGCTGGGTGTGATGAAAAATGTCAGGATGGACTTGCCTGGAATCCCAATAATCCTCACAACGGGGGGCTGGCCCACCTCTGAATTTCCACAATGACGGCTGGCGGGTGGCCACATCAGCGTCGAGTCGAAACGGGGCAAAATCCATAGTGCTGGTTGTCGTGGAGGCCACTTCTCAAAAGGCGTGAGAAGTGGCGCACCCGGCACTGGTTGGCCATTTGAATTCTCGCCAGTCCGGTGAAACAATGCCCGGCATGAAATCCCTCTGGCTAAAAGCATCTGTGCTGTTTGTCTTTTGCCTCACGCTGTTCGGGTGCCAGAATTCGCAGACGAGCACTCCATCGCCAAGTTCGAGTTCACTGGCACTAGACTCAAGTCCCACGTTGTTGCCCGTGAAAGTCTCTGGCAAATGGGGGTACGTCAATGGCAACGGACAGTTGGTTGTAAACCCTCAATTCGACAACGCCAACGAGTTTCACGAGGGACGTGCAGCAGTTTGCTTGGGCAAACCCTGCACTTGGTGGGATTCACCCTCCCCTGATGAATCTCGTTGGGGATTTATTGATGCTTCGGGGAAGATGGTCGTCGCGCCGCAATACGGAGGAGCAGGCGACTTCAGCGAAGGTGTGGCTTCAGTATGTACGGGAGATTGTTCATCGAATCCGACAAAACCATTCAGCCGTGGTTACATCGACCGAGATGGAATAGTTGTCATTCCAATGCAGTTTGGACTCGCGTCAGGTTTTAGCGAAGGACTGGCTCAGGTCTGTGTCGGTCCATGTCAGTGGGACAAGGACACGGGCTACGGCGGTAAGTTTGGGTTCATTGACCACTCAGGTCATTTTGTCATCAACCCACAGTACGACAATGAGTGGGATTTCAAGAATGGCTTTGCGAGGGTGGTAGTGGGAAAAGGCGACAACGCCAGGACCGGGTACATCGACAAGGCGGGGAAAGTAATCTGGCAGCCGTCCAACTAAGACGATGTCGTCGAAGTAATATAATAGGGCAGGAGCAGAGATATGAATAAGTTCCGGCCTGTTTTTGATCCTACGGAAAGTGCCATCCTCCTTGCGATGTATGAAGAAGAGAATGGTCACTACGACTCTTACACGCTGGCTTGGAAACTGAATCCTAGTGTGGACGTGCCCAGCCCAGAAGCAGAGAAGGCGTTCAGAGGAACCCGCGATGCAACCGAACGGACGATCGAGCGTGGCCTCGTTCGGGGAGAACGGTTCAAAGGTGCCGATGGCGTCTACTTCAAGCAGTTGAAACTTACGCCCAAGGGTGAGCAGATGGCCATCTCACACCGGAAAGAAGTCGAGGACTTAAAAAAGGAACTGCCCCGAATCGTAAAAGAAGGCGACTCTGTTGCGGCAGAGATTGCCAATTTCCAGAAGAAGTGATGCAGATCAAGATATGGGCCAGCGTTGAGCCCCAGTTCCCGGATATGGGGCCGTACAAAATGCTGGACATCATCGAGAGGGACGCCCCTTATAACGTTGGAGAAACGACGCATTACGGAGAAGTGATTCGCATTCCCCCGCCCGGCTTCTCAGGGGATGTGGATCAAAGCGTTATCGTAAAACTCAATCCCGCCAGTTTGACCGCGAAACCGGACGAGAGCGTGTTTCCGAAACCGCCGAGTTCATACGACAAGATCAACTTTTCCCCTATTCATGCCGATACGCACGGTCATTTGAGCGACGACCCTCCCCTAACTGGAACCCACACAATTCTGGCAGCAGAGAATCTATCAATTGAAAACGTGTCCCACTTGATAACGCCGAGCACCTTCTCGCTTTGGACAAAAGACTGCTATGTGTCCAAGGACACCGCCAGTGCCTTGGAGAACGTGAAATATGCCATAGTTCATCACTACTCCTCTCCGACCGAACGCGACGCCGGGCTTGATGGCCATTCCACGGAACTTGTTAACTTAGCGGCCGCCTGCTTGGCATTGGTTCGTCCGACGAGAAAGAGTCGCGTCAGGAACGTCCCCGGAGTCATTAGGGAGGACGGGATCTTTGACGCACAAGGATTCACGACAACGCACGATCCTGCGGAGGTTCCAGAAATCCAAAAACTGTTCACGGTTAGAAAGAAAGACATCGACGTTTTGAGTTCTGTCCTACCCGAATTCATTCAGCTTTATCAGAAGAATGGCCAAGGTGGGTACAAAGACGTGTACGAGCCATTGAGGATGGCGATACAACTTTACGAACAAGCTTATGCACTTTCTTATTGGAAGGCCCGGCATATCCTTTGGTGGTCTGCTATCGAAGCTCTGTACGGGGACAGCGAAGACGCTGCAATGGCTCGAATCTACGCTCTGTTCGGAAATAAGAAACTCGTGGCCGGGTACAAAACCCCGATCTATGAAAAGGACGACATCCCGAATTGCTACTACCCGTCGCCCGAAAGTCTTCACACTCTCGGGACAATGGTGCCTCTCATCTATAAGGTTCGCAACGCATCCGCCCACGGGCAGAAAGTCCCTGACTCACACTTTAGCCCAGTTGCACACCCATTCGGCAACACAGTCGGGATAGATGCTCTTGCCGAGGCTGCAACTTTTATTATCCGCAAGACCATCATCAAGATTTTGCAAAGTGACTGGAAGGACGACTTCAAAGACCGAGACGCAAGGGAAAACTTTTGGCTTATGAAGTATGCGTTGCCCAAAAATCAGGGTAAGAAACGGCTTAAGGAAATGGACGAAGATTTGAAAAAGGGCTAGAAGGCCGAACTGCGGGTGAGAGAAATCCTCTGATGCCATCTTCGGTGGTGCTCACCCTTCGAAAAGCGCGAAGGGTGAGGCAGCCGAAGTTGTGGTGGCGCAACGGTGGGCCAGGCCCCTGCACCAAAGGACGCAGTACCCCCGTTATCTTGCTCCGGTTCTTCAACGCGGCCACACTTGGGCTATGCAGGTGGACGCGCCAATGTTCGTTGATGGCCTCAGCCAAGGTTTTTTCATGGGCTTTCTGGCGTCGCTTCTAATATGTGGTCTCTTTTTCGGTTATTGGCTTGTGATGCGTCCTAGTTCCGTGTCACAGCGAGAGGTGAAGTCCAGGGCCAGGGCCGCGTCAGCATAAAATTAGGACAGTCTTCGGCATAGCTGAAACCAAGTTGTCAACCGGTCTTGCCGCCCCTTCACCCGCATAGTGCCGCTCCGAGTGGGTAGAATGAGCCGCACATGGATGATCCCCGGTAGTAAAGCCTCCCACACCCTCCGCTAACTATTCCAACGCAGCTTGGGTTAGCTTGACCGCGCAATACGCGGCGGTGGTTCCGCAAATGGTGGTTGACGTCTCCAACGTACCGAAATAGAGGCTCGACGCCTGCGCGTCGGTTGAATCGTTGTCCACGACGATTGCGCTTGTCCCGCCAGCTACATCGGCGGTGTTGTCCTCGGCGATGATGGGAGCATTGTCCAGGCCCGCGACCAAGACCCCGGAAGGCAAAAGGAAGGAATACAATTCCGTCGGGTTTTGAACCGCTGCGACGAACATGTAGTCTGGTCCGCCGGTAGCAGTTGCGCCGGAGACGGCGCAGCCGGTGGTCGCGCTGGGGACGGCGGCGTCGAAGGTGAATTGCGTACCGCTTGCCGAAGCAACGGTTTGTAGTCCTCCATTGATGGCGGTGAGATCACCGGTGGTGCAGCCAGTGAGGGTGTCGACACCTACGCCCGAGATGGTGACCATGTCGTTGGCGGCGAGGGTGTTGGCCGCGGTGACCGTCACTACAGATGTAGTTGCCGTAACCGCGGTTACGGTGAATACCTGACTGTTCCAGAATTCGGTGAGCGGCGAGAGGACGGAAGGGCCGGTCCCCATTTGAGGCCTATCGCCGCCGCCAGCGCCCTCTGGCGTTGTCTGCAATTGGGAACTAGCGAACTGGAATGCCTTCAACTGTTGGCCTCCGGTGCCGGAGGAGGCGGCGATCATCTCTCCGTTATTCGCCGCGGTGGCACTGCTGATTCCCAAGACCAAGTAGCGCTCGTCCGGAGTGGCGTCGTACACCGGATAGCCGGCGACGCTACAGCTTTGGTTTGCACCCGAATCGAGTTCCGCGGCCGCAACGGAGGCCAGGGTGGTGCTGGTGAAACTGAATTGGATGAGACCGGCGTTGGTCGTGTCCATCTCGCCGCCGGTGAGGCCGGTGCTGCAGCCGGTTACGACATAACCCACCAGGTTCGTCGAGTCGATGATGGGGCTGTCGCGAATGCCGCCGTTCAGGTTTTCGCCGACCGATAGCGCGGTTGCCGCGGTCGCTCCGGCCGACGTCAACTCGTACAAGTTAGCGCTGCTGTCGCCGACAAAAATGTTGCCGGTGCTATAGACATCGACCACCGGGGCCGAAAGATAGTTGGATCCGGGGGCAACGGTTGCGCCGGTGACGGTGCAGCCGGCGCCGGTAGTCGCGGTGAGATTCGCATTGTTGAAGGTGAAATTCCCTGCGGCTGCGGTAGCAACGGTTTGTGTTCCATTGATGGCAGTGACGTCACCGGCGGTGCAAGCGTTGCCGCCGTTGGCGGTTACGCCCGAGATGGTGACCAACTCTCCGATGCCGAGTGTGTTGGCCACGGTGACGGTCGCTACACCTGCGGCTGCCGTCACCCCAGTTGGGGTGAGTGACGCTGGGGTGGCGCTCACGTGGACCGGGAAGTTCCCTCCCTTATACGCCGGCGTCGCGAGGAAGGTCGGGGTGATCGCGTACAGGTAGCCGTTGTTGTCGCCAACGAAGGTAGTGTCGTCAGAGTAGTTGACGAACGGGGATGAAAAGCTGTCCGCCGCTCCCGCCACTGCGGTGGTTGGGTTGGCGGCAACCAAACCCAGGGGAAGCATGAAGTCGGTGGCGGTGCTCAGCGCCGTGCTTCCGGGGATCACCGGGTTGGTGGCGCAGGTGGGCAAGGTGGCCCCGCCGTCGTTGTTGGTGGCGCAGCCGGCGGTGGTTCCGTACTCGGTGCTGCCGGTGCCGAAGGTCAGCACGTGCAGGATTGCGCCGAGGGTCGGGTCGTTCTCCACGTACGAGATCTCTGTGCCACTGAGCGAGAGGGTGGGCGAGGTGGTGACCGGTCCGACGCCGGAGGCGTAGGAGAAGATGAATTTCGGGTTGGTGAGACAGAGCGGAGTGCCCGACCCGCTGTAGAGTTCGTTAAAGGCGACGATGTTGGCCTGGGCGCCGTTTGTCCCGGCAGTCACGGTGGCCCAAGTCAAACGGAGTACGGTGGCAGGCACGCTCAGCACTACCCGTGATCCCGGCGTGAGCGTGTACACGGTAACGGTGTGGGCGGTAGTGGATGCAATGGCCACGATGCGGCCGAGGGCAGTGGCACTGAGATTACGATTGATCGCGGCCGCCAGATTGGTTGCGTTGCTGGCCGCGCCCGCAGCGCCTGCGACAGTAGAGACCTCAAAGTCTAGTCCGGTGTTGAGGGTGGTGCTGGCGGTCAAGCTGAGGGAAACCGCGGTTCCACCGGTTGGAGTTACGGTGAATTCTACAGTGCCCGTGCCGGCCACAGCGGCGGCGCTGAAAGTGCCGACAACTTGAGCGCGCGTGTTTCCGGTGGACGCGTCGATGGGGAACACCAGGAAATCGGCGGTGCAGCTCGGCGTCGCGTTCACGTTGAAGGAGTACTTCGCGGGGAACATGCCTTGAGCGACCCCGCCAGCGCCTAGCGAAATGGCCCAATCCCTTCTCACCTCGCCCCTGGACCGCCGCCGGCGCCTTGGCCATTCTGGCTGCCTTCGCGCCAGGCCTGCACCTTCCGGCGCATTCCCATGCTGGAGCCACTGTGCATAGGCCCGCGGCTCATTCAACATCCTATCCGCCTGCTCCGGGGTGAAGCCCGGGGTGAAGAGAACACGCTTTGAGCTCCAATCCAAGGGCACGGGAACCGAACCATCCGGTCTTGCGAGGTTCTGCCCGAAAACCGATCTGGAGAAGCACGCCGCCAGCCCGAAGATCCCCACGACGATAGCCAGATTGAAGAACTTATTGCGATAACCGCGCATAGGCCTCTTTTCTTCTTTTCTTCATTACTATGCAATTCCCCTGGCTCGAAGGGCTATCGACTTTCCGCCTACCCGAAAGATACTTCTGAGCACCGACACATGCAAGGGTTGAACAGTGCCAGGGAGTTATTCCGGCGAGTCGGGTTCATCGTGACTTGAAAAAACTGACCTGAAAAAGCCGACCTGAAAAAGCCGAGGTGGAAAGCTGCCGAGAGGATTATTTTTCGACCGTCTTGATATCCAGACTCTTCCACAGATACCAGCAGGCGATGGAGCGGTAGGGCGCCCACGGCTTTGCGATCTTCTCGATTATGGCGGGCTTGGGCCACTTGCGTTTCTTGTAGTGCTTTTTGATGGCGGCCTGCACGCCGTAGTCGCCGGTGGGGAGAATATCCGGACGGCGCAGGGTGAACATCAGGAACATGTGGGCTGTCCAGACGCCGACGCCTTTGACCTGGGTGAGATGCTCGATCACTTCTTCTTCGGGCAATTCCGGGCAGGCGTTCGAACTCGAGCATGCCGGCCTTGGTCTTCTCGGAGAGATCGCGCAGATAGGCGGTCTTCTGGCGCGACAGGCCTACGCCGCGCATTTCGTCATCGGTCAGTTTGAGGATGCCCTGCGGCGTCAGCGGATCGCCGGCCAGGGCGGTGAAGCGATCAAAGATGGTCGCCGCCGCTTTGCCGTTTAATTGCTGATAGAGGATCGACTCGGCCAGGGCGTGAAACGTGGGATCGCCAAACTGCATGCGGCACGGTCCGACGCGCTCGATGATCGCGGCCAGCACGGGGTCGGATTTTTTCAGGTGGTTGGTCGCTGATTTATGGC
Organism: uncultured Acidobacteriaceae bacterium; assembly: GCA_963760175.1. Taxonomy (GTDB): domain Bacteria; phylum Acidobacteriota; class Terriglobia; order Terriglobales; family Acidobacteriaceae; genus Acidiflorens. The sequence continues at coordinate 190,445 of CAVXBU010000003.1, forward strand.
TCACCTTGTGGATTCGCGCTTTGTGCATCGTCACCGCTCCCAAGCCTGCGGGGAGACAGTTTAGCATACAGGCGAACAAATGGCGAATTAAAAAAGAAATCGGGCGATCGGGCCATCGGGTATCGGGTCATCTAAAGGCTGGTTGCACTTCGATGACCCGATGGCCCGACGGCCCGATCACCCGATTTCTTTACGACGGAAAGTGGAAGTGCACGTCGTGCCTGGAGGCTACGGGAGTGCCGTCGAGCGTCGCGGGCTGGTAGTGCCAGCGGCGGAGAGTGGCTTCAATCTTTTCGTCGATGCCGTGGCCGATCGACTGCACAATTTTGGTTTCGACGACGGCGCCCTGGGAGTCGATGGTCACTTCTATCACTACATCGCCCACCAAATCACGGGGAAGCTCGGCGCGGTCCACGGGAGGATCGGGATAGACGACCGGATACGCGACGTGGACTTCGTGACCGGCAATCGGGCCGTCAATCATGGTGCCGAGCGGAGATCCGGCGTGGGAGTTGTGATCGCCGACTTCCTCGTTGGCCAGCACCTGCTGAGGCTTGGGCGCAGGTTTGGAGGGCTGGGATTTCGTCTGCTGGCGGGGGTGCTTCTTGTTCGCGCGCGGGAATAGCAGCTTGGCCGCGTCTGGGCGCTTGTCATTGTTCTTGTTCGCGCCCGATGGAAAGTAAATCAGTTTGTAGGTATGGGCGCCGTCTCCATAGGCAAGCCAGGTGGGGCTCAGGTCGATCACTTTGGGATTGTGGAATACGATCGCGGCCAGCACGGCCAAGTGCGCGGCTACTGACACTTCCACGGCACGACGGCGGTGGAGTATGGAACTCGCGGGCTGGAGGCCGGTGAACACGTCAATCCTTAGTCTACTGGATTGACGTGCAAAGAGAGAAAAGGTTTCGGGGAAGGGACGTTACCACCCTTTTACTTGCCGGCCTGCTGTTCGGCTATGTCTCCGATTACGGGCAGCTTGAACATCTGTTTCTGATAGGCCTTCATTGCCAGAATCAGCACGGTCACAAGCAAGGCCAGACGGACTATGGTCCAGAGGAAGGGAACGAAGCCGATAAATGAGAGGGCAATGCCGATGATCATCCACGCGACGTAAACAAAGATGCTTTGAAAGGCATGGAAGCGGATGAAGCGATTCTTGTTGTAAGGGGCCAGCACCAGAAAAATAATCGCCGGAATGATGGTCACGTAGGCGAGCGCGCCGGCCACGTTATCGGCGAGTCCGTCGCCGGCAGATACGGCCGTGGTTGAGCTTTGGACAGTGCCGCCGGCACACTTCGAACAGGTCGCTCCATCCGCCATCTGCGCTCCACAGGTTGGACAAAAAGCCACGAGGCCTCCTTTGAGATGACAGGCACGTTATCAGAACGCTCGCCGGGGCGCAATGGCGACGTGGCGGGCATTGCTGGGCGTTCAGATTCTTCGTTTCCGCGTGGCGAGCTGGGCGATCGGGCCGATTAAAATTTCTAATCGAGGCATAACTAGTTACCGTCTCTTGATGTCGCGGTTCTCTGCTATATTTCGCGGATTCCCCGGAGCGTTTTGGACCGAATTTCCGGTTCGCGCCCGGCGGGGGAAATGGGAGCCGCGTCAACTTTATGGGGCGCATCGTAGTTCTTTTTCTTCGGCGGTTGTGGCTGCCCACGCTTGTGTTCGGCGGTTTCAGCCTGATATGCGTCGTGGTGTACATGAGGCTGGAGGGGCTACGCGCTATTGACGCGTTTTTCTGGATCTTTCATCCGCACGCGATCGATTACCGGTCGGTCCGCACGGCCACCAAGTTGTTTTCGATTTTTGTGTATGTGGGAGTATTCGCTTTTCAGGTGTGGATCGCGGAGCGGGTACTGGTTACGATCTTCAACCGGCAAGGTTTGGAGGCTTGGAAATCCATGGTCAACGATGCCAACATCGCGAAGCTCACGGATCATTTCATCATCTGCGGATACGGCCAGGTGGGGCGGACGGTGGTCGACCAGCTTACTCGGCTGAAGATTCCGTTTGTGCTGATCGAGACCAACGAGGGACTGTGCCGCGAACTGCTGAACGGCGGTGTCCTGGTAATCCAGGGCGATGCCAAGCGGCACGACACACTGCTGCAGGCCGGCATTGAGCGGGCGTGCGGCATTTGCATCGTGATCGACAGTGACGCGGACAATCTTTACATCACGGTAACCGCCCGTGCGCTGAACGCCAAGGCAAAGATCATCACGCGCGCCGGACAGCAGCGCTACGCCACCGCGATTCGCAACTCGGGCGCCGATGAAGTCATTATCCCGGAATATGAAGGCGGCTTGATGACTGGTCGAATGATCCAGAGATACTATCCGGCTAAGTGGAGTTTGGAGTAGGCATCGCGGAAAACAATTCATCAGCCAGGTTACGGCAACGGTGTCCGACCGCCTCGGGTTTCGTCCCCCCTATTGGCGTCTACTCGAAAGCGACCGGACACTTCGCCGCGCCCGGCGCCAGCAACGGAGAGCGGAAACATTAGCGCCGGGCAAACTCGATTCCTCTTGTCGTGCGCGATCCGCGGGCGCGCGATCAGGAGCTTTCCGGCGCGGGATCACGCTGGTCGATCGAATCCAAAACGGCGGCAATCGCGTACCTTGCCTCCGTTCCATCCGAAAAACCGCACGCCAGGATCGCGCTGGAGACGAGTTCGATGAGTTCGTCTTGCGGCAGCCGTTCCAATCCCGCTACGTATTGGTCGAGATCATGCAGCACGAGCAGCAAGCGGGCGATTCTTTTGTCCGCGATGTGAACCCCCGAGTCGGAATCGGTCGTGGTGAATTCAGGAGCCCGCAAAATGTGTTTGGTGAAGGAATCATTCAGACTTCTTATTTTGTCCATCGGAGCCTGCTTTTCTGCGCTCGCATGAATGCGGAAGCAATCGCGTCGCTGTTGAGGTTCGGTTTGTCGCCTGGCGTTCAAGTCGGACCATGGAATGGGGGCGCGCGGCGTCAAACCCATCGACGTCGCACCGCAAAACCAATGCCCGCGGTTCCAGGCGAAGTTGTCAGTTGGAGTTCAGACTCAGATCAGCAACGTGCAGAGGAGGTCCTGAAGAGAATGCAGATCACGCCGAACAGGCGTGCAGTCCGCCCTATGGGCGCGCGCTTGAGCGGAGACGCCGCGCAATGCTTCGCAAACTTGCCTGGGCAGAATGACCGGCGCGACGATGGGACGGATAAACCTGATCCCCTGGACTATGGGAGGGGCCTGATTTACGGGGGTGTCCACTTCGTTGTAGGAAGTCTCGGGGCGGTCGGTTTGCGGGATGGCGGAAACGCACACCACCGCTCCCATCAGGAGAAGAACGAACGTCAAAACTCCTCGCCTCACCGGGTCGCCTCCGTGGGTGTAACAATAGCTGCGTCACCACGGGTTGTCAAAGATTTCGTAGACTACTCGCGGTAGTTGTTGTCGCTAGAAGAGTCTGAAAGGCGTTCGATGATCACCATTGTTTCGGGATTGCCGCGTTCGGGCACGTCACTGATGATGCAGATGCTGGATGCGGGCGGATTGCCGGTTCTCTCCGACGGCGAGCGCAAGGCCGACACCGACAACCCCAAGGGGTATCTGGAGTGGGAGCGCATCAAGCAGCTTCCAAAAGATCCCGGTCTGATTGCCGAGGCCGAAGGCAAAGTGGTGAAGGTGATCTCCCAGCTGATTTTGTCGCTGCCCTTGGGCCCTGACTACCGAATCATCTTTATGCAGCGTCCACTGCCCGAGGTGCTGAAGTCACAGGATGAAATGCTGCGACGGCGTGGCAGCGCGGATTTAATCGGAGACAACTCCGCCGTCGAAGAGCTTTTTCAGCGTCACTTTATCGAGTTGAATAAGTGGCTTGCGGGCAAAGCGAATATGCAGGTCGCGCGGGTGCACTATCATCGCGTGTTGCGCGAACCGCAGGCAGTGGCTGAGGAAATAGCCGCGTTTTTGCAGGTTCCACTCGATGTTGAGGCTATGGTTCGGCAAGTGGATGGAAGCTTGTACCGGAATCGCATGAAGTAGGGCGGCGCGGCTGAGCATGGGCCGGAGGAGGGGTAAAGATAGTCAGTGGCAGAAGGAAGCTAAGCGAGCAGCCACTTCAACCAGCGCGCGAACAGAAGCTCCAGCGGAGTATGGATCGACACGACCAGCCGCCAAAATGTGGCCTTAGACCAAGCGCTGGCGAACAAGAGAAGGTTGTGCAGCACGATGAAGCCCCTAACACCCGAATATGCAACCGCCTCAGGGGCGAGGCAGCCGGATTACGAATAAGCCATGAACCTACTTCTACTTTGCCGTTACCAGCGAATGAGTGATGGCGTGGACGGAGAGCGCGATGCGGTTCTGGACGCCGACTTTGCGCATCAGCTTCGCGACGTGAGCCTTCACGGTGCGCTCTTCGATGCCGAGGGCTGAGCCGATCTCTTTATTGGAGCGGCCGGCCACCAGCATCTCGAGAACTTCCTTCTCGCGGTCGGTAAAGGAAATCCGGCCGGCGGGGAAGATGCGGCCCGGGGAAGCGCTGACGCGTTCGATGAAAGTCGAGAGCACGCGGCGTGGAGCCCACACCGAACCCTGATTGACGACGCGGAGAGCCTGGATAAACTCGGCCGGTGAAGCGGCTTCGTCGACGTAGCCTTTGGCGCCGGCGGCGATGGCTTTGAGGACGCTTTCATCGTCCATGCCGGAGCCGGTCACGATGATGCGCAGGTCGGGCCGCACAGCTTTCATGCTGGCCATAATGTCGTAGAGATTCTGGCCGCCGCGATTGCCGAGAAGAACCAGATCAATGGCCTGCAACTGGCCCAGGTCGGCCAGCGAGGCGGAGACCAGCTCCAGATCAAGTTCGGTATCAAAGAGGGCCCGGAATCCGACAAAGCGCAGTGGATCGCTCTCCACCACGGCGACACGTATTAACGGCTTTCTGGCGACGGCAGCTTTCATCAAGGTTTCCCTGTTAGGATTGCATCCTGTTCAAGCTTGCCTGAACTAGCAAAGAATTGGAACGATTGGTGATCGAGACAAATTACGGGGGTAACCCCCAAAGTCAGGCACCAGAGGAGGGTCTGGCAGTGAAAAGAAGGCAAATGCGGTATTGGGCGGGGATTCTGGCGCTGGGCATGATGGGGGCGGGGTCAGTGCTGGCGCGGGCGGAAACGCAAGGGGCAGCGCAGACGTCCGCTCAAACGTCCACACAGTCGTCAAGTCAGACGTCTACACAAACGACCGCGCCAGCGACGGCGCCTGCTTCGGCGACGTATCAGCCGAAGTATCCGGGTGATCCGGCGCGCTCGGAATCGGAAGCGCTGGCGCTCGGCTACATGCGGGTGGTGTTGCGGGCGCAGCGCGAATATAAAAAACGCCATGACAAGTATGCGGATTCGTTGGCCGCTCTGGCGGGTACGGCATCGTTCACCAAGCGCATGTCGCAGACCACGGATCGCGGGGATTACACCGCCAGCTTCAGTCGCAAAGATAAAGGCAAAGATGATAAAGACGGGTTCGTGCTCACCATGACGCCGAACCACATGGACAGCGAACACCGCTCGTTCTACGCGGAAGACGATGGCGTGATTCATGGGGATGATCAGAAGGCCGCGGATCCGGATTCGCCGAAAGTGAAGTGATCAGGTAGCTGAGTTTTACGACCTGCGACCGACGCGGCGAGCTGCGCTCGCTTGGACAGCCGAGGGCGGCTGTCGCTACGCGCTTCCGGATTACTTTACATTCAACCCTAGCCGCGATATTTTTCTCCGCATGAAAGCCACAAATTGGGAGTTCACGAACCGGGCGCTGGTGTTTGGGCTGATCTTTGGATTTACGTTTCCGCTCTACGTCGTGGACCACGAGAATTCCACCGCGGTGCTGGCCAACTGGCTGGGAGCAAGATTTCAGATGGATGCCGACCGACTGGCTCACTTCCTATTTGCTGGCGCCGCTCTCCTGCTGGTTGTCGCTGCGCTTATTCGCACCTGGGCATCGGCATATCTTCAGGCGGAGATCGTGTACGCCGCTGACGTGAAATCGCAATCGCTGGTGGCCGATGGACCTTACCGGTATGTCCGGAATCCGCTGTATGCGGCTAACGTATTGATGGCGGTCGGCATGGGCTCGATGATGAGCCGAACTGGGTTCTTAGTGGTGGTGGTGGCGATGCTGGTGTTCTGTTACCGGCTGATCCATCGCGAAGAGGCCGAATTGCAGGCGAGCCAGGGGGAACAATACGAACGTTATCGCAGAGCGGTCCCGCGTTTGCTGCCTTCGCTTTGGCCGCGCGTGGCTGCCTCCGGCCGAAAGGCCAAGTGGGGCGCGGGATTCAAGGCTGAATCCTGGTACTGGGGATTCGCGGTGGCACTGATGGCGTTTGCCATCACTCTGAAGATCGAACTATTTTTTGTGATACTGGCGGCGAGCATCGGCTTGCTGTGGGTTTCTTCACTGGTTTTGCAAAAGAAGGTTGCTCAAGAGAAATCGACCTCGCAAGCGGCTGAAGGCGGCGCGCCCTCCAGCAACTCCACCATCCCTAAGCCATAGTGATCTGATGTGGGGCGGCATGCGGCTCAAGTTCTGTTTCTTATCGTCTGTTTGTTGTCTTCTGTTTGTTATCCTCAATCGTGCTCAAAATCCACCGCAACGCCTGGGGACTGGTCGTCCTGTCGGCAGTCCTGCAGGTCGTGATCTTTCCGCTTCCGGGGCTGTACTGGCTGTCGTGGGTTGCGGTGGCGCCGCTGTTGGTGGCGATTCTGAGGGCGCGCGCTCCGGAAACTCTGCTGTTAGACGATCAAGCGCGGCTGTTGCCGGCGACGGCTTGGCAGGGATTCTTGCTGGGCTACCTGTGCGGCATTCTCTGGTTTGCCGGGACCTGCTATTGGATTTTCGACACCATGCACCGCTATGGCGAGATGCCGATTCCGGCCGCCGCGCTCGCGCTGCTCTTGTTCTGCATGTATGTCGGGCTGTATCACGGAATGTTCGGGCTGCTGCTGGCACTGGTCGCCGGAGCGAAGACCGCGGGATCAAAGACCGGTGGCTCGAACCACGGTCGCTTCGGGAGCGTCGATCCGGCGCGCTCTGGCGGCCGCTCCGTTTCTCTGGGTCGCGGTGGAACTCGCCCGCACACGGATTACCGCGTTTCCGTGGGAGCTGCTGGGATATTCGCAGACAGCGAATTTTGCGCTCACACGGATTGCGACGCTCTTCGGCGTCTATGGGCTCTCGTTTGAAATCGCGCTCGTGAACAGCGTCTTCGCGGCGGCGTTTTTGGCTCCGCGCGAAGCAACAAAGCAGCGGCGGAGGTGGCTGCTCGGGGCGGCGTGCGCGGCGGCGGTGATTCTGCAGGCGGGGCAACTGATAGTGCCTCCTCCGTTCTTGACGGATCGCACCGCGCTCCTGGTGCAGCCGAATATTCCGATCCTTCAAGGCGCAATGTGGACGAGGGAATATTTTCAGGACACGCTGCGGGACTTGACCGCGCTGAGCTTGCATCCTCCGGGAGAAATGAAAGATTCCCGACGGCATGACTTGATCGTGTGGCCGGAGTCGCCTTCGCCGTTTTATACGAACGATCCTCTGTTTCGAGATGCGGTGAGCGCGCTGGCGCGGCAGTCGGGAACCTGGGTGGTGACGGGCTCGATTGGAATTACGCCGGCAATGCACGGTGGCGGAGAAAGCTCGCAGATCTTCAACTCGGCTGCGTTGGTGAATCCGCAGGGGGAGTGGGTTGGACGCTACGACAAAGTGCATCTCGTGCCCTTCGGCGAATATTTGCCGTTTCCGCAGGTGTTCGGCTTTGCCGGAGGGCTGACTAAAGAAGTGGGAGAGTTTCAGCGTGGCGCGTCACGCACGCCGCTCGATGCCGGAGGCGAGCGGTTCGGAACATTTATTTGCTATGAGTCGATCTTTCCCGACGAAGTACGGCAGGGACCGCTGCAGGGCGCGCAGGTGTTGCTGAACATCTCGAATGATGGCTGGTACGGCGACAGCGGCGCATGGGCGCAGCACCTGCAACAGACAGAAATGCGCGCCATCGAAAATGACCGGTGGCTGCTGGCCGGGACGAATACGGGGAAGACGGCGTCGATCGACCCCTACGGGCGCATCGTGGCGGCGACTCCGCGGAAGATCCGCACTGCGCTGGCGGCGCCTTACGCGCTGAATTCGGGTACCACTTTTTACACGCGGCATGGAGATTGGTTCGCATATCTGTGTGCGATAATTTCAGCGGGCGCGGTGGTGGCGCGGTTTGTGTTTCGAGAGCAGTGAGACTGCGTCGTTAGTCGTTAGTCGTTAGTCGTGGCAAGAGTTTGCGAACGACTAACGACTAGCGACCAACGACGGCGGAGTAAGAAACCGAGTGATCAACAATGTTGGATGAACTGGAACAGCAATACACTTCCTTAAAGACCAAGGTTCACGACCTGCGGGAGTATCTTTGACGCGGGCAAGCTGCGCCAGCAGTTTGCCGAAATCGAAAAGCAGGCGTCGGATCCGAATCTGTGGTCGAATCCTGAAAAATCTCAGCAGGTAATGCGCGAACGGAAGCGACTGGAAGGCATGTTGTCGCTGGAAGGCGACCTGGCGCGCCGGACCGACGACATCGCCACCTACTTCGATCTGGCCGGCGAAGGTGAGAACGTCGCCGCCGACTTGCAGCGCGACCTGGATTCGCTGCGCGAACTGGTGGATCGAGTCGAAACCGAGACGCTGCTTTCGGGCGCGAACGACGGCCTGAATGCGATCATGACGATTCATCCTGGGGCGGGCGGGACTGAGTCGCAGGACTGGGCGGAGATGTTGCTGCGCATGTATCTGCGCTGGGCGGAGCGGCAGGGATTCAAGACGGAGATGTACGACTACCAGCCGGGCGAAGAAGCCGGAATCAAGTCGGCGACATTTGGGGTGATTGGGCAGTATGCGTTTGGCTATTTGACCAGCGAGATTGGGGTGCACCGGCTGGTGCGGATTTCGCCGTTTGATCAGGCCAAGCGGCGGCACACGTCGTTTGCGAGCGTGTATGTTTCTCCCGAGATTGACGACAGCATCGAGGTTGTCATTAAGCCCGAGGATATTCGGATTGACACTTACCGGTCGAGCGGCAAGGGTGGGCAGCACGTGAATACGACCGATTCGGCGGTGCGGATCACGCATATCCCGACGGGCTTGGTGGCCAATTGCCAGAATGAGCGCTCGCAGCACAAGAATAAAGAAAAAGCGATGAGCATGCTGCGGTCGAAGCTTTACGAATTCGAACTGGAGAAGAAGCGCGAGGTCACGAAAAAGATAGAGGATTCGAAACTGGATATTGATTTTGGATCGCAGATCCGGTCGTACGTGCTGCAACCTTACCGCATGATCAAGGATCACCGCACGAAGCTGGAGATCGGCGACGTGGATCGCGTGCTGGACGGCGATCTGCGGCCGTTGATGCAGGCTTATCTGCGGATGCGGAGAGGCGAGAAAAAAGCATGAGCGCGAGTTCGCTCCGGATGCACGACCGCTAAAGACCGCCGAAACTTGGACCCCGCTTGCAGCGTGCCTTTCGTTATGCCGCCGGGAAACATGCCGGGCAGACGCGGAAACAGACGGCGGTGCCTTATCTTTCGCATCTGATGGCGGTGGCGTCGCTGGTGCTGGAGGCTGGCGGGGACGAGGACATGGCGATCGCGGCGCTGCTGCATGATGTGGTCGAAGATTGCGGCGGCATGCCGAGACTGCGCGAAATCCGCGAGCAGTTTGGTTCGCGGGTGGCGAAGATCGTCGAAGGTTGTACGGATTCGTTTGGTGAGCCGAAGCGGGAGTGGATCGAACGGAAGAAAGATTATCTGCGTGAAGTGAAGCACGCCGACGCCGAGACGCGGCTGGTTTCAGCGTCTGACAAGCTGCATAACGTCCGCACGATTCTGGCGGATTACCGGCAGGATGGAGAAAAGATCTGGACGCGGTTCTCGGGAAAAAGGAGGGCACGCTCTGGTACTATCGCGCTTTGAGCGACGAATACCGGCGGCGCAATCCGAACCGAATCACGCGCGAACTTGAGATTGCCGTCGCGGAACTGGAGCGGACGGTGGGCTACAAATCGCGGTCATCGAAAGAGAGCGCGAAAGAGATCACGAAAGAGTTCAGGAAAGAGTTGCTCGCGAAGAAGAAAGCCGTGGCGAGTTCTGGGAGATGAATGATGGCCCGAATGCTTGATATGATCCGCAACTCGCAGGTGCCGTCGAACCTGATGCAATCGGCGGCGCGCGGCGCGTTGTCGGTGCCGCCCGAGGAGACGATTGAGATCCTGGTTTATCTGGCGCTGCATCACAAATTGTTTGGTGAGCGGGCGCGTCTGACGCTGGCTGGTTGGGATGAAAAAGCCAGCGTGGCCGCGGCTGCCGACCCGAAGACCAGCGCCGAGGTGCTGGGATATTACGTTTCTCCGGAGAATCTGAGGACTTGTCTGCTGCCGGCACTGGCGGAGAATCCGTCGGTAGGCGAAGAGGCGCTCGACAAACTTGCCGCGACGGGAGTCGCGCTCGATCGTAGAAAATTTGCTGGCGAGCCCGCGGGTGATGAGTGCTCCGCGGCTATTGCAGGCGTTGCAAACCAATGCCAATTTGCGTCCCAATGAGCTTTCGGCGATTGCAACGAAGCTGGCTGCAGGGGAGCCGACACCGGTGGCAGAGGCGGCTACCAGCGCCGCCGATGCACCCGACGAAATTGTCGAATTCGCAGTCACAAAATATCTGGAAGAGAATGCGTCGGAACTGGCGGCGGAACAAGACAAACCGTTCCAGCCTATTGGAATGTTGGACGAGGGGGCAGGGCGGCGCGGCGGCGGGTGAGGCTGAGTCGCAGGCCGCTGCTGCCGCAGCGGTTGAAACCGTCGAGGCGGCCAAAGTCGAAGCGGGGAGATTGGCGACGGCCGCAGCGGGAAAGACAGGAGCGGCTTTAGCGGCTGCTCATGCGAAGAAGAAACTGGCTCCCGGTCAGGAAGAACGACGCGACAGCACGTTGCAGAAGATTTCCAAGCTCGATATCAAGGGACGAATCGCGCTGGCGATGCGGGGCAACAAGGAAGAGCGGTCAATTCTGATCCGCGATTCCACGAAGCTGGTATCGCTGGCGGTACTGGATTCGCCCAAAGTTTCCGATGCCGAGGTGGAAAAATTCGCGTTGCAGAAAAATGTGCTGGAGTCGGTGCTGCGCGCGATTCCGACTGAAACGCAAGTTTGCGAAGAATTACAGCATCATGCGGAACCTGGTCTATAATCCACGCACGCCGCTCGATCTGTCGCTGGGATTGATGAAGAACCTGCTGGTTCATGACCTCAAGAATCTGTCGGGGAATAAAGAGGTTTCAGACACGATTCGCAAGCTGGCGCTGCGGATGTTCAAGCAGAAATGGAAAAAAAGGGCTGAAGGGAACGGTCGCGATTGAAGCAAGCAGATCCGATTTACGAATTGCTTTCGCGAGCGAAGACAATTGCCGTGGTGGGATTGTCGGAGAGTCCGATGCGGCCGAGTCATGGCGTTTCCGCTTACATGCAGGCGGCCGGGTACAGGATTATCCCGGTGAATCCGCGGATTGCGGAGGCGCTGGGGGAGAAGTCGTATCCTTCGTTGCTTGAAATACCGCTCGAAGTGGCGGAGAAAATCGATCTGGTGGATGTATTCCGGCGGCCGGAGTACGTGGACGAGATCGTGGAGCAGGCGATCCAGCTGAAGATTCCGGCGATCTGGCTGCAGGAAGACGTGATCAATGAACGGGCGGCGGAGAAAGCGCGCAAGGCCGGAATCTTTGTGGTGATGGACCGGTGCGTTTTGAAAGAGCACCGGGCGCGATTCGGGTAGGGGCCGGCCGTGCTCCAAGAACCAGGACTCCGGAGCCCGGCTCTAGCTAGATCAAGCGCGCGCCTGCACCAGGATCACGGTCGCATCGTCGCGCAGCCCAACACCATTCGAAAACTTCCTGACATCCGCAAGCAGCGTTTCTGGCGTAACGTTTGGTGATTGCATCTGGGCGAGAAGGCGGTCGGCGCCGTATTCTTCGCCGGAATCGATATCGGCCTCGGTGATTCCATCGGAATAAAATGCGATGCGCGAATGCTCGCCGAGCGTCACTGCCGTCTCCGAGAATTTGCTGGCTGAAATTCCGAGTGGCATACCGTGCTCGTGATTGATCCAGCGGTGGCCGGAAGGCTCGACCAGCAGGGGCGAGAGATGGCCGGCGTTTGCGATCCGCAGAATGCGGCTGGACGGGTCGAGTTCGGCATACACCATGGTGACGAAGCGGCCGCTGGGAAAATCCTCGATCATCATGTTGTTGAGACGCAGGAGCACCTCGCCGGGCCCAGAGCCGGTTTGCGCGAGCGAGCGCAGCATGCCGCGAGTAGCGGACATGAGCAGCGCCGCCGCCGTGCCTTTGCCGGAGACATCGGCGAGAACCAGCCCCCAGCGCCCGTTGGCGAGCGGGAATGAAGTCATACCAGTCGCCGCCGACCGAGCCCGCTGGAATCGAAAGCCCGGACACACGGAATCCCGGGATCAGACGGAGAGGTGCGAGGCAGCAGAGCCTGCTGAATCGAGCGAGCTTCTTCGGCCTCGCGGCTCATGCGCTCGCGCCGTTCGCGCTCATCGCCAAAGCGGCGGGCGTTGTGGACTGCGACGGCGACGTGATCGCACAATCCCTGCAACAGACTTAGTTGATCGGAACAGAAAGCATTTAGCTCGCAATGGGAAGCGGTGAAAACTCCGACCAGTTCGCCCTCGCGTTGCAGGGGGATGGCGACTTCGGAGCGCGTATCGGGCTCGCAGGCCATGTAATAAGGGTCGCGCGTGACGTCGGGAGCGTAGTGCATTTTGCCGGTGGACGCGACGTGCCCCACCATTCCGGTGCCCATCTGGATGCGATGGCCCTTGCCGTGAACGCTGCAGCCGCGAACGCCGGCCAGTACGAATTCGGATTGCTCAGGATCGCGCAGATAGAGGTTGATTTCGACGCAGCCGAGCGAGGTGGCAACCTCGTCAACGATTCGCGGAACGAGATCTTCAATGTCGAGAGTGGAGGTGATGCGCTGCGCGAATTTTTGCAGGCGCACCAGTTCGGCGATCCTGAGTGCGGACGGATCAGACAGAGACTGAGCGGAAAAACCGAAATCCATGAGCGGGCTGGTGGCCACGACGAAACCCTCCTGCCTGGTCTTCTACATTGCAACGCTGCAACTCCTTATAAGATTGCGGGAATCAGGGTTCAGATTCTCTTTTTGTTCGACTTTTTGGCGGGCTTGAGGTGCGGTTGGACGCGGGCTGCTTGAGCCGTTTGATTTCTTCCAGACGTTCGCGAATCCGCTTTTCGACTCCTTCGTTGGTGGGGCGATAGTAGACGCGGTCGCGCAGGCTGTCGGGCAGGCATTGCATGTCGGCGACTTTGTCTTCGGTGTCGTGGGCGTATTGATAGTCCTTGCCGTAGCCCAGGCCTTTCATCAGGCTGGTGGGGGCGTTGCGCAGGTGCAGGGGGACGGACTCGGCGGCGGTTTGCTCTACATCTTGCTGAACCGCGCCGTAGGCGGTGTAAAGCGCGTTCGACTTTGGCGCTACCGATAGATAGACGACCGCTTGCGCCAGCGCGAGGTTGCCTTCGGGCATGCCGATGAAATCGACGGCATCACGAGCGGCCATGCACAAGGCGAGTGCGTTCGGCTCGGCGAGGCCGATGTCCTCGACCGCCATGCGGACGACGCGGCGGGCGATGTAGAGGGGATCTTCTCCGGCTTCGAGCATGCGCGCGAGCCAGTAGAGGGCGGCGTCGGGATCGCTGTTGCGAACCGACTTGTGCAGCGCGGAGATGATGTTGTAGTGCTCTTCGCCGTTCTTGTCGTAGAGCAGAACACGCTTCTGGAGGGCTTCCTGGATGGTGGCTTCTGATATCTCGGTGGCTCCGGGCGGAGACGCGGCTAGCCGCGTCTCTACGGATGATTCGGTGGAGAGCGCGGCGGCTACTTCGAGGACGTTGTAGGCGTTGCGGGCGTCTCCGCTGGAGTAGGCGGCTATTTTGCGCAAGGCATTCTCGGACGCTTCGAGATGCATCTGGCCTAGACCGCGCTCGGTGTCGGTGAGGGCGCGGCGCAGAAGGACGACAATTTCGTCTTCGGTCAGCGGCTTTAGCACGTAGACGCGGCAGCGGGAGAGCAGCGCGGAGTTGATTTCGAACGACGGATTTTCGGTGGTGGCGCCGATCAGGCGAATGCTGCCTTTTTCGACGTGCGGGAGGAAGGCATCCTGCTGCGCTTTGTTGAAGCGATGAATTTCGTCGACGAAGACGATGGTGCGGGTGCCGTACTGGCGGGCGCGGTCGGCATCGCTCATGACCTGCTTGATTTCCTTGATGCCGGCGAGGACGGCGGAAAACTCGATGAAATCGGCCTTGGTGATGCGGGCGATGATCTTGGCTAGGGTCGTTTTGCCGGTGCCGGGAGGGCCCCAGAAGATCATCGAGGTGGGGTCATCGCGCTCGATCTGCACGCGCAGCGGTTTGCCGGGGCCGACCAGGTGCTCTTGTCCGACGAATTCGTCGAGCGTGCGCGGGCGCATGCGGTCGGCGAGCGGGACGCGCGCCCTGGGCGGCGTGGTCGTCGTTCGGGATGGGCGCGAAGAGATTCATTGGTAATTGGTGATTTGTAATTGGTAATTTGAGACCCAAAATCGAGGCCTGGGTCGGTTTCAAATTACCAACTGCAAATTACCTATTGCAAATTCTTCTCTCACCTTCGATTTCTTGCGGCTTCGTACAGCAGAATGCTGGCGGCGACTCCGGCATTGAGCGATTCGACTTGCGAAGCTTGCGGGATGGCCAGGGTTTCGTCCATTTCGCGCGTCAGTTCGCGGGATAGGCCGGCGCCTTCGTTGCCGATAAAGATCGCTAGCGGCAGCGTCCATGAGATTTGGGGCAGGGGGGTTCCCTGGTGCGAGGACGTTGCCAGCATGCGGACTCCGCGTGCGCGCAACAGCGGGAGCAGTTCCGCGGAAGAGATCTGCAGGAAAGGCAGGCGGAAGATCGAACCCGCCGAACCGCGCAGAACTTTTGTGTTGTACGGGACTGACGGTCCCTTCGGTCAGAAAAACTCCGGCAGCGCCAAAGGCTTCGGCGGAGCGCAGGATCGTGCCCAGATTGCCGGGGTCCTGCAGGCCAGCGGCCACCACGAACGGGCCGTCGCTCGAGCGCTCGAGCAGTTGAATCGAAGAAAACGCCGGCAACTTGACGAGGGCGGCCACGCCCTGGGGCGCATCGCTGGGCACGATTGACTTGAAGAGCGCATTTGGCAGGACTAGCGTTTCGGTGCGGGTGTTGATTTGGGGCAGGAGTTTTTCCGCTAGAGGGCGCGCCGATTCGCTGAAGAATACGCTCCCTAGGTGCTGGCCGCTGCGCAACGCTTCTTCGATCAGCTTGACGCCTTCGATGGCGCACTCACCCTGCGGAGTAAGCTCGGCGCGGCGGAATGCGAGGCGCAATTCTTTCAGCCGCTGGTTGTGGCGGCCGGCGACGGGGCGCAAACGGTCGGCTTGACTGCGAGTTCTCGCGGCCTTCACGTCTTGCTTCATGAGTTGGTTCCAAGAACAGGATGTATGGTACATTTCATTGTTTAACCCGACAACGTTCAAGGCCGAAAATTGGGAAGGGACCAGAGTGCGCGCGGAAATCCTTAAAATTCATGCGGTAACGCCCGAGGCTTCGCTGATCAAGTATGCCGCTGAGCAGATTCAGGCGGGGCACGTGCTGGGCATGCCGACCGATACGTTTTATGGCCTGGCCGCGGACCCGTTCAATCTGCGCGCGGTGGAGCGGGTTTATGAAATCAAATCGCGTTTACGGCACAAGCCGCTGTCATTGCTGATCGAGAACGTGGACCAGGCGGAAGAATTCGCGCGTCCCTTGCCCGATGATTTCCATCTGCTGGCGCGGCGTTTCTGGCCGGGGCCGCTGACCATGATTGTGCCGGCGGCGTCGCAGCTGCCGCTGAAGGTAACCGCGAATACGGGAAACGTAGCGCTACGCGTGCCGGCATCGGAAATCCCGCTGGCGGTGGTGCGGGCGGCAAAAATTCCGATCACGGCGACCTCCGCTAACCTGAGCGGCGCGGTGGAATGCACGACCGCCGAGCAGGTGCAGGAGCAGTTGCAGGGCCGCATCCCGCTGATCGTGGACGGGGGGAAGTCTCCGCGGACCATTCCGTCGACGATCGTGTTTTTCAAAGAAGACGGCACCTGGCAGATTCTGCGCGAAGGCGCGATCCCCGCCAAGGATATTGTCGAAGCGTTGTCGTAAGCAGGTTTCAAAGTTTCAAGGTTTCAGAGTTTCAAGGTTGAAATTCTTAAATCGACAACTCTGATTGTCCTGCCCACGAATCTCATTGAAACCTTGAAACTCTGAAACCTTGAAGCTTGGTTCCAAATTGATGCGTCCCTGGCTGCTGCTGTTGCTGGCGGTGGTGGGAGCGCTGCTGTTGTTTTTCGGCGTGACCGGGTCGCGCATCGTGCGCGCCGCCGCCGAAACGCCCGCGAAACCTGCGGATGTGATCGCTATCTTTGGAGCCGCCGAGTACGCGGGCCATCCTTCGCCGGTGTACCGGGCGCGTCTGGATCACGGCTACGAATTGTTTCAGATGGGGATGGCGCCGGTGGTGATCACGACCGGCGGAGCGGCGCAGGATCCGGACTTCAGCGAGGGCGGTGTTGGCCGAGACTATCTTTTGCGCCGCGGTGTCCCGGAGCAGGCTCTGATTGCGGAGACGCAAGGCTCCGATACGGCGCAGTCGGCGGCGCGGGTAGCCAACATCATGCGCGCGAACGGTATGCACAGCTGCATTGCGGTGAGCGATGCGTATCATGTATTTCGCATTCGCGCCTTGCTTGAGCACGAAGGCGTGCAAGTGGAGTTGGCGCCCCGGCCAGAGTCGCGTCCGCACGCGCTATGGGAGCGGTTTGCGGCGGTGATGCGCGAGGCGGCGAGTTATCTGGTGTGGAAGGCGGGGATGACCTAGAGGACGCTGCGGCGTGCAACCAACTTTTCTGTAGAGGCGAGGTTCGCCTCGTCTCGAGTGCTCCCCGGCTGTTTGGCGCTGCCGAGACGCGGCAAGCCGCGTCTCTACGTTAAAGCGTCCATACGAGGCATTCGAGCGTCCCTACCATCCCATCTTTTCGCGCAGGCTGGTGACGTGGGCTACGTGATGTCGTCCGTGCCAGGAGTAGAGGGCTAGATTTTTTTCGAGCGACATCGGGCCCATCTCGGGATGGCGGAAGGTGCGTTTCCATTCCGCGTCGGTGAGTTTGCGCAGCATCAGCATCCAGCGCTGGTGCAGGGAATCGATCAACGCCAGCGACATTTCAATGGGGGCGTGCTTGGCCTCGGGCAGCTCGGCCCAGAGATTTTCCAGGTAGGGCTTGATGGTGGGTTCGTCTTCGGTGAGCGCCAGCTTGAAACGGATGTAAGAGTTCATATGGCTGTCGGCGACGTGATGAGCCAACTGGCGGGGCGTCCAGCCGCCGTCGCGGTAAGGAGTATCCAGCTGCAGGTCAGAAAGCCCGCGGAGGGCGGCGCGCAGCCTAGTAGGAGTCTGCTCGATGTCGTTCAGGCATTGCTGCTTTTGTTCCGCTGTAAGCGGGCCGGCGTAGGAAAATTTTCCGATGGGATAGCGCGGGTCAGACATGGACGTTCCTCCGGTGGGGTAGATGATTTCGGAGGGAGCGGCGGTGCAGGAAAAAACGATGTGCAGTTGCGCCGTGATGGCGATTCTGGCTGGCGGTGTGCCGGACGGGCGAGACGCCCGTCGCTCCACTAACGACTACCGCACCATGGCTAGGATGCGGACCGGCGCCTCGCCGGGCTTCTTGTTTTTTGCCGGGGCGACGATGATCAGCGATCCGGTTTCGGGGAGCGACTTGAAGCGGGTAGCTCCTGCGACCACGTAGTTTCCGTGGAGGGCGAGTTGGCGGGCGAGGGTGCGGTCGGAGGCCAGGTCGACAGGCGTCTCGACCACAAAGCCGATGGTGTAGCGAGCGTCGATGAGAAACATGGCCGCGTCGCTGGCAATAGGAAGCGGTGTTGTCGCTGCGTGATCGGACGCGACATCGGATGCGATATGGACCGCGCCAGCGCGGCGGATGGCAACGACGGCCCCTTGCGGAATCATGCCGTGGTGCGCTTCCCAGGCGGCGATGTCGTCGAGAGAAATCTGCGGGCTGCCTTGGGACGCGCTCAAATCCATTACCACCAGCGGGGCTACGAGGCGCTCGGGCGGGATCTGTCCAGCGGCCCAAGTGCCGGGAATGAGTGTTGCGGGAGCTATGATGCGGGTTCCGGATTCCGCGGAAGTGGCAGGCGACGAGGTCTGCGGTTCGGTCGCGCTTTGGCTATCGGTCATGTCCAACACGTGTGAATAGCGATCCTGCTCCGGGGAAGGTGGGCGCCGGTCGGCGAACAGCAGAATGGCGAGCACGAGCGCGTACGCGATGATAAAACTGCGAATCCGCATTCAATTCCTAGTGGAAAGTAAGTAAGACGTAAGTCCTGCTGGTATTGTTGCCCGGCGGGGCAGGAAGTTCAATCCACGGTTGGACATGAACCCCTGAGTGGCTCGAAATGGCCTCCGGCTGACTGGACGGGGGAGGTGCCCGTCGCTCCATTCGAAAACTTTCGTTTGCTTTCCGACATTTCGGACGAGACCGGGCAGGGGTTAGAATACAGTTAACTTGCGCGTGACTTGCCAGTAGGTTCCAGAGGACAAATGTTCGGCCGCGAAGAAAAAGTTTCCGCGCTCCGGCTCACCGCCGTGCAGTACGTCGTGCTGTTCATTTTTCTGCTGCTGGCGTACGGACTGTGGCGGCTGCAGGTGATGCACAGCGACGAGTACGCTCAGCTGGCGGAGAAGAACCGCGTTCGAAATGTGCCGATTCTGGCGCCGCGCGGCAAAATTCTGGATCGCGAAGGCCGGGTGATTGTCGATAACTACCCTTCGTTTTCCGCGCTGCTGCTGCGCGATTCCATGCGCGATCTGAACGCGGACGCGGGCGCCATCGCCAAGGGCCTGCACTTGAATCCCGACGAAGTGCGGCAGCGCATCCGGCGCTTTTCGTCGATGCCGCAGTATCAGCCGATTTTCTTGAAGGAAGACATCACGCCTGACGAGCTGGCGTTCATCGAGTCGCACAAGAACGAGCTTCCAGAACTGGAAACCATCATGGCGCACCGGCGCCTGTATCCGCGCAACGGTTTTATGGCGCACCTGATCGGCTACGTGGGCGAAGTCAGCGAGGACATGCTCAACCAGCCGCAGTTCGAACTCTATACGCCCGGGGACGTGGTGGGCGTGAGTGGGGTCGAGAAGCAGTACAACACCATCCTGATGGGCAAGAACGGATCGCGGCGCGCGCTGGTGAATAGCAAGGGGCGCGAAGTGGGGCGGCTGGACGAAACGCCGGCGGAGCCGGGCAAGCCGCTCAAGCTGACGATCGACCTTGATTTGCAAATTGCGGCTGAGCAGGCGCTGGAGGGAAAGAACGGTGCGATCGTCGCAATGAATCCGCGGACCGGAGAAATCCTGGCGATGGTGAGCCGGCCGACCTTCGATCCCAACGATTTCTCGGTGAAGATTTCGCGCGACGAGTGGAATAAGCTGGTCGACGATCCCGACCATCCGCTGCTGAATAAGGCGATCCAGGCGCAGCTTGCGCCCGGCTCGGTGTTTAAGATCATCATGGCGACGGCGGGGTTGCAGGAAGGCATCGCCCAAACCATGCATGTGATCTGCAACGGCGGCGCCATTTTCTATGGCCGTTATTTCAAGTGCTGGGTACTTGAGGAACACCGCGTTCACGGCGACGTTGAAATCAGCAAAGCCATCTACCAGTCGTGCGACGTTTTCTTTTACACGCTGGCCGAGAAGCTAGGCATCGATCGCATTGCCAAGTATGCGACCGCGTTTGGTCTGGGGCAGAAGACCGGCATCGATCTGCCGCAGGAAGCGAGCGGCGTAATGCCGTCGGAAGAATGGAAGATTCGCAACTACAAGCAAAAGTGGTACGCCGGAGAAACCATTTCGGTGGGCATTGGCCAGGGAGCGGTGGCGGCTACGCCGATTCAGTTAGCGCGCGCCATTGGCGCGATCGCCAGCGGCGGACTCCTGCAGCGTCCGCACGTCATCAATCCCACGGACTTGCCACCGAATATAGTTCCGGCAGCCGCGCCCGACGAAGTTCGGGTGCCGATCGATCCGCAGAACTGGGAGATCATCACGGACGCAATGGCGGCGGTGGTGAACCCCGGAGGCACGGCTGGTTTGTCGCACTTACAGGGTATCGATTTCGCCGGCAAGACCGGTAGCGCCCAGACCATCAGCAATGCGTTGAAAGCGAAGCTGGGCGCGGGCGGGAAAAAATTCAAGGACAATGGCTGGTTTGCGGGCGTGGAGCCGAGAAGGAATCCGGACATCGTAGTCTGTACTTTGCTCGAAGAAGGGGAACAC
Source organism: uncultured Acidobacteriaceae bacterium (assembly GCA_963760175.1). GTDB lineage: Bacteria > Acidobacteriota > Terriglobia > Terriglobales > Acidobacteriaceae > Acidiflorens. The sequence continues at coordinate 210,955 of CAVXBU010000003.1, forward strand.
GGATATCTCGCCGCCAGGACAGCAGCACAGGTGATCAAGGCCTACGTCGAGAAGCAGCGGCGGCAGCCCAATAAAGTGGCTGGTTCGGGGAACGGTAAGGTCGAAATCGGCGCGGTCTGGGGTGAGCCTGGCGTTGGCCAAAATGGCGACGGCGACAGTCATCTGCAGGCTGGACGCTTCTTTGTGGATGTCGCGCGCAAACGAGCGCCGCTGGCGGCGGCCGCGCCGGGGTTGCACTAATCGCACACAGTTGTCTTGCACCAGCGCCCAACTGCGCTCGGCTTGGACGGGCGGGTCGCCCGTCCCCACACTAGCTCTCGCATCGTGATACGTTAAATCTGAAATGAAGAATGCTGCCCAGTTGGCTCTGGACGCCGCATCGGTGCGCGGAGTTACTTATGCCGATGCGCGTGCAGTGTCGATCCGCAATCGTTCACTTACCACCAAGAACGGACGCGTGGGACATGCCTCGGAATCCGAATCGCTCGGCATCGGCGTGCGCGTAATTGCAGATGGTGCGTGGGGCTTTGCCGCGTCCGCGGATTTGAGCCGCGCCGCGGTGGAAGTGGCCGCCAGGCGTGCGGTTGAAGTTGCGCGGGCCTCGGCACGGGTGAAGCGGGAGGATGTTCGGCTGGCTCCCGAACCCGCGGCGGTGGCGGAGTGGACGACTCCTTATAAGGTTGATCCGTTCACCACTTCGGTGGAGCAGAATCTTGATCTGCTGCTGAAGGTTGATGGGGAGATGCGCGCCGTGGCCGGTGTTACGCTCGCTGAAACCGGCATGAACTTCCAGCGCGAAGAGTCGTGGTTTCTTTCGTCCGAAGGCTCGGACATTCATCAGACAAAATATTCGACGGGCGCGGGAATTACGGCGTATGCGTTTGCCGGGTCAGAGATTCAGAAGCGGTCGTATCCGAATTCGTTCGGCGGACAATGGCAGAACCTCGGCTACGAACTGATCGAAGAAATGAAATTGCCGGAGAATGCCCGGCGCGTGGCGGAAGAAGCCGTCGCATTGCACCGGGCCGAGCAATGCCCGGAAGGCACGGCCACGATTATTCTGGATGGATCGCAACTGGGTTTGCAGATTCACGAATCCATCGGGCATCCGATTGAACTCGATCGTGTGCTGGGCATGGAAGCAAATTTTGCGGGCACCTCATTTCTGACTCTCGAGAAACTGGGGAATCTGCGCTACGGCAGCGAACTGGTCAACGTCGTGGCCGACGCTCGTCAGGAACACGGGCCGGGCCTTGGCACTTTCGCCTATGACGACGAAGGCGTCGCGGCGCAGTCGACGCCGATCATCACGCATGGACGTTTTACCGGGTATCTGAGTTCGCGCGAAACAGCCCACACCATCGGCGCGGCGCGATCCGGCGGAACTTTGCGCGCCGAGGGCTGGAACCGGCTGCCCATGATTCGCATGACCAACATCAGCATTCTGCCCGGAGAGAAGCCGCTGAGTCTGGAACAGCTGATTGCCGCGACCGACGACGGCATCTACATGGAGACCAATAAGTCCTGGTCGATTGACGACAAGCGCTACAACTTTCAGTTCGGGTGCGAGATCGCGTGGGAGATCAAGCACGGTAAGCGGGTGCGGATGCTGAAGAATCCTTCTTACTCGGGGATCACGACGGAGTTTTGGAATTCGATGGACGCGATTTGCTCGCGCGACGAGTGGGCGCTGTGGGGAACTCCGAATTGCGGCAAGGGGCAGCCGCAGCAGGTCGTGGGCACGGGACATGGGGCGAGCCCGGCGCGGTTCCGGAATATTCGCGTCGGCTCGGCGTATTCGTAGAGACGGGGCTTGCCCCGTCTTTGCCGGGACGACGAAGCAGTGGCGCGGGAAGACGCGGCAAGCCGCGTCTCTACTGAAATTGGGAATGCTGACTAAAGAACAAGCCGCCGACATCTTCGACCGCATTCGCCGCTTCTCGTCCGCGGACGAGGTCGAGGCTATTTTCACCGGCTCCCGCTTTGCCCTGACTCGCTTCGCCAACAACGTCATTCATCAGAATGTGGAGGAAGAGAACTCCGTCGTGTCGATCCGCACGAATTTTGCGGGACGGACGGCGCGCGCTACTACCAATCAGTTTGACGACGAGAGTTTGCGGCGGGCGGTCGCCGCTTCGGAGAATCTTGCGCGCGTGCAGGTGGCGGATCCGGATTTGCTGCCGATGCCTACGCCGGACGAGGCGAATTCAGAGGACAGGGCCGCGGACAGGAGTGTCCGCGCCACACGGTTTTTTGAGCGAGACCGCAGCCATTACTCCCGCCGATCGCGCTGAGGTGGTCGGCGCATCGTGTCCGTTGCCGACAAACACAAGCTGACCACGGCGGGCATCTACTCGAACTCGGAATCCCGGGAAGGGATCTTCAACTCCGCCGGATTAGCGAATTGGCACCATCAGACGCTGGCGGAGGTTTCCATCACCATGCTGGCCGACGATTCTTCCGGTTGGCGGAAATCGAATTCGCCCGACGTGAGTAACCTCGATCCGGCGCGGTTGGCGGAGACGGCTGCGCAAAAGGCGGTCGAGTCGGCCCATCCGCGGGAAATTGGGCCGGGGAAGTACACGGTTATTCTCGAGCCGGCTGCAGTCCTCGACATTGTTGGTTTCATGTTCTGGGACTTCAGCGGCGTGGCGATTCTGGACCAACGCTCGTTTTTGAACGACCGGATCGGCACCAGGCTGTTTGGAGAGAACATCAACATCTGGGATGACGTGGCGCATCCGCTGCAGGCAGGCTCGCCGTTCGATGGCGAGGGCATGCGACGGCAGCGCGTGCAGTTGGTCGAAAACGGCGTGGTGAAGCGCGTGGTGTATGCGCGCGCCACGGCACAGAAGATGAAGAATTCGGAGTATGCGGCGCAAGGTTGGCCCCATCGAAGCCACCGGGCACGGATTTCCCTTGCCGAACGAGATGGGGGAGATGCCGATGAACATTGTGTTCGGAGCGCCGGAGGATCCGCAGAAGCGTCGATCAAATGATCGCCTCGACCGAGCGCGGCGTGCTGGTGACGCGGCTGTGGTACATCCGTGAAGTCGATCCTTACGAGAAAGATTGTGACCGGCATGACCCGCGACGGGACGTTTCTGGTGGAGAACGGCAAGGTGCAGTGCGGACTGCGCAATTTCCGCTTTAACCAGGGCCTGATCTCGATGCTGTCGAATGTGGAGGCGATGAGCGTCCCGGTTCGCGCCAGCGGAGAGGAATCGTTTGACATGGTGGTGCCGGCGATGAAGGTGAAAGAGTTTAACTTCACGGAGGTGACGAAGTTCTGAGTGAGCGGCTGCGGTCGCGGACTGGCGAGCACTGGTGGGCGAGCAACGCGAGGAGGTTGCTCGGCGTGACGCCTGTACTCGAAACAGAACGGTTGTGGCTGCGTCCGCTCGAACTCTCCGACGCCGAACAAATTCAGATTATTTTTCCCCACTGGGAACTGGTGCAATTTCTGGCCGGACGGGTGCCGTGGCCTTATCCAGCCGACGGTGCGCTGACGTATTGTCGCGATATCGCTCTTCCGGCGGTCGAACGGGGAGAGCGATGGGACTGGACCTTGCGGCTCAAGAGCGATCCGTTGCGCGTGATTGGCTCCATCAGCTTGATGAGAGCGGAAAATCACAATCGCGGGTTCTGGCTCGGCCTGCCGTGGCAGGGGCGGCGCCTGATGAGTGAAGCTTCCGAAGCGGTCACCGATTATTGGTTTGATGTTCTGAAATTTCCAGTCCTGCGAGTTCCCAAGGCGATTGCCAACGAGGCCTCGCGCCGCATTTCTGAAAGGCAGGGAATGCGAATCGTGGCCACCGAAGAGCGAGACTTCGTTTCCGGCCGGCTGCCAGCGGAAATCTGGGAGATCACGGCCGAGGAGTGGCACGTGCGCCGGAGGCCAAGGTGACCCGAAGCCGAGTTCGCGTTTTGCCCGGATTTCCCGGCCTTTGTACCGCATTGTGGCCGTCCTTCCGACGCTTTCGGTAAGCGACTGCGCCGCAGTCCGCATACGCCCGTAAGTCCCTGTACCACCGACACTTCGCCGCCTTTGTTCCATGACTTCCGTAACTTTGTAATGTAGATGCTGGGGTGTAATCTCGGCCTGAAATGTGCATTTGCTCAATTGGAGTGGTGCACGGCACGAACCGGAAGGAAGGTCGTCGCAAACGTGTCTGAAACCGCCAAAGGAACCGCTGCTGAAGTCAGCCAGAATCGAAGGGGTTATACGGACGTGCAAGGCGCGCCCCGCTTTCCCATCAAACTGCCGGTGGCATTGAAGTCGACGTCGGCAGGCAGCCAGCCTGGAGTCGCAGGGCCTGAAGTCGCGGGAAAGACGGTCGAGACCGAGAACATTTCCGCCAACGGTGTGCTGTTCCGCATGGATGCCGATGTGCCAGTAGGTTCGGCTGTCGATTTTACGATCTCTCTTCCCGCCGATGTGGTGGGCGCAGAAGCCGATGTGCAGGTGGATTGCCGCGGCCGAGTGGTGCGCAGTTTTGAGGATGGTGGCCGGCGCGGAGTCGGTGTGGTCATTGACGAGTACCGTTTTGAGCGCAGGTAGTTTGCAGGGTTTGCCAGTCGGCCGCGCCGGTAGGGCGCGAAAAGAGGACGGATGGGCAGCACTTCGGTCAGCATCGAGCATCGGTAGCGAGCCGGCGCAGGTTCAGCCTGAAGACGGCAAAGGCACGATCCGCGTAATTGTGGCGGATACCCAGGCCATATTCCGCGCCGGGCTGCGCAAGATATTTGCGCTCGAGGACGACATAAGGGTGGTCGGCCAGGCCGAGAGTCTCGATCAGACGGTTATCGCGATTCAAAAATTTTCCACCGACGTTGTGATCTTTGAAGCGGCTCTGGCCCCGAATCCAGCCGACGCAGTTTCCGATCTTCTGCGGCAAAGCACGAACTGCCGTTTGGTGGTCGTGCTGCAGGAGCCAGACCAGGAGATGACACTGGACTTGTTCCGGCGCGGCGCGCATGCCATCGTTTCGCGCGAAATTGAGCCGGAAATGCTGGTGGAATGCCTGCGCAAAGTCGCCCAGGGTGAACCCTGGCTCGACAGTCGCGCCATCGGATGGGTGATGCAGGCCTATCGCACGCAAGGCATGCGTCCGGCAGGGTCGCGTCCCAAAGTGTCGCTCACGCCCAAAGAGTCGCTCATCGTCTCCTGCGTCACGCAGGGAATGAAGAACAAAGAGATAGCCCTGCGGGTTGGCACCACCGAGCAGGTGGTCAAGAATTATCTCCGCAAAGTCTACGACAAGCTGGGAGTTGCTGACCGTCTGGAACTCGCGCTCTACTGCCTGAATCACCGCGTGGTTGAGGGCGTGGGCAGGCAAAGTCGCCCGCCCCGCCAACCAACGGCCACGCTGCGGCGGTGACGCCGGAAACGCCCAACGCCGCGGCCGCTGCTGCCGGATCCCGCTCCTGATTTTTTTCTTCTAGTACAATTCTCTGTTCAGCTCTCAGCTCTCAGTTCTCAGTTCTCAGTAGTGCGAGTTTTTCACTGATGCAAGACCTCAGAACTGAGAACTGTCGGCCAAGAGAGGCAAACTCTCAGTTGTCATCCTAACGTTGCCATCCCAACAAAACGAGCGAGGCGACAGGGAAGGATCGGCAGTTCGCGGGCAATCCATAGCACTGTTAGAATCAATACAATTGCTTCGGGGGCGCCGGAGAGATGGCCGAGTGGCTGAAGGCGCACGCTTGGAAAGCGTGTTTACTCGAAAGGGTAACGTGGGTTCGAATCCCACTCTCTCCGCCAGTTTTCAAATCGCAGCCAAACATGCGGGTTCCGCGAGCCTGTTACTATTTTTGAGCGGTTCCTGTTACTAAAAATCGTGAGAGTTCCTTGTTTCGCAGTATTTGGATTCAAGGGAATCTCATGGCAAACCGCACCGCAACGCTGTACATCCGCATCACCAAGAACGGCAGAGACTCGTTCTGCAAGCCCGTTTACCAGTCCAAGGGTCGCCTCAAGCCTCAATACGCAATGGTCAATGGCGAACCTGAACACCACAAAGAAGGCGTCTATTACGTCCGCTTCGGTGCGGACGGCGGCAAGCAGCCGTTCGTGCTGGTCGGCAAAGACCCCTACGTTGCATTGGACAAGCTGGAGGAAAAGAAACGATGGCTGCGGGACCGGGAACGGCAGGTCGTTCCTCCAACGCCTGTCAACTCGAAACCGCAAACAAGTAAGCTGAGCATGGACGATGCGGTCGAGCAGTACTACAAGAACCTTCACTCTCAGGGGAAAGACCCGAAAACCATCCGCGCTTACAAGGTGGCGGTCGAGGAGTTTCGCAAGTCTTGCACCAAGAAATTCTTGAGCGAGATTGGCAGGCAGGACTTGATCGACTTCATGGGATGGCTTCGGAAGCAGCCGCCGAAACTGCGGAAAGACGGCACGCCCCGTAAGCCGCGTAGGTCTGGCGATCCCAATCGGACATACTTCAACAAAGTGAACAACGTTGTGATTTTCCTCAGCGCACACGGCATCAATCGTCTGCTGAAGAAAAGCGAATATCCCAAGTTCGCCGAAAAGCCCGTGGTTTATTACGAGGCAGAGCAGGTGAAGGCGCTTTACGCGGCGGCAAGAAACGACGAAGAACGGTTCACGCTCGACTATTTCCTGAAGAGCGGTGTTCGTGACGGCGAAGCCGCTCATGCGGAATACAGCGACGTGAAGGGTGGCTTCCTAAACATCGTGGACAAGCCGCACCTCAAGTGGCACCCCAAGCATTGGCATATCCGTCGTATCCCGATTCCGCAAGACCTTATCGCAGCGATTGCCGAACGCCAGAGGCAGAATCCCGGTTGCAAGCTCATTTTCCCAAACGGTGCAGGGAACCCGGATGAGCACCTGCTCCGCATCGTGCAGCGAATCGCAAAACGTGCTGGTGGTACATTCCACGCAGACTTGCACACATTCCGGCGGACATACGCGACACTGTTCTCAGGCACAACAAAGATTCAGACCATCCAATACTTGCTGGGTCACAAAGACATCAAGACAACGATGCGCTATCTGGGGATAGCTGACTTGAA
>CAVXBU010000004.1:0-106380 GCA_963760175.1 uncultured Acidobacteriaceae bacterium
TTATGAATTCTAAAAAACATCCGTTAGCCTTCAACGGCAGCACAGTCGAATTCGCACTCCGCTACGCTTTCTGAATGGTGAGTGAAGAATCGAAAGTCACTACTTTAACGAATGGAGCTCGACAATGAGAAATGTAAATGTAAGGATCCACTTTTCTATCCTCGCCTTGGTGTTGGCGGTTGTCGTTATGGCATCGTCGGCAGTTCAGGCGCAGAGTGCGGCGGCCACTTACAAAGCCAAGTGCGCCGGGTGTCATGGCGCGGACGGAAAAGCAAACACTGGTCCAGCCAAGGCGCTCGGAGCGCATGCTTTTGGTTCCGACGAAGTGACCAAGATGAGCGATGCGGATCTCATCACCATCATCACCGCCGGCAAGAACAAAATGCCTGCCTATGGCAAGAGCCTGAAGGACACCGAGATTAAGGATCTGGTGGCCTACGTTCGCGAATTGGGCAAGCAAAAATAGCGTTGAACGGCAAGCCGGACAGCCGCTAAACGCCAAGTGGCGAGCGGCTGGGTAGCCGCGGAGCATTGTTCAAATGATCGGTCCTCAGACTCTCGTGTTTTTCTTGATTGCTGCCAGCATCTCGCTGATCCTGGTGGTGGTGATCCGGCCAGCCATCACAGCTTCGCGCGAGGGCAAGATCCTTGCGTTTCTTGCCCTCTTCATTGTCCCGGTAGTCGCGGCAGGTGTGGGCGCATCTGAGCACCTGGAGCGGTCGGAAGAAACGCAGTTCTGCCTCTCATGTCACATCATGGAACCCTACGGGCGGAGCCTGTACGTGGACGACAAGTCCTATATCCCCGCCGCTCATTTCCAGAATCATCGAATCCCCGCGGACCGAGCCTGCTACACCTGCCACACCGATTACGCCATGTTTGGCACCATTCACGCCAAGATGGAAGGACTGCACCACGTCTACGTCTACTGGTTTGGAACGCCCATGAACCCCATCCACCTTTACCAGCCCTACAACAATCGGGAATGCCTGCATTGTCACGCGGGCGCGCGCTCGTTCGAAGATCCCACCCACATGGCAATGATGGACGATTTGAAATCGAACAAGCTTTCTTGCACCACCAGCGGTTGTCATGACACCTTCCACAATGTCGACGGACTTGGCCAGGTTAAGTTTTGGAAGCCCACGGAATAAGCGGGAAGAGGAGGAGAACGATGTTCCGAAAGCTGCGAATTTCTGGAATTCTGGTGATTCTTGGCTTGGTGGTTGAAGCGCTGAGCCTCTGTTGGAACAACGCTTTCTCTTTCATGTCATTTGTTGTGGTCGGAGGCGCTCTGTTTGCCTCAGGAATTCTGTTATTCCTGTATTCCCTCGTTTCCTCCAAGACATCTGCAATCAATTAGAACTGTAGTTTGTTTGAAAGCCCAGTCAATAGCCGCCCACTGCCCATCATCCAAACGTGAACGCGAATGCCTGCACGCCCGCGTCGAGGAACTCGATCTCGAATGTTCTGTCTTCCACCGGCACCTTTTGCCGGATGAGTTGATACAGCCGGTGATCCTGGACTGTGCCCGCACCGTTGGTGTCAATATCCGCGCCGTGATCGTCACCTGGCGGCGTGCCATCCAGCTTCACCCTGAACCGGACAGGCTTGCCATCCTTGGTGGTTCCCAGCACGAGGTGAAGATCGCGGGCATGAAAGCGAAAAATAATCTTTCCCGGTGCGGTCTGAAGCACCGCGCTTTCCGCACCCACCTTCCAAATCCCGCTGAGGGCCCATTGATTGAGCGAGAGTCTCGGTTGCGGCGTATAAGAACGCTTGGAATCTTGCGCGACCTTCTCGGCGGAAGCAAAGTGTTCGGCCCGATGGTAGCCAACGTAGGTTTCGGGCGAACGGACATTCGCACTGTCGGGGGCGGCTTCAGCACCGGTGCCAGCGCACGATTGCGCCTGACGTTGCCTGACATTGACGCTGGCCCTGAAGAAGCGATAGTTGCGCCCCGTTTTCTTTCAGGAGCTCCTGGATCACCTGTTCCGACTCGCCGTACTCGCCTTCGCCGAAGTGGTGATAGCGAATGCGTCCCTTGCCGTCGATGAAATAATGTGCCGGCCAGTACTCATTGTTGAAGGCTTGCCAAATCTTGTAGTCGCTGTCGATGGCGACAGGGTAGGTGATCTTCAAATCGCGCACCGCTTTCTCGACGTTCGAGCGCTCCTTCTCGAACGCGAACTCCGGCGTATGCACGCCGATGACAACCAGCCCGGCATCTTTATACTTCTGCGCCCAGCCTTCCACGTAGGGCAAGGCCCGCAGGCAGTTGATGCAGGAGTATGTCCAAAAATCGATGAGCACAACTTTTCCCCGGAGCGATTTGCTGCTGAGCGGAGGCGAATTCAGCCAGGCAACGGCGCCGCTCAAATCCGGCATGGGGCCTTCATCCTTGAGCGCGGGAACTGCGTCGGCCGCGGTCGCTGCCAAAACCGCCGGCTTCTCCGGGCGCAGCGCATCGATCAGATGCTCTTCCGCTTTCGCCGTGTTCACAAAGGAAAACTTGGTGAGCAGATTCGTGTCCCAGCCCAGACCGATCGCAACCACTCCCAGGATCACCGCAACTCCCAATCCACGACGGATCCAGACTTCAAACGAGAGAGAACGTTTCAGGGCGGAGAAAACTCTGTTGCCGGCGAAAAGTGCAATTCCGAGAGAGGTCGCGGCGCCGAGCGCAAAAGACAGCAAAAGAAAAGACGAGCGAGCACCCGGGCCCTGAATTGCCGCTCCAGTCAAAATCAAACCCAGGATCGGGCCCGCGCAAGGAGCCCATAGCAGTCCGGTAGAAATTCCCAGCACGAAAGATTTTCCGATGCTGCTCTCGGTTGACGGACGACCCTGAAGCGGCTGCCTGCGCGGACCAGCGGCCGGGTCAATAGCTTCGGCAAGCGAAGGGAAGAGCAGGCTCACCCCCAAGACCAGGAAAATGACCATCGCCACATAGCGCCCGCCCTGATTCAGGCGTACGACCCAATGTCCGCCGAATGCGGCGGCGACCGCCACAACCGAAAACGTCAGCGCCATGCCCGCGAGCAGTGGCAGCCCAGAGCGGCGAAAGGGTTGGTCGGCCCGAGCAAACACGAACGGCAATACCGGCAGAATGCACGGACTCAAAATCGTAAGCACACCGCCAATAAAGGCTAACAAGTAAATCAGCATGATGTCTGTCTATTCCGTGATCCTTGACGCTCGCGCCGCATTTCGTCTTTTACCATCTACTTCTTATACAGGGCGGGAAGTTGCTGGCGGAGACGCTCGACCTTGGGCAAATCATTAATCGCTATGTATGGGTTGTCGGGATGAAGCGTAGCGAAATTCTGGTGATAGCCCTCGGCCGCATAGAACGCTTTCAGCGGAACCACCTGCGTCACGATCGGAGCACGAAACGATTTTGCTTGTTCAAGCTGGGAAATGTAGGCCTCCGCGATGTGCTTTTGTTCGTCATTGGCGTAGAAAATTACCGAGCGATATTGGGTGCCGGTGTCCGGCCCCTGGCGATTGAGTTCCGTGGGGTCATGAGCCACGGAGAAGAAAACTTTCAGAAGCTGACCGTATGAAATCTGCGACGGGTCGAAAGTAATCTTCACCGACTCAGCATGGCCCGTACTTCCGGTGCTCACTTCCTCATAAGCCGGATGACACAACCGATCCCCCGGAATATCCCGAGGTGGCGTCTTTTACGCCTTTCACATGCTGGAAAACGGCTTGGATTCCCCAAAAGCAACCGCCCGCGACCACCGCGGTTTGCTGGCCTGACTTCGCGGCCGGAGCGGCATCAACAGCCGGATTGGGAAGAGCAACGCTACTTCCGCTGGCCTGGACCCGGTTCCAGATCACAGTAGCGGAAAGAAGAATAATGATTGCGATCAGAGTCCCGATCTTGCCAACCACTGGAGAATGCTTACTTTCTACCGACATGGCGCCACCTCACCCTCCATTGGATTCATACCCTCCCCGAAAGTTACAGATTTGAGCGGCCTTGGTGAGCGCACAATAGAGAATCAAGTCGCTACCCCGCGCTCATATCTCCTTGACAAACATAATGATCAAAGACTAGAAAACTTAGAAGTCCTTCGACTCTCGGACACACGCGGAGATCATTTCGATGCAACAGTCCCGCAGAGACTTCTTCAAGGCAGCAACGGTGGGCGTGGTTGGGGCAACCGTCTTCGGGTTCGACCTCCAGCCGGCCTACGCTCAGCTCAAAGAGTTAAAGATTGCGCGTGCTGCCGAAACGCGGTCGACGTGTCCCTATTGCGCGGTAGGATGCGGCGTCCTCATCTACACCATCGGAGATCGGGCAAAGAACGTCACGCCGCAAGTGATCCACGTCGAAGGCGATCCTGATCATCCCACGAACCGCGGGACGCTGTGCCCCAAGGGCTCTTCGCTCGAACAGGACATGCTAAACCCGCGGCGGCTTACGAAACCTCAAGTCCGGCGACCCGGCGCGACGGAGTGGCAGGACATTTCCTGGGATACCGCTCTGACCGAAATCGCGCAATGGACCAAGAAGACCCGCGATGATTCCTTCGTCGAGAAGGACGCCCAGGGCCGCACCGTGAATCGGTGCGAAGGGATCTCGTTCATCGGCGGCTGCACCGACACAAATGAGTTTAATTTTCTGGCCGTCAAGGCCATGAGGGGGTTGGGCTTGGTTTATTTGGAAAACCAAGCCCGTGTTTGACACGGCCCCACGGTCTCAAGTTTGGGACCAACATTCGGACGCGGGGCCATGACCAATGGCTGGATCGACATCAAGAACACCGACATGATGTTGATCATGGGCGGTAATCCCGCCGAATGCCATCCCTGCGGATTCAAGTGGGCGATGGAGGCCAAGCGCAACCGCAACGCCAAGCTGATTTCCGTAGATCCTCGATTCACGCGCACGTCCGCTACCGCCGACCTGTTCCTGCAAATTCGCGCCGGCACCGACATTGCATTCCTCGGCGGCTTGATCCGCTACGCGATCGAGAACAACCGGATCGCCAAGGAATATCTCGTCAACTACACCAACGCCGCCTTCATTGTTAAAGAGGGTTTCAAACTTCCCGAGGACGGCCTGTACTCGGGATTTAACGCGGCCACCGCCGCCTATGATAAGACGACCTGGAATTATCAGGAGGGCGGAGACCTCAGCGGCAAAACCGACGCTGCGACGTCTGGGCCCGTTGCCAAAGCGAATCCGGAAGCGGCCGCGCATCCAGCAACACCGGCACCTCCGCCTGCGTTGCCACCGAATGTCGCCTACGACCTGACGCTTCAACATCCGCGCTGCGTGTTCCAGTTGATGAAGCAGCAGTATTCCCGCTACACCCCCGAAACCGTCGAGCGGATCACGGGCATCCCCAAGGACCAGTACCTGAAGGCTGTCGATCTATTTACCTCGGTCCGCAAAGACGGCGACATGAAGAAGGTCGCAACCATCATCTACGCGGTCGGCTGGACGCAACATACTTTCGGAACCCAGATCATCCGCACTGCCGCCATGATTCAACTTCTGCTCGGCAACGTCGGCAGAGCGGGCGGTGGCGTGAACGCGCTCCGCGGCCATTCCAATATTCAGGGCGCGACTGATATGGCGGGCTTGTACGACTCATTGCCTGGATACCTGAAAGGGCCGGTTCCCGACGACAAGGATTTAGCCACTTTCCTGAAGCGCACCACGCCGGGACCGTCCAAACCCACGCCGTGGGGTTCGATGAACTACTACCAGAACACGCCGAAATTCATGGTGTCTTTGCTCAAGTCTTTCTACGGCGATGCGGCTACCAAGGAAAACGGATTTGCCTTCGATTACTTGCCGAAAGCTGGGCAGGACTGCTCGTGGACACATATCTGGGACGACATGTACAACGACAAGGTCAAGGGCATGTTTGCCTTCGGAATGAACGGAGTGATGATTGGCCCGGACACGAACAAGAACATCAATGCGCTAAAGAAGGCCGACTGGCTGGTGGTGGGCGAAATTTATCCGGATGAGACCAGCGAGTTCTGGCGAGCACCGGGCATAACCACCGAAGAGCAAAAGAACATCAACACCACGGTCTACCGTTTGCCTTGCGCGGGCTTTGCCGAAAAAGACGGCAGCATGACCAACTCCGCGCGCTGGGTCACCTGGAAATATGCCGCTGTTCCACCTCCGGGGCAAGCGCGTCTCGACCAGGACATCGTCGCGCAGATTTTCTTACGGGTTCGCGACCTCTATAAGAAGGATGGCGGAAAATTCCCCGATCCCATTCTGAATCTGAGTTGGGCATATGCCGACGCGGCTCATCCGCCACTTTCTCAAGTGGCCATGGAAATTAACGGTAAAGCTCTTGCCGACCTGAAAGACGACGTCACAGGGCAGGTGATCAAAGCCGGCCAGCAGTTGCCAGGATTTGCGTGGTTGAAAGACGACGGCACCACGATGTGCGGCAATTGGATTTACTCCGGCATGTGGACCGAAGCCGGAGCGCAGATCCAGCGCCGGGGCACAGAGGACCCTTCCGGAATGGGGGTCTATCCCAACTACTCCTGGTCGTGGCCGGCCAACCGGCGCGTGCTCTACAATCGCGCTTCCTGCAATCCAGATGGCAAGCCATGGGATCCGTCTCGCAAGCAGGTCTGGTGGAACGAAGCAGCGGGGAAGTGGGCGGGCAATGACGTGCCGGACTTCAAGCCCGACTCCCATCCCAAAGATCACCTCGGGCCGTTCATCATGAATCCGGAAGGCGTCGGGCGATTATTCGCTCCGATCGGTGTGCTCGCGGACGGGCCGTTCCCCGAACATTACGAACCGATTGAAAGCCCGATCAAGAATCCGCTGCACCCCGATCAGTCGAATAATCCGCTGGTGAAGAAGTTCAAGACGCCTTTCGATAAGTTTGGATCGCCGGAGGAATACAGCATCGTTTGCACCACATACCGGCTGACCGAGCAATATCACTACTGGACGAAAAATAATCCGATGAACGTCCAACTCATTCCCGAGCCGTTCGTGGAAATTCCGGTGGAGTTGGCGGACGAAAAGGGAATTCGTGGAACGGACAAGATCCATGTGATCAGCGCCCGCGGAACATACACCGCGAAAGCCTTTGTCACTCGCAGGCTGAAACCGATGATGATCGACGGAAAGAAGGTTTATCAGATCGGGCTGCCGATTCACCAGGGCTTCCGCGGTATCGATGAGGATGAAGGAAGAAATGCGCGGACGCCGGCGAATTTGCTGACGCCCACAGTCACCGATCCGAATGCCCACACCCCTGAATCCAAGGGCTTCTTAGTAAAAGTCGAGAAGGCGTAGGGAACGACCATGAGCCAGGCGGCAACAGAGTTAATCCGAATCTCCGGCCACGCCGGCGTCGTCCCGGGCAAAGGTCTGAACCGGGAATTCCAGGTCTGCAAGCTGGTGGACACCACCACCTGCATCGGCTGCAAAGCGTGCGAAGTAGCCTGCCTGGAATGGAACGGTTACACCTTCACCGAAACCACCTTCGATAACAGCTACCAGACGATGCCCGAGACGGCATGGAATTACTGGAACCTGATCAAGTTCAACGAGCATCAGCGCGCCGATGGCACCATGATGCTTCTCATGCGCAAGGACCAGTGCATGCATTGCGCTGATCCGGGCTGCCTGGCGGCCTGTCCGGCGGATGCCGCCATCGTCCAGTATGCCAACGGCATTGTCGATTTCCAGGAGGAAAATTGCATCGGTTGCGGATATTGCATGACCGGCTGCCCGTTCAATATTCCGAAATTCGATCCTCCATCGCGCAAAGTCTTTAAGTGCACACTGTGCAACGACCGCGTGTCGGTGGGACTCGAACCCGCTTGCATTAAGGCCTGCCCCACCGGCTGCCTGCATTTTGGGACGAAGTCGGATATGAAAGAATTGGCGGAGACTCGAGCCGCGCAACTTCGCGAAAATTCCGGATTCCAGGACGCGGGAGTTTACGATCCCGCCGGAGTGGGCGGAACCTCTGTGATTTATGTTCTGCACGACGCCAAGAATCCTGAACTCTATGGCGGCTTGCCGAGGGATCCGCAAATCCCGTGGTCGGTGCGCTTGTGGAAAGGGCCGTTGAAATGGCTGGGCAATATCGCAATGGTCGGCGGCATTGTCGGCATGGCATTGCATTACATGCGATTTGGGCCGAAGAAAGTAGAACAGATTCCGCCGAACGATCCCGCTAACCAAAACGAGAGGCGAGTATGACCACCGACGCCGTTTCGCGCTCGAGCGCTGCCAACCAAAATGAGGAGAGGATTGTTCGCTACAGTTTTGGCGAGCGTGTGAATCACTGGATCGGCGCATTGGCTTACACTTACTTGCTGGCAACCGGCCTCGCCTTCTGGTCGCCCTACCTCTACTGGCTGGCCGCGGTTGTGGGAGGCGGTCCCGCTGCCAGATTGTGGCATCCGTGGTTCGGATTGGTTTTTACCGCAACACAGTTCTGGACGTTCAAAGAGTGGCGCGGCGACATGGAAATTGACGACGCTGATCGCGCCTGGGGTAGGGCGATCCCGGATTACATAAAGAACGAGGACGAGAAACTCCCGCCCGTCGGCCGGTTCAACTTTGGACAAAAAATATTCTTCTGGGGAATTTTTTACAGCGTGATTCTCTTGCTGCTCTCCGGCGTCGCCTTGTGGTACACCGAAACGCTTTCATGGGGTTTCCGGTTCGTTCGCTACGCCGCGATTCTGGTTCACGCGAGCGCGGCGCTCATCACGATTGGATTGTTCCTGATTCACGTGTACATGAGCGCGGTTCTCGAAGAGGGCAGCTTCGGGTCCATGATTAACGGCTACGTCACGCGACCATGGGCGTGGACGTTCCACCGCACGTGGTGCTACGCCGTTACCTGCAAACCCCGAACCGAGCCATCCCTCCCGAAACAATTCCTGTCCAGACTCCGGAAACGATTCCTGTCCAAACAATGACCGATGCGAAGTGGGATCGCCGTATCGACCGCGCCAATGAACTGATCTCGTCCTATCCATTCTCCGCCCAAGGACTCCGCTATTACGCGCGCGTCGCAACATTTCAGAAAAGCCTTTACCGGGAACTCCAGAAAGCTCTCGCGCATGCGCCCAAGCCTTCCTCTGATCGCCCTCTGCGCGATGAATTGGATCTTTTTCTCCTCTTACCGAAATTTCCCGGATTTCTGTCGCTGATCCAGCAGATCGCGCCCGCGCCGCTCGCTCAAGCCTCCGGCGCCCTGGCGCAGAAAGGGCCAGCCGCATGGCAGCACGCGATCGAAGACTTCTGGCACGGGGAGCCAGAATTGGCTGCAGGCGCGGATGACTCTGCGCGAAGCCGCAGTCTTCCGATCGAGTGCTCGCGTGGATGTTTCTTCAGCCGTACGCTGAATATCTTGCAGATCACCGCGAAATCGCTGTCGTCGACGGAACTCCATCGACCTGCCCGCTTTGCGGCGGCAGGCCTGCCGTCGGAGTTTTGCGAAGCGAAGGGGACGGTGCAAAAAAATCGCTGATTTGTATGCTCTGCGCTCACGAATGGCTTTTCCGAAGAATTTATTGTCCGGCGTGCGGAGAAGAACGAGAACCGCAGATGGCATTTTATTCGGCGCCTGAGATCGCGCACGTCCGCGTGGACGTCTGCGACACATGCCACACCTATCTGAAGAGCGTCGACTTGACGAAAACCGGACTGGCAGTTGCCGTTGTCGATGAACTGGCGACCATCCCTCTGGATCTATGGGCGCACGAACACGGCTACGAGAAACTGCAAATCAACCTGTTAGGAACCTGACCAACGTTCTGGAAGAACTTCAGCAACCATGGGAATGCCGCGGCGATAAAGACGTTTGATAAGCGCCACTATATTAATCGACGTAATAGTGTGAGTTTCAGCGGCTCGGTTGAGGTGCAGTTTGTTGCAGTTTTGTCGCAAGAAAAATCAAGCGTTGCCGGCCCTTGCTGACTCCACGAGCCGCGCCGCTGAGTCGTGACTATCTTCCGACTGGTTCGTGTTTCATACTGGTTTAACCCGGTTCTGCCGCGGGGCGATCGATCCCATAACGGTCGCGTTGCCGTAGTGGAAGGCTGCAATGCGATGTGATCGAAGAGTTATCAAAAATACTGCTTGCATTTCTAAATCTTGTTTGATTAAATCCGTAGCCGTTCGAATTTTACCCCTTCCCCTCCGTGCAGTTGTACGATTTTTCGTTTCTGTCCAATTGAGTGTTCGCGCTTCTAACGGCGGTGCTTTGCTGTTCGGTGCGAGTCCGCTGCGGCTAAGTCGTACCCATTCCGGGTTCGCCCGGAAATTTCGCGGTCGAATGAATTAACCGCGAATAGGAAAAATCAATAATTCGCTTGCCTGGACAATCGGCTTCCCCGGCCCCCACCTCGGTTCCAGCGAGCGAAAACACGAGGAATGCATGCCTACCCGTGGAATAAATCCTATGCGCAAAATTCAGAATGCAGTCATCTTTTCGCTGACGGCTCTGTTGTGCCTTTTTTCTTCTTCCTTCGCAGTTGCAGCAACCACGGTCTCCCCCGGAACATTGGCCTTTGGCAAGGTGGCGGTAAACCAGACGAGTCTGGTTGGGATCGTAACTATCAAGAACACGGGGAAGGCCGCCATTACCATCGAGTCGTTGACTTTGCCGGGAACTTCGCCGGGCAACGAATATGCTTTTGCGTCATCGACGACGACGTGCCCCGGCGTCACCAGCTCCGGCACGCTGGCAGCAAGCGCCAGTTGCGTCGTCGGCATCACGCTGACTCCGAGCGCGCTGGGACCGGTGCCGGGTCAATTGACGATGATCTTCGGCCAAAGCATCCAAGAGACAGTGACGCTGACCGGAACGGGAGTGAACCCGACCGTGCTATCGGCGGCGTCGGTGGCCTTTGGCAAAGTGGTGGTGGGCACGACCAGTGCGCCCCAGACGGTGACTTTCTACAACTACCAACCGTCGACGTCAGTTGTCGTTTCTTCGATAACAGTGCCAGCCCCGTATGCTGTCTCCGGGGGAACGTGTACGACCCTGCCTTCGAGTACGCTGGCGGCGAATTCCAATTGCACCATCTCGATGACGCTGACACCGGCCGTTCTGGGAGCGGTGCCGGCCAGCAGCCTGACAGTCACCACCAATGCCCCGAACAGCCCGAACACGGCGACGCTCTCCGGGACGGGGATTGCGCCGGTTACGGCTTTACCTGCCACGGTGGCTTTTGGCAGCGTGGAGGTGGGCGACACGAGCGCGGTCGAGACCGTTACCCTCACAAACAACCAGGCGACTTCCCTGACTCTCAACCCGCTGAGTGTGGCGAGCCCGTATGCCATCGCAGCGGCATCGACGACGTGCGGGAGTTCGCTCGGTGCCGGCGCCAGTTGCATCATTGGCATCACCCTCACGCCTACCGCATCGGGGGCCGTGCCTGCAACCACGCTGAGCATCGGCGATAGTGCCACCAATAGTCCGCAGATGGTGAAGCTGACTGGGACGGGAGTTGTCGAGTCCACGCTGTCGGCGTCGACATTGGCTTTTGGCAACGTCGTGATCGACGAGAGCAAGACCTTGAACGTTACCCTGACGAACAAGCAGACGGCAACGGCGCTCGGCATCATTTCGTTGACTTTGCCGAGCGGATACACTCTTGCTTCGTCGACGACATGCGCTAACCCCGGCACGTTGGCGGCAGGCGCAGCTTGCATCATCGGCGTCACGCTGACTCCAACCGCGGTGGGAACGCTACCGGCAGGCAACCTGACGATCGACACCAATGCCGGCAACAGCCCACAGTATGTCGCGCTGAACGGAACCGGAATTGCCCCGACCACGCTGACCCCCGCGTCGTTGACGCTGGCCTTTGGCAACGTGGTGGTCGGCGTGGAGAGCCCGGCCCAGAAGGTCACATTCACGAACAATCAGACGACGGCGCTCACCATCGATTCGCTGACTGTGCCGAGCCCATATGCTCTCGGTCCGTCGACGACGTGCCCCGGCGTCACCGCCGCTGGCACGTTGGCAGCAGGCGCGACTTGCAACATCTTCGTCAGACTGACTCCGACCGTGGTGGGAGCGGTGCCGCCAGGCAACCTGACGATCGCCACCAGTGCCATCAGCCCATATAATTCGCAGACGGTGGCGCTGACCGGGGCGGGGGTTCCCGCGACGACGCTGTCCGCGACTTCGCTGGCCTTTGGCAACGTGGCGGTTGGCACGACGAGCAGCCTGACTTTCGCGCTCACCAACAATCAGACGACCGCCCTCAAGATCGATTCGCTGGCTTTGACAGCGGGCAGCCCGTTTGCCATCAATACAACGACGACGACGTGTCCCGTCACTTCCAGCTCTGGCTCGGTGGCCGCCGGTGCGACATGCGCCATCGGCGTGAACTTTACGCCAACAACGCCCCCGACCGCGCAGACGGGCACCTTGACCATCAAAACCAACGCCACTAATAGTCCACAGTATGTGGCATTGAGCGGAACGGGCGTTGGCGCGGGGACGATCACGTTATCGCCGCCGACATTGCCGGCGGCGCAGGTGGGCGTGGCCTACAGCCAGACGATCACGGCCTCGGGTGGGACGAGCCCCTACACCTATACAGTAACGTCGGGAGCGTTGCCGGCGGGGTTGGCGCTGAGCACGGGCGGAGCCCTGAGCGGGACGCCCACGGCGGGAGGCACGTTCAGCTTCACGGTCACGGCCAAGGACAGCAACAACATCACCGGAGCGCAGGCCTACACGCTGACGGTGAACTGCGCCGACCATCACGTTATCGCCGGCGACATTGACGGCGGGGCAGGTGGGCGTGTCGTACAGCCAGACGATCACGGCCTCGGGTGGGACGAGCCCCTACACCTATACAGTAACGTCGGGAGCGTTGCCGGCGGGGTTGTCGCTGAGCGCGGGCGGAGCCCTGAGCGGGACGCCCACGGCGGGAGGCACGTTCAGCTTCACGGTCACGGCCAAGGACAGCAACAACATCACCGGAGCGCAGGCCTACACGCTGACGGTGAATGCGCCGACCATCACCTTATCGCCGTCGACATTGCCGGCGGGGCAGGTGGGCGCGGCCTACAGCCAGACGATCACGGCCTCGGGGGGGACGAGTCCGTACAGCAACTATAGAGTGTCGTCGGGAGCGTTGCCGGCGGGATTGTCGCTGAGCACGAGCGGAGTTCTGAGCGGGACGCCCACGGCGGCAGGCAGTTTGAACTTCAACGTGCAGGTGACCGACAGCAGCACGGGGACGGGCCCGTACACCCAAGCCCAAGCCTACACGCTGGCGGTGACTGCGGGGCCGAATCACGTTATCGCCGGCGACATTGACGGCGGGGCAGGTGGGCGTGTCGTACAGCCAGACGATCACGGCCTCGGGTGGGACGAGCCCCTACACCTATACAGTAACGTCGGGAGCGTTGCCGGCGGGGTTGTCGCTGAGCGCGGTCGGAGTTCTGAGCGGGACGCCCACGGCGGCAGGCACGTTCAGCTTCACGGTCACGGCCAAGGACAGCAACAACATTACCGGAGCGCAGGCGTACTCGCTGGCGGTGGCTGCTGCGCCGACCATCACGTTATCGCCGACGACATTGACGGCGGGGCAGGTGGGCGTGGCCTACAGCCAGACGATCACGGCCTCGGGCGGGACGAGTCCCTACACCTATACAGTGACGTCGGGAGCGTTGCCGGCGGGGTTGTCGCTGAGCGCGGGCGGAGCCCTGAGCGGGACGCCCACGGCGGGAGGCACGTTCAGCTTCACGGTCACGGCCAAGGACAGCAACAACATCACCGGAGCGCAGGCCTACACGCTGACGGTGAATGCGCCGACCATCACCTTATCGCCGTCGACATTGCCGGCGGGGCAGGTGGGCGCGGCCTACAGCCAGACGATCACGGCCTCGGGGGGGACGAGTCCGTACAGCAACTATAGAGTGTCGTCGGGAGCGTTGCCGGCGGGATTGTCGCTGAGCACGAGCGGAGTTCTGAGCGGGACGCCCACGGCGGCAGGCAGTTTGAACTTCAACGTGCAGGTGACCGACAGCAGCACGGGGACGGGCCCGTACACCCAAGCCCAAGCCTACACGCTGGCGGTGGCTGCTGCGCCGACCATCACGTTATCGCCGGCGACATTGACGGCGGGGCAGGTGGGCGTGTCGTACAGCCAGACGATCACGGCCTCGGGTGGGACGAGCCCCTACACCTATACAGTAACGTCGGGAGCGTTGCCGGCGGGGTTGTCGCTGAGCGCGGGCGGAGTTCTGAGCGGGACGCCCACGGCGGCAGGCACGTTCAGCTTCACGGTCACGGCCAAGGACAGCAACAACATTACCGGAGCGCAGGCGTACACGCTGGCGGTGGCTGCTGCGCCGACCATCACGTTATCGCCGACGACATTGACGGCGGGGCAGGTGGGCGTGGCCTACAGCCAGACGATCACGGCCTCGGGCGGGACGAGTCCCTACACCTATACAGTGACGTCGGGAGCGTTGCCGGCGGGGCTGGTGTTGAGCACGGGCGGAGCCCTGAGCGGGACGCCCACGGCGGGAGGCACGTTCAGCTTCACGGTCACGGCCAAGGACAGCAACAACATCACCGGAGCGCAGGCCTACACGCTGACGGTGAATGCGCCGACCATCACCTTATCGCCGTCGACATTGCCGGCGGGGCAGGTGGGCGCGGCCTACAGCCAGACGATCACGGCCTCGGGGGGGACGAGTCCGTACAGCAACTATAGAGTGTCGTCGGGAGCGTTGCCGGCGGGATTGTCGCTGAGCACGAGCGGAGTTCTGAGCGGGACGCCCACGGCGGCAGGCAGTTTGAACTTCAACGTGCAGGTGACCGACAGCAGCACGGGGACGGGCCCGTACACCCAAGCCCAAGCCTACACGCTGGCGGTGACTGCGGCGCTGGGTGCGACCTTTGTATCCAATACGGGCACGCCGCTCCCGCCCCAGGAAATCACTGTCAACATCACCACGGCCGGGACGCTCAACTCCATCCAGTTGCTCACGATGGGCGCGGCGAACCTCGACTTCACCATGACGTCCGGTGGAACCTGCGCGACGTCAACCGCCTACACCGTCGGACAGTCCTGCACGGTCAACGTCATATTCAACCCCATGTACGCGGGATCTCGCTATGGCGCGGCGTTGCTGACCGATAGCAGCAGCAACGTTTTGGGCATGACGCGCCTGATTGGAACCGGAAACGGGCCGCAGATCAGCTACCAG
Source organism: uncultured Acidobacteriaceae bacterium (assembly GCA_963760175.1). Taxonomy (GTDB): domain Bacteria; phylum Acidobacteriota; class Terriglobia; order Terriglobales; family Acidobacteriaceae; genus Acidiflorens. The sequence goes on from CAVXBU010000004.1 coordinate 15,212, forward strand.
CCTGATGGCCAGACCACGCTCGGCGGCACCTTCAGCGGTCCCGCAGGCGTTGCAGTGGACGGCAACGGCAACGTCTTCGTCGCCGATCATGTCAGCAACGCGGTGTACGAGATTCTGGCGGCTGGCGGCTACACAACGACCAACACGTTGGGTGGCAGCTTCACCTTCAACCAACCCTACGGTGTTGCAGTGGACGGAGCCGGCAACGTCTTCGTCGCCGATACCTCCAACAATCAAGTGGTAGAGATTCTCGCGGCAAGCGGCTACACAACGGTGAACACGCTGGCCAGCGGTTTCGACAATCCCTATGGCGTTGCGGTCGACGGAAGTGGCGACGTCTTCGTTGCCGATTATTCCGACAGCAAGATCTACGAGATTGCGGCGGTAAGTGGCGTCATCCCTGCCTCGCCTACGATCACCAGCCTGGGAAGCGGCTTCTCCTCGGACGATGGCATCGCGGTCGATGGCAACGGCGACCTCCTGGTCGCCGATGCGGGCAACAGCGCGGTAAAGGAACTGCTGGCGGTGGACGGTAGTGTCCCCGCCTCGCCCACCATCAATAGCCTGGGAAGCGGGTTCGTCTTCAACACTCCCACTGGAGTTGCGTTGGACGGAACCGGCAACCTCTTCGTCGCCGATCAGAGCAGCAATGCGGTGAACGAAGTTGTGGCAGCGGGCGGCTACACCACGGTCAACTCTTTGCCCGGAAACTTCAACAGTCCTTTTGCCGTTGCCGAGGACGCGCCCGGGAACCTCTTCGTCAGCAATCAAGGCAGCAATCAGGTTTCGAAGCTGGATTACGCTGATGCGCCGAGCCTGACCTTTGTGACGCCGACAACCGTCTCAACAACAGACTCAACCGACGATCCGCAGCTGGCGACCGTCCAGAATATCGGCAATGGTCCGCTGACTTTCACCAGCATCGTCGCGCCCCCGAATTTCTTGATCGATCTCGGCTCCACGACCTGCTCCACTTCCATGCCCGTTGCCGCGGGAGCTTCCTGCGTGGTGGGCGTGGATTTTGTTCCTACCACTACCGGCTCCCCCTTAACCGGCAATGTCGTGCTGACGGACAATAACCTGAACGGCAGCAACGTTACACAGTCCATCGCGGTGAGCGGCACGGCAGTTCCCGTCGTACCGCCTCCCCCGCCTCCGGCTCCGATTGCCAACCTTACCCCCGCTCTAAGCTTCCCCAATACGACAGCAGGCGCAACGTCATCAGCGCTAGCGGCGATGCTCTCGAATACCGGCAACGCCTCGCTGATCAATATCATCCCCACCATCGCTGGCGCCAACCCAACAGACTTCGCCATCACCTCGGGCGCGAACGCATGTGGCAGCACCCTGGCCGCCGGCCTCAGTTGCTACATCTACGTCACCTTCAGCCCGGCCTCGGCCGCGAGCTTCTCGGCCACACTCGTGGTTGCGGACAGCGCCGCCAGCTCGCCGCAGACGGTGTCTCTGAGCGGCACCGGAATCCCGGGAAGCGCGGCGGTCACGCTTTCGACCTACGCGATAACCTTCCCGGCAACATTCGAGGGATTAACCAGCGGTCCTATGCCGGTCATCCTGAACAACAAGCCAAGTGTTCCGTTGAACGGCATATCGGCCGACATCACCGGCGCCGATCCGACCGACTTCCTCCCTTCGGGCGGCTGCTCTAGCCTCCCAGCAGGTGGGAACTGCACGTTCTGGGTCACCTTCACTCCCCAAGCATCGGGAACCAGAACGGCAACACTGAACATTTCTGCCACAGGTCTCAGTGCGCTGACCGTCTCTCTCACCGGTCCCGGCAATGCCCCAGTGCTCGTCTCGCCTCAGTTGATCACCAACTTTACGGCTCCCGTGGGCACCACCAGCCAAGCGCAGACCATTACCATTACCAACGCCCAGCCGGCGACAAATGTGGTCTTCAGCAGCGCCGGCAGCTTCGAGTTGACCGGCGACTTCGTCCAGTCGGCGACGACCACCTGCCCGATCGGCGGCGCCGGACTGAGCCCAGGTGCTTCCTGCTTCGTCTATGTGGCATTCGATCCCAGCATTGGCGGCGTCCGCGACGGACAGCTCCAGATTTACGACAGTGCGATCACCAGCCCGCAAATCGTCAATCTCTCCGGCACCGGCACCTCTCCGCTGACCATCACGCCTTCGTCGCTGTCTTATAGCGCGCAGCAGATCGGCAGCACACCCACAATCAAGCAAATCATTCTGACCAACCACGAGACCGAAAACGAAACCTTCACGCTCGGGGTCACCTCCACGGACACACCCGCGACCGTCGACTACAGCGCCAACAGCAATTGTTCCACGGGCACGATCCTGGCCAACACCTCCTGCGCGATTAATGTCGCCTTCTCTCCCGCCTCGGCGCCCAACCCCGCAGTGATTACCTCATGGGCCGGTTCGGGCGGAGTCGTGATCTTCCAAACCCCACTTCCCGGCGGGAACTCCTTCACCGCCGGTGAAGTGATCGCACTATCAGGCTTCCAGGTCTCCACCTTCTTCAACGGCCTCACCCCAACCGTCCTCAGCACTGGCTTATCCAACACACAGTTTGAAATTTCATACACCGGTTACTCCGGCGGCACCGACACTGGCATAGCAGCGCTGAGTCTTCCCGCCACGCGTACGGCCACGCTCACCATAACCGACTCCGCGCCCGGCGGATCGCCGCTCGTCGCCTCGCTCACCGGCTCGGCAACCACCACGCCTCCCGCGGCGGCAGTCTCCGTCGTGTCGCCTGGAGCGGGATCATCCGGGACCGTTGTGTCCGCAGTCATCACCGGCAACGGCTGGACGCACTTTAGCAACTCCTCAACCATCAGCTTCGTTGAAACCGACAGCACCACCACGGCCTGCCACATCACCGTCAACAGCGTATCCGCCATCACTCCGAATTCGCTCAACGCCTCGCTGACGCTCAGCGGCGACATCTATGGCGCTTGCAATATCACAGTTACCTCCCCGCTCTCCGGCGGAGGCACTGAAACCGCGTCACTGATTTCGGCGTTCACCATCGCCGATCCTTCCAATGCGCACACCATCACCGCCGTCACTCCGGCCTTCGGCTCCCAGGGCCAGACGTTGAATGTCGCCATTACCGCCTCGGGCACGAATTTTGTGCAAGGCGTCACCATTGCCAACTTCGGCGACGGAATCACCGTCAACTCGCTGACGATCACTCGACCTCACCGATGCCGTGGCGAACATCACCATCAGCAACACCACGCCCGTCGGCTATCGCACCATCACCATGCAGACGAACGGAGAGTTTGCCGTCTCCGTTCTTAGCCCGTCAGGCAACCCCATCTTCCAGATCGGGCCCAACAACGCCACCCTGGTCAGCGTCAGCCCCAATGCGGAACCGCAGGGATTCACAGGTCCGATCACCTGACAGCTACCGGGACACATTTCCTGCAGGATGCCACCCAGGTCTCGATTGGCGGCGTCATCGTGGGCGAAGTCAACGTGACCGGCCCGACTACTGCCACTGCGCAGATTGCCGTGCCGGCCAGCGCTCCAATCGGTCTGCAGAATGTTACGGTTTCGACGGGCGGCGAAATCGCCACTCTGTACAACGCATTCGCCATAACCGGCTCCACGCCGGCCCTCATCTCGGTGACGCCGGGTTCCGGCCAGCAGGGTCAGACGCTGAGCGTCGTCATCACAGGAAACGCCTATACGAATTTCGTCAACGGCCAAGTCTCAGCGGAGTTTGACGGCAACATTCTGTCACCCACCGTCACCGTGAACTCGGCGAATCAAGTGACCATCCCCATCACGATCGCCACAGACGCCAACGTGGGCAGCATCACGGCGAACCTGATCAGCGGTCCGACCGGCAACTTGACCCTGTTCCCATTCACCTTCACGGTGACGCCTTCGGACGCCTCCATCACCAGCGTTACGCCTAACAGCGTGCCGCAGGGCGGCCAGGTGACGCTTACCGTGACCGGTTCCAGCAGCCCCGCCACTATCTGGCTCCAGGGCGACACCACCGCTGGCTTCTACCCGGCCGGGGTTCCAACACCCAGCGTGAACTGATCACAATCAACAGCCCGACCAGCGCAAATCTCAACATCTCTGTTCCCACCAGCACCCCGCCGGGGACATACGGGTTCTACATGGCTACGGGCGGCCAGATCGTCAGCTCCTCGATCAACGTCTACGCCAATACGCCGACGCTGACGATGAGTCCGGCCAACGGCCTGCTTGCGCCCACGGGTGCCCCCAACAGCTTCAGCGTCAGCTTCACCGGCCAGTTCACCCACTGGAACGGCAAAACTCTGCCCGTCATCGCCGGCGAGGGCGTCACCCTGACAAACTTCACCGTCAACAGCCCGGTGAGCGCAACCGGCACGATAACCATCATCCCGGCGTGAGTGGCACCGGGTCGCCCCACCGCCACCGGCTCGCGTCTGGTGACCTTCACCACGGGCGGAGAAATCGTCACCACCTACTTCAACGTCACCACCACGCCGGTTGGAATCATCAGCGTCACGCCGTATCAAGCGCCGCAAAGCGACACGCCAGAACGTCGAGATCGTCGGCCTCAACACGCACTTTACGCAAGGTACGACCCAGGTGCTCTTCGGGCCGCAGATCACGGTGAATAGCGTCACCGTCAACAGCCCGACGGATCTGGTCGCCAACATCACCACCAGCTATCTGGCAGCGGCAGTCGCTCCGACGCCGACCCCGCCCGGATGGCAGGCGGTTTACGTCAATACCGGCACGGAACAGCTGATCACCGGCTTCCTGGTGGATGCGCCGGCCAGTCCGACCATTCTTAGCGTCTTTCCGTCGAGCGCTGCGCAGGGCTCGACAGTCGACGTCACCATCACCGGATCGCTTGACCAACTGGGTGAGCAGCGCCAGCGAGCTCATTCTCGGCGCCGGCGTGACTGTCTCGAACCTGCACCATCACCAGCCCGACCACGGCTACGGCCACCATCGCGGTCTCTCCGACGGCGCCCCGTGGGCGGCAACAGCGTGATCATGATTACCGGCACTGAGATCGACAGCGGCACCGGCTTCAGCGTTACTCCGAGCGCGGCGTAGATCGTCGGCGTCGGACCGCTGTTGCCTGCCTCGGCAACTTTATCACTTACTGCGGCATATCTGGCGGCGCCGGGACTCCCTATGTCGTTGCGCAACTGCAAAACAGTGACCCTGAATATCGTCGGACGTCGGCACGCACTGGCTGCAGGGCGAAACCACTGCTGAGCTTCGGTGCGGGCGTGACCGTGGATCCGCTGACCGTCACGAGCCCCACAACCGCCACGGTCCAGATCACCGTGCTTTCGAGCGCGCCGGTTGGCTTCGCCTCGCTGACCGCCACCACCGACGGTGAAGTGGTAACCCTGCAACAGGCCATCGACATCGAAGAGGGATCGCCCACGCTGCTGGCCATCTCACCCGGCGGAGCCCAGCAGGGCGCCACCTTGAACCTGCAGATTCTGGGCCGCTTCACGCACTTCGATTCCACCACCACGGCTGCCTTCAACCAGGACTTCCCAGCGGATATCACGGTGAATTCCATCAACGTGATCGACAACGAGACCATGACGGCGAACATCACCATAAACCCGCTGTCCTATGTCGATTTCAGCACTCCTTGCGGCCATACCCTCACCATCACCACGGTTGACGCAAGCGAGCAGGTGAGCGGCCTCCCAGGAAACTTCTGCGTCTCGCAGGGCGGCGAAGAGATCATCAATGTCAATCCGCTCCAGGGCCTCCAGGGATCAACCCTGTCGGTCACCATTACGGGTTCGGCTACCAACTTCGTGCAGGGCGAAACCTCGGTCAGCTTCGGCGATCCCAACTTCCAGGTTGGACAGATCACCGTGAACAACTCCACGAGCCTGACGGTTCCGGTGGCGATTACGACCCAGGCAACCAACGGCTTCAAGACCGTCACTGTCCAAACCCTGGGCCAGGTCGCGTCGCAGCAATACTCGTTCTCGGTTACGCCGACCGTAGCCACGCTCAATGAGGCCATTCCGAACCAGGCCGAGCAGGGCGCGCCCCTCCCCGGTCAGTCGAGTCTGGTGGTCCAGCTCCTCGGCCAATACACGCATTTCAGCGACCTGACCACGGCTACCTTCGGCAATGGAATCGTCGTGGGGCAGATTACCTACGTGGGTCTGACGGAGGTGGATGCACAGATCACCATCGACCCGCTGTCCTATGTGGGCGGCCGCACGGTCACGGTTACCACTCCGAACGTACCTTGCAAATATCAGCCCCCCGTCGCCGTCACCAATGTCACCTACCAGGGCTGTACACCCGGCAGTTCCGCCGGCTACGGAAGTGAGATCGTCACCGCCAACGTCTTCTCAATCATTCCCGGCCCGGCAATCATCCAGAACGTCGCGCCCGCGACCGGCAACGAAGGCCAGGAACAGGTCGTCAACATCACCGGCGCCTATACGCACTGGCAGCAGAACTTCACCCAGTTCTACATTGCCGGCGGCGGTTACGATATCACCATCAACTCCGTGATCATCAACAGTTCGACCAAGAGCGACGGTCGATCTGACCATCTCCCCGACCGCGAACCCCGGGGCGCGTTCGATCTATATGGTCACCAACGGCGAATCCCTCACTGATAGCGGCGCCTTCGTGGTCACCGGCGGCATCCCGGTGATCACTTACTCTCAGCCCCAACAGCGCTCTGCAAGGGACCAACAACCTCGAAGTCGTGATCACCGGCAACGCCTACACGCAGTGGGCGACGGGCGCCAGCACGGTCAATTTCGGCCCCAACATCACGGTTGTGTCTACCCAGGTTGATGACAGCTCTCACATCGAGGCCGTAATCAGCGTCGCCGCGGGAGCCCCGGTTGGCTACCGCACCGTGGTCGTCCAGACGGGACACGCAGGGTCTCACCAGCAACTTCCTGGTGACCGCGCCTGCGCCTCCGCCGACTCCGTATATCTGGTATGAATCGCCCTCGTCGGGAATCCCCGGCCAGACGTTCACCATCACTTTCTACGGCGCCTACACCAATTGGAGTCCTGGTACGGGCCCGGCTTGCGGCCAGACGGGCACGACCCTGACAGGCTTCAACGCTGCAAGTCACGGTGAATTGCTTCCAGATCACCAGCCCGACCACGGCGATCGCCAACATCACCATCAGCCCGACGGCTACCGCCTCGGTAAGCGACCTTACACGCTTGCACCACTACGGCTCTGAGGTGGAAAACGCCCAATTCAGCGTGGTGATCGCCCAGCCGACGCTGAGCATCGTCGATCCGGGTTCAGGTATTCCAGGGCGCGCAGAACATTACTGTCAACATCATCGGCCAGTACACCACCTTCGACAGCACCACTACGTTCACTTTCGGCTCCGGCATCACCGTCAACGGGCCGCCGACGATTCTCGGGCCAACCATCGCGACGCAAAGCATCAGCATCAGTCCAGGAGGCGCCGCTGGGCGGCTACGCCGTCGTTGCCAACACACCGGATGCTCCAGCCATTGCGCAGGTAGGTGGGCGGCGCAGGCTTCACGGTAACTCCGAGCCTGGCTATGATCTCGGCCGTATACGCCCAACACCGCGCCGCAGGGCACCACCGGTCTGACCGTGAATGTCACCGGCCAGAACACGCATTGGGACGGCTCAACGACATTCACTTTCGGCGCTGGCATCACTGTGACCAGCACGGCGGTCGAACAGCGCCACCGACGCTACCCTCACGCTCAATGTGCCCGCGCTGGCTCCGGAGGGCCCGACCTACGTAACCGCCCAAACCGGAGGAGAAATAGCCAGCATCAACAACGGCTTCGTGGTCACGGCAGGCACGCCGCTATTGCTGTCCTCCGGACCGGGTTCGGTTGCCGCAGCAGGGCAGCGCTATATTCACCATCCTGAGCCAGGCAACCAACTGGTCGATCGCAACTCCGCCGGTGGTCTCCTACGGTCCCGGCATCATCGTGACCAATGTCGAATGTCACCGCTGCCTACTTCGATGACGGTCGACGGGTACGTGCAGCCCACCACCACCGTCGGCTATCGCAACCTGACGGTCACCTCGGGCACGCAGATGCTGGGTATGCAGAATGCCTTCTACGTCAGCCCCGGACCGGCGGTGATCAATAGCGTTTCGCCTGTCGATCGGCGGACAGGGCGTCAACCTGCCGCGGTGCAAATCACCGGCACCAACACGAATTGGCAGCAGGGAATCACGCAACTCACTTTCCCGGGCGTCCTGGTCAACAGCTTCACCGTGAACTCTGCCGACTTCGATCACCGCGAACATTACCGTCAATACCACTGCGACGGCAGGGCAGGTTACGGTGACGGCGACGACCGGCGGCGAAGTTGCCACCGGGGTCAATGTCTTCACCATCACCCAGACCCAGCCGGAGTTGCTCGCCGTTGTTCCCACCAGCGGGCCTCAGGGTCTGACCGATTCACCGGTCACGCTCACCGGCTGATTTCACGAACTTTGTGAACGGCACAACCACGGCGAACTTCGGTACGGGCATCACTGTCAACTCGGTGACCGTGACCAGCGCACCCAGGCGCAGGCCAACATGACCGTGCAGCCCACGGCGACGCTCGGCTATCGGAACGTCTCCGTCACCACCGGGAACCAAGTCGTTGCCCTCCCGAATGCATTCCAGGTCACAACCGGCCCGGCGGCTATCGTCGGTCTTGAGTCCGGCGAGCGGCGCGCAAGGCACCTCGTTCACCGTGCTCGTTACCGGCAGCCAGACGCACTTTGCTCAGCGGCATCACCACGGCCGCGTTCGGCGGCGGCATCTCGGTGACTGGCAGTCACCGTGACTGGCCTGCTCAGCGCCACCGTCAGCATCACCATTCCGAACACCACGCCGCTGGGCGCTTATAACGTCAGCCTGACCACCGGCGGAGAAGTTGCCACCATCCTTGGCGGCTTCACCGTGACGTCGGCGCGTCCGCAACTGTCGGCCGTCAGCCCGCCCACCGGCACGCAGGGCGCGACCAACCTGAACGTCAACTCTCACCGGTCTGTTCACGAGCTTCGTGAACGGAACCAGCGTGGCCAACTTCGGCGCCGGCATCACCGTCAACTCGACCACGGTGACCAGCTCCAACGCACCGCGGTCGCCAACATCACCATCAGCCCACGGCGACGCTCGGCTCGCGCAACGTGACCGTGACCACGGGCGGCCAGGTGGCCAGCATCACCGGCGGCTTCACGGTACTGGCCGGCGTTCCGGCGCTGATCTCGGCCTCGCCTACATCCGGCCAGGCCGGCACCACGCGTCAATGTCGTCATCAACGGCGAATTCACCACCTTCCAGCAGGGCTTCTCGTCGGTGAGCTTCGGCGACGGAATCACCACCAACTTTGTCACCGTCAACAGCCTCACGCAGTTGACCGCCAACATCACCATTCCGTCGAATGCGTCGGTCGGCAACACCTACGTCTCGGTCACCACCAGCGGCCAGACCCTCACGCTGAACAACGCCTTCGCGGTAACGGCTGGAACGCCGGTCATTACCGAGATCAATCCCAACATCGGCACGCCGGGCCAGACACGTGACCGTCACCATCTACGGCCAGTACACCAACTGGGTCGAACGGCACCACGACGGCCAGCTTCGGCCCCGGCATCAGCGTCGGCGGCGCTGCCGACGGCGTCTCCGGACCGGTGAGCAGTGAACAGCGCCACCAGCCTCACCGCCAACATCGTCATCTCCTCCGGCGCCACGCTCGGCCCGGTGAGCGTGATCACCACCACCGGCGCCGAAGTGGAGAACGTGCCTGGCGGCTTCACCATCCAGGCGGCCACGCCTCCTTCGCCCACGCTGCTCTCGCTGAGTCCCGGCGTCCAACTGCCGGCGGCATGCCGCTCAACAGCTTCATCACCGCGGTCTTCAGCGAGCCGATGAACCGCACCACCATTACCACCAGCACCGTGCTGCTCTACCTCGACCAGCAACCAGGGCCAGGGCAACATCCCGGTCACCGGCACCGTTACGCTCGATCGCAACCGGCCGCGTCGTGACCTTCACGCCCGGCAGCCTGCTCGGCGTCAACTCGACCTACAACCTCCAACTGACCAGCGGCATCCAGAGCGCGACAGGCGTAGCCTTCAGCAGCCTACAACGTGGATCTCTACACCAACGCCGCGGCCGCGACCACCCGCCCACGGTGATTGCGGCCAATCCGCCTGCCTCGAGCACGGTCGGCACCAACGTGTCCGTCCAGCTCGAGTTCAGCGGCGATATGGACCAGAACACCGCAGTCCGGCTTCACCGTGTCCACCGGCGGCAACCCGGTTGCCGGAACCTATAGCTGGAACGCGCCAGTCAACTGCTGCTCGTGGGGTCCGGGCACCATCCTCACCTTCACGCCCAGCGCGCCGCTCACGGCCGGCACCACCTACACGGTCAACTACGGCTCGCCGCTGACCGACACGGCCGGCAACGCGCTGTTCCCGGTTCGTTCACCTTCACCACCGGCAGCGGCCCGGACACGGTGACCAACAACTCCAGCACCAACTTCAACGGCCTGACCAACGTGGGCACCAACTTTGCGCCCACAGTCACCTACTCCAAGCCGGTCAACCCGATCGACATCAACACCGGAGCACGCTGCTGCTCTACAACGCCGACAGCGGCAAGTACGTCGCCGGCACGGTCACCGTGGCTCCCAACGGACTCAGCGCCACCTTCACGCCGTCCATCCCGCTGCTGCCCGACACCTACTATCGCCTCTACCAGGCCGGTGGCAACTACGATGCCGACGGCAACACCCTGAACGGCCTCAACTCCTACTTCACCACCGGCAGCGGCGAGGATACTGACTGCGCCGACGGTGACCTTCGTCTCGCCGGCCAACAACGCCACGGCGTGCCGCTGAACAGCCAGATCCTGGTTCGCTTCAGCTCGGCCATCAACTCGTCCAACACGCAACGTCATTACGGTTACGCCTTCGGGCGGTTCGGCGATCGCCGGCACGGCAACACTGGCCAGCGATCTCGTGACCCTCACCTTTGTGCCCAGCTGTCCAACTGCAGGCCAGGACACCGTATACACGGTCCAGGTGAGCGGCTACACCGACGTGGTCGGGAACGCCGGGTACGCCTTCACCAGCACCTTCACCACTTCCAACTCCGCTGCGAGATCAACGTCTCCACCGGCTTCAACGGCGCCGGCCAACTGATCACTACCAACGGCACCGCCGACGGCCACTGGACCGTGGTGCCCAACCGCCAGCCGACGGCCCTACTCCGCCTGACACCGTCGTTCTCCGCGTGCCACGGCACGCGCGCAGCCGCTCTACGTCGGTGGGTCACGGGAGATACCGGCTTCTATAGCGGCTGGCCGGTCAACGGACCGAACTCCGACTGGATTAACATCAATCCCGAAGAGCATCACCGGCAATACCTACGGCGTCTACTCCACGACCTTCACCATCTCCGGCAGCGTGCCTTCGAACCTCTGCCTGGTGGGCGCCATGGGTATCGACGACAACGGAGAGCTCGGCGATCAACGGTATCGCCATCATGAGCAACGTCAGCGCTATCGACTAGCCTGACGCCGCTGAACATACCTGTTTCCAGCTTCCTGGCCACCGGCACCAACACCCTGTCACTCGCCTGGGGCATCGACCGACAACAACTTACGAAGGCCTTCCGTCTGCAGGGCGTCATCGAGACCTGCGGCGCCAGCCTCACCGGCGGGCTCACGCTCACCAGCGCGACGCCGAGCAACGGCAGCACGGGTGTGTCCACCAACACCACCATCACCATGAACTTCAACAACCCGATCGATCCGGCGACGGTGAACGCAACCACCCTGCCGGTGATGGTCGGCTACAACAGCAACCAGGAGATCGCCGGCAGCTACGCGGTCGACCGGCAATCAGGTGGTCTTTACGCCGGACAGCCCGTTCCCGACCAGCACACAAATCTACGTCGGCACCTGCAACGGCCCGCTCGACCTGGCCGGAGACTCGGCCGGCGGCTGCTACACGCAGTTGATGAACTTCACCACCGGCAGCACGGCCACGCCTGCCTCCACGCCGTTCCAGGTGATGGCCTTCACGCCGTCCGCCAGCGCGACCAACGTGGGCCTGCGCGCGCCCGTGGCCGCTACATTCAACCGTTCCGTCAATCTGAGCACGATCAACTCGCACAGCGATTTCGCGCTGTTCCAGGGCGATCGGCCAGAGCCCGTGCGTGCACCAGCTTACTCGCACTCGCAGGACGATGCAACATTGTTCGTTCAATTGCTATGCGCATTACCGTCCAGCGCCACACTGACGGCAATCCTTAACAGCGGCATCCAGGATTGGCAGGGCGATGCGCTGGCCAACTTCACCAGCCAGTTCACCACCAGCCAGCCGACTCGAACACCAACGGACGATCATCACTACGCGGCCGGGCAACGGCGCCAGCGGCGTCAACGCCAACCAGCCGATCGTGCTCTACACCAACCTGCCCATCAACGCCGGCCACGGCCAGCGGCGGCATTCAGGTGGCGCAGAACAACGTGCTCGGTTCCGGCGCAGTGTCAGGTGCTCGATAACGGCTACACGCTCGAATTCACGCCCAGCTCCAATGGACGCCGGGTGCGCTGATCCAGTGGTGGACGACGAGCACCCTGTACGATGCGACTTACAACACGCCGATCAACGCTGCCTCCGGCTACTTCTATGTCGCCGCCAGCACCGCCACGCTGGTGCCGGCCGTGCAAACCACGTCGCCGCCGGCCTACACCAATCCCATTCCGACCAACTCGATCTTCGACATGCAATTCAACACGCCGATCAATCCGAGCACGATCAACGTCACGGACGTACAACATCTATCTGAACGACGGGACCACCGGCTTGAACGTGGCCGTCACCTACTCTCAGCCGCAGCCGAACGAGATTCTGATGGTGCCGACCAGCACTCTGCCGGTCAACCATTACATCTACGTCTACATCACCGACCGGCTTGCAGAGCACGACCAGCGTGCCCGCCACCGCGACCGACTGGTACGTGTACACCGGCACCACCAGCCGACACCACGCTGCCTACAGTTGTCAGTGCGGTGCCCTTCAGCGGCGCGACCAACGTGGGCGTCAACGTCTCTCCGGGCGTGGTCTTCAGCAAGCCGATCGATCCGGTCAGCGTCAACAGCAACACCTTCCAGGTGCTGAACGGCAGCACGCCTCTGGCCGGCAACTACACCTTCAACTCCACCGACACGCGCGTCTAGTTCGTGCCGCAACGCGCCGCTGCCGGCGGGCGCCGACTCTAACCATGAGCATCAACGGAGTCACGGACCGGGTCGGCAATCCGGTGACCTTCAGCTCCACCTTCACAGACCGGGGCCGGGCCCCGATTTCACCGCCCCGACCGTGGTCTGGAGCAGCGTTACCAGCAACGAGAGCATCCCCACCAACTCGATGATCACGATTCAGTTCAGCGAGTCGATGGATGTGACACTTCGTTCGCAACCAGCAACTTCGGCATCTATGACACGCTGCTCGAGCACCTACATCCCCACCACACTCACTTGGAACGCAGATCCAGACGGTCGCCTATCTGACGCCGACTTCTCCATTGGCTGCAGGGCGCGAGTACTACCTCTACGTCAACAGCGGAACCGATCTGGCGGGCAACACAGTAAGCGGCATACGAACTAACCTTCTACGCCGACATTCACCGGCTCCACCGTCCGGCTCCCACGGTCATCAACTTCAATCCGTCGAGCGGAGATACCGGCCTGGGCACCAACGCGATCATTGAAGCGCAGTTCAGCGCGCCCATCGATCCCAACACCGTCTCCGGCGTAACGCTGTCGACCGGCGGCTCGACCGTCCCACTACGCCGGTTCTGAGCGCGGGCAACACCATACTGCAACTCGTGCCGGCGGCGCCGCTGGCTGCCGGGCACTCACCTACACGATGACCATCGCCGGCGTCAAGGATCCGGCCGGCAACCCGGTTGCCACGGTGACCAACAGCTTCACCACGGGCGCAACTTATGACATCGCCAGCCCAAGCGCAACCAACAGCGATCCGCCGAGCGGCACCACGATCGGAACCAACGTGACTCCCAAGATGGTCTTCAACAAGCCGCTGAACCCGATCACCGTCAACAACAGCACCTTCCGCATGTTCCTCAACGACACCGGGCAGTTTATTCCGCTCAGCGTCACCTGTCCGCCAAGCGGGTTAGAAGTGACATGGTGCCGCAGATCGCGCTGCTGCCCAACACCTATTACTACTTCCAGGCCTGCTGCGGCTACCAGGATGAGGACGGCAACAACGGCAACGGTGTCAACGTTTACTTCTATACCAACGGCGGCGCGGACACGTCCGGCCCCACCGTCACCGTCACTCCACCGAATGAGCATCACCGGCATTCCATTGAATGCCCAGGTGACGGCAACTCTCAACGTGCCCATGGATCCGACCAGCTGGAGTCAGAGCTCGATCCAGCTCTTGAACGGAACTACCCCCGTGGCGGGAACCGTGAGCTTCACCAACAGCCAGACGCTCACCTTCGTGCCCGCCGCAAATCTGGCGGCAGGCATCACCTACACGGTACACGTGGGCAACTTCACCGATGCCAATGGCAACGCCGTCGTGCCTGTCACAACCGGCTTCACTACCGGCTACGGCTGCGGCAACGGGCGGACTCACCGTAACCAGCATCAACATCCCGGCAACGGCTCGACCAACGACTCCAATACGCAGCCGATCATCCTCACCTTCAGCCAGATTCTCGATCCGAGCACGGTCAACAGCGCCACGCTGAAGGTGATGAATACTTGGAACAGCAACCAGGGCATCGCCGGCACCTACATGGTTAGCGGCAATACCGTCACCTTCACACCCAACCAGTCCGTATCCGGCCGGCGCAACGATCTATGTGGGCGAGTGCGGCGGTCCCACCGACGTGCTCGGCGACGTCTTCCAGAACGGTAGCTGCTATAGCGACCAGATCGTCTACTTCACCGTCAGCACCGCCACCGAAGCCCCCATACCGCTGCAGGTGATCTCGGTCAGCCCGGCTGAGCGGCGCCACCAATGTGGGCCGCGACCAGCCTGTCGCCGTCACCTTCAACAACTCCATCACTTTCCGGCAGCGCCAACAGCTATAACTCGCAGTTGTATGCCGGCCAGATTTGCAGGATGCGGGCAGTTACAGCTTGTCGGCGGACAACCGCACGCTGACTTTCAATGTCGGCGCTCTCTCAACAACGGCACCACTTACACCATCGAGTTCCCCGCGGGCGGAATCAGCGACATGTCGGGCAACAAGCTGGCGCAACACCTTCACCAGCACCTTCTCGACGGAGGCCGATCCCGCTACCGGCAACGGCGGTGTCACCAGCACCGCTCCGGGTGACGAACGCAACCGGCGTGCCCACCAACACGCTCGCTGACGCTCTATCTCAACCGTCAGGCCAATCCCTCCACCGTGGCCGGAAGCCTCACCGTCGCAGTCAACGGCCAGGTCTACGCGGGATCCGTTCAGGCCGACGCCAGCGGTTACAAGTTCAGTACACGCCCACCATCGCGTTCCCGAACGGCGCCACCGTGCAGTGGTTCTTCTCCGGCGCAAGCGACGTCTAACGGCGACGCTTTCAACAGCGACAGCAGCTACTTCTACACTGCGGCTGCCGTCAACCCAGCCACGGCTCAGCCCACCATCGTCGCGGTGAGCCCGGAGTGCTGCGACACAACCGGTCTGCCCACCAACACTGAGATCGACATCCAGTACAGCCAGCCGCTGAATGCTTCGACGGTGACGAACGCCAACTTCTTCCAGGACACCGGTCCTACGATTGCGTACACGGCTACGCTAGTGTCGCCCACCGTTGTGCGGATCACGCCAACCTCGCCCTACGCCGCGATCCACGCAATACGGCTTCTGCGCCAACGCCTCGGTGAAGGGAACCAATGGCGTTGCCGCTCCAGCTACCTGCTGGCTCACCTACTTCACCACCAGCCCCGGCACGGACACGACGCCCGGCACGGTCACCGTCGGCCCGCCGAACGGCTCGCCGAATGTGGGCACCAACGCCTACATCCGCCTGCAGTTCTCCAAGCCCGCCGACCGCACCACGGTGAACTCGACCAACGTCCAGGTCACCACCGGCGGCAATCCTATCCCCGGCTCCTTGGACCTACAACTACAGCAGCACGATCTGGTGGGCGCCAACTTCTATCCGCTCAATCCGCTGCCGCAGTCGAGCCGCCATCCAGGTCGCGGTCAGCAACATCCTGGACTACGCGGGCAACGAATTCAGCGAGCCCACGGTGCAGCTTCACCACCGCGCGCGCAGCCCGACTACACCACGCCGACCGCCACGCTCGACTTCGCCGCGGCAACGACCGGATCGCCACCAACGCTTCCTTCACCTGCCTCTACTCGGAGGCCATGGATCCGAGCAGCATCACGCCCGCCGACACCTATGTCTACAGCTACGTGACCAGCGCAGTCATCCCGGTGACCTACAACATCGCGCCAGGACATGATGTCGGTGACCATGACGCCAACCAGTCCGCTGTTCGCCAACGCCGAGTACTATTACTACTGCGAGAATGCCATCGACCTGACCGGCAACGCACAGAACGCCGTCGATGCTCCTACTTCTACACCGGCAAGGCGCGGTCACCACCGGACCGACGCTGGTCCAGGCCAACCCGCCCAGCGGCATGACCAACGTGCCGGTGAATACCGGCGAGGGCCCGTGGAACAGCTCCAGCCTCAACCTGCTCTTCAACGAGCCGGTATGCCACCGAGTCGCTGGCCAACATCACGCTCACTCCGCAAGGCGGCAGCCCGATCCCGATCGCCGTCTACCGCGGAGGACGGAAACTTCATCGCGTCGGTGCGAACTGCCGTACGCGCTGTCGCCCAACACCACCTACACCTACAACGTGGCCGGTGTCACGGACCTCAACGGCAATCCGACCTCGCGGCCACCAGCACCTTCACCACCGGATCGAGCTTCGACTTTACCAACGCGTGCGTCACATCCACGGTTCCTGCGACAGCGCTACGACGCTCTCCGGTGTGCCAACGTCGGCCTCGGTCACCTTCAGCGAGGCCATGGACCCGGTCCTCATCAACACCAACGAGATTTATCTGCGCCCCCACAACACCGGGCGTGGCTGTCCCAAGCACGATCGCATTTTCGACGAGTTCAATCCCGCGATTACACGACCATGACTCTCACGCCAACCACGCCGCTTGCCGAGTCGACGATCTACGACATTTACTACTACCCCAATCCATGGTGGCTCACCGACATCGCCGGAAACAACTCGACCACCAACTACGGCGTACTGGCCACCTTCACCACCGGCACGGCCGCCGCCGGTGAACGGCGCCTGCGGCACGGCCAACGGAGGCGACGTTCTCCTCCGCCGCCGACTAACCTCTGCTCGGCCGGCACGGCCTCGCCGGTCACTACACTGGCGAACCCGGCTCCTGGACCTGGAGCTGCAACGGCGAGTACAGCGGCACCAACGCCTCCTGCTCGGCCACGGTTACGGGAACTCCGGCGTGCGTGACCCAGCCCTCCAGCCTGGTCGCTCTGTGGCCGGGCAACAACAACGCCACCGACTATGGTCCCAACGGCTATAACGGGACGCTGGAGAACGGCGTTACCTATGGCTTGGGCGAGGTTGGCGATGCTTTCAGTCTGAGCGGAAACAATCAATATGTGCTGATCGGCCAGCCCGTGCCGACCAACCTGCAAATCCAGGGTGCCATTACCATGTCAGCCTGGGTTTACATGACCGCGTTGCCCGCCTCCGGCTCCTTCGCGACCATTATGGGTAGCGAGGACGGCAGCGGCTATCAGGGCATCGGCCTGTACATCGACAACTCCAGCAACGGGACGGATGTGCCTCCAGGTGGCATCGACTTCGACATCGGAACAGGGAGCGGATATTACTCGGTATACACAACCACGCAGGTGCCGCTCAATCAATGGGTCCTGGTCACTGTAACCGCCGCAGCGAATAACCCCTCGCTGGTCTACTTCAATGGCGTACAACAGCCTACGATTACACCATCCGGTGAGACGCCCTGGACTAGTTCGACCACGGTTCCATACACCAGCACGTGGTTCGCGATCGGGCAGTCGGTGGCCAACAACTGGCCCTTCACCGGTCTGCTGAATGATGTTGCCGTCTTTAACGCAGCCCTGACGCCGTCCCAGGTGCAGGCCATCTACACAGCCGGCAGCGGAGGCGTCTGCCAGTAGCAGGGAAGTGACCAGCCAAGCCAACGCGGGGACCGCCCAAACGGTCCCCGCATTTTTTTTGTTTTTGCAGGCAAGTGGAAAACATCGCGCAGGATGAGCGATGCAGCTGAAGCTCGAAAGCGGGCGCAGAATCTGTAAAGAGAAAAAGTGGTGGAGGCGGCGGGAGTCGAACCCGCGTCCGAAAATGTTACTGGTCAAGAGACTACATGCTTATTCCAGTTCATGCCCTGGGCATTACCCCAGGACGTTCGCGGCCACTGCTCAGAACGGACAAGAAACAGTGAACGCTAGCCTGAAGTCTTAGCCTCCCAGCCCAGACGTAGCCGAGAGGAGCGGCCCGCTGTGTGACGTCCTGACCGCAGCCCACGGGCGAAGCCGCGGAGGACGGCAACTTAATTAATTAAGCTGCGTATGCCATCTGTTGATTGGCAATTATCATTTTGCACGCGATTACGGGTGTGTGCACCCCGGCATGCCTCTTGGCCGCAAGCATCTCCGTCGAAGCCGTGACGCCCCCACTGGTGGGTTTTGGCCTTTAAAGAACTACTTCTATTCTGCGGAGTAAATCACGGGAAGTCAAATGTCGATAGAGGTAGACTGCTGGTTACCAGTTCTCAGTTCTCGGAAAGAGCAACGCAGAAAGAGTAACTATGAAAATCGACAAACTGCTCAAGCGCTACCGCATCGAAAACGGGAAACACTTCCGCCTCAAGGACCACGACCCCGCCGATACGCACGGGCTGGGGTCAGAACTGAAGCCGCAGGCGAAGGAACTGCTCGCCCATGGCGTCAAAGAACTGAGCCGCCTGCAGGACATTCTCGCGGCCCAGGACAGTTGGGGCCTGCTGCTGATTTTCCAGGCCCTGGACGCCGCCGGGAAAGATGGAACCATCAAGCACGTCATGTCGGGCGTGAATCCGCAGGGCGTGGATGTGTCGTCGTTCAAGGCGCCGTCGCCGGAAGAATTGCGCCACGGTTATCTGTGGCGCTGCATGAAAGTCATGCCGGCGCGGGGGCGGATCGGCATCTTCAACCGCTCGTATTACGAAGAGGTGCTGGTGGTGCGCGTCCACCCGGAGATTCTCGAAAACCAGAAACTGCCGAAAGAGCTTGTGACCAGGCATATCTGGCAGGAACGTTTTGAAGACATCAATAATCTCGAGCGCTACTCCGCGCGCAATGGCATTGCCGTGGTTAAGTTCTTTCTGCATCTTTCCAGGAAAGAACAGAAGCGCCGGTTCATGGAACGGCTCGATACGCCCGACAAGAACTGGAAGTTCTCCGCGGCCGACGTGAAGGAACGCCAATTCTGGGACGCATATCACGGAGCCTACGAGGACATGATCCGGCACACGGCGAGTGAAAATGCACCCTGGTACGTGGTCCCGGCGGATAACAAATGGTTCACCCGGCTGGTGGTCTCCGAGGCCGTGGTCGATGCCTTAAAGCGTATGAACTTGAAGTATCCGAAAGTGAGCGGCGCCGCCAAGGCTGCCTTGATCGAAGCCCGCAAACAACTCGAGAACGAATGAAATGCTGATGGTAAAAAAAGTGGAGGGTCGGGCGCTTTCGCCCGGCCACACCTGACCCAGCAGCATAGTTCTAACGTGCCTCACCTCAAGACGACGGGCAGCACCTGATCATACGGTTGAATCGTCACCGTCAGGGATTTGCGCTGATCGAACGCCTCCTTGGTGACCTTGAAACTGACAACGATGGTTCCTCGCTTTTCGGTTCTGGCGAGCAGCTTGGTCTCAGGCGGAAGCGGCGGCTCAGAACTTTCTTTCAAAACAGGAAACGCCTGGTAATAACGGTCGAGATCCACCGCCGAAGCCGCCTCATCGTCAAAGATGTTGCCGTCGGCGGTGGTCAGCTCCGCTTTGAGCGTGTGAATCCACAACGGCCTGTCCGCTGGATTCTTCAGGGTGAAAGTGATGGCGGCCAGGATCATATTCTGGCCAGGCACGTCGGTCGCGACCACAAAGTCGATCGAACCCGCGCCCTGCGGTTTCGGCCGTCCCACAAAAGCAAAAATTCCCACAATCACAGCGATGACGGCAACGCAGATCAGGACAATGCCGGCAGGCGGAAGATTACGCTTGGCGGTTCCAAACTCTTCGCCAATGCGAAATTCCGTAACCGGTTCAGATGGGAGCAAGGGTTGTTGCGGAGAAGGCACGGGTTGATCGGGCACTGGTTGAGCGGGCACTGGTTGATCAGGAATGGGTTGATCAGGCATGGGTTGATCGGACATGGAAGCGATTGTAGACGAGGTGATTGTAGACGAGGTGATCGTAGATGACCGTTGAGTCCTGCATGGCGTTTGTACCGCTCGACTCACGCGGCTCCGGTTAGGTTCTGGGCTCGGCAATCGGTCCGTAAGGTTCAGTGACTTTGGTTACCTTGTCTGATGTGACGGATGCTGCGACGATGCGGAAGATTTCCTTTTGGAGGTAATCCGCGGTGAAACGCACAAACATCCTTGCGGCGCTGACATGCGCCCTCCTGGTCTTCGTTCTAGCTGGATGCGGCACAACCAATAAGCTGCAGTCCGTTACTCTTGGCGCAAGCCTGATCAACGGCCTCGTCCCTACGGGCCAATCCGGCTTCTTCACCTTGGAGGGCAACGGCGGCACGATCCAACTGAGTGCGACCGCGAACTATAGTAACGGGAAGTCCATCCCTGTTCACGGTACGGGGGTCGTGTACAACATCATCGTTGATCCGGTTAACAACATCGATGCGTTCGGCAACCCGCTGCCTCCTCCGTGCTTGGGTACCCCATGCGCCCAGACTGCGGCCCAGGGGCCCGTACAACTCAGCCCCACCGGCTTGGTTACCGCAGTTGAGCCGGCGACGTGCACGTGGGTGGATATCGCACCGGTTGGCTCAACCACGCCCGCTTATTTCTACTCGGGTGACTACCAGGTGACAGTTACGTACCAGGGGGTGATATCGCAGCCCGTTTATATCCCGGTCGCCTCGTCGGCTGGCAATCAGTATTACCCTTACTATGACCAGGATCCCGCCAACCTGAACAACCCCACCGGATTGTGCGGTCCGCAGCCGACGTCTTAGTCTCAGGCATTTGATTTGTTGTTCCGCGAGGACGGCTGTAAGCTGCCGTCCTCGTCTCCTTTTAGGGCTGCTCCACTCCGTCCAAGCAGGCAGTTTTCAGTGCCTGGTTTGAGCGTCCTGCCCGCAACCCTTATAATGATGTGTTTGTCTGCGATTGCGTTCGTTGCCTATGCCTCTCAATCTCTCAACTGAAGTCGCTTCCAGATGAAGGTCAGATCTGGAATTGAGGTATCGAGCCAGTCCGATGTCGGCTGCGTGCGCAACAACAACGAAGATTCGTTTGGTTATTGGGAGCCGGAGGACGACCAGCAGTTCCTCCGCAAGGGCCGGTTGGCGGTGGTAGCAGACGGCATGGGCGGCTACGAAGGCGGACAGGAAGCGAGCCGCCTGGCGGTGGAAACGTTAATGGCGGTCTATCGCGACTTTCGCGGCGACGACCCGCAAGCCGCGCTGATCGAGGGTTTGCAGGCGGCCCACGAGCAGATCCGTGAATATAGCTTTGCTCATCCGGAGCTGCGCGGCATGGGAACAACCTGCACCGCGGCGGCCATCGTCAGAGGTGCGCCCGGGGGTACGGACGGCGCCGCAAACGGAGAGGCTGACGAGACTGCCACCGGATCGGTCAACGGACTTGCGAACGGAGTTGCGAATTACGACGCGCTCTACTACGTGCACGTCGGCGACTCGCGGCTCTACCTGATCCGCGACCGCCAGATCATCAGGGTTACGCGTGACCATTCCTATGTGGGACGGCTGGTGGAGTCGGGAATGATTACTCCGGAAGAGGCCGAGCATCATCCGCAACGTAACATTCTGACCGCAGCCTTAGGTACCAACCCCGATCTCATCATGGACTCGCCCGGGCATCCTGAGCCTCTGCGCCCCGAGGACGTGCTTCTCATCTGCAGCGATGGATTGTGGGGGCAGGTGCGCGACCCGGAAATCCTTGATGCCGTCGAGAACAACAGTGCGGAAAAGGCGTGCCGCGACCTGATAGAACTAGCCCGGGAACGCGGCGGGCCAGATAACATCACGGTTGAGATTCTGCGCTTGTCCTGAGACGGCTGCAGTCCTGAGAAGAAGAGCCTGAGAAGCGCGAGAACGAGCGCGTTTTTGGAGAGGGGAAGTCGCCCTTTCCCGAATGCAAACCGTTGCACCACAGCTCCTTCCCCGGTCCACTCTTCCGGCTGTAACTTGCTGAAATTACAGGACCGTCCCCAGTCCTGAAGTCCGGCGTTTTGGCAGCGCACGTGCATTTTCCATAATGCCTATCATTGACGTAGGGATAATAACGTAGGGATAATCAAGGGCAGGACGCGATGAAAGTTTCCCAAAAAGGGCTGTATGCATTGCAGGCGCTGATGATGCTGACCCGGCGCTACAACCAGGGTGCGATCCGGATTCGCGACATTGCCTACGAAGAAAATCTGCCCGAAAAGTTTTTGGAGCTGATTCTTCTGGAACTGAAGAATGCGCGCATGGTGGAGAGCGTGCGCGGCGCCAAGGGTGGATACCGCTTGCGCCGGCCGCCAGCGGAGATCCGGTTGAGCGAAATCATCCGCTTGATTGACGGGCCCCTCGCGCCCTTTGGCGACGCCGATCAGTTGCGAGTTCTGATCAATCGCGATGCCGACCACAGCGCCCTCTACAGAGTGTTTCTCGAAGTACGGGATGCGGCCGCCCGGATTCTGGAGAATACGACGCTGGCCGACCTGATCAGCCGCGGCCCTGCGGCGGGTTCCCGTTCGAAAGTCAGCGAAAGGAAGACCATCAACAAGAAGACCAACCGCAAGAAAAAAACCCAGCCCAAAGTACTGCCGATGTTGGCGACGGGCGAGGGTCATGCCTAAGCCCTCCGTTGATGGAGCGCCGGGCGTCCCCGACCGGCCTTCTCATCTTTCGCGTCGCTCGATCTAACAACTCCTCAAACCCGTCCTTCGGTCACGACTCACACCCGCCTCTTTTGTTTTCCAGCAAATTCATTTCTAATGCTCCGAGCTATGACACGTAGACTCGCCCGCTTAGTTTGCACTCTTTTTTTGATGGCGGCTTTTATTCTTCCAGCTTTCGCAGCCGACCCCAATTCAGATCGAGAAATCGCGCATCGTCTTATCACGGAAGCCCTCAAGCCTTCGCCGCTCGAAACCAATCTTCGCCGCCTGAGCGATGAAATTGGCGGACGTGTTCCCGGAACTCCCGCCTTTCAGCGCGCGGTGGACTGGGCCGTGGCGGCCTTCAAAGACGCTGGAGCCGACAGCGTGCACACCGAAGAATTCATCATTCAGAATTCGTGGGCCGAAGGCGCGACCGAGATGACGGCGTCGTTATATTCCGGGACTACTTTTCCTGTTCACGCCGTATCGGTCGCGTGGGCGCCGGCGATGCCTCCGGCCAAGCATGTACCGATCGTGGATGTGGGAACAGGTTCGGCGACCGAGTTTGCCAAGGCCGGGGAAATCGCCGGAAGAGTCGTGCTCGTACACACCAAGGTGCTGGCGACTTGGGACGATCTGTACGCCGAAGACGATTGGGCTCCCACGGTGGTTGCCCTGGCGGTGAAAGGAAAAGCCAAGGCCGTCGCGTTCATATCCTCGCGCGAGCACGGCATCCTTTACCGGCACACGAACTCTGAGCATGGCGAAATCGATGCCCTGCCGCAGGTCGTGGTGGCGCGCGAAGATGGAGAGCGCATTGCCCGCCTGCTGGCGTCGGCACATCCAGTGTGGGCCGATCTTTCGATTCCCAACAAAATTGGCGGCGCGATCAAGACCTGGAACGTGGTCGCGGAAATTCGCGGCAGCGAAAAGCCGGACGAGTTCGTAGTGCTCGGCGCGCACCTCGATTCCTGGGAACTGGGAACAGGCGCTCTCGACGACGGATGCAACGCCGCGCTGGTGATCGATGTGCTGCGTGCCGTCAAGGCGTCGGGTCTGAAGCCGCGGCGCTCGATGCGTTTCATCCTGTTTTCCGGCGAAGAGCAAGGGGAGATGGGATCGCGCGCCTACGCGCTGTCCCATCGTAGCGAACTCGATCAGGCGGCGGGCGTGGTCATCTTTGATTCCGGCACCGGCAAAATGACGGCCGTCTCGACCGGCGGGCGCAAAGACGTTGTTCCGGCAGTACAGGCGATGTTGACTCCGTTGGAAGAACTCGGCATTCCGAAAGTGGAGGCAACCGCCGAGGTAGGCTCGGATCATTACGACTTTATGCTCGAAGGCGTGCCCACGTTTGTCGTCGACCAGGAGGAAGCGAACTACATGGAGAATTATCACGCGACCACCGACACCTTCGACAAAGTAGACTTCGCGCAGCTCAAAAAGAACGTAGCTGAAGCGGCCGAATTCACGTTCGCGCTGGCAAATGCCGCCGATCGCGTCGGCCCGCGCCTGAACCGCGCCCAGATCGAGCAGACCTTCCATGAATCCCATCTCGACCAGGAGTTGAAAGACTCGGGCATGTGGGACGAATGGGCCAATGGAAAACGAGGAAGAGAACCATAAAGCAGGTCTCAGGTGTCAGGTGTCAGGTCTCAGGTCTCAGGTTCGAGCCCGCCGTCTTTGTTCTTCCTAAGACCTAAGACCTGACACCTGACACCTGCTTCCCGTAAGATTCCCTGTGCTCGTCTTCTGGATCGTCTTCAACCTTTTTGTGCTGGCGATACTGGCCCTCGACCTGGGCGTGCTGAATCGCCGCTCCCACCGCATCGGATTTCGCGAAGCGCTCGCCTGGTCGGGAGCCTGGATCGCACTGGCGGCCGGGTTTGCAGTGCTGGTTTGGTTCTGGCTCGGACGAACTGAGGCGCTCCAGTTCGTGACTGGTTACGTGATTGAACTGTCGCTCAGCGCTGACAACCTGTTTATATTCCTGGTCGTCTTTCGTTACTTCAACGTACCTGACGAATATCAGCACAAGGTGCTGCTCTGGGGAATTCTCGGAGCGCTGCTCATGCGCGGCGTGTTCATCTTGGCGGGCGTGGGCCTGATTCGCCGCTTCAGTTGGATCACCTACGCTTTCGGCGCCGTGCTCGTGTATTCGGGAATAAAGCTGCTGCGTCACGGCGAAACGGAAATCCATCCCGAAAAAAACTTTCTTTTGCGGCTCTTCCGCCGCGTTTTTCCCGTGACCCAGGATTACGTGGGCGGGCAGTTCTTTACCCGCCAGGACGGACCAATGCACGGAGACAAAGCCCGTCTTTACGCGACTCCACTGCTGGTAGCGTTATTGGTCGTCGAGGCCAGCGACATTCTTCTTACGGTCGACTCGATCCCAGCGGTCCTCGCCATCACCCTGAACGCTTTTATTGTCTACACCGCAAATGTGTTCGCCATTCTCGGCCTGCGCTCGATGTACTTTGCCCTGGCCGGAATGATGGACCGGCTTCACTACCTGCATTACGGATTATCGGTGGTGCTGATTGTCATCGGCCTCAAAATGCTCGCGTCGCATCATGTGCACATTCCGACCGAATGGGTCTTGACGATTGTGCTGCTAGTTTTGGGAGCCTCCATTCTCGCCTCGCTGCTCAACCCCCGGAAGCAGCGCGCTCATACGCTATGATTATGATGAAGATGAAGATGCCGACAAACATTCATGATTAGCATCCACGTCGCCACGCCGTCGCGCTCCTACGAGGTGCTTATCGGAAGCGGACTGCTCGCCCGCGCCGGAGAATACCTCGGCAAGGTCCTAGATACGCGCCGCGCATTTGTGGTCACTGTTCCGCCCGTGCGCCGCCGCTGGGCAAAAGTTCTGCTGAAATCCTTGTCCGCCGCCGGAATCGAAACCGCCATACTGGAAATGCCCGACGGCGAACGCTCCAAACGTCTAACCACGCTCGAGAAGCTGGCGGAGAAGCTAGTAAAGCAGGGCGCCGATCGCGGCGTCACCCTGATCGCACTCGGCGGCGGCGTAGTCGGAGACGTGACCGGCTTCCTCGCCTCTATCTACATGCGAGGCGTGGATGTGATCCAGGTGCCAACCACCGTGCTCGCACAGGTCGACGCCGCGATCGGCGGGAAAACGGCCGTCAATCTGCTATCGGGCAAGAATCTAGTAGGCACCTTCCACCAGCCGCGCGCCGTGCTCATCGACCCCGCGGTGTTGGAGACGCTGCCCTCGCGCGAATACTGCGCCGGCCTCTACGAATCGCTCAAGTGCGGCGTCATCGGAGACCCCGGACTGTTCAAGCTCTTTGAAGAAAGGCGTCGCGAAATTCTCGATCGCGACCCGGTCGTGGTAGAGAAAGTCATTGCCGATTCCGTGCGCCTGAAGGCGTCGGTAGTAAGCGCCGACGAACGCGAAGGCGGTCTGCGCCAGGTGCTCAACTTCGGTCACACCATAGGCCATGCGCTCGAAGCCGAGACCCGTTACACCCAGTTGCTCCACGGAGAGGCGGTCGCCTGGGGCATGATCGCGGCCACGCACATCGCGCTCTCCACCGGCAAACTCGACAGCGTGACGGCGGGACGAATCACCAACGCGGTCCTAGGATTCGGCAGACTGCCGCGCATGAAGTTCCAGACGGCGAGCGTCCTGAAGCGGTTGCGGTCCGACAAAAAGACAAGGCACGGAGTGGTGCACTTTATTCTGCCGCGAGAAATCGGCAAAGTTGAGATCTCCAGCGACGTCCCGGAAGCCATAGTTCGCTCAGCCATAGATGAGATCAGGAAACTAGCGCGAAATTAGATGACGATGTTATTTGTGGAGCGACGGGCGCCCTCGCCCGTCCGCGATGCTTCCGCAGTCGCACCAACGGTATGAATCAAGAGCTGAATCCGCGGACCATAGGCGCGTCTCCCGCCGGTGCGCGCGACCGCGAGTCCGCGTCAGCCGCCGTGCGCGAGATGTTCACCTCGATCGCGCCGCGCTACGATCTGCTGAATCACGTTCTTTCTTTCAACATCGACCGCTTGTGGTGGAGGCGCACGGCGCGCACCTTCGACGCCATTCTGAAGCGTCCCAACGCGCGCGTGCTCGATCTCTGCTGCGGCACCGGAGACATGACCTTCGCCCTAAGCCGCCGCGCGAACTCCGGATCTCCGCAGATCCCCCGCAGATTCTAGGCGCAGATTTCTCTCACGCCATGCTGCAGCGCGCCGCCGCGAAGAGCAAAGGCACAACGCCGCGATCCCCACAATGGATCGAAGCCGATGCGCTTCGGCTGCCGTTTCCCGATGAACACTTCCATCTGGTGACATCCGCATTCGGCTTCCGCAACCTGGCCGACTACGATGCCGGCCTGCGCGAGATTGCCCGCGTCCTGGCTCCCGGCGGAGAATGCGGCATCCTAGATTTCGGAGAGCCCGGCGGCTTGATCGGCCAGTGTTACCGCGTCTACTTCAAAAAAGTTCTTCCCGCGATCGGCACCGTACTTTCGGGAGTGCGCGGCCCGTACGCCTATTTGCCCGCGTCGGTCGAGCGCTTTCCCTCGCCCGATGAAATGCTCAGCCGCATGCATCAGTCAGGCTTCCGCGAAGTCTCATGGACCCCATACACATTCGGCGTAGCGGGCCTATACCGAGGAGTGAAGAATTGAAGAGTGAAGAATGCGTAATCGCCGAGACGCGAAGAAATGGTTCGGGTAGGGCACGGCTTCAGCCGTGCCGTTCAGTTCCTATAAAAAGCGGGCTTTAGCCCCTGAGGGCCCGACAGCCTGCGCGGAGTTAACAGCGATGCTAGACACAGTTCTAAAGCGTTTTGAACAGCCCGACGAGGTGCGCACCTTCGAAAAAGGAAAATTCGAACTCGTCCACATCGGAGGCATGACCATCGGCCGCGCCACCTACCAGCCCGGATGGAAGTGGTCCCTCCACGTAGGCCCCACCGTAGGCGCGTCGCGCTGCAACGTCGAGCATGTTGGATTGGTCCTCTCCGGCTGCGCCACCGCTGCGATGGAGGACGGCACCATCCATGAACTCCGCCCCGGCATGCTCTTCCACATTCCACCCGGACCTCCCGGCCACGACAGTTGGGTGGTGGGCGATGAGCCCTACGTCTCGCTGCACTTCCTCGGGGCGGACCACTACGCGAGCAAGTAGCGCACCTGTCGCTATCGGCTCTTTGTCTAGAGTGTTATGGCCGGAGAATCCGTTGAACCCTGGCCCCTACGTCGTCGTGCTCCACAAAGTCGCCTCGATCGGCAGCGGCCAGGCCAAGATTCACCGCCTCAATGAAGCGGCTGTCATCTTCCAGGTAGCGGGCTAGCACCTGCTGCGCCAGTTCGTCGGGTTTCAGCCCTCGCCTCGCCGCGATTTCCGCGAACTGCGCTTCCTTTGCGGGTTGAAGTCGCACCTCCATAGTCACAGTCTAGGAAGGCTGACGAAGAGTGTCAAACAGTCGGCGACGAGAAACCTTTGGGTGGAAATCCGGGCACAGACGATCACAGTCATTCTGGTGTGGGCCGTTCGGTGGGCGTTTTTTCACCCTTTCGATTCAGCAGTCGCGTAACAGCCTTCGTTAACTCTTCCTCTTTCTTTAGCGCCCCGGATAGGCGCTCGGCCAGTTCCGTCAGAACGACCCTGATCGATTGCGCTATCTCGAGGCATTCTTTGTCAGTGTCTGCGTGCATCCCCTCGCTCAATGCAGTATGCAGAAGAGTCAGTGGATTGTGTTGGCCATCGATCAGCAGCACCTCTGGGATTCCGTGCTTTATCTGCTCGATCGCCTTGCTGAATTGCTTTTCATTCGCTGCTGCTTTCAAGTCCTTGAGTACATCAGGTCTCGCTTCGAGCTTCGCCGCTACCTTCGCGATCTGCTCGATGATCCTAGTTTTCTGGTTTTCGACGACTCTGCGGTAATAGGCGAACGCGCCAATACCCATAGCGCGATTTTCAGCGCGGCGTCCTTGTAAGAAAAGTTCCCGATCACCGCCGATCAGAGTGATAACGCGCGCTGGGGTGTGAGGCCCGAATGGCGGCGTCTCGCCCAACTTTGTGGCAGTTCCCTCCGGGTTACTTGACCTCACCATCCGTGCCGCAAGTGCAAACGTCTTTCGTGTGGCTAGGCAATTGCGGCATTGAACAGTCAGAAAGAAAAATTTCCATTTTCCGGGCTCAAGATAAGAGGTGGATGAGCAGTGCTGGAACTTTCGTAACCCGTCGCACTCTTCAGAATCACAGTAAATAAGAACATCAGGCTCCTGCACTTGGTAGTGGACGCCGGTCTGTATCCACAAGTTACTTATCTCTGAACTAGAGTCGGGCGGGGCTGTAGCAAGAAACGTTGCCCAGTCCATTCCCTTTGGCCCGGGTGCGAGTTCAACCTTCCGTTCGACAGCATCGACCATGTTAGGAGACATTGTAACCGGCAGGGCACAGTGTTTGGCGGGTTGCTTTTTTGCTTGATTGCGACCCACGAGCCCGTGGTAACCTGTAAGTTGGGGATATCTTCCCTCGGGAGGTGTATTTGTCCGAATCGGAGATTGCTACATCCGTGCTGCGGGAGGAGCCCAAACCAGGAGGGCAAACGTCTCGACTTTCTATTCCGGCGCAAGTGGATTGCTGGGACGAGTATTTTTTGAATATTGCCAAGGCTGTTTCGATCAAGTCTAAGGACCCGAAATGTCCGGTAGGCGCAGTTATTGTGTCAGAAGACAATATTATTCTGTCCACCGGCTTCAACGGGCTTGCACGGGGGGTACACGATGATGAACAGACCCTCCTCAACGCTGACGAGAAACTAAAAGTGATCTGTCATGCCGAATTCAATGCGATTACGAACGCAGCCCGAGTCGGCGGCCGCCCCTTACAGGGCACGACTATTTACGTGACGAAATTTCCTTGCCTCGCGTGCTGCAATGCCATAATCCAAGCGGGCATCAAGCGAATTTACACCCACGATCGTGAATACTGGAAAGACGATCCCTTTGATCAAGACCACTCCCGCAAGCCACGGGTATTGCACGAAGCCCATGTAAAAGTCGACGCCCCCTACCATCCCGCGTTCCAGCCGACCGAAGAGATCACCGTGCCAAAGAAGAAAACAGGCCCACCGAAGAAACCATCGGCCCGGGCGACGGAACCGAAATCCGCCGAGTAACCCTTCGTTTGTCCTCAGTATGGCCTTAAACGCAGCCGACGTTTCATCGTTGACAAAATCACTCTCTGACTGGGAGATAGCCGAATATTTCTGTTGTGGATTTGTGGCCGTTGCCTGTGCCGGAGAGTACATTGCAGATTTCACGAACTGGCTAACTGGAGGGGATGAGTGGCGTAAGAAGCGGCTAGCCAAAAGGTCAACACTTCTGCTGATCGTGTCATTAGCTTGTGAACTTTTCTGCCTAGTGCAGACGAACAGCATCTCTGGGCGGCTGGTAGGCTCGCTTAGCGATAAGGCAACCAATGCTGAAACGAAAGCACAATCAGCGCTTGATAAATCTGGCACTGCCGAAACCAAGGCTGACGCAGCGAGCAAGCAATATGACGATCTATTGTCAAAATACACCGCAGCAGAACGTGAAATCATCGAACTCAAGGCAGCAAAACTGCATCGGCGATTGTCGTCGGGCCAAAAGGCCACGCTGCGTAAGATGGTCGCAACATTCGGGATTAAGACTATCTCCCTATCCTGTGTGGCTGGTAGTACAAATGAGGGCGTTGAGGCGCTGGATTTTGAACTGGATCTTTTCAATGCGTTTACAGTTAACTCACCGCTAAAAGTGGGATCTTACAATATATCGTGCAGTACGCTTATGGGCGCAGCTGCGTTCATTCCTCCGATGCAGGTCGACTACGGGACGCAACGCGAAGGCGACAAACTTATCTTAGTAAAGGCCCTCGAAGAAATCGGAATAAAAAAGAACGATATCGTAACCAAAGCAAACGCGAATAATTCGCTCCTGATTCTTACGGTTGGCCCCAAGCCGGAATAGCTTGTGAGCGCGAAACGGCACTGGCACCGAAGCGTGGGATCGCTTGACACCTCAGCGTAAAATGAACTGATAGCAGACAATTTTCTTGCTCGCCTTCCGCTTGCGGAAGTGCCTCCCAGGAGGCTAGGCGGAGTCGATCTTTGAAATCTTCATCGTTTCAGAAACGCCCGAAGCCATATCCCGGCCAGCATCGAGCTAACTCCTTACCGCGGAATATTTTACGGATAACTCCCGTAAAACCAAAGATTTGCAAGGAATTTCTCGCCAAATCCATGATTCTAAACGACCGTGAAATAAAAATTTTCAAGGTCGGTGGATAGTAACTCAAGAGTGAACAGGAGTACCCAAAGCAGGGGAAAATCAAGCTAACTCCTTATCGCTGAATACTTTGCGAATAAGTAGTTATCTTTGAATACTTTGCAGACATTTTTCCCCTAACGCGAAGATTCCAATAGACCGAGGGTAGGGAGGGGGGAGGGGGTACCCTAGGCGCCGCGTATGTCCTTTTTCTCGAAGTATCAGGGCGTACTCTGCGTCTCGGCGGTAGCCAATCTTTTAATTGCGCTGGAACGAATCCGCGAACGCTTCGAATTGGTTTTCTCGATCACCGTCGCATACTCGTCGCCGAGAAATTTCTTCAGCCGCTCGGTATTCATGATGTACTGCCCGGTCATATAGGGATCAGCGTCCGGAGGAATCGCCGAAATTTTCCAGTCCCACAAGAACTGTAGAACGCGCCGCATGGCCCATCGTCCCGGCACCCGCAGCAATTTCGCATGCGCCATTTCGAATACACTGCGCAAAATTCAAGGCATCGCCCCGTCCGGCAACATTCAATATCGTCAGCCGCTGCGCTTCAGGCTCGCGGTGAGTATCCAGGCGATCAGGCGGGCCATGTCGTCGACGTGAACAAACTGAATTTTATTGTCCAGATAATTTTGGCCGAAGGGCAGCATACACGGCAGCCGCTTCGCCGCCTTACGCATTCGTGCCGCGCGCGCGCCGGGCCCGTTGGGGTTCCGCGAAACGCTCCCATCAGATAATTCTCGACGCTCGCTCCGGCAAAAATGTGAGGACGCAAAATGAAGATGCGCTGCACCCGCGCAACGCTGGCGCCCGTTGTTGTACCACCAGATCGCTTTCTTTCTTATGAATTGCGTATGGCAGCGTGTGAGCCGCCAGCGGCGAGTCTTCCGTCACTGGCGCGGTCAGGTCGGAGCCATACGCCGACACGCTGCTGGGAAAAATGAATTGCCAATAGTGGTTCCGCATTCCGGTTGGCTTCGGCTAACCGCCTCCATCACACGAGCTGTACCCGCCACATTGATTCGCCACATGCGGTCGACATCCAGAACACCGGAGCGCTGCGGATCGATCACAAACGCCAGATGCACAACGGATACCGGCTGCAGTTCGCGCAGCAGCAGAGAGCAACTCCCGCGTCGATTCTTCTCGTCCCAGGTCAAGTGCCACAAAGCGGTCGACCGAAGAATGAGTGCGGTGGCGTGACATCGACGCCCACTACCGTGTAATCTGAGAGCTGCGGCAGAAGCCGCTGACCCAGATTTCCCGAAACGCCGGTAACAATAATGGTTGGTTTTACCGTATCCATTTAGTCGGGGTCGGGAGCTGGTTGATCGGAGGCGGCGGCGGTGCTCCCGGGCGCGGCGGCATCGGCGAGTCCGGGCGGGGCCAAAGTAGGCTTCGTTCAGCTCAGCATTGCCCTGAAAAGCCTGCATGGCTTCGCGATAGCGCTGGCCGGAAATTGTCTTGCGAATCTCCGGTCTTCACGGCTTTCGAGAGGCAACGTTTCCTTGCTGACGAGCTTGTAGACGTAGTGGCTGCCGTTCGGGTCGGTGATCACTTCCGACACTTCGCCGACTTTCAAATCCATGACCGCCTGATGGCTGGCGGGCAACGTGGTGCGGCGCTACCTTCTCCACCTTGTGTTGGAGGCGCATTTCCCGGAAGGCCAGCGGCGGTGTAGGCCTCCTTTTGCAGCGTGTCGGGGTCTTCACCCTTCACGGCGCTGGCGCGGATATCGGTCAGCGAGTTTCGTCATCGCTTCTTCAGCGGCTTTTTCTCTGCGCTTCGGTGGGCGGCAGGCGTCGGCAGTCGCGGCTGGCTTGCGGCCTTTTCACTCGGGCTTTGGAGCCGTTGCCGCGGTTAGATTTGTTTTGCGCGGGGAATAAAAATGCGCACAAAGGTCGCTTGCTCGTAGGAAGCTTCGTTCTTCTTGTAATAGTCCTCGATATCGGCGTCCTGACTTTAGCGGATTCCTCCTGCAGCACACTCGGTCAGTTCCTGGGGAAGAATTTGCATGCGTGCAAAGCTCATCAATAAGTCGAACGTGGGTCCTTTGTCGAGGCCGCGTTTTTCCGCTGCGGCGGACATCCTCAGCAAGCTCGAATAACCGTTTGCGAGGTTGCGGCGAATGGCCGGCGGCATTCCCGGCTGCAGCGCTTCGGCAAGCTTTTCAAATTGGCCTGGTGATCACGGTTTTGCAGGCGTCACCCTGTAGAGTGGCATCGGCGCAGAAACCTTTCAGCGTGATCACCGGATCATCGGGCGCCAACTTTCACTTCAGGGGCCTTATCGGGCGCGGCGGGAGCGCTTTGTTGCACTTTGTTCCGGCGGTGGCCGATGAGCAGGAGGTGTAGGCGGGTTAGGCGGCAGCACTTGTCCATAGGCCAAGCCAGCGAGCAGAAGACACACAAGGCACTGGAAACGCATGAATCAGGATCCTCCAAGGGAGAAATTGCGACGAATGTCATCGTAGCATGTCCCGCGGGAGGCTCGAAAGGCGGGCGAAGGGGTTGGCGGCGAGCGAATCCAAAGCGATAATGACGTTTATGCCAGAAATTCGGGCCACATTCAGTTCCGCGTCGATGCGCCGCGAAAAGCGAGCCGTCGCCGGGAACTCGGTGCTGGCGGCTCTGGTGATCACCAGCCTCGAAAATTGTGGTCGGGATCGCGACCGGCTCGCTGGGAATTTTGTCGGAGGCCGCACACTCCGGATTGGATCTGATCGCGGCCCTGGTGACATTTTTTTCGGTTCGGGTTTCCGACAAGCCGGCGGACGCCGATCACCAGTATGGACACGGCAAGTTCGAGAATTTGTCGGCCTTCATCGAGACCGGCCTGCTGCTGATTGCCTGCGTCTGGATCGTCTACGAATCGATAAGGCGGCTGTTCTTTCACAGCGTGGAAATTGAGCCGAGCGTGGCTGCGTTTCTGGTGATGTTGCTCTCCATCGCAATTGATGCCTGGCGCTCCCGCGCGCTCGGACGCATCGCGACCAGGTATGACAGTCAGGCGCTGGAAGCTGACGCGCTGCATTTTTCGACCGACATCTGGTCGAGCGCGGTAGTGATCGTGGGCCTCGCGCTGGTTTGGTTGGGGCGCAGCAATTTTGGCCGCAGCTATCAGGTGGGGTGGCTGCGCCAGGCCGATCCCATTGCCGCGCTATTCGTGGCGGGCGTGGTGGTCTACGTGAGCTGGCGGTTGGCGCGGAGAACAATCGATGCGCTGCTCGATGCGGCTCCGGCCGGCGTGCGCAGCCAGATTCTCGACCGGATCAGGACAGTCGATGGCGTGCTGGAAGTGGAGCGGGTCCGGTTCCGGAAAGCGGGCAACCGATTTTTCGCGGATGTCTCGGTGGGACTGGAGCGCAATTTCACGTTCCAGCGCTCGGAGCAGGTTTCGGATGCGGTGACGTCGCGAGTGCGCGAGGTTTTGCCCGACGCCGATGTGATGGTGCACTCGGTTCCGCGGGCCCGGCGCACGGAAAATATTTTTGACCGCATTCGTGCCGTGGCTACCCGCCACAACTTCAATGTGCACGACGTCAGCGTGCAGGACTTGAACGGGCAGTTGCATGTCGAGCAGCATCTGGAACTGGACGAGCAACTCAGCATGAAGCACGCGCACGACGAAGTCACGCGGCTGGAAACGGAGATGCGTGCGGAGGTTCCGGAAATTGCGACCATCCTTACGCACATCGAAAGTGAGCCGGCGACGATTGAAACGGGAGAAGAGATCGTCCGCGAGCCAGAACTGGAACAGCGCCTCAAGAATATTGTGAAGGAGTTTCCCGAAGTGATGGACGTGCACGAATTCCAGTTCAAGAAGGTGCGCGGGCGGCTCTATGTTTCCTGCCACTGCACGCTGCCCGACGATATGCCGCTTTCGCGCGTGCACGACGTGCAGACTTCGCTCGAGATCCGCTTCAAACACGATGCGCCGGAACTGTTCCGAGTGCTGATTCATCCCGAGCCGGTGACGGACAATCGGCGGTAGCTGAAATGAGATGGCGCGCCGGGCTGCCGCTGCGACAAGGACCGTGCTTCAGTCGACAGCTTTAGACAGCTGCTGAGAGAAGGCACCATGATTGAAGCATCAGTAAATTGGACCGACAAAGACCGATTCGTAGGCGCGGCAACTTCGCGACACTCGATCGTGATGGATGCCGCCGCCGAGAAGACTGCCAACAGCCCAATGGAGTTGGTGCTGCTCGCTCTATGCGGTTGCACGGCATCGGACGTAGTGGGAATTCTCCGCAAGAAACGCGAGCCGTTCACCGGGCTCGAAGTGCGCGGCGCAAGGCGAGAGAGCCGACGGCTATCCCGCCGTCTATACGTCGATTCACTTAACATATCGTCGTTCGCGGAAAGGTGTCGCAAAAAGCCATGGAAGACGCGGTCCGGCTCTCGAAAGAAAAGTACTGCTCGGTTTCCGCCATGCTGGAGAAAACGGCGAAGATCACCTACACCATCGAGCACGCTGCGTGAAGGCCCGCTCCTCATCCGCTGCGGGGTTACTTTTATATCGGGAGCGCAGCATTTCTCTGGGGAATTTCGGCGACGCTCGGTCGCGCGGCATTCACCGGGCATCTGCTGCCGGGCGGGGCGTCACTAGGAAAAATCGATCCGCTGATCCTGTCGCAGAGCCGCGCGACTTTGTCGCTGGCCGTGCTGTTGCCGGTGCTGCTGGCGCGGAGAGGAGCGTCCGCGTTGCGCGTTCCGGACGCGACCTGCTGCAGTTCTTTCTGCTTGGAATTCTGGGGGTCGCGGTGTCGAACTATTTCTATTACCTCGCAATTCAGCGGACGAACGTGGCCACGGCCATCATCCTGCAATACACGGCGCCAGTTTGGGTGTTGCTCTACACCGCGGTGCGCGGCGCGCAGCGGCCGTCGTTGCGCAGAAGCGCGGCGGTGGGACTGGCCGTAGATGGGTTGTGCGCTGGCGGTCGGCTTTGTCGGCTCAGGCGGTTTCCGTCTGGATACGGTCGGAGTCACGGCCGCACTGCTGGCTGCATTTTCCTTCGCGTTTTATAACATCGGCGGACACAAAGTACTGGCCCGTTATGACCGCTGGAAAGTGCTGCTGTGGGTGCTGGTAGGGACTTCATCGTTCTGGATTTTCGTGAATCCTCCCTGGAAAATTGTTGCCGCCCACTACGGCCGCGCAGCAGTGGGGATTCATGCTGATGTTTTCGCTGGTTTCCGTGCTCGGGCCATTTTCCTGTTACTTCGCCGGACTGCAGCATCTGGAGCCAACCCGCGCCATCGTCGCCAGTTGCCTGGAGCCAGTGTTCAGTATCATGATAGCGGCGATTGTACTGGGAGAGTTGCTGCGTCCGATGCAGACGTTAGGAATCGTCCTGGTGCTGGTGGCGATCGTGCTGATCCAGTTGCCGGAACGAGATGCTCGGGGCGAAGGAGTTAGTGGTCGAACCGATCGAGTAAGAGTCGTAGTCGTTAGTCGATAGTCGTTTGTCGTTTGCGAAATCGGGCTTGCTAGCGACCACGACTATCGACCAACGACCGCTTCTTACTCCAGCGTCTTCCCCTTAGTCTCCGGCAACTGCGTAGCCATCACACTCGCCAGAAAGAAACGCCGCACCGCAAAGATAGAAAGCCCAACCCAGCCCTTGGTCTGCCCAACCCGTCCAATGATCCAGGGCGCGACCAACTCAGGGCGCGCGCGCCGTTATAGGTAAAGCCCAACGCGCGCGCCCGCACGCTGGGTGGGAAAGATCTCACTGCCGATGATGCCCGAGCCCGAGAAGAATCCCGTCCCAAAGAAAGCGACGACTGCGCCCAGTACCAGCAGAGCCGCCTGGCGAGCGCGCCACGGCGTAGAAGGGCACCAGCAGCGCGGCAACAAAGAGGTAGAGCATGAAAGATCGCGGCGTCCCAGATGGTCGGCGACCCATCCGAAGCTGAATGTATCCGGGAAACATGCCCAACAGGTTGAGCACGATCAGCAGGGTGGTAGTGCGCATGACGCCGAAGCCGCGTCCGCCTTGCGCGATCGGAAGCGAAAGATAAGGAGGAATCCAGGTAAACATTCCCCACCAGGCAAACAGCCCAAAGAAGTTGAGCAGGAGAAGGACAATGGTGCTCTTGCGATAAGGCGCGCGAAAAATGAGAGAGAAAGAATCATTCCCCGGTGTCCTCTGTGTCCCCTGTGGTTCAAGCTTTTGACCTTGTCCAGCCGTCCGGTGCTCTTCCCACATCTGCGATTCCGGCACGCGCTTCCGTATCCAAAGCGTGACGATGGCCGGAAGAATTCCGACAAAAAACACGAACCGCCAGTTGGCGTAACGCAGAACAACTCCCGCCACCAGCGCAGCCAGCGCATAGCCGATAGCCCATGAACTCTGCACCATCGCAATCGCCTTGGCGCGCAACTCATCCGGCCAGGTTTCCGCGACCAGGGTGGCGCCCGTATTCCACTCGCCGCCCATCCCAAGTCCAAGGATGAAACGAACACTGCCAGCATCAGCACGGTCGTGGAGAAGCCCGGAAGCGAACGAGCAGACCGAGTAAGTCAGGATGCTAAGCATCAGGGCGCGCTTGCGTCCGATGCGATCGGCAAGGAACCCAAAAACCACGCCGCCGATGCCGGAGGCCAGCAAAGTAAGCGTGTAGAGAAAGCCGGAGGTCGCCTTCGACATCCCGAGATCGCGCATCACATAAGCCAGCACCAGCGCGTAGAGCATGGCGTCGAAGGCGTCCAGCATCCAGCCGAGCGCAGCCGCCAGTAGGGTGCGTGCGCTGTCCGGGGTTCGCTTGCTTCAGAAGTTGGATGGGGCCAATGGCCATGCGGGGAGCGATTGTATCAGGGCATCGGACGTTCCCTGGTGAGTGAAACTAAAAACTGCCGCCATGCTCAGCGAAGCGAAAGAGCTATACTAACTGGGATCACTCATACGCATGGAGCCGCCGCAAATACTTCTGCGCCTTCCGCACATCCCGTCCGATCTGCTCTTTCAGCGCCTCGACCGAAGGAAACTTGATCTCATCGCGCAGACGATCCAGAAAATGGATCTCGACTTCCGTCTCCGCCGAAAGTTCTAGCGGATGAAAATTCAGCAGGTGAGTCTCAATGGCAAATGAATCGGCGCCAAACGTGGGACGATTCCCGACGTTCGTGACCGAGTCAAAGCATTCATTCGCCCGACGCGGGTGCGGGTAACATAAACGCCGTCCTTGGGCACGAGTTCTTCATAGCGCGCGAGGTTGATGGTCGGACGGTGTATTTCGCTCCATAGCCGCGTCCGCGGCCGGCGGTCGAGAGAATGCTGAACGGACGCGCCAGCAAATGCCGCGCCCGGCTCACTCGTCCTTCAGAAAGCAACTTGCGGATGTGGCTGCTCGAAACCGGCTCGCCGCGCAGGCGCATCTCGGGATAATCGTGCACCTCAAATCCCATCTCGCGTCCCAGCTCGCGCAGCACTTGAATGTTTCCCGCCGCTTTATGCCCGAAGTGAAAGTTGTAACCTTCATGAACTTCGCGGGCATGCAGACGCTTCTTCAGAATGTCGTGGGCGAACTGGCGCGGCGTCATCAGCGAAAGATCGCGCGAGAAGGGAAGCAGCAGGACTGCGTCGACGCCGGTAGCTTCAAGCAGGCGCAGTTTTTCCGGAAGCGGCGTCAGCAGTTTCAAGTTCGTGATCGGGACGCAGAATGCGCGCCGGATGCGGCTCAAAGGTGACAACCACCGACTGCGCATTCGCCGCCTTCGCTCGCCGCACGATCTCGTCGAGAACATGGCGGTGAGCGCGGTGCACGCCGTCGAAGTTGCCGACGCTGACGATCGCAGGCCCGAAGTCGCGCGGAACATCGTCGAGTTTGTGGAAAAGTCTGCATCCGAATTTTGCCGAAACGCGCGGAGACGATGGTCGTAAAGCGTTAGCACGAAACTCTCGCGCCCTGAGCGCGAACGCCACGCGAGCACTAACGACCAACGACGCCTTTTCCGCCGTGAATCTAAATTTCAAACTCCAATTTCATCCCGTCAAACGCCAAGCTGCACGCCCGGCGGCAAGGCGGCATTGGTCGCCTCGTGCGGCAGGTCGTGGCAGATGTGCGTGAAAAATGTGCGCTTCGGTTTTACCGCTTCCACGATCTTCAGCGACTGCTCCACCGTCGAATGCGTGGGATGCGGCTTGTAGCGCAGCGCGTCCAGAAAAAGAATGTCGAGCCCGCGCAGCTTCTCCACCGTTTCTGCCGGAACCTCGCTGTGATCGGTCAGGTAGGCGGCCGATCCGAAACGAAAGCCGAGAATCGGCGTTTCGCCGTGAATCACCGTCAGCGGCTCAAAGCGCGCGCCGAACAGTTCAACCGGGCCGTCGATCGGATGCAGTTCAACCTGCGGCAGTCCGCCGAACTTATACTTGGCTTCAAAAATGTAGCGGAACATGTTGCGCAGGAATTCGCAGGCTCGCGGCGTGGCATAAAGAGGCAGTTTGCCCGGCTTGTGCTAAAAGTCAGCGGGCGCAGGTCGTCGATGCCGAGAATGTGGTCGGCATGCGTATGCGTATAGAGCACGGCATCGAGCTGCGTGATCGTTCTCGCGCAGCGCCTGTTCGCGAAAGTCAGGCGTGGTGTCAATCAGGACGTGACGGGCATGGTCGTTGTCAGATCGCGGTAGCTGATCATCACCGAAGGCCGGGTGCGGCGGTCGCGCGGGTCGGGCGAACGGCAGACGGCGCAGTCGCAGCCGATCGTCGGCACGCCCATCGATGTGCCGCTGCCTAGTACCGTCAGAGTCGCCTGCATCAGCCGTTCGTGCCTGTAATGGGGCCGGGCGCCTGCGGAGGATGCGCGAGCGCGTTGGTCACTTCCACGTAGGCCATGCGCAGTTCATAGAGGCAGTTCTGCAGGAATCCCTGTTCTTTCGGAGTCAGGTTGCCCTTGGTCTTCTCGGCGATCATGCCGAGCGTGTCGATGGTTTGCCGCGCGCCGATCAAGTCAACTCCGGGCTGGCCGCCCTGTTCGTGCATCAGGCCGAGCTGCATCATGGCGGTCATGTAGAGCGAAGCCATGAAGCGCTCAAAACTCATTTCGAGTTCTTTCGACGAGTGTCCGCTGAGTTCGACTCGCGCATCCAGATCGCGCGAAGACTGCTTGTAGGCATCGTGCTGTGCCTGCTGCTCGGAGGCGGCTGGGCGGTTCGGGGATATCCGATTCGGGTGCCGGTGCGAGCGGGTGCTGGGCGCGGTTCTGAGACTGTCGCGAACGCTGGAGCGCGCGTCGAGCGTCGCCGCAGCTGCGCTTGCAGTTGCCGTCGCCGCGACTGGAGCGAGGTGCTTGTTCTTCCGCGGCATCGCGAAGATCGCCGTCGGAGGTGAACAGGCGCCTGTCGCTTACTTTGAATTCGCTTTCTTCTTTTCTCTTTTGAGCCATATGGTTTTCCTAGTTTCAATATCTAGATTTCTCAACTTCCTCGCCATTCAGACGATCGGCAGCGATGCCGGTTTCAGCTTCGCCGTCCCCGCGTGCAATCTCTTTCCAGCGGCCTCGCGTCGCAGATAGCCCAATGCGACCGGGCGATCTCCGCCGGCCAGAGGCAAAATCGCGCTGCTGGTGATCTCGCCGACTTCTTTTTCGTCGTTATTCTCGCCGGCCAGAATCTTCGCCCCCGGCGCGGGCAGCGCGCCCTCGACCGCGAACGCCGTGAACTGCCGATGCACTGCGCCGCGCGAGCGTATGCGCTCCACGATCTCCTGGCCGAGATAGCATCCTTTGGTGAAATTCAACGCGCGCGTCTGTCCGGTTTCCTGCGGCAGATCGCGCTCGCGGATGTCCACGCCAAATTGCGGAATGCCGCGCGAGATGCGGAAAAGATTCAGCGCAGCCGCACCCGCGGGCCGCGCCCCGGCCTTGCAGCAGAGCGTCCCAGAGTTCGTCCTTCTGTCCGGGAGCAATCCAGATTTGCCAGGATTCGCGCAGCTTCCTCGCCTGAACGCAGAAGCGTGACCGTCTTGATCTTGACCGGCGTTTGCCGGCGGCACGTCCGCAAACTGCAGGTATGCGAGATCAGGAACGGCGATGCCGGCGCGTTCGAGAACATGGCGCGACTCCGGCCCGGTCAGGCCGAGCGCCGTGAGTTTGTCGCTGATGTCGGCGATCTCAACATCGTCGGCGATGATGTAGTGGTCGAAGAGCTGCAATACCTTTTCGCGCTGCCTGGCGTTCCGTATCCACCAGCAGGGAATCTCCGCGCTGGAAGGCGTAGAGGTCGGCTTGAATGCGTCCCTGCGCGTTCAGCAGAAGGCATAGACGCCGTGGCCCGGGGCAAGATCGCGAACGTTGTTCGTGACCATGCCGTTCAGCCAGCGGACGCGGTCGCCGCCGGTAACCGCGATTTTGGCGCGCCAGCTCAGGTCATAAAGACCGCAGCCTGCGAGCAGGGCCTGGAACTCGGCGCGAATATCGCCGAAGTCAGGCGCAGTGGCCGCGCCGTGTGTCGCTCGGATTCGTCCCGGAAAGTGTCGTTGCAGTCATAAGCTCAATGCTTTGATTATAACGAACGGACGTGGAGTGACGGGCGTCCGCGCCCGTCCCAACTGCCGGACGCCAGGACGGTCCACCATTGCTGAAGCTAACGAGTTTATGAATGCTTCAGCGCTGTGCTAACGTTGCCAGCGTGAGTGCAATAAGAACAAGCGCATTGCCGTGATTCCCGGCGACGGCATCGGAAAAGAAGTGATTCCGCAAGCGCGTAAAAGTCATGGAGGCGGCCGGCGCTGCCGTCGAATTGACGTCATTCGACTGGGGAGCCGACCGTTATCTCGCCGACAAAGTCACCGTCCCGCCGGACGGCTTCGCCACTTTGGCTCGGGATTTCGACGCCATCCTGGTCGGCGCTTTTGGCGATCCGCGCGTGCCCTCCAACATTCATGCCAAAGAAATCCTGCTGGGCATGCGCATTCAAGATGGACCTCTACGCCAATGTCCGTCCGGTGCGCTTGCTGGATGCGTCGCTCTGTCCGCTCAAAGGCATCGAACCGAAAGACATCGATTTCGTCGTGATTCGCGAGAACACCGAGGGCGTTTACGGCGACCTCGGAGGCATCTTCAAGCAGGGAACGCCCGACGAAGTTGCGATTCAGGAGGACATCAACACGCGCAAAGGCGTCGAGCGCATCATCCGCTACGCGTTCGAGTACTGCGCGAGCACGAAGAAGCAGCGACGGCTCGCCGCGGCGGCGAGTGCTGATGTGCGACAAGTCGAACGCCATGACCCACGCCGGCGGCCTGTGGCAGCGCGTCTTCAAAGAAGTGGCGGCGGAGTATCCGCAGATCGAGACGCAGCACATGTACGTGGACGCGCTCTGCCTGCAGATGGTGCGCGATCCGCGGGCGTTCGATGTGATCGTCACCAACAACATGTTTGGCGACATCGTCACCGATCTCGCCGCCGGACTGCAGGGCGGGCTGGGAATGGCCGCCAGCGGCAATCTGCGTCCGGCGTTCACTGCGGCATATCGATGTTCGAGCCAGTGCACGGCTCCGCTCCGCCGATTGCGGGGAAGAACATTGCCAATCCCTTCGGCGCGATTCTGACGGCGGCGATGATGCTGGCGCATCTGGGAATGACCGCCGAAGCGCAGAAGATCGAAGCGGCCGTGCTCGAAGCCGTCCGGCAGAAAAAGACGACAGTCCGATATCGGCGGAACGCTGGGAA
Organism: uncultured Acidobacteriaceae bacterium; assembly: GCA_963760175.1. Taxonomy (GTDB): domain Bacteria; phylum Acidobacteriota; class Terriglobia; order Terriglobales; family Acidobacteriaceae; genus Acidiflorens. Next base: position 58,364 of record CAVXBU010000004.1, read on the forward strand.
CGCGCGAAGCGGGCGAGTGGGTGGCGGAGAAAGTCGCCGACGCGCTGAGATCGACTTGCCTACGAATCATTTTCTTCGAGACAGAGGGCACATGAAGTTGTGGAAGTCCGCCATAATTGTCCTGCTATTCGCGTCGCTGGTTCAGCGGAGCGTGGCTCGCAGAAGCTCAGCCTCAAGCCTTCGCGCTCAACGACAAGAACATCGATCAACGTTGGCGTCCAGGTCCAGTTCGACGTCCAGGCTCAGAGCAACGACAGCAGGCAGCCGCAGAATCCACGACTCAAGCGCAGACCGCGCCGCGCAGACACCCGCCAGCACCAGAAACCACCATTTCCCCCAAAGAGGCGAAGGAACTATTTCGCTCGGTGGACGAAATCCTGCAGTTTGCCAGCCAGGATACCGACCTGCCGATCAAGCACAAGGTGAAGCGCAGGCTGACCAAGCGCGACGAAGTGCAGATCCTACATCGAGAAGAGCATGAAGGACGACAAGGACGCGAAGCGACTGGAGAGATCATCGGCGGTGCTGAAGAAATTCGGGTTGCTGCCTCGGAATTTCGACCTCAGCCACTTTTCTCGTCGCCATGCTGCGAGAGCAGGTCGCGGGATATTACGACGTCGAAAACGAAAACCGTGAATCTGCTGAACTGGGTGGACGTGGAGCAGCAGAAGCCGGTGCTCGCGCACGAACTGACGCATGCGCTCCAGGACCAGTCGTTCGGCATCGAGAAATGGATGAAGGGATCAGGCGGAAGGCTGCTGATAACAAAAAAGATGATCCCAGTCCCAGCGATATCGAAAATGACGAGGAGACTTCCGCGCGGCAGGCGGTGATTGAAGGCCAGGCGATGGTCGTGCTGCTCGACTATTCGCTGGCGCCGACCGGCAAGACGTTGCTCGAGTCGCCGCAGATTGTCGACGCACTCAAGCAGGGCATGCTGGTCGGGTCGGCGGATTCTCCGGCATTCCGCGATGCCCCGATTTTCTTGAAAGAGGAGCTGACCTTCCCCTATCGCTACGGACTTGACTTCACCACCGCGCTGCTGCAGGCGGGCGGCAAGGAACTGGCCTATGCCGGAGCGTTCAAGGATCCGCCGAAGACGACGCGCGAAATCATGGAGCCCCAGACCTATCTCACGCACGAGAAGCTGGCCCCGATGAAGATGATCGACATGGAGAAAGACTTCAAAGGCTACGATCCCTTCGATATCGGCGCCATGGGAGAGTTCGACGTTGATGTGTCTGGTCGAACAATATGCCGGCCGGGACGAGGCCGAAGCGATCTATCCCGCATGGCGCGGTGGCTATTACTTTGCCGGCAAGCCGAAAGGCGGATAAATCGGCGCCGATCGGCGGTGCTGTATGTTTCCCGCTGGTCGAGTCCGGCGAAAGCCGCGGAGTTCGCGGCGGTATACGCGAAATCGCTGGCGAAGCGGTATCAGAAACGGCAAGGTCTCGGAGCCGATGGCAAAGTTGCGGAAGATGCGCCGCCGGCGGATTCCTGGCGAACGCTGCGCGGACGCCATGCGTGGCTGACCGAAGAGGGAGTCGTGGTGATCGAAGTTCGCGGCGACGAGGCATACTGATCAGCGAAAGTCTGGACGACGAGACGACGAAACGGGTAGAGGCAGATTTCTGGCCAGGAAAAGGCGATCCCGGAAAAGCCGCGCCCGCCAAGCCGTGAGTTCTGCCGTCTTGTATAATCACAAGTTCCGCGGGCATTTTGTCTGGCATTAATTCAACGTCCAAGCCCAACCCGAATTCAGGAGCAAATTTGCAGCAGGCAGAGATTGGCATAATCGGCGGCAGCGGTCTGTACCACATGCCGGGTTTCAGCGACCCGCACGAGGTCCAGCAGCAAACTCCCTTTGGTGACCCCTTCCGATGCGTACATTCTGGGGACGCTGGAAGGCCGCAAAGTGGCGTTTCTCGCGCGCCATGCCCGTGGCCACAAACTTCTGCCCAGCGAACTGAATTTCCGCGCCAATATTTACGGCTTCAAGCAACTGGGAGTGGAGCGCATCGTTTCGGTTTCGGCCGTGGGGTCGCTGAAAGAAGAGCACAAGCCGCTCGATTTCGTGATCCCGACGCAATTTTTCGACCGCACCCGGCACCGCGTGGACACATTCTTCGGCGATGGCATCGTCGCGCACGTCGGATTTGGCGATCCCGTATGCGGAGAGATGACGAAGGTGGTCCGACGCTGCCTGCCAGAATGCGGGCGTGACCGCGAAGCTGGGCGGTACTTACATCTGCATGGAGGGTCCGCAGTTTTCTACCAAAGCCGAGTCGAATGTGTATCGCAGTTGGGGAGCGGACGTGATCGGCATGACCAACTTGCAGGAGGCAAAGCTCGCGCGCGAAGCGGAGATTTGCTACGTCACCATCGCCATGGTCACCGATTATGACTGCTGGCATCCGCATCATGATTCGGTGACGGTGGAGCAGATCGTTTCAGTGCTGGTAAAGAACGCCGAGAACGCCGCGAAAGTCGTGAAGGCCACGGTGTCAGCGATGCCGAAGGCGCGCTCCTGCAAGTGCGGGCGGCGCTGGCGCATGCCATTCTGACCGATCCAGCCAAGATTCCGGCGGCGACAAAAGAGAAGCTGCGATTTGATATTGGGAAAGTATTTGAAGTAGTCGTTAGTCGATGGTCGTTGGTCGTTAGCGAACAGCATCGGGACGCTCCCAAGTTTTCGATGACACGAACGCCAACGACTAACGACCATCGACTGACGACCGTCTCACGGAGATTCATGAGCATTCTGGTAGTAGGTTCGGTTGCCTTTGACACGATCGCCACGCCTTCCGGCCGAGTGAACGACATTCTCGGAGGCGCCGCGACTTACTTCGCGCTGGCCGCAAGCTACTTCACCGAAGTGCGGATGGTGGCGGTGGTGGGCGAAGACTTCACGCCCGAAAACGAAGCCGTGCTGAAGAAACGCGGAGTGGACACGCGCGGCATCGAGCGGACCCAGGGGAAAACTTTCCGCTGGGGAGGACAGTATCTCGACAACCTGAACGAGGCCAAGACCGACTTCACGGAACTGAACGTGTTCGAGAAGTTTCAGCCGCGCATTCCAAAAGAGTATTCGGACACGCAGTTCCTGTTCCTCGCAAACATCCACCCCACACTGCAAACGGCGGTGCGCCTGGAGATGAACGGCGTGCGGCTGACCGGCGGCGACACCATGAATTTCTGGATCAAAGGCACGCCCAAGGAATTGGCGGAGACGTTGAAGCTGGTGGATGTTCTTCTGATCAACGACACCGAAACCAAGATGCTGGCCGGCGAGAAGAATCTGCCGCGCGCGGCGAAAAAAGTTATTGCCATGGGACCGAGCGCGCTGGTGGTGAAGCACGGCGAGTATGGCGCGACCATCTTTTTCCGCGAGGGAGCTTTCGGCATTGGATCGCATCCTTTTCGCGCGCCCGCGCTGCCGATTGAAGAAGTAAAAGATCCGACCGGAGCCGGCGATTCTTTTGCCGGCGGATTCATGGGATACATCGCGTCGCAGGGCGAAATTAATCGCGAGGTGCTGAAGCGCGCTCTGTTTTACGGCGGAGTGATGGGATCGTTTGCCGTGGAACGCTTCGGAACCGAGCGGCTGCAGAATCTCACGCGCGGGGAAATTGATGCGCGCTTTCAGATCTTCCGCGAACTGACGCATCTGGAGTAGAGCCGTTGCGGTTCCGCCCTCAAGCCATGACAGTGACCCCGAAGACAGCCGTCGTTCCCGATCACAGCGCGGTCCGGGTGGCCGGGATCGCTGCCCTGGTTTCGCTGTTTTCCTTTTTTTACTACCTGTCAACGAAGCGACCTTTTGCTCTATGGCGACGCAGTCGCCCACATCAATATTGCGCGGCGCGTCTTCGATTCGCAGAACCCAGGTCTGCTGCAATTGGGGACGGTGTGGTTGCCCTTGCCTCATCTGCTGATGATCCCGTTTATTTTCTCGAACGCGATGTGGCAGAACGGAGCGGGCGGATCGATTCCTTCCATGCTCGCCTACGTGCTCGGAGTCGTAGGAATATTTCGCCTCGTGCGCGGCATGCTGGGGGCGGATCCTCGCGAGAAAGAGGGCACGAAACCGGCAGCGGGCGTGGCGCGGCGGTCGCAGCCTTCGCTTATGGAGCCAATCCCAACCTGATCTACATGCAGGCCACGGCGATGACGGAGTCGCTCTACCTTGCGTTCTTTATTTGGGCCGTCGTGTACTTTGCGGAATTTATTCGGGGCTTGCGAAGAAGTGAAGATACAAGTGGACGGGAGCCGCAGGCGTCGCGTACTCCGCTCGCGCGCTGCGCCTGCTGTCTGGCGGCTGCGGAACTCACGCGTTACGACGGATGGTTCCTTGCAGGTGTGATGGGGGTGGCGGTCGTGGTCATCGTGTTGCGGCGATGGCAGAATCGGCAGCAATTGCGGCGAGATGCAGCGAAGTTCCTGTTAGGCATCGCGGTGGTTCCGGTTCTGTGGCTGGCGTTCAACGGAGCGGTATATGGGAACGCGCTGGCGTTCGCGAACGGTCCCTACTCGGCGAAGGCGATTGAGCAGCGCGTGGGCGCGCCGAATCCGGCGTTCCACAACGCCGGGGTCGCGGCCATTTATTTCTTGAAGTCGGCGCAGTTGAATATGGCGGTCGGAAATTGGGGCCGGTTCTGGCTGGCTGCGGCTTTGGTGGCGTTGGCAATCGGAGTGTGGGTGCCACGCCTGCGGCCGCAGTCTCGCCGCTGCCGCTGCTGCTGTTGTGGGTTCCGCTGGCCTTCTACGCGCTTTCGATTGCCTACGGTTCGGTGCCGCTTCATGTCTACACCTGGTGGCCGTTCGCCGCCTTCAATCAGCGCTACGGACTACAGTTGCTGCCCATGTTCGCGGTTTCGGCAGGCGTGCTGGCGGCTTCTGTCTTGCTTCAGGCTACGGGCTGGCGCCAGGTGGGGAACCTTGCGCTGCTGGTTGCGCTGATGGTGGCCAGTTACGCGGCGGTGTGGAAGGCGGGACCGCAATGCTTGCTGGAGGCGCAAAGGCAATGGAGAATCCGGAGCCCTTTGAATTCCCTGGTGCAGCACGCCATTGCTCGATTACCTCGAAACTCAAGGTTCCTGATGGACCTCAGCGAGCATGTGGGCATCATGGAGCAGGCGGGCATTCCACTGCGTCAGGTAGTGAATAACGAAAATCACCGCCCGTGGAAACGGCCAACGGATCCCGAAGGCCTGTGGGAGCGCACGCTGGCCGATCCGCCGCGCTACGTGGATTATGTGATTGCCTTCGACGGCGATGCCGTTGACCGAGGAGCGAATAAGACCAATCTCACCGTGCTGGAGGAAATTCACGCAACCGGGCAGCCGCATGCGCGCATCTATGCGGCGCGGAGCGCCACGAATCAATCGCGTTAACCCTGGCTCGGCAAGCAGCGCATAAAGCGCGGATGACTGCGGTGGTAGAATCCGCTCGAAGCCGCGGGTGCTGCTATGAACCCAATCCATCAAACCATCCAACTCCTGCATAACGAACTGGGCGTGGTGCTGAGTTCGACGTTGGCGCGGTTGCTGCTGGCAGCGATCCTCGGCGGCATCATCGGCCTGGAACGGCAATTGCGGCACAGGCCCGCGGGACTGCGCACGAATATGTTCATCTGCTTCGGCGCGGCCATGTTCACGGTGTTGTCGAAGCAGCTCGCGGGCGTGGAATCGGACAGCGCACGGATCGCGGCGCAGATCATCCCGGGCATTGGCTTCATCGGCGCGGGCTCGATTCTGCACGCGAAGACGTCGGTGACGGGGCTGACGACCGCGGCAACTTTGTTTGTGGTGGCAGGGATCGGGATGGCGGCGGGCGGCGGTCTGTATCTCACGGCTTGTTTCGCCACCGTCATCATTCTGATCGCGCTGGTTGTGCTGGGGCGAATGGAAGTTTCGTTCTCGCTGAAGATGTTTGCCACTTCCTACGAAGTGACCGGCCGCAACGTGGATGGGATGTTGCGGGAAGTGAACCGCATCCTCGACTCCGAACAACTTACCATGCATAGCGTGCACATCGCGGACGCCGATCCGGATTTCCGCATGGTGTTCGCGGTGGATGGCGAGCGTGAACAGCAAAGCGTGTTTTCCGTCCGCTTGCATGAATCGACCGCGTTCGCGACGGTGTCGACGCTCGGGACTACGGAACACGAATGAGCACGCCTCAGCCGCAGACGAAAATCCCCTTCACCAAGGCTTCGGCCTGCGGCAACGATTTTCTGCTGGTGGAAGGCGTGTACGCTTCCGGCGATCTCAGTGCCCTCACGCGCCGCTTGTGCGATCGCCATCGCGGAGTCGGCGCCGACGGCGTGGAGTGGTTGTTTCCGGATACGGAAGCCGACGTAAAAGCCCGGCTGATCAACTCCGATGGTTCCGAGGCGGAAATCTCTGGCAACGGTACGCGCTGCGTGGCGGCAGAGATCTGTTCGCGCGCAGATAAATAAGCCCAAAACCGAAGTAGTGGTTCGCACGGGTGCCGGACTGAAGACCTGCCGGCTCGCTGAGGCGGCAAGGTTACGCGTTTGAGTTCGAAGCGGATATGGGTCCGCCAGAGGTCGGCGAGCAATTGTCGATTGACACGGCGGGGGTGCGGGCCGTCGGGACGAAGGTTTCGATGGGGAATCCGCACTTCGTGATCTTCGTGGAGAATTTTAAGGAAGGGTGGCAGCGCGAGGCGGCGCTGATCCAGACGCAGCCGCAATTTCCGCAGGGCACGAATGTGGTGTATGTGGCGGTGCGTGGCGCGCGTAAGAACGAAATCGACATCCGAATGTTTGAACGGGGCGCAGGAGAGACCGCATCTTCGGGTACGGGATCGTGCTCGGCGGCGGTGGCCGCGATTGCCAGTGGGCGGGTGGCTTCGCCGGTGACCGTGATTGCGCCCGGAGGGGCGCAGACGGTGCGCTGGGAGAAGCAGGTTTATCTGCGAGGTCCGGCGACGCTCATCTTCCGCGGAGAGTTTTTCGTTTAAGATCGAGCATGGATCCCAACAAGACCGGTCGAAGCACCAAAGCTTCGGGATGACAATATTGAGTCGGGATGACAAATATTGAGATGGCTTCCGCCACGCAGAGTTCGCGAATCAAGCCGCCCGCGCTCCGTCCGGGCGACAAGGTGGGAATCGTTGCGCCCGCGTCGAATGTGAAGCGCGAACTGCTGGAGGCGGGCTGCAACGGTCTTCGTCGGGCCGGCTATGAACCGTTTTATTTCGAGTCGATCCTGGAACGCGATCTCTACTTTGCTGGTTCGGCAAAGCGGCGGGCGCAGGAACTGGAAGACATGTTCGTGCGCGACGATATCCGCGCGATTGTGTGCGCCCGCGGAGGCTATGGTTCGAACTACCTGCTGCAGGCAATTGACTGGAAAAAGGTCGCCGCGCATCCAAAGATTTTCGTCGGCTACAGCGACCTGACGTCGCTGCTCACCACGTTTACCGACACGAACAACTTGGTCACCTTTCATGGTCCGATGGTGGCCAAGGATTTCGCAATCGCCGGCAGCGTGGACCGCGCTTCGTGGCAGAACGCATTGACTCGCGGGATCGTCAGAATGGGAGGTTGCCAAAGGCTCCGGCGCGCGGCCGTTAGTGGCGGGAGAAGCTCAGGGAATCCTCTACGGTGGATGTCTTTCCATCCTGGTTGCCGCGCTGGGCACGCCTTATGACATCCAAACCGCGGGTACGATTCTTTTCCTCGAGGACCTCGCGGCCAAGCCCTACCAGATCGACCGCATGTTGATGCAACTGAAGCTGGCGGACAAACTGAAAGATGTGCGTGGCATTGTCTTCGGCGAGATGGTGGATTGCCGGCAGACTCCGACGCAGGATTACACGCTGGAAAAGTTGTCCTGCGAGTGGTTGGCGATCTGGGAATTCCGGTGGCGTTCGGCCTGCGCTCGGGACACGTCTCGCGCTCGAACATCACGCTGCCGATCGGAGTGAATGCCCGGCTCGAAGTTGGCGATGACGTCAGGCTGCAGATTCTGGAGTCGGCGACGAGCAAATGACCGAACCAATGACATCAATGACCAAACCCAGGCACATTCATCTGATCGGCATTTGCGGCACGGCGATGGCTTCGCTCGCGGGCATGCTGCAAGAGCGCGGCTTTCGCGTCACCGGCTCGGATGCGGCTGCGTATCCGCCGATGTCCACCTTCCTTGAAACGCTGGGCATCCCTGTCGCGCAGCCGTTTGCCGAGTCAAATCTCGATCCTCGGCCTGATCTGGTCGTCGTGGGGAACGCGCTTTCTCGCGGCAACGTCGAACTCGAGCGTTTGCTCGACGAGCGCATTCCGTTCTGCTCGTTGCCGCAGATTTTGCACGATGAGTTTCTGGTAGGGAAAGAAGTTCTGGTGGTTGCCGGAACTCATGGCAAAACGACCACCACGTCGATGCTGGCGTGGATCTTCGAAACCGCCGGCCTTCAGCCTTCATTCCTTATCGGAGGTATAGCCGAAAACTTCGGCCGCAGCTTTGGCCTCGGCGAGGGCAAGCACTTTATCCTGGAAGGCGACGAGTATGACACGGCGTTCTTCGACAAAGGTCCGAAGTTTCTGCACTACTTTCCCGACTCCGTGATTCTCACCTCGGTTGAATTCGACCACGCCGATATCTACAAAGATCTGGACGCGGTGGAGACGGCCTTCAAGCGCCTGGTGAATCTGGTTCCGCGACGGGGGCGCATCGTAGGATTCGACTCCGGCGAGAGCATCGACCGCTGTCTACAGAATGCGTTCTGCCCGGTCGAGCGCTACGGCGCTTTCCATGCGACGGGCGATCGCGCGGGCTGGAGAATCGGAAACCTGAAACTTGAAGAGGAACGAACGAGCTGGTCGGTGCTGCGCGACGGAAAACCCTGGGCCGACTTCGAGTTCCCGCTCGGCGGAGAATATAACGTCTGGAATGCGACCGCTGCAGCGGCGTTGGCGGCGAATTACAAAATTCCGAAAGATGCGATCGCCAAAGCTCTCAAAACGTTTCGGAGTGTAAAGCGCCGCCTCGAAGTAAAAGCCGAAATCAACGGAATCACCATCATCGACGACTTTGCGCATCACCCAACCGCCATCGAGCAGACGATTCACGCGTTGCGCGCGCGCTATCCGCAATCGCGCCTGTGGGTTGTGCTTGAGCCGCGCTCGAACACCATGCGCCGCAACGTGCTGCAGGACGCGCTCGCCCGCAGCCTGTCTCTCGCCGATCAAGTGGTGATCGCGGCCATCTTCAAGTCGGAGGCGATTCCCGAAGCGCGAGCGCCTCGACCTGAATCGCGTGATCGGCGATATCCAGCAGCGCGGAAAGCAGGCGCGCATCCTCGCCGATGCCGATGCTATCGTGAATTCGATCGCTGCCCGAACTGCGCGAGCGCGATGTGGTGGCCATTCTCTCCAATGGCGGATTTGGCGGCATTTATGAGAAGCTACCGCAACGATTGCGCGAGCTTGGGGTGAAAGCGCCCGGGAAGGCATAAGTGTTTCGCACCATTGCCATGCTGGCGTTCTGGGCCGCTGCGCTGCCTTTCGCCGCGCTCGTCGGATTCCCGTGGACTTATCTCACCAAAGACATCAACTTTCTTACAACACCTGCATGTGGGCGGCATTCACCGGAGCGCGCATCGCTGGCGTCAAGGTGCGAACGCTAGGACTGGAAAAGATCGATCCGGCGCGCACTTACATCTTCATGTCGAATCACATTTCCAATCTCGACCCTCCAGTGACGCTTCCGTTGATTCCGCGGCGAACTTCGGTGATGGTGAAGAAGGGATTGTTCAAGGTTCCCATTCTCGGGCGAATCATGCTGATCGGATCGCTTGTGCCTGTCGATCGCGGCAATCGCGATGCGGGCATCGGAGCGGTGCGCGACGCGGTCAGAGCCATCGAACAGGGACTGAACATGACCATCTATGTGGAAGGGAAGCGCTCGTTCGACGGCAAACTGCTTCCGTTCAAGAAAGGTCCGTTCTATCTTGCGCGGGAGTGCAATGTTCCGGTCGTTCCCATCACCATTTCAGGCACCGAAGAAGTCATGCCGAAAGCGCGCTTTGCGATTCGTCCGGGAACGGTGACCGTGCAATTTCATGATCCCATCGAGCCCGCCGATTTCGGAGAACGCGAGTGCCTGATGGCCACAGTTCGAGCCGCGATCAACAGCGGACTTCCGGCGGAGTTGCGGGAGTAAGCCCCGCCACCGTTTGTCATCCTGAAGCGGAGTGGCCGCTCCGCGAAGCTGAGGTCAACCGGAATAGCTCACCGCGCCCGGGGCGATACCGCCGGACTGTTCGACGTCGAGGGTGGTCTCGAGCGAGCCGGAGTCGTCGCTGGGCGCGCCGGGCCCGCCATCGACGTTGACGATGGAGAGGCGGTTGGGTTTAACGGAAAGGCCGAGGGCGCTCCAATAGGCGAAGGCGTCGCTGGGGGTGAAGCTTGCCAAAGTCATGATGCCGAGGGTGCGGCCGCTGCCCGACAGGCCGCGCCTGTAGAGCGGGTCGACGTTGTAGTACTCGGCGAAGTCGGTGACGGTCCAAAATCCGGGTGGATCGTAGGACGACGCCGGACGGGCGTTTTGTGGCTTGGCGAACGTGTGGGGAGTGGATTGATAGAGTGGACGAAAGGCGGGATGGGTATCGAGGCCAACGACGGCTACCACCGCCGCCGAGATTTCGGCGGGAACGGTGGGGCGAGTGAGCGGAGCATGATACGTGTAGGCTGCGGCAGTTCCGTGGGCGGGAACTCCATAGCTGTGCAGGCTGACGGACACGTCCCGCTCCGACAACTTTCTGACTGCTTTGGCGATCTCCGGCAGCTTGGCGTAGGCGGCGCAGCACTTCAACCACAGCCGGTGATCGAGGGCGGGAGCGCCGCTGACCATGGCTCCGGCGGGCACGTCGTGGGGGATGCCGCTTTGCGCTATGGCTACGGCGCCGTCTCCGATTTTGACGTGGCCGCTGACGCCTACTTGTCCGGCCAGGATTACGTTGTCGCCAACGTCGGTGGTGCCGGCCAGGCCTACCTGGGCGCAGAGCAGCGTGTCGTGTCCGATGGTGCAGCTGTGGCCCACGTGGACGAGGTTGTCGATTTTTGCGCCTTGCCCTATACGCGTTTCGCCAATGCTGGCTCGGTCGATGCAGGCGTTGGCTTGCAGTTCCGCGTCGCTCTCAATCACCACGTTGCCGGACTGGACGATTTTGTGCCAGTGGGCTTCGTCGTCTTTGGCGAAGCCGAAACCGTCGGAGCCTACGACTGCGCCATTCTGAAGCAGGACGTTGTCGCCCAGTCGGCAGAATTCCCGCACTACGGCGTGAGCGTGCGCGAAGAAATTGCTGCCTATGGTTGCGCCACGATAGATGACTACGTGGGGTAGGAGGACGGCGTTGTCTCCGATTACGGCGTCTTCGTCGACCACTACATAGGCACCGATGTGCGCGTGCTTGCCGATCTTGGCGGTGTGATGAACGACCGCGGTCGAATGGATTCCGGGGGCGTAGTGCGGCGGCTGGTAGAAGAGTTCGATGGCTTTCGCCCAGGCCAGATATGGATTCTTGCTGCGCAGCATTCCCGTGGATAAGGCGGGAAAGTTTTCGGCAACGATGACGGCTGAGGCTTTCGTTGTCTTCGCGGCGGTGTTGTACTTCGGATTCGACACGAAGGTGAGCTGACCTCGGCCAGCTTGTTCTATTCCGGCAACGCCGGTGATTTCGGTGTCGGATGGGGCGTTCTCGATGCGGGCGTTGAGGGCGGTAGCGATGTCGGAAAGTTTCATGGCAGTCTCGGGAATTGTAGCGGAAGCGTGGGGGTGTGTCGGGTTCCAATTTCTGGTTCCAATCGCGTGGTGCGGGCCGAGCTGCGCTCGGCTGGACAGCCGGGGCGGCCGTCCCTACGTTACTGCTCGAACAGGGTTACCTGCCTGGTGTCGGGCTGTCCACCTTTGCGGCGGCGGCTTGCGGAACCGATTACCGCCAGCACCGTCAGCGAGGTCAACGCCTCGCGGGGCACGAAGACGCGCTGCGTGTTCGCGCGCAGGTCGGGAGGGTTCATCAGGAATCCTTCGGCAGGATTTTGCGTCAGATCGTTGGGCAGGATGCCTTCAATCACTTCGTTGTCTTTAAACTTCAGGCGCACCCACAGGCCTTCGGTCCGCGGGCGGGTGGTGAAGGTCTTGCGGAGCATTAAGTCAGTGTCAGAAAACTCGCGGACAAAATAAACGGCTTTGATTTCTCGCAGGTCGATGCCGACCACATTTCCGGAAGTGTTGAGGAGTTCGAGCCTGCCCTCCACCACAAAGTTGGCGGGAGCGACATAACCGCTGATCGAGTCGCGGTCGTGTTTCCTCACGATCACTTTCTTGTGGGTCGAGGGCATGGGGGTTAGGGACACTTCAAACGCAGCCGCGTGATACGCGACGGGATGGAAGCTCCAGATGGGATTCTCGCACTTTCCCGATGAATTCGCGCGGTTTGTGCCTTCACAGTAGCCAAACGGTAAACCTTGTGTTATTTTCTACAGTTTGCTGGGATTGTAGCCTCACGATATAAGTCTATTGTCTAGAGAGAGTTAGATTCCGCGAGCGGGCAGCTCGCCGGGTGGCAAGCGGTTTCCCTGTGGAAAACCTGTGAAAAACGCCCTGGCCCAGCCCCGCGAAGGGCCACCGCAAGGCGATTAGGAAGGCATGGCCGATTACATATACACGCTGGAAACCCGGCTCTCGCCGGACCAACAAAAGGCAGTCACCCTCGTCTTAGAAGCCGCCAAGGCGGCGGGGATGAATCTCTATCTGACCGGCGGCGCCATCCGCGACATTATCACCGGATTTCCTATCCGTGATCTGGATTTCACGGTGCAGGGGAACGCGCTCAAGCTGCAGAAAGATCTGGAGCGGGCGGGAGCGGTGGTAGGTGACGCGGACGACGAGACCAGGAGTTTGTTGCTGACATTGCCGGGCGGGGTTCGCGCCGAAATTGCGATGGCGCGCTCGGAGCGCTACGACAAGCCGGGCAAGGCTCCGCAGTTGGCTCCGGCGACAATTATTGAAGATCTTCGCCGCCGCGATTTCACGGTGAACGCGATGGCCCTGTCACTGAATGAGGGATCGCGCGGGCTGCTGATGGATCCGTTCAACGGGGCGGCCGACATCGAAGCCAAAGTGATTCGGGTGCTGCACAACTATGCATTTCTCGAGGATCCATCGCGGATGATCCGCGCCACGCGCTTTAGCACGCGCTTCCACTGGCCGCTGGAGGAGCGGACACAAGCACGTTATGAGTCGGGGAAAGAAAACGGCTATATCGAGTACATCCGAAATTCGAGTATCGGGTACGAGATCGAACAGTTGGCATACGAGGACGATGCGCATGGCGTTCTGAAGGCATACGAAAAAGAGGGATGGCTGAAGGTACTCAATCCGCGCTGGAGCACGGCCAAAGTGGACACGGCGGGATTGGGCGCGTTGATGAAGACCCGGCAACAAATGAACGAACTAGGCTATACGCCGGAGGTTGCGCCCGCGGTGCTGCATTTCCTCACCGACCGGCTGGGCGAAAAGGATATTTCGGATTTGCGCCGGGCGATTCCGCGCAAGGATCTGGTCGAAGCCTGGAAGGATCTGGATTCGAACGCGCACAGCCTGGCTAAGAGGTTGACGGGTAAGGAAGCGGCTACGCCGTCGCGGACCTGGCAATTGCTGTCGTCGGCTCGTCCGGAGATGATTCTGTTTCTTGCCATCACGGCGCGGCAGCAGGCAGTGGCGCAGAAGATCAAGAATTTCTTCACCAAGTGGCGGCAAGTGCAACAGAAGATTCCGTTGCCGGAGATGACGGAACTTCGCATCACGCCGCAGATGCCGACGTATCCGAAGATCGCGAACGACGTGTTCATGCTGTTGCTGGACGGCAAGCTGCGTTCGCGGACGGAGACTTTGAAATTTCTGAAGCCGCTGGCGCCTCCACCTCCGCCACCTCCACCGCCTCCACCAGCCAAGCGGGGCAGAGGAGCCAAGGCTGCGGCGGCAGTGCGTCCCTGCGGCAGCGGTGAGCGGCAAGCCGGGGGCTAAGGGGAAGGGAAAAATTGTGGCGGCTCCGGCGGTGCCGGTCCCAACGAAGTCTGCTTCGGCGATGCCTGCGAAGGCCGTGGCTACTGGAAAGCCGGTGGCTCCGGCAAAGCCTGCTGTGGTTGCGAAGGTGAGCAAACCAGCCAAGGCTGCTGCGGTGAAGAAGCCGGCGAAACCTGCGAAGAATACGAAACCGGCCGCCTAAAAGAAGGCAAAGGCCGTCACCAAGGCGAAGACCAAGGGCAAGAAAGCTAAGAAAAAGGGCAAATAAGGGCGTTTCCGGAGCCGGAGCTTCGGCTGGGACCTTGCTCTCCGCCGGGAACTACGTGGGTTTTCTCTCTCTGAAACAAGTCAAAACTGGGCTATAAAATTGGGCTATAATGAGGCATGCGGCGCTGGTTGTGGAGAGCGACGTTTAGTTTGATTTTGCTTGCGCTGCCGGTGTGGGCACAACGGCACGGTGGCGGAGGCGGCGGTGGTGGTGCACACTTCGCCTCGCGGGGTGGTTCTGCCGCACACTCCTCAGTAGGCTCCTCCGTACACTCGTCGGGCGCGTTTCACGGCAGTATCAGTGGCCGCAGCTCCGGCGTTCATCTGCGGATCGGGAACCCCTACTACTCTCATCGAGGCTCCTACGGTCGACGTTCCTATTACCCTTATTATCCTTACGCGGCTTATTACCCTTATTACGGCTGGTATTCTGATCCGCTCTACGACAGTAACGATCAGGATTCTTACGCCGACGCTTCCAACCCCGCGCCCTACGCCGAGGACAATCCGCAGAACGGCGGGTTGCAGCGTGATGTGCAGGCTTTGAACGGGAAAATCGACCGGCTGCAGGCGGATGTCGAAGCGCGCAATCATCCGAAGACGGAGATGGAACCTGCGACGGCGCTGGTTTTCCGTGACAAGCATGTGGAAGAAGTACGCAATTACGCGATCTCCGGTGGAACGCTGTGGGTGCTCAACGAGAGTGCGGCGAAGAAAATTCCACTCGCCCAACTCGATCTTGATGCCACGGTCAAGATGAACGACGATCGCGGCGTGGATTTTCAGGTGCCGGGACCATCGCTCTCGCTCCAGATCGTGCGCTAGACGCGCTCAACCAGACTGCACCACTTTCAGGCGTTGCGCGATATCTTCCAGCCGGTAGAATGAATTCCAAGCCCTCATGAGCCAAAACCAATTCGTCCACCTGCATCTGCACAGCGACTACTCGCTGCTCGACGGCGCTTGCGACGTCGAGAAACTGGTTGACCGGGTTCATGAACTTGGCATGCCTGCGGTGGCCATGACCGACCACGGAAATATTTTTGGCGCGGTGCATTTTGTAAATGCAGCGCACAAGGTTGGGGTCAAACCGATTGTGGGTTGCGAGCTTTATATCTGCAAGAAAGACGATCATGTTATTACGCGTACTCCGCCCGACGGCGACACCTATAACCACCTGCTGGTGCTGGCCGAAAACGAAGAGGGCTATCGCAACCTGGTAAAAATCACGTCGGAAGCCTCGCTGCATGGCTTTTATTACAAGCCTCGGGTGAGTAAGAAATTCCTGGCTGATCACTCGAAGGGGCTGATCGGACTTTCCGGATGCCTGAAGGGCG
The DNA here is from genome assembly GCA_963760175.1 of uncultured Acidobacteriaceae bacterium. Lineage (GTDB taxonomy): Bacteria > Acidobacteriota > Terriglobia > Terriglobales > Acidobacteriaceae > Acidiflorens. Next base: position 74,028 of record CAVXBU010000004.1, read on the forward strand.
AAGTGGCCGAGCGGTTGACGGAAGGGAACTACGACGCGGCGCGCGCGGCGGCGGGATTCTACCGCGACCTCTTTGGCAAAGAAAACTTCTTTCTTGAGATTCAGGATCAGGGCCTGGAAATGGAACACCGCATCCATTCGGGCTTGTTCCAGTTGGAAAAGGACCTCGGGCTGCCCATGGTCGCGACCAATGACAGCCACTATCTTTGCGAGGACGACGCGCACGCCCAGGATGTGATGCTGTGCATCCAGACGGGGAAGTCCATCCAGGAAACCAACCGGATGAAGTTTGAGGGCACCCAGTTCTACGTCAAGAACGGCGACGAGATGCTGCGCGTGTTCAAGGACACTCCGCAGGTGCTCTCGCGCACGCTCGATATTGCGGAGCGCTGCAACCTGCGGCTGGAGAAAGTTCCAAGTCCGTTTCCGCACTTTGATGTTCCCGACGGATTCACTCTCGACAGTTATTTCGAGCACATCACGCGGCAAGGATTTGCTCGCCGCATGGAGAACCTACGGAACGCGGCGGCTAGCGGCCGGCTGAAGCATTCGCTGGCGGACTACGAACAGAGATTGGCGCGCGAGATTGGCATCATCCAGCAGATGAAGTTCTCGGGATATTTCCTGATCGTTTGGGACTTTATCCGCTACGCGCGCGAACGCGGGATTCCGGTGGGGCCGGGGCGGGGCTCGGCAGCGGGTTCGGCGGTCGCGTATTCGCTCGGGATTACGGACATCGATCCGTTGCAGCATGAACTTCTGTTCGAGCGCTTTCTGAATCCAGAGCGAATTTCAATGCCGGATATCGATATCGATTTCTGCATGAACCGGCGCGGCGAAGTGATCGAATACGTCACGCACAAGTACGGGCGGGAGAATGTCGCGCAGATCATTACCTTCGGCACAATGGCGGCGAAAGCTGCTATCAAGGATGTCGGCCGCGCCATGGACATGCCATACAGCGACGTGGACCGCATCGCGAAGATGGTACCGACCACGCTGAATATCAAACTGGAGGACGCGCTCAAGGAGTCCGTGGCGCTGCAGGAAGCGTATCAGAAGGATCCGCAGGTTCGGCAGTTGCTGGATACGGCGCGAAAGCTGGAAGGGCTGGTGCGGAATTCCGGCGTGCACGCCGCGGGCGTGGTGATTTCGCCGCGACCGCTGATTGAGCTCGTGCCGCTGCACAAAACGAAGAACGATGAAATCGTCACTGCCTTCGACATGGTGGCCATCGAAAAGATGGGCCTGCTGAAGATGGATTTTCTCGGACTGACGACGCTCACCATTCTCGACGATACGTTGAAACTTCTTGCGCAAAGGGGGCAGCAGCTCACCCTCGATGAGATCCCGTTGGAGGACGAGGAAACATATCAGAAGGTATTCCATCGTGGATTGACGTCCGGAGTTTTTCAGTTTGAATCGCATGGCATGCGCGACGTGCTGCGGCGTTACCAGCCAAACTCGATCGAACACCTGACGGCGCTCAATGCGCTCTATCGCCCTGGCCCGATGGCGATGATCGACGATTTCATCGAGCGCAAGCAGGGGCGCCGCAAAATCGAATATGAATTGCCCGAACTGCAAGAGATATTGGAGGAAACGCTCGGCGTCTTCGTCTATCAGGAACAGGTCATGCAAGCCGCAAACAAACTCGCGGGCTACTCCCTCGGGGAAGCCGATCTGCTGCGCCGCGCGATGGGAAAGAAAAAGCCCGAGGAGATGGCGGCGCAACGGGAACGCTTTGTGCGAGGAGCGACCAAGAACGGTTTCCCGCCGAAGAAGATCGAAAAGATTTTCGATCTGATGGCGCAGTTTGCCGGATACGGGTTCAATAAGTCGCACTCGGCGGCGTACGCGCTGCTGGCATATCACACGGCGTACTTGAAGACGCATCATCCGCGCGACTTTATGGCGGCGCTGCTGACTTCGATCACGGGCGACACGGATAGCGTGGTGAAGTACATCAACGAATGCCGCGAGATGGGGATTGCGGTGGAGCCGCCGGATATCAACGTCAGCGATGCGAACTTTACTCCGCACGGGCAGGCGATTCGGTTTGGTCTGGCGGCAGTGAAGAACGTTGGAGGAAATGCGATTGAGTCGATTGTGGCGGCGCGGAAAAAGCTGGGGCGGAATTTCAAATCGTTCTACGAATTCTGCGAAGAAGTAGATCTGCGGCTGTTGAACAAACGGGTGCTGGAGTCGCTGATCAAGAGCGGGGCCATGGATGGCTTCGGGCGCCGGGCGCAGCTCATGCAGGCGCTCGACGCCGCGATCGAGCAGGCGCAGAAAGCGCAGCGGGACGCAGAGTCGGGACAGCACGGCTTGTTTGGCGTGTTTGCGGACGAAACCGCGCAGCAGGCGAATGACGCGCTTCCCAACGTGCCCGACTGGGATGAACACACGCGGCTGGCGGCGGAGAAGGAAATCCTTGGCTTTTTTATTACCGGGCATCCGATGGAGAAGTACAAGGAAAAGCTTGCCGATCTGAATGCCCTCTCCACGGAAGAAATTGCGGCGATGAAGAAGTCGACCGCGAAGGATGAGAACATCACGACCGCCGGTTTGATTTCAGGGCTGCGGGTGGCGAAATCACGACAGAGGCGAGTTGTGGGCGCAAGCCGCGCTTGAGGATATGTCGGGGAAGGTCGAATTGCTGGTCTTTCCCGAGGCCTACAAAAAACTTGCGGAGAAAGTGAAACTGGAAGTTCCGGTGCTGATTCGGGGCGGCGTGCGCATTGAAGAAGGTGCAAATCCGAAAGTTACGGCCAACGACATTATCCCGCTCGACGAGGCGCGCGCGACTTTGCCGAAGGCACTGCGAATAAAGATTCCTCTCGGGAATGCGACGGCCGCCACGGTTGATGCGCTGCATGCGTTGTGCCGCGAGCGCAAAGGCGAGGCGAAGGTGTTATTCGATTTGGATCGGGACGGCGATTTCATGGTGGTGATGGAAGCCGAAGGCTATAATGTGATGCCGGACCGCAATTTTCTGGGCCGTGTGGAAGAGCTGTGCGGGCGCGACAGCGTGCGCAAGATCAGTTGATCCCTGCAAGGTAACAGGTTCGGCGCATGAGACGAGCGAAAATAAAGCGGGCGGAAAAGTCAGATTCCAGGGCCGGCGCTGGCGCGAAAAATGCCTCGGGCGACGTTTTAAAAAATGTCGAGCATCCCGCCGTCGCCGGCGCAGACTTCATGCTGTCGATTGTGGAAGCGCATCAACCCCGAAAGAATGGGAACCTCATCGAAATGGATTCTGGATTGAAAGCGCAACAGGAACTCGAAAAAATCGAGGAGCAGATCACCCGGCTGCAGGCGCTGGAAGGTCAGAACGCGGAAACTGTGCGCCAGATTCAGCAATTGCACGAGCGTGTAAACGGCCTTCGCCGCGAGATTTCTTCACACCTCAACGCATGGGAACGCACGGAACTGGCGCGTCACCCGCAGCGTCCCTACACGCTGGATTACATTGAGCGCATTTTTACCGACTGGAGCGAAATTCACGGGGATCGCGGGTTTCGGGATGATCCGGCGATTGTTTGCGGCATGGCTCGCTTTCACGGCGAGGAAGTCATCATCGTCGGGCAGCAGAAAGCGCGCGACGCGAAACAGCGCGTCTATCGAAACTTCGGCATGCCGCATCCGGAAGGCTATCGGAAAGCTTTGCGAGTGATGAAGATTGCGGAGAAATTCAAACGGCCGATTCTTACTTTCGTAGATACCGATGGCGCCTATCCCGGACTGCACGCCGAAGAGCGCGGCCAGGGAGAAGCCATCGCCCGCAACCTGCTGGAGATGGCGCGACTGGAGGTGCCGATTATTGCGACCGTGATTGGCGTCGGCGGCAGCGGCGGCGCGCTGGCGATTGCGGTGGCCGACCGCGTCTTGATGATGGAGAATTCGGTGTACTCGGTGATTTCGCCGGAAGGCTGCGCCTCGATCATGTGGCGCGATGCCAGTAAGAAAGGTCTGGCCGCGGAAGCCATGAAGATCACGGCCAAAGACTTGAACGAACTGGGCTGCATTGATGACATCATCCCGGAGCCCGCCGGAGGCGCACACGCTGACCACGCGCAGGCAGCGGCGCTGCTTGACGCAGCCCTCCAACAGCATCTGGCTGCGGTAAGGAAAATGCCGGTCGGCGAGTTGCTGGAAACTCGCTACCAGAAATTCCGCAACATGGCGCAGTTCTTCCGGGTAGAAGCATAAACACGGTTCCGCCTCCCTCATCCAGTTGATTCCTAACCCCTTCGCGCGGCTGTTTGCTTTGGTTTTCTCGGTATGATATCATGATATCATACAGGCATGGAGGATGCGCGATGGCCCAACTTGTGGTCCGCAATATCGAGGATGCCGTGAAAGCGCGGTTGCAGCGCCGTGCGCGGCGGAACGGCCGTAGCATGGAAGAGGAGATACGGGATATTCTGCGCGACGCCGCAGTAGAAGAACCGGCGGCGACCGGAGGGTTGGGGAAGGAAATCGCTGGTTTGTTCAGCAAGGTCGGGCTCGAAGCTGATATTCCCGAGCTGCGTGGACACACCGTTAAACCCTTCGACTTCGGGTCATGATTATTCTGGATACGAACGTGCTTTCGGCGCTGATGCGCCAAGTGCCCGACCCGAGCGTTGTCGGTTGGCTCGACCGGCAACCAAGAACATCGGTGTGGACTACTTCAGTGACGGTTTTAGAAGTCCGGTTTGGGCTCCAGATCCTGGCGACGGGCCGCCGGCGAACCCTGCTAACCGAGGCGTTCGAGGAGCTTCTCAGCAGAATGGGCCAGCGAGTCGCCGCGTTTGACGCTGCGGCTGCTGGGCAGGCGAGCAATCTGATGGCAGCGCGACACAGGAGAGGCCGCCCGGTTGATCTCCGCGACACGATGATTGCCGGCATTGCGCTCGCGCAGCACGCCACGCTTGCAACCCGCAACACCGCGCACTTCGAAGATGCTTCAATTCCGTTGGTAAATCCTTGGACCGCCTAACCCCTGCGGCATAAATAAAGGGTGATTTTAAGAAGGCCGGTTCCCGATCAAGTTCTGTTTTGCGCGGGTTCGTTGGCGGCGTTTTTTTCGGACGAATCCTCCTTGTCTTTCATCGCTGATTTGAAACCGCGAATACCGTCTCCGATTCCTTTGCCGAGCTCCGGAAGTTTCTTGGGCCCGAACACGAGCAGGGCGATTCCGAAAATGATCAGCAGATGCATGGGCTGAAAAAGTCCTTCGAACATAAGTGCTCCTTAAGATCGAGATTGAAAAAAATCGAGATTGAAAAACGCGACCCACGGCGTGGCTGAAAATGCAGGCGCTGTAACTCTACTTTCCGGTACAGCGCCCGCTGCCGCGAGGCACGTGAAACGGCCCTCCCCCGAAGGCCACTGCCACGCGGATTCCCCAACCTTTTAGACGCCGCGTTGAGCCGCGTCCGCTTGCCTGGCCAACGTGTTGAGCGCTTTAAAGAATTCCGGGGATTGGCCGATGAAAAGCCCCATCGCGGTCAGGAATTCGACCACTCCGCCGGCAATTCCCGTTGGATTCGTAGGGCGAATCACAGCGCAATTGGGAAGATTGGGGCTGATGAATTCGCAGGGAACCGGAAAGATCAGGTTGGTTTGCAGCGCTGGGTTCACAATTTTATCGAAGTTCGGGAAGGTAAGCCCGTTCGTCGGATCGGTGAAGGGAGCGACTGGTGGCTGCACGCCATTGCCCGCAAAATCCACCCATTCCAGGAAGTGAGCCACTTCGTCTCCGCCAATGCTGATCAGGATTCGCAAAACTTCCAGATTGGTGGCCTTCTGGGCGAAGGCGGAGTAAAGCGTGCTGCCGCCTTGCTCAATCGTTCCGAAGTGGAAAGCCGCCGTGTTGGCGATTGCCTGGATGTGGCGCTGCGGTTTGAAATCAGCATCAGTTCGCGGAATGCCGGTTACGTTCACCAAGTCGATAGCTTGCGGGAAAGTGGCGCCCAGGTCTGGATTCTTGGCACTGCGATAACGGGTATACCAACTCGTGTCGACAGTGAGGTTCATCAGGTTGGTGAGGCGTCCAATTTGCTGGGCACCGGCGGCCTGGCTGCTGGGCAGAGTCCGAAAGACGTCCAGATCGACGGGCTCGGCGCCGATCGATATCAGATAAGCATTCAGAAATTCCGCATGGCTCTGCTCATCACCAGCGTTGCTGGAAACATACTGCGGGCCATCGGGATCGAGGTTCATGAAGGCCGCCTGATAACTGTTCATTGGCTTGAACGGAGCCGTTTCCACCGGAAGTTGGCCAGGGGTGAGACCACCCAGTTCCGCATATTGCTGCCACAAGTCGGTCTCAATAAGCTCGGCCGCGGCGACGAAACGCAGGAGGGCCACGTCACCGGATGTAATGATGCCAGTTGTCTGGGCAGTTTCGGAGGCGGCTGCCAGCAATGATCCGCCAGTCAGGGCTGCTCCAGCTACACCCAGGCCTTTGAGGAAGGAACGGCGCTTCAAGCCGTTCCCGGAGGAATACGCGGTTGTTTCGGGCGACGCAGCAGGGGTGAGATTTTCCTTTGTCATGATCTTGACTCCAGTCTTTTCGGAAATGATTGTCGGTGATCCGTGACCTGACTATGGATTCACCGCAAGATGAAGGTAGGCTGTTGCCACTTGCTTCTTGTCATGCGCGGGTCAAGATTCTGTCAAATTACTTGCGGCGGTGCTGCGATGTCGCAGGGAGACGGTCGCGGGCCTTGAGCGGCTGGACGCCGCTCTGGATGCCACTTGGCGACGACCCGGTATTATTACTCTAATTGTTACCCTCTAGAGAATCGGCAAATGCAGGCAGGGCTGCACCAGGAAATCAAGCGAGTTGATTTGCTGCAATGCCTGCTCCACCAGCGACGACTTGCATTCCTCGAGCGTAATCAGAAACGGCAGCTGCGATTTCGGGCAGCCAGGTTTTTGCACCACCGCATCGATGTTGATATTGCACTCGGAAAGAATTGTGGCGAGGCCGGCGATGATGCCCGGGCGATCCTTTACCAGGAAGCGTAGATAATGCTTGGCGGTAAAGTCGGTGGTAACGGCGGGCGTTGTCTCGGCCAGCTGTCCGGCGAGGCTTGGCGTGGATCGCCGGGAGCGCGCGATGGCGAGAATGTCGGAGACGACCGCGACCGCGGTTGGATGTCCGCCTGCGCCGTGGCCTCCAAAGACGGTTTCGCCACCGTATTTTCCGGAGGCCACGACCAGGTTTTGGCTGCCTTCCACCCGCGCCAACGGCGATGAGAGTTCGATTAGCGCCGGCTGGACGGCGGCAAACAGCTCGTCACCCTCCGGCGTTTGTTTTGGCGTTTGCTTTGGCGTTTGTTTCAATTCGGCCCAGGAAATCTGGCGAATCGTACAGCCGAGCTGGTTGGCATATTCGAAGTCAATGGCGTCGATGGGGGAAATCGAGCGCGCCACGATGCTCTCGGGTCTGACGTTGCAGTGCAGTCCGACTCGCGCCAAAATGGCGAGCTTGGCGCGCGCGTCCAGGCCGTCGATGTCTTCGGTGGGATCGGCCTCGGCGAAGCCGAGCTTCTGCGCTTCGCGCAGAGCGGTGGCGAAGGGAATTCCGCTGCCTTCGATCTGACTGAGAATGTAATTGCACGTGCCGTTGAGAATGCCGCGAATCTTGAATAGTTCATCGCCGGCCAAGCCCTCATGCAATCCGGAAATCACCGGCACGCCGCCGGCCACCGACGCGCCGAACTGAATCTGCTGGTTCATCTCGCGGGCCAGGACGATTAATTCGGGGCCGCGGCGCGCGATCAACTGCTTGTTGGCGGTGACCACGGATCTGCCCGAGGCCAACGCGCGCCGGATCCAGTCTTCGGTGGGCTGAAGACCTCCCATAACCTCGACCACGACGTCCACGTCCACGTCGGAAGATAGAACATCGTCGATATTCTCCGTCCACCGCACAGAGGGCGGAAGCCAGTCCACCTTCTTGCGCGCTACGTTGCGATTGAGGACGTGGGTCAGGCGCAGGTGGGTTCTCGAACGCTCGCAAAGAATTCTGGCCACCGAACTTCCGACCGTGCCGAAGCCGAGAAGAGCCACGTTGCAGTTGTGGGCGACGTTTTCTCCTCCGGTGTTTCTTCCTCGAATATTTTGGACTCCAGCGCCATTGACCTTGCGGGTAGCGTTGCGTTTAGAGGTGCCTGTCATCATTCCATTATCGCCGAAGCGGACTGGCGGCGGTCGATGGTTGTCGGCGAAGACAGGTCCGCCGCTTCCGGTCCGTCCCGGTTTGCCGCTGGCTTGAGTGACCACCTTTGGTGTCTTGAGGAAATCGTACAGATCGCGGACAATTACTTGCCGAATCTGAGCTAGCGCGGGCCTTACAAGAAGCGTGGGACGGAAGGCGATAACACGTATGACAGAACCAAGTAATGGACCGATATTCAAGCCGGGCGAAGAATGCCCTTTGTCCGGCATCTATCGCGTCGTCCACGATCTAGGGCATACCAAAGACCACGAAGTCACGTGTATCTATAGGGATAAATTTCCCTCGTGCAACAACTGCGGCGATAACGTCCGTTTCGTGCTAGAGCGTGGAGCACATCACGTAGACATAGACGACAACTTCAAGAAGAACAAGATTCGTTAGCTATTTCGATCTACCCTGTGAAAATTCAACCTGAGGTTGCTGTTCTGGTTAACCTCTGCCGCCGTCAGACGCGTATAATGAAGGGTTTTCACTCTTCACTGCGCTGAACTTCCGGGAGAATGGTTTGCCCGGTCAATGGATTGCACGATTTAGACAAGAAAGGTATCAGGGATGGCCACTATGGATGTTGTGCCCCAGGAATCATCTGGGCAATTGGGGCAAGGGCGTGTTGTCGTCAGCAATGACATGAGCATTCAGGTTGCTACGGTGAATGGCTCGGGGTCGCAAAGTTCCAACACAGTTCTGTTGCGCAGCATTTTCCAGATGGGAGTGCCGATTTCGGGGAAGAACCTGTTTCCTTCGAATATTGCGGGGCTGCCGACCTGGTTCACGATCCGCGCCAGTAAAGATGGCTATATCGCGCGCAAGAAAGAGATCGACCTGCTCATCGCGATGAATGGTGAAACGGCGCAGGACGATGTAAAGACGCTGGCGCCGGGCGCGGCTGTGCTCTACGACGAACCGCTCGCGCTCGATAAGGTGCGCGGCGATTTGATTTATTACGCGGTGCCTTACGACAAGCTGGTGGCGGCGGTGTGTCCGGAAGCCAAGCTGCGCAAGCTGATCAAGAACATGATCTATGTCGGGGTGGCGGCGCAGTTGCTGGAAATTGATTTTGCCGAGGTGGAGAAGGCGATCCGCAAACAGTTCGCGACCAAGGCGAAAGCGGCAACCTTGAATCTGGCTGCGGCCAAGGCGGGGCACGATTATGCCGCCGCGAATTTGAAGAAGCGCGATCCGTTTTACATCCGGCGCATGGATAAGACGAAAGGCAAGATCATCGTCGATGGCAATTCCGCGGCAGCCATGGGGTGCATGTTTGCCGGTTGTACGGTGGTGACCTGGTATCCGATCACGCCGTCGTCGTCGCTGGTGGAGACGATGATTGAGTACATGAAGGAATACCGCGTCGGGCCGGATGGCAAGGCGACTTTTGCCATCGTGCAAGCGGAAGACGAACTGGCGGCGGTGGGCATGGTGATTGGGGCGGCTTGGGCGGGCGCGCGCTCGATGACTGCGACTGCCGGTCCGGGCATTTCGCTGATGGCGGAGTTCACGGGCCTGGCGTACTACGTGGAAATTCCGGCGGTGATCTGGGACATCCAGCGCGTCGGGCCATCGACCGGCTTGCCGACTCGTACTGCGCAGGGCGACGTGCTCTCGACGGCCTTCCTTAGTCATGGCGATACCAAGCACATCATGCTCTTTCCTTGCTCGGTCAGTGAGTGTTTCACCATGGCGCAGGATGCTTTTGATTTGGCAGAGCGATTCCAGACGCCGGTGTTCGTTATGTCGGACCTGGACTTGGGGATGAATAACTGGATGTCGGATCCGTTTCCTTATCCCGAAAAGCCGATTAACCGCGGAAAGGTTTTGAGTAAGGCGGATCTGGAGAAGTTGGGTGGCGTTTGCTCGCTATCGGGATGTGGATGGCGATGGCGTCGGCTATCGCACGCTGCCCGGGACGGATCATCCGGCTGCGGCTTATTTTGCTCGGGGCAGCGGACACAACGAAAAGGGACAGTACAGCGAACGTCCTGACGATTTCGAACGCAACATGGAACGAATCAACAAGAAGTTTGAGACTGCTCGTTCGTTTGTTCCGCGTCCGGAGCTAGCGGGCAGCGGCAAGTCGAAAATCGGGATTCTTGCTTATGGGACGACGCATTGGGCGATCACGGAGTCGCTCGATCAATTGTCGAAAGAGCACAAGCTGGCGCCGGATTATTTGCGGGTGCTGGCGTATCCGTTTACGCGCGAGGTGCACGAGTTTATTGAGCGGCACGATCGCGTGTATGTTGTCGAGCAAAACCGCGACGCGCAGATGGCAACGCTGCTCAAGCTCGATATCAAGCCGGAATTGACGCCGCGTCTTGCGGTCGATTTGCCATATCCACGGATTGCCGATCGACGCGCGGTCCGTAACCGACGAGCTCATGATGATGGAGGGTAAGTAACATGGGGACCACGACTAACACGCCGACACCGGCTCCTGCTCCTGCTCCGAAGACGAATCGCATTGGATTGCAGGTGATTGACTATCGCGGCGGGAAGACCACGCTCTGCGCCGGTTGCGGGCATAACGCGATTTCTGAACGCATCATCGACGCTATGTATGAAATGGGCGTGTCGCCCGAGCGCGTCATGAAATTCAGCGGTATTGGATGCTCGTCGAAGAGTCCGGCTTATTTCATGAACCGGTCGCACAGCTTCAATTCCGTGCACGGGCGCATGCCTTCGGTGGCTACGGGAGCGATACTGGCTAACAAGAACCTGATGGCGCTGGGCGTGACTGGCGACGGCGATACGGTTTCGATTGGCGCCGGGCAGTTTGTCCACCTGATGCGGCGTAACCTCCCGATCATTTACATCATCGAGGACAACGGTTGTTACGGCCTGACGAAAGGGCAGTTCTCGGCGACGGCCGATCTGGGGTCAACGCTGAAGAGTGGAGTGGTGAACGATCTGCCTCCGGTCGATACTTGCGCCATGGCGATTCAGTTGGGCGCTACGTTCGTGGGGCGGTCTTTTTCCGGCGATAAGAAGCAGCTTCACACCATGCTGAAGGCGGCGATCGCGCACAAGGGTACGGTGATGCTGGACGTGGTTTCTCCTTGCGTGACCTTCAATGACCACGAGGGCTCGACCAAGTCTTACAAATACATGCAGGCGCATGAGGAGCCGCTGCACGAAGTCAGCTTTGTGCCGGCGTTTCGAGGAGATCAATGTTGAATACGATCCGGGGACGACGTTTGAAGTCACGATGCATGACGGGTCGAGCCTGCGGTTGCGGAAACTGGAGGAGCAGTACGATCCGACGGATAAGATTCATGCGGTGAGACGGTTGATGGAATCGCATGCTCAGGGCGATGTGCTGACGGGCGTGTTCTACATCAATGCGAATGCGCCCAGCTTTATTGACATGCTGAACGTTACGGATGAGCCGCTGGCGACTTTGCCGGAGTCGGTAACACGGCCGAGCAGGGAAGTGCTGGCGAAGTGCATGGAAGAACTGCAGTAGATTTCCGCCAAAGATGACAAGAATGAGCCGGCCGCTGGCGAGCCGGCTCAAATTGTTTGAACCGAAGTTGCCGTGCAGGCTGCCGAGCTGCGCTCGGCTGGACAGCCGAGGGCGGCTGTCCCACGCAACCTTGGACGGGGCGGAGCCCCGCCACCACACGAGAGCTTGCTACCCACCCATGGTTAGGACTACGCGAAATCTCGCTCGGCCGCTGATCATCTGGTCGTAGGCTTCGGCGGCTTTTTCCAGCGGATACTTTTCGATCATCGGACGGACTCCGGAGAGGGCGCTGAACTGCATGGTGTCTTCCGAGTCGGTGGCGATTCCGGAAGCCCATCCCTGGATGGATGTTCGGCCCACGATCAACTGAATAGGCGTGACCGTAAGCGGGCCAGCGTCCGCGCCTACCACGAGGAGCTTGCCGTTCTTGGCGAGACCGTTCGCCAACGCGGAAATGGACTTGGAATCGGGCGCGGTGGCGAGGATTACGTGGGCGCCGCCGAACTTCTGCAGCTCGACAGACGGATCTCCTGCGGCGGTATCGATATAGTGAGTGGCTCCAAGCTTTCGCGCCAGGGCTTCTTTGTCTTTGCCGCGCCCGATGGCGAAGGTGCGGAAACCCATCTGGCGCGCGTATTGGATTCCGAGATGGCCGAGTCCTCCGATGCCTTGGACGGCTACCAGATCGCCGGCGCGGGCGCCTGAATTGCGTAGCGAATTGTAGACCGTGATGCCGGCACAGAGCAGCGGCGCGGCGTCTGGGGCTGACAACTCGTCAGGGATGGCGGCCACGGCTTCGGCGGGCACTACCATGTATTCCTGGTAACCGCCGTCGTAACTGATGCCGGTGATTTTTTCGTTCTGGCAGTTGATGAAGTCGCCGCGACGGCAGGGATTGCAAGTGAAGTCATGGCCGCCGTGCCATCCAACACCGACGCGCTGGCCGGTCTTCCAGTTGGTAACATCGGCGCCGACGGCATCAATGCGGCCGGCGATTTCGTGTCCGGGCACGCGCGGATACTGGATACCGGGCCATAAGCCTTCCTTCACGAGCACGTCGCTGTGGCAGATGCCACAGGCTTCGACTTTGATTCTGACCTGGTTGCGAGCGGGCTCGGGGATGTTTCGTTCGACGAGCTCGAAATTGCCGCCCGGCTTGCCGACTTGGACTGCCTTCATCTTAGGCATAGTTCATTCCTCATGAATTTGAGTTGATGATATCTACTGATGGAATACGGAACTCAATCAATTCCAGCTGAGATCAGTAGATGTGCGAGGAGATGACAAGGACTCAGGCGTCAGCCGAGCTTGTTCATGGAGTGACGGGCGCCCTCGCCCGTCCAGCTCAGCGCGAGGGCGCCCGTCACTCCACTGGTCGGTTTTTCGTGACGCTAGCCGGTTTTCTTCAGCTCTCCCTCGAACGAATGCTCGGGGCTGTGGCCGGGTTCGGGGAAATCGCTGTCGGCGCCGTCCTGCATGGGGTCGGGGTTACGGTGCCCAAGCTGGTCTGTCATGGAGTTGTTGCCGCTTTGGCCGCGCTCGTCAGGCTCCTGGGATCCTTTGCCGCGATCGGAATCGTTGTGAAGATGGTCGCTGACGCTTGTGGGCATGGCAGGCCTTTCGAGATGCATGCGGAGATAGCAATGATTGCAGGGTCAGGTTACCCTGAGAGTTCGCGGCGGGCAATGCTTTACGGTGTTTCCCGCACAACTTGTACTAATAGCTACCATAGGTAAATTTAATAGTCGGTTAACGTGCGCTTGAATCTAATATAGAACATGGCCAGCAAATATAGAAAACACTACCTGTTTGCCAGCGACTTCGATCAGACGTTGACCTTCAACGATACGGGTTACGTACTGAGCGAAATGCTGGGCATCTCGGTTGCGGAATTCGAGCGCAAGGCTAAGGGTATGGCAAAGCTGAACCTCGTTCAGCAGGGCGCCGAACTTTCCTATCTACTCTTGCATGATCCCGAGTTCCATTCGCGCGTCCGCCGTGACGATCTGTTCGAGGTGGGGAAGCGTATTCGTCTCAAGGAAAACATCAAGCAGATTTACGAGATACTCGACCGGCGGATCGAAGGATTTCACTTTGATTTTTACGTGCTTTCGGCGTCGCCGGTGGAGGTGATCCAGTCGGCGCTGGAAGGGATCGTGCCGCAAGACCACATCTTTGGCACCGAGTTCAAGTACAACGCATCCGGCGAGATCGAGAGCCTGGTGCGGGCCACCGCTGGTTATGGGAAAGTAACGCGGCTGGATCAGCTGGAAAAAGACCTCGACATTCCGGCGGACCATGTGGTCTATGTTGGCGACGGCAGTTCCGACATTCACGTCATGCTGCATGTGAACCGGCGGGACGGTTTCACCATTGCCGTGTCGGAATCGAAACTGGTGGCGCAGATCGCCAAGCGGACGGTGCTCGGCGACAACGCCCTGGCAACGCTGGTGCCAATTCTGGAAGAGATTGCGGGCTGGCAGCGGCCGCAGATTCGGCAGCTGTTTGAGTCGTACGGTTTTCTGATTCAGGGGTGGGATCGCGTGCAGACGGATTGGGTCACGCTGCGGCCAAGTGGCGTGGCGCCAGAAAAGGCGACTACGGCGGTAGTGGTTTGAAGTTGCCGGCTGAGATCAAGGCGCCAGTTGCATGAAATAGTTGTAGGAGTCGCTTTCGCCAACTACCATCCACCCACCACCGACAAACTTTGTCGACATGCGGAAATAGCGAATCGTGCGGCCGTCCGGCGGCGGGCCTCCGTCAACTGTGATTTCCGCGCGAACCAAAGTCGCCGGGGCACCCATCTTGCCACGCGCTGCGATCGAGGTAAATTCGACGTCTCGCTCAACCATCGGCTGTAAGTCTTCGACGGGCGAGCCGGCGTGAGCTTCCGCGATGATACGCGCAACGTCCTTCAGGCCGCGCCCCGAGTACTCGTTGAGTAACTCCGCGCGGAGGGCGTCTCGCATTGCGTCATCCACGGGGCGGACGTGCAGGTACATCTGCATACCCCAAAAAGCGAGCACCAATGGCAGTGCGACGATTGCGTGCCAGCCGCGCAACTGGAAGTTGTATTCGGCCATGGTCAACCTTCCCGTCCGTGATGAGCCCTTTCAAGGCCATTCTACCGCCGGTTAAACGGAGCCACGGCACCACCCGCGCAGTCGAAAGGTCAGCAACTAGGGGGTTTCCATCCAATGGCAATTGCGAGGCAGATACGACAGCGAGCCGTCATCACACTTCGGGGTGAAGCGTTAGTTTAGATTAAGCTCTCAATGGGTACCGGAATTGTAGGACATACAACTAATCTCCACGCGCCGGGTTCTTATCTGGCTGGGGATGCGGGCTCACGGTTGGGACCGTATCCGTCCAACCATTGAGGCGTTCTGTTATGAGGCTGTCCCGCATTATTCTCGTAGTTTTGATGGCAATCTCTGCGGCCAAGTTCCCTGAAGCGCAGCAGCAACCGCAAGCGCCGCATCGCGAGCAGATTCCCCGCGGCATCGAGGCCTTGCGGCAAAGCGCCTCCTCGAAGACCGAATTCACGCTGGACCACTCCATGCTGGTTCTTGCGTCGAAGCTAGACGCGGATAACGAGGACCTGCGGCGCGTGATCGCAGGAGTGGATGGGGTCTCGGTCCACAGCTTCCGGTTCTCCGGAAGCTCGACTTATGATCCGGAGGCCCTGGGTTCGGTAAAAGAGGAATACCGCGCGGCAGGTTGGAAACAACTAATGAACAACCATCAGAAGGATGGCGGCCCGGTCACCGATCTGTGGGTCTACTTGGAGAATACTGCGGTCAGCAACGTCGCGGTTCTCCTCAGCAAGCCCAACGAGGTCGACTTTGTCGTGATTTCCGGATCCATCAATCCGATCGACCTCTTTCGTCTCGGCGGGCACTTCGGTATTCCGAAGCTTGAGGGCGGAGTGACCGTGCCAAATACCAAGCAACACCCATAGCCGCACTCTCTAGTCCAGCGGCCGGGCGGGACGACCGGCGCTCCACCGGCGAAGTCTGCAAGTTAAAGGCTAGTGGCCTTTGGGCGCTGGCGCCGCCACCTTCCTTAGTCTTTCCCGGGCTTGCGTGGCTTCGTTGGTGCGGGGATAACGCTGGATGACATGCTTCAATTCTTGTGTGCCTTCGTCTTCTTTTCCGAGTTCGAGGAGCGCGAATCCCTTCTTGAGCTGCGCTGCGGCGGCCTTGTTTCCGCTGGGAAAATTCTGCAGAACCAGATCATAGTTCGCGACCGCTTTCTGGTAATCGCCGGCCTTGTACTGAATTTCGGCTAGATAGAAATATGCGTTCCCGGCCAAGTCGGTGTTGGGATAGAACTTGATGTAGTCGTTGAATTCCTGAACAGCCAAGTCGTTGTTGCCGCCATTGTAGTCGCGCAGGCCGTTGTTGTAGAGCACGTCGGGCGCGCGGAGCCTGGGCCATTGCCTGCTGTTGCTGCTGCGCTTGCGCCTGCTGTGCGGCCAGGGACTGCTGTGCCGCCGACATGTCCTCGAATTGCTTGCTCAGCTTGGCGAGGCGGACCTTGAGTTCGTCCATGGTGTCGTTCAGCGCCTGAATCTGGCCGGAGATCTGGTCGACCTGCCCGGCGCGATCCTGCTGCTGTTTGTTGATGGAGGCCTGGAGACCGTCGATCGCGGCGGTCACTTTGTTGGCGGCATCGGTGTTCTGCTCGAGCAAGTTCTTCATGACGCCCATGCGCTCGTCAAAGGATTGCTTCATCTGCGTCATCTGCTGCTGCAACTGTTGGACCTGGGTCTGTAGTTCGACGAGGTCCTTGTTGACGGCGTAGACAGGAGTGATCCAAATGGTGAAGAAAAGCGCGAGGACGAACTGAATGCGATTTAATTTCATAGTTAACCTGTTGATGCCACCACAGCTCAGTGGTGGACGGGCGAGACGCCCGTCCCTCCACTAGCTCAGTTTATTTTTCGTATACGAAGTGGCCGCGGCGATTTTGCTGCCAGCAACTCTCGTTCGACTCGGTGCAGAACGGTTTCTCCTTGCCGTAGCTGATGGTCTTGATGCGATCGCCACCCACTCCAGCCTGAATGAGAGCGTTCTTCACCGCGTCCGCGCGATTGGTGCCCAAGGCCAGGTTATATTCGGTCGAGCCGCGTTCGTCGCAATGTCCCTCGATCGTGATGTGGATGTTGGGATGTTGCTGCAGGAACCGAGCATCGCCCTGCAACGAGCCCTGGTCCGCCGCGCGTATGTCGTACTTGTCGTAGTCGAAGTAAATATCTTTCACATTTTGCGCGAACAGCTCCTCTTCAGTGGCAGAGGGAGCCGTCGGTGGCGGCGCCGTAGGCGCTGGGTTGACGGTTACACGAGCGGTGGCATCCTGGGTTCCGCCGGCGCCTTTTGCGATGAGGTGGTAGGTGGTCGAATCGGTTGGAGTCAACTGACGCGAGCCGCTGGTGTCGACCGGGCCGATGCCGTCGATGCTGACTTCGGTCGCGTTCGTGGTCTGCCAAGTTAGTGTCGTCGATTGGCCGGCGTTGAGAGTATTCGGGTTCGCCGACAGCGAGGCGGTGGGAGCGGTCGGTGCGGGTGGCGGCGGGAGCGGCGGAGCGACCTTCTTAGCGCATGCGGCCAGGAACATGATTGCGCCGAGTGTGATCGCGAGGGTGCCCCACCTCGTCACCGTCATCGTTGTTGTGGTTGCTGTTGCGTGCTTCACTGATTCCTCCAGTTTTTGTGCGCCCGCGTTGTGGCGGCAATTTGCGGGTCCGCGGTAGGGCGCACTCTAGGCCAGCCGCGAAACCGTTCTTCTTTCTTAAGCTAATTTACTTCCAACTCCAGTTGGGCTGCGTGTTGGCGCCCTTGAACGTTAACTGCTTCACATTCGTGCCGTCGGCCAGCATGGTCCAGATCTGGTCGCTGCCGGTGCGGTGGGATTGAAAGACAATGTGCCGCCCGTCCGGCGACCAGCAGGGAAAATCGTTGCGTCCCGCAGTCGTGCGTGAGTTGCACCCATTGCTTGCTGGCGACGTCCATCAAATAAAGTCGTTGGCACCCGGTTCCCCGGGCCCGTACTTGCGCATCCAGGAGAAAGCCAGAAACTGTCCATTGGGCGACCAGTTGGGAGAAACCGCATAGCCCTGGTCGGTGAGACGCTGCAGGTTGGTGCCGTCGGCTTCCATGGTGTAGATCTGCGGCAGGCCGGTGCGCCCGCTGACGAAGGCGATCTGCGAGCCGGTCTTGCGGTTCCAGGTCGGCGAGACGTCCGGGCCCCTGGTCAGTTGGTGAAGCGCTGCGAATTTCCTCCGGATGCGTCCATGACATAGATGTTGGGGTAGCCGTTGCGCGAAGACGAGAAGGCGATCTTGCCGTCGGGCGACCATGACGGCGAAAGATTCATGCCGCCGAAACGCGGGAAGCTGACCAGGCGGTTGAGATCAAACGAATACATCATGATTTCCCAGCCGCCTTTGCTGACGGAGCTGAAGGCCAGGCGCGAACCATCGGGCGAGATGCGGGGCGACAGAGAGATGCTTCCCAGATGCGTGACTTGCTGCTGGTTGGCGCCGTCGTAATCCATCATCCAGATTTCTTTGTGGCCGGTGCGGTCGCTGACGAAGTAGATTTTGGTTTCGGCGATGCCGTGGTATGCCGCCGCCGAGGCGGAAGATGATTTCGTCGGCAAAGCGGTGCGCGATGACGCGCACGGCGTCGGGCGTGGCGTTATCGCTGTACTGCTTGCCGAGGACTTGCGGCGACTGCTCGATTCTTGACGTCGTAGAGCCAGCCCTGCACCTGACTTTGCCGGCGGTGACGCCCAGGTTGCCGAAGGCGAGCATGGAGGCGTTGGGCGGCGGGGAATTCCACGCCGAGAAATTGACATCAGAGGGCTGGCCGGGTTCCTGCAGCGGATAGAAACTCTTGGAGACCAGGTCGAAGATTCCGGCGTTGTCGAGATCGTTCCAGAGCGTGTCGTTGAAAGTCTTGAGCAGGGCGGCGTTGTGGCGTCGGCGGTCGAGGGTTTGAAGTCGGATGCGGCAAGGCGCATATTCTCGACGCCGAGGCCGGTGCCGGTGCGAATCCAGTCCTGCGCGGAACTGGTGGCGCCAGCAGAAGCAGCAAGGCAACGGCGATCGAAACGTGATGGCGAATTGCTCGAACCAAGTTACTCAATTTGTACTCCCTTAAGCCTGTCGGAGTGGCCGTTGACGGGCGTAGACGCGCCAACGTCTACCCAGCGACTTACCTATTACCTCTTGTAATCGAACCAGAATTCCACCGACACTTTGCTTCCCGAATAGTCCGGCGGCAACGGGCCGAAAGTGTCAATGCGCTGGAGCGCCCGAACCGCCGACTGATCCAGCGAGGAACACCACTGGATTGCTCGATCTCGAACATTCGACGGGTGACCGTCGCGCGCGATATCAAACGTGAGATAAACGCGCTTCGCCTCCGTGATCCGTGGATCGACTTCATACTTCAGCCAGTTTTCGGTGACTTTTCGCTGCACCGCTTGAACATACCAAGCAAACTGGCTGCCGAAATCTCCGCCGCTTCCGGTGAATCCAAAGCCACCCTTGGCGCCGCCCGCAGTCATGGTGTAGGGGCCGCTGACCGGACCACCTTCGCCATACGGAATCTGATTCGATTCGGGCGGCTCTGGTTGCGGCTTTGCGTTGCGTCGCGCTCTTGACTGGCGCGGGTTTATGTTGTCTTCGTATTCTTGTCGGGAATCGGAATCGCTTCCGGTTCCTTTTCCTGCACCGTGGGCTCGGACTTCGCGAGTCCCTTGGATTCGGTGGCCAGCACGTTCGTGGTCTCGGTTGGATTCGCGGGCAAGGGAACGGCGCTCACCAGCGTTGCTCCCATGGCATCGCCAGTCGCCTCCGCTGCCCCAGCCTTGGCCACGGATGCCTTGTATAAATGTTGCGTAGAGCACGACGAACGTCGCGAACGCCAGATGCAGTCCGAGCGACCAGGCCAGAGGCCGGCGCAATTGGCCGCGATCGGAATATATATCGAAACTATTGATGGCCGCCATGCGTGTCCATTGGCTGGGTAACGATGCTCACGTTGCTGATGCCTGCTTGCTTGATGGCATCCATCACGGTGGCGAAGGCGCCAAACGGAACGTCTTCGTCGGAGCGCAAGAAAATCGACTGGTGCTGCGGATCGCGAATCTTCTGCTTCAGGGTCGCTCCGATCTGGTTGATGTTGATGGGATCGTTGCCCAGAAAAACTCTTTGCGATTTGTCGATGCTGATCACCAGCCGCTCTTCGGTGATCTCTTTGACGGTGCGGGTGTGGGGCACGTTGACTTCGATTCCGGACTGCAGCACCGGCGCGGTCACCATGAAAATGATAAGCAGCACCAGGACGACGTCGACCAGCGGCGTGATATTGATGTCGGCAAGCGCGGTTTGCGTGCGCCCATTGGCGGAGGTGAAGGCCATCAGCGCCTCGCCTCGGTGACTTGTGGCGCCTGCTGACGCTCCACCAGATTGAGCATCTCGAGGGAGAAGTCGTCGTTGCGCGACGCGATTTCACGAACCGAGCTGATAATCAAGTTGTATGCGATCACCGCTGGGATGGCTGCGGCCAGACCGGCGGCGGTGGTAATCAGAGCTTCGGAAATTCCCGGAGCGACGGCGCGCAAAGTGGCCGCTCCGGCTGTGCCCAGGCCGTGGAACGCGTCGATGATTCCCCAGACGGTTCCGAAGAGTCCGATAAACGGAGTAACCGCGCCCGTGATCGCCAGCCACGGGACACTGCGTTCGAGCCGGGTGATTTCCTCGGAAGACGCGATCTGCATGGCGCGCTGAATGGCCACGAGATTGTGGATGCCGCCGGTGGTTCCCATCTGGCGTTTGAACTCAGCAACCGCGGCTTCGAACACGCCCACCAGCGGGCTGGGGCGGAACTGTTCGGCAACCGAGGCGATATCCTGCAGGCGCTGCGCTTTGCGAAAGGAGCGGACGAAGCGTCCGCTCTGGGTGCGGACACGGCGGATCAGCAGCCACTTGGAAAGAATCACGGCCCAGGAGAGCACGCTGAAGGCGATGAGCA
This sequence comes from uncultured Acidobacteriaceae bacterium, assembly GCA_963760175.1. Taxonomy (GTDB): domain Bacteria; phylum Acidobacteriota; class Terriglobia; order Terriglobales; family Acidobacteriaceae; genus Acidiflorens. The sequence continues at coordinate 94,770 of CAVXBU010000004.1, forward strand.
GGACCAGCACTGTCTTCGCGACCGGACCGGTCTGAAGGACGAGATCAACGATTTCGCCGCCGACAAACAAGAGCAGGACGGAAGAAAAATGCATTTGGTTTAGGGAGAACCCTGCTTCAGATTATAGACCAGGGTGGCGGCGCGACCCGGCAAGGTACCGCATCGGTCAATGCCAAGGTCAATGCCGATGCCACTGTCACTGTCGGCCTTAGTGCGATGTTTGGCCGAGGGCATCGACGGCTACGAATTCGGAATCACTGCTTTCGCAACATTCGAATAGCCGCTCTCCTGACCCTCGGTGTTCACCTCAGTTGTGACGTAGTAGTAGGTCGTCCCAGCGGCAACCGCGGAGTCCGTGTATTTGGTTGAGGCTTCCAACGCGGTGTTGATTTGCTCGTAGGGGCCGCCCTGAACGGTGCTGCGGAACACGTTGTATCCAGCCACGCTTTCGGCGCCCGGGTCCCAGGAAAGATCGACGCTATGAGGACCTGCAGGCACGCCTGTACCGGTCAACTGTGCGACGGTGGGGGAATCGGTTGCATTGCTGGTAAATCCCGCTTTGCCGGATGCCGTGCCGGAGGCGTTGGGCGTGAATCGAATCGTTACTGGGAGGTGCTGTCCGGCCGCAATAGTTACCGGCAGTTTCAGGTCGAGGAGAACAAATTCCGAGCTGTTTGACTGGTCCGACGAGATGGTCACGGCAGCGTTCGAGGCCGTGATCGTAGCCTGCAGCAGGACACTGGATCCTACGGTGACGTTGCCGAAATTGAGGGTCGCAGGGCTGATGCCCAACTGGGGGCTCGCGGCGGCTACGCCGACTCCCGTGAAAAGCATCGTGATGCTGGGGTCCTTGGCAGTGCTCACAATCTGAAAGACACCTGTGCTATACCCTTTGCTAGTGGGTTTGAAAATGACCGGCAACTCGATGCTCGCCCCAGGCGCGAGCGTCACCGGCAAAGGGAATGTGCCGATTGAAAATTCGGCGCCCTGTTTTGACTTGGAGGTGATACGCAGTGTTTTGCGCCCGCCGTTTGATAGTGGGATGGAGAAGGAAGTGGAACTGCCGATCTTGGCGTTACCGAAGCTGTGCCAGCAAGGTTTGCATTCGAGTACCTGCGCCGAAGCCGGTGCCAGCGCAAGGCAATAGAGCAGCCCTGCGACGAGGGGGAAGAATCGCATGAATCAATCTTCACGGAGCGCATGCTTTCGACGCAAAATCGGAAGTGCATTGATCACACACTTTAGTGCCGCTTCGGGACGGGGCCATTGCTTTCGAGCAGTCTGATCGGGTGGTCTGTGCTATGCTGCGCGTAAATTAGGATCGTCGTGAATGCAGTCGTCTAGGTCAAGATTCAAAGGCCGCGGACAGGAGTGTCCGCGCCACACGATAGAGATCGCAGGACCACTGTGCTGGCCGAACTTCGACTCGAAAATTACGCGGTGATCGACAATGTCGTGATCGAATTCGCGGCTGGCCTGAATCTTCTGACCGGCGAGACCGGAGCGGGGAAGTCCATTCTGATTGACGCGCTGGGATTGTTGCTGGGCGACAAAGCGTCTTCGGATGTGATCCGCACGGGCGCGGAGCGGGCGGTGGTGGCTGCCGTGTTTGAGAGCGACGGAGCGGCAGCGCGATCGATCGAGAGCATCCTCGAGACCAACGGTCTGGACGCGGAGAACGGCTCGCTGATTTTGCGGCGCGAGATTGCTCCGGGCGGCAAGGGACGGGTCTTCATCAACAATCAGCCGGCCACCGTGGCGGTGCTGAAGCAGATTGCGCCGCACCTGGCGGTGATCCACGCGCAGAATGAATCGATCGTAAACTTCGATGCCGCGGCGCGGCAGGACCTGCTCGACGCTTACGCGGGAGTCGATTTGAAGGACGTGTCGGCAGCGTTCGCGCACTGGAAACGGATTCGCGGACGCATCGCTGAACTCGAGCAGGACGAGCAGGATCGGGTGCGGCTTCTCGACCTGTGGAATTTCCAGTGCCATGAGATCGAAGAGGCGCGTCTGCGCGCGGGCGATGGTCCGCAAGAAGACGAGCAACTGGAAGCCGAGAAGCGCGTCCTAGCCAATGCCGAGAAGATTTACGGCGCGGCCATCAATGCTTTCGACCTGCTCTATGAGGGCAGCGCTTCCACATCGTCGAGCCTGCGGGCGGCGCAAAAACACGTTGAAGAATTGGTTCGCTATGAGCCGAAATTTCAGGAAGCTCTTGCGGCGCTCGAGTCGGCGCGCATCAGCGTCGAAGATGTGGGAGCGACGCTGCGCGATTATGCCGGTGGAATCCAGGCTTCTCCCGAACGTCTGGCGGAAATCGAAGAGCGGCTGGCTCTGCTCGATCGCCTGAAACGCAAGTACGGGCCGACGCTTGCAGCAGACCATTGCTTTTGGCGACGACATTCGGCGCAAACTCTCTGAGATGGAGAATAAAGATCAGGTATTACTTGAGCTGCGGGCTGAGCTGGCCGTGGCTGCTGACGATTATCGCAAAGCCGCGCGCACTGCGTCATCCAAGCGGATGGAAGCAGGACGAAAGTTGGAGAAGATGGTCGAGGCGGAGATCAACGACCTTGCCATGCGCGCCAGTTTTCGGATTGCGGTCGAAGGAAACGAAGGTGAAGAGGCGCATTGGACTTCTTCGGGCGTCAATCAGGTGGTCTATCGTATTGCGACCAATGCGGGCGAGACGCTGCGGCCGCTGGAGCAGATCGCTTCGGGCGGCGAACTCTCGCGGGTCATGCTGGCGTTGAAGGCGAGCGTCGAGGCGGGTGTGAATCCGCCGGCCAGTCCGAAAAAGAAGTCGGCGGCGGCGCAGCGCACGTTAGTTTTCGACGAGATTGATACCGGCATCGGTGGGCGTGCCGCCGAAGCTGTGGGGAAAAAATTGAAGGCGCTCGCCAAGGGCAATCAGGTGCTCTGCGTGACTCACTTGCCGCAGATCGCGACCTTTGCCGATCATCACTACCTGATCGAAAAGCGCGAAACTGGCGGTCGCGCGAAGACTACGGTTCGGCAGATTACTGGCGAAGAGCGGACTGAAGAAGTGGCGCGGATGCTATCGGGAGCCAAACTGACTGAGACTTCTCGGAAGCATGCGGAGCAGATGATTAAGGCCAATGGGTGAGCGTAGGCCTTGACTTAGCTAACCGAGTTAGCTAACATGTGCTTATGGAAACGGTCACCATCCACAAGGCCAAAACCGAGCTTTCGCGGCTGATTAAGAGGGCTTGCCGGGGCGAGGAGATCGTCATCGCCCGCGGGAAGACTCCGGTCGCCAAACTCGGTGCCCGTGCACAAAACAGCGCAAGAACGGGTGCCGGGTCTGTGGAAAGGATTGGTCACTTACACACCCGACGCATTCGATCCACTGACCGATCAAGAGCTGAAAGATCTGGGCTTCGAATAGATTCTTGAAACTGGCCCGTCATTCAATGGAAGTTCTGCTCGATACGCATGCGCTCGTCTGGTGGATGGTCGATCCTTCCCGATTATCCAAAGAGGCGGCCGCAGCCCTCGCCGGCAATGACAATCGCATCGTGGTGTCGGCAGTTGTCGCTTGGGAACTAGCCATCAAGGTCAATGCTGGGCAAGATCCAGCCCTCGTCGCTACTTTCAGGTTTGGACGGCGCCTTCGCTAAGCAGGCTTCGCGGAACTGCCCATTACTCTGGAGCATGCCGTCAAAGCTGGCTTGCTGCCGTTGACATCATCGCGACCCCTTCGACCGCTTGCTGGTTTCACAGGCACTCGCGTTGGGAATTCCAATCGTAAGCGCCGATCGAATCACTCGATACTTATGGAATCCGCCGGATTTGGTGAAGCACGATCGAGATTGTCCCGTTCACCGTTGTCTTTTCCCCGCCCGCTGCTAATCCCCACACCCTCAAAGGCTTACATTGACCTGAGGGTGCATCTTTCGATACCCTTAGAGCATCTTTATCGTAGTGAAAAAGTGGGAAAGTGTACCCTAGTGAGTGGGGGATACGATTTGTCTGAGACCAATTTACATACCAAGACCTTGCTGTTATTGAAGCCGCGCGGATTTTGCGCGGGAGTGGTGCGGGCTATTGATATTGTCCGGATTGCGCTGGAGGCTTTTGGGCGGCCGATTTATGTGCGCAAGGAAATCGTCCACAATCGCTTTGTGGTTGAGGAGCTGCAGCAGAAGGGCGCAATTTTTGTCGATAGCGTGGACGAAGTGCCGGAGGGCGAACGCGTCATTTACAGCGCGCACGGCGTTTCTCCGGAGGTGCGCGACGCCAGCAAAGTGCGCAAGCTGCGGGTGATTGATGCGACGTGTCCGCTGGTCACCAAGGTGCATGTGGAGGCGGTGAAGTTTGCGAAGGAAGGTTATTCGCTGATTCTGATTGGCCATCGCGATCACGACGAAGTGATTGGCACGCTGGGCGAGGCTCCCGCGGTGACGCAGGTGGTCGGGTCGCCGGCCGAGGTTGCTTCGGTGACGTTGCCGATCCCGATCGGGTGGCATACTTGACGCAGACGACGCTTAGTCTGGATGAGACGCGCGACATTATCGCGGCGCTGCAGGAAGCGGTTTCCGAACATTAAGGGTCCGGCCGCTCAGGACATTTGTTATGCCACGGAAAACCGGCAGGTGGCGGTGAAGCACGTGGCTTCCGATGCGGATTTGCTGCTGGTGGTTGGCTCCGACAACAGTTCAAATTCCAAACGATTGGTGGAAGTGGCTCGCAGTTTGGGCACCCAGGCGCATCTAATTGATGACTGCCGCGACATTCAGCCGCAGTGGTTGAATGGGGTGAAGACGGTGGCCTTGACCGCGGGCGCTTCGGCTCCCGAACATCTGGTGCAGGAAGTGGTGGAGTACCTGGCGGGACAGGGTTTTGGCGACGTGCAGGAATTGGAAATCATGCCGGAAAATGTGCGCTTTGGATTGCCGCCGGAGATCGTGGAGACGATTGCCGCGGCGCCGGCCATTGCCGTGGAGTCATAGTTGAGATTTGGAGTTACTTCGAGTTAGTCTGGAGACGATGATGGAAGAATCCTCCCCATCTTAGTTCGGCCTCTGTGCCGCAGATGCGATTCGGAAAGATCGACGACCTGGGAAGCCGGGTCGCGGTCGCGGTCGATGCGGCGCGCAAATATCTTTTCTCGCAGCAACACGAAGATGGCTACTGGTGCGGAGAACTGGAAGCCGATACCAGCCTGGAGTCCGATTACATCCTGCTGCATACTGCTGCTCGGCACCGGCAACCAGGAACGTTTTGACAAGGCCGCTCGTACATCCTGAACCACCAGAATGAAGACGGCGGCTGGAGCATCTATGCCGGCGGGCCGTCGAACATCAGCGCTTCGGTGAAAGCCTACTTCGGGCTGAAGCTGGCCGGATTCACGGCCGATCATCCTGCGCTGGCGCGCGCCCGCAAGAAGATTCTTGAAATGGGCGGCGTGACCGAAGTCAATACATTCACCAAGATCTATCTCTGTTTCTTCGGGCAATACGATTACGATGCGGTGCCGGCGGTTCCGCCGGAGATCGTGCTGTTTCCCAATTGGTTCTGGTTCAACATCTACGAGATTTCTTCGTGGTCGCGCGCCATTCTGGTGCCGCTTTCGATCTGCTACGCGAAGAAGCCGTTCAAGAAGATTCCCGAGGAAATGGGAGTCGAAGAGCTTTTTGTCGGCGGGCGCGAGCAAGTCGCGCATGCGTCTGCGTTGGGCCAAGAAGCTGATTTCGTGGCGCAATTTCTTTCTGGTGCTGGACCGTATGACGCATTGGTTCGAGCGCGTGCATATTCGTCCGCTGCGTTCGCTGGCTCTGAGGAAGGCCGAGAAATGGATGCTGGAGCGCTTCGAGATGAGCGACGGGCTGGGCGCGATTTATCCCTCGATGATGAATGCGATCATTGCGCTGCGCTGCCTGGGATATTCGGTGGACGATCCGCAGTTTATCCGCGCCATGGATGAGTTCGAGAAGCTGGGGATCGAGGAAGACGACACTTTCCGCATGCAGCCCTGCATGTCTCCGGTGTGGGATACGGCTTACGCGCTGTTTGCGCTTGGGCGAGGCGGGGGTTCCGGCGACCGATCCGCGGCTGGTGAAGTGCGCCGACTGGATACTGCAGAAGCAGGTGCGCAAGCCGGGAGACTGGAAGGTCAAGAATCCGAAGGGCGAGCCGGGCGGCTGGTACTTCGAGTTCAATAACGAGTTCTATCCGGACGTGGACGACAGCGCCATGGTGCTGTCTGGGGCTGAGCCGGGTGGAGCATCCGAACGGGCGCTATCAGCGCGAGTCGGTGCAGCGGGCGATCGATTGGATGCTGTCGATGCAGTGCAAGAACGGCGGCTGGGCGTCGTTCGACAAGGACAACGACCGCATGGTGTTCCAGTACGTGCCCTTTGCCGATCACAACGCGATGCTGGATCCCGCGACGGTCGATATCACGGGACGGATTCTGGAGTGTCTTGCGACTTATGGCTACGACCAGAATCATCCGGCGGTGAGACGGGCAATCAAGTTTATTCGTAAGCGAGCAGGAGCCGGATGGAAGCTGGTTCGGACGCTGGGGAGTGAACTACATCTACGGCACGATGCAGGTGTTGCGCGGTCTGGAAGCGATGGGCGTGGACCGAAACGAGCCCATGATCCAGCAGGCGGCGGAGTGGATGCGATCGGTGCAGAATGCCGATGGCGGATGGGGCGAGACGGTGGGATCGTACGATGATCCGAACCTTCGCGGGCAGGGCGAGAGCACGGCTTCGCAGACGGCGTGGGCGATCATGGGACTGCTGGCGGTCGGCGACACGCGCAGCGAATGCGTCGCGCGCGGCATGGCATATCTTCTGCGCACGCAAAATAAAGACGGTTCATGGGACGAAGAGTTCTTCACCGGGACGGGTTTTCCGCGCGTGTTCTATCTGATGTACCACCTGTACCGCGAGTATTTCCCGCTGCTCGCGCTGACGACCTATTCGAAGGTGATGGCGGAGAAGAGCACGAGCTAGTTCTCAGTTCCCAGTTCTCAGTTCTCAGTGAAAAGCTCACGGGTTCCGAACTGAGAACCGAGAACTGAAAACTGAGAACTGGATTTGAGAGCTTTTGTCACCGGTGCCACGGGATTTCTGGGCAGTCATGTCGCTCGGGTGTTGGCTGAGCAGGGCGCCGAGTTGCGGCTGCTGGTGCGGCCGACGAGCGATCTGCGCAACCTTGACGGACTGAAGGCGGATCGGGTTGTGGGGGATCTGCGCGACTCGGCCTCGATTGAGAAGGCGCTTTCCGGTTGCGATGTTGTTTTTCACGTGGCGGCGGATTATCGGCTGTGGGTGCGCGGGCAAGATTCTGCCGAGATGTATCGCTCGAATGTCGAGGGGACGCGTGGCTTTGCTCGACGCGGCGCGGAAGCAGGGCGTGCGGCGCGTGGTGTATACGTCGAGCGTGGCGACCATGGGATTTAGCTCGAACCACGCGGTGCCGAGCTGCGCTCGGCTGGACAGCCGGGGGCGGCTGTCCCTACGCAAGCGGTGGCGGACGAAAAGAGTCCGGTTTCTTTGGCGGAAATGATCGGGCACTATAAGCGGTCGAAGTTTATGGCTGAGCAAGTGGCAGTCGAGGCCGCTAGAGCTGGAGTCGATGTGGTGATCGTGAATCCCACGACGCCGATCGGCGAGCGCGATATCAAGCCGACTCCGACTGGGCGGATCGTCGTGGATTTCCTGAAGCGAAAGTTTCCGGCGTACGTGGAGACGGGATTGAATCTGGTGGACGCGACCGAGTGCGCACGGGGGCATGTCCAGGCGCTGGAGAAGGGAAGATCGGGCGAGCGCTACATCCTGGGCGGAGAGAATCTGACGCTGAAGCAGATTCTGGACCGGCTGGCCGCGATCACGAGCCTTCCGTCACCGACCGTGAAGTTGCCTTACATTTTTGCGCTGGCGGCTGGAGTGGTGGACGAGATGGTGACGGGGCGTCTTCTGGGGCGCGAGCCGCGCGCGACGATTGACGCGGTGCGCATGGGACGAAAGATGATGTTTGTGAGTTCGGCGAAAGCGGAACGGGAACTGGGCTGGCGGATGGTTCCGGTCGATGCGGCTTTGCGCCGGTCGGTGGAGTGGTTCCGCGCGAACGGCTATGCCTGATATGGGTCCAGCGGAGCCGAAGCAGCGAACGCGGATCGCGCTAGTTTCGGCGATAGAGGAAGAGATTGCTCCTCTGGTTCGCGGGTGGAAGGCTCGGGAGATCCAGCACGATGGACGCAGCTACCCGTTTTTTGAGAGCGAAGATGGCGAAGCGGGCAGGGTGGTAGCGGTCTGCAGCGGAATCGGCGCGGAGCAAGGACGGCGGGCTACGGAAGCCGTGATACAGGAAGTGTGGCCGGCGATGCTGATCTCGGTTGGCTTTGCTGGGGCGTTGGATTCGTCGCTGAGAGTGGGCGACATTGTGGAACCGCGGGTGGTGGTTAACAGTGCCGATGGCTCGCAAACCGATACCGGCCGCGGGAATGGGGTGGTGGTGAGCGCCGTCGCGGTGGCTGGGCCGGAGCAAAAGCGACGCCTGGCGAACGCCTATCGGGCGATCGCTGTGGATATGGAAGGGGCGTCAGTGGCGATGGGAGCGCAGGCGCACGGAATCGAGTTTGCCGCCTTGAAGTCGATTTCCGATGAATTCGACTTTGCGATGCCGCCGATTAATGAATTTGTTTCTGTCGAAGGGAAGTTCCGCCACGCGCGATTTGCGGTACACGTTGCGGTGCGTCCGTGGCTTTGGTGGCGAACGATCGCATTGGCGCGAAACAGTTCTAAGGCGAGCCGGGCGCTTTGCGGTGCGCTCGCGGATTACCTCGGACGTGGGCCTTCGCCGGGCGCGTCTTTGCTCGCCGAGTTGAATCCAACTAAAGTCGGGCCAGAGTTCGCTGGCGCGCATACTACTGCCGGCGCCGAAATTCATACTCAAGCTGACGGGAAGCGCTGAGGAAAACGACGAAGTCTGCTATGGGAATTGCTCGCACATCATCGTTAGCCGTCGAGAACGAAAGGCGTGAGATTCCTTCCGCCATCCCTTCAATGATGAGGGCCGCGGTATATCGCGGAGTGAACGATGTGCGCCTGGAAGAAGTGCCTGTGCCTGAAATCGGGCGCGGGGAAATTCTGGTTCGCGTCCACACCTGCGGCATCTGCGGGACTGATCTTAAGAAGATCGCTACCGGCTCCCACTCAGCGCCGCGTATTTTTGGTCACGAAACTTCCGGCGTCATCGCGAAGGTTGGGGAAGGGGTTCGAAAGTTCAGGGTCGGCGAACGCGTGGTGGTGTTTCACCACATCCCCTGTCGAGAATGTTATTACTGCCGCCACAAGACCTTCGCCCAGTGCGCCACCTACAAGAAGGTCGGTTGCACGGCCGGGTTCGAGCCTTCCGGTGGGGGATTCGCGGAATACGTCCGGGTGATGGACTGGATTGTCGAGAAGGGAACGGTACGTATCCCTGACGGTATCAGTTTTGAGCAGGCAAGTTTTGTCGAGCCGGTGAATACCTGCATCAAAGGTATCGAGACGCTTCGTCTGCAAGCGGGCGAAACCGTGCTGGTGATGGGGCAGGGCCCGATTGGCCTGATACTTGCGACGCTGGCGAAGCGGGCGGGGGCTCGGGTGATTACTTCCGATTTGCATCCGGCGAGGCTTACAATAGCAAATAGCTTAGACTTGAAACTTACGATTGACGCTTCCAAGGCGGATGCCGGACAAGTAGTGCGCGGAATGACGGAAGGCCGGGGAGCTGACGCGGTGATTTTAGCAGTCGGCGGGAATAGTCTGATCCGGCCCGCCATCGACGCGACGCGTGCAGGAGGTCGTGTGTTGTTGTTTGCGCAGACGGTACGAGGCGAGGTCACGATTGATCCGGCTGCGGTGTGCGTGGACGAAAAGACTTTGCTGGGTTCCTATAGTGCATCGGTGGAATTGCAGGAGGAATCAGTGCGGTTCGTTATGAACCGTGAAATGGATCTGGAACGGCTTATCAGCCACCGTTTCCCGCTGCAAAGCGGTGTGGAAGCGCTGAATCTGGCTGCCCATCCTCAACCGGACTCGATGAAGATCGTTATCCAGCCGGTCGGCGCGGGGGCCCCCAGCACGCCCAGTTTTGGCGCGACGGGGTTGGAAGGACATCAACTGTGAATTTGAATGGCAAGATGACGGCCGCCGTCCTCTACGGCAAAGAAGACGTCAAGATTGAAAAAGTGCCGATTCCTCGCGTGGGTGAAGGAGAGGTTCTGGTCAAGGTCCATGTGGCGCTCACCTGCGGCACGGATCTGAAAGTGTATCAGCGTGGCTATCACGCCCGCATGATTGTGCCGCCAGCCTTGTTTGGACATGAACTGGCGGGCACGGTCGAGGAAGTGGGTGAGGGGGTGCGCGGCTTCAAGAAAGGCATGCGCGTGGTGGCGCTCAACTCCGCTCCCTGCGGCATGTGTTTCTATTGCTCAAAGCACCAACTGAACCTCTGCGAAGATCTGCTCTTCAATAATGGCGCCTACGCCGAGTACATACGTATACCGCGGCGCATTGTGGAAGCCAATATGCTCGTCGTGCCTTCGAACGTGAGCTTCGAGGATGCAGCGATGACCGAGCCGCTGGCCTGCGTTCTCCGCGGCCTGCATGAAACGGGAGTCGAGATCGGCGACACGGTGGCGGTCATTGGCGGCGGACCGATTGGCCTGATGTTTGTGCACGTGGCCAAGGCCATCGGATGCAATGTAATCGCGGTGGTCAAGCGCGATTCGCAGGTCGCGCTGGCGCGCAAAAAGGGTGCGCACGAGGTCGTGCAGATTACAAAAGTGAAAGATCCGGTGGAGGCAGTGCGCCAGTTAAGTCCAGAAAGGCGCGGCGCCGATGTGGCGATTGAAGCCGTGGGTCGTCCGGAAGCCTGGGAGTGGGCCGTGCAAATGGTTCGTAAGGGCGGCACCGTCAATTTCTTCGGTGGCTGCGCTGCGGGAACCAAAGTGCAGTTGGACACGAATCGCTTGCACTACTCGGAAATCAGTTTGAAGGCGACTTTCCATCACACCCCGGAAACGGTGCGCCGGGCCTTTGGTCTGATTGCGGAAAAGAAAGTCTGCGGCAACGACTACATTACCGGCGAAGCGCCGCTTTCGCGTTTGCAGGACGTTCTGCGCCACATGTTGAACCGCAACGGGGATATCAAGACCGCGATTATCCCGGGTCACTGAGTGCGGGAGTGGCGCGATGAATCGTGGAGGGGCGGGCGTCTCGCCTGTCCAGACTGAGCCGGGCGGGGACGTGCCGGCGCTCCACTAATACTTAAAAGATTGATGACAACTGCTGCCAGCCATTCGCCGACTGCGCCGCTCGCCTCCGCCTGGAGCGCGCTGCCGCCGGAGTACGCGATTCCTGAGCGCGCGCCTTCCGAAGTCGAGGCCCGCGAATATTGCCGCCGCCTGGCACGTTCGCATTACGAGAATTTTTCGGTCGCGTCCTGGTTTCTTCCGGGACACCTGCGCCAGCACTTTTTCAACGTTTACGCGTATTGCCGCATCTCGGACGATTTGGGCGACGAGGTGGGCGACACCGCCGCCTCTCTGCAATTGCTGGAGCGTGGGAGTCGGAGTTAAATGCGT
>CAVXBU010000005.1:0-132836 GCA_963760175.1 uncultured Acidobacteriaceae bacterium
ATGGCTACTGTGACCTTAACGATTACGACGTATTGCTGATGAGCACCTATAGTCTGCCTGAATCGATCGCTTCTCCGCAGGGAGGCGGCGCGGTCTACACATGCCCGGGCGAAGGCTCCGGCGCCTACGCTCAGTGCGACGGTGAATATGCTCAAGAGCACTGAGGATACGACGTTCCCCGGGCTTCGACCAGCCAGTGCCGAAGGGGCAAAGTTCATCTGTTCCTGCCCTATCACTCAGGCCAAGCCCGGCGAGGACGCGCAAGGCTATCAAATCCTTGGACCCTATCCTTGCGACCAGTCCTTCTTCCAGTACTGCAAGGCTGGCATCGCCACCAGCAAGACGGGTTCGACGATCTATGTCGGTGCTCCAATTGGCACGGCTCAGGGACTGGCGGTCCAGCTCAACGGCAAGGTTCCGCCGGTCAACGAGTGCTCGCCGCCGGGCGGAAATTGAAGTGAAGAGGTACGAAACGATATCGATAGGGGTCGCCGCCGCTATAGAAAGCCAACGAGGGGACAAATGATGAAGACGAATAGCATAATTGCCGCGTGCAGGCGTTCGCTAAGAGCAGCGGCGATCATGACGTTGGTAGCGATGATCGCACTATCGGGGTGTTACATCTTTTCGCCGTCTCAGGCGTCAGAGAACAAACTCCAGACCCAACTGCATTTCGACCTCACGCAATGCCAACAGACTGCCCCCAATCTCTATAAGTGTCCAGGCGTGGATAAGTCTATCTGCGGAGCATTCTACTCGGGCAGCAGGTCGATCTGCCTCAACCTGGATAAAGACGGCAACGTTATCGTGATGAAGCAATAGAGCTAGCAGAGAGTGGCCTCTTAGCTTCTCTAAATCCTAGGATGGACTGTTGGTCGACAAAGCCGTCGGAAATGGGAATAGCTCCTATGAACCCAGTCAAGTATGTTGTCGCGATAGCGCTTTGCGCACTCGCCTTTGCGCTTCGCTCGTCCTCCTGCCTCGCGCAGCAAGTTACAGGTGTGTTGGGTTCACCTAACGCCACCACCACCATCCCCGGAAATCAACTTCCGCCGCCCGATCCGAAATTCGGCGGGGTGATCAAGGAGAGAGCCTCGGAGTCGAAGCCTTGGTGGCCGCCGCGCATCGTGCCGCCCAAGGGCGCGCCCAACGTGCTGTTGATCATGACGGACGACGTGGGCTTCGGCGCGCCGGGCACCTTTGGCGGCGTCATCCCGACTCCGGCGTTGGATCGCATCGCCAACAGCGGGCTGCGTTACACGCAGTTCCACTCCACGTCGCTCTGCTCGCCCACGCGCGCCGCGTTGATCACGGGCCGCAACCATCACGTCGGTCGGCTTTGGCGTCGTCGGCGAGAGCGGCGACCGGCTATCCCGGGCTACGACTCGATCATCGGCAAGGAGAACGGCACGATCGGCGAGATCCTCAAGGAGAACGGCTATGCGACCTCGTGGTTCGGCAAGGACCACAACACGCCCTTCTACCAGGCGAGCCAGGCCGGGCCCTTCGACCAATGGCCCATCGGCATGGGCTTCGAGTACTTCTACGGCTTCATCGGCGGCGACACCAGCCAATGGCAGCCGAACCTGTTCCGCAACACGACGCCGATCTACCCCTATCCAGGGCAATCCCGGTTGGAATCTGACCACGGCGATGGCGGACGACGCGATCCAGTACATGAAGCAGCTCAACGAGATCGCGCCCGACAAGCCGTTCTTCGTCTATTACGTTCCGGGCGGCACCCACGCGCCGCATCATCCGACGCCGGAGTGGATCAAAAAGATCAGCGACAGCACCTGTTCGACATGGGCTGGAACAAGATGCGCGAGCAAATCTTCGCCAACCAGAAGCGGCTCGGCGTCATCCCGCCGATGCCAAGCTGACTCCCTGGCCGAAGGATCTGCCGAAGTGGGACACGCTCAGTTGCCGAGCAGAAGAAACTCTTCATCCAGCAGGCCGACGTTTATGCCGCCTACCTCGCATACACCGACCACGAAATCGGCCGCGTCATCCAGGCCGTCGAGGACATGGGCAAACTCGACAACACGCTGATCATCTACATCAGCGGCGACAACGGCGCCAGCGCCGAAGGCATGCTCAATCGGCACGCCCAACGAGTTCACCGCCTTCAACGGCGTCGCCGTGCCGGTCAAGGAGCAGATGAAGTTCTACGACGCTCTGGGGATCGGACCGGACCTTTCCGCACTATGCGGCCGGCTGGGCCTGGGCGTTCGACACGCCGTTCAAGTGGACCAAGCAGGTCGCGTCGCATCTTCGGCGGCACCCGCCAGGGCATGGCCATGTCATGGCCCGGCCACATCAAGGACGACGGCGGCATCCGCCGCAGTTCCACCACGTGATCGACATCGTGCCGACGATCCTCGAAGCGACGGGCATCCCGGCGCCCGAGACGGTCAACGGCATCAGCAGAGGCCGATCGAAGGCGTGAGCATGGCGTACACGTGGGACCAGGCGAACGCCAATGCACCATCCCGGCCACGACGCAGTATTTCGAGATGCTCGGCAACCGCGCGATTTACCACGACGGATGGATCGCCGCCACGACGCCCGTCAAGTCTCCCGTGGGAGCTGGGCACCGCCACGCCGCCGGACGTGATCACCGGCTACAAGTGGGAACTCTACAACATCGCCGAGGATCTCACCGAGTACAACGATCTCGCGGCCAAGATGCCGGACAAACTCAAGCAGATGCAGGATCTTCTACGCCGAGGCGAAGAAATACAACGTGTTGCCGCTGGACAACTCGGACCCTCGCGCGATTCATGACGCCGCGTCCGAGCGCGACAGCGGGGCGGACCATATTCACTTACACGGGCGAACTGAGCGGCGTGCCCACCGCCTGTGCTCCCAGCATCCTCGACAAGTCCTACACCATCACCGCCGAGGTCGAAATTCCCGAAGGGGGCGGCGAAGGGATGATCGTCACCGAGGGCGGACGTTTCGGCGGCTATGGCTTGTTCCTCTCCAAGGGCGAGTTGGGAGTTCGCCACGGCAAGGTCGTGTTTCTTTACAATTTGCTCGATCTCAAGCGCACGATTTGGGAAGGGCCGGAACTGAGCGCCGGCAAGCATACGATCGTGTTCGACTTCAAGTCTCGACGGTCCCGGTCTCGGCAAGGGAGGCACAGGCGTGCTGTCGGTGGACGGCAAGGAAGTGGACAGGAAGCACATGGATCACACCACTCCCATCATGTTCCCCGAAGACGAAGACTTCGACGTCGGGTTGGATACCCTCACCGGGGTTGCGCTCGTTGAGTATCGTTATGATTGTCCGTTCAAGTTCACGGGCAAGATAGACAAGCTGACCTTCAATCTCGGCCCGGCGCAGTACACGGATCAGGATCGCAAGAACATGCCGGCGATTGAGGACGCGGTCGCCCGCGCGAAGGACTACGACCATGCGGCAGTTGCAGAAAAATCTACGGAGTGTGCGATTTCAACGAGGACGAACGCCAGCCGGACTATAGTACCGTGAGCGATTCACACGTAGCGAATGGATCGTGAAAGCCACCCGCTGTGCAACCGACGAAGTAAGCAAAGGAAACGCAAGGACCAGGCTCGAATCATGGCCGAATAACACCGGTTTGCAGGAAAATGAGGACCTATGAAGAGTCATCGCGGTTTCAGAGCGTGTATTCTACTCAGCGCATTCGTGCTCGTGTGCTGCGGGCGTCGCGCGATGGCCCAAACTGCTGCAGCCGCGCCCGTCGATGAGTCAAAGCTGCCGGACGACCAGAAATCTCTGACCGAGGTCAATAAGGAACTGACCAACCCTATTTCCAGCATCTGGTCGATAACCCTCCAGGAGAACACCTATTGGGTCAACATGCCTACCGGCCACGCCGATCGAAACGTCATCAATCTGCAGTTTCAGCCGGTGTTGCCGGTGTCTTTGACCGACAACTGGAATTTGATCAATCGGCCGGTAATACCGGTGCTGAACTCAACCCCGTACATAAACACACAGAGCGGTAATATCCATCGAGTAACGGGCTTCGGCGATACCGTCTTTGTCACGATGCTATCGCCCACCGAGAACCTAGTAGGACGTTGGCTGCTGGCTGCAGGCCCTACTTTCATTTTCCCGACCGCTACCAACTCCCGGCTCGGACAGAACAAATGGCAGATAGGACCGGCGGGCGTAGTTGGCTACCTGGGAGCAAAGTTTATAGCTGGCGTGTTCCCGCAGCAGTGGTGGTCGGTCGGTGGTCCGGGCGCGAACACCGTAAGCCAGCTTAACATGCAGTATTTCGCTTCATACTTTCTGCCCAATGGATGGAGCGCGGGCACCTCGCCCAGCATGCTGGTCAACTGGTACGCGAACAAGAGCAGTAACATGGTCACGTTTCCGATCGGAGTGAGTGTTGCCAAAGTGATCAAGCTGGGCCGGCTACCGATAAGGATAGTCGTTCAACCTCAGTATATGCCAGTACATCCCGACGCGTTCGGACAGAAGTGGGATATTCAGGTCATAGTAGCGCCAGTAATACCGAAGCTGATCGAGGGAAATCTTCTCGACTTCGGGCAATAGGAATTGAACTGTGAAAGAGTTAGTCAAACATTCGGATGTGCCGGCTCGCGGGCCACATGCAGCAGAGTTCCTCAACGCCGATCATCGCTTCGCGCGCGAGTCAGGTCTTCGTTTGTCCGTCCAAAGTCCACGACGTTTCGGCGAGTGAAACGAGGTGAAGAAACGGTGCGCCTGGCCAAGGTTCGGAGAGCCGCTACTTGCGATACCCGTACAACTGGTGTCCGTTGCCTCCGCGCGAGGCGCTGCGTGGAGCCTTATGAAATCGGAGATATCGGAACGGCAAGCGTCGGACAAACCGCTTTGGCGGAAGACGCCTCGACTGCAGCGAAAAATCCCGCCGAGATGAATCTACTGATCGTTCAGAATTGATGATTTCGCCGGGCGCACTCCTCCCTTCGACCAATTTCGACTTTGCCCCGCGAACAACGCCCAAAGGCGGTGGCGGCAACGCTGGCGTATTTTCCCCAGTTGGGTCGTTCTTCCAACAATTGTGGATCGGTGAGAAATGGCTCTGGTCAACAGGATTTGCGCATGACAGTTCGCCAGTCTCGAGAGCGAACCGCAATCCAGTCCTGCCCCTGGACCGCCGACTCCGATACGGCACCGGCGTCCAATATGAGATCAATCGTGACTTAACGGCCGGCGTCGTCATGGGAGCTCATGGATGCAGGGCCTGGTCCCTTTAATGCTACCAGAGGATCGAAGACGCTGCTGCCGCAAACATTGCGAGGACACTACTCGACGAACCTTCTGAAGTTTGTTTGCGCTCAGCGTCCTTTGGAGATTCTAAGTTCATAGTAGAATTCGCCGAAATATCGTATTATGTCTGACCGCGATCCATTGCGCTCTTCCGTCCCCGAGTCGAGAAGCGTACCAGAAGCCGTACCCGCCTTTCGCTTGTCTGGTTAATTCCAATCGTAGCAGCGGTTGTCGGCGCATGGGTGGCAGTGACGCGCGTACTGAGCGAGGGGCCCCGATCAGAATCGTCATGAGGTCATCGGAAGGATTGGAGGCTGGCAAGACCAAGATCTATTACAACGGCGTCGATATCGGCACTGTCACAACCATAGTACTTTCGAGAGATCATCAGCGTGTGATCCTGACGGCGCAGATGGCGCCGCAGACCGAAACACTCCTTATCGATGACACGAAGTTCTGGGTCGTGCGGCCTCGGATATCGGGCGCTAGTATCACGGGGCTGGGCACTCTTATTTCGGGACGCCTACATAGGAATGGAAATAGGGTCTTCGAAGGAGGACCGGCGCGACTTTGTGGGGCTCGAGACGCCGCCGGTGGTAACCGGCGAAACCCCGGGCCGCTTTTTTGTCCTCAAGACCCCCGACTTAGGCTCGCTCGACCTCGGCACACCGATTTACTTTCGGCGTCTGCAGGTCGGTCAAGTTGCGTCGTACACGCTCGACAAGGACGGCGCGAACCTAAGCGTCACGGTGTTCGTGCGAGCTCCTTACTATCAGTACGTCAACCCCAACACGCGCTTCTGGCAGGCGAGTGGGATCGATCTGTCGCTTTCGGCGAGCGGCCTTAGCGTACAGACTCAGTCGATTCTGTCGATCTTCATTGGTGGAATCGCGTTCGAAACGGCCGCGACCGCTCCGATCCTGCAGCCGGCTGAGGAGAACACCGTCTTTACCTTGTTCTCCAACCGGACGCAGGCTTTCAACCCACCCCCGCGAAACCCTCAGACCTACCAGCTTATCTTCAAGGGATCGGTACGGGGGCTGACAGTTGGAGCGCCAGTCGAGTTCCGCGGATCCCCATTGGCGAAGTGTCGGAGGTTCGCGCACAGATCGACTTGAAGACCTTCGAGTTCACGGTGCCGGTAACAATCCACCTGGACCCGACGAGGCTGGGTGTAAGGATCGTTGACAAATCGTCCGGCGTAGATCTCCAAGCTGTGCGCCGGAAGATGATCGACAGCCTGATAGCCCACGGGCTCCGAGCTGAACTCCGGACTGCGAACCTGTTGACGGGAGCCCTCTATGTATCGCTCGATTTTTCCCGGGGAGCGACGCCCGTGACGGTCGACTGGTCGCAGCAGCCGGTTCAACTGCCGACAACTCCGGGGCAGCTCAGGCAATTCAGGCGACGGTGGAAACATCATCAAGAAGCTCGACAAGGCGCAGTTCCAGCAGATCGGTGAAGACTTGCACAAAGCGATTACTCAACTAGATGCAACCTTGGTGACCGCACAAGGTGACCTGTCGAGCGCGCGCGGGACGTTGGACAATACAACCATCCTAACCGATCCGAATTCCCGTAATTCCTGCAAGTCGACAGCACGCTGCAAGAGGTGAGCCGTGCAGCGCGATCTTTTCGCGTGCTGGCGGACTATCGCGAGCGCCATCCCGAGGCGCTACTGCTCGGCAAGAAGGGAGAGGCCAAGTGACAGGCAGTACTTGGCGGCTCGCGCACTCGATTCACGATGACCGCGCTTGATGCGGAGAGTGTGAAATCGAGATCGGGCCAATAAAAAAAGAGGCCGCTGCACCGCTTGAACAGGGATTATCGTGCTAGATCTTTTCAACGTTCTACCGATGGCGGTGGTCATGGTCGCCGGACCTCAGATCATCAGCGCGCTCCTGCTCGCGACGAGCGCGCGGGCGCTCAGGACTCCGCCGCGTTCATCGCCGGCGCGACCCTGGCCACCACAATCGGGGCGACGGCCGCGGTCGCCCGCGCGCAAGACTAGCTGGCGTCCTCGCGATGAAGAGCGGGCTTTTTCTTGCCGCTGTTGGCGAAGCCGCGACCGGCATGGCATTGCTAATGGTCCCGTCGCTCGTCGGGCGGTTGCTGTTCGGTGAAGAACTTACCGGCGTTGCGATACCGGTAGCGCGCGCTACGGGTATCGCTTTGATCGGATTGAGCATCTCTTGCTGGCCGGGCCCGCCGCTGGTCGGCATGTTGACGTACAGCGGGGTCGTGACACTGTATTTCGCTTACGTCGGCTTTATGGGCCGTTTGACCGGCATACTCCTTGACCGCGGTCGTCCTGCACGCGATCCTGACGGTACTTCTGGTTTGGATATCAACAAGAGACAAGGAAATATTTCAGACCCGAACTGGCGCCTGAATTGGAATTCAGCACGGAGAGGCTGCGGGCTGCAACTCGCGTCGTCCGCTTCGCTCTTGGTTTTGTTGCTGAGCGCTATTCTGTCGCCGACCGCACAGGCGCAACAAGCCTCGACGCCAACACAATCGCCGACTGTTATCCTTGGCAATCAGGACCTCGCGAAGAGCGCTCATAACCCCTTTGCGAATTTTGTCAAAATTCCGATTCAGTCCACGACCGGATTTCAACTGGGTCACGGTCATAAGGTCGGCAATAGTGTGAACATCGAACCAGTCGTGCCGTTCTCGCTGAACTCGGATTGGGACCTAATCGCGCAACCGAGCTTGACCCTCACTTACGCGCCCACTCCGCATGAACAATCCGGCCTGGAAGATTTGCAGACTTCTTTTTTCCTGACGCCCGCGAAAGCGACCACCTGGATCTGGGGCGTGGGTCCGATATTTCAATTTCCCACTGCCAGCAGCTCGGAATTGGGAACCGGCTTATGGTCGGCCGGACCAACCGCCGCGCTCATCTACTCAAAGGGTCCGTGGTTCAACGGCGTCTTGGCCTACCAGCTAACGTCGTTTGCCGGGAATCGAGAGCGCGGCAGTGTGAATCAGACCTTCCTCGAGCCCGACGTCAGCTATAACTTCGAAAGCGGCTGGTACGTGCAGTGCGAACCGTCGATTACGTACGATTGGACTGCAGATACCGCCGATGCGTGGATCATCCCGATGGGCGCGGACATCGGCAAGGCATTCAAGATAGGCTCCCAGAATTTGAGTCTGCAGGTCGGCGCATACGACCTTCTGAAACGTCCCAATGGCTCCCCGCAATGGATTGCCCGGGTGAGCGTAACGTTCCTTTTCCCGACGGGAAAGTGACGAGCAAAACATAGGTCGCAACGTCAGCATGGATTTGTGCACGTTAAGAACCGACGAGCAGCGGCCAAGTAGAAGGGCCATTGATATGGATGGTCACCGTGCACACGCGCTATTGGTGAAACGATGTTGGAGAGCAAACCTCCGGGGACGAGAACGGGAAGTTACGTTGAATTCTGTCTGCCTGGCATCCGGCCCGACAGCGTAGGATTAACAATTGTGAGCCGATGTACAGGAACGCAGCGACAGACGTGGACAGCCGTGGCAGCGATGGTGTCGTTTGCGGCGTTGATCAGCTCAGTTGCAATAATGCGAGCGGATACTGCATCTGCGCAGGCTTCAGCCCCGGCAGCATCCAATAGAGACGAACAGACGCTGGCAGAGGAAGAATACGACCCCACCGCAAGTCTAACGCAGGTACAAACCAAGGACATTTATACGCCGGCGCAATATGGAACCAACGCAAAGCCGAACACGCTACAGGTCAGGCCTCTGTTGCCGATTCCCTCGTTCTCATTTATCCCGCTTGACCAGCTCGTCCGGCCCACAATCCGAATGGTAACGGCCCCGAATGGCAAGGGTGCGTCGACGTCCACTGGTTACGACGACATGCAATTGCTCGACCTGTTCGTCGCACCATGGCCAAACTTCCGAGCGACTGGTTTCCGCTGGGCAGTCGGACCATATTTCGTCTTTCCCACGTCAACCATTCACGTAAGCGGAGAAGGGGCATGGCAGATGGGACCGGCCGCAGCCTTCGGCTATCGGGGAATTCCGGGCCTGCAAATCGCCGGGCTTTTTCAGCAAGCGACGTCGTTCGCATATACATCGTCGCAATCAAAGCCGGTCACATCAATCATGTTTCAACCGATCATCAGTTACCAGCTAGGCAAAGGTTGGTACGCGAAATCGAGTGACGCGACCTGGACTTTCAACCTGCGACACAACACTTCAACCAGAATGCCGCTCAGCGCCGGATTCGGAAAGGTCTGGAATATATCTGAGGGGTTCGCGGTCGACACTTCTGTGTCCGGAGAATGGATGGTGTACAGACAATTTGCTCCGCAGAGCGAGCAATTTACCCTGAATTTGCAGCTTACTCTTTTGTTTCCCACTCTTGTATCCGCCTACAGATGACAGCGCTTTTTTGAAAGGAAAGGTTCGGTCGACTCCGCAATCGGCAGCACCCGACGGTTTCTGAATTCACAGGCGTAAAGTATCATAATTTGATACTTTACGCTGTCATAATATCGATGCGACGAAATGGTCTTAAAAACGACAGACAAGATCGTCCGATATTGTTGGGCTTTCTTCAACATTTACACATAAACTTACACACTTTCACATTGCGAGGAAAGAAAGCCAATAATATCAACCTAGTTAGAGTTAATCATTAAGGGACTTAAAATCCTCTGGAGCGAAAGTTCCGTGCGGGTTCGAGTCCCGCCCCCGGCATTGAAAATAAAGGGTTTTCTGCCTTGAACCGGAGCGGACGGAGCCAATCGGCGGGTTTGACAGCCACATTTGACAGCCACGGGCCGGGGAACTTCGCGGATGAACGTCTCTAATTGTGCGATAAATCGTCGAGTCCACAGGGGTGCCTGCCTTCTAATCAGCGGGTCTCCGGTTCGAGCCCGGAACGGGCCCACCAGGAAAACCACACGAGCGGAGTGAATTCACCCGCCGAGTCGGCTATTTGTTCATCTATTTCCGGGCTGGTAGTCGCAATGCGGATCGGTGGTTCAGATGAGATCTGGGATCAACTATGCACCGTACCCGCTGTCTGATCGCAGCGCTCAGTGCTGGCAGAGTTACAGAATTTTTCAGAACACTGAGTCTCAGATCTCTTGCAGTACTCGTATGCGCTAGTCGTAGAAACCCTCGATCTAAGATTCAGCGGTCGGAGAATAAATCTGGCGTGGCCGGCGCCACCAAAGCGCTCGAGGTTGTGCTTTTACCAATCAGCAAGGTACCTGACAGGCCCAAGTGCAGTACGTTCTGATCAGCCATCACGATGGTTACGGATCCGTCCGTCCCAGTTACCACCTGGTCGTGGAGTCTGATCGCCATTCCATTCGTCGCGACCAAAGTCTTGCCGCCCCGAACAATCTGAACCTCACCGTTGACCGACGAAATTTTGCCGACGACGCTCTCCGCGTGTGCTAACGGTGCGTTTGTAGCCATCGCGAGGATAGGCAGGATGATGGCAAATGATTTGCGCAAGTATTTTAGAAAGACGATTGACGAATCGTCTGTACCGCAGTGGAAGCGTCGTCGCGCGATCTCGTTGAATTTCTTCATGCCACACATCAGAAAGCGGAATTGCGTCTTCCCGACGACGGACCTACAAATTGTAGATGAGGACAAGTGGTCGAGGCAAAGGGTCGAAGGGAAGGGTTCGACCAAGCACAAATCGTCTGCCAAACAGACATCCTGCGATCGAACGGCATCCACAGATCGGCGCCATTTCTTGGTAATAGGTTGTCGTCTCGCCGCCGCGCTCTGACAGGAAGGTCTGTTTCTCGCCTTCTTGAAGGGGATTTTCGGAAGAACAGGAGAGTTGTTTTGGCTAAGTCTTAGGCAAAAACGGTCCGGAAACCTTGAACGTTTCGAACGCCGACTTCACGTTACGTCGCGAAGCTAGTCTGAAAGTTACCGTATGGCGGATTAATGTTCATTGTGTAGTAACGACTTGTCTTGGTGAGCTTGCCTTAGAGTCACCATTTTGCTATGCAAAGCCATTCGCCAATTAGCATTGTTCTTTCGGGCGGAGGGGGTCGAAAGAGTGTCAAGACGCACTGACGGGAGGGCTGTACGCCTTTTTCTAGCCCTCGTGTTGTTGTTGGTATTTTTTGTTCCCTCGATCGCTTGCGCTCAACAAATTGTTGGAACAGTTAGCCAACTAAGTGGCACCGCTCAGATCCAGCGAGGCAGCCTCAACCTAGCCGTGGCGCAGGGGACGCCAATCCAACTTCACGACCGGCTCACGACCTCCGTAAATTCAAGCGCGACCGTCACGCTCGGAAGTGGAATTACCATAAACCTCGCCGAACATACGGACCTCACTTTCGATCAGAACGTCACGACTGCCGGTACTGGCCGGACGCAGCTTAACCTGGTGGAAGGAGGCTTGCGATCACTGGTATCGCCGCTGCTGCGGACGGAGAGCTTCGAAATTCACACGCCCAATGCGATCACCGCCGTGCGCGGCACCGACTTCGATACCACTTATACCGAGGGCGTCGTGCGCCCCGGCTACGAGGGATGCCAGCGATACACCGACGTCAGGGTGCGGGAAGGCGTAGTCGCAGTGAGCAATCTGGCCAATCCGACGCAGGTGGTCGACATCGAAGCCGGCTACGAGACGACCGTGCCGTGCGAGTTGCCGCCACTCAATGGCGGACCGCTGGGAATCGCCGGCGCGGCGGGACCCGGCGAGGCCGGTGGCAAAGGAAGCGGAGGAGGTGGAAGTTCCGCGGCAGGCGGTGCGGCAGCCGCCGCGGTCGGCTTCTCGGCTCCGCCACCTGGGAGCGGCACTTCGGCTCCGCCGCCGCCGCCTCCCCCGATGCCGCCTCTCAGCCCGGTGACAGGACCCTAGGATGGCGAGCCAACCCAAGACGTTACGGACTTTCAGGGTCGTTGGACTCCTGGTTCTGGCTTGCGTACTGGGTTGGTCGGGCAGCGCCCGAGCGCAGCTATTACAAAATCTGTATCCCGGCTTTTTCGAACCAGCCAAGCCCCAGGTTCTCGATGCGGTACTTTTCGGCGGCGGGTTCGGCAGCCAGGACTACGGGGCAGTACAAGAAGGCTTTCAGCTCGAGCAGACCGTCACGCCTTACATTGGGGTGGTCGGACGGGTGACCGGCTATCAATTGTGGATCGGCGATCACTTCAACAACCCACTTGCGCCGTCGACCCTTACGCATCAGGCGCGGCTCAATTTCGCCCGCTTGCAAGCCGGCGTCGAGCTGACACTGTACCCAGGCACGACGCTTTTTCTGCTTGGCGGCGGCGACGTGGGCGACAGCAGCGCGGCGGTAATCGAAGGCGACTCCTCGAGCTGGCTGTTCACGCATACGCACCATCCGATCAACTTTTCGTTCAGCGCGAGCCACGACTATGAGAACCAGGTAACCAGCTCGGAAATCGATGTGCGGATGGTGATGTTTTCGACCGCCAATTATCTCGCCACCGCGGGCGGGGGCGGCGCGATATACCAGGGCGGACAAATCACCAGCGCGGGCGGACAAGGCGGACCGGATCTAGGGATTTACTTTCGCAAGTGGGGATTCGGAGTCGACCTTCAGGGCGGCTACGGAACCGCCGGCGGCTTCGGCCAGCTTAGCTTCATCAAGCAGTTCGATTTCGTGGAATCGGGACGCTTCTAGGCAGTTCAACGCGAGCAGGATTGTGCATCGAGCCGACCAATACAGAAATTGCTCCGAGCTTCAGGGGACCATATGAAGAGAGATGGTTGGGCAAGCCGGCGGCGCCCCTGGATAGGATTCGCTGCGGCGCTGATCCCCTTCGCCGCAACAATCTTGGTCGTGTTCGTGGCGATGCGCGCGCCACAGACGAGCGCATCGGCGCAATCGCCGCGCGCGACCGATCCTGCCAAGGCGCCGTCGTCGCGGCGAATCGTTGCGGCCAATCATGCGCCACGAATTTCGTTGGCGCAGCAGCCGCTAACCTTCGAGCCGAACCTGGGCCAGAGCGATCCGGCGGTGAAGTTTCTCTCGCGTGGGCAAGGCTACTCGCTGTTTCTGACGGGGAGCGAGGCGGTGCTGTCGATGACCAGTGCCGCGCCGTCATCCGCATTTTCCAAGTTTGGCAGAACCGCCAGCGATGGATTGCGCGTAAAGGGGCATCCTCGTTCGCCGACGCCCATTGGCGGCGAGCGGGCAGTGGTGCGAATCGCACTCAAGGGGGCGGCGCACGCGCCACGAATCATCGGTGTCGACAAGATGGCGGGCCGGAGCAATTACTTCATCGGCAACGACCCAAAGAAATGGCGTACCGACGTTCCCAACTACGCCAAAGTCGAACTCAAGAACGTCTATCCGGGAATCGATCTGATTTACCATGGCAGCCAGCAGGGCCGGCTCGAGTACGACTTCCGTCTTGCGCCGGGCGCAAACCCCAATGCGATCCGGCTGAGCTTTCGCGGTGCGGCCAAACTGTCCCTGAATGCGCGGGGCGATCTGATTGTCAGCGTCGGCAGGAGCAAGCTCCTCGAGCATGCGCCGGCTATCTACCAGGAAGGCGTCGTCGGACGGCGGACGATATCCGGCGGATGGCGATTGCATGGCGCGCACGAAGCGAGCTTCCAGACGGCCGCCTACGATCGCACCCGGCCGATTGTCATCGATCCGGTGCTGAACTATTCGACCTACCTGGGTGGCTCCAGTGCCGACGTGGCATATGCAATTGCTCTCGACAGCAACGGCAACAACTACATAACGGGCCTTACCTGCTCGACTAATTTTCCGACGATGTCCCCAGCTCAACCTAACGCGGGCGGAAACTGCGACGCATTCGTGACGGAGATAAGCTCGACGGGGACGGCGCTCCTTTACTCGACTTATCTAGGTGGATCGAGCATTGACGAAGGCATCTCGATCGCCGTCGATGGAATCGGTGCTGCGTATGTAACGGGTGAGACTCTCTCGAGTGATTTTCCTACGACCATCGGACCGGGTTTCGGAGGGGTTGGCAACGCGTTCGTAACCAAGTTGGGCGCGAACGGCTCCCTGGCCTTTTCCAGGTACCTTGGGGGAAGCAGCCTGGACCTCGGATTAGGCATCGCATTAGCCCAAGGATGCTCTGCGAACTGCAACCCCTATGTCGTAGGCCGTACGAACTCATCGGACTTCCCAACGACGACGGGCGTCTATCAGCAGACCAGCGCTGCCACCCAAAGCGGATTTGTCACTCAGCTCAGCAGCGACGGCTCGACGCTAATCTACTCAACCTTCCTTGGAGGGCCCCCCAATCCGCCTTTCGATTTTTACGGCCAAGCGACTCGTGGTATCGCGGTCGATGGAGCAGGCGACGCTTACGTTACCGGCGGCACGCTCGATACAGGCTTTCCAGTCACTAGCGGGGCGGCTCAAACTACTTTTGGGGGAGCCGTTGACTGTTACGTGACGAAGCTGAATCCGACGGCCACCGCTCCACTGCTCTATTCGACTTTTCTAGGTGGAAGTGGAACTGAGGATTGCTGGAGC
The DNA here is from genome assembly GCA_963760175.1 of uncultured Acidobacteriaceae bacterium. GTDB lineage: Bacteria > Acidobacteriota > Terriglobia > Terriglobales > Acidobacteriaceae > Acidiflorens. Next base: position 14,733 of record CAVXBU010000005.1, read on the forward strand.
ATCGCCTTGTTGCCTGGTTGTTCCTCGAATTGCAACGCGTATGTAAACGGGTCTACGTCTTCCAACGATCTGCCCACTACGACCGGCGCGGCTCAATCGTCCATAGGCGGAATAGAGAATGGTTTAGAAGCTGAATTGAGTGCCGATGGATCCCAGTTCCTCTACTTAACCTACTTGGGCGGACGATATAATGGATCGTTCAACATCGCAGTGGATAGTAGCGGCGATGCTTATGCAACCGGCTTTACCTCCACCGACGATTTTCCCACACTCGATCCGACTCAGATCGCGCCGGCGCCGAATGGCATTCTCTTCTCCAGCACCAACGGCTTCAGCACCATCGCGCAATCGGGTCTGCCCTCGTCGGCAGGCTCCGTGTATAGCATGACCAGTGACAACGCGGGTGCAATCTACGCCGGCACGACCCGGAACGGGCTGTTCAAGAGCGTTAATCAGGGTTCGAGTTTCGGTTCAACCGGTATCACGAGTGGCTTTGTGTCTGCCCTTGCATTCGACCCCAGCACCAATGCGCTTTATGCCGGCCGTGACATCGGTCTGGTGAAGAGCACCAACGGTGGTGCAACGTTTACCCCAGATAGCATCCTGCCTACCCTAGGTAACACGCGGGTACTTTCGATCGCTGCAATACCCTGCGTGAGCTGCGCATCAGGGCATTCAACAGTTCTAGCTGGAACGGTTAATGGCGTCTTCGCCAGCTCTGACGGGGGCGTCACCTTCGGCGCCACCCCTGCGATCCCGTCGACATTTGTCTACAGCCTGATCAGCGACCCCAACAACACGGCCAACAGTACGTCGATCGTCTACGCTGGGACCAACAAAGGCCTATTCCAAAGCACCGACGGCGGAATGACGTTCAACTCGTTTTTTCTGCCTTGGGGGGACGTAATAGCGCTGGCAGCCGATGGCACGACCAATCCAACAACATTCTATATGGCTTTTAGCACGTTCACCATTGGCATTATCGCTTCAGATTTTTCGACATTCTTTAGACCCTTCCAGCCCGATCAAGACTTTTTCTCTCTTGCTATTGATACAAGTACGACTATACCGACCGCCTACGCGGCTTCAACCTCCGGGTACATATATACGAGCACAGATCGCGGTATCACCTGGGTATCGACCAATTTGGCGGGCCAACCCGCAGCCCTTACCTTGGTCTCGGTATTACCGCCCGACTACTTCGCCAGCGAATTCCTCGAAGATCACGCGACGGTGACCGAACTCAACCCAACCGGAACGGCGCTCGATTTCTCAACCTACTTGCAAGGCGCAAGTCAGGATGTCGCATACGGCATTGCAGTCGACCCGGCCGGCACCAGGATACACGTAGCCGGCATAACGGCTTCGGCAAACTTTCCGATCGCGCCTAATCCGGGAGCTTATCAACCAAACCTGGCCGGCGACGACGACGCATTTCTGTCGGTATTCGGACCGCCGGCGCCAAATGCGATAACGGTCAACAACACCACCGACCCAGCCAGCACGTCGGGCAACGGTTTTTGCACCTGCGCGAGGCAATCAACAATGCCAACGCCGCCTCCGATACGTCAGGTGGCGACTGCGCGGCGGGCACCGGCAACGACATCATCTTTTTCAGCGTCAGCGGCACGATCACGCTGGTGCAGGGCACACTTCAGCCAGTTGCAAACACTTTGACCATTGATGGGACCGGACGGACCGTCACTGTGGGCGGCGCGAGCTCTTTTCAGGTGTTGGTGGTTCAGTCGGGCGCAACGCTCAACCTGAATAACCTGACTATTGAAAACGGCAACAGCAGCAACGGCAGCGGCCAAGGCGGCGGCATCGATAATGAAGGCACGCTGACGGTTACCAACAGCACCTTCTCCGGCAACCAGGCGGCCAACGGTGGCGGCATCGAAAATGGCGGCATGCTGACGGTCACCAACAGCACCTTCTCCGCCAACCAGGCGGCCGACGGGGGCGGCATCGAAAATAACGGCACGGCGACGGTCACCAACAGCACCTTCTTCGGCAACACGGCGACTGGCGGCGGCGGCGGCATCTCAAATGGTGGCCTGCTGACGATCACCAACAGCACCTTCTCCGGCAACTTGGCGGAAGGCGAAGCCGGCGGCGGCGGGCTATTGCAACTAACACGGAGACCGGAGTCACGGTCACCAACAGCATATTGGCTATCAGCCCGGGCGGTAACTGCTCGAGCACGATCACCAACGGCGGATTCAATATCTCGGACGACGCCTCCTGCGGCTTCGGCAGCAGCACGGCAGCCAACGGCGATACGATCGGCGATAGCGTCACTGACGTCAGTCTGAACCTCGCCTCCAGCCTTGCAAAGAACGGGGGGCCGACCGAAACCATCACGCTTGATTCACCCAGTTTTGCGATCGAGGCGATCCCGGATGCCGATTGTCCGGCCACCGACCAGCGCGGCGCCCCGCGACCCGCGCTAGGCAGCGCCTGTGACATCGGTGCGTTCGAGTTCGACGGCGTGGTGCCTCCGACACCGACACCGACGGCAACGACGACCGCAACGCCAATCGCTACCGCTACGGCGACTGCCACACCGACGGCGACCGCAACTGCAACGCCGACAGCCACCGCGACCGCAACCCATACCGCCACTGCAACCGCAACGCATACCGCCACTGCGACTGCCACGAAGACTGCTACGCCGACGGCGACGGCAACTGCGACAAAGACGCCAACGCCTTCAAAGACGCCAAAGCCCAAAAAGACACCAAAGCCGACAAAGACACCAAAGCCCAAAAGGACACCGACCCCCACTCCGACCGCGACCCCAGTTCCCGGAAGCTTGGTTATCAATCCGCTGACGTATAATTTCGGCAATGTAAAAGTGGGACAGGAGAAATCGAAGACATTCAGACTGAGCAACACGGCCCAGACGGGCCGCCAATCAGCTTTGCAAGCCCGGCGCCATTTTCTGTCCCGGTGACCAAACCGCAGATATTCGGGTTTCGAAGCGGGGCCACGAACTGCCACCAGCAATTGATGCCGCAGGAAACGTGCGAGCTGACGGTGCAATTTATTCCAGCTATGCGGGGCGTCGCACAGTGCCTGCCTGCCGCCTGCGCCGTAACCGTCAAAGACAACGCGGCGAATGCGATCCCCACCACGAGCGGCAGTCTTGGCGAGACGATCCCGCTCAGCGGGTCCGGCGATTAGCGCTGGCCAGTCCTTCAGCGGTCAGCACGACGACCGGAAACCCAATCGTGGTCGCCTTCCCGACTAGCGGTATTGTCCTTTCGACGATTTCGGTTTTATTGTAAAGGCATCCGCCATTAAACAGACCGGCGAGGTGAGATCCCCCTCGTGTCTCTCCTGATCAGCCAGCGCCGAGAGGGTCAGTTTTACTTCGGCGATGCCCGGCTAAGGTGGGTCAACATTCAACCGGCGTTGACAGATGCGACCGTCGGCACCAAACAGACAGTACAAAATCGGCCTGATTTTACTGGCTGTTCTGCAAGATTTACACATAAACTTACACATTTTCACCTATGTGAAGAAAAATAGCTAATAATATCAGATGGTTAGCATCAAACTTAAGGGACTTAAAATCCTATGGAGTGAGCTTCTCGCCTTAATGTGGCCGCGCTCACGTGAGCGCGGCCACGTACGCCTCGAGGGCGACAGCGAGCGCGAGAGACCCGCGAGCGATGAAGGTGCGACAAGCGGCTAGCATCGAGCGAGCGCGCCCGACGATAGTCCCTCCGATTGTCGCTCTTGACATGAATTACATAATTTCATAATTATGTCTTTACAGACATGTAGACACACGTTGCTCAACAGGCGACGTTTTGGCAGTCCGGGATTTCCGATGAAGAAAACATTTCAGGGTCCAACTTCCACTCTGCTGATCGTCAGCATGATCACCGCCCTCTTCCTGCAGGGCAGCCCGTGCTTTGCTGCGACTAGCGCCGGCGCACTGCCATGGGACCAGACCCTGACCGCCTTGCAAGACGTAATCGAGAATATGCTGAGCGAAGCAACGCCGCCAATTGCTCGCCGTTTGCGTGAGAAAACGCCACCTGGCTGCGGATCGGCGGAGCCGCACTTACCAGTTCCGTCTCTTTCTTTGTAATTACTAATTTTGCCGTCTGGGCATTCGGAACCATGTATCCGAAGACTCTGTCAGGTTTGATGACGCGCTACGCCGCCGGCCTTCCGTTCTTCCGCCGCGGACTCGCAGGTGACATGCTCTTCACCGCAGTCATGTTCGGATTGCCCGCGGCCGCGGCTCTGATCGCCCGTTCCATCCGCAAGCCGCACGGAGCCGCAGCCGCCTAGCAGAACTAGCTCGTGTGGTGACGGGCTATGCCCCGTCCAAGCCAAGCGCAGCTCGGCCCCGCTTCGCCCGCCGCCAGACCAGCCACCCTGCCACCAGCGCTCCGACTCCAACCAGAATCCACCAGAAGTGGTGCGCGAAAAGATTCCCCGTCAGGGTCACAATCTGCGGACCGAACCACAACGTCAGCAGCGCCTCAATCAGAAAGCGCACGAACCGTCCCGCAAAAATTGCCAGCAGAAAATGCGCGAAGTTCATCTCGAACGCCGCCGCCGCCAGCACCACTATCTTGAAAGGCGTGGGCGGCGGCAACATTGCCGGAAACATCAGCGCCCAGAATTCATGTCGATCGAAAGATTCGTGAATCTTCTCGAACCGCTCCGCCGAAAGCCGCTTGCGCAACAACACCTCGCCACCCGCATACCCAATGACATAGAGCACGATGCTTCCGAGCGCCGACCCCGCCGAGGCCAGCAGCACATACATCAGAAAACGCGAGCGATCGTTGTAAACATAGCCCACAAAAATGGCATCCAGAGGCATCCCCAGGAACGAGCCATCCACGGCGGCAAAGGCCAGCATCCCCCACGGTCCCAGAGGCACAAGAACGTGCTTGATCCAATCGCTGTAAGCGTGGACAAAATGTTTGATCTTGTTCAAGTAGGTAAGTTTACGCGAGAAGTACAGCCACCAGTCGTCTCGTGTGGCGCGGATACTCCTGTCCGCGTAGGCAGCGAATCCACTGCCGGCAAGCGGACAGGAGTGTCCGCTCCACACGATCCAAATACCTCAGTGATGGTTCTCGCAGCCACAGTTCGCAGGGTGTGGTTAGCCAACGACTAACGACGAGCGACTAACGACCAGCGACCAACGACGGGCCTTTCAGTCGTGCCCCGTCCTGCCCGCGATCAACTCCAGCGCATGCGGCAGCAAATCCATCACCGCCTCCAGCGACTCCACCGCCCCCGCCGGGCTTCCCGGCAGATTCAGGATCAGGCTGGTTCCCCGAACGCCGCACACCGCGCGGCTTAGCGCCGCGAAGCGCGTTTTGCGCACTCCATGCAATCGCATCTGCTCCGCGATCCCTTCCACCAGTCGCTCACACACCGCCCCCGTCGCTTCCGGCGTCACGTCCCGCGGAGCGAGCCCGGTCCCGCCCGTGGTCACCACCAGTCGAGCCGACCGGCACAACTCAATCAGTTTTTCCTGAATCGCGGCGCGCTCGTCGCCCACCACGCTGCGCACCACTACTTGAAAATTGCGCCGCCCCAGCGCTTTCGCCACGGCCGGACCGGAGAGATCCTTTTTTTCGCCGCGTGAGCACGAATCGCTGACCGTCAGCACCGCCGCACGCGTGCCATCAACCGACGAAGCATCACGTGTCGAGGAGGACATCTTCACCTTCAGACGCAGCGTCCCGCTGCGCCTCGTCCAGCAACCGCAATCCTTCCATCAGCAGGCCCTGCGTATTCAGCGTCGTCGTTTCCTGCGTTGATTTTCCGTTGAAATCAATCTGGAAGTTTCCTTCCGTCCAGCGCAGCACTTTAAAAACCGCCTCGTCCCCCTTAATCGAACCATACGCCGCATGCTTGGCCTGCCCCTGGTTGAAATAGATCTCGCATTTGTCGTCGCCCTTGGTCATCGTAAGCAGACAACTCTTGCGCCCCATTTCCAGCGATTGCACCAGGTCAATCACGTTCATCTGCGACAGGCTGCCGCGCAACACGCCATCGGTCGACGCTGCCTTGCTCAGCTTCTCCAGCGCGATCCGGTCCACCACGCGCTTGATTTTGTGCGTCGCATCTTTCAGGAAAAAAGGTTTTTCCAGATAGTCCTCAATCGGGTCCTGCATCGACAATCGTTCGCTGATGTCGGCCTTGCTGGCCATCAGGATCACCGCGATCCCAGCCGTTGCCGGTCTGCTCTTCAGCTTTTCCAGCAACTGCCGCCCGTCCATCCCCGGCATGCGGTAGTCGCTGATCAGCACATCCGGCAATCTCTTCCACCGCCTTCAACAAGGCGTCGGCGGCGTCGGTCGCCACTGTGACCACGCCCATCGCCGAGAGCGCCTGTTGAAGCATCCCCAGCACCATCGGATTGTCGTCTACCACCAGGATTTTGACGTCGCTTGCCATAGCTTTGTATCAGGGCATCGCTTTAGCGATGCCAAGTCTGCCCGTTATCCACCGCCCCATTAGGGGCTCAGCGTCATTTTCGCTTCGCGCCTCTCCGGTAGTCTCCGCTCTTCCCCCCGGTCTTGCGCTCCAGCACCACTTCCCGGATTTCGATTCCCTTATCGAGCGCCTTGCACATGTCGTACACGGTGAGCGCCGCCACGCTGGCCGCGACCAGCGCTTCCATCTCCACGCCCGTCTCCGCCGTGGTCTTCACTTTTGTCGCAATCGAAACGCCATTCTCGCACAGGCGCAAGGTCACAGCAATGTGCGACAGCGTCACCGGATGGCACATCGGAATCAACTCCGCCGTCCGCTTCGCCGCCATGATTCCCGCCGTTCGCGCCACCTCCAGCGGGTCACCCTTAGGATTCTTCGGCAGCGCCCGCAGCACCTCCGGCGTCATCACGACAAAGGCGCTAGCCTCCGCCTCGCGCGCCGTTCGCGTCTTCGAAGACACGTCCACCATCCGCGCCTGCCCCCGCGCGTCGTAGTGGGAAAGCTGAGGAGTTTTTTTCGCCATCAGCAACAGGTTATCGTACTCGCCCCGCCTCGTGTGATGACGTCTCGTGTGGTGACCGGTCGTGTGGTGACGGGGCTCTGCCCCGTCCAACCCGAGTGCGGCTAGACCTCGCACCTTCACCGCATCAGCAACGGAACCCACTCTCCCGCCTCAATCCGCTCCCGCTCGGGAGGAATCACCACATAGCAATTCGCCTGAGCCAGCGCCGCGATGTCGCCCGACCCCTGCCATCGAGCCAACTCCACCTCCGCATTCTCAAATTCTCCCGAAAGCACCGCCGGAAGAAATCTCTTCAAACCCGTCTTCGTCCGTATTTCCGATTTCAGCCGCGCCCGAAGAAATACCAATGGCTGCGGCGTCATCCCCGCCAGCGCCTCAATCATCGGCCGAGCGAACAATTCAAAAGTCACCATGGTGGATACCGGATTCCCCGGCAACCCAAAAAAGTATTTCTCGTGCGCCCCACACGAACCAAACACCACCGGCCGCCCCGGCTGAATCTCCGCGCCCGTAAAATAAAACTCCGCCTTCAACTCCCCGAGCACCTGCTCCACCAGATCGTACTTCCCCATGGAGACGCCGCCGGTAAATAGCAGAAGATCGCACTCCAATCCTTCTTCAATCAAACTCCGAAGCCGCCCCCGCTCATCGGGAGCGATCCCAAGCCGCACCGCCTCCCCGCCCGCATTCTCAACCTGCGCCGCCAGCGAATACGAATTCGAATTCCGTATCTGCGCCGGCCCCGGCGTCGCGTCAATCTCCACCACTTCATCGCCGGTCGAAAGCACCGCCACGCGCGGCTTCCGGAAAACCTTCACCGGGCTCTTGCCGACCGACGCCGCAATCGCGATGCCCGCATGATCCAGCCGCCGTCCTCGATCCAGCAGCCGCTGTCCCGCGCGCGCCTCCGCACCGCGCGGAACAAAATTCTCGCCCGCGCCAACCCCGCGCTGAACCTCAACGAATCTCTTGCCGAGGGTGTCGCGTCCAGGGGTGCCCCATCCTAACGTCGCGTTTTTTGCGACGTTAGGGTGGGAACTTTGTGCGACCGATGTTCGCCCGACCGAAGTGTGCTCCACCATCACCACTGCGTCCGCCCCCGCCGGCATGCGGAGCCCCCGTCATGATCCCAACCGCCTGCCCGCGCCCCACCGAGCACGCTGCCGGGTCCGGCCAATCGCCCGCCTTCACCTCGCCCACCACTTCAAGCCGCGCCGGAACCTCCACCAGGTCCGCCGCCCGCACCGCATATCCGTCGCGAGTAGCCCGATCAAAAGGAGGAAAGTCACGGTCCGCCAAATTTCCTCCGCCAGCACCCGCCCCACCGCCGCCAGCAGATCCACCGTCTCCACGCTCCCGGACGACACCCCAGCCGCATGCTGCTCAACCAAGTGTCGAGCCTGCTCGAAGCTGACGATTCCGCGCAGTGGAAGCAGTGGAGGACATGCACGGATGATACGCCGCCCGCTTCTTAGCGGGCCACCACTGAGTGGAGCACCGGCGCAGGGCGGCTCCCTAAAGACTCGCCCCCTCAGAGCACAACCAGATATGATAAAAGTGAGTTGGGTGTGTTAACCTTTTGTTTCCCCAGCCCATAACAGCCATGAATGCTTCGGCAAGCGTGCACCGGACTGACGACGGAGCTCTGTTTGACGATCTCCAAGTCCCCGAATTTCCAAGGATTTTATACGATAAGAATCCACTGGAATACGTGATCTGTCAGCTCCGTTTTCCCCCAATTCTGAAAATTGAGGCTGAATTACCCTCTAGTTTCCAGGAAGCGGTTCGACAACAGTTCCCGCTGTTCAGTGAAGCGCGGCCACAGGTGGGAATTGCGCCAGGGATGCCAGCCGATTTCTCAAAACTGCTCGGGGCGATGTTGCCGGCATCCCTACCTCGCATTTACGAGTTCGCAAGTCCAGATAGGGTTTGGCAGATTACCCTGACTCGGGACTCGTTGGCGCTAACCTGTCGGCGATACAAAAGATGGGAAGAGTTCAGGGGACTTCTCAAAATACCACTGGACGCTCTTTTGGAGAATTACAGCCCAGCCTTCCTGAGCAGGATCGGTCTGCGATACAGGGACCTGATCTGCAGGTCGGAATTGGGACTCGACGACGTACCCTGGAATGAGTTGCTAACTGCTGAGCTAGCGGGTGAGTTTCATTCACCCTTCAAATCCAATATAGCGATGGCTTCCCATCAAATTGTCCTCAATCTAAGTGGCGGGAAAGCACAAGCCCTGATTCAGCACGGCATCACGCCAAAGCAGGAGCTTCCCTTGGGGCAAACTGTTGAGGTTTGCTATTACATCGACAACGATTTCTTTACCCAGCAAAGGAAAGAGACAAACAATGTACTCGAAACTCTTGACTACTTCAGCAAACACTCTTGGCGACTATTCCGTTGGTGCATTGCAGAGCGACTGCACAATGCCATGGGGCCTCAACCCATTCCAACAAAATCCGAATGAGATGACGCTCCAATGGACCTCCGGCACACCAACGAGGGAGTACGAGCACAGGATGAGCGTGCGAACGACGGCGGGCCCGCCGCAGTATGATCAATGGGTTTACCTACGGGCTGCGTGCTATTTCCTTTTGGCAAAATTGCCCGACGAAGGACTGGCAGACGTTTGTCGGTCCATAGCGGACGCATATGAGTACTACCTGCAGCCTCCAAGGATACTGAGCTTCGGGCACAACGAACGTACAAAGGCTAAGTACGGCAATACCTACGAACGTCCTCCGTTCTCGATAGAGGAGTAACACGTTGCAGGAGTCTGGCCCCACACCGGAATCCCCTGGAGTCGGACAAGAAACCGCTGTTGACGCCAACCAAACTCAACTCACCGTGGCATCTCCCGATGGAAATGCCACGATACGGATTTATGGGCCATCCACGGGCGGGACGTTGTTGTGCGGAGAGATTCTCTCTGCTGTAATTCAACGTAGGCAAAGCCTTCGCAGCCTGCGCGAAACGGAGCCAGAACTGGAACGCATTACCCATCCGTTTTCGATCGTGGTTTCGCAGGATTGCGATCTCAAACAAGATTTTGAAGCTCGCCAAGCGGCCAAACCCGCAACGCTGCTTAACGTACTACTCTGTCAGGTAGCGACGGCCGAAGAACTGAGGGCGATCGCCTCCGCTGGTTCAGACATTTGGAAGAGGATTCGTCAGAACAAAGACGAGCGCTTTCAGTTCCTCCAAGCGGTGCCCGCTTCGTTGGACAGCGATAATAAAGGCTTACCTGACCTTGGTATCGATTTTAGACGCTACTTTTCAATCCCTACCGACGAACTGTATGAGCAGTTCAGCCTCGGAGCAAAGCGCCGGTGCAGATTGATCAGTCCGTACAAAGAGCACTTGATGAGCAGATTCGCCTATTTCATGCTCAGAGTCGCTTTACCGCTTGACCATTTCCGGGGGTAGAGTAATGCTGAACAACGAAAAGAGAATTTGGACCGCGAACATCCCCTACCGCGCCAGTTCCTGCCCCAGCACCGTAGCATTGCTGGCGAAGCCAAGGCCGGCTTCCAGATCCACCAGGCCCGACCGCACCAGTTTCGCGATCTCGCCGTCGAAATGCTGCATGCCTTCGTTTTCGCTGGCCTTGATCGCATCCAACAGCGTTCGGCCCGGCCGTTCGCCTTGTTCGACGCAGTCGCGAGTGCGCGAATTGGATTTCAGGATTTCCACCACGGCCACGCGGTCGCCGCCATCGGCGCGCGGCATCAGCCTCTGCGCAATGATGTAGCGGAAAGTTTTGGCCAGACGTTCACGCATCGACTGCTGTTCCGCGGCCGGGAACGTACCCACGATGCGCTCCACTGTCTTCGAGGCGTCGACGGTGTGCATGCTGGAGAGAACGAGGTGTCCGTTCTCGGCGGCGTCAAGAAGAATCTCGAGCGTCTCCCGGTCGCGAATTTCGCCGACCATGATCACGCGCGGCGCCTGCCGCAGCGCTGCCCGCAACGCCATCGCGAAATTCGGCGCGTCACTGTGCAACTCGCGCTGGTGCACCGTCGATTTCTTGTGCCGATGCAGAAACTCAATCGGATCCTCCACCGTCAGAACGTGATAGCAATGCTGACTATTGATGCGGTCAATCAAAGCCGCCAGCGTCGAAGACTTGCCCGATCCGGTTCCCCCTGTCACCAGGATGATCCCGTTGCGGACGTTGGCAGCTTCTTCCAATTGCGCCGGCAGGCGAAGCGATGTGAAAGTCGGAATGACGGTCGGAATCACGCGCATCACAATCGCGCAGCTTCCCCGCTGGATAAAGACATTGACGCGGAAGCGCGCCATGCCCGGCAATCCGTAGGAAATGTCGCAGGAGCCCTGCTCGCGAAGCGTAGTGATGGCCTGCTTATTGGTGCCGATCAAATCGGCCGCGATGCGGCGCGTGTCATCCGCCGAAAGCGTGCCGCTCCCCGGGATCTCGACCGCCGTGAGTTGTCCGTGAATCTCGACCTGGGGCGGACGCCCCGGCGAAAAAATCAGATCGCTGACCTTCTCAGACGCGCGCAACATCCCGGCCAGCAGAACCGGCGTCGGGATCGAGCCCGTTCCACTGAGGCCCTCAAAGGCAATCGCAATCGGGGAATTCCCCGGAGCAGCCATTCCATACACTCCCAGATTATCAGGTATTGACACCACAGGGGAGAAACGTCGCGGAGGAACCTATGCAGTGAATGTAACGCGGATGTGCGAAACAGCGGAAGAACAACTAGGTCATAGACCTAGGTAACCCGAAGGAAGTTCTTAGTTCCCAGTCCTCAGAAAAACCAGCCGTTTGAACTTGCAGTTGACGATGTCAACGGAACTGAGAACTGAGAACCGAGAACTGAGAACTGAGAACTAGAACTGATAACTGGTGTTAGCTACTTCGCCGGTTTTTTCTTTCCGAAGCCGGTTTCCACGGTGGCGCCGATGCTGGCCAGCATGTCTTTGGCTGGCTGAGCCAACTTGCCGTTCGGTTGCGAGCTCAAGATATTTCTGAAAGGCCTCGGCTGTTCCCGTGGGCGCAATCATCTTGTCGTCTTTTCCGAGCGTCTCTTTGCCGATCATGTTCACGCCCTTCCAGTAGTAAGCGTCAGCCTTGGTCGGATCGGCGGCAATCACTTTGTCGAATGCCACAATCGCGTCATCCACCTTGCCCGCATTGGTGAGAACCGCCCCCACGTTAAACAAGTATCGCACCAGCGCCCGCCGGATCGAGCTGCGACCGCCTTGTTATAGTTGGCCACGGCATCATCTACCTTGTTCGCCTTCGCATAAGCATCGGCAAGGTTGTTGTAGTAATCGGCCAATTTCTTACTGTTGTCGGCCTCTTTCTGTTCCGTCTCCGAGGCGGTGCGCAGGTCGATTGCTTTCTGGTAAGTCGGCTGCGGCCTCTTCGTAGCGCTTCTTTTTCTCATCGGGATCGGTCTGCTTCGGCGCCGACATGCGATAGGCGTCGCCGAGTTTGAACCAGATCAGATCCCGGGTGGCGTCGATCTGGTTGGCTTCATTCAAGGTGGCGATTGCGGTCTCGTAGTCGCCGCGCATCGGAAGCCGCAGCGGCGGCTTTGAGTTTGTCGTTGAGCGTGCCGACGATTTTGTTGGCGGCCTCCGTTTTGGCACCTGCCTCTTGTTTCTCCTTGAGTGCCTTGGCTTGTTCAGGAGTCAATCCCTGACCTGAGGCTTGGGCGGCCTGTTCTTTCTTCAGGTCGAAGTGGCAACTCGGTTTCGTCCAGACCCACCGAGATGCCGTTGAGATGAAAGAGTTCCTTGCCGTCCTTGCTGAGCTTGACGTTGTATTTGCCAGGGACGATGCCGAGCGAGAAATATTCGCCCTTGTTGTTGGTTTTGAGGGTGTACTTGTGGCCGGTTTCCGTCGAAAGTCCACTCCACTTCGGCCTGAGCGATCGGTTTCCCGTCGGCGTCTTTGCAAGTTCCCTTCACGCTGCCCGTGGTCTGCGTGAACGCGAGTGGAGCGGACAGTCCCACCGCGAGAACGAGCAGCAGCGGAAGAATGAAATATTTCCTCATGATTTAGCCTCCCGGCATTGCATCTGAATTTCTACAAATCACTGCTCAATGAACAACAGGTTCCTAACTTAATCCGGCGCCGGCTTCCGCGTACGGAATCGGGTCTTCCGCACCCGCTTCGCGAAACGCGCGCAGGCGCAGCACACAACTGTCGCAGACCCCGCAGGCGCGATCTTCGCGCTGATAGCATGACCACGTTAAATCGAAGGGGGCACTCAGTTCAAGGCCAAGCCTCACAATCTCGTGCTTTATGCATCGCTATCAGCGGCGTCACCACCCGGATCGTTCCTTCCTTCGTGCCCGCCTTCACCACTTCATTGAACGCTCGATAATACTCCGGCCGGCAATCCGGATAGCCCGAACTGTCCGGCTCCACCGCCCCGATATAAACTTTTTCGGCTCCCAGCACTTCCGCCCAACTCACAGCGACGGCGAGAAAATGCGCGTTGCGGAAGGGGACATATGTAACCGGAACGCCGCCCGGAGCGCTGCCGCCGATCCCGTGCTCTTCAGGAACGGCAATGCTCGCATCGGTGAGCGCGGATCCGCCGATGGCACGCAAAGCGTCGTTGCGCACCAGCAGCCGGTCACGAATTCCGAGCCGGTCGCAGATGCTTTCGAAGGAGCGCCGTTCGCGCTGTTCAGTGCGCTGCCCGTAGCTAACATGGACGGCAGCAGCCTGGTGGTCGCGCGCCGCGAGCGCCGCACACACGCACGAATCCATCCCGCCGCTTAGCAGAACCACGGCGCGGCTCTTTTTGCTGGTTGCGCTCAATGATGCGTTCGATGCTGCTTTCGAGACCATGACCTGCTTGCGAAGTATTGCCGTCGCGTCGTTTTGATTTTATGACAGTTGACGACATTTCACGTAGGGGGAGGTGCGTTGACCCCGGCTCCTGGCGGCCAGCCGGCACATCGAGCGGCCGTGGGCGCAGCCGCGCAACCAGTGGGCGCAGGCGTTTGAATGGATTCGCGGCAATACGCCCGTGGCCGCGCTCTTTGCTCTCGATCCCCGGCATATGGAGCTGCCCGGTGAAGACGAAAACGGATTTCGCGCCCGCGCCGAACGCGGCATGCTGGCAGATCTCGTCAAGGACAAGGGAGCGTGTTCCATGTTCCCGCCACTCTCGGTGCCGTGGGCGGAACAGATCGCGGAACAGAAGAATTTCGAGAAGTTCGGAAAAGACGACTTCAAACGGCTTCAACAAAAGTACGGAGTCAGTTAGGTAGTGGTGGAGCAGCCTGGCCCGCCGGGGATGGCCTGTCCTTACCAAAATTCAGCGGTGCGCGTCTGCCGCGTGGACTGAATTTCTTCTCAGTTTCGTTCCGACGCGGTCGGAAGTCCTTCCTCGTAGTAAGCGTCAGACCCAGCCTCGAGCGTCTTTCCCTTCTCGCTGAAGATGGAGTTGTGCATGATGCCGGCGCGCTGCAGCGCGAACTGAAGCGTAGTTCCGAGCACTCCGAGGCCGTATTGGACGCTGCGGCGGAAATTGATGGACGAAGCTTCCTCGAAATATTTGGTCGGGCAGGAAACTTCGCCGATGCGGAACCCGAAGTAGACGCATTGCGCAAGCATCTGATTGTCGAAAACGAAATCGTCGCTATTTTCGCGCAGCGGCAGCCGGGTGAGCACCTCGCGGCTGAAAGCGCGGTACCCGGTGTGATATTCGGACAGCTTGACCCGCAGAAACAGGTTCTCAAAAGCGGTGAGCAGGCGGTTGGAGATGTATTTGTAAACCGGCATGCCTCCACGCAACGCCGTGCCGCCGATAATGCGGGAACCGAGAACAACGTCATAGACGCCATACGCGATCATGCTCGCCATGGCGGTTACGAGCAGCGGCGTGTACTGGTAATCGGGATGCACCATGATGACCACGTCGGCGCCCGCCGCCAGAGCTTCGCGGTAGCAGGTCTGCTGATTGCGGCCATAGCCGTAATTGCGGTTGTGCACGAAGGACCGCAGCCCGAGCTGGTGTGCCACTTCGCAGTGTGCGATCGGAGCTGTGGTCGTCGACCAGAATGCGAATATCGACCAGGTCGGGCAATTCCCGCACCGTCGCTTCCAGTGTCTTTTCCGCGTTGTAAGCGGGAAACACACGGCAATGCGTTTGCCGTTGATCATGCAGTGTTATCCTCCGAATGGTCCTCACGAATAATAACCGGAAATCCAGCGTACCGTAACCTGCTCGTGTGGGGACGGGCGACCTCGCCGTGCGTAGGGACAGCCGCCCCCGGCTGTCCAAGCCGAGCGCAGCTCGGCCGCGTGTGCCTTGGTAGACTATCGAACAGCACGCCCGCAGCGCCCGCTCTTGAACTATCAGCCATCTATGGGCGAAACTAAAACCATGCCTCCGCGCACTCTATTCGAGAAAGTCTGGGACGCGCACGTCGTCGCCGCTCCCGAAGAGCAGTCGGTGCTGCTCTACATCGATCTGCACCTGGTGCACGAAGTGACCTCGCCGCAGGCCTTCGATGGCCTGCGCGCTCGAAACGACCGGTGCGGCAGCCGCTGCGCACCGTGGCCACCGTCGACCACAACGTCCCGACCACTCCTCGCGGGCTTCCCATCACCGACCCGATCGCGGCCAGGCAGATTGAAGCGCTGCAGAAAAATTGCCGCGAGTTCGGTGTCCCGCTCTTTGACATGGATTCGGCCGAGCAAGGCATCGTCCACATCATCGGCCCGGAACTCGGCATCACTTTGCCGGGGATGACGATAGTCTGCGGCGACAGCCATACTTCGACCCACGGCGCGTTCGGTTCCCTGGCGTTTGGCATCGGAACATCGGAAGTGGAGCACGTGCTGGCAACGCAATGTCTGCCGCAGAAAAAGCCGAAGACAATGCAGATCCACGTCAGCGGAAAGCTGGCCGAAGGCGTGACCGCCAAAGATCTGGCGCTCGGAATCATCGGCCGAATCGGCACCGACGGCGCCACCGGCCACGTAATCGAATACTCCGGGGATACGGTGCGCAGGTTGTCGATGGAAGCCCGCATGACGCTCTGCAACATGAGCATCGAGGCGGGAGCGCGAGCCGGACTGATCGCGCCCGACGACACGACATTCGCCTATGTCAGCGGCCGCCGCTTTGCGCCGAAAGGAAAAAATTGGGAAGAAGCGGTTGCCTACTGGCGCACGCTGGCCAGCGATCCCGGAGCGCGATTCGATAAGGTGACCGAGATTGACGCCGCATCCCTCGCGCCCTTCGTGACCTGGGGGACAAATCCCGGCATGGTTGTCCCCGTGACCGCGCGCGTTCCCGAGCTAAAGAGTTTCGTGCAGGATTCCGACCGGCGCGCGGCCGAACAGGCGCTCGCCTACATGGGCCTCGATCCCGGAACGCCGATCGAGTCTATCGTCGTAGACCGCGTTTTCATCGGATCGTGCACCAACTCCCGCATCGAAGACCTGCGCGCCGCGGCCAGAGTGGCCAAAGGTCAGCACGTGAATCCGAAAGTGCGCGCCATGGTGGTGCCGGGCTCGCAGGCCATCAAGCGCGCGGCGGAAGAGGAAGGACTACACCGCATTTTTCTGGATGCCGGATTCGAATGGCGCGAGTCGGGATGCTCGATGTGTCTGGGCATGAATCCCGATATCCTGCAGCCAGGCGAACGCTGTGCTTCGACCAGCAACCGCAATTTCGAAGGCCGCCAAGGCCGCGGAGGACGGACGCATCTCGTCAGCCCGATGATGGCGGCAGCGGCCGCAATCGCCGGACACTTCACGGATATAAGAGACTGGGAATTTCAATAGTATCGTGTGGTGACGTGGCTTTGCCCCGTCCAAGCGGGGCAAAGCCCCGCTTCCGCACCAGGAAGAGAAATCATGCAACCTTTTCGCAAGCATACCGGCCTCAGTTGTCCCGCTCGACAAAGTGAACGTGGACACCGATCAAATCATCCCCAAACAATTTCTGAAGCGCATCGAGCGCACCGGATTCGGCGAGTTTTTGTTCTACGACTGGCGCTTTGCGGGAGACGGAAAGAAGATTCCCGGGTTTGTACTGCACGAGCCGCGTTATGCGAAGGCCTCGATCCTGGTCGCAGGAAAAAATTTCGGCTGCGGATCCTCACGCGAGCATGCCGTCTGGGCGCTCGCCGATTTCGGTTTCCGGGTGATAATCGCGTCGTCATTCGCCGACATCTTCGCCAATAACAGCCTGAAGAATGGACTGCTGACGGTGCGGCTCAGCGAAGAGCAGGTGGCCGAGATCATGCGCCGTGCGAAAGAGATCGAAAACTATCGCCTGACCGTTGATCTCGAAACGATGCGAGTGGAAGACGAACAGGAGCAACCATTCGCGGCGACGTTCGCGATGGATGAATTCTCGCGCCATTGTCTGCTGAACGGTTTGGACGATATCGGACTCACGCTGCAACATGAGCCGCAAATCGTCGCCTATGAAGCCAGCCATCCAGTCCGCGCGGAGATGAAGTCGATTCTCGCAAGCTGACCCACGATCATCGAGTGACTGAACGGCGGCCGCCCCGCCATCCAAGGTCGGTCCGACCACAAACGTCCCTGACGCAAACTCCCGCCAGGTTGTACACTCTTCACTTTCACCACCAGCACAGCGGCGGCTTACGCCTCATGCTGAATCGGAGTGCACTCGTGAAAAAGTATTTTTCTCGTCTTCGCCATCAACCTGTTGGTTCTGCTTTCCGCGGGGCATGCCCAGAGCGCTGCACCAGGCGCTGCGCCCAGGCAACTCACGATTGAACAGATCTTCGCCGAAGGCGGAGTGGCCGGACGCGCCCCGGAGACGATCCAGTGGAGTCCAGACGGCACCAAGGTGTCTTTCGTGCAGCGCGATGACAACGGCGAGAACGGCGAACTCTGGTATGTGGACGCGGCGACCGGCGCGAGAGGATTGCTGGCCAGCGAATCCAAGCTGTCGCAGCTCGCCCCTCCGGTGAGCAAGATCAAGGACGAGCGCGAGAAAGAACGCGTGATGCGCTATCACGTCGCCGACTACATCTGGTCGCCCGATTCCAAGCACCTGCTCTTCGATTCGCAAGGGCAGCTCTGGTATTACAGCCTCGATACCGGAACGGCCGTGCAGCTTACGTCGTCTCCGGATCCGAGCGAAGACCCGGAGTTTTCGCCCGACGGCAAACGGCTCGCCTACGTGCGCAAACACAATCTTTATGTGCATCCCGTCTCGGGAGAGGAAGGCGAACATCAGCTCACACACGAGGAAAAAGAGAAAGACAAAGACAAGGACAAAGATAAAGATGCCGCCAAGGAAAAAGAAGACAACATCCTGAACGGCGAAGTCGACTGGGTTTACGCCGAAGAGCTGGACGTGCGCAGCAATTACTTCTGGTCGCCGGAAGGCCACGAAATTATTTTTCTGCAGATGGATGAAACTCGCGTGCCGACCTATCCCATCACCGACTGGATGCCGACGCATGCCCGGGTCGAGCAGGAAAAATATCCGCAGCCGGGAGATCCCAATCCCACCGTGCGCTTGGGCAGTCGTGGGCGGCAACGGTGGCAAGGTGCGGTGGATCAAACTCACCGACGACGAGACACCTACATGCCGCGTTTCGGCTGGATTCGCGAAGGCTGGGCTTGGGCGGAAGTCCTGAATCGCAAGCAGGACGTGATGGACCTTTATTTCATCGACGCGAAGTCCGGGCAAGTCGCGCAAGGTGCTGACCGAATCGGCATCCGGATGCGTGGGTCAACGTCAACGACGATTTTCGCATCCTGAAATCCGGCGACCGCTTTCTGTGGACCAGTTGGCGCGACGGCCACACCCACATTTATCTCTACAGTTTCAACGGGCCAGACCCGTCGGCTGCCGACGCCAAACTCGAACGCCAGCTCGAAAGCGGAGACTATGAGGTCATCGCGATCAGCGGCGTGGACGAAGCATCGGGCACAGTTTTCTTTACCGCCAACAAAGGAGATCCGCGGCAGGAGAAAGATTTTTTCCGTAAAGCTGGACGGCTCAGGAATGCAAACCATATCGGCGGACGATGGGCAGCTATGCCGCGAGTTTCGCCGATGACGGCAAACATTTTGTGGAAACCCATTCCGCGACGCTGATGCCGCCGCGCATTTCGGTGTGCGCGCCGGGCGGCGCGTGCCAGAAGATCTGGGAAGGCCGCAGCGTAGCGGATTACGACCTCGATTGCGCCGAAGCATCTGGAATTCAAAGCCGATGACGGCACGGTGTTGTATGGCTATTTGATTCTGCCGCGCCATGCGGATGCGAGCCAGAAAATTCCGCTCATCGTGCACATCTACGGCGGTCCGGCGGGGCAGACCGTGCAGGATGCTTGGGGTGGAACAAAGTCGACACGCTGTTCCACCAGATTCTGGCGAACGAAGGGTTCGCGATTTTCTCCGTCGACAATCGCGGAACTCCGAATCGCGGCAAGAAATTTTCGGCCGCGATTCGCCTGCAGTTCGGGCGCGAGTCGAACTGAAAGACCAACTCACTGCGCTCGACCAGTTATATGCGCAGTTCCCGCAACTCGACCGCACGCGCACCGCGATCTGGGGATGGTCGAACGGCGGCTCGATGACGCTCTACGCGCTGACCCACTCCGATCACTTCAAGGCGGGAATTTCGGTCGCGCCGGTGACCAATTGGCGCGACTACGATTCGATTTACACCGAGCGTTACATGGGCCTGCTGAAGGATAACCCGAGCGTCTACGACGATTCGATCGTCAGCGCCGCCGGCAGTCTGCACGGTTCGTTGCTGCTCGTGCACGGAACCAGCGACGACAACGTGCATTTCCAGAATACAATCCAGATGACCGACGCGCTGATCAACGGTCGGGAAAGCAGTTTCGGCTGATGGTGTATCCGGACAAGACGCACGGCATTGCGGGATCGGGCACGCGCACCCAGTTGTTCCACATGATGGAAGATTTCTGGAATAAGGAATTGAAATAGCATCTCAGCCGTCAGCTCTCAGCATTCAGGCATGTGAGATTCTTGACTGAAACGAGACTGACTGACAACTGATGAAGCTGAGAGCTGCTTCTTATGCATCGCACAACTCTCGGCGATTTCGAACTTACCGTCGTCTCCGATGGAACCTACTTCCTCGACGGCGGAGCCTTCTTCGGCGTCGTCCCCAAGACCATGTGGTCGAAGAAGGTCACGCCTGACGAGCAGAACCGCCTCGACACGGGACTGAATTCGCTGCTCGTGCGCACCGGCGAGAAAAATATTCTGATCGAGACCGGTATCGGCAACAAACTGCCCGAAAAGCTGGTGCAGATCTACAAACAGCCGGCCAAGCTGCTCGACAATCTGCACGCCGCCGGAGTCGCGCCCGAAGATATCGACATCGTCATCAACACCCACCTGCATTTCGACCACTGCGGCTGGAATACGGTGCGGCGCGGCGATCAGGTGGTGGCGACGTTTCCGAACGCGAAATATTACGTGCAGCAAAAAGAGTGGGAGCATGGCCGCCTGCAACTGGAGCGCGACGCGATCAGCTACATGAGCCCGAAACTACGATCCGCTGATCGAGACCGGCCAGATGGTGTTGCTGAACGGCGATCAGGAAATTGTGCCCGGCATCTCGGTCAAAATCTTCCCCGGGCACACCGCGAATATGCAAGCGGTGATGATCGAGAGTCGGCGGGGCAACGAAAAAAGGCGTGCTACATCTCCGATCTGATTGCGACCGCAGCCCATCTCGACCTGACCTGGGTGATGGCCTTCGACCTGTTTCCGCTCGAAACCATCGAGAGCCGCAAGAAGTATTACGCGCAGGCGATCCCGGAGAGATGGCTGACCGTGTTCACGCACGATGACGCGATGCCGTGGGGATATGTGGAACGCGGCGAGCGGGGAAGGCTGGCCCTGAAGAAGCCCACTCTCGTGTAGCGCGGGCGCCTCCGCCCGCGTTCCAGCTAGGCCGAAATGACCGGCGCAATCGCCGTCAGCCTCGCTTCGAAGAATTCTTCGACCCGCCCCAGTATCTCCGGCCCGCTCTTAGCCTCGTAGATCGCCTTCCGCAGCGCCGCGCCCCCCGGCACGCCGTGCGTGAACCACGATGCGAACTGCTTCATCTTGCCTTCCGTCCCGGCATTTCTTCTTCGAGCAGCATCTCGAAATAAGTCCGGATCATCTGGTAGCGATCGGCTTCCGCGGGTTCGTCGTAGTTGCCGCAGCTCACATACTGTCCGATCTGCCGAAAGATCCACGGATTCGCCGGGGCCATACGTCCGATCATCACCGCGTCACAGCCGGTCTGCGCGACGATGGCGCAGGCATCCTCAGGCGACCGGATGTCGCCATTGCCAATCACCGGAATCTTGACCGCCTGCTTGACCGAGGCAATCCATTCCCAGCGAGCGTTGCCGCTGTAGCCCTGCTCACGCGTGCGGGCATGCAGCGCAACCGCGCCCAGGCCGCAGCTTTCGGCCATGCGCGCCAGTTCGACGCAGACGATTTCATCATCGCTCCAACCGGCGCGAAACTTCACGGTGAAGGGAATCTTCACCGCCGCGCGCACCGCTTCAAAAATCTGCCGGATCAGCGGCAGATCGCGCAGCAGCCCCGAGCCGCCATTGCACTTCACCACTTTCTTCGCCGGACAGCCGAGGTTCAGATCGACCAGGTCGAAGCCCAGGTCTTCGACCAAACGCGCCGCATCGGCCAGCACCCTCGGACTGCTGCCGAAAAGCTGGGCCGAGATGGGGTGCTCGTCTTCATAGAAGTGCAGGTACCGTCCGCGCACTTCGCCCTGGTCGCGCAGCACCCCGTCGGCCGAGGTGAACTCGGTCATGATCAGGCCGCATCCGCCGAGGTTCTTGATAAAGCGGCGGAAGACGGTGTCCGTAACCCCAGCCATGGGCGCAAGCACGGTAGCGGGAGCGATGCGGACGTTCCCAATCTGTAGGCCCGCCGGAAACACCCGAGTCGCCTCGGGGGCAGGTCGTGCGGGGACGGGCGTTGCGCCTGTCCGGCCCACCACCGCATCCGTGTTGTCCCAGAATTTCTGCACGCCCCCATTCTACAGTCCCTTCGATGCTTTGCCGGAATGCCGCACCATTGGGAATGTGACCGATGGAGACATTCGGAGCAGAGTTTTTCCACAATTCTTATGCCATCCCGGCACCCTGGCTGATCCGCTGAAACCACCCCCCAGCACGCCAAAAACGTATTCGTAACAAATTGAGACAATCGCCGATGCAATTACCATAAGAAAGGTTGCAAATAACACCGACCGGAAGTAATATGGCTTTGGACGCAGTATTTCGCGTCCACCTTTTCTGACAAAACAAAAATCTTCCAGGTAGAAACGCAGCCCTAGCCTTAGAGTAAATCTAAAGGGGTGCTCAAAGCCCCGGTGCTATTCGGAGAGAATGCATGTCGTGGTACGCGTACTGCCTCACGGAACACCAGACCCTAGCGAACGGTGTCCGCTCCCGTCGTCCCTTCGTTCTCGATGGAATTCAAGGTGTGAACTCGGCTCCCGTCATGAGCTACCCCAGCGGGGAATTCGCGGTCATCGTCAGTGAATATGACCGCGCTACCTCCAAACTCGACGAAAAGTCCGTTCTCGAACACGCCCGGGTGGTCAGCCAAAGCTTCCGAACCTCCACCGTCCTGCCCTTCCGTTTCGGAACGATTTTCGACACCGAAGATGCCATCCGGCAGGCGGTTCGAAGCAATCGCCGCACTTTCTGCGAGAGCGTGGCCCGGCTCCGTGGCAAGTCCGAAATGCGCATCAAGCTCATGGTCCGCGACGGTTCTCTCCGCGGCTCCATGGAAGAGATTGTCCTCCCCGATACGGTCGGCCGCGAGTACCTTACCAAGCTGCGCGAGAAAGCATCGCGCGAACGCGAGCGCCAGACCAAAGCCCGCGCCCTCTCCGTCCAAGTGCACAAGCTCTTCAATCCACTGGAAGAAGAAGTCAGCTGCAAGAAGGTCGATGCCGACGGCATGTTGCTCGACATCGCTCACCTCATCGACACCAAGTCCATCGAAAAATATCAGAATCGCTATAGCACCGCCGCCAAGCAACTCAAGAATTGCCAGATGGTCGTGACCGGCCCCTGGCCGCCCTACCATTTCCTGCCCGGCAAGGTTCGCACCGTTGCCGGCGACAGCTAGAAGCAATTGATGCCGCCGATCTGCAGTTTTTTGTGTGGTGACGGGGCTCGGCCCCGTTCCGCTGCCAAGCGCAACTCCTGCCCCTAATAATGTGCAGTTTTATGCACCCGATATGCCACCTTGTCCGATCCCATTTTCCCGTTTTGGGTCTAAGTGGTTTACCTTAAAGCACTGATTTTAAACAAGTTCCAGAAGTGTGGCCTCCAGCTTGACTCCCAGTTACCATTTTGGTTCCGCAAATGCTCATTTCTAGGGCAGCTGAAGAGGCCGCAACCGTTGGAAAACTTCACTCTCGATGTTCTCGACATCTCACTCTGTCCGCTCCTGTCGCGGAGCGGCGTCAACTAACTTTCTTTCCTCTGATTCCCGCCAATTCGCCTCTTTGAAAAGGGTGGCCCCGCAAGGGGCCGCTTTTTTTGTTCCTCCCGGTCCTGTACACTCGCGCTTTCCGATGAAGTCTCGAAAATGAAGTTCGAAAATGAAGTTCGAAAAAATGAAATCTGAAAAAACCGCCTCCTTCTCCCTTCTGGCTCCGATTCTTCTGGTCCCGATTCTTCTGGTCCTGGTTGTCCTGCTTGGGCAAAAGCCGCTGAGCGCTCAAACGCCGCTCAGCACACCCGACAATCTGCTCCTCTCCACCATGGAAAAGGAGCTGCATCGCGGCCAGGCCGAACTCGCCAAGCAGGATCCCGCTCCCTACTTCACCAGCTACAACGTCACCGACGGTGAGTCGCTTTTCATCCTCAGTGCCCAGGGTGGCATCCTGAACTCAGCTCACGCGCGCCACCGTTCCGCCGACGTCAGCATGCGCATCGGCGCTCCCGCGCTCGACAACACCCACGACCAGGAGCGCTCCTCCGGCATTACCTCCGGCCAGCTTCCGGAGCAAGACGACCCCGACGCCATCGCCCGCGTCCTCTGGAAGCTGACCTACGAACAATATCGCAAGGCGCGCCAGAGCTACACCAACGTCAAGACCAAGACCGCCGTCCGCGCCAAGGACGAAGACGACTCGCCCGACTTTTCCCAGGAAAAGCCCTCCACTTATATCGACAAAACTCCCTTGCCTGCGTTTCCTGAGCAAAAAACCTGGGAAGAACTCGCTCGCCGCTATTCTGCCTCTTTCCGCCAGTATCCCCAGGTCGAAGAGTCCCTGGTCTTTCTTTCCGCCACCAAGGGTCTCAGCTATCTGGTCTCAACCGAAGGCACGAAGATCGTGACCGCGGATGCCGTTTTCCGCATCATGATCCAGGCGGAAACCCGCGCTGACGACGGCATGGAGCTGATGCGCGTGGAAACTTTCCAGTTTTCCGACCCGGCAAAAGTTCCTTCGGAAGCGGAAATAGCTGCGAGCGTGCAAAAGATGGCGAACGATTTAAGCGCGTTGCGTGCTGCTCCGCTCGCCGAACCCTATAGTGGTCCCGCTTTGCTTTCCGGCCGCGCCGCCGCTGTTTTCTTTCATGAAGTGCTCGGTCATCGCGTCGAAGGGCAGCGCCAGCGCGGCCGCGACGAAGGCCAGACGTTTACCAAGAAGGTCAACGAAAAAATCCTGCCCGACTTCCTCAGCGTCGCCGACGATCCCACCTTGCGCACCCTCGACGGTACCGAACTCTCGGGTTTTTATCGCTACGACGACGAAGGCATTCCCGCCGCACGCGTCGAGGTGGTCACCGACGGCATCCTGAAAAATTTTCTGATGGGACGCCTGCCGGTAAAGAACTTCAGCAACTCGAACGGACATGGCCGCGCCCAGGCCGGGCGAATGCCGGTCGGTCGCCAGGGCAATCTCATTGTTACTTCTTCGAAAACCATGCCCGACGCCCAACTGCGCACTCGCTTCATCGAAGAAATCAAGAAGCAGGGGAAGCCGTACGGTCTCTACTTCGAAGACATCCAGGGCGGATTCACCCTGACCACGCGTGACCTGCCGCAAGCTTTCCAGGTGTTGCCCGTCATGGTTTGGCGGGTTTATGCGGATGGCCGTCCCGATGAACTGGTCCGCGGCGTCGACATTGTCGGCACCCCGCTCACCATATTGACCCAGATCGCCGCCACCGGAGACACCACCAGCGTCTTCAACGGCATTTGCGGAGCCGAATCGGGCAACGTTCCCGTATCCGCCGCCGCTCCAGCCATGCTGTTTTCCGAGATGGAGGTTCAGAAGCGAAAGTACGGCGACACGCGTCCTCCCATCCTTCCACCCCCGCCCGGTGCGACCGACGACAAAGGAGGCAAACAATGACGCGGCACAAAGTGATTGGCCAAGTCTTGTCGATGTCACGCACGCTTTTGGGTGGCGCAGCGCTTCAGCGCTGCGGTAAACGGCTTGCTCTTGGCTCCGGCTTTAGCCGCGGCGGTGTCCTGTGCGGTCCAAAAACAATGTTTGCAATCCTCGCGTGCGTGATCCTTTGCGCCCTGTCAACGGCCGCCCGCGCCGCTGACCCCGCCTCCACCGATGTCGTCCTCCGTGCTCTTCGCGAAGAAATGGACCGCTCCAAAGCCAAGCTGAAAATGGAGAACGTGGCCGCGCCGTATTACATCGAATACCGCGTCACCGAGATCGACCAGTTCGATGCCAGCGCCGTCTTCGGAGCCCTGCGCAATCAGCAGCACAATCACGGCCGCCTGTTGCGCGTCGTAGTCCGCGTCGGCGACTACAAGCAAGACAGTTTCTACGGAACCGGAGAGGGCGCTGTCGACCTGGTCTCATCCGATGACGACGTCTTCGCCATCCGCCACCGCATCTGGCTCGCCACCGATCGCGCCTACAAGGCAGCCAGTGAAGCGCTTTCCGCCAAGCAAGCTGCCCTCAAGCAGTTGAAAGTCGATGAGCCCGTCGACGATTTCGCCAGGGCCACGCCGGTAGAAGCCATCGAGCCTCTCGCCCGTTTTTCTTCCGCCGACTTCACTCCCTGGATTCACCTACTCGAAGAGGCCTCTGCCCAATACCGCACCGACAAAGAACTCGAGACTTTCGAATCCGCGCTGCGTTTTACCGTCGACAACCGCTACTTCCTGAACTCCGAGGGCACGGTCGCCCGCTCCGGGCATGCCCACTACGTCATTTCCATCGCGGGCTCAACCCAGGCTCCCGACGGCATGTCCCTGCACCGGTCGCATGCCGATCAGGGGAACGACCTCAAAGAACTTCCCACCCGCGAAGAATTTCTGAAGACCACAGCCCGCATCCTCGAAACTCTGAAGGCGCTGCGTGATGCTCCGGTAGTCGACGAGGAATACCGCGGGCCCGTCCTGTTCTCGAACGATGCCGCTGCCAGCGTCGTGACCGAACTGATTGAGCCGAATGTTCTCGGCGGAAAGCCCAAACTCGGCGAGAACGCCCGCACCACGGGAAAGTGGTCCAGCAGCTACAAAGCCCGCGTGCTGCCCGATTTCATCACTGTATTCGACGACCCGACGATTTCCGCCATTTCCGGCCAGCCCATGTTCGGCAACTACACGCTCGATGACGAAGGTGTGAAAGCCCAGCGCGTGTCTTTGATCGAGAAGGGACAACTCATCTCGTATCTCATCGGACGCCAGCCCATCCGCGACTTTCCCGCTTCGAACGGTCACGGACGCGCCGCCCCAGCCGGCCCGCCCGCGCCTCATCCCGGCAATCTTATTTTGCAATCAACCGATCCCCAGCCCGATGCCGGCCTTAAGGCAAAGTTGATCGAACTCTGCAAGAGCCGCGATCTGCCCTACGGACTCTACGTGGAAACCATGGGCCCGGGGCTTGAGCCGCGCCTTCTCTATCGCATTTGGACCAAAGATGCGCACGAAGAACTCGTTCGCGGCGCCATCTTCGGAGATCTCGATGTCCGCTCCCTGCGCAGCGATCTCATCGCCGCCGGAACCGCGCCCCAGATCGAAGATCGTTCCGAGCCCGTCTGGTTCAGCGTCGCCAGCCCCGCGCTTCTGTTCGACGAGTTGCAGGTCAAGCGGACGCAATCCGCCAAGCAGGAACTTCCTGAGTACCCTGCGCCCGCGCTCGGCCAAGCGAACAAACCGTAAGCTGTGCCTTTGACCTTCGATGACCCGATCACCCGATGGTTCGATGACCCGATCGAGTTGACGCCCGATCTCTTCCGCGCTTAGGATACTTGCTTGACTTCACGCGAGATGAGGGCCTGTGGGGCGCGACTTCTGCTTCTCGGCAGGCAATCATAGGCAGCAATCATAGTCAGCAAAGATGGGCAGCAAACATGGATAAGAAGAAGCTGGACGCATTCAGAAAGAGACTCGAGACCCGGCGCAATGAACTGCGCCACATGGTTGTCCGCAATCAGCAGGACGGCCGCACCGCCGACGATGAGGCCACTCAGGACGTAGCCGATCGCGCCGCCAGTTCCTACAACAAGGAATTCCTCTTCAGCCAAAGCAACAACGACCGCCAGTTGCTAAACATGGTCGATGGCGCTCTCGCGCGCATCCGCGAAGGCAGCTTCGGAGAGTGCGTCTCCTGCGGCAAGGAAATCAATGCCAAGCGTCTTGAAGCCGTGCCCTGGACCCGCCATTGCATCGACTGCCAGGAAAAAGCCGAAAAAGGCCTGCTAGAGGCCGCTCAGTAAAAGTGTAGCGCGGGCGCCCTCGCCCGCGGCCCTCGACTTTCTGTCGAAGGGAAACATGCCGCGACCCGTCTTTCGGATTTCCTATAAGGTGCTTGGAATCAATGATGTAGCGTGGAGCCTCCGGGTCATTCCGACGACGAGGAATATGGCCCCTTTGGGCCACTCCGCCCCCCAACTTTCCTCGCCGGAAGCACCCCCGGCAGTGGTATCATTCGTTATCCCCACCACGCCGCGCCCTGGGGGCTAGGCGAGGAAAATCTAGACCTAAAAGGTGATAGTTATGGCTTGGACCACTCCCGTTTTCGAAGAAGTTGTTCTCTGCTGCGAAATCAATTCCTACGTGAGCGCACAACTCTAACCCTGCAAAAAGAAGATGCGCATTCAGATCCTCGGTTCTGCGGCCGGGGGTAGGTTCCCGCAGTGGAATTGCTCCTGCGGAAACTGTTCCGCTGTGCGTGAGAACGCGCGCGAAAACGCGGGTACGAACAAATTTTCCGGCAAGGCGCGAACGCAATCCCAACTCGCGCTGAGCGCCGACGGCTCCACCTGGTTTCTAGCCGGAGCATCTCCCGACTTGGCGTTTCAAATCGAAAGCTCCCCTCAGCTTCATCCGCGGCCTTTACGCGATACTCCGCGCGATTCTCCGATCGCTGGCGTCGTGTTGGGAAGCGCCGATCTCGACCACGTTCTGGGGTTGCTTCTGCTCCGTGAACTTCAGCCTCTGCGCGTCTATGCCGCTCCTTCGATCTTGCGGATTTTGCGGGAAGAGAACAGCATGTTCGGTATGTTGAACCGCGTCGACCCGCAGGTGGTCTGGACACCGATGAAATCAGACGCGCCATTTCCCTTGTTGTCCGCCGATGGAAAAGACTCCGGACTGCGCTGTGAGGTCCACTACCTTTCCGGCCGTTATCCGAAATACGTTAAGACTCAGAGCGAAAGACCTAGCCCGCGATGAAGCGACGGCTGCGTTGTTCTTCGAATCTTCATCGGGCAAACGAGTCGCCTACGTTCCCGCCGTCGGCAGCCTCAGCGATGTGCTGCTCGAAAAGATAGCTCGAGCCGACATGCTTCTATTCGATGGCACCTTCTGGAGCGACGACGAACTGCAGCGCGTTCAGGGCAGCGGCGAGACCGCGCACCAGATGGGGCACATTCCGGTGCAAGAAAGTCTGCCCCTGCTGAGAAGTATTAAAAAGTTGGACGCAAGATGTTCATCCACCTCAACAACACGAATCCGATCCTCAACGAGGCGAGTCCCGAACATCAGGCCGTGCGCCAAGCCGGATGGGAAGTGGCGGAGGACAATTGGCAACTGGAACTATAGCTCCCGAAAACACCCCAAACACAAACGCCAAGCTGACGTTCGAGGAATTGCGCGCGGCGCTGCGCCAGGTCGGCGAACAGCGTTATCACCACAAGCATCCCTTCCATCTGCTCATGCATGAAGGCAAACTCAGCCGCGGACAATTGCAGGCCTGGGCGCTGAACCGTTACTACTACCAGTCGATCATTCCGATGAAAGACGCGATCATTCTTTCGCGCGCGACCGATCCGTCATTCCGCCGCGTCTGGCGAAAACGCATTGTGGATCACGATGGCGACTCGCAGCGCAATGGCGGAATCCTGCGCTGGATCAAGCTGGCCGAAGCGACCGGTCTCGATCGTGAACGGGTGACAAGTGGCCGTGAAGTTCTGCCCGCTACCCGCTTCATCGGAAATGAATATCTCAATCTGGTGCGCACGCGGCCATTTCTCGAGTGCGTGGCCTCCTCGCTCACCGAACTTTTTTCCCGCGACCTGATCACGCTGCGCATGGAGAAACTGCGCCAGCACTATCCCTGGCTCGCTTCCGGGCTCGACTATTTTGAGGCGCGGCTGACCGAGGCGCCGGAAGACGCCGCTTTGCGCTCCAGTACGTGTTCGACCATGCCGCTACGCGCGAGGAGCAAGAGGGCGTCATTCAAGCATTGCGCGACAAGTGCGACATTCTTTGGGCGCAGCTCGACGCACTCTATTTCGCCTACGTCGAACCGGGTTGGCCGCCGCCCGGCGCTTTTCGGATTGAGGGGAATCGTGGCTGAGCTCGTCGACACGAGCGTTCCAAAGTTTGCCGCCGGATGCCGCTGGGGCGGAACCACCGAAGCGCCGGTCGTGCTCTTTCCCGAAGGCGCGATCCGCGTGGAAGGAACCGGCCGCATCATCCTCGAACTCTGCGACGGCCATTTCTCGCTCGCCG
The DNA here is from genome assembly GCA_963760175.1 of uncultured Acidobacteriaceae bacterium. Lineage (GTDB taxonomy): Bacteria > Acidobacteriota > Terriglobia > Terriglobales > Acidobacteriaceae > Acidiflorens. Next base: position 44,681 of record CAVXBU010000005.1, read on the forward strand.
AAATCGTGCAGAAACTGGAGGCGCAGTTCATGCTGGCGCCAAAAGGCAAGATCCGAGCCGACGTCCAGACATTTCTGGAGCAACTGCACGCCAAGCGCATCATCGACTATTGACCGATGACTATTGATCACTGAAGTGCCGACACCCTTTATGAATTGTCATCCGAGCAAAGCGAGGGACCCCTACTCCGGCACACATTTTCGGGAGAGTAGGACTCCTCGCTTCGCTCAGATGACAAGTACTTTGGTTGACAATGCAGAATCCGCTGGCCCTGATCGCCGAGATCACGCACCGCTGCCCGCTGCACTGCGTGTATTGCTCGAATCCGCTGGAGCTGACGTCGCGCACAGAAGAGCTGGCGACCGCTGACTGGCTGCGCGTTTTCCGCGAGGCTGCCGCGCTCGGCGTTCTGCATCTTCATCTCACCGGAGGCGAACCACTGGCGCGTCCCGGATCTGGTCGAAATGATCGAGGGCGCGCGGGAGTCGCATCTCTACACCAACCTGATCACCTCCGGAATCGGCCTTTCGCGCGAGCGTCTGGCCCAGCTCGTGGAAGCGGGCCTCGACCACATCCAACTCAGCTTCCAGGATTCGACCGAAGGCCCTGCCAACTGGATTGCCGGAGCCCGCGCCCACGCGCACAAGCTCGAACTGGCCAAGTGGATCCGCGAGCAGCATAATCCCATCGCTTTCACCATCAACCTCGTCGTTCACCGGCAGAACATCGAGCACCTGGAAGAAATGATTGCCGCGCTCGAAGCACTCCATCCCGACCGCATGGAAATCGCGCACGCGCAGTACTACGGCTGGGCGCTCCAGAACCGGTCGGCGTTGCTGCCCACCCGAGCGCAACTCGACCGCGCAGTGGCCGTGGTTGCCGCCGCCGAGGAGCGTCTGCGCGGCAAAGTTCGCATCGACATGGTCATTCCCGACTACCACGCCCGCTTCCCCAAAGCCTGCATGGGCGGCTGGGGACGCCAGTTGCTGCTGATCGATCCCGCCGGCCGCGCGCTGCCCTGTCATGCGGCAGGCGTGATTCCGGGCATGCGCTTTGACAACGTGCGCGAACACACGCTCGATTGGATCTGGCAGAACTCCGAAGCATTTCAGAAATTTCGCGGCGAAGACTGGATGCCCGAGCCCTGCCGCTCCTGCGACCGCCGCAAAGAAGATTTCGGCGGATGCCGTTGCCAGGCCTTTCTGCTGACCGGCGATGCCAGCGCGACCGATCCGGTGTGCGAGCTTGCGCCCTTGCACCACATAGTCGAAGATGCGGTGCGCGAAGATGCAACTCCGGGACCCGTCCCCAAAGCGCACGAAGCTTCTTTTCACGTCCTGCAGGAGGAGATGGCCAGCTTCTGGAGCTACCGGACCGACCCGAAGTGAAAATCCCCTCCGATTGCCATCCCCGCCAGCCCCCGCATACAATCCTCCTTTCTTCGACCTTGTCTTCGACTGAGGGCCCCTGTGAAGCGCATCAAAGCCATCTATCCCGGATCGTTCGATCCTCCGACCAACGGGCATCTTGACCTGATCGAGCGCGGCAGCAAGATCTTCGACGAACTGGTCGTCGCGATTCTCCGCAATCCCGAGAAAGACCCGCTGTTCAGCGTGGCCGACCGTCGCAAGATGCTGGAGGCGATGACCTCGGGCTTTGACAACGTCTCGGTCGACACTTTCGACGGCCTCACCGTGGATTACGCGTTGCGCGTCGAAGCCCGAGCCATCCTGCGCGGCATTCGCGCCATCAGCGATTACGAGTACGAACTGCAGATGGCGCTGATGAATCGCAAACTCCAGCCCGGTCTGGAGACCGTGTTCATGATGCCCGCGGAAAAGTATTCCTACCTCAGTTCGCGTCTGGTGCGCGAAATCGCGCAGCTCGGCGGATCCATCGAATGCCTGGTGCCTGAACTCGTCGAGCGGAGGGTTCGTGAGAAAATGGACGTGGCTCACAAATTTGAGAACGGCGAGCAACCCGCAGGCAAGACGCCTTCCGAAGGCAAGAGCAAGTTCAGAGAAAAAGAGACTATGAGCACCGTGATCGCACCCGTCACCCACCCCGTCCGCCTGACCGAACGCATCAACCGCATCGAACCCTCCGCCACCATGGCCGCCGTGGCCGAGGCGGAGAAGCTGCGCCAGCAGGGAATCGACGTCGTGGATGTCGAGCGCCGGCGAGCCGCACTTCACCACGCCGCAGCACATCAAAGACGCGGCCATCGCGGCCATCCAAGGCAATTTCTCGAAGTACACGCCCGTCGGCGGCACAGTCGAACTGAAAGACGCCATCATCCATCGCCACGCCGCCGATTTCGGCTCCGACTACAAGCGCGAAGAAGACATGCGCCTCGGTGGGCGGCAAGCATGCCCTCTTCAACGTCATCTCGGTGCTGGTCGATCACGGCGACGAAGTGATCCTGCCCGTGCCCTACTGGGTTTCGTTCAAAGACATGGTGCGCTACGCCGGCGGCAACTGCGTGCTGCTCGAAGCCGACGAGTCGCAAGGTTTCCGCGTCACCGCGCGAAATGGTCGAGCGCGCTTGATCACGCCCAAGAACCAAGCTGATCATTCTGAATTCGCCATCGAATCCTTCGGGAGCGGTGATGAGTCCCGAGGACATGACCGCAGTCGTGCGCCTGGCGCATGAGCGCGGCATCTGGGTGATTTCCGACGAATGCTATGTCTATCTGAACTACACCGGCAAGAACTTTTCGGTCGGATCGTTGAACGAATATCGCGACCGCTTTCATGGTCGTCGGATCGCTGTCGAAGACCTACGCCATGACCGGCTGGCGTCTGGGATACACGCTGGGCCCCGCGCCGGTAGTGAGCGCCGTGCAGAAATTGCAGAGCCAGTCCACCTCAAATCCGACGTCGATCGTGCAGAAAGCGGCGGTCGCTGCGCTGAACGGTTCGCAGCAATGCGTGCGAAGAGATGCGCGCGGAGTACATCAAGCTGCGCGACCACATGGTAGGCGGCTTGCGCGCGATTCCCGGCGTGAAATGCACCATGCCGGAAGGCGCGTTCTACGCCTATCCCAATGTTTCGGCATTATTTCGGACGCGAAGAGTGGAATGAACTCCGGCGCCGACATCGCGCACGGACTTCTGCACGAGGCGCACGTCGCCACCGTTCCCGGAGAAGGCTTCGGCACGAAGGACCACGTCCGCATTTCGTATGCGACCTCGATGGAGAACTCGACAAGGCGCTGGAGCGCATGCGCAAGTTCTTCGGCGGGCTGTAAGCCGCGTCTCTGAAATTCATGGCATAAGTTTCGAGTTGTCATCCTGAGCGGAGCGGAACTTCACGGACTCAAGTTCCCGCGAGTCGAAGGACCCCTACGTTCTTATCGACGTCGGGAAGCTCGGCTTTTGAGAGCCGCAAGAAATTCATATGAAGATGATTGTCGAACACTCCATTCCATGACCGCAACTCTACCCACTCCTGATGTCGCCCGCCTTCGACCCGCGCCCCTGGGGCACGCTCGACCTTTCCGCCATCTATCCAAATCACAAATTCAACGAAAGAATCGGAGAAGCCTGGCTCACCGGCGACAACTGCGTAGTCACAAACGGTCCACTGGCGAAACGATCGCTAGCCGACCTGAGCAAAGAATTCGGCTCCGAACTCGTAGGCACGGCCGCGCGCGACCCACAGCGGTTTCCGTTGCTGCTGAAGTTTCTGTTTCCCGGAGGAAAAACTCTCCGTCCAGGTGCACCCCGACGACGCCACCGCGCAACGCTTCGGCGAGCCCTGGGGCAAAACCGAATGCTGGTACGTGGCCCACGCCAAGCCCGGATCGCAGATCGCCCTCGGGTCTAAAGCCCGGCGTCACCGTGGCTCAATTCGAGCAAGGCATCCATGAAAAGCGTGCCGAAGAACTGCTCAACTGGATCAACATCTATCAGGGCGAGATGATTTACGTTGCCGGCGGCACGGTGCATACGCTGGGACCAGGCTCCGTCATGGTGGAGACGCAGCAGCAATCCGACACCACATATCGTCTCTACGACTACGGACGCCCGCGCCCGCTGCATCTGGAGCGCGGCCTCGCCGCGGTCAAGGAGCACACAGCCTCCGGCAAAGTGATCCGCCCCGCGCCCGTCGCCATCGACGGCGGCAAGAACCGTCGCTCCTCGATGATCGCCGCGCCATATTTCACGGTGGACTTGTTCGAATTGAAAGAGCCGCAGGATTTCTCAACCGCCGAGTTGGGAAAAACGATACCGGCAAGACTTCAGTGCAGATTCTGGTCGCCGTCGAAGGCTGCGGAGTTGTAGAGGCGCAGGGCCGCGACCCGGTGACGCTGGCCAAAGGCGACGCGGTCGTGATTCCGGCCAGCTGTACAAAGTTTCACAGTGCGCCCGCAATGGGCAGTCGAGTTCTTGAAAGCCAGCGTGCCCAGGCGAGACGTGCCTGAGCCCGCCACGCGCATGTGAGATTCTCCGTCCGCGCACGGCGCTTCTAAATGTGTAGAGCTTTCTACGACTGTGAAGACGAACCCGCACTTCTATCCCGTAATTCTCGCTGGCGGCCGAGGCACGCGCTTCTGGCCGCTGAGCCGCAAGCGCCGCGCCAAGCAACTGCTCGCGCTCGACGGCAAGCAGACCATGATCCAGCAGACGGTCGCGCGCCTCGCGCCCATGGCCGCGCCCAGCCGTTTCTGGATCATCACCAATGACGACCTGCGCCCCGCCATCCTCCGTCAACTTCCAAAGCTTCCCGCAAAGCAAATCATCGCCGAGCCCGCCGGACGCAACACCGCGCCCGCGATTGGATTAGCGGCATTTCTCCTGCTTCGTCACGATCCCGACGCCGTGCTCGGCCTGTTTCCCTCCGACCACGTCATCGCCGATCCCGCCCAATACCGCGCGACTCTCAGCCGAGGCATCGAAATCGCCGCCGCGGGAGAAAACATAGTCGTTCTCGGCATCCGCCCCACTCGCCCCGAAACCGGCTACGGATACATCGAGGTCGAGTCACACCAGAACGGTGCTCCCGATCCACGCGGGTGACTCGCTGCCGCGTGCGCCGCTTCACCGAAAAGCCGGATCTCGCCATGGCCCGGCAGTTTCTCGACGCCGGCAACTATTTCTGGAACAGCGGCATGTTTCTCTGGCGCGCCGACACGCTCGCCAATGCGCTGCGTGAGCATCTGCCGAACACCGCTGTACTCCTCGAAAAAATTGCCGCCGCCTATGGCACGCGCAAGTTCGCGGACACGTTTCGCAAACTTTACCCGAAATGCGAAAACATCAGCATCGACTATGCGGTCCTCGAACCCCGCTCGGCCAAGGGAGAATCCCAGTCGCGCATCTTCTGTCTGCCCTCCGATTTCGGATGGAACGACCTGGGCTCCTGGACCGCGCTGCACGAGCACCACACGGCGAAGGCGAAATCCGGCGACGGAAGCCCGGTCTCGGCGTCCGGAAGTTTTGCCCTGAACGCGAAAGAATAATTACGTTCACGTCCCCGGGAAGTTTGTCGCCCTGGTCGGCGTGAGCAACCTGGTGATTGTCGAGACCGAAGACGCCCTGCTCGTCACCACGCTCGACCAGTCGCAGGATGTCGGCAAAGTGGTGAAGCATCTGGATGAGAAGAAGTTGAAGAAGCTGGTATGAAGAGGCAGCCGTCGAATTGGTCGATGGTCGTCTGTCGTTTGTCGCTAGCGACCTGATTTGGGATTTGTCATCCCGAACGAAGTGAGGGATCTGCAGTTGCGAGCGGCCGACGACTGACGACCATAGGCCTTTCGCAACGACCAACGATAGCGACCAACGACCACCTATGACCCAAATCAAATTCGGTACCGACGGCTGGCGCGGCCTGATCGCCGACGATTTCACCTTCGACAACGTGCGCCGCGTGGCTGGAGCAATCGCCAGCTACGTCCTCAAGCACGAGGATCCCACTCGCGGCGTCATCATCGGCTACGACACTCGTTTCCTATCCGACCGCATTCGCTCGCGCCGTCGCTGAAGTAATCGCCGCCGCCGGCATCCCCGTGAGGCTGGCCAACGACTACATGCCCACGCCCACCGTTTCCTACAACGTCAAGAAACTTGGGCGCAGCGGGCGGCGTCATGATCACTTCGAGCCACAATCCGTGGAACTGGAATGGCGTGAAGTTCAAAGCCAAGTTCGGAGGCTCGGCCACGCCCGCGATCATGAAGTCCATCGAAGAAGAACTGGCCGCCGGCGCCATGCCCGGGGGCCCGCGTCAAACATCCGCACGCGAAAATCGAAGAAGTGGACCTGAAGCCCGCCTACGTCGAAGCGATTTCCCAGTTCGCCGATCTCGACCTGATCCGCCGCGCGAATTTCAAATTCGCCATCGACTCCATGTACGGCTCCGGCCGCGGAGTTCTGCCGAAAATATTTGACGCGCACGGCATCCGCTACGTAGCCATCCGCCAGGAAGTGAACCCGCTGTTCCCGGGCATCAATCCCGAACCGATCCTGCCGCACGTCGCGCTGCTGCAGGAAACGGTAGTAAAGGAAAAATGCCATGCCGGCCTGGTAACCGACGGCGATGCCGACCGTATCGGCGCCGTCGCCGAAGATGGCAGCTTCGTCGATTCGCACAAGTGCATGTGCGTTCTGCTGAACTGGTTGCTGCAATACAAGAAGTGGCCGGGCGACGTGGTGCGCGCCTTCAACACCACCGGCATGATGGACCGCATCGCCGCGAAATATGGGCGCAAGCTGTACGAGTGCAACATCGGCTTCAAGTACATCGCCGATCTGATGATGGACCACGAAATTCTGATCGGCGGAGAAGAATCCGGCGGCATCGGCTACGGCCGCTTTCTTCCCGAACGCGACGGCATTCTCAACGCGCTCCTGCTGGCCAATGTCATGGCGGAAGAAAAGAAGCCGCTCGGCCAGTTGGTCGCCGATCTGCAGCGTGAATTCGGCCCGCACTACTATGGTCGGCGCGACTTGCACATCTCCGATGAGATGAAGAACAGCGCCATCCGCCGCGCCGCCGATCCGCAGACGACCAAGCTCGGCGCATATCCCATCCTGCGCAAGCAGAATCGCGACGGCGTGAAGTTCTACCTCGATGCTCCCAAGCACGGCAACGGCGCCGAGCCTGGGTATTGTTTCGAGCCTCCGGCACCGAAGATATGCTGCGCTGCTACGTTGAAGCGGCCAAGCCCGAACTCGTCGAAGAAATTCTCGAAGCCGGCGAAAGATTCGTACGGCAGGTATAAGCGCGAGACGCCTTCAATGAAGAAAATGAGGGATATAATCTGGCTTGCTTCCAGAAGGAGCATCGGAGGGAAGACCAAATGGAACAACTTGCCTGGATCCCGTTGGCGATCGTAGCTTTCATTGTTCTTTACCTGATTCTGGGAAGCTTCTTCACCGTGCGCACGGCCGAGGTCGCGGTGATCACGCGATTCGGCAAGTTCCTTCGGGTCGCCGAGCCGGGATTGAACTGGAAGCGCCCGTTCTTCGATTCCGTGGCCGGCACAGTGAGTCTGCGTGTGAATCAGATCACTCTCACCATGGAGACAAAGACCAAAGACAACGTGTTCGTCACCATTCCGATTTCCGTGCAGAATCGCGTCCGTCCGGAAAAAGTCTACGATGCTTACTACAAGTTGTCCGATCCGGTGGCGCAGATCAAATCCTATGTCGAGCAGGTGATCCTGGGGCATGTCCCGGGAATGACGCTGGACGAAGTGTTCGCCTCGCAATCCAGTATCGCCGCGGCGGTCAAGCAGGAACTGGATGCGGATATGGCCACATTCGGATACGAAATTGTCAATGTGCTGGTGACCGATATTGTTCCCGATGCAAAGGTGAAGTCGGCCATGAACGATATCAACGCGGCCCAGCGCGAACAGGTGGCCGCCAACGCCCGGGGCGAGGCGGAGAAGATTCTGGTGGTCAAGAAGGCCGAGGCCGAAGCCGAAAGCAAAGCTCTCCAGGGACAAGGCATCGCAAATCAAAGGAAAGCCATCATCGAAGGACTGCAGGTCTCGATCGAACAGTTCCAGAAGGTGGTGGAGGGGGCGTCCGCAAAAGAAGTCATGCAATTGGTGATGGTCACGCAGTATTTCGACACGCTGAAGTCGATTGGCGAGAACGACAAAACCAACACGCTTGTTTCTGGCTCACTCGCCCGGGGCCGTCAAAGAGGTCTCGGAACAGATTCTGCAGTCCATGCTGGTGGCGGAGAGAGCGAACGGCTAAGCCGTTGAGTCAGCACTTTCGCGTTGAGCCAGCCACGGAACGCGATAGGATAATAACACTCAGCATAATGGCCACCAAGGAAATCACTCCGGTTCCCGCCGATTCCCCGGAATCGCGCCGCTACAACCGCATCAAGCGGTGGGTGGGCATCGCCGATTTCGCGATCGGCTTCGGGCTGCTCGTAGTGCTCCTGGCCACCGGCTGGACCGGAACGCTCCGCGATCTTGCCGAGCGGGGCGCCTCGCAGAATTACACTTTCGCCGTTTTTCTCTACGTCCTGATGCTGATGCTGATCAGCAAAGTGCTTGGAAGTCCGCTCGAGTACTACGGCTTCCGGATCGAGCACCGCTATAACCTTTCCAACCAGAGATTCCGCTCGTGGCTCTGGGACGAGTTCAAAGGTTGGCTGATCGGCCTGGTCATGGCTACGATTGTCGTCGAACTGCTCTACATGCTGATACGCGAGACTCCGCAGTACTGGTGGATCATCGCGTGGGCCGTTTTCCTCGGACTCGTGGTGCTGCTCGCGCAACTCGCGCCGGTTGTGCTGTTTCCGATTTTTTACAAGTTCGAGCCGCTCGAAAACGAGGAACTCAAGCGCCGCCTGATCGTACTGAGCGAACGCGCCGGCACGCGCGTGCGCGGCGTCTACAAGTGGCATCTTTCCGAGAAAAGCAAAAAGGCCAACGCCGCGCTCACCGGACTCGGCGCCACCCGCCGCATCATTCTCGCCGACACCTTGCTCGACAACTATTCCGACGACGAAATCGAAGCCGTGCTCGCCCACGAACTCGGCCATCACGTGCATCGCCACATTCTGAAAAGTATTTTCGTGCAAGCGGGGATCACGCTCTTCGGCTTCTGGCTGGCCAACGAAGTTCTGCGCTTCGCCGTCGAGCGTCGCAACATGTTCGAGACCATGCACGATTTCGCCAATCTGCCGTTGCTGATTCTGGTCTCGACCGTGCTTTCGTTCTTGCTGATGCCCGCGCTCAACGCTTACTCGCGCTTCAACGAGCGCCAGGCCGACCGCTATTGCTTCCAGTCAGTGGCCAGCGTCGAACCCTTCATTTCGTCGATGAACAAATTGGCCGAGCAGAATCTCGCCGAAAAAACTCCGTCGCGCTGGGTCGAATGGTTACTCCACTCGCATCCCGCGATCACCAAGCGAGTAGCCGCCGCCGAAACCTGGGCCAAATCGCACTGAACGTGTGGCGCGGACATTCCTCGTCCGCGTGCCGACAGCATGAACGAGGCTAGCGTCAGCCCACGATGCGTTCCGCAGAATCCCTTCCACCCGCCGCACGTCCTCTTCCGTATCGACGCCCACAGTATCAAACGGCGTTTCCGCGACGTAGATCGGAACTCCGTTCTCCAGAAAGCGCAACTGCTCCAGCCGCTCGCTGCGCTCGAGCGACGACTCCGGCCAGCGCACGAACTTGTCCAGCGCGTCCTTGCGATAGCCATAGAAACCAAGATGTTTGTAATATCGCGGACGCACGCCATCGCGGTCATGCGGAATGGTTGCCCGCGAAAAATACAGCGCCCGTCCGGTAGCGTCCGTCACCACCTTCACCGCGCTCGGATTGTTGATGTCAACCTCCGCGGCGGGCGTCTTCAGCGTCCCCACCTCGACCCCCGCGCCTTTGCATCACCGCGATCAAACTCTCGATATGCTCGGGCCGAGTCAGCGGCTCATCGCCCTGAACATTCAAATAAACATCTGCCGCAATCGCGGTCGAGATTTCATGCACCCGCTCCGTGCCCGAGCGATGCGCCGCCGAAGTCATGCGCGCGACAAAGCCCTGCTGCTCGCAGAACCGCATGATTTCATCTGAATCGGTCGCGACAATAACTTGCTCGAGCGACGAGCACCGCCGCACTCCCTGATACACCCAAGCCAGCAACGGCTCGCCAGCGATCTCGCGCAGCATCTTGCGAGGCAGGCGCGTCGAAGCCAGCCGCGCCGGAATCACAGCAATCACTTTCATGCGCCCAGTTTCGCACGGACCCGCGCGGTTTGACACGACATTCCATTGACACCCCATTCCACGCACTTTTAGAATGAGTCAGGGACGCGTCCACCCGCGTCTGCGGGATTCTGTGCCCATTTCCGGGCTGTCCCTGGTTTCCTTCCGCGTGTTTCCGGATTGGCGGTGTAGCTCAGGTGGTTAGAGCGACGGTCTCATAATCCGTAGGTCGTAGGTTCGAGTCCTACCGCCGCCACCATTACTTTCAAGCACTTGGAGAATGTCCAGAGGAATGCCCATTTCATCCGGTTGCGCGGGGGTTGCGGACTGTTGCGGATTTCCGCCTCTCGCTGGACTGCCTCTGCCTGGTGCACCATCCTTGCGTTTTTTGCTCAGGGCACGCTCTTTGCAAAACACGCGAAGGAACGGGGCTCTCACTGTGTTGGTAATACCGCAAGATCAAAAGCCCTGGGCTTGTATGACACCATCGAGGGAGATGAATTCAAGCACAATAATTGTTCCCATGATTGAGTTTCCTTCCACGGGTGAAGTTGCAGATTTTTCTGTCACTGTTTCAAGTAATGAAGCGCAACACATCCTGATTTAAAAATCTTGGACTCAACAAGTTTTAATCGTAATTTCTCTTGCAGGTTGACACCTTCAAACAGCCGTCTCCCCTCTCCTGCAACGATTGGCATAACGACAAAACGATATTCATCAATCAGGCCAAGCTTCATCAGTTGTGAAGGAATGTCTACACCGCCGACCAAAATATTTTTGCCTGGTTCTTGTTTCAATTTAAGTATTTCGTCGCGAAGGTTCGTACGAACAATTCTCGTATTTCCATCTTCAGCGCTGTCTAACGATCGTGAAAAAACAATCTTCTTCTTGGAGACAAAGGTTTGAGCAAATTCGATGTCCGCTTTTGTCTCGGACTGGCTTTTTGCGATATCAGGCCAATAAGGAACCATCAATTGATAAGTTTTACGCCCATAGACGAGCAGGCCAGCATCATCTCGCAAGAGGCGTATAAAATACGCAAACGTTTCTTCATCGGGATTGAATTTGGTATGGTCGCAGCAGCCATCCAGAGTAAGGTTGATTGCGTAGATTACATTTCTCATTTGATCCCCTTTAAATTTTGTCGGCCATCCGCCATTACTTGCTTCCGGCGGGTCCTTGTGTCGGAGCCGGGTTGAAAAGAATCTCGCGCACCTCGCCCGACGCACGGCAGGCGACGGCACCCTTGCGCGCCCACGCTAGCGCCTCGTCCAGATCAGCGGCTCCAAGTATCCAGAAACCGCCCATGTGCTCCTTGGTCTCGGTGTAGGGCCCGTCGGTGACGAACACCTTGCCGTCGGCCTCGGCCCGCAGCGACTTGGCCTTGCCGGCCGGGGAAAGGCCGCAGGCGAACTTCCTGGCGCCGGCAGCAATCCTCTTTAAAGACGAGACAGATGACCTGAAGCACCGCGTCCAGTCGCTCCGGCAATTCCTGCGGCGTCGGCACCTCGTACGGAATCGGTGTCTCTCGAATCTTTGCCTTGGCGCGCACAATGCGCTGCGCCAGGGTACGCGGAGTGGTGAGGAAGGCCTTTGCGATCTCCTCGGTGGTCAGCCCGCACACCTCACGCAAGGTGAGCGCAACGCGGGCTTCCGGCGCCAGAGATGGATGACAGCAGGTAAAAATCAGGCGTAGCCGGTCGTCTTCAAGGCTGTCCTCTTCAGTGGGATTGGACCTTTCCGCCGGACTAGATTGCGCTTCGAGATATCGCACGAGCTCGTCTTGAGACGCATCAAATCTTGCCCGTCGACGCAGAGTATCAACGGCTTTGAATCGGGCCGTCGAAATCAGCCATGGTCGCAGGTTGCCGGGTACTCCACTCCTCGGCCACGCGCTCAGCGCAGCCGCAAAGGCTTCGTGCATCGCCTCCTCGGCAAGGTCAAAATCACCGAGCAAGCGGATCAGAGTTGCCAGGATTCGTCCCGAATCCACGCGATAAAGGCGGTCGAACAATTCGCGTATCTGCTCGGTGGAGCGCTCGGACATGACGACGACCTTAGCAAACCAGCTACCCCGAATCAATTTGACAAACGGCTGTGTTCATCGGTTCGGACCCTGTGAAGCGAACAAATGATTGAAAAAAAGTAGACCGACAAGCCCTTCTTAACGGGCTAACAGGAGGTTATTCCGGGCCACAAGTCGGCTTCTGGGAAGTGATCTCGATTAGCTGTTGCTACCAGGCGATTACACTCATTGAGAATCACGGTACTTACTAAGGGCATCCCCAGCAAAACTGTACAAAACGGAACAGCCCAGCAACGGCAGATGCGAGTGCCGGCGAATTGGCCCAGCCCTTTGCGGCTAAACCTTCTTGAGCGACGGTTGGTGGATTCTCACACGACCGTCGTCATCCCACTTGACGACCGCGTCATCCTCATTCGCCCGCTCCACTGTGCCGAATTCTCCATTCGGCTTTCCGAAGTTGCCTAAACCCTCGACACGATCTCCTGGACTTAGTTCCTGGCCGTTCGCAGCGGGTTCGGAGAGCGGTGGCCGCTTGGCACGGTCTGATTCAGGGACCGCCCCAGGGTGGGACAGCGGTGGTTGGGGCGCTTTACGCAGTTTGGGTGCCGGCTTCTTGGTGCCATCGGTCATAGTGTTTTCTTTTCCACGAGGTCAGCGGATCGCGCTCCGCCGCGACTGTTCATCGGCTCGGTAAATACAAGCGTAGGCCTGAAACGAATCGCTTGTCCGGTCTAAAAAGCACAGTTCTGACATTTAGTTTGGCCAAATTTCTTGTCTAGGCCTTGGCGCCACCCAAGCGTTTCCGCGAAGGCGTATGCCACAGATCCTGCCAGCGTCGGGATGGCAAGAGTCGATGCGAAAACCGCCTTCGAATCATAACGTGAATCTGCTCACAATCCTGCACGGCGCGCCCGCAAAATCGAGTGCCAAAGTGGTCTAATCTGATCAGACATCCGTGTTGGCCACTTCTATGATGTTACGTAGGTAAGAGGTGAGACGACCGTTATAAAGTCAGTCTAACTTCCTCTTACAAGTGAGGCACAACATGGAAACCGTATTGATCGTTCTGTTGGTAGTGTTTTTGCTCGGTGGCGGGGGCTGGGGATACTCTCGTTGGCGCGGGTAGACAATGTCTATCGAAAATTCAGTTGTAGCGATTTATCACACTCATACGGATGCGGACCCGCCAAGTGCCGGAGGACGACGTCCCGGAAGAGTATAGGAACGCCGACTAGCGCGAAGGTCTGGGACGCCCGGCTGCTGGCTAAAGGCTGATGGAAAGGCCCCGCCTTAATTGGGACGCAGTGAAGGACGCGTGCGGCAAGCACATTCGAACTGACCAGGAGAACCGTCATGTCACAGAGATCACACGAGCGGGCTGCAGAACTTCATAACCTTGCGGCCCACGCGCACGCGGTTGCGGCCGCCGCCCATGGCAAAGAAGATCAGTCGGTCGCTCACGAGCTCAGCAAAAAGGCGCACGAGTATTCCATGAAGGTTCACCAGCTCACCCAGGAGTTGGGCCAGAAAACAGCGCAGGTTCAAAGCGCGGAAACTCCGACTCAGAAAGCACCGCGAAGAGGTCGCTCATTGTGACGTTCTTCCTTAACTCCGGATGTTTCTCACGGAGATCAGCATGACCATGCACAACACCGAACATCCGCACCCCGACGGAGAGAGTCACCATAGCCATCACGGCGAAGCCCCTTACTGGCGGCGCGCTCATCACGATTGGCGATTCTGGTTCGGCCTCGTCGCTATCCTCGTTGCTATCGGTATTTACGTCGGAACCAATGACTTGTCGATGGTGCCTTCTGGCCGCCAGAACCAGATGCCGGCCGGTAGCCGGGTTCCATGAACTTCGCATCGGCAATCTGTGAGCATAAGAACATCCTTGATCAAAATCTGGCAGGAGATCAGCATGCAAATCCAAGTCAATACGGACCACACAATCGAAGGTCACGAGGCGTTGGCTGGTCAGATCAGGGGCGTAGTGGAGAATGCCCTCGGCCGAATGAGCGATCACATCACGCGAGTGGAAGTTCACCTGACCGACGAACGCGGCTCCACGAGCGGCAAGAATGACAAACGCTGCGTGATGGAGGCGCGCCTCAAATACCGCCAGCCCATCGCAGTCACCGACGAGGCGGCGACTGTGGAACTTGCCGTTAACAGCGCTGCAGATAAGCTAGCCAGATTCATCGAGCATACCCTCGGCAAATTGCGCGATCAACGGACACACGGAACTGATCCGCCTGCTCACGAGCCGGCATTCTCAGACCAGTCATGATCGACACCACCACCAGGCTTCGAGGATCTTCAGATGTTCCGGATTTTCGCGGACCGTGGCGAGAGGGACCTGATGAGCGCGGAAAGTGCCTTCAATCGGGATTCCATCCACTTCTTTCGGACACGTCCATCCCTTGGGTGTGCGCAGGACGACCATGGGCCAGATTGGCTGCTTCTTGAACCCGCTCTGACGCGCCTCCTGCTGAATGGCTCGAATCTCGGTATAACAATCGTCCAGCGTCTTAGCGAGGAGTTGATGCACGACTTCAGGATCGTCGCCTTCCACAAAATAGGGCTTGTAGCCGCGTCCTACGTACAGAGCCTTTAGGTCTTCGTCGGTCGTCCGTCCCTGGACGGTCGGCCCGGAAATCTTGTAGCCGTTGAGGTGCAGAATCGGAAGGACAGCCCCGTCCCGCACCGGATTTAGAAAGTTGACGGACTTCCAGCTTCCTTCAAGCGGGCAAGTCTCGGATTCTCCGTCGCCGATGATGCAGGCAACGATCAGATCGGGATTGTCGAAAGCGGCTCCGAACGCGTGAACCATCGAATAGCCGAGCTCGCCGCCCTCGTGCATGGAATTCGGGACGTGTGGTCCGCAATGACTGGGCACGCCGCCCGGAGTCGAGAACTTCCGGAAAAGAAGTCGTAGGCCATTTTCATCTGGCGTGATCTCCGGATGTACTTCGGTATAAGTGCCTTCAAGATATGAGCACGCATTGAGCGATGGACCGCCGTGTCCGGGACCGGCAATATAAATGATGTTCGCTTCGTGTTTTTTGATCAGCCGATTCAGATGAATATAAATGAGGTTTTGTCCCGGTGAAGTTCCCCAGTGCCCGAGCAGCCTTGGTTTGATCTGTTCGGCCTTGAGAGGCTCTCGCAACAGGGGATTCTCGTAGAGATAGATCTGACCGATGCACAGATAATTCGCGGCTCGCCAGTAGCGGTTCATCTTGCCGAGCATTTCGGCCATCAGCGGACCGTCGGGCTGCGGCGCATCGGTTGGCCGTTGGCCGTTGGCCGCGACAGCAGTAGACAAAGCCGCATCGAAGATAAACTTAGATGGCTTAGTAGTCCGATCTAAATTCGTCGCCCGCGATTTCGAGCTACTATCCTGGTCAGCCTCTATCGAAGGTTCTGTAGTCGGCATATTGGTTCTTCTTCTTCACTCCCCTACCGAGGCTGACCGGCCCAGAAGCAGCTTTCAAACTTCTCTATGATCCGCTCTGCACCTGCTGCAAGAGCTGTTGATCAATTTGCTGCAGCGACACCGGAATTTTTGCATAATGCAGTTGCTCTGCAGGGTCCTGCCCGCCCGTGATGATGTACTGGACGAAGCCCTTAAGCTCCCCCGCTTTGTGGACGTCTTTTGCTTGTTTCGGTACTAGCAGGAAGGTGAGGCCACTGATGGGATAAGCATCTGGCGCCGACGCCGGAGCATTCACGATTGGCGTGCGCACGTCTTTCGATAACTCGCCGGAAAACGCATCGATAGCAGCGCTCGTTCCCGCAGCCGTCGGGCTGACGTATTTGCCCGCCGCGTTCTGGACCTGCGCGACTGGAAGATGGTTCTCTTCGGCATAAGTCAGCTCCACATACCCGATTGCGCCGGCACTCTGTTTAACCACTCCGGTCACGCCCTCGCTCCCTTTGCCCCCTAGTCCGATTGGCCAGCTTACGGAGAGGCCTTGGCCGACCTGGCTTTTCCATTTGGGGCTGACGGCGGCAAGATAAGTAGTGAAGATGTTCGTGGTTCCGCTGCCGTCGGTACGATACACCACGACAATGCCCTGCTTGGGAAGATTTACTCCGGGATTGTCATTCTTGATAGCTGCATCTTGCCAATTTTTGATCGTGCCGAGATAAATACCCGAGAGTGTCTTTGCGCTCAGCTTCAGGGGCTCTTTGAGCTGTTCCAAGTTATAGGTTATGCATACCGGTCCTGCGCTCTCCGGGATCTGCACCAGAGCAGGCATCTCCTTTAGCTTTTCGTCATCGAGCGCGGCGTCGGATGCGCCAAAGTCCACCATCCCTTTCTTCAGCTCCTCAATGCCTCCGCCGCTGCCAATCGACTGATAATTGATCTGTAATCCCTGACGGTCCTGCCCATAGGCTTGGACCCAGCGCATCATGACGGGATAAACGAACGAACTGCCAGCGGCGGTAACCTGAGCGCTATTGCGGGCGGCTACTGTCGTCTGTCGTGCCGGAGTTACAGCCGGTGAGGATGAATGCGGCGAAGAACGGAACGGAGAGAAGACTAAGCTTCATATGCACCTTTTTAAGTGCGGGAGCAGGTCGCGACCGGGGCCGGTCGAGTTCCTCGTGATCAAAAACTCCAGCGGTCCACTCTCTCATCCTCAACTCTTTCCGGTCTGAGCAATAGTGGACACTTCCGGGCGAGATGCCGTTCGAGACCGTCACGGGTGAACCGCGTGGAGTGATCAACTTCGTGGGCTCAAGTATCCGACCCGGTAGAATCGTCGACACCCAGGGTGCCCTCCGCGGCAATCCTGCCCGCCGCTGTGGGCTTCCCCTTGAGAATCCACTCGAAGCCAACTGCGATCAAGGCCCCAATAACTGGCCCTACGACATAGATCCAAGTCGTGTGGAGGTCGCCGCGCACTACATCCGGCGCCAGCGAACGCACCGGGTTCATCGAGGAGCCGGTAATCGGTGCCGCCCAAAGTCCTGCCAGGGCAATGTACCCGCCTACGGCGATAGCGCCGTTCGTGCCAACGTTCCGTGCTCCGTACGCCGTGCCCAGGATTGTGCTCACCAGACCGGTCGTGAGCACCACTTCCATTGCCAGCGCCTTCCCGCTGGTCACACCACGACCCGGCAGCGTCGCGCCGAGCGCGCCAACCGTCCCGAACATGGCCCGAAGGAAAGCAGCCGCACCAATGCCTCCAATCACTTGCCCGACGACATAGCCTGGAACTCTTTGCCAGGGAAAGTCGCGCCGCACCGCGAAAGCCAGCGTGACTGCCGGATTCAAATGCGCTCCGCTCACTGCACCCATAAAATAGATGATCGCCATCACCATGAGTCCCGGCGCGACCACTATCATGCCCAGGGTGACTCTGCCGCCGCTCACGGCTGCAACTACGCCGCCACCGGCGGCGGCCAGCACCAGCAGGAACGTGCCCCAGGTCTCGGCGAACACGCGTCGCCACTCAAGCGAGTAATCGAAGAAATCGAGCGTTGATTGCCGCTGGGCCGCGCGTTGTTGCTGCACCGTGTCTGGCCGTTCCCGCCTGGGCGGTTCCATACCGCACCTTCCGTGCACTGCCGCGAGCCAACGCTTTGCAGACCAGCCAAATAAGAAACCACAGTCCGCGTTACTTCTCTTTGGCCAGCTCCTTGCCGATCGCTTGCAATTCCAGCCGACGCTTCTCCGTGGTCTTCGGATATGCCATCTTGAGATCCTGGAGTGTATCGAGGACAATACGGGACACAATCAGCCGGGCGTTCTCCTTATCATCGGCGGGGACAGCGTACCAGGGCGCGTGATGGGTGCTAGTCGCGTTCAGGCAATCCTCATACACTTCCATATAATGCTTCCAGTATTTCCTCTCGTGATTGTCCGAGGAGCTGACCTTCCAGTTTTTGTCGGGCACGTCAATGCGCGCGAGAAACCGCTTGCGCTGTTCTTCGTACGAAAGGTTTAGAAATATTTTTACGATCCGCGTTCCGTTGCGATAGAGGTGGCGCTCCAGATCGACGATCGACCGATACCGGTCCTTCCAGATGTTTTTCTCGTCGAGCAACTTTTCTGGAAGCCGCTGGGTGCGGAGAATCTCAGGATGCACGCGAACGATCAGGACTTCCTCATAGTAGGAACGATTGAAGATGCCGATCCGTCCGCGTTCCGGAAGGCGGCACGTCGTGCGCCAGAGAAAATCATGTTCCAGTTCTTCGGCGCTCGGTTGTTTGAAACTGAAAACTTCGCAGCCTTCGGGATTGACTCCCGACATGACGTGCCGGATAGCGCCGTCTTTGCCGGCAGAGTCCATCCCCTGAAAAATCAACAGCAACGCATAGCGGTTGGACGCGTAGTGAAGTTGTTGCAGGGAAGTCAACTCAGCAACATGTTCTTCCAGAAGTTCTTTATATTTCTTCTTTGACTCGCAAAATGGCTTCACGATCGTCGGCAAGCGTTTGATATCGATCTTCTTGTGATGCGGTACGCGGAAATCCTTGGAATGAATTTTCATTTCTTCCTTTCGACCAGGTCGGCCGCTGGGTCGCGTTTTTTGTTGATCGACTTCATCTTTAGGAAGTCTTACGCTTCGCCTTCTCCCATTCCTCAACTTCTTGAACTTCCTTGCGCCCAAGGTCCTCGTAGAGTTCGTGCACCCGCTTGACGAGCTGCGGCGTCAAATCGGACGGTGACTTTTCTTTGTCCTCAGGTATAGGTTCGGTTTTGGCTTCTGGCTTCTCCTGAGATCTTGGCCTCAGGCTTCGCCTCAGCTGTTGGTTTGTGGTGTCGGCTTGGCTCCGGCTTCTGGCTTCGGCTCCGTCTTGGCCCAGGTTTCGGTTCGGCGTTGGCCTCGGGCTTCGCCTCGCTTTTGGCTTCTGGCTTCGGTTCGGCCTTGGTGTCAGGCTTCCGAATCTCCTGCTCCGCCTTCTTCCAGTCCTGAACTGCTCGACCGTCCTTGCGGTCTCGCTGCTCATAGAGTTCGTAGGCTCGCTTGGCGATTTG
Source organism: uncultured Acidobacteriaceae bacterium (assembly GCA_963760175.1). Taxonomy (GTDB): domain Bacteria; phylum Acidobacteriota; class Terriglobia; order Terriglobales; family Acidobacteriaceae; genus Acidiflorens. Next base: position 63,883 of record CAVXBU010000005.1, read on the forward strand.
CGGCGTCAAATCGGACGGTGCCTTGGCTTCGGGTTTAGCGTCAGCCTTGACTTCGGGTTTCGCATCGGTTTTGACTTCGGGCTTAGCATCAGCCCTGGCTTCAGGCTTAGCCTCGGCTTCTGGTTTCGCGTCGGTCTTGGTTTCAGATTTTGAGTCGGCTTTAATGGGATCAAAAATCCGATAGGCGAGCAGTTTCACGCGATCGTTGACGAGAGCCCAAGCCAGGGCATAGACCCAAACGAAGCCTGCCCACCGCCAGCCCAGTGGCGTCATAAACAAACCATAAACCGCAATTAGCGTCGCCACAGTTTGCGTGCCGAGCACCGCTATCCAGAGAATCCGAGCCGGGCGTATCGACCAGAATGGGCCGCGCGTGCGCGTCAAGAAAATCGTCAGATGCCCGGCTACGGACAGCTTCAGGTACATCAGCGTCTGAGCGTGTGCGCGGTCGAGATGAAATACGCGCTCGGCAAGATAAAAGAGGCCGAACGCGGCCACGACGCCAATCACGCCCAGCACGGTCGAGATCCCGAGCACCAGGCGCATGTTCCATTTCTCGGGCCTGTCGCTGTAATGAACATTGTCATACGCGATGGAGAGAATCGCCCCGTCGTTGAGCACGGCGATCATCACGATCATCACCGCGGTCACTGGGTAGAAATTAAAGACCAGAATCGCCAGCGTCATGAAGAACAGCACGCGCAGGGTTTCGGCGATGCGGTAGATCGCGTAGCTGTTCATCCGCTGGAAGATGCGGCGGCTCTCCTTGATCGCGTCGATGATCACCGAGAGGCCGGATGCGAGCAGCACGATGTCTGCTGCCGCACGGGCCGCGTCGGTCGCGCCGGAAACCGCAATGCCGCAGTTCGCTTGCTTGAGCGCGGGAGCATCGTTCACCCCGTCACCAGTCATACCGACAATATGGCCGTGCTTCTGCAGGACGTCGACAATGTTGTATTTGTCTTCGGGGAACACCTGGGCGAAGCCGTCCGCTTTTTCGATGGAGGCCGCGGTCTCCGCTTTCTTTTGTTTGTCCCGCAATACAGTGGCGTCCAGGATGTTCGTGCCCATGCCCAGCTCACGAGACATTTCCTTCGCTATGGCCAACTGGTCGCCGGTGACCATTTTGACTTTCACGCCCATCTGCACCGCGCTCGCAATGGTCGCTTTGGCCTGCGCGCGAGGTGGATCGGACATGGGCAACACGCCAACGAACTGCCACTTGTCGTCCTGATCCGCGCGGGCTACACCCAGGGAGCGGAAACCTCGTGCCGCAAATTCATTGACGGCTTTCTCAACCGCGGGTTTTACGTCCGCGAGGTTGGTCGCCATCTGCAGAATGACCTGCGGCGCTCCCTTCGCCACCTTGAACTGTTTTCCGTCGGAACCCTTTACGGTGGCTTCGGTGCGCTTATGCACCGGATCGAATGGCTGGAAATGAAGGACCTGATAGCTCTTCAGTTCTTTATCGTTCTTCACGCCGCCAATCACGGCCAAGTCGATAGTGTCCTTATCTTCCGCGCGCGAAGCCAGGGCGGCGTCGAGGATGACTCGATCGGCAGCAATACCATTGACACAGAATGGATCACCCAGCGTCAGTTTGTTCTGGGTCAAGGTGCCGGTCTTGTCTGAGCACAGCACATCCACGCCCGCGAGTTCCTCAATCGCCGACAACTTGGTCACTATGGCTTGCTTTTTCGCCAGCAGACGCGCGCCGACCGCCATGGTGACGGACAGCACCGTGGGCATGGCTACAGGGATCGCGGCCACCAGAAGCACCAAAGCGAATTCCAACGTGCTCAGGACCGGGTCATGACGGAAGAGTGCCAGGGTGACGATCACCGCCACCAGAGCCACCGCAAGAACGATCAGGTAATTGCCAATCTTGAGCACAGCGCGCTGGAAATGGCTGACGGTATGAGCGTCCTGCACCAATTCCGCAGTCTTGCCGAAATAGGTGTTGGTACCGGTGGCGTATACCATCGCGTCGGTTTCGCCGCGCTTGATAATCGAACCCGAAAAGACTGCCTCGCCAGGTTTGCGCGTCGCGGGCAAAGATTCTCCGGTCAGCGCGGACTGATCGACTTGCACCGGGTCGCCGGCCAACAAACGCGCGTCTGCTGGCACGATGTCCCCCAATAGCAACCGGATGACATCGCCCGGCACCAGTTCCGCTACCTTGGGAGTCGCCCATTTTCCATCTCGCAGGGCGCGGGCCTTGGTCGCCAGCTTCGCACGCAACGCGGCAATTTCGTTGCCTGCCTGATGTTCTTCCCAAAATGCAACCACCGCGTTGGAAAAAAGCAGAAAGAGAATGATGAAGAAATCCAGCCAGTGCTTCACCACCCCCGACAGAATCACTGCCCCTTCAATCATCCATGGGATGGGACCCCAGAAATAGCTCAGGAACTTCAGGAATAGATTGTCTTTCTTTTCCTTGATCTCATTCGGACCATATTGCGCCAGCCGTTTCTCCGCCTCGGCTTGGCTCAGTCCTTTCGCTGACGATCCCAATTTTTTCTCGACTTCCGGCAGGGGCAGGGATTTTAGATCGTCCTTGGAATGGGGCTTGGACATCAACCTTGGTTCGGGATTCTTGGCCTTCGATTCGGGAGCCCTCGGCTGATCGGCATTGGCTTTCATATTGGGTAATCCTTTCTGTAGTCCCCGTTCATTGGCTCGGGCTAAAGCGCCTTTAGGTAGGCGAGGACGGACTCGGCGTCGCTGCGCGTCATATGAAACCTAGGCATGGGCTGGCGAAGGGGCTTGCCATCAGTCCAGATTCCGGTAGTCAGTAGCGTAATCATTGCGGCGTCGCTCCCTGGAGGCAAACCGGCAAGCCGTGGCGCCACAATCGGCCAGCCCGGCACAGCTTGAGCCGGCTCCAGAAACACCGGAGCACCCTCCAACCAGCGTGCGCGGTCCGGTTCGCCGTCCCTGCCTCGAGGTGTGTGGCAGTCACCGCAAGCCGCGACACCCTCAACCAAGTACTTGCCGCGCGCGACGAGATCTGCACTGCTGCTGGTTTTCGCAGTCTCCTCTGCTCGCTTCTTTTCCCCCGCCGTCGCGAGGCAGGTTCCGCCCACTATGAATAGCAGGAAAGCGATCAACGATCCGGCGATCAAAGATCTTAGATCGCAAACGATATTCGACAATCGAACTGGCATAACGTCACACTCCCACTGACGTGCTTGTGTATTGCAGCGGTGTTGCCCCGGCCCGTCACTCCTCGATGCTCCGCACTAGCCCTTCCGGCAATTCGCTCTTCATTACGTATTCATCCACCAACCACAGGATCCGCCCTGGCATTTCGGAGTACGCCGAAAGTCTTGACGCAGTAGCCATGGGATTCCAGAGTCGCTTTGCAAAGCTCCAGCGCTTGTGGGTCGTCAATACACAACGCGGTGGGGGAATCCCATGACAACATCTCCTCTGGCCAGTCGCGTGGGTGGACGTGTGTCGCCGTTTCTGGCGGAACTAGCCCGCAGGAGCAAGAGGCCCAGATGGCCTACTTCGCGGCAGCCACAGACGCCACCGAAATGGTCGTTCCGTCGGTCGTGCCTGTCACTTTAGCCTGCTCCCATGCCAGCTTGTTGAGCGTGTCTAGCGTCGCTTGATCCGAAGTGTCAAGGGTATAGACCTTGTCGCCGACAACCAAAGCATACTTGGCGCCCTTCTTCACGCAGGCACGAACGCAGGCGGCGGGGGCAAGCCCCTCTGTGTGCTTGGCGCCGCACATGGCGTCGCTGACTTTTCCGGTAAAGGTCTGGATCGTACCCGCGGCCATAATGGGCACGACGGCCAATCCGGCGCTTAGAACCACCGTCGCCATCAAAACTTGCAACATCCGCAAGCGAGACATAATCCTCCTCACGTACTCACAGACTTCGGCAACGCTCCGGCTGTGATTTACAAAGTATTGTGTGGCCAAGGAACGCCTGTCTGGTCAGAATTGAACACTCCAGCAGGGTTCGCCATGGGCGTGTGCTGGGTCAGCAGTTGGCGGTTAGCTCATCGTTCAGCAGCGACTGCTTTAATTGGCGCAGGTTTGTGATAGCCGCCATACGTTTCGTCCGCTTGCGATTTTCGTGTGAAAAGGAATAGGACCTTGGCCTGCGATTTCATCGCAAAATGCTTCGGGAGCCAGATACCGTCCGTTACGGGTGCCTTCTCAAGTTCGAAGTGTGTACCCGGTTCGACTTCAGCCAGAAAACCTTCGATCGAGACCGGTCGTATAACCGTGGCTTCGACCTTTACCCATTGGAACGTCTTTTCGTCGATCCAGAGCATGCCTTCCATGCCCGTCAACACCTTGGCCTCGTTATTGGGAGCCTCATAGCCGGGACGAGGTGTCGCTTTGAGCACATAAACCTCATACGGCCCCAGCTTTTGTTCGCCCACCAGCTTGAAGTCGAGGGCTTTTGTTAATTGCTCCATCAGCAGGTGATCGCTTTCGCGCTCTTTTTCGTATTTCGCGATTCGCTTGGCACGCTGCTGCCGAGATTCTTTCCGGCGTTCAACCAAAGTTGTTTCGAGCTCTTGTTGTTCGCGCGCTTGCTGTTCTGGGGACAGCGGCTTCCCGTTCACGGCCACCAGTCGCTCATAGGGAGAGCCCAAGATCATGAGCTCTTCGGATGTCTTGGTTCCTCCACCTTTTTGGCGGTCACGTTCGACGTAATCGTATTCATGTGCGGCCTTCCAGTCCGCATCATTGGCGGCGACTGACCGTTGGATGATAGTGTCGACGTCCTCTTGAGCTAGAGAAGCGGAAGACAGCACTGCGAGAAGAAGGATCTGCCTCATCATGCTCCTCGCAAAACGGGTCGGGGTTTTTTGGTTATGAGGAGGAGTTGGGCAGAGTTTTGTCACGGCGGTATTCTCCGGTCAAACACAGATATGGGCGACGGTTGCCCGCTGATCACCGAAATATCGGGACCACGAAATCGCCACGCTCAGCCGCGCAAACAGCGATAGCGCCCGATCAGAGTGTTGGTCGATCATCGGCAAACAACTGCCGCAGGTGGATGTCTTTGATCTTCTCGTAATGCGCTTGCAGCGCATGCCACGAAGGCGCTTCCGTCAATCGCTGGTTTATTTTTCTGACTCTTTCTCGCTTTCTTCTTGCACCGTGGGATTAACCCACGCCGCGTCGCTGGCGATCAGATGGTCAGCCTCGTCGGGCCCCCACGTCCCCGGCTCATAGGGATGCACCGGCGTAACGTTGCCCAAAATCGGATCGACCGCACGCCACTGCGCTTCCACCACGTCTTGACGAGTAAAGAGCTCAGTCAGTCCGCGCATGGCGTCGCCCAGCAGCCGTTCGTACGGCGGCGTGTCGTCGGCGGCCTGCTCGGTGAGTGTGAGTTCCACGTCGCTGCCGGTCATCTGCTCGCCCGGCGTCTTCACCCGCACCCCCATTCCGATGGCGATGTCTGGACTGATACGCATGCGCAGATGTGCGGATGTGCCGGGCACGATCTCGCCAAAGGTCTCCATCGGCGGCCTCTTGAATTCAACGAACACTTCGGTCGCGGTGACTGGCAGCATTTTTCCTGCGCGGATATAGATGGGCACGCCGGCCCATCGCCACGTTTCAATGAATAGCTTCAGCGCAATGAAAGTCTCGACCGTGGAAGCTGCGTCTACCCCGGGCACTGCCCGATAGCCGTTGTACTGGCCGCGCACGACATCCCCCGGAGCAATCGGGCGTACCGCCTTGAGCAACGCGGCCTTCTGGTCGCGCCACGCGTCCTGAGCCTCCCCGGTTGGCGGATCCATGGTCAGGGTGGCCAAGACTTGCAGCAGGTGGTTTTGGACCACATCCCGCACCGTGCCCGCTTCGTCGTAGAACTTGCCGCGGTCCTCGACTCCGAACTTCTCCGCCATGGTGATCTGGATGCTTCGCACGTAGTTGCGATTCCAGATCGGTTCAAACATTGGATTAGCGAAGCGGGTATAGAGAATGTTCTGTACCGGTTCCTTTCCCAGGAAATGATCGATGCGGAAGATTCGTTCTTCGGGGAAATAGCGGTGCAGAATTCGGTTGAGTTCTTGTGCCGATGCCAAGTCACGCCCGAAGGGCTTCTCCACCACAACACGCGCATTCTCAGCGCAGCCCGACTTGGCCAGCCCCTCGGCAACCGTGCCGAACAAGCTCGGTGGAATCGCAAAGTAATGCAGCGGTTGTTTCGCCGGGCCCAACTCTTTGCGCAGCTGGACGAAAGTGTTCGGATCGTTGTAGTCGCCGTCCACGTAGCGCAAAAGGCCCGTCAGTTTGTTGAACGCATCCTGGTCGAGGCCGCCGAATTTTTCGAGGCTGTCTTTGGCGCGCGCTTTAAGTTGATCAAGATTCCAACCTGCTTTGGCCACGCCGACGATTGGCAGATTGAAACCTTCATCGCGAATCAACCCCTGCAGCGACGGAAAGATCTGTTTATGCGCAAGATCGCCGGTGGCGCCGAAAAACACAAAGGCGTCAGACTGGAAATCCGCCATCAGGCCGCCTCCTGCTTATCGGCAGCTTTCTCCTTGTGACCGCCGAATTCGTAGCGCATCGCCGAAAGCAGTTTGGCAGCGTATTCTTCGTTGCCACGTGACGCAAAACGGGAACTGAGCGCGGCGCTGATCACCGGCACCGGAATGCCCTCGTCCACCGCTGCCCGCGCCGTCCACCGTCCCTCTCCGGAATCCGACACGTAGCCCGCAAAATTAATCATTCCGAGTTGCATTCGTTTCCTCCTCAAACAGTGGTGGGTTGGGTGGAAGAATATTCACGCTTGCCGTGCCGACTGGAATCAGCGACGAGAGAACTCTTCAGCGGTACAGAACTGCAGAGTTGATACATGGCCGTGCTCTCAATCACAGTACGGTTCTTGTCGATAACGACCTTCTTCGCCTGTCCGAGGTCGGAAATCTGTACGTTTTTCAGCTGGTTGTCGAGACCATCCGTTATGGCTTTGCCGCCGGTCAGCAGAGCGATGTCCTGCAACCAACTCTTGCGTTGATCACCCAACCCCGGAGCGCTGACCGCCGCAACTTTCAGGAAGCCACTCACTTTGTTCACGACGAGAGTAGCCAGAGCTTCGCCTTCGACATCCTCGGCGATGATGAGCAGGGGCTTGCCGTTATTCGTGAACTGCTGAAGCAAGGGGAGCAGGTCTTTCTTGGAACTGATTTTGCCGGAGTAAGCGAGAATGTAGGCGTTCTCGAAGGCAACTTCCATGCGTTCGGGGTCAGTGATAAAAAAAGGTGAGAGGTATCCGCAGTCGAATTGCATCCCGCCAAACGGCGGTTGTTCGTTGGGTCTGGAGGAACGAACGCTGCCGTCCGGAATGGGACCCGATCCTTCCGCATAAGCCAAAAGGTGTTCGTCTGCCGTTGCGAGTTTTGCGGCCATGATTGCAAACCTCCATATTCCCGCTGCTTGATTTCAATTAGTGCAGTTCGCCCTGGCGTGTTCTTTTTGTTTGAATCGCCAGTATCAAACTTTGGGCTTCGGAAAACTGATCAGAATTGAACATTTGAAAAGCCGCGGAAGGTTGCATCATACGGAATGAAGGCCCTCATCTCGATCAGGTGCAATCTTTACTTTCGACGCAGCGATTGAGGCCTTTGTGAACAGGTAGTCTGCAAACCACCGATCGAAAAGCCGGTTTGTTAAGGAGATTGATAAATGAACATCAGCCCTGCGGAACAGGTTTTTGAGGAAGTCCTCCCTTATCTTGAAACACTGGATGCTCAGATTGGTGGCATCGTTCAACTGTTGAAAGACAAGGGCATCACCACGACAGAGGAGTTTGCCCGATACGTGGAACAGGCAGATAAGGGGAGCAACGTTAGAGAGGTTGGGTTTCGAGTGAGGATGGAATACCTGTTTTCTACGGCTGCCAAGCGAGTCTCCTCCGAGTGATTCGTCGCGCCTGGCAATCGGGATCGATTAGGCACCGAACCAAGAAGTTGCCTTAAGGCTACGGGCGGAGATGTAGCGAGCCAATCGCCCGTCCAGTCTTCGGGCGCCGCGTGACTCGCAGCGCGGTATTCCCCGATAACAATAATTACCACACGAACAGGCGAGCACCAGAGCCGGGAGAGCGGACTCGCCCAATCTGGACAGAGGGTGCGTGGACCAGAGTCTCCTCACCTTGGTCCGAAGTTGGGAGATCCGGCCGCAGAGCGTTGATCTCTTCTAACTCTACAGCACCGTGACGGTTCATAATCTCGGTAGCCGTGTCCGCATTTTTTCCCGTACCTGTCGCAAGAACCATTACGCCTCCGCGACGTACCCCTTGAACATAAGCTTCCGCGTCCGCTTCGAGGACCCCGAATGCCGTGAGATCACGAGTCAACTCCACTTCAAAATCAGTGTGTGGCGTGCTCATGAGTCCGCTCCCTGCCATCTCCAGCGGCTCTTTCAAAATGCGGACGTCCTTTCGAAGGAAGCCTGTAGCCTCGAGATCGCGAACAACATCGTCAGCCAACTCTGAATTTTCAAACAAACCCACTGCAGTTTTTGCCATATTGGCCTCCACCAATCAATTTGTTACCGAAATTGGAAACACTAAACAGAAGTCAATTCCTTCGCACCATTGTGGTTGCCGTTGGCGTTGACTTCGCTTTCTTTTTCTTTGTCCCTGCGTTCTTGACCCAATCCCATGGTCAGCGCTGTCATTCCGCTGCGCCAACGCCCAGAACCACAACGAATATTAAAGCTGGAAATGATCTGTTTCTTTTCATTTCAATAACCTCTTCTCGATGGCGCGAGGGTCTATCCTCCTGCCGGCGAAGTCTCTTAAATCTGGACCACAGAGCGACGGTTGGGCGCTTGCACTAAATGAGCAGTCGCCCAAACCATTTCGCTTGTGCAGACCTCCTTACGGAAAGCCTGCAAACGATCATCTTCGCCCTGGGGCCGTTTATTCAGCCTTAGCTACGTGGGCGTATCCGCCAAGCTCCTCCACCAACTCTCGAGCCGATGCAGGTACGGCAACTTTGCCGTCAAGAATTTCATGGCGGTTTACATCGTCCCCGTACATGGCTTTGTCCCCACTTTTGTCGGCTTGCATTACGGCACCATCCAGGCTCACCCCGGCAAAAATGCCTTTGGACCGCGAGTAAGACAGAATCTCCGCATTCAATTTAAGGTCGGTGCCAGCAGCGGCATTCCGGCCCACGGGTCCGGCTGCTACAGAAGCGTCTGCTCCAAGCTTGAATTTGTCGCTCATCAGGCTTTGCAGGGCGTGATCGTTCATAAAGAGCATCACAAGGTCGGTGGACGAGCCCCCGATCTGATAACCCACACTTCCGCTATCAATAGCCACAAACATAGGAGCGCTCCAGCCATGCTCGGTGCGACAGGTTGCTAGTCCCCTGCCGTAGCTGCCACCGAATATGAAGGCAAATTTTTTGTCCCCTGGAATGATGGCGATACACTTCGCCGATTCCAGAAGACCCGAAGGAATGCCTTGATCCGGAGTATTCATGATCTCCTTGAAGACCTGGGCAGCTTTCTGGGTACGATTCACATCATCTTCTCGGTCCGAGGCGACAGCGGTTAGACTTGCAATCGCTATCAAAGTTGTTACGGCCAAAATATGTTTCAACATGGTTATCTCCATTCACGTTTGAACTCGCTAAAAGCAAGGACTCGCTCAGATGTAGAGCAGAACCGTGTCCGTTTCCAAAGTGCAAAGTCACTCCAACGCACACCAGTTCGAGCCGCATTTGACTCGTCGTCATCCCTTATTCCGCTCGCAACAGGGGAGCCTTAGCAGGATGTTAGGCGTTACTAACGGGCCATTACTGGTCAATAGTGATCACGGCAACTTTTTGTGCTCTGTTCGCTTGCTCCAAATGACCTGTGATCGGTCGCCCTTCCGGTGGGATGTTCTAGTCTTCTAGTCGTGGAGAACAATATTGAGGAGTGAACTATGAACCTGCAATTCATCGCCCGCGTGATAATCAATGAACCCAAGCTCCCTAAACCTGTTCATGAAAAAACTCACCCGCGACCGCGTTGTGCCTATCATTTCTGCGAGCGTCTCCTGACTTATCTTGGGGATTACAATCTCGGGCTTACCTTCCTTGCCGAAATGAGCCAGCAATAGCAAGATCCGGGCCAGTCGTTTCTCACTGGAATTAAAAAGCTGGTCAACCAAATCCTCTTCGTATCGGATGTTCCGTGTCAGCAAATAGCCAACGAACATGTCGGAAAACGCGTGTTCCCGGTGAAGCACTTCCATCATGGACTTCTTGTCAATTGTCATTACGGAGCAATCGGTCATGGCGATTGCAGAGCACAGGCGGAGGGGCTGCCCGGCGAGGCAACCTTCTCCGAAGAAATCGCCCTTGTTCAGAATGCCGATTGTGGCTTCCTTCCCGATCTGCGACACAACGGTGAGTTTTACCTTTCCTTCCTTTATATAAAAAACAGCATCGGCCGAGTCGCCCTGAGCAAAGATCGTCTGCTTTTTGGGAAAAGCTTCGATCTTTCTACCACCGTTGATGGTTGAGAGGAACGTCTGGGTATTGAATTTGCTGAGTTCCTTGGACGCGACCACGGGTGTCATGATGGCCCTCCCTCAAGAGTTCCCCGAGTGCGAGCAGGCAACTCCCGATGATGCAAAGATGAATGAGTGCGCAAGAAGGGCGCGAATCTCTGCCAGCAAAACTGCGATCCGCTCGATACAAATAATGATTTCACCCCTGACAGTCGAAAGTCAACCGTTTCCGCTAAGGTCCACTGCTGACACATTGGCTCAATATGTAACTGTTTATGATGGGCTTACCCGGATAGGTGATTGATTGTGGTCCTAGACAAGCGTTCACCATTTCCGGCCCCATTGTTGGTGAAAATGGTTTTTCGCCGCAAATCTCGGATCTCATCCCTGTTAACCAGGAACCAGCAAAAACTCTCGCAGCCTCGCGGCGTGCCTCAGGATGTTGTGCTCATGGGAGACCGAGTACGATACGACCGGACGAAGGAAACGCGATCCTAATTGACGGTATCCCAATCGATGGTTTGGCTGGCCTCGGTAAGGCCCATCGCGGTCAGGAAATCCGACATTCGAATGCCGGAGTCCAGCAATCGAACAAAATCAGCAGGGGTGATGCCGTGGCGCTGGGCGATCTCCAACACCTCAACGATGGCGCATTCTACAATGTCCCGGTTGGGTTGTTCGGATTGTCCAGTATTACTCATTTGTTCCCTTTTCCAAAAAAGATCTGCACTTTCATAAAACGAGCCGGATGGATTCGCAGCATTAAGGATGCTCGAATGATGCAGCTCCGTCTGATCAATAGTGCACACTTTTGACTCGTTCCCGGTTGGTGAGGATCACAGGCAACAAGACTTCTCCAAATAAACGCAGTCGAACCGCAATCGTGACTTTCGTCGCCAAAGCTGCCGTCCTTGCCAAAGAATTCAGACTTGCAGTTTGATCACCACCGACTCCAACAAACCATCATCAGACCCGTCAATCCGATGGCGACGATGAAGTAAGCGGTGATTGAGGTGAAGACCGCTAACTAAGCGCGGCTTCCGACAAACCGCGGAGGGTTGTTCACAAGTGACGGAATGGCCAAATCGCGATTAGGCTACTTGCACACCCAAAAGTATGGTAACCGTGCTAAAGATCGCTGAGAGCGTTGACAGAATTAACAAATGCATCTTCGTTTGTGCAATTCTGGCCTCCTTGACAAACTCCAGGGGATTGGCGAGCGACACTCTGCAAAAAATCCGAGGATTGAGCAATTTTGAACAGTCGAACAATGACAGGAAGACTAGTGTTCAGCGAATCGGGAGTTCGACCTTGTCCGGCGGACATGGTCTGTGGAGGCTGGAGATGTTCTATTCCATTTGGCTACTCGCCGCAGCGCTGGCGGGTTGGTCCGCTGGCAAGATCATAGGCGGCCACGGATTCGGGTCAGGGACCGACATTCTTCTGGGACTCACGGGCGCCTTCGTGGTCCGCTGGTCTTTTGAGAACATCGGTGTGCCTCTGGACATCAGCTACTTGCTTTTATTCTCGATCTGGGGAGCGGGCGCGTTGCCGGCCGCTTTGAGGTTTGGGATCAGACTCCACAATCGCTCAAGAAACCGCTCCCGACTCCAAAGCGACTAGTAACCGACCATGATCCATGCTGGACTCTGGATCAGCGCAGACAAGCTGCGGAGTTTTGAGCGCGATCGCCTGGTTACAACATCTGCGTTCAAATTCGTCCATAAGCAGTCGTCTTAGCCTTACACGGCTTCCGACTCTGCTGTTTCAAGCCTTTCTCAGCTTTAAAGCTCATGGGGGTACCCCTCCTTGTCTTGCCGACCACCCCACTGTCGAGGTTTTGACGCTTTTGCGGGAGGAACAACCGATGCTTGGTTGCGCGGGGGTTGCGGATTTTGCAACTCTTTGCCGGAATTTGCCGAGCTATCTGGCTGAATCACTGCTAGGTGGGCGACTCATAATCCGTAGGTCGTAGGTTCGAGTCCTACCGCCGCCACCAGACCGTGCTCAACATCCCCGTCGAAGGCACGCCGCTGGAAACTGCGCACCAGTTGCAGACGGTGTTTGGGACCAGCGCCGCGGAACTCGTAAGCGGCAAAGTGCGCGTCTCTCTGCCGGCCCAGACACTCGCCGTGTTCAGCGTACATTAAGGTTTGTTTGCAATAAATTGACGCGATCCGCGGATTTGCGGCACTACAGTGTTGGGTGACCGCAACGAAACTTGTAATCTACGGGGCCCTTTAGCACGAATTCACGGAAGGATCGCCCTGATTCCCGTGATCTCACAAAAATCGACCAATGCCGGATATAGCTCTTCTCCGTACCCCAGGCAGGCATATTCATTGGTCCAATGCTGGAGCAAAACTTCGATGTCACAATGCGCGGTCACGAAACCGTGCGGCCAGAATGGAATGCCGCACTCGTTAAGCCGATTTTTTATCTGATTCGCTGGCGGCTCGAAAATGCTGGCACGAGTAATCACCATTTGAAACTCGCCGTTCACTCTGCCGAGCCGGGCCAATACTCCTTCGCCCACTTTGCAAATCAACTTTACGGAGAGGCCCCCCGCTTCGCCTTCCGTAGGAATGCCGTGTTCCGAGAAACCAGCCGGACCCAGTTTGCTTGCCAATGAAGGTGGACAAGCGCCGTCCCCGATGATCTTGATTTCTTTTGTTTTCTGGTCAATGTGCTGAAGATCGCCGTAATACACTCTCTCCTTGCTCAATTTGGTGAGCAAGAGAACGGTCAACGCAGTGTTGAAATCGCCCAGCGTGGAAGTACCGACTCCATCCTCAAGCATCATGCTCTGCGCAAAGCAAGTCGCAGAGTAATCGCCGGCAAGGCCGGGAAAGGATTGAATCGTGTAGAAATCGAATTTTTCCTTGGCCACAACTTTTTTCAGCGCGAGATAGAGCCGCATCGAGCGCTCGGTCACTGCGTTTCGTTCCGGTACGTTGCCGAACAGTTGCTTCAGCCGTGGCTGCAGGTCATCCAGTTCCTTCGGCGATATCGCTTCCGCGGTTTGTTTCAATTCCGTCGTGTCGCGGGAATCGATATCGACGCCAAACATTCTCATCCATTGCGAAGGATCGGCCGCGCCGCAAGTTTGCCCCATTCCGCGTCCGCCAAATGTGCCAATGGTGGACATGTTTAAGAAGTTTTTCAGATGCGAAGCACGAGCATAGCTGACAATTTTGCCGACGGTGTCTTTCTCCTCCACGCTACCGTATACAAACTTGTGCTCGACGCCGATTTCGAGCAAGCCTCCGTGCAGCACCAATCCCCCCACCGGCCGCCAGCCTTGCGAGCCGGGGTGAGTCCAAAGAAGCAAGCCTTTGCCGCTGGCGGAGTAATCGCGAATCGCGCCGACCAGGTGCGCCGCCCAAACCCAGGTCCCGGAAAATAGGACGACCGCATCGATGGCATCGTCGCATTTCATCTTCTTGAATGCGGCCCGAGCTTCTTCTTTGCTGGCGACAACAATTCCATGCTCAATCACCTTCAGACCCGCCGCAACCAGCGCAGCCTTGGCGCGCTGCACCACGGCTTCATCGATGAATGGCGCGCCCATGGGATCTTTCAGACCATCCTTGTGAACTCCAAACACTATGAATCCGATTGTGGCTTGTATCATGTTTCTCCTATTGCCCTCTTGAATTGATTCCCGTGAGCGCTGAACGCAAATGGCGATATTGTTTGGTTTGTCGCGCGTAGGATGCCGCAATCGCAGGGTCGGGCGATACCACGGAAACGTCGCGGACTACAAGTTCCACGGCTTCCCGCAAGCTCCCGTACTCTCCCGATGCGACTCCGGCCAGTATGGCTCCGCCGAGGCACACTGCCTCCGGAGACTCCATGACATGCAGCTGCCGGCCCGATAAAGCAGCTCGCAACTGCAGTCCCAGAGCCGACCGCGAGCCTCCGCCGGTGACATAGACTTCCCGAAACTCTCCCACCGCGCTTGCCAGAATGTTAGTCATCTCCGACAGTTCGCAGGCCAACCCTTCGAGGATGCCTTTGTAGATCTGGCTGCGGGTTGTGTTCGGGCTCAAGCCGGAGATGATTCCGCGGGCATCCGGGTTGAAATCAGGATTGCAGGTGCCGATCAGGTTAGGAGTAATGCAAAGACCGGTTGGACCCGCCGGTGCTTCTCGTTCCAGGGCCGCGTAGTGGATAGACTCCGCCTCACCTGAATCTCCGTCGTAGAGCAGATCGTGGAACCACTTGATCATGATGCCCGATGGAAAGTACGCCAGCGTGACGAACTTGTCCGGAATCACGTGACAATAAGAGTTCAGAGAGGCCGCTAGCGCCGCATCCGTCAAGCTGGGCTGATCGGATGCCGCCAGCAGACATTCGTAAGTGCCCATCGAGTCGGCTACGCGGCCGGAACCGATAGCGCCAACTCCCAATGCGCCGCAGGGTTGATCGTGCCCTCCCATCACAACCTTCGTACCCGGTGAGACGACCGAGTTGAGCGGCAGCGGCTCCTTCTAGTGTTCCCGCAATCGTTCCAGCAGGCACAGGAACGGGCAGCCATTCGGCATTTATTTCCGTGGCGGCGAGAATCTCGTCAGACCAGCGTCGCTGCCGTATATCAAATGCCAGATAGCGAGAGGCCAAAGAATAATCGATATAGGCAGGCAGTCCCAATCGCGAAAGAACATAACCAATCACACTCAGGAAACGAACCGGCGAAGCAAAAATGTCGGGCCGGTGCTTGCGCAGCCAAAGAATTTTCGGAACCGGATACATGGGATGAGCCACCAGTCCGGTAATTTCGAAAAGTCGCTTCTTGCCGAATGTTCCTTCGAGCCAGACCGTCTCGTCCGTGGCTCGATTGTCCTGGTTAAGAATGGCGGGAGCAATCGCCTCGTTGCGTCCGTTTACCGGAACAAAAGTTTCGCCGTGCGAACTCAGGCACACCGCTCGGACGGGATCGGAAAGATTCTTGGACACCGCTTGCGAACAACAGCACACCGCCTGCCAAAAGCGCTCGGCATTTATCTCTGCGTGCGCAGGAGCGGGAAACTCAGGTGCGTACGCGCTGGCGTGCTGGGCAAGTATTTGGCCCGTCACCGCAAATACCACTGCCTTGCATCTGCTCGAACCGATATCAATGGCCAGCAAACTCATGATGGTTTTCGATTTCTGATGCTACGGAATTCTCAACTAACGGTGCCATTCACAGGAATTTATCAGCAGCGACGGAAAGTTCTCGGCCGCGAGCTCCAGACTCGACAACGTCGATCCTGTTTTTGCTTTTGCTCTGGGCAACAGAAACACTCGCCACGCCGCGAAATGTCTCCGGCACCTCAAACAATAAAATCAGAAATCGAACTTGAGCCCTGGATTTGGCCGGAAGCCAGCGATAGGTTGATTCGCCAAACAGCGGACCTTGCTCAATGGTTTCGCGTCGCGGAATGGCGAACGGCGTTGTGCTGAACTCCATCCCCCGGCAGAAGGTCTTCGCGCGCCACGGTGCTTGCGCCCGGTTGTATCGTTCTTCCCAATTGCCAACCCAAGGGAAATCGGCCCGCCGAAATGCGTACACGACGAGCAGCTTCAGCCGGGGGTTGCATGCCGCGATGAAGCCAATCTCGAGTTCTGGATCCAGCAATTGCGCCGTGTAATGCCCGAACCGCTGCGCCGGGACAACGCGCAAGTTCCGCCGCTGGCCGTCTTTTGTCGGTGCGTTGGGCCAGGTAAACTCAGCGTCCGGCTGAAGTGAAAATCGAGGGCTGTAGCTAGCCGGACAAACCTTCGCCCGCGTTGCCGGCATGTCAAACCAGGTAGTTTCCGCTTCCAGAAACGGTGGCCCGAAGGTTACATGTTCGTTCCACGAAATGGGCCGGTCATAACTGCTGAGGTTGACCGCCTCTTCTTCGCAATAAATCACCGGATTCACACGGTCCAGCGTCAGGTTCCGGCTGAAACTGATTCGAGCTTCGGGAAGCGTCACACCATATTGCAATCGTGGCTTCGGCGACTGTGCTTGCTTCTGAACTCTCCATTTCAGCGCCGGCGCCTCGCCGTGGGTAGTGAGACCCGCTGCAGTTTCTTCCAGCGAAGGCGGCCCGAAGTGATCAAAGCTCAAGCTATGTCCCGCAATACCGGCGAGTAGCCTGCCATCCGGTGGAGGTCCGTACTCGCGAGCATGTTTAGAAATCTTGTACGCAGACGGATCGATCGTCGCCCAGGGCGGCCGCCAGAGCGGGTTCACTCCGGGACATGCATTCAGATTCAACTCGCAGATATGCCCTCCGCCTTCAAGAACGGAGACCGATCCCCAATCTGCCCGCAGGCGGAATCCGGATCGGCCATCCATCACATCCTTATTGTGTAACACCGCCTGCGCCCGGGAGCCCGATGTCATCATCTTGTGATCGCTTGATATTCTGCCGTCGCCGATCCGTCAAGCGCAGCGCGTGCCTGCTCAAGAAACGCACTCATGTTGTCGGCTTGGAAAACATTACGGCCAAAGAAGACGCCAGCCGCCCCCGCCGCCGCAACTTCGCGCACCACGTCAAGCGCGCGCTTGTCCGAAGCATGACGGCTCCCGCCAAGCACCAGAATCGGTATCGTACATTTTTCCACCACTGCACGCATTGAAGCTGCACTCCCGCTGTAATCCGTCTTGACCATATCCGCACCAAGCTCGGTTGCCATACGAGTGTGGAGGCCCAGCCACTTCGGGTCGCCCGGATTCTGCACATCCTTCCCGCGTGCAAGAGATTCCACAATCAGCGGGATCCCGACTCGTTCACATTCGCGGGCGACTTCGGCGTTGCGCGTGATCTCTTTCATCTCGAACTCTGCATCGCCGGTACCTACGACAAGATAGGTGAGAACGGCATCCGCGCCGAGTCGTAACGCCTCCTCGGGACGCGCGAGCAGCGCACTATGCAGCGCGCCGCTTCCGTTTTGCCCAATCGCGGACCAGACCGTAGTCCAATCCAGGCGCGCAATCAGAGCCGGTATTCGGCCCGTGATTGTCGAGTTCGCGAATTGGCGGATGAGCCCGAGATTCAGCAGCAAGGCATCGACATTGGCCTGGGCAAATTGTCGAATCTTTCTTAACGGGTCCTCGGTTCCAGGGATCGGCCCCAGTACCAAGGCGTGGTCAAAAGCCACGACCAGGGCTCGGTGCTCGGAGCCTCCCAGAACACGATTCAAACGAATCTTCTTGCCGCAATCACTCACAGTTCCCTCACATCGCCGCTGAATTTAAGGTGGACTCAAATTATCTCCCAAGTGAGCGATTGTCATCTACTTGTTCTACTATGTTGATCGCCCATGGCAAGCAAGACGAAGAACGAAGAATGAAGACTGAATCGCAACCCCACCTCACGCGCGCCTTCGGTTTGCTTCATGCCACCGCCCTGAACATCTCCAACATGGTTGGGATCGGACCGTTCATCACCATCCCACTGTTGATGGCTTCGATGGGCGGCCCGCAATCCATGCTGGGCTGGCTGACCGGCGCGCTCATCGTAATTTCCGACGGTCTGATATGGAGCGAACTGGGGGCCGCGTTGCCCGGCTCTGGAGGCAGCTACCATTTTCTTCGCGAGGCCTACGGCCATCAGACTTGGGGTCGCCTGATGGCTTTTCTTTTCATCTGGCAATTCGTGGCGAGTGGCCCTCTAGAAATCGCATCCGGGATGGTTGGATTCGGAAACTATTCTTCCTATCTCTGGCCAGGATTGACGGCTCGAGGCCAGCAATACGTCGGAGTAGCCGCGGGCCTCGCCGCTTTGTTCCTCTTATGCCGGCAGATGACCTTCCTGAAAAAGGCGACGCTCACCCTTTGGGTTGGCACGGTGCTGGCGATGGCAACCGTCATCGTCGCCGGTTTTTTCCACTTCAATGCTCACATGGCATTCGATTTTCCTCCCGGAGCGATGGCGTTTAATCGTGGCTTCGTGCTCGGACTGGGCAGTGCCACTCTGATCGCCGTGTACAACTATCTCGGATATTACGATGTATGCTACATCGGCGACGAAGTTCAGAATCCCGCCTACGTGGTGCCGCGCTCGATTCTGTATTCGCTCGCCGTCTGCTGCGTGGGATATCTCGCGTTGCATCTGGCCTTGATCGGAGTGGTGCCCTGGCGGGAAGGAATTCATTCGAACTTCATCGTTTCTGACTTCATGGAGCGCCTCTACGGCAGGGGCGCCGCGATTGCCGTGACAATCTTTGTCCTCTGGTCCGCCTTTGGCGCCGTGTTCGCGCTTCTTCTGGGCTATTCGCAGAATTCCCTATGCGGCTGCGATCGACGGCTATTTCTTTCGTCCCTTCGCGCAACTGCATCCGACGAAAAACTATCCCCAGGTTTCACTTCTGGTTCTAGGTGCTGTGTCGATCGCCCTCGCATTCTTTAAGCTCGATCAACTTGTCAGCGCCTTGATCACTACCAGAATTCTGGTACAGTTTCTCGGACAGCTGTTCGCCATTCCACTCTTGCGACGAAAATTTCCAGACAGTGCGCGGCCGTATAAGATGTGGTTTTATCCGCTGCCCATGGTCATTGCTTTCTTTGGATGGTCGTACGTTTTTCTGACTTCCGGCTGGCTCTATATCAAGATCGGCTTATTGACGTTACTAACTGGCGTTGCGGTTTTCTTCCTCTGGGCAAAATGGAAAGCTACGTGGCCCTTCAACCCGGGTCGGGATTCTGCGTGACATCAAGACCCAAGCATCACAGGAGCAATTCATGATTCGAAGTACTTTTCTTGGTCTTCGGTTCGCCGTCAAATTCGTCGGACAGGCTCGTCCGGTTCAGACGACAGGTCTCCTTTTGGCATGCGTGCTGATCCTGGTCGCAGCCTGTCTGGGTTCTTCTGACCCGGCGAAAGTTTCCCAGGCAGTAATTCATATCGAGGGCTTATCCGTGGCCGTTCAGCCCAGCGATGGCACATACGAGATTCAAACAGGAAACAGCGGACACAGCGTCATTCACGCCAGAGTAGCGGCGCAGATCGATCACAAGTGGGTCAAATCAACCGATTATCCGCACCACGAGATCTCGCAATCGACTTTTGAAGATGCTCTCGGACACGGCAACAAAATAACCGTCACTTCGTCTGGACTTCCGCATTCCCCTGACCTCGCCTATACCTTGCAGCTCTATGAAGGGAAAGATTTTGGCGTCGTCGAAGTTGAGATACAAAATCACACCACCGATCCTACGACCGTCCAAAGTATCCGCAGCGTCGAGGCCATCGGGACCAAAATCGTCGATCTCGGTGGCGCGCAGAAAGCCGATCGAGTTCTCTCGGACAGCTACAGTGAGGATTGGCCGCCCTTGCAGATCTTCGATTTAGGCAAAGCTCCGAAAGGGCTGCACCGCGCCGTGGGCAGCCAACTTACTTACAACCGGGATAGCAAGGAAAGTCTGTTTCTGGGCGCGCTCACTTCCAATCGCCTTCTCACCATTATTGACTTGCAGACGCAATCTTCATCACCAGATGGCCCTCGCATCACCTCATACACCGTCGATTCAACCGGAACTACCGAGATACAAGCAACCGAGCCCGAATCCGGCATGCGAGAAGGACCAGCGGATAACCTGATTGGATTGAACGTTCCTCTCGCCGCAGGCGAGTTACTAACTTCAGAGCGCCTGATGTTTGCCGCCGGAAGAGACTATCATGCACAACTCGATAACTACGGCGTCGCGATTCGAGAGTTGCATCACAGTCGCATCAGTCCCGACAACATGCTTGGATGGTGGAGTTGGACGGCCTTCTACTTCAAGATCACCGAAGGCGCGGCGCTCACCAACGCTCAATGGCTGGCCGCCAACCTGAAGCAACTGGGCTACGACTATCTTCATATCGACTTGGGTTACGGCTACGCTCGCGGTGAATATACGACGCCCAATGCCTCTCAATTCCCCCGCGGCATGTGGGATCTTACGCACCGCATTTGCCGACTGGGATTGAAGCTAGGAATTTGGACGGCTCCGTTTGAAGTGGCCGAGCGGGCCTCGATTTACCAGCACCATAAAGACTGGCTGGTGCACAACGCACATGGCGATCCGATTTCCATTGGCAATGCCGAAGAGGTGGAAGGCGAACGCCTGTTCGTCCTGGACGTCACTCATCCTGATGCCCAGGAGTATCTCCGCGAGACCTATCGCACGCTCGCGCGGGAATGGGGTGCGCGCTACATCAAGCTCGATTTCATGGATAACACCGCAATCGAGGGTTATTACCATCGCCCGAACACGACTGCACTGGAAGCGCAGCGCATCGGACTCGAGATTATCCGCAAGGCAGTCGGCGATGACGTGCTCCTCGATAAAGATGGGAGTCCGATGTTGAATCCGGTCGGCCTGGTGGATGAAGGTCGCACATCCCAGGATACGGGCCACGCATTTCTCCGCAGCAAGGAAGCTGAGCCGGGCATCGCCGCGCGCTATTACATGCATCGCAACTTTTTCATCGCCGATCCAGACGCGTTCACGGTTTCGCGGCAGCTCATTGAAGAACGCACCATTCAAGCTCCACTGTCATTGAATGACGCTCAGGTTTCGATCGCTCTCGCGGCGGTTTCTGGAGGAATGTTCGAAATTGGCGACGACTTACCAACCTTGGGGAGTGATCCGGACCGCGTAGCGTTGGTCAAGAATCCTGACTTGCTGGCAATGGCGAAGCTCGGGCGCGCTGCTGTGCCTCTGGATCTCCTGACTTACTCCGATAAGGATGAGCAACCCAGCGTCTTTCTGCTGCAGGAAGACCAGCGTCAGTCCATGCTCGCTGTCTTTAACTGGACGGAGCAGTCGAGTTCGCACACTTTCAGTCTCTCCGATTTAAACCTTCACGCAGGACACTCGTACAAGTTCTCCGACGTGTTCGCGCAAGATCAGCCATTAAAAGATCAGCCCTTAGCGGCGGATCACGAAACGCTCCGCCTGGACAATCAACCCGCGCACACAGTCAAGCTGATCAAGATTATTGATCTTTCCATTTCTCCAGCCGCGCCCTCGATCACCTTCCAGGTACCGTCTCAGGCAAAAATTGGGGAAGAGATTGAGTTCTCCAGCGTAGCCTCCAAAGACGGAGTCCCCGCGCTCGCCAGTCATTGGGATTTCGGCGATGGAGTGGCCGCCGATGGCGCAATCCTCACCCATACCTATACAGCCGCCGGCAATTACACAGTGCGGTTCGCGGCGGAGGGCCTTGATGGCAAATTCGCGGAGAAAACATTGTCGATCGTGGTCAGTGGACCGCAGATTTTTCCGTCTCCTCGGCGTTACGCCGAACCGCACGAATAGCTGCACTAAAGAAAGCGCCGCAGCCGAAGACCGTAATGGCCCCTCGAAGTCGAATCAAGTTGAAGAGAATCTCGCCATGCAGATTTGTACTACCGGAATTGGCCTCGCGCTGCCGCCTTCGCCGCCGGTGCCGAAATCGTGACCGCATCAGGCTCCGTCCACACCGCTGTGCCGCTCGTTAGGTCGAGACGGTGCATGGTGATCTTCGCGCTGCCGCCATCGACTTCCACCAATAGGTAGTGGTAGTTGACTCCCTTACCCTGGAAAAGATCGTCCTTGGCACGCTCCACCACATAAGGGTGCGCACCGGCCCCGCCGGTCACGAAATAGGCGATGCCGCCGTGCTCGTGGCGTTCGTAGTTATGGACGTGTCCGGAAAAAACGACGACCCGGGCGCGGAGATTCTGCTGCCGCGCTTCCAGCGTTTTGGCCAGTGCTTGCTCCCGTGGGCGCGCCGAGTGTCCTCCGCCGAATAACTTGTCCGTCGAACTGGTGTAGGGAGGATGGTGAAGAACAATAAAAACGAAATCTACATCTCCGGGAAGATGGTCCAACTTCTGGGCGAGCCATTGTCCTTGTGGGCCAGAGGTCTCGTCCTGAGAGCTGTCCAGCGCCAGCAACAGCGTGTTGGCGGCGCGGACGGAATAATAACGGCTGTTCTTCAGGTCAGGGAAGTGTTCGAAATAATCGGCGAGCGCAACTCCCTCATCGCCGTAGAACTCGTGGTTGCCGAGCGCCGGATAAACAGGAATCTTTTTCTCTCGCCACACTGCGGTTTCGCTGTCCCACACCTTCCAGTCGTCCTTATCGGAGCCTTTATACACGAGGTCGCCTCCAAAAGAAATAAACGCGGGATTGGTCTCGGCGATCGCCTTTACCAGTGCCTGGCGCACCGGCGGATTCGCCGCGTCTGTGTCCTTGGGATCATGGAATCGGGCATCTCCATAGGCGACAAAGTGGAAGGGAGTACTCACCTGCAGTTGCAACTCGACTGGTTCGGTTTGCGGCGCCCTCTGCGAATACGAGCGTGAGCATGCGACACAGCCGAAAAAGAAAATGACGGCCGGCAATTTGCAAAAACAATCTCATTGAATAACAGGATTTGGAAAACGGAAAATAGTTTACACCCGAGGTGTTATCCTATGTCGGCATCACTGCGCGGGGTTGTAACCTCTTCATGTCGAATCCATTGTCGTCCAATCCAATGATGTCCAAGCCAATGTCGTCCAATCCAAACACGCCCACCCCGGCCGCCCCAAAAGCTACGCCAGTCAGTGAGCCGGCCGCATCAACCCCGGTCGAGTCATTCAAAGACATTTTTTCCGAGTACGAGCAAAGTCATTCCCGCAAGAAGGAACCGGGCACTCACGGACGCGAAGGAACGGTGATTGCCTTGACCGCCGACTCCATCATCCTCGATATCGGATACAAGACGGAAGGCGTTCTCCCGCTCACGGCATTCCCCGCCGACAAGCCACCGAAACCCGGCGACAGGGTGCAAGTCACAATCAAGGGACGTGATCCCGAAGGCTACTACGAATTGACCCGCGGCAAAGTCGAGCGTCCCACCGACTGGTCCTCGCTCGAAAAAGCCTTCGCCGAGAAATCAACGATCGTCGGCACCGTCACCGGAGTGGTGAAGGGCGGCCTGAGCGTCGATATCGGAGTGCGTGCCTTCATGCCTGCGTCGCGCAGCGGCACCCACGACGCCGCCGAACTCGAGAAATTGGTCGAGCAGGAAATTCGCTGCCGCATCATCAAACTCGACGTCGAAGAGGAAGACGTGGTGGTCGATCGCCGCGCCATCGCCGAAGACGAAGAACGCGCCGGCAAACAGCGCCGCTACTCCGAACTCAAGGAAGGCGATACCGTTCACGGCGAAGTGCGCAGCCTCACCGATTACGGCGCTTTCGTCGATATCGGAGGCGCCGACGCCCTGCTTCACGTCGGCGAAATTTCATGGCGTCGCGTCAACAAACCTTCTGACGTTCTTTCCACGGGTCAACAGATCGAAGCCGTGATCATCAAAGTCGATTCAGACAAGCATCGCATTGCGATCAGCATGAAGCAGCTTCAGCCCCATCCATGGGACGCCGTAGCCGAAAAATACAAGCCCGGCGAGCGCGTGCGAGGCACAGTTACCCGGCTCATGGATTTCGGTGCATTCGTGGAAATCGAGCCCGGCATAGAAGGCCTCATTCATATTTCCGAAATGTCCTGGGCCAAGCGAGTGCGAACTCCGAGCGACGTAGTGAAACCAGGCGAGACCGTTGAAGCCGTAATTCTGGGAGTGAACGCGGCGGAACGCCGCATCTCCCTGGGCCTGAAACAGGCACTGGGCGACCCTTGGGCCGGGGCCGCACAAAAATTTGCGCCCGGCACAGTGATCGAAGGTCCGGTTACAAGCCTGACGAAGTTCGGCGCGTTCGTGCAGCTTACCGAAGGCGTTGAAGGCATGATTCACATCAGCGAAATCAGCGCGGAAAAGCGCATCAATCACCCGCAGGAAGTGTTGAGGACGGGGCAAGTAGTAAAAGCGCAGGTGCTCGCGCTCGACTCGGAAAAACGCCTCATCCGCCTGAGCATGAAGCAACTCGTTCCATCCGGCCTGGATGAATACCTCGCCGAACACAAAGAAGGAGACATCGTCACCGGCCGCATGGTCGAAGTTTCCGGAGGGACACGCGCGGGTGGAGCTCGGCGAAGGCGTCGTGGCGACATGCCGGATCCCCGAGAGGGCCTTCAGCGAACGAAGCCCGCGACGCTGAACCGGCGCCGTCACCTTCATCAAAGCCCGATCTCTCGTCGTTGGGCTCCATGTTGCAGGCACGCTGGAAAGCCGGCGCCCCCGCCGCCGAAGCGAAAGTGGAAGCCTTGCGCGCCGGCCAGATCCGCAGCTTTCGGATCGCAAAGCTCGATCCCGCCACAAAGAAGATCGACTTGGCGCTCGAGTAACCTCACCTGCACGAGAGCGATCAGCCTCTCATACAATTGTCATCCCGAGCGGAGCGAGGAATCTGCAGTGCGCCGCAATATGCAGACCGCTCGCCCGGACCACGATTTTAAGGGGATTCAATACTAAGATCGAGTTAGTAGCCACTAACTCCCAGAGTTAGCCATCATAAGCGCAAAAAGCGCGGGCAGATAGATGATCGTAGCCTGCAGCAACCGCCGAGCCGGCGGTTTCGATGCCGCAGCCGTAGCCGGCAGTTGCGGATACGCCATTCCCATCGACACCCGGAACAGCGCCGCGCCCATCAGGATGGCGCCAACCAGATACACTCGTCCCGCCATTCCCAGCGCAACCGGCATCAGGCTCACCGGAATCAACACTCCCGAATAGGCCAGAATCCGCCACACGGTGGACTTCCCATCGGAATCGACCACCGGCAGCATGCGAATTTCGCCTTGCGCATAGTCCTCGCGATAAAGCCATGCGATCGAAAGAAAATGCGGAAACTGCCAGACGAACATGATGGCAAAAAGGATCAGAGTCTCAACTTCCAATTTTCCGCGCACCGCCGTCCAACCCAGCACCACCGGCATCGCTCCCGGAAACGCGCCAACGAATGTGCACACTGGAGAAACTTTCTTCAGTGGAGTGTACGCCGCCAGATACACCAGGGAGGTCAACAACGCCAGCAACCCAGTTAGTAAGTTGGCGTAGATTGCCAGATAAGCCGATCCACCCAGAGTCAGCGTCAGACCTGCTATGGTCGCGTGTGCCCGGCTCATGCGTCCCGAAGGCAAGGGCCGCAGCGCGGTCCGCCGCATCCGCGCGTCCACGCTCGATTCGAGCACTTCGTTCAGCGCCGCCGTTCCGCTCGAAACCAGCGCCACTCCCAACAGGGCATGGACCAACCCCGGCGTCCAGGACGATACTCCCAACCGGCGTGCGCCAAAGAAGTAGCCGCACCACGCCGTAAGGACAATCAGACTCGTAACCCGCGCCTTGGTCAGTTCGGCGTAATCGCGCAGCAAAGAAACAAATGTCTGCAACATGAACCCCACACTCACCCGATCGGCCTTCCCGCCTCCATCCGGCGGTTTAGCTCAAACCGGCAGCCATCAAAGAAATCCCCGCGGAAACTGAACCACTCCGGAAGAAAGCATTCGTATCGTGCCGTCTATTCAATGTCAAGCCAAAAGTTAAAGCCACAGCGCGCCTTGCCCCCACGATGCTCGCACCAAAACACATTCTTTGGCAACCGTCGTCAGTAAACAACGTCAGTAAACAACGTCGGCAAACAAAATCGGCAAAACAACGACCGGCAACTACCGCCCGCCCGCAGGACTCGAAACATTGAATGTCTCGGGCGGATCGAAATAACACCGATGCCAAAGCGCCGCATCGGTCAACTTGCCCGCCTTCCATTGCTGCACCGTGGGCATCGTTATGGCGATCATTCCGCCATCGACTGAATCGAACATCAGCACCACTCCAGCCAGCTCCTGAGATTTTGCCGCCAGTTCCGCGTAGTTTTTGTCGAGCAGAGACTTGGCGTATTCCAGCTTAGCCGGCGCGCCGCTGTTCTTTTCGTCTTCCTGGACCTTTTGCACCGAGACGATTTTTACGTTCTTGCCCCGCAGTGGCTCCCAATCGCCGGGGAACGGCGCAGTTTCCTCGCGCGTCACCAGAAACAGATCGGCCGCAATCGGCGCAGCCTTCGTGCCCACTAACGGAACGTCCGAAAAACCATCCGGCATCTCCAGGCTCGTGCGCCAGACCCATCCCCGCGACAGGCCCGAAATCCGCACGTGAACCCAGTCCGCATTGAAATCCAGCATCTCAAATTCATCGTGCGCGCTCGCTAAAAACAAAGTCTTGGCAGTCAAACTGGGAGACGCAACCACCGGGGTCCCGGTTTTCTTGATCGCCACCAGATTCTTCGGGTGCGCCTGATTCTTGAGCGCTTCCTCCAGGCTGGCCGCCTCCGCCTGCAATTCGGCCGCCGCCTGATCGGCAGGTTTGTTTTTCGAATTTTTCGTCTCCGCCAGTTGCTGACCCGACAGGCCCGGTCCCAATGAAGAAGAAGACGAGAAAGTGCGCTTGATCTCCGGCAACTGAGGCACCGGCGCGGAGATCGCAGGCTCTGATGTCGTCTGTCCCGCAGCTCCTTTTCCCGCAGTTGCTGGTCCCTTAGCACGCCACCGGCGGAGCGCTTGCCGGAGAACCGCCGCCGTTCGCCAGCAGATCCGTCAACTGGTCCAGCAAGTCGGATTCGAGCCGGCCGTTCGAAGTCAGCAGTTGGTATCCCGAATGCGATGGAGTTGAATCCGTGTACCATGCCGTCACCTTCGTGTTCACCCGCACCACCGCCCCGCCCGACGCAGTCGCGCTCACCTGCACCGCAGATTGGTAATAAGCCCGTTTGTAGTCGCTCAATGGATGGTCGCCCGGCAAGGCGAATCCTTCCAGTATCGGCAGCCGTCCACGCAGGGCGGGTTGCAAATCCTTCAGCGCTTTCTCCACCGCGCTTTTCGACTGGCGGTAGGTGCGCTCATTCGGAGCTGCTTGCGAACTCGATTGCGCCTGTCCGCTCTGAATCGTTGCCCCTAGGACTAAGACCACGACCGCCAGAAACGCAGGCAACGCACCACGAAAGAATCGGACATCTGGCCAACTCCGCCCGGTCATGGCGCCTGCTCCAACTGGTCGCGTCGAATCCATCCGTGCTGTCCTTCGCGGGTTTCCACCCCGTACCAGTAAGGCGTTGCAATCTGAATCAGGACTTCGACCCCGGGCTCCAGAGATTGCAGCGTGCTCGCGGTGTGGAACGGAGCGGACTGTAGCGGAGCCCCAGGCTTCTTGACCACCCGCTCCACCTGACGTCGCAGTTCAGCAACATGTTGCTCCAGCGTTTGAGCAGGCTGATCTTGCGCCGCCACTGGGCCGCTCATGCTCTCGTCATTCGTCTTTTCGACGGACTTCTCCGATGGCGGAGTGCTCAACTCAATCGTGTCATCGCCCATGCCGAAGTTTTGCTTCGCCAGGCGTTCCTGTTTCGCTTGCACAGCCTCGGCGGTTTCCTTTTTGATCAGTTCGATCGCGTCCAGATGTTCCTGGATGTCCTTGTACTCGCTGCTTTCCACCGAGCCGCTCGAGAGATGGACGGTGCGCCGCAAATCCTCCACAAACCGAGCGTCAATGCGCAGCACCGTACTTCCGAAGCCCTCTGGCTGCACCACGTAGCGCACCGCCAACGTGCCAACATCGCCGCCGTTCTTGAAATTTCGCGGATCGATCGCGTGCATCCGCACTTTGTAGAAAACCTTGCCACCCTCCGTCCATGCCGCAAACACCGGCGTCGATGTGGCCGTCTCCGCTCCTTTAACGTACTCGTCTTTGTCGTATTCCTTGGTTCCCCGGATAATCGTGTTCCCCGCCACGTCTTCCACCACCTGCGCCACTTCGTACTCCGGCAGTGGAATATTGATGATCAGGCCTGCCCCGTACTCCAGAACATCTTTTTCGCGGGCCTGCGAGGGGATTGTCTCCGCAGTGAGAGTGAGAATGAGCAGAAGAAATACCGCCGTTACCGTGGGTTTGAGATTGAAACTGGCTTTGAGATTGAAATATGGCGCGGTTCCATGAAACCGCACCGAACGATTCAGCCCTGTACCGCGAAAACTCCTGTCCCACATCACGACCGGCTCCCGTGCTTCTGTTGCAAGAGAGTCTCTTACGCTCGGTCGATCGCTGTCAACTGCCGCCAGCTAGCACCCAAACGCCATCCCCGGGTCACACTCTTTCACGGTGTAAACAATTTCTAAAAAAAATTTGTAAAGCCTCTTGCACTTCAACGATGAGTGGTAGTACTATTCGGCGCCGTGGGGTGGTTGGACCACTCAACCGGAAAAATTTTGCAGCTTCTTCGAGAACGCAGCATCTTGGCAAACGGTTTTTCTCGCTTGATCATTGCCCGGCCGTTGTTGTTCGCGCGTGGTAGAGTATTGGGGTTTTTGCAAAAAATCTGAGTTTTGCCTGAGGAGTGCAGCATGCGTATGTGGACGCAGTCTCATCTCTGTCAGAAGCCGCAGCGGGTAAATTCCGTCCTTGCCGCTGCATTCGCGTTGACTTTCCTGATTCTGGGCGCCAGCCAGTCGGCCAACGCCCTGCCAGCCTTTGCCCGGAAGTACGGGCTTCGTTGCTCGGCCTGCCACGAGTCGTGGCCCGCCCTGAACAACTTCGGGCTGAAGTTCAGAGACAATGGCTATCAGCTCATGAACGATCGCGATTCTCCCATCTGGCAGAATCCCGGCTACTGGCCAGTGACTTTCCGCATTACGCCGATCTGGCACCGGCTGAGCAGCCTCGACCAGGTTGACACCTACAACCCGGCACTACCGGGATATCCAGGTCCCACCGGGTCGACCGCCGCACGCATCACGTCGTCCGGCTTCGACCTGAGCGGACTCGACTTCCACACCGGTGGAACTCTCGAGAAAAACCTCTCCTTCTATGTCCTGCCGTCGTCCGACTCAACCGGAGCGTTTCATTTTGAGAGCGTCAACGCCCGCATCGATAACATTGGCGGAAGCCCTTGGCTTAACCTTCGATTAGGTCGATTCGAGCTCAACAACCTCCTCTCCGAAAAGCGCACGCTGTGGCTCACCGGCAACGGCGGTATTTATCAGACCTATCACTTCATCCCGGTGGGTGACGGAAACATCTTCGGCCAAATGGGCGACAACCAGTTCGGCCTCGAGTACATGGGACACTCCGTGGACGACCGGACGCGCATTTCCGCGTCCCTGCTCAGTTCGAATGATGGCAACGTCGGCCTGATTATGGGGGCCAACTCCTATAGCGGGTTCTTTACCTTCGACCAAGCCTTTGATGCGGGCAAGATTGGGACCGAGCGTGTCGGAGTCTACGCTTTTGTAGGAGAGGCGGCGACGTATTATCCGACTACCGGAGGAGTGCCCATCCCCGGTTCGGGAGTCGGCAACAAGAGCTTTAGTCGTGTTGGCTTCTACGGACAATTCTACGTGGGTCCCCACTTCAACCTCAGCGTTGTGACCCAGCACGGGTCGGATAACGCGTGGTTCGGCCAGGGTTATGGCAACGCGGTAGCCACCGACGGCAATGGCGGCGCAACCGCAACCTGCTCGAGTCCCGCTCAGGGCCCCAATTGCCCTTTGAACAACACGCCCGGAACCACCCTCCCGGTCGGCGCGCAGTCGCCCACTTGGAACGGCTACACCTTCGAAGCTCGCTACGATGTTAGTCCGCAGTTGATCTTCAAAGCCGTCTACGAAGCGGAGCGCATGTCGCAGCAGGCTAGCAACGGGGCGGGGTCGCTCAATCCCGTTCCCGGCAACCTGGGAAACATCAACAACTATTCGATCGGCTACCGCTACAACCCGTTTATGACCAGCCGGGCCGGCTTCGCCTATTTCGGCGAATTCAACGTGTTCCACCAGGATCTTACCGGGCCCCTGAACTCGGCCGGCAACCCGACCAACATAAACACCAGTGAATTGCTGTTCGGAATTGACTTTGACTTCTAAAGAGGGGGATGACTGTGAATACTAACTTACTCAAGTGGTCGCTGTTGCTGAGCGTAGTTGTCACTCTCTGTTTGTCCGCTAACTCATACGCTCAACTCACAACATTTCAACTGCAGCAGTGGTTGAATTCGCCCGCCGCGTCCAGCCATGTCGGCGGCTTGAGCGGCGATGTGCATGCCGCCGCTTTGCCCTATCGCCGGTACTGCGTTGGCTGTCACGGTGAAATGGGAGATGGTAACGGCGAGAATGCGGTGTGGTTTATTACCCCCATGTATCAGAAGCCTCGCGATTTCCAACTCGCGATTTTCAAATGCCGCTCCACCCCGACCGGAACTTTGCCCACCGACCAGGATCTTTTCGACGCCATCACTCGCGGCTTTGACCGCTCGAATATGCCGCAGTGGAACACGCTCACAAAACAGGAGCGAGCGGATCTCGTCGCGTGGATTAAACATTACTCTCCGCGTTGGCAGACGGAGAAACCTGGGACACCTATCCAGATCCCTCCCAAGCCGGAAATCACGCCAGAGCGGGTCAAGGCCGGGCAAACAGTGTTCGCCAAGATGCAGTGCTTCAAGTGCCACGGCGTGCAAGGTATGGCCAATGGCCCCTCGGCATCCACGCTTACCGACGATCTCAGTCAGCCCATTGCGGCCTTTAACTTCACGGACGGTTCCAGACCAAAGTGCGGCAGCACCGACACGGATATCTACCGGATCTTCATGACCGGCTTGGATGGCACGCCGATGCCGTCATTTGCTGACAACATTAAACCGGATGAGGCGTGGGATTTGGTGTTTTATCTGCGCTCGCTGCAGCCCCACAACGCCTTCAACGCCAAAGAAAAGGAAATTGCCCACCAGCTGGGGTTGAAGCCGGTTGATCCGAATGCACCACCACCACAGTGACGGA
Source organism: uncultured Acidobacteriaceae bacterium (assembly GCA_963760175.1). Lineage (GTDB taxonomy): Bacteria > Acidobacteriota > Terriglobia > Terriglobales > Acidobacteriaceae > Acidiflorens. Next base: position 95,086 of record CAVXBU010000005.1, read on the forward strand.
GAGGGTAGACCCTTCCGAACTTAGGAGAAAAACCATGAAGCATCAGCATGACCGTCGGTTCGTCGCGATTGTAGTCGTTCTCGTGTTGGTCGGTGTTGGAGCGTTCGTGATCAGCCAGAAGGCGAGTGCCGCCGGTGAAGGCAAAATTACCGGTACCGTCAAACTCGATGGCACGCCCCCGCACCAGCGGGGCATTGACATGTCGAAGGACCCTTACTGCACCAAGGCGCACGCGAACAGTCCGGCCACAACCGAGCTTGTCGTTGTCGGCAAGGACGGCGGCTTGGAGAACGTTGTCCTCTATATCTCCGAAGGGCTGAGCGCTGACGCGGCCAGCGCGAAGCCGTCTGCAGTTCCTGTATTCGACCAGAAAAACTGCCTGTATACGCCGCACGTACTGGCAATGGACGTCGGCCAGGATTTCAAAGTAGAGACCAGCGATCAGACGGCCCACAATATCCACCCGGAACCCAATCCTCTTACCGGCAATATCCCGTGGAACCAGTCACAACCGCCAGGAGCCCCGCCCGTCATTAAGAGTTGGAAAGCCCCGGAAATGATCCACGTCAAGTGCAATATCCATCCGTGGATGAGTGGCTATTTCGCTGTGGTGAAGGGTCCGTACGCAACCACGGATGAGAATGGGTCCTACACAATCCAAAACGTACCGCCCGGGAGTTACACGGTGACTGCGTGGCAGGAAACCTATGGGTACGCAGACTTCGAAGGTGACGGTGGCGGGCGGCGCAGCCGCAACCGCCAATTTCACGTTCAAGGCTAAGTGACGATGATGCGGCGCGCTCTGGTTAACGTCGCCGCACGGGTGTGAATGCAGGTCAGAACCCGGACCTCTGCGGCAGCTCGAACCATTGCTTGACAAGTCTCCACCCTTGGCACAGAGTTCTGCGCCAGAAAGACTGGTCAGCGCAGATAGCCTGCCCAGCTTGGCATTCAGGGATAATAGTAGACCAACCTTGAACGCCAAATCACAGCGCGGAACAGGGAGGGCATATGGAAACTGCGATCGGAGTATTTGCTTCGCGTGAGCACGCCGAGCGGGCGGTCAAGGAGCTGCGGGAGCGGAGTGTGCCCGAAGAATCCATCGTTTTCCTGACTCGGTCGGAAAACGAAGCGAAAACCATCGCGAAGGAGCTCGGCGCATATGTTGGAGGCTTCATGGGGGGCGCCGCCGGTGTTACCACCGGCGTCGTGGCTGCAACCCTGCTTCTGCCCGGCATCGGGACGGTATTCGCTCTAGGCATCGGCGCCGCCGCACTGCTCACCGGCGCGGGTGCGGGTGCGGGCGCGGGCTCCGCCCTCGGATCGGCCGCAACACACGAGGCGGACGCGCCACAACCGACCGCGCCTGAAAAGTCGTCTGAGGACGTTGCGTTCTTCCGCGAGGTACTCAAAGAAGGCCGTTCCCTGATCGTGGTTCGGACGGAATCGAAGGATCTTGCGGTTTCTGCCTGTGAGGTGCTTGATCGCCTGGGAATCGGAATGCAAGGATCGACCCCCGTCAGGATGCAAACCGCTATCCGGCAGGTGGGCGCAGTAACCATCGTTGACATCAGCGGAAGAATTACGCTCGGAGAAGGCAATGTCGTTCTCCGCGAGATTGTTCGGGACTTGGCGGAAAAAGGCAGCAAAGCGATCGTACTCAACCTGGGCGAAGTTCATTACATAGACAGTTCCGGAGTCGGGGAGTTGGTCAAGGCTCACACCTCGGTTCGAAGTCAGGGTGGGCATTTGAAACTCGCCAATCTGAACAAGCGAATACATGATCTGCTCGAAATGACGCGACTGTCCGCTGTTTTCGACATTCAAAAGGATGAAACGAGCGCGATTAAGTCCTTTGGCAGTTCATCGCAAGTGGTGGCATAGCGCATCGGTCACGTTCATCGTGGTGTCCGCCGGGGGCAAGGAATCACTCTCGAAGCAAGGCGCATGAGGACAGGCTGAAATCGATCAAGGCGGGGGCATCATGGCGAAATTCTTTTCGGTCACCATCATCGTAATCGCGATCCTTTCCGCGATTCCCATCTTGCGGCATACCTGGGATGCGCCCGAGGACATCTCGACCCATGGCGCTCTGATCGACGAGCAGATGTCGGAAACCATGGCCGAGGCTGGAATCTCCTTTCTCGCCGCCCAGTTCGTTCTGGCTATTTTCATCTGGATGTTCTCCCATCCCGGCCCCGATTCGAAGATCAAGAAATTTCCCGGCGGCGCCAAGGGTTTGGTGATTGCCGCCTTCCTGGTCGTGGGCATAGAAGTACTGGCCCTCGGAATCTTCGGAGTGAAGGCATGGGCCGACGTGTATCTCACACCCCCGTCGCCCAACTCCATGCCGATCCAAGTCCAAGCCGGACAGTTCGCTTTCTATTTCCGCTACCCCGGTCCTGACGGAACCTTCGGTCCCCTTCACCCCGATCTCATCAATGAAACCACACAGAATTTCTTCGGTCTCGACCTCGACCATGATCAGGATTCCAAAGACGACATCGTGACCGCCGAGATGGCGATTCCTGTGAACAAGGAAATCCATCTGCTCATGCATTCGAAAGACCTTGGCCATTCTTTCTATGTGCGCGAGTTGCGCGTGCAGCAGGATTTTGTTCCCGGTCTCGATGTATCCCTGCACTTCACCGCCACCAAGATCGGCAAGTACGAAATTGTCTGCACCCAGCTTTGTGGCCTGGGACACTACAACATGAAGGCATACCTCGAGGTAATGTCCCAGTCCGACTTCGATGACTGGCTGAAGAAGGAAGCGGCAATGCAGTAGCTCTTCCTCTCTGCGTTCAAACGCGAGTGGATCGACAGAATTCTTTTGAGGTGAGGAAATGCACGACGTAGCAGCGCACGCGGCGCATCACGCTCCGACAAGTTTCATTCGGAAGCACGTCTTCAGTCTGGATCATAAGGTGATCGGCAAGCAGTATTACGGCTTGGCCCTGATCGCCGCGTATGTAGGAATGGGTCTCTCCTGGATGATGCGCATCCACCTGGCTTGGACCAGCGCTCCGATCCCCGGCCTGCAATTGCTTTCGAAGACCGGTGCTCCCGGCGGAGTGATGACGCCCGAGTACTACCTGCAATTGATGACCATGCATGGCACCATCATGGTCTTTTTTGTCCTTACCACCGCCCCTTTCGCGGCCTTCGGTAATTTTTTCCTGCCTATCCAGGTCGGCGCCGAGGATATGCCCTTCCCGCACTTCAACATGATGTCGTTCTGGGTCACCTTCTGCGCCTTCATCGTCCTGATGTCCTCATTCTTCGTCGCCGACGGACCGACGCTGGGCGGTTGGACCCAATATGCGCCCCTCAATTCGGTGGGTTCGGTCGCGGGTCCCGGTCAAGGGATGGGCGTGATTCTTTGGATGACTTCCATTGGCCTATTTTGTGTTGGCCAGTTATTGGGCTCGTTGAACTTCATCACCACGACCCTCGATCTCCGCGTCAAAGGCATGAGTCTCATGCGTTTGCCGCTCAGCGCCTGGGCGTGGTTCATTACTTCTTGCATGGGCCTGACCGCATTTGCGGTGCTAATGCCCGCATGCATCCTCGCTATTCTTGATCACGTGGCTGGAACCAGCTTTTTTGTACCGTCGGGTCTGGTCGTCAGCGATCAACTGATGCCCCACTCCGGAGGATCCACTCTCCTCTGGCAACACCTATTCTGGTTCTTCGGACATCCCGAGGTCTACATCGCGATCGTGCCCGGTCTCGGCATCGTTTCCCATATTCTGATCACCAACATGCGCCGGCCGATGCTTAGCCATAGGACGCTCATCTATTCCATGGGCGCGCTCGCCGTCCTCAGCTACATGGTCTACGGGCATCACATGTTTGTCAGCGGGATGAATCCGTTCTCCTCCCTGGCGTTTTCTTTCCCCACTTTGGTCATAACCATCCCATCCACCATCGTGGTGCTGATCTGGACCTTCAGTCTTTATGGTTCCAAACTGCGCATCAACTCAGCTTCTCTGTTTGCCTTGGGCTTTATTTCGATGTTCGTAAGCGGCGGCGTGAGCGGCTTCTTCCTGGCTCAACCCTCGATCGATATCATGCTCCACGCGACTTATTTCGTGGTGGGCCATTTCCACTTGGTAATGGGCGTTGCGGCCATGTTTGGCATCTTCGGCGGAACTTACTTCTGGTTCCCCAAGATGGTTGGACGAATGATGAACGAGACTCTCGGGAAAATTCATTTCTGGTTCAGTTTCGTCGGCGCCTATTGCATCTTCATGCCCTTCCATTACCTGGGCATGGCCGGGAATGTCCGCCGTTACTCGACCTTCGTCGACGACTACCTGCAGCCGCTGATCCCCGTGCATCGCTTCATCACCATCGCTGCTCTCGTTACCGGTGCGGCCCAGCTCGTTTTTCTTTACAACCTGATTCACAGCCGTTTCTGGGGCAAGCCCGCGCCCGATAACCCGTGGGAGGCGACGTCGCTGGAGTGGAGCACCGCTACGCCGCCGCCTTTCGACAATTTTGGCGGTAAGCATCCGGTGGTTTACCACGACCCTTATCAATATGGCGTGCAGAGTTCGGTGGGTGATTACGTCATGCAGACGTCGCCCGAGCAAGTCATGACGGAGCACGACGAGAATTAACTCGTAAGAAACTGCGTTTCGTATCACTGAGTTTCGTGCTGCTGAGTTTCGTATCGAGGTGTTTCGTATCAGGGTATCGCTTTAGCGATACCGTAAGCGCTCCAGAATCAAAAGCCCCTTGAGGGGCTGGGCATCAAGAGTAACGCGGGACGGGGAGTTTACTACGCTATGGCAACTACGATCCATGAACCGCCGCAAATCGATCCGCACCATCAGCCGAGGCCAGGCCACTCCGGCAACGGCGGTTGGAGGAATCTGGTTCCGGCCAGTGGCGAGCGGCATGTGACGCTCGACTACTCGCCGCCGCCGTCCTCGACCGGAATCTATGTGGTCCTTTTCGCCATTACAATGATGTTTGCTGCGTTCAGCAGCGCCCTGATCGTTAGCAAAGGATCAACGCTGGCCTGGCGGACCTTCACCCTCCCCTCGATCCTCTACTTCAACACCCTGGTTCTCATCGCCAGCAGCATCACTCTCGAAGTCGCGCGTCGCCGCGTCGCTGCATTCATGGGCAACCCGAAAAGTCACGCCGAGAACCCGGCGCGCTGGCTATACATAACCTTGTTTCTCGGCCTGCTCTTCGTGGCTGGTCAGTACGCGGCGTGGTCCCGATTGCGGGCCGAGGGGCTCTATCTGGCCACGAATCCCAGCAGCTCATTTTTCTATGTATTGACCGCCACCCATGCGCTGCACGTGCTGGGAGGCCTGTGGGGCCTGATCTATGTCATTCGCAAGCTGAGTAACTCGTCGCTCCGGCGAAGCCAGCTGGATGCCACTGCCCGCTACTGGCATTTTATGGACATTCTTTGGCTGTACCTGCTGTGTCTGCTTTGGATGAAACTTTAACCGACTCGAAACTATCAGGAGGCGCCGTGAGCGAAGCAGATTTGACAATGGGAGGACACTCGACAGCTCTAACCGTAGGTCCGGCATTTTCGATTCCTACAAAAAAGCTGGCGATGTGGCTGTTCATTATCGCGGATACCATGACTTTTGCCGCGTGCCTGGTGGCCTATGGATTCCTGCGCAACGGAACCGCCAACTGGCCTCGACCTTTCCACAGCATCACCAATGTCGCACTAATGACTTTCATTCTCCTGACCAGCAGTCTGACCATGATGTTCGGAGAACGGTCAGCGCGAGAAGGGGACAAGGCCGGAGCCTTCCGCTGGGTCATGATTACCGCGGCCCTGGGTATTGTTTTCGCCCTGCTCCACATTCGCGAATGGTTCGGGCTCATCGACGAAGGGATGACCCTGTTCAAGAACCCGTGGGGAACAGGGCTGTTCGGGGCGTCGTTTTTCAGCATCACCGGCTTGCACCTTACCCACGTTACCTGCGGCGTCATCGCTTTAATCGCCGTGGGTGTCCGCTACAAGGGAGGCCGCTACAATGCCGATGACATCGAGGTTTTGGGCCTCTACTGGCATTTCGTGGATCTGGTTTGGATGTTCGTCGTACCGTTAGTCTACCTTTTGAACCTCGCACACTAGACCAAATAAGCTTCGGAGCAGAATGCTATGACAACCACAACAGGGCAAGCGCACAAGAGCGGTGGAATCGGAAAAGACTTGTTGGTGTATGTTTGCCTGCTTGCTCTCGCCGGCCGTGCAATTCGTCATCGCCTATCAGAAGATTGACGCTTCGCAGATGTTCTGGCGCATGCTGACGGTCGCGTGCGTCGAGGCGGGCCTGGCGGAATTGTTCTTCATGCATCTTTGGTCGGAAAAGCGGGCCTTTCTCCTGTTCGTCGTGGTCTTTACCGTTTCCGTCCTGCTCGGGATGCAATATGGCTGGACCGACAGCTTCCGCATGCTGGTCGGCGCCGCTCCATATTCAAGATGACTAATACAAGACGAGTAACGAAAGGGAAGGAAGTTAGAGAAGGATGTTAAGAGAATAGGAAAGCTGAGGGTCGAGAGACCGTTTCCGTGCACTCGCCATTGCTCTGGTTGCGACTGGCCCTGCTCGCCGCTCCGCTCCCGGCCTTTTCTCAGAGTTGCGCACTTTGCTATACCCAGGCAGCCTCCGCCGGTGCTCGAATGATTCAGGCCTTGCGCAGCGGGATTTTGATTCTTATCGTCCCTCCCACCTTCATGTCGCTGGGCATGATTTTCATTGTCTATCGCAAACGCAATCAGTTCAGACAGGCCGAGGGTGTGCCTGCCGAGGATGTGCCCGCCGAAGACGTGCCGGCCGAAGACGCGCCCGCTTCTGGCTCCACTTGGTAGCCAATTTTGGGTGGTTTTAGCGCCGCGGTCACCCTAGCCTTATGGCTACGCCTTTACCCGGCCGTGTTCTCATCTCGCCCACTTGTAGGTACCAACATTGGTGTAGTGTTAATAGCCCAATAAGAAGAGCGACCAGCTCAATGAGCCAAGTAACTACAAGAGTAAGTGTTGCTGGACTTTCCACCTAAGTTGACTGACGCCGTTAACCTCTTTGGTGGGCAAGGTTCGCGATCCGAAAGTCCTTATCCAGGGCTGGATTTCACTCTGAATCCGAGTCCTGCCCAGACGCCACGACCTCCCGCAGAAACCGTTGTAGCAGTCAACTTATAAGTGATAGAATCACATAATGGCAAAAACGCTAATTCAGTCCGTAGTCAGTCAACTCGAGCAGGAACGGGCTCGACTCGAGTATGAACTCCGCCGCGTAACAGCTGCCCTAACTACCTTCGGGAAAGTCTATCTGCAGGGACGCAAGCGCGCGACTCGCAAGAAACGATCGATGTCGCCCGCCGGACGCAGGAGAATCGCCGCCGCACAGCGGGCAAGATGGGCAAGAGTCAGAGCCGGCAAGAAGTAACTCCCGCCGTAGGGACGGGGCTTGCCCCGTCTCTGCCTGCCGTGCCGCGAATGGTTCGGCCTAAAACGCCGCTTCACTTCGGGAGATCCCTCACCACCGCCCCCACGAACTGTGCGAACTCCCGGACGTCCTCCTCGGTCGTGTCGAACGAGCACATCCACCGCACCACCGACTCTTCTTCACTCCACACATAAAAGAAGTAGCGCTCTTGTATCTTCTTAATCGCCTCCCGCGGAATTTGCGCGAACACTCCATTCGCCTCCACCGGATATACGATCTGTGACGCGCGGAATCTTCTTCACTTCCTGTTCCAGCAGTCGCGCCATCCGGTTCGCATGCTCCGCATTCCGCCGCCAAAGATCGTTCGTCAGCAGCGCCTCCATCTGCGCCGCCATGTAGCGCATCTTCGATGCCAGCTGCATCCCCTGCTTGCGCACAAACAAAAAATCCTCCGCCAGTTCCGGACGAAAGAACACCACCGCCTCCACGCCCATCAGCCCGTTCTTCGTCCCCCCGAACGAAAGCACATCCACTCCCAAATCGCGCGTCGCCTGCCGCAGGCGTCGACGTCCGCTGTGCCGCCACGGCATTTGAAATCCGCGCCCCATCCATATGCAGAAACATTTTCCGCTCATGGGCAAACCGCGCCAGCGCCTCAATTTCTGCCGGCTTGTAAACCGTTCCCATCTCGGTCGATTGCGTAATCGAAATCACCCGCGGCTGCACGTGATGCTGGTCGCCAATTCCGTGATACGCATGCGCCACCGTTTCCACCGTCAACTTCCCGTCCGGCGCTGCCAGAGGCACCAGCTTGCAGCCCGTAAACTTTTCCGGCGCCCCACATTCATCCGTGATAAATATGAGACAGCTCCGGACACAGCACCGCATGAAACGGCCGCGTCAGCGCCTGCAAACTCAGCACATTCGCCGCCGTCCCATTGAAAACAAAAAAGACCGCCACATCGGCTCCAAACTGCTCGCGGAATTTTCCCATCGCCGATTCCGTATGCGGATCGTCCCCATACCCCACCACATGCCCCTCATTAGCGCGCCGTATTGCCTCCAACACCTCCGGATGCACCACCGCATTGTTATCGCTGGCAAAACTTCGGCTCGGTTTCATAACAAAACAATTTAGCAGAACCGAAAATTCTTCGGAGCCTCCTGCCACTCCCGTGAATCTATTACATTGATCTAATATTGGTGCGGCTAGGCCGCCGCACCAAGGGAAGATAAGGTTGCGCGAGAAGTTGGTTTTGCCTTTGGGTGGCGCAGCGGTTCACCGCTGCGATTAGTCGCCCAATTCGGACGGCTTTAGCCGCTGAGGGCGCGCGCAGAGTGTAGCGCGACCGGCCTGAAGGATTCACTAAGAGCTAACGATAACGATATGTCTCGATTTTTAGCAAGAACGTCGTTTCTGATTCTGCCCGTCACCCTTCTAGCCGTGCTCTTTCTTACGACCGCCTGCAGCAATACCAAGGCAGCCAAGGCCGCCGCCCCGCAAGCCATGCCGGTCAAAGTCCAAACCGCGAAGGCCCAAAAAGTCGACGACACCACCGATTATGTCGCCACCTTAAAGTCCCGCGACTCCGCCGTCGTCATGCCGCAGGTCGAAGGCATCATCACGCAGATATTCGTCCACTCCGGCGAACACGTCGCCTCCGGCGCTCCCATGATGCAGATCGATCCCGCCAAGCAGCAGGCCACGGTCAAGAGCCAGGAGGACGCCCGCGCCGCCCAGGTCGCCCAGGTCAAATGGGCGCAGCAGAATTACGAACGCGTCAGCGGTCTAGCCAATGCCGGCGTAGTCAGTAAGCAGGATCTCGACCAGGCCCGCGCCACTCTCGACGCCGCCCAGGCGCAACTGCATTCGCTCGACGCTCAGGTCAGCGAGCAGCAGGTCCAGTTGCACTACTACCAGGTGGTCGCGCCGCGCGCCGGCATCGTCGGTGATGTTCCCGTTCGCGTTGGCGACCGCGTCGTCACCACCACCACACTCACCACCGTCGACCGTCCCGGCAGCCTCGAAGCCTACATCTATGTGCCCATCGAGAAATCTGCCCAGCTGAAGATGAATCTTCCCGTCCAGATCGTCGACGGATCAGGAAACTCGCTCGCCGCCAGCCGCATCACGTTCATCTCGCCGCAAGTGGACACCACCACGCAAACCGTGCTCGCCAAAGCGACCATCGCAAACTCGAACGATAGCCTGCGCACCGCCCAGTTCATTCGCGCCCGCGTAATCTGGGGCAGCCAGGAAAAGCCGGTGGTTCCGGTCGTGGCCGTGTCGCGAATCGGCGGCGTCTATTTCGCTTTTGTCGCTGAGCCTGACCAGAAAGGTGGATACGTAGTCCACCAGAAGCCGCTCCAGATCGGCCAAATCGTCGGCAACGACTATGTCGTCCTCGAAGGCGTAAAGCCAGGGGACAAGGTAGTAGTCTCCGGCACCCAGTTTCTAATCGATGGCATACCCGTGATCCCGCAAGAAAGCAGCACTAGTTAAAAGTCCAGATCCAAAGCAACGTTCTCAAACCCAGCTCAGACAAACGCAGCCTGCGCTAACGACGAACGACTGAGAACTGAGAACTCGAGAACCGACACGAACTTTTTTCAATGGTCGACTTTTTTATTCATCGCCCGGTATTCTCCACCGTCTGCGCCCTGATGATTATTCTCGCCGGGCGCCGTCTGCATTCCCACGCTGCCCATCGCACAGTTTCCCGACCTCGCTCCTCCGCAGGTCGGTGTCACCGCCGTCTATACCGGAGCCAGCTCGCAGACCGTCGAGTCCGCCGTCACCACGCCTCTCGAGCAGCAGATCAACGGCGCCGAAGGGATGAAGTACATCACCTCCTCCAGCACCAACGACGGCGTCAGTACCGTCACCGCGACGTTCGATATCACTCGCGATCCCGATCTCGCCACCGTTGACATCGAGAACCGCGTCAACACCGCTTCCGGACGGCTCCCCGCCGCCGTCAAGCAGATCGGCATCACCGTCGCCAAGACTTCGCAGAACTTCGTCTTCGGCGGCGCCGTCTTCTCGCCCGACGGCCGCTTGTCCACGCTCTTCATCAGCAATTATCTCGATGTTTACGTCCGCGACAGCCTCAAGCGCGTTCCCGGCGTCGCCGATGTCATCATTTTTGGCGAGCGCAAATATTCCATGCGTCTTTGGCTCGATCCCGTTCGCCTGGCTGGCCGCGCCCTCACCGCCGACGATGTCGTCAACGCTCTCCAGGAACAGAACGTCGAAGTCGCCGCCGGCAGAGTGGGCTCGCAGCCCGCCAGTGCCGGGCCAGAACTTCCAGATCAGCGTCCGCGCCGTTGGCCGTCTCTCCGAAGCCGCTCAGTTCGATAACATCATCCTCAAGAGCAATGCCGACGGCACTCTGGTCCGGCTGCAAAGACGTCGGTCACGCCGAACTCGGCGCCGAAGACTATAGCACCGACCTCGATTACAACGGCCGCGACGCGGTCGGCATCGCCGTCACCCAGCTCTCCACCGCCAACGCGCTCGACGTGCACCAGAAGTGCGTCGCCGAACTCGATCGACTTTCCAAGCGCTTTCCGCCCGGCATGAAGTATGAGATCGCCTTCGATACCACCGACGCCGTCGGCGAATCCATCCGCGACGTGGTTTTTACCGTGGGTTCTGCGATCCTGCTGGTCATCCTGGTGATCTTCGTTTTCCTCGGCGACTGGAGGACCACGATCATTCACTTCATCGCCACTCCAGTTTCGCTCATCGGGACGTTTGCTTTCATCAAGCTGCTTGGCTTTTCCATCAACACGCTGACGCTCTTCGGCATCACGCTCGCCACCGGCCTGGTGGTCGACGACGTGATCGTCGTCATCGAAAACATCGAGCGCCACTTACAGGAGGGCGAGACCAGTGCGGCCAAAGCCGCCTCCGCCGCCATGAAAGAAGTCACCGGCGCGGTCATCGCCACCTCGCTGGTGCTGGTGGCCGTCTTTGTGCCGGTGGCATTCTTCCCGGGCACAACCGGCATCCTGTTCCGGCAGTTCGCTTTGACGATTGCCTTTTCTATCTCGATTTCTGCCTTCAACGCTCTGACCCTGGCGCCTGCTCTCGCGGCGCTGCTGCTTGGCCGCCTGCACGGAGAAAAGAACCGGTTCTCCAAGCTGGTCGATCGTGTGCTCAGCGCCATAACCAATGGCTACGAGCACGCTCTTCGCGCGTTTCTCCGCTTCGAAGCCGTCGCGCTCATTCTCTTCGTCCTCGGCCTCGGCCTCGCCTACTTCGTATTCCGCCACGTGCCGCAAGGCTTCGTGCCCACCGAAGATCAGGGTTACCTCATCGTTGCCATCCAGGCTCCAACCGGCGCTTCGCTCGAATACACCCGCAATATCGGCCGGCAGGTTTCGGCCATCACCAAGAATATCCCTGAAGTTCGAGGCACCTTCTCGGTCGCCGGCTTCAGCTTCGGCGGCGCCACACCCAACGCCGGCCTCGTGTTTCTTCCCCTCCAGCCTTACGCGAAACGCAAGGGAGAAGAGCATACCGCCGCTGCCATCTTGAACCGCCTCCGCGGCCCGCTCTTCGGAATCTCCGGCGCCATCGTGATCCCCTTCGAGCCGCCCGCCGTCCAGGGTCTCGGCCAGTTCGGCGGCTTCCAGTACGAACTGCTCGATCAGGGCGGTCACACCCTCCAGGATCTCGACAAAACCACCCACGACCTGATTCGTGCCGCCACCGAGCGTCCCGAAAAGGACCTGACCGGACTCTTCAGCACTTACACCGCCAACGATCCGCAATATCGTCGTCACCATCGACCGCGAAAAAGCCAAGAGCCTGCACATCCCGCTCGGCCAGATCACCGACACCCTCGGCGTCTACATGGGTTCGTCCTACGTCAACGATTTCGATTTCAATAACCGTTCCTATCGCGTCTACGTCCAGGCCGACAAACAATTCCGCTCGCATCCGCAGGATATCGGCCAGTACTACGTGCGCTCCGATTCCGGCGCGATGATCCCGCTGCAGAATCTCGTCACCATCACCCAGACTCCCGCGCCGCAGGTCATCAATCACTACAATCTGTTCCGCTCGGCTGAAATCAACGGCTCCGCCGCGCCCGGCTTCAGCTCCGGACAGGCCATCGACGCCATGCAGCAGCTCTCTGCCAAGACCTTGCCCCAGGGCTACACCTACGAATGGTCAGGCATTTCGCTCGAAGAGTTAGCCTCGGGCTCGACCACGCTCATTCTGTTCGGCTTGGAACCCTCGTCATCTATCTCACGCTTTCGGCACTATACGAAAGCTTTGTGCTCCCCTTCATCATCCTGCTCGCAGTTCCCATGGCCCTGCTCGGAGCGCTCGGCGCGCAATGGATGCGCGGGTTGCAAAACGACGTCTACTGTCAGGTCGGCCTCGTCATGCTCATTGGCCTCGCCTCCAAGAACGCCATTCTGATCGTCGAATTCGCCGAGCAGCTCCGCGGGCGCGGCATGACCATTCTTGAATCGGCCGTTACCGCAACCCGCATCCGCCTGCGTCCCATCCTCATGACGTCGTTGGCCTTCATCATGGGCGTCGTTCCTCTGGTCGTCGCCAGCGGCGCCGGAGAAAATGGACGCCACTCCGTAGGCACCACCGTCTTCGGCGGCATGATCATGAGCACCATCCTGAACCTGTTCTTCATCCCCGTGCTGTATCTATTGATAGAAGGCTTCAGAGAGCGCCGCCACAAACCCAAACCCGCCGAAGCACAGTGACATCCTGGTGTGGTGTGACATGTTCGTGTGGTTAGGGGGCGGAGCCTGCCCTGAGCGAAGCCGAAGGGCCCCGTCCAGTTCGCGTAGGGACAGCCGCCCTCGGCTGTCCAGCCGAGCGCAGCTCGGCAGCCCGGTATTCAAAACAACTCCGGATTTGCGATAGAATGGCCGGGCATCATTTCCCCGGAGCAAGAAAAAGCAACTTCGCGCCTCTTCCCAACGTCTGAAAAGTGCGAAGAATTTCAGGGCCTCTCACCGTGTCACAGAGAAATCCAGCATGAGGTCGTACCATGAGGTCATACAAAATGAAAAAATCACCGCTCGCAGTTCCAGCTCTCCCACTGATTCTGTTTCTCTCACTGACGATTTTCTCGATCGCGGCCCTCGCCAGCCCCGCCATCCAGGACAACCCACCAGCCGGCATGCTCCCTCAGAAAAGCTACGATCGCATCGTCAAGGAAGTCCGTCACGAACTCGTGATGCTTCCGTACTACGGCGTGTTCGACAACCTCTCCTACAAAGTCGATCCCGATGGCACCGTAACCCTGCTCGGCCAGGTCGCGCGTCCCACTCTCAAGTCCGACGCCGAAAACGTGGTCAAGCGTATTGAAGGTGTCGCAAAAGTCGTCAACAACATCGAGGTTCTGCCCACCTCCATGAACGACGACCGGATCCGCCGCGCCACCTACCGCGCCATCTACGGCAACAGCGTCCTCCACATGTATCAGTTGCGCGCCGTTCCACCCATTCACATCATCGTCAAGAACGGAAACGTCACCCTCGAAGGCGTGGTGGCGCGCCAGATGGACAAGCAAATCGCCGGCGTCCAGGCCAACAGTGTCTCCGGTGTCTTCTCAGTGACCAACAACCTCGCAGTCGAAGAACAAGAAAAGAAAAAGTAGTCGCGATTCGGTGTGCCCGTGTGGTGACGGGGCTCTGCCCCGTCCAAAGTTGCGTGGAAACAGTTTGTCGGGGGACGGGCACAGTTTGTATGGGGACGGAGGTGTGTGTGGGAACGGGCATCCTCGGGAGCCCGCTCTGAGCGGAGTCGAAGGGTACGAGCCGGGCAAAGCTCAACTTCTGCAATCTAACCTCTGCAATCTACAATCAGCTATGCCCCCAGCCGCCGATCCCGGCGAAATCGATCGCGCCGCCCAACTCATCCGCGCCGGTCGCCTCGTCGCCTTCCCCACCGAAACCGTCTACGGTCTAGGCGCCAACGCCCTCGACGCCGAAGCCGTAGCCCGCATCTACTCCGTCAAACGCCGACCCCTGACCAGTCCACTCATCGTCCACGTAGCGTCGATGGAAATGACGCAGTCCCTGGTTGCGGACTGGCCCGAAACCGCCGACCGCCTCGCCCGCGCCTTCTGGCCCGGCCCGTTAACCCTGGTTCTAAAAAAACTGGTTGCCAACAACCAACCCCAGATTCCCGACATCGTCACCGCCGGCTTATCGACCGTGGCCGTGCGCATGCCCGCGCATCCCATCGCGCAAGCCCTCATCCGCGCCGCCCGCGTTCCACTCGCTGCTCCAAGCGCCAACCGCTTCACCGAACTTTCCCCCACCACCGCCGACCACGTTCGCCAAAGCCTCGGCTCTGAAGTAGATCTCATCCTCGACGGCGGGCCCTGCCAGGTCGGGATCGAATCCACCGTACTCTCGCTAGCGGAAGCTGGGCTGACCGGAAGAAGACCGATCCTGCTCCGTCCCGGCGCAATCCCCCGCACCGCACTGGAAGCGATCATCGGCCCAGTCGACATCGCGCAAGAACCTCAAGCCGGAGCCCATCCCTCGCCCGGCCTGCACCCTCGCCACTACAGCCCGCGCACCACCTTATATCTATCGTCCAATGGAAAATTGCCCGATCAGGGACAAGAAAAAGGACTCTATCTGCGCCACCGCCATCCGCCCAGTCGCAGCGTCGTCAGCATCCACCAGATGCCCGAATCCGCCGCCGATTACGCGGCCGTACTCTACGATGTTCTCCACCAGGCAGACTCTCGCAATTACAACTGGATTGCCGTCGATCTCCCGCCCAGCACGCCCGAGTGGGAAGCCATCCACGACCGTCTCCGTCGCGCTGGCTCGAATTTCTGAGAAGTCATCCTCGAGACGCGCTGCTTATTTTCAGACGTTACTTCTGTCACTTGGGTTTATCTGGATAAAAGGCTGTAATTCTTATAATGGGGGGTGTAGTGCGTCTTCGATTGAGCTCGAAGATATGGGCATTGGCCGTTGTCTGCCTCGTGGTCGCGCAGGCGGTCGCGTCCCTCTTGCTCCCGAAATCCTATCTGCTCACCTCGATTACCGACTGGATCACCTTCGTTCTGATGGTCTCCGTCTCAGTTGCCTTCGCCAGAAACGCATTCAGCAGCAACCGCCAGCAACGTCTGGTGTGGATCCTCCTGGCTGGCGGTTACGCCATCGAAGTCGGCAGTCAGATCTTGCAGATGTACTGGGAGTTAGTACGGAAGCAGACGCCCACCCTGAGTCTGGGCGACGCCATGGTTTTTTCAGCCTGGACCATCCTTATTCTAGCCTTTGCTCTACGGCCTCATGTCGAGCCGACCCCGCAACACCAGCGCCTGGGCACCCTTGATCTGCTCTTGCTTTTGTTGACCGGTCTGTACCTCTATCTGTTTCTCGTTCTCCCATGGCAATACCTGGCTCCCGATGTCCAGTCCTACGATGTGGCCTACAAGTTCCTCGCCCTGGCCCAGGACGTGATCCTGTTGTCCATAGTCATACTCGGCTGGCGCCACAGTTCCGGCCGATGGCGGCATTTCTACGCCCTGCTCATTGCCGTGATCGCCTGCGACACCGTCATGGAATACGTCGTCGACACGCTCGCCGATTCCGGCATCTACTTTACCGGCGGCTGGTACGACTCCACCACCGCAGTATGTCTCGCCGGCATGACCTTTGCCGCCCTAATGGCGCATGGTCTGGAGCCCCTGTCGGAACACGGCAATCTCGACAGCGAACGCTACTGGCGGTGGGCTTCTCGTCTGGCCGCCCCCGTCACTCTGATTCTGCCCTTGCTGGTGGCATGGTCCTTCCTCGACCGCAGCCTGCCGCTCTCGGTATGGACATTCCGCATTCTGCTCTCACTAGCCGCAGTTGTCGTGTTCGCTTTCATCGGCATAGTCAAGCAGGCCCGCCTCGAAAAAGAGCTGGCCAATGCCAATCATGAGCTGCTCGACGCTTCCCTGACCGACCTGCTCACCGGCGTTCGCAACCGCCGCTTCTTCGCCAATTCCATCGACTCCGACGTGCAGCAGATCCTCCGCTCCTTTGTGAGCTATCCAGCCACGGAGCTTCGCAATCGTGATCTGGTTTTCTATCTCATCGATATCGACCACTTCAAGAACGTCAACGACCAGTTCGGACACAAGATCGGAGACCAGGTCCTCGCCGAGGTCGCCCGGCGAATCAACTCTGCCGCCCGCCTTTCCGATGCCGTCATCCGCTGGGGCGGCGAGGAATTTCTCCTCCTCTCCCGCTACACCGACCGCAAAGAAGCCCACATTCTAGCCAATCGCATCCTCGATTCCGTCGGAGCCAGGCCTTATCGGACAGAAGCCGCCGACGCGGATCTGCGCGTCACCTGTTCAATCGGCTGGGCGGCTTTTCCCTGGCTGGAGATGGAGCCGAAGACCGTGTCTCACGACCAGGTACTCGTGTTAGCCGACTACGCGCTCTACCAGGCCAAGGGCTCGGGGAAAAATCGTGCGGTTGGTCTCCTGCCCGAAGGCGAAGCCGTCCGTGGAGGAACCGCCGCTCCCTCCATCTACATCAACGGAATCCCCACCTCCCCCGTAACCACCGAAGGCCCGCAGTCCGACGGGGCCTCCGCACCTGCCCAATCCACAACTCCGCCCAAGACCGCCTCAGCCTCCGCCACCGACTAAGCTCATCACTCCACCAAGCCGCCAAAAATCGTCCGTCCCACAAATCCGCCGTGGAAAGCGCACGAATGTAGTAACCACCGTCGTAGAAAACGCACGAATGTGGAAATCACCGTCGTGGAAAGCGGACGAATGTGGAAATTACCGTCGTGGAAAGCGGACGAATGTGGTAACCACCGTGGAAGAGCGGCCCTTTAGGGCCGCGTAAACCTCTGAGATCAATACGGGCTTTAGCCCCTGTTTCTTTGCCCTCTATCCCCGAGCCACTCCCGGCACCCGCACCCGAATCGTCTGCGGAACCGCCCGCAACTTAGCCATCAACGCCGCATCGCAATCCCGATTGATGTCGTAGATCGCATATCCCAATTGCCCGCGAGTATCCAGCACCTGCCGATCGATATTGATCCCCCGATCCGCCAGAATGTCGTTAATCGCCCGCAAGATTCCCGGCACATTATGGTGGATGTGCATCAACCGGTACGATCGCGGCTCCGCATTCGGATCAAAGTCCAGATGACACTGCGGCAGGTTCACGCTCAGCTGAGAATTCCCGCTGGCGAAATAATCGATCATCCGAGCCGAAACAAACTGCCCGATATTTTGCTGTGCCTCCTCCGTACTGCCGCCAATATGAGGAGTCAGAATCACATTAGCCAGCCCCCGCAGCGGACTCGAAAACGCCCCACCCGACTCCGGTTCGGAAGGAAACACATCCACCGCCGCACCACCCAGCTTCCCGCTCTTCAAATGCCGAGCCAGAGCCTCATGATCCACCACAAACCCGCGGCTGAGATTAATCAGGCAAGCCCCATCCTTCATTCCCCGGATCTCATCATCTCCAAACAGCCCCTGGTTCTGCGCCTTCCCATCGACATGCAAAGTGATCACGTCGGATGTCTCCAGCAATTCGCGAAAGCTGACCGGCCGCGCATTTCCCCGAGCCAGAACATGCGCCACGTCATGAAACACGACCCGCATGCCCATAGCCTCAGCCAGATCCGACACCTGCGACCCAATCTTTCCATAACCCACAATCCCCAAAGTCAGTCCGCGCACTTCATGCGATCCATCTGAAGATTTATTCCAAACCCCGCCGTGCAGCCGAGTGCTAGCCTCAAACGTCCGCCGCATCAGCAGGATGATCTCCCCCATAGCCAGCTCAGCCACCGACCGGCTGTTAGAGTGCGGATCGTTAAACACCCCAATCCCCCGCTCGCTCGAAGCCGCCCGATCGATCTTGTCGACCCCAATACAAAACGCCCCCACCGAAACCAGTTCCGGTGCCGCATCCAAAACCGCCGCCGTAATCCGAGTCTTGGATCGAACGCCCAGAATCGAAGTCCCGCGCACCTTCTCAATCAGTTCGCGCTCCTCCAGCGCGCCCTTAAACGACTCCACCACAAACCCCGCCTCTTCAAACTGAGAAGCCGCCACCCCGCTAATATTCTCCAGCAAAAGAACTTTCAAATACCCTCCCGGAACCGCCCTCACGAAGATGAACGAGAATTATAAAGGCCGGGCTCTGCTCGCGTAGGGACAGCCGCCCTCGGCTGTCCAGCCGAGCGCAGCTCGGCAGCCTCGCGAGCTCACAACGACTCCCGGCTTGCTGTTTGTGGGTGGCGCAGCGCTTAAGCACTCCAGTCACAGTGTCTGCTCGAATGCGGCTTCAGCCGCCGTGGTCGCACTCCTTCGCCTCGGCGCGTCATTCTTCCCCCTAAAATGTTACAAATATAAAGGGCCGCCCGAACAATCGACCCCGCATGAATCCTTCCATCGCACCCCGTCATCCATAACGCTTTAGGAGGAAAAGAAAATGTCCCAAGTTTTGGAGGAAAAGAAAATGGCGCACGAACTCCCCCCGCTGCCGTACGATTACACGGCGCTAGAACCCACCATCGACGAAAAGACGATGCACCTTCATCACGACATGCATCACGCCGCCTACGTCAAGAATCTCAACGCGGCCCTAGATAAGCATCCCGAGCTGCACAAGAAAACCGCGGAAGACCTGATCCGCGACCTGAACGCCATCCCCGAAGACATCCGAGGCGCAGTCCGCAACAACGGCGGAGGCCACGTCAACCACACCATGTTCTGGCAAATCATGAAGCCCAAAGGTGGAGGCGATCCCACCGGCCCCATAGCCGACGTAATTAAAAAGACCTTTGGCGACTTCAAGACCTTCCAGGAAAAATTCAACGCCGCCGGTGCAGGCCAGTTCGGCAGCGGATGGGTTTGGCTAGCCGGAGACGCCAAAGGCGAAGTAAAAATCCTAAGCACGCCCAATCAGGACAGCCCGATCTCCCAAGGCCTGCATCCCATCTTCGGCAACGACGTCTGGGAGCACGCCTACTATCTCAAGTACAACAACCGCCGTCCCGAATATCTGCAAGCCTGGTGGAACGTAGTCAACTGGGACGAAATCAACAAGCGCTACCAAGCCTCAAAGAAGTAGCACGTATGGCCACGCTCGTGTGAGATGCTCATGTGGTGACGGGGCTCCGCCCCGTGCTCGCGTAGGGACAGCCGCCCTCGGCTGTCCCAGCCGAGCACAGCTCGGCTCCTCACCGAGCAACGCCTCGCGCGCGACTCATCTCGGCGTAAGATAGACTGCAAATCGTTAGTCGTCTATCCGTTCGGAGGCCGCCGTGCTCAACCCCGCGCCACTTCTAACCCTGATCCTCCTGATCACCCTCGTTTCCCCGGCGCAAGAAACCAAGCCCGCTCCCAAGACCGTCATCAGCCCCGTCCCCGTCAAGGCCGCCCGCGAGCCCAACCCGGTGAAGTCCACTCCCGAGTCCATCGCTGAAGGTAAGAAGATCTACAGCTACGATTGCGCCACGTGTCACGGCGTCTCCGGCGATGGCAAAACCGAAGCTGCCAAGGATCTGAAGATGACCCCCGATCTCACCGATCCCACGTTTCAAAAGGACCGCACCGACGGCGAGTTCTTTTATGTCGTCAAGAATGGCCACGGCGACATGCCTTCCGAAGGCGATCGCGCCAAGCCCGAGCAAATCTGGGATCTGGTCAACTACGTCCGATCGCTAGCCAGAAAGCAACCACCCGCCGACCAGAAGCCGTCCAGCTAGAATTGGGCGAGAGACTCATCAACCCTCGAAAAACTCCCGAATCTGCGCCCAGTACCTGCGCACAATCAAGTCCGTACTCAAGTGCCCACCCCGCCGCAACAATTTCAACCGCACGCCCGTCGCCCGAGCAAATTTCACGACCGACCGATAAGGCACATAAGGATCATCCTGAGCATGAAACATCATGATCTTCGACGGACTAATCTCCGACGCGTGATAAGCAGGGTTATAAAACGTCCCGCCCCGCAGCTTCTTCCAATTCTTGTCCGACAGCCGATATCCATTCCCAAACGCAGCCCGAATATAAGCAGCATAACTGGGATTCGAAGTCTCCTTCTTCCCCTCGCGCGCAAGAATCCCCCAATCCACCACCGGACAATTAGCAATCACCTTTTTCACTCGCGAATCAAGCGAACAAAGAATAGCCGCCGCCCCACCAAAGCTCCCCCCAATCACAAACACTTCATCCAAATCCGAAGACACGCGAAATCGCCGCCCAAACGCGAGTTCTCGAAACTCCTTCGAAAGTCCGCCGACCACATCCAGAACATCCAAGTGGGGAGACCGTTCCAGAAACTCCCCGCCACTCTCCCAAGCTCCCCGATACCGCGGATAAAACACCCAATATCCCTTCGCAGAAAGAAATTCAGCCAACCCCTGTTTGCGAGGAATCGAAGGCATCCCATCGCAAAGGATGATCGCCCGTCGAATCTTCCCAGCACGAGCCGGAGGCAAGAATTCCGTAACAATGTCACGCGCAAATCGCGCCCTGAACATATAGGTTTTGCAGTCTCCTTTTATGTATTGTCATCCTGAGCGAAGCGAAGGACCTGCTTCTTGCCGCGGGATGCACGTCCGATGACACGAGCCAATAGCTGCAAAAAGAATTTCCTCACTCCGAACCTCCAACCCCGCGACTCCAGTTTAAGGTCAACCGTTCCGAATCAGCTCAGAACTGAAAACTGAAAACTGATAACTGAGAACCGGCACCTGTTCCAATCCTGTGCGCCCCTTGTGCAAATTCCGGTCGTCGCGCGCGCCATCGTCCAACCCAATTCTCCACTCGCCGCTCAAACCCCGCCGTTCGTGCGCCAAGCGCAGTTAGCCCTCGACCCATACTTGATCGCGATTCATCATCCCCAACCCGCCGCCGCGAATTCCACCGTTGCACAATTCTTTTGGTATTGACCCTCCTTCTTACTGCGCGTACAGTCACTCCACCTTGAAGCGAATCTTCCGCCAAGCGGCGACCCTGCTCGGTGAAAACGTGAAACCCGAAAGCCAGAAACGAACACCCGCCCTGCCGGAGGGTGAAAGAAGCGCCCCATGAATCTTGAAAGCCAATGGACCGTCTACCGCACCCGTTTTCTGGTGCGCGCCCGTCAACTCACCGAACCACTCGTCTTTACCGACGCTCTCGGTCGCGAACAATCCGGCCGTCCCGGAGATTACATCGTCGAGTCCTCTGACGGCATAAGACGCAT
Organism: uncultured Acidobacteriaceae bacterium; assembly: GCA_963760175.1. Lineage (GTDB taxonomy): Bacteria > Acidobacteriota > Terriglobia > Terriglobales > Acidobacteriaceae > Acidiflorens. Next base: position 116,745 of record CAVXBU010000005.1, read on the forward strand.
CACCACCCAAGCCATCTTCGAAGACATCTACGTGCCGGTCACCAACAGTGGAGCCCATCCGTCCTCACCCGGCCCGTGATCCCGCGCCGCGCCCGAAGATGGCAACCGCAGCCACAGCATGAGTGTTTAATCATACAGACTTTAAGACTTTGAAACCTTGAAACTCTGGAAACCTTGAAACCTCGCCCCACTTTCCAAGTCGGTACCCTTACAACTTTCGGGCCACAAGATGTTGCGTTTATCTCTTGACAGGCACCATATACGGGAGTACGTTAAGCATCCCAGAGCACTTTTTGCAGACCTCCGTGCAGGAGGCAACGACCATAAACACACGGGGCGAGACTCAAAGTTGAGGTGACTTCGCGTCTTCCCCTTTACGGGAAACCATCCCTCCGGAGCGGATGGAAAACAGATGAAAACTAGCGGTGATTTCCCCCGGCTTGGCTATCCCGCCATCCCCTCCGGGGGGATTCATCAACAGAATCCAGAGCGGATTCAGCGCTGCTGCAGCCCGCTCGTGTACAGACGGGGCCAGCCCCGTCTCCGTCGCCACATCCAGGAGCCCCGATGGAAGGTTTGATGGAACTCGTTGCCGCCTGTTTCGCCCGCCATGGCATCGAATGCCCAACTGGCGATCGTCAGTTGGCCCGACCGGCGACTCAGCCCAGGCGAACCGCCCCGCTGAGCCGACCCCCGCCACCGCGCTCCCGGAGCACAATTACCGCAAGGGTTTGCAAGGCGATCCAGCTCCATAAGGAGTTTGGCTTGGATTTCGTGTCAGGCGTGCGCTTGAGCGATGCCGAAAGTTCTTCGAAATCAAAAGCCCCTTTAGCGGCAGGGCGGCGAGCCGCAAGCAATTCGGCCGCGAGCCGAAGGCATTTATAAAATGGCCCCAACGCAAGATCAACCGCTCTTTGCCATCATCTAATTAGGAGAAGGAAATGCCCGAAGTGCGTGACCAAATCAAAACTCAAACCGCCGCCAGTCACCACGAATAAAAAGAAAGCCCCAGGCCTGACCTTCCGCCGCTTTTTCACCAAGCCCGGCGTCTCCCCCTACAACGAAGTCGAGTGGGAGCTCCGCAACGCCCAGATCACCGACTCTCAGGGAGGCATGATCTTCGAGCAGAAGAATGTCGAGGTCCCCAAAGACTGGTCCATGACCGCGACCAACATAGTCGCCTCGAAATATCTTCACGGACAGATCGGCACCGATGAGCGCGAAACCGGTGTCCGCCAACTCGTAGCCCGCGTGGCCGAAACCATTCGCGACTGGGGCATGAAAGACGGATACTTCCGCACCTCCGAAGACGCCGCCACTTTCCACGACGAACTCGTCGCACCTGCTGATCCGCCAGCACGTGGCCTTCAACTCGCCCGTCTGGTTCAACGTAGGCTGCGAACGCGTAGAGCCCAAATCCGACGCCACCAACTGGCACTGGAATTCGACGACGCAGCAGGTGGAATTCGGAGTCACCGGATACACCCGCCCGCAGTGCTCCGCCTGCTTCATCAATTCCGTAAAAGACTCGCTCGATTCCATCCTCACTCTAGCCAAAACCGAAGGCATGCTCTTCAAGTGGGGATCCGGCACCGGCACCAATCTTTCGCCGTTGCGTTCCTCCACCGAAGTTCTAAGCGGCGGCGGCACCGCCAGCGGCCCGCTAAGCTTCATGAAAGGCTTCGACGCCTTCGCCGGAGTGATCAAGTCCGGAGGTAAAACAAGACGCGCCGCCAAGATGGTCATCCTCAACATCGACCATCCCGACATAGTCGACTTCATAGAGTGCAAAAGCAAAGAAGAAGCCAAAGCCCATGCGTTGGTCGCGCAGGGCTACGACGGCTCGCACCCCGATTCCGACGCCTACAGCTCCATCTTCTTCCAGAACGCGAATAACTCCGTCCGCGTAACCGACGACTTCATGGTAGCCGTAATGCGCGATACCGATTTCTCCACACGCGCCATAGTCGACGGCCGCGTAGTCAACACTTACAAAGCCAAAGACCTGATGCAGAAAAATTTCCGAAGCCACCTGGCAATGCGGCGATCCCGGAATGCAATACGACACCACCGTCAATCGCTGGCACACCATCAAAAACACAGCCAGGATCAACGCCAGCAATCCCTGCAGCGAGTACATGTTCCTGGATGACTCCGCCTGCAACCTGGCCAGCCTGAACCTGCTGAAGTTCGCGCCCAACGGCACCTTCGACGTCGAAGCCTACCGCCACGCCGTGGACATAGTGATCACCGCGCAGGAAATCCTGGTAGACAACGCCGGCTACCCCACCGAAATCATAGGCAAAAACTCGCACGACTATCGCCCGCTAGGTTTAGGCTACGCAAACCTCGGCGCCTTACTAATGGCCGCCGGCCTACCCTACGACTCCGACGCCGGAAGAGACTACGCCGCCTGTGTAACCGCCATCATGTGCGGCGAAGCCTATCTCCAATCCTCAAGCATAGCCGAACAATGCGAGCCCCTAACTCCGATCACCGACACCGTACAAACCAGACTAGGAGTAACCACGCCGAAGACATGCCCGGAGCCGCCTGCCCCGGCTGGTACATAAATCGCGAGCCGTTCTTAGATGTAATAAGAATGCACCGGGCCAGCGTAAACAACATCAATCAGGGACGGACATTCCCGCGCTCCGCTCTACGAAGGCCAGCAAGGCACATGCTGGGACGAAGCCCTATCCCACGGCGAAAAGCACGGCTACAGCAACTAGCCAGGTAACCGTCCTAGCCCCCACCGGCACTATAGGCTTCATGATGGATTGCGACACCACCGGCATCGAGCCCGACTTGGCGCTGATCAAGTACAAGAAGCTGGTAGGCGGCGGCATGATCAAGATCGTAAACAACACCGTCCCCGGAGCCCTTTTCAAGCTCGGTTACACCCACGAACAGACCGACGCCATCGTCAGTTACATCGACGCGACCGGAACCATCGAAGGCGCCCCCACGTAAAAGACGAGCATCTCGCCGTCTTCGATTGCTCTTTCAAGCCCACCAAGGGCACTCGGTCGATTCATTACATGGGACACCTGAAGATGATGGCCGCGGCCCAGCCTTTCATCTCCGGAGCGATCTCCAAAACCGTCAACCTGCCCAACACCGCGACGGTAGACGATATTTCCGAAGCCTACATTCAGGCCTGGAAGCTGGGCCTTAAGGCCGTAGCCGTATATCGCGATGGATGCAAGCAGTCGCAGCCACTTCCGCCGCCGGCCAAGACGGCGAACTCCACTAAAGATGATGCGGCGCGGAATGCCGTCGGCCATGACGCTGGTCAAGACGACAATCTCGACGCTCCGCCGCGCGCCGTGCGTCACAAGCTGCAAGAAGAGCGCATGTCGGTGACGCACAAGTTCAACGTCGGAGGGCACGAAGGTTACATCATCGTCGGCCTGTATCCCAACGGCGAACCCGGCGAGATCTTCATCAAGATGGCCAAAGAAGGCTCGACCGTCTCCGGCCTGATGGACAGCTTCGCCCTGGCCGTCTCCATCTCGCTGCAGCACGGCGTGCCGCTGAAACTTTTCTGCGAAAAGTTCGCGCACACCCGCTTTGAGCCCAGCGGATGGTCCAGCAATCCCGACATCGGCTTTGCCAAGTCGATCATGGACTACATTTTCCGCTGGCTGCAAATGCGCTTCCTGAGCGGACAGCAGCAGTTCCTGTTCGAGAACTTGCGTCCCAAGCCGCCAAGCCGACGGAGGGGGGGCGATCCTCGCCGCGCCGGGGACGCGATCAGCGATCTCAACGCCAGCGCCGGTCCCAGAGCCGGCAGCATCCACGCCGCCGACGCCCTAGCCAGCATGATCGACATGGGAGACGCTCCCAGCTGCCACGTCTGCGGCTCCATCATGGTGCGCAACGGCAGTTGCTACAAATGCATGAGTTGCGGGAGCACCAGCGGCTGTTCGTAAGTAGCGCTGGCGTCTCGCCGGCAAGCTTTTGACTTTGATCTTGATTTTGGGTGGCGCAGCGGTTCACCGCTGCGATTCAGGGAAGGGCACGGCTTCAGCCGTGCCAAAACAAGAACCAAACCTCGACGGCTTCAGCCGCTTGGGGTTAACAAGTCGAGAGAGGTTGAAGACGTCCAGCTGTGAGGAGGGCATGGCGAACGCTATGCCCGATTTTGTTTTGTGGGAGGAATTAGATCATGGCCAGCTTCGACACCGCCGTGTGGCGGTTTTTATCCGAGTACCGAGCGAAGAGCATTTCCCAGAGCTTCGAGGACCTACTGACGAACTCGATCAACATACCGGAAGGCATACGTAGCACGGCGAGCACGAGCCACCAAAATCTGCGCGAGTTCCTCCAGGAGGAATGCGGGCGTGATTCCAGCTTTCCTCCATCCTCAAGACCGCGGATTGTGACTTTCTTCGGGGGATCGTTCGCCCGACATACGAAAACATGGCCGCTGGACGACATCGACATCTATTTCCCCTTGGATGGCGGCAACCTTTTCTATTACATGAACGGAGCCGTGCTGCCCTACTCGGTGGCAACCGACGGTCTCGCGTGGAACCCGCTGCTTACGCCAAGATGGGCTAACGGTTCATGGGTGTCGTCGTCGAAATTGATCGACGGATTTGCTAGTGTCCTGAAGCGTCGGTTCTCGCAAACCAAGGTCAAGCCAAGTGGTCAGGCGGTGACCGTCCAGATGACCCACGGCGCAAGCTCTGCAAGCGACGGCCTCGGCTACGACATCGTTCCGTGCTTTTCCTTGAGCCCCAACCAGCAAGGCGAGTGCCGTTTCTATCTGATGCCGGACGGGCGCGGGGGCTGGATCCGGACCAACCCGAGATATGACGGAGTTGTGGCCGACATGCTCCAAGAAGACCACAACAAACTATTTCGCAAGACGGTCAAGCTCCTGAAGTACTGGAATGCGGAGCAATTGAACGGCAAACTAAACTCGTACTTCATCGAACTCACGATCGCGCGGGCCTTCTGGGATAAAGGATGCAAGCGTGAATCTATTTCCACGCTCCCCTATGGCGTGGCCCTCGCGTTTTGGGCCGTGCAGCAGGCTGTAACGCGCGGAGTTCAAGACCCTTGGCTGTCGGACGCACCACCCGTCTATCCGGGCGACGTACTTGCCGGGGGCCTAGTCGTGGTGAAGTCAGCGACCGATCTTGCGTGCGCGGCGTGGGAGGACGAAAAGGCAAGCAGGATGGCCTCGGCAGCAGCAAAGTGGAGGCGCGTGTTTGGGGATAGGTTCCAGGACTGAAATGAATCTCGTAGCTGCAATGCGTGCTGAGTACCAGCGCGGCGAGAGACTGCTATGGACCGGCGTTTGTGTCAAAGCAATGATCTACCTGACCACGTTGGCTACGATCGCGTGGAACAATCGCATTGCTGAGGCCGTCTTCTTGATTCTCGCCTGTGTAGGGCAGGCGTTTCTTTTCGTTTCGCGCCTTTCGATGGAAAGTCACGTTGACGTTGCACAGCGCTTAAGGAGGCTCGCAATGCTCCGGGATGCGACTGGAAGGGAGCCAACGTCCTTTGAGATCGCCGACCTACCGGAGAGAGTATGGAGCGCACCCGAGAACTCCGTTCCTGATCCCTACTATTCCTCTCATCTGCCGAAGGGACCAAAAAGGTTGGTCGACGTTACCGCAGAGTGCGCCTTCTTCAGCGGCAAGATCGCACAGGCCGCATGGACGGTGTTTCTTCTCGTCAGTGTCGTGGCGTCGGCTGTGCTCCTGCTCAGCTTTGTGCTAGTTGCCGTCCTCGGTGGTTACCCAGTCTCGGCTCGAGTTTGTGGCGAAAAGTGTGCTGATCGGTATCACGTTCTGGACGACCGAAGATCTAATAGATATGGCTCTCCGCTATAGATCGTTGGCGAACCGCTGTGAGAGCATCCTGCAGGAATGCTTTCGATTGCTCAACCAGGAGCGCCCTTCATTGGAAGAGGCCTACGTCGCTTTTCACGAGTATGACTCTGCTGTGGCGGGAGCCCCTCCGCTGCCTGGTCGCATCTATCGGCGGCGCAACGAAAGGCTGACAATAATTTGGGAGGAGGCGCGTCTGCGCCACGCAACGAGCTAAGAAGCCGAATGCCCCGCCGCTCGCGCCTTTTCGAAAGCGGAATCCACGGTTCCGTCTTTCCGGGGATTTCGCGACCCTGACTTTTTCATCACACCCAACCAGCGAGCGCCATCACAGACGCCGAACCCGCCCGATGCAACAATATGAAAAGGGAGCGGATATCGTAACTCCCTTTTGTGGAATACCCGTAAGTCCTTATTCCGGAATATTTTACAAGTAAGTACTGATTTATCAATATTTTACCTCAAATCGGGGGGGGGGGGGGGGGGGGGGGGGGGGGGGGGACAGAACCAATTAGTTAACAGGCGAGTTAACTACTGAATGAACAGGGTGCGAACTCATTCCACCGCGCTTTTCGAAAGGTGGGATTCCGCGGCTCCTCGAACTCTCGGGGCGATATTGACACGCGGACAGGAGCGTCCGCGCCACTTGGACCGTGTTCTATAATCCGATATATGGCACACGCAATCAGAGTCGATAGCCGCTTCGCCACCGCGCACGACACTGCCCGAATCCTCGGCGTATCCAAGTCTCGAACGGAAGCATTAATCAAGATCGCGAGACGCTACACCGACCGGATTCTCAAGCGTCAGTCCCCCGAAGGCGATCACTCCGCAGACAACGGCCACACCAAAAGAAAATCTGCAACTACTGTTGTAAGAAAGCGCAGCGGGCGCGATGCCGGCACAAAAATCTCAGGCACAAAAGCGAAGAAGGCCCAAGCCAAGCATTGAAAAGGCTGCCGTTTTCCTCAACATTCCCTACGACGCCCGCTTCAAGAAGCTGCTGTTGGCTTACATAGCGGGCGTCAGCGCTTTCGGATTCGCTCCCAGAGCTACTCTTGAAATTCCCTTCAGCCAAAGGCGATTGGAGCGAATCATTTCTCTGATTGCTTCCTCCCAGTATTCGATTCATGATCTGTCCCGCGTCCAATTGGATCGAACCGCTCCCAGCACCCCTCGGTTCAATATGCCGTTTGAACTCGGAATAACGGTGGGCCTTGGCAATTCCGAACATTCCTGGATTGTCTGCGAAACCGTGCGCCGCCGCGTCAACAAATCGCTGAGCGACCTTGACGGCACCGACGTTTACATCCACAACGGGACGGTGGGCGGCGTTCTTCGCGAGCTCTGCAACGCCTTCGTCAGGACTCGCCGTCAACCGAGCGTCCTACAGATGATGCAAATCTACCGGATCCTCCAGTCGAGGTTTGCGGATATTCTACGAAACGCTGGAGCCAGAGACCCTTTCAATGCACGTGTCTTTCGGGACCTGTGCGTTCTGGCGAGCGCAGCTGCTGACAAACTGGTGAGCCCATGATGCGACAGTGCGCGTGCCTTTCGCGCCGAACCCATTAGCGGCCAGAAATCCTGAATCGGAGATTTGCATGGCAGACTCAACGACCGGTGGCTCCGCGGCTTCGTCCTTCACGCGGCCTCGGCCTTTTCCGGCCATCGTCGTCGGCGGATTGATTGTCGGCGCATTGGATTTAGCTTATGCGATCCTGGTTTACAGTCCGCAAAAACCAATTCGGATTCCGCAGACGATTGCCGCCGGCATCGTGGGCACGAGTTCCTACAGCGGAGGACTGCGGACCGCCGCCCTTGGAGTCGTTCTGCAATTCGTGATCGCGCTGAGCGGAGCCACGGTCTACTATCTGGCCAGCCGCAAGCTTCCAATTCTGGTCAGTCACGCCGTGGTTTGCGGCCTCATTTATGGCGCGCTGTTTTACCTCTTCATGCATTTTGTTGTGGTGCCACTCTCGGCGGCGCCGCGCCGACACGCAACGCTCATTCACCAGGCCACGGAGTTCGTCGAGCACTGGTTCATCGTCGGCCTGCCCATCGCGCTCTCGGTTCGCCGCTATTCGCGCTGAGCGACGGCGACGCGAGCAATCCCTTGCAGATCGTTTATAAATCGAACGTCAGTCCAACCAGCCAAAAGGCGCCGAACACCCGCAGCAATCGTCCCGCTGATTTCGAAAATCAGCCAGCCACCAGGCTTGAGCACAACCTGCGCCTGTGGAATCAGCCGCTCGATCACTTCGAGTCCAGTCGGTCCGGCAAACACCGCATTACGCGGCTCGAATTTGCGGACTTCAAGCTGCACCGAATCTTCTTCCGCATCGCCCACATAAGGAGGATTAGAAACCACAAAATCAAAAGCAGCCGGAGAGAATCCGCCCAGCAAATCGCTCCGATGAAACTCAATGCGCGAAGCAAGCTCAAGCCGAGCCGCATTGGCCCGAGCAATGTCCAGCGCGTCCGAAGAAATATCAGTAGCGTGAATTTCAGCCGCAGGAAGTTCCGAAGCCAGAGCCAGCGCAATCGCCCCCGATCCAGTCCCCACATCAACGATGCGCACCCCGTGTGGCGCGGGCGCCCCCGCCCGCGGCCGTTGATCTTGCTCTTGTTTTTGCTTCTGTCTCAAGTCAGCTTCCGAGATGAGCGCCAGCACCGCCTCAACCACATGCTCCGTTTCCGGACGAGGAATCAGCACCGCAGGCGACACGATCAAATCGAGCCCCCAGAACTCCTGATGCCCAGTGATGTACTGCGCCGGAACGCCATCAGCCCGGCGAGCAAGAGCAACGTCATAGCGCAAAATTTCGTCAGGAGTGAGTTCCCGCTCCGGATGCGCGTAGAGATACGCGCGATCGCAGCCAAGGGTAAACATAATAAGGAGTTCCGCATTCATGCGCGGAGAGGGAACGCGCCCGGAAGTCAGCCGCTCGACCGCGTCATTCAGAGCCTGGCGAAGTTGCACAACGTTATTTCACCACAGAGACGCGGAGTAGAGAGATTAGAGTCGCGAACGACCAGCGACGAACGACTAACGACCGCCTCACACCACGCCCGCCGTCTCCTGCTTAAGCTTCTCCGCCTGATAATGCGTAGTCAGCGCATCGATCACCGGTTGCAGCTTGCCATCCATCACCTGCTCCAACTGGTGAATAGTGAAGCCGATGCGATGATCGGTGAGCCGGTTTTGGGGGAAGTTGTAAGTCCGGATCTTCTCCGAACGGTCGCCCGACCCGACCATCTGCTTGCGTTCTTTGGCCAGCGCGTCCTGCTGCTTCTGCATCTCGACTTCATAGAGCCGCGAGCGCAGCACACGCATGCCCTTTTCGCGGTTCTTGATTTGCGACTTCTCATCCTGGCAGCTCACTACCGTACCCGTAGGAATGTGCGTAATCCGCACCGCCGAATAAGTCGTATTCACCGATTGCCCGCCCGGTCCTGACGAACAGAACGTATCGATGCGCAGGTCTTTCGCTTCGATCTTGACGTCCACTTCTTCCGCTTCCGGCAGCACCGCCACCGTGATCGCCGAAGTATGCACTCGCCCTTGCTGCTCGGTCGCCGGCACGCGCTGCACGCGGTGCACACCGCTCTCATATTTCAGCCGCGAATACACGCGGTCGCCTTCGATCAGCGCAATCACTTCCTTAAGCCCGCCAACGCCTGACTCCGACGTCGAGAGCACTTCCACCTTCCACTTCTGCGTCTCGGCATAGCGGTTGTACATGCGGAAGACTTCCGCCACAAACAGCGTGGCCTCATCGCCGCCTGTCCCGGCGCGAATTTCCAGGACCACGTTCTTCTCGTCGTTCGGATCCTTCGGCAGGAGAAGCACCTTGAGTTCCTCCTCAACCGACACGATGCGCGCGTCAAGCTTCGCCAGTTCCTCTTCGGCATACGTCCGCATTTCGGGATCGGTCTCATCCGCCAGCACAGCCTTGCTCTCGGCAATGCCGCGCTTCAAATCCTTGTACTCGCGATACTTTTCTACGATCCCCGCCACTTCGCTATGCGCCTTGGCAGTCTTCTGGTATTTCGCCGAATCGTTCGTGATCTCCGGCGACAACAGCGCTTGCGTCAGTTCCTCGTAGCGGATTTCAATTTGGTCAAGACGTTCAAACATAAGATTTATCCGTAGAGACGGGGCTTGCCCCGTCTCGCTCTGCGGCGGAGACGCGGCAAGCCGCGTCTCTACTCTGATTTTAGGTGGAATGAGAAAGAAAACAAGAGTTCGCGGTGGGCACCGCTAGGCAATCACCAATTCGCCGCCGCGCTGTTTTTCCAGCTTCATCGCTTCGTCCAGGGCAAGAATCGCGCACTCGACCTGCCGGTCATCCGGAGGCTGAGTCGTAATCCGCTGCAGCCACAGTCCCGGCGCCGTCATCAGCGCAAACAGCGAGAAGCCCGGCTGAAGCGAAGAACGCCTGGCGGAAAAACCTTTGGCCGCAAAACGAATGATCTCGTACGAGACACCCGCAATCAGCGGCAGCATCGCAATGCGAATGCCGAATCGAGTCCAGAAGGTATGCACCGGAATCGCCATGTACACCAGCATCGAGATGATCATCACCGTCATCAGGAAGCTGGTTCCGCAGCGCGGATGATACGTCGAATATTTCTGCACCGCCGCGGACTCGAGCGGATCGCCATTCTCGAACGCAAACACCGTTTTGTGCTCGGCCCCGTGATACTCGTACACGCGCCGTATGTCTTTCCACAGCGAGACGCCCCAAACAAACAGCAGAAACATCGTAATCCGAATCAGCCCGTCCACCAGATTAAACACAATCTGCTGCCCGAAAACCGGGTTCACCCTCTTCAGTTCCGTGGTAGCCAACAGCGGCAGGTACTTGTACATGAAGATGAAAAACGCGACGGAGAAAGCCACATTCACTGCCGCCATCCAGCCGCTAATTTCAAACTTCTTGCCCTGATCTTATCTTCGGTATTCTCACCATCGCCGCCGGATAATCCTTCCAGCGCCGCATTAGCCGAAAAGGTCAGCGCCCGGAATCCCAGCGTCATCGCGTGTCCCAGCGTCATCACCCCACGCACCACCGGCCAGCCCATCCACTTATGCTGCTCGGAAGGCCGCTCCAAAGGCTCGCTGTGAGTCACAATCTCGCCCGACGGCTTGCGCACGGCGATGCCCCAGGCATGAGGCGAACGCATCATCACGCCTTCCAGCACGGCCTGTCCTCCGACGAGCGTTTCCTCTCCGCTCTCCAGAGCCGGCAGCAGCTGCACCGCCGCCAAAAAACGCAAGATTTGCCGCCAACGTCGCATATCCATTAGATGAGACTCAGGAAGGAACGATCCCAACCAGCAGAATACCATAGCCACCGGGACCCGCCGAGAAATCGAACAACAGGGAAACGACTCGTGTGGTGACGGGGCTCCGCCCCGTACCGCGGGGCAAAGTCCCGCCACCACACGGGCCTCAGTGCGCGTGGTCGTGCCGGGAATGATCGTGCTCGTGTTCTTCCTCTCGCACCGCGATCACGCAACTATGCGCCGTCTCGCACACCACGTGTTCCAACTGAATCGTCGTATGGTGGATGCCAAACCCCTGCCCCAGTTTCTCGTTGATCTCGCGCAAAATCGAATCGCTCTCTGAAGTCGCCATGTCCGCGATCTTCACATGGGCCGAGAGCGCGTGGTTTTCGGAGCCGATGCTCCACAGATGCAGGTCATGCACATCACTCACGCCCTCGATAGTCCGCATCGTAGCTTCCACCGCCTCCAGACTCATGCCGCGCGGCGTGCCCTCCAGCAGAATATTCAGCGTCTCGCGCACAATGCCGATGCTCGACCACAAAATCAGCGCGCCGATCCCGAACGACAACGCCGCGTCAATCCAGTATTGTCCCGTCCATAGGATGACGAAACCACCCACGATCACCGCAGCCGTCGAGAGCGTGTCGCCCACTTCGTGCAGCAGCGCGCTTCGCACATTCACATCCTGCCCCGAACGCCACAGCAGCAGCGCGATCACGCCGTTCATCACCACGCCCGCCGCCGCCACCCCAATCATCACCCGGGCGCTGCACCTGCTCGGGATGCTGAAGCCGGCTGAAACGCCTCGTAGAAAATGAGAAAAGACACAACCACCAGCGACAGCGCATTCACCAGAGCGGCCAGCACTCCAGCCCGCCGGTATCCATAAGTCTTGGTCGCGCTGGCGGCCGGCCTTCAAGAAATACCGCGACCAGCGACAACAGCAGCGCCAGAAAGTCAGACAGGTTATGTCCCGCCTCGGAAAGCAACGCCAGAGAATGCGCGCGGATGCCGGCCACCACCAGCAGGACAACATAAAGCATGGTGACGGCCAGCGAAATGCGCAGCACCCGCCCCGTCCCATGAGAATGCCCGTGTCCGCCGTGCGAGTGCATATCAATAGGATAGCGCAAGCAGCCCGTGTGGGGACGGGCCCTGCCCGTCCCGTGGGCGCTGACCCTGCTGTCCAAGCCAAGCGCAGCTCGCTACTGTGGGCAGCTTGGAGTTTCTGCCCCAGTCCAGTGGCGCGGACCCTCCCGCTCGCGCTATGCTACTCAGCGCACCCGGAGGACAACATGATGAAGACTCTTTTGGTCCCAGCCTTGCTGTTACTAGCCGCGTCGGCGGTTGCGCAAACAATGCCCGCACCAATCCGCGCCCGCACCAATCAACAACCCAGTCAGCAGCGCCCTCAGAGACATCCTGCCCGGCCGTCAGAAAAACACAATCGCCGCCATCGAAGCCATGCCCGCCGACAAATTCAACTACAAGCCCACCCCCGACCAGATGACGTTCGGCCATCTCGTCGCCCACATGGTCGAAGCGAACTACGGGCTGTGCAGCGAAGCCGCCGCCGTGCCGGCTCCAAAGGTCGAACAAGTAAAAGAAACGGACCCGAAAGACAAACTGGTCGCCGCGCTCAAGGCGTCGTTCGATTTCTGCGCCGACGCGCTCTCGAAAATGGATGATTCGAAACTCGGAGAAGTCATCGAGCGGCCTCGGTGGCCAGCAACACTCCCTCGCCCGATTCGCCCTGGGCATCGCCAGCGACTGGGCCGACCACTACGCCGAAGCCGCAATGTATCTCCGCCTGAACGGCATATTGCCGCCGACCGCAAAGAAGTAAGGAATTGATCCAGTGTGGGGACGGGCGCCTCGCCCGTCCGCCACCGCTATCAGCGGCTTATTTCAGCCTGCTCAACCTTCGACGAACGACCTTAGCCGCGATAGTGCCTGATCCCACTGCTCGGAGACGAAATCCAGATATTCCTTGATTTCTTCGATCGGCTGCGGATCGAATTCGAAACAGGCTCTCGCGACCCGCGCGAACGCTGCGCACGATCCCTGCACTTCTCCAGCACGCGAAGATGCTTGGTGATCGCCTGCCGGGTCAGCCTGGAACCGTGCGTCAGTTGCGAGATCGAATGCGGCTGCCCGCCGCAGAGCTTCGCCACCAGCGCCAGCCGCGTCTCGTCGCCGAGCGCGGCAAAGACGGGTGCATGGGCCTGGCGCTTGGCAGCCGCGCTGCTACGGCTTCTGCGCGACATAGCTTCTCGATATTCTTCATTTGCTCGGTCCAGCCGCCGTCGTTCCTGCGGAAGGCTTCCAGGCGGCGGTCGCTGGGAATCTTGTCGAAGCCGGACTCCGTGAGCACCAGCAGAGTGCCGCTCGGCCGTCTTCTCCAGCCTGAATTCGACGAGCGTTGGCGTCTCCTTCGAGTAATCTATCTTGGGATCGACGGCATAAGGGTGCCAGGTAAAGGAAAAGAGCCGTTCGGGCTCCATTTTCTGCACCACCGCTTCCCATTTGACGTGCTCATAGCCGGGATAAGTAATCTGGCCGCGCGAGACTTGACCCGGAACAAAAGGTCCATCCAGTTTCACGCGAAACCACTCGCCAAACTCACGGTAATCGGTCAGCGCACGCCAGACTCGAGAGATCGGGGCTTTGAGTTCAATGCGCTTCTCGACACGATCATCCATGTTATGCAACCTCCAGGTTGCATATTAGTGAAGGTCCGAGAGAAAAAGCAACCCTGAAGGTTGCACTTTCCGGTAGAACCTCCCTAACCTAACAAACCAGTCCTTCCAACTCCTCTTCCCCAATCACGTTAACCCCCAGCTCCCGAGCCTTGTCCAGCTTCGACCCCGCATCGCTGCCCGCCACCACATAGTCCGTCTTCTTGCTGACCGACCCGGAAACGCGTCCGCCCGCGTCTTCGATCATCTTCTTCGCTTCGTCGCGCGTATGGCTCGCCAGCGTGCCCGTCAGCACAAAAGTCTTTCCTGCCAGTTTCGTGCCCTTTTCTTTCTTCTGTCCCGTGAACGTCAGCCCCGCCTCGCGCAGGTCGCTCACCAGCTTGCGATTATGTTCGTCGCCGAAAAATTCCACGATGCTCTCCGCGATCCGCGGCCCCACTTCGTTCACCTCCTCAAGTTCTTCGGCACTCGCCTTCATAATCGCGTCCATCGATCCGAAATGCTCCGCCAGAAACTGCGCCGTGCGCTCGCCCACAAAGCGAATCCCAGCCCGTAAATCACGCGCTCCAGCGGCAGCTTCTTCGAGGCCTCAATCTCAGCGAGCACGTTCTCCGCCGACTTCTCGCCCATCCGCTCCAGCTGCAGCAGATCGTCTTTCGTCAGCTTGTAAAGATCGGCGACATTCTTCACCAGCCCGCGATCGGTCAGCTGATTCACCAGCGCCTCGCCCAGGCCGTCGATATTCATCACCTCGCGCGAGGCAAAATGCAGAATCGTCTCCCGCAGCTTCGCCGGACAATTCGCATTCACGCAGCGATAGTCCGACCTCGCCTCGGCGTTCGCACCACATTCCTGCCGCAAACCGGACAATGCTCCGGCATCTCGAACTTCTTGTGCCCGCGCGGATGCTCTTTGTCCTCGATCACCTTCACAACTTTCGGAATCACATCGCCGCCGCGCTCCACCTCGACCCAGTCGCCGATCTTCACGCCCAGCCGTTCGATCTCATCCATGTTGTGCAGCGTGGCCCGCGACACGGTCGTGCCGCCAATCGAAACCGGCTTCAGCCACGCCACCGGCGTCAGTTTGCCCGTGCGCCCCACCTGCACGAGATGTCTTCGATCTGCGTGATCCGCTCCGCGCGCCGCGAACTTATAAGCAATCGCCCACCGCGGAGCCTTGCCCGTAAAGCCCAGTCCTCGCTGCCAAGCCGATGCGGTCGACTTTGACCACGATGCCGTCAATTTCGTAAGGCAGCGATTCGCGCTTTGCCTTCCCAGCTCTGAATAAACTTCCAGACCTCGTCCAGATTCTGCACCAGCTTGCGGTTCGGATTCACTTTGAATCCCGCCAGCCTCCAGCGCATCCAGCGCCTCCGAATGCCGGTCGAAAATAAGTTCGCCCGTCCTTCAGCAGGAAGTAGGCGAAGTAATCCATGCGCCGCTGCGCCGTGATCGTCGGCTCGAGTTGCCGCACCGTTCCCGCGGTGAAATTGCGCGGATTGGCAAACGTCGCCAGCCCTGCCGCTCGCGCTCTTCGTTCATCTTGCTGAAACGCCGCCAGCGGCATCAGCATCTCGCCGCGCACTTCGAAATCCGCGGGAATCCCTGCCTTCTTCAGCTTGTCCTTCGAAATCGACAGCGGGATCGAGCGCACCGTCCGCACATTCAGCGTCACATCTTCGCCAATCGCTGCCATCGCCGCGCGTCACGCCCCGCGCCAGGCTGCCCGTCTCTGTAGACCAGCGCCAGCGACATGCCATCCAGCTTCAATTCGCACACATATTCCACTTCAGTCTCGCCCGGTCAGTTCATGCACCCGCCGCTCCCAGTCGCGCAATTCTTCTTCGTTGTAAGCATTGTCGAGCGACAGCATCGGCGAGGAGTGCGCCACCTTCACAAAGCCCTCGCGCGGCTTGCCGCCCACCCGCTGCGTCGGCGAATCCGGCGTGACCAGCTCGGGATGCTCGGCCTCGAGCCCCTTCAGCTCATTCATCAGCGCGTCGAAATCGGCGTCGCTGAAATCTCCGGATCATCCAGCACGTAATAGAGATATTCGTGATGGCGAATCTTCTCGCGCAGAGCGTCAATTTTCTTTTCGACAGCGGAACTGGACATGACTCGGAAATTATAGGGGAGTTCTCAGTTCTCAGTTCTCAGCAAGAAACACCGCAGAGCCAAATTGAAATGGGCGGGTAGGCACAACGAGCAGTTGATTTTTCTGAGAACTGAGAACCGAGAACTGGCTAC
>CAVXBU010000006.1:0-44483 GCA_963760175.1 uncultured Acidobacteriaceae bacterium
GGTAACCGCATCCGCCTCCGTCGGCTGTCCCGTCGCCGGTCTGAGTTTGGCCAGCCAATCGTTCCACCGTGGTCCGTCGTAGTCGCCGGCGGAGAGTCCCTTCTGGTCGGCTTCGAGCAACAGCGCGATTACTTGTTTCGCTTCCGCGGTTGGCTCCATCCCCTTAACCCACCACAATGAATTCCCGTTCAGTTCGTAGAATTTCTGCACATGCTTGCCGTAATCGCTGAAATTAGGCCACCGTAAATCTTGGAAACTGCCTGCGCTGATCGCTGCCTGTAGCCAGGCTCGACCTTCGGAGCTAAGCTCTTGTGTCGCCGCACTGGTATTGCTCGAACTCGCAGGCTGAGCCTGTCCGACGCCAGCCGCCCCGAACCCGAGTCCAAGTCCAAGTCCAAGTCCAAAGACTAGAGCGATCAGCGCAAGCGGCGCCGAAAGTCGAGAGCCCCCCTCAAAAGTCTAGATATTTTCAAGTGAATCCTCCTGACTTCAAGTCCCGCGAGAATAACACTATAGCGAAGAGGGGCAACCCTGATAACCAGAAACAAGAACCCGAACGAGAGGGGAATCACGTAGGGACGGCCGCCCTCGCCGGGGTCCCAAGGCCGCGCGCTTTTCGCGGACTGGGGTGGGTCAGCTGTCCAGGCGAGCGCACCGGGGTCCCCGACAAGCCCGGTGTTGGCTTGACGGGGTGGAGCAGCTCGCCAGCCGATTTTTATTGCTGTCCCGCTGGTGGAAACCTTGGGGTGGGAGACGGGAATTGAACCCGCAACCGTCGGAGCCACAGTCCGATGCTCTACCAGTTGAGCTACTCCCACCGCAGATAGTGATTATACCAACTGTGGCTACCTCCGGCGCCGGCTGCGAATCCTGATATCATCGCTGGTCTCGTTCGCCAGTCTCAACGGAGCACTTCATGCGCAAGCTGATTTTCTCTCTCTGCCTCCTAGCGTTCTCAACCACCATCGTCTCCGCCCAGCAGTACGACCTAGTGCTCGAAGGCGGACGCGTCATGGATCCCGAAACCGGCCTGGACGCCATGCGCAACGTCGGCATCCGCGACGGAAAGATTGTCCGCATCTCCTCCGAAGCGCTCAGCCGGACGCCGCGTCATCCAGGCCAGCGGCCTGGTAGTCGCTCCCGGTTTCATCGATCTGCACCAGCACGGCCAGGACCTCGCCAGCGAGCGCGTCAAAGCGCTCGACGGAGTCACCTCCGCGCTCGAACTGGAAATCGGCGCACCCGACGTGGCCCAGTTCTTAAAAGCCAAAGAAGGCCACTCGCTGATTCACTACGGAACCTCCGCCAGCCACGCCGCCGCGCGAGCCCTGGTATTCGGTGCCCCGCTGCCCGCCGCGGAAATCCTGCCCAAGAGCGGCCCAGCCACCGACCAGCCCGCCACCCCCGAGCAGATCGAAGCCATCCGCCAACGCCTGCGCTCAGAATTGGACGCCGGCGGCCTGGCCATCGGGATGGGAATCGAGTACACGCCCGGAGCAACTCGGCTGGAGGTGATTGACATGTTCCGTCTCGCCGCCGAGCGCAGAGTGCCGGTCTACACTCACATCCGCAGCTCCGGCCGCGTCGAGCCCGGCCCGCCATTGAGCCGATCAGCGAAGTGATCGGAGCCGCCGCCGTCACCGGCGCTTCGCTGCACATCGTGCACATCAACAGCACCTGCCTGCGCGACGTCGCTTGAGTGTCTCTCCATGGTCGAAGGAGCGCGCGCCCGCGGCCTCGATGTAACCACCGAAGCCTATCCCTACATCGCCGGCATGACCGCCATCAACTCAGCGCTCTTCAACCCCGGCTGGCAGGAAAAGTTGGGCATCAGCTACGGCGATCTCGTGCTTCCCGATACCGGCGAGCACCTGACCAAAGAGCGCTTCGACGAACTGCACAATTCCAGCACGGCGCAACTGGTAATGATTTTCACCAATACGCAGGAAATCGTCGACAAAGTGATTCCTCATCCCCTGGTGATGATCGCCAGCGATGGCGCACGAAGGCCATCCCCGCAACGCCGGAACCTTACTCGCGCGTGCTGGCCCAATACGTCCGCGAAAAAGGAACGATCACCCTCATGGATGCGCTGCGCAAGATGAGCCTCATGCCCGCCGAAATGCTGGAGCGCTCGACTCCCGCCGCGCGGCAAAAAGGCCGATTGCAGGAAGGCGCCGACGCCGACATCGTGGTCTTCGATGCCGCAACCATCACCGACCGCTCCACCTTCGAGAAGCCCATGGAGCCGAGCGTGGGCGTGCACTACTTAGTGGTAGGAGGAACCGTGGTCGTAGACGAAGGCAAGATCGTACCGGATGTCTTCCCCGGCCGCGCCCTGCTGGGCCCAGGAAAGCGCTAAGCGTCGCACGACTAGGACAAGGTAATAAATCTTGCTTTGGGTAGGGCACGGCTTCAGAGCCTGCTGAGCAACCGAAGGGTGCTGTTAGACCCCTAAGCGGCTTTAGCCCCCGAGGGCCCGACGGCCTGCGCGAAGTAGCAGTCCGAGGATTTCATCGGACTATTGGCATAGGCAGGCGTTTACACTCAAATCCACCGCCCCGAGGTCAATGAGTGTAATGGGGATATTACGACAATTGACTTCCAGCCGCAGTTGACGCCACTGCGCTAAACTGGCTTCTGCCAGCCGAAACTATGGAATTACAGGCAGTCGCGTTCCCAGTTCTAATCGTCGCAAACGACGGGTGGGTCCAATACCTGTCCGAAGCCGAAGAACTATCCCTGTGGACCCCGTCCGCAATCAAGAAGTACAAAAGGCAACGTATCGTTCTCTACGACAGCGACGACCACGCTTGGGAAGTGGACGGTATCAATCCCCTGAAGCCTGCGGGTTTGCGCGCAAAACTAGTCGGAAGAAAGGTTCCAGTCAAACTGTCGCTTCGCCCCGTGAGTGAAGCGCCTTTTGAGCTTGTGTGCGATGTCCTAAACCAAGCAATCGACGCGGATGACGACATCCTGACTCAATCGGTTACTGCCAATGAACTCAAAGCGTCTGTCAAGAAAGCTTCGTCATTCCGTACCCTGGTTCACGCTCTGAAAACGCAGGATGCAATCTAGCCGGGGTCCGGCCGTTCTAGTCAGGGCTTTCACGTTTTGACCGTTGGTCAATGAGTGTAATGGCGATATTACAACAGCCAATGTTCTAGTGGAGAAGTGGGAGAGCCGAGAGAATGGCTAGATTCGCAATGAAAGCCATCGTCTGAGCTACACTTTGCAGGCGCAGCACAGCCTCCTCATCAGCTTCCGAGCGCACTTTATATAACCCATTCTGAAGACGCGCAGAGCGGCCCAGATTATGACGACGGACAGCAGTATAGTAAGCAGCGGCAATCTCACCCACAAATCTGTGTGGTGAACTGCAGAGACGATTACAAGAAACACATTGATAATCGCGATGAACGTCAATCCCCAGAAAAAGGAGCCCCGATTCATAAATGTCTCCCATGTATGGCTCTTTGCTCTTCCGCTAACCTCGGCGAGCGAGTAAGAGGCAATCATAGGCCTCTTTCCAGCTGTAAACCACATGAAGCTCCGGGGCTGAGCGGCCAGTCTGTCGCAAGCAGGCGTTTACACTCAGAACCCGGTCCATGAGTGTAATTGGGATTTTTCTCCAACAGCGAAGGAATCACGTCTGACGGGGAAGTCAATTGCAAATGATCGGCCCCGGTAAAGCGGCATCCCGGATGATTTGCTGTATCGGCACGTTGAGCGGCACGTGGTCTTGTTGCTGCTCCCATTTCTGGTACTCCGTGAAATAGGAATCTGGGAGATCAGAATTCTTCTTGACGAGACTCACGAGGCCACCCCGCAGCATTTTTTCCTGGAAAGCAAGGTGCTGAATCACGCTACTAGGCTCAAGCCCTTCACAACGGAACATTAGCACTTTGTCGATTCTTACGTGAACTACCTTGCCCACCTTCGGCAGGTTTTCGACCTTGAGAATCGTGACGACCGTTGGACCGTACTGGGTTGTCCAGACTTGGCCCGCCTTATATTCGACTGCTCTCGATTGGGCTGTCGAAACGATTAACAAAGGCAGGCACGGGATCGTAACGACGGTCGCGGTTTGCATACTCGGAATTTACGCCCGGAGAGAACATATCTCCAGCGAGCCCGAAATCGCCGGTCTGTAACTGTTGCAATCGGGCGATTACACTCACAACCAAAGCCCTCCGCCGCCCGTCCAAGCCGGAATGAGGCGCGCCCCCTAATCCGCCTTCGCAGTGAAGATCAGAAAATAATCCATCCCGTCGGCTTTCACGAAATCCTGCGAGTCGCGCAGTTCATATCCGGCTTGCGCCGCTTCGCGAACGACCACGTCTTTGCTCACGCCATGATTCTCTCCGTTGCCATTGCGATCGATGATGCCAATCTTGGCTCCTGGTTTAAGCGCTGCGCGCAGGTTCCTGAGCAGCACAACCGGATGCGCCACCTCGTGGTAGGTCTTCAGCAGCAGCACGGCGTCGATGCTTCCGCCTGGGACCTGTGGATCGTCAGGCTTGCTGAGGATCGTTTTAACGTTCTGGATTTGCTCTTTTTTCGCGCGCTGGTCGATGTAACGAATTGCTTCCGGGTTGATGTCCACTGCATAAACCGTCCCCGAGACGGTAACGCGGCGAGCGGCGCGCACCGTGAACCAGCCCGACCCGGCCCCGATGTCGGCAACGCTTTTGCCGGGCTCAATGCCCAGCATATCCATGACGCGGTTGATCTGCAGGCGTTCATCGCGCCCCGGCGCATCGAAAATGGAGAGATCGCCAGTGTAAGGAGTGCTGGTCTTGCGTTGTGTCGAAGGCGCTGCCGATCCGCCCTGGGCACGAGCCGCCGCCGCCCCCCACAGACCTGCCAACAAAAGACCTGCGAACAACACCAAGATCGGCCGGATCGATCCGAGCGCTCTGCCACAAGGTTTCAGGTTCATTGTTTCCCCGAATGCATGCGCTGACAATTAGTGATATCGCGATTTTACGCCCACTATCCGATTAGGGGTTTCGGGGCTGGCCCATGTGCGGCAGACGCGGCACAAGCGTCATCATCGTGGAAGCGTCACTCTCGGAGTCAGGCGATTCCGAATACAAGTCCAGCAGCTACTGTCGTCCCACGCCCATGTACTGGAATCCCATGGCCCGCAGCCGCGACGAGTCGAGCAGATTCTTAGTGTCGATGATGATCGGCCGCTTCACCAGATGCCGGATCCGCGCGAAATCGAGCGTCCGGAACTCCGGCCATCCCGTAGCGACGACCAGCGCATCCACCCCTTCGGCCACTCCGTAGGCGGATTCGCAATACTTCACCATGCCGTTCAGCTGCAGCCGCGCATCGGGAATCGCCACCGGATCGTAAGCCCGCACCCGCGCTCCTCCGGCCAGCAAGCTCTGCGCCAGTTGCACGGAAGCAGATCCCGCAACCGAGTTGGTGTTCGGCTTGAACGACAGTCCCAGAATGCCGACGTCCTTGTTCTGCACCGTATCGATCGCAACCGACACTTTCTGCAGCAGCCGGTCCGCCAGATTCAGATTCACTTCGCGGGCGGCATTCAGCACTTTCAGGTCGACGCGGTTTTCTCGCGCCAGCCCGGTCAGCGATTCCATGTCACTCTCGGCAAAAATTCCGCCCATGCCGGCGCCCGGTTGCAGGCACCGCGGAGCAATCTTCTTGTCCAGCCCCAGCGCAAGCGCCAGGCTGACGGCGTCGGCGTTCACGTGTTCGCACAGGCTCGCGATTTCGTTGATGAACGAAATCTTGGTGGCCACAAACGCCGTGGTCGCTTCGCGCGTCAATTCCGCCGTCTCGTAATTCGTGACCAGCACCGGAACCCCGCGCATC
The DNA here is from genome assembly GCA_963760175.1 of uncultured Acidobacteriaceae bacterium. Taxonomy (GTDB): domain Bacteria; phylum Acidobacteriota; class Terriglobia; order Terriglobales; family Acidobacteriaceae; genus Acidiflorens. The sequence continues at coordinate 5,848 of CAVXBU010000006.1, forward strand.
ACCAGCGGATGAAAAATCTGTTTCAGCGAAGAGACCGCTTCGCTCGAAGGTGTTCCCAGAATAATCCGGTCGGGCCAGTTGAAGTCTTCCACCGCGCATCCGTTGGTGAAGAACATCGGTTGGCACACCAGCAGGCTCTTCAGCCCTTTGTCTTTCAGCCTTTTTTCAATCTTTGTGGTCGAACCCACTCGCACCGGAGTGACGATCGACAGCACCTGGAACCGGCCAGCCGCGCCCGCCAGCCGAAGCACGATTTCTTCCAGTCCCTGCGCGGAATCCTCGGCCAGAAAAATCACCTGCGCCCGGCGCGCTAATTCTTCCGGCTCCGACGAATACACCAGCCGTCCCGAACGCACATTGCGCCGAATCACTTCCTGAAGATTTTTCTCGAAAAAAGGTATATTGCCCTTGGCAACGTCAATAATCCGCGTACTGTCGGCATAACAGCAGCAAACCGGCGTGCCGAAGTCGGCAAGACAAGCGGAGATAACCGTGGCGAGGTAGCCGGATCCATAAACCCCAATTTGCATATTCACTCTTCCAAATCAACCCGCAGCCTGGGATCCGGCGCTTGGTTTCGAGCCCGTTGAATCTATGGTAATCCGCCCAATGGACTTGGCAACGGCCAGAAAGTACATGTCCCGCCGGACCGTGAAACTGGCCGCTAGTTGCGGGTTTTGAGGGGGTATTGCGGATCACAATTCCGGGGCAAATCGAGAGTTACGACCCAGTTACGACCGAGCTATGGCCGAGCCACGGTCGAGCTAAGACTTCGACGACAACTGGCCGTGCCCCAGCGGCAGCGGCGCCACGTCCTGCCACAAACCGCCATTCTCCCGGACGAACATTAACTTATCCACATAAACCTCGCGCGTGCCCTGAAACTTCGCCCAGCGCTCCCGCGCAATCGCGTATGCCGCGCGCGCCTGCTCATCCCGTTCCGTTTTCAAAATCGTAAGATGCGGAATATACGGCCAACTTTCCTCGCAGCACAGCCCCTGCCCACTGAGCTGATCGTGCAGTTCCCGCATCCGATAAGCCGCCCGTTTTACCTGGATAAACAACGTCGGAGTAGTAGGCAGAAATGTTTCCACATCTCCCAGCTCAACCTTGAACGGGAGCACGCGCCCACAAGCCTCTTCCAGAAATTCCACCGCCGCCGCTTCACTGATCGTCAGCTCCCGAGGAGGAAGAATCGTGAGATGGGCCGGCATGTGCGCCAAAGTCGGATGGAGTTCCTGGCGCAATTGTTCCACAAACTCGCCAACCGGATTCCGTACGTAGGTGACCAACGCGTAGCGTGAACTGGACATGACTTTCGAAGCTGAAATTATAGCCTGAGCGCGCCAGCCACGAGCACTCCACCTTTCAGGAGTGCCACCGAGGTCACGCTTAGCGCATCGATTTATAATTGAATCTCGTAGAATCAAGAGACAAATAAATCGTACGGGCAATCGAACGACAGTCGGGGCGTAGCGCAGCCTGGTAGCGCACCTGCCTTGGGCGCAGGGGGTCCGCGGTTCAAATCCGCGCGCCCCGACCAATTCCCGCTACTTGCCGGCCCCAGCCGGTTTCAGGACCGCCGTATTCCGCTCGTCCGCAGCGATCATCCGATAGAACTTCTTCAGCTCATCCATTTTGCTGACCGGAACGCTCAATTCCCTGATTTCCATGCTGCGAGTGTAGTGCAGGACGTTCCCGTCGGCCTCGGTCTTACTGTGATAACTGCCAAAGCTGAAGTCCGCATCCGTCGGAGGCGGTAACTCGTCCACCTCATAGCCCGCCGGCAAGCGCGATATCGAAGCTGTCGGTATCACGCGACGGCCCTTCGAATTCAAGCGGAAACCTGCGCGGCTCTTTAGTCTCCAGTATCCCCGACGACTTGTTTCCCAGCACCCGCGGCCGCACCAGCAGCAGATTGCCGGCGATCTTTGCATAGTTGTCGGATTCGAATGTGTACTTGAATCCGAATGGCTGGTCCGTTTGTTCAAAGTTCACCAGGGTCGCTTTTACAATTTGAAAGCTGGGTAGCGATCCCGCCAGCAGGCTTTCGATCGGTTTGATGCGATCGATGCTCTTTGTCACCGTACGCAATCGCCACCGTTCTTGCGCAGCGCGATCTCCCAGGCGCATCTCTTCGACATCGCCCTTCAATATCCCGCTGGAGTCGAGGGTCAGCTTGCCCACGCGCTGGATACCATTCATCGCCGAAGGCTGCTGCGGCAACTCCACCAGCTCGCCACCGTCCGGCGTTATCAGCAAACCATAATTGGCCTGCAGATATCCGCCAATCTCGCCAAAAGGCGTCGCGTCATTGGTTGGATCGAAGAACAGAATCCTTCCCAGCTTGGGATGCTGCACCACGGCGATCAGCGAGGGATCTTTCACTTCCTCGGGCAACTTGATGGCCAGAATCACGTGGTTGAACGCGCTGTGAGCTGGCGTCTCGCGGCGTTACCGAACCCCGCTCCGTGTTGATCGCTACTTGATAGGAATCCACTCCAATCTCGCGCAGCATGGTGCGCATCAACGTCGCTTTGTCTTTGCAATCACCGTACCGGTGCGCGAAAACATCGGGAGCGGCGTGGGGTTGCCAGCCACCGATGCCCAATTCGATCGCGACATAACGAATGTCATGCTGCACGAAAGCGGCGATGGCTTGCATTTTGGCTTGCAGTGAAGTCTTTCCCGACGTCAAGACACTTACCTCTTGCCTCATCGCCTCCGACGCGCCCATCTGTCCGCTATACAATGTTCCGAGCCAACTCCCAACCCCCTCCCAGTTTGCGAACTCGTTCTTCTGCGGCGTTCCACCGGCAGGGAAAAATGACACGATCATCTGGCCTGCCAGCCCTTCCCACGGCGGCATGTTCGGTTCAGGCCTGATCCCTTTGACGTCGCTGACTTTCCAGAGCAATACATTGCCGCTTCCTTCGTCTGGCTTCACCTCCGGGTGAAAGAGCCACGAAGTCTTGAAGACCCAGCCGGGAGGAAGTTGCAGCGAGTAATGGCTCTCCCGCACTGGATCCCTTTCCTGGAAGTACCAAACATCCTGCAACCAGAAGGGTTGCTCCTCCACTTCATATTCGTACCCAATGATGTTTCCCGGGTCGGGCGCTGGGACATGCAGGATTCTGACCTTTATGTCCTCGACCAAATAACCCCCTTCGGCCGGAGGTGCGAAATCCATCGCGTCCTTATCCTTGACCTCGTAGTCCTTGCCTTGCGCCGGAATGCACCAGCCGTGCAGACTTATGATTTTCGTAGTTCGGTCGAAATAGACTTCCACTGTGCCGCGCTTTCTCCCTTCGGGCCGCAGAATCTTGTAAGCCTCGCGCACATGTGTCCTGATCCTATCTGTCGACAGAACGGTTACATTCGTTTCGGAATACAGCAGCACCGCATCGGTCTTCTCATCATAGGAAGGCAGGGTGACCCCAACCAGCGCGTGCATCCATTGCGGAGCATCGCTACTGGCCGCGGCCCGCGGCACGCCCGTCACCGCGCAGACAGCAACACAAAAGAACACCAGCAGCACCCGACGGCCGTTAGTTACTCGCATGGATTTCCCCTGGCTGCAGCACAATCTGCTCCCCATCGCCCGTCCTCACCACTTGATAGAAATTCCGCAGCGCGGGGTAGTATTTCCGTTCCAGCATCAAAAAGTCGATCGTCAATTTCCTCGTCAGCCGTAGCGTCCCCGGGCTCTGGTCAACTTTCAAGCTGTAGGCAACCACATGCCCATCTTCGTTCCGCGCCACGGGCACGCTGCTCACTTGCCATCCCGGCGGAAGTTCGACGGTCACGTCATCCGTCTTTACGTGCGGATACTCAAAATAGACAGGATGCACCCGGTTGGCATGCTCGAAGACCCCCTTCTCAGCCTGGGTAAAGATAGCGGCCGGAATCATCACCCGCCTGCCGGCACCCGATGCCCAACCTGGAATCTTCAGGTCGAACTCCGCCACCAGCGGGGTTTCCGAACTGCTCCAGTCCGGCTTGTTGGTCAGTTCTACCTCGGCGGCAGCCCCGATCTGCGACGTCACTCGTTCCTCCAGGAACTTCTTGCGTGCCACGTCATCCGCATGTCGCTCGTCCAGTCGGTGATACATGGCTTCCAGTCCGATGTAGGTGACGGTTAACTTCCCTTCCAGATCGCCCGTCTCAGAGAGCTTCAGTTTTCCGAACCGCTCGATGCGCGACTCAGCGGCTTCCGGCAGTGTGGTCCGAATCCAGGTTCCACCGTCCCTATCCAGCCGTATCCCGGGCACTCCGGTTTCCGACCATTCCAACAATCCAAACGGCGTGAACGCTCCTCCCGGATCAAAATATTGGTCTTTCCCGTTCATCTTCACGAGCACAACGTTGGCGTTCAATTTCCCGCTTTGCATCGTGACCGGAGTGAAAAGATATTCTCTGCGATCCGAAACCCAGCAGCCGTAGGCTTCAAAACCCGCAGCTCGCGCCAAGCCCAGGAACAACCAGGTCAGTTGCTGGCCGTTACCATAGCCTCGCTTCCAGATGTCCTCTACGGTTACGTTTTCCGCGGCTTTTTCTTTTGCGCGCTTTTGCTCCTGCTCGGTCTTCTGCACTTCATACGATGTGTTTCGAAACTGCTGCACCCGGTCATAGATCTTCCGCAGTTTCACATCCTGTGCATCGCTCGGCGAGACGATTTGCGCCACCGCTTGCTCCATCGCTTTCCGCTTGTCGATGAAGCCTTCCAATTGCCCATTCCGCCGCTTCCCGAAGTGCTTCCAGAAACTGGCTTGGTCCGTATCCGCGATGCCCTCCTCATAGATAAAATCCACTCGCGATTTCAACTCGTTCTCAGGCGGCATGTAGTCTTCCGTCTGGAACGCCGGTATGTTATTCGCTTCCATCCGCACGATGTGGTCGGGCCCCTGCTTCGGGCGGAACGGAACCCGCAGGCAGGGTATTCCAACTCCAGCGCAGCGAATACAACCCGTAGTAGCTGTCGTTGAAGGGCTTCAACGAAAATTGGGCCTTCTTTGTGAACAGCTCATCGCTCAGCAGCCAATGCGAATCGAACAGCGTATATTCGTCCGCGTCGATGGTGTAGCTGTACTCGATAATGCCTCCGACCTCCACGTCGGGCAGAGTAAAAGTCTTTGCCAGGTACTTGTAGTCCCTGCCTCCGACCTTTCCCTTGACCAGATACTTTTCAAAGACCTTGACTCCAGAGTCTGTGATTGAACCGTCGGGTCTGATCGTCCGAGCCTTTATGTTCACTACGTCTTGGCTCGCTTTGAAAAATGGGATCTCGACATCGGCATACTTCCGCCCCTCTTCGGTCAGAATCTTGACGCGAAAGTAATAATCTTGGTGGGGAGTATGGATGTTGTCATCCCGATCCACTTGCCGATAAAGAATGATCGCGGGCGCTCCCGGCGCCAGCGGTTCGCTCGTCATCTTGAGTTCATCAGGCGAAACCGGTTGAAACCCAATACCCGCCTTCGCCTCCTGCACCGCCAACATGCAGATGGCAAGCCCGACCACCCCCCACCTTCCGAACCCGAACATAGTCATCGTAATTCTCCCAGTAATTCTCCCAACGTAATTGCCGGTGTGGCAGAAGTATCGAGAAACAGGATTCGCTGCAGGCGGGGACCAATAACTCCAGGGGGACAAGTGGCGCACTCCGCGGCAACAGCAATTCCGCCTCCTCCGAACTCCGCGCCCCCTCAAGCCAGAATCCGGTAACTCAAGTAGACGCTGAGTATAGCCCGAAGCGCCCATTCGTCAAGGACAGAACAACGCCCAATTGGTTATAGAGGGTGCGCGGCTGCCGCATACGCGTGCGAAGGCCAAGGTTGAGCACTTTTTTCATCACAAACGTCCAGTGCACCTCATCACAGACATTTCATCCGGAAGTGCGCGACCATATTCTCTGATGTGTCGCTGCCGAGATGCGCCAAGCCGAGGTGCGCTAGGTCGAGGCCGCCCACCCAATCAAGCCCACCCCGGCCGCGCCAAGCCAGCAGCCAGTAACTGCCTGGTCAACAAGAACTGGGATGACGAGCAGGAGCCAAGAGCCGCCAAATCTATGAATTTCGAGAGAAATAGGCCAGAAATCAAGCTAAGTCCTTATTCCGCAAGATTTTGAAAATAAGTCCTTGGCGCTCTAGATTTTGGCGTCGCGATCCCCCGTAACCCTGTGATTCGACTAGGGAGGGGGGAGGGGGGTGGTAGTAAACACGCATTAATACCTCATGAGTAAACAAAGCTGTCATCCTGAGCGAAGCGAAGGACCTATGCACTTTGCCCCGACCCAGATAGTCGACAGGTCCTCCGCTTCGCTCAGGGACCGAGTGATTCCATTTCATGAAGTCTCAACCATGCTCTGGATGGCAGCTTAAGGATAGGTAGCTGAAGGCTGAGAACTGACAACCGACAACTGAGAACAGTTCCTACAGCTCGTACTTTTTCATCAAATGACGAAACGACCGGTAAGAGACGCCAAGCACATCGGCCGCCCTGATCTGCACGCCGTGGGTTTGCTCCAGAGCGGACTGCAACAGCGAGCGCTCGATCTGCGCGACGTAGTCTTCCATGTTCACGCCTTCGGGCAGAACCGCGCCCGCAAGCGCACTCGTGGCTGAAATCGCAGTCGTGCCGCCCGGTTCCGCGCCCGCGGCCGCGGCGCGAGCCTTCGGACGCTCCGCCGGCAACTCAACCCGCAGCTCGTTCGTAGTTTCGAGCGCCACCGCGCGTTCGATCGTGTTCTCCAGTTGCCGGACGTTGCCCGGCCAGTCGTAGCCGGTCAGCGCTGTGAGGGACGCCGCTTCCACACCGTGAATGCTCTTCCCCGCGCCAGGCGCATATTTTTTCAGGAAATGATTGGCCAGCAGCGGAATATCCTCGCGGCGCTCGCGCAAATCCGGCACGCGAATAGGAATGACATTCAGGCGATAGTAGAGGTCCTCGCGGAACGTGCCCTCGCTGACCTGCCGGTCGAGGTCGCGATTGGTGGCGGCGATCACGCGCACATCCACCGGAATTTCGCTGGTGCCGCCCACCGGACGCACCGTGCGCTCCTGCAACACACGCAGCAGTTTCACTTGCATGGGCATGGTCATCTCGCCGATCTCGTCGAGAAAAATCGTGCCCTGGTCGGCGACTTCGAACAGCCCGCGCCGGTTCTGGTTGGCTCCGGTAAAAGCGCCCTTGACGTAACCGAAGAGTTCACTTTCCAGCAGCGTTTCCGGAAATGCGCCGCAGTTGACCGAAACAAATGCTTCCGACGCCCGCGGCGAGCAGGTATGCACCGCGCGCGCAACCAGTTCCTTACCGGTTCCGCTTTCGCCGTACACCAGAATGGTGCTGGTGGTGGAAGCAACGGTGCGGATGGTCTGCTTCAGTTTTTCTAGCGCTGGGCTGACGCCAATGATGTTGTCGAGCGAGTTGCGCGTAGCCGCGTCGCGGCGCAGGGCGAAATTCTGCCGGCTGAGCGAAACTTTGGTCAGCGAGCGCGCAATCGCGAGTTTGACTTCATCCACCAGTCCCGGACTCTTGCGGATGTAATCGCTCGCGCCGCCCGCCTTGACCGCCTGCACCGCAGCTTCGTAGTCATCGACCGCAGTCATCAGAATCACGGCGGAATCGGGCGAGATCTGGTGCGCGTGACGCAGCACTTCGACTCCGTCCACGCCCGGCATTTTGATGTCGGTAACAATCACGTCGAACAGCGCGCTGTCGATCTTGCGCTTGGCCAACTCGCCACCGGTGACGGTTTCCACCTTGTGGCCATCGCGGCGCAGGGCAATATCGAGCAGTTCGCAGATCGAGCGCTCGTCGTCGCAAACGAGAATGTTACCCACGCGAACCTCCTCCTGCTCCCGCCGCAGCCAGCGCGGTTGAAGCGGATGCCGGAGCGGATGCCGATGCCGAGGAAGTTGCGCCAGCCGTACCTGGCTCATGCGCATACTCGTTTTCCATGCGCCGCAGCCGCACCACGAAGCTGGTGCCGGCGCCGACTTCCGAGCGCGCCCACACTTTGCCCTCGTGCGCCTGCACGATCTGGTACACGATGGCCAGGCCGAGGCCGGTTCCACCTTCAAAGTTCGACTGGAAGGGCTCGAATATTTTTTCCGTCTGCTGCGGATTGATGCCTGGACCGGTATCGGCAAAGCTCATTTCCCAGTCCGGCCCGCGCTCGGCCAGCGACACGGTCAGCGTTCCGCCTTTCTCTGTCGTCTTGATTGCGCGAACCGCGTTTTCGCAGAAGTTCCAGAACACTTGTTTGAGCTTGTCGCCGTCGGCCAGCACCCAGGCCTCGGATTTCGGAAAGCTGCGCTGCAGCTTGATGCCCGCGTTCTCGGCGGTGAGGCGGTGTGCCAGCAAAGTAAGAGTGTCCTCGAGCAACGGAACCAGATTCACCCGCTCGAAGCGATATTGCTTTCCTCGCGAGTAGGCCAGAAAGTCGGTGATGATGTTGTTGAGGCGATCAGATTCGCGAATCACAATTTGCAAAAGGTGGCGCTCTTCCGGGTTCAGCGCGGGCGCATCCGACAACATGGTGACCGACCCGGCAATGGAGGTCAGCGGATTGCGGATTTCGTGAGCGATGGCCGCGGCCAGTCGCCCTACCGCAGCCAGGCGATCCTGCATGCGCACTTCGCGTTCCAGCCGGCGTATCTCCGTGAGGTCGTCAAAGGAATAGACAAAACCCAGGTCATTCCGTGCGCTCACATTGAGCGCCGAAACCATCACCCGAAAAGTCTTGCGGAAACCGTTGCCGCCCACGTAGCGGACTTCAGCATCGCCCCGGGCCCCGCCAAAGTGGGGCAACGGATCCTGAAAAAGGTCGGCGACGGAGCGTCCGCACAATTCGGCTTCGGAGATCTCGAGCAGTTGCTGGGCCGCTCGATTGACCAGCGTGATGCGTCCGTCAATCCCGGTGGTGATGACGCCTCCGCTCATCGATTGCACGATATTTTCGTGGAGCGCCTGCAGATTTTCGAGCGCGCCGCTGGCATCTTTCAATTGCACATCCACCTGGCGCAGCTTGCTCATCAGCAGGCCAGCCAGATAGGCGATGGCGAAATAGGCGAACAGGTTGACGAAGATCACCACCTGCAGCGCTTTCAGCTTGGGATGTGAGTTCGAATACGAGGGAATGACCAGATAATAATCGAGCTCGAGGACGGACCCGAACAGGATGAAAGCCAGAGCCGCGCTGAGATATCCCCAGGCTCGCGGCAGCAGCATGCAAGCGACCACGATCACCAGCGGGTAGAGAAAATTCAGCGAGCTGTCGATGCCGCCGGTTACATGCACGACCAGCGTAACCATGGCCAGATCGGCCAGGACTTGAAGTATGGCTTGCAGGCGGTGCTCGTTCCAGACTGAAACCAGAAAAAGAAAAAACAGCGAGAGCACGAACCATAGCACCATCCCCGTTAGAAAAGGCAGGATGGGCAGCGGGTTGGGCGTGAGACGGATGACCGCGAGTTCGATGGCGAGCAGGACCATCAGGATCAGGATGCGAACCTTCACCAGCCAGGTCAGCCAGTTCCGCTCATCGGAGATGGGATGCATGAAATTCGTCGTTGGTCGTTGGTCTATGGTCGTTAGTCGTTCGCAGGTCGTCGCGAGCGTCCGAAGATTCGGCGTTAGTCGTCAGCGGCGGGATGTTGTTCCCAGCGACCAACGACTAACGACCAGCGACTGTTCTTCTATCCCGCCAGTTTTGCGATCATCGAGAACAACGGCATATACAGCGAAATAACGATGCCGCCGATGGAAACACCGAGCAGGCCGATGATGACCGGCTCCAGCATGGCCAGCATGTCTTTGGTAGCGGAGTCGACTTCATCCTCGTAGAAATCCGCGATCTTCTGCAGCATGGAGTCCATTGCGCCGGTGGCTTCGCCCACGCCGATCATCTGCGTCACCATGTTGGGGAAGACGCCGCATTCGCGCAGAGGATCGACAATGGTGCGGCCTTCTTCGATCGCCTTCCGCACCTTCATCAGCGCCTCTTCGAGCACCGCGTTCCCTGACGTGCGCGCGGTGATCGCCAAGCCTTCGAGAATAGGAACGCCGGAGGTAATCAGCGTGCCCAGGGTTCGGGTGAAACGGGCAACCGCGATCTTGCGCAGCAGCAGTCCGAGGATAGGCAGCTTCAGCAGCATAGCGTCAAAGTAATACTTGCCGCGCGGATGCCTGCGAATCTGCTTGACGCCGAAGACCAGGCCGACGCCACCCAGGATGAAGAACCACCAGAAATTACCCACGAAGTTACTGAGGCCGATGACGATGCGGGTGGGCAGGGGAAGATCGACCCCGAGCCCGACAAAAAGATTGGCGAAGATCGGTACCACCCACTTGAGCAGGGCGGCCACGATCAACACTGCGAGCGAGACGACGGCCACCGGATAGATCAACGCCGACTTGACGGCTGCGCGCAGCTTGACTGCCTTTTCCACGTAGATGGCCAGGCGCTGCAGGATGATGTCGAGAATACCGCCGGTTTCGCCGGCCTCGATCATGTTGGTCGTCAGGTCGTCGAAGATGACCGGGTACTGACGCATGGCATTGGCCAGCGTAGCGCCGCCTTCGACGGTGGTCCGGACCCCGAGCAGCGTCTTCTGAAAGCTGGGATTCTCCTGGTTGGCGCCGAGAATCTCCAGGCACTGCACCAGCGGCAGGCCGGCGTCAATCATGACCGAGAACTGGCGGAAGAACACGGCGACTTCCTTGACTTTGACCTTGCCGCTGCCAAAAGTGGGCAGAGAAAATTCCTTGCCCTTTTCCCGGATGGAGCCCGGCGTGATGCGTTCCCTCCGGAGCTGTGAGGCCAGTCCGTCCTTGTTGGCGGCTACGCGCTCGCCCTGAACTTTCTCGCCCGAAGCGGTCTTTCCAGAAAATGTGAAAACCGGCATGGTGCTTCTCCTTATGGACCAGTCGTCAGGTCTCAGCTCTTAGGTCTCAGGAAAACCTGACACCCCGATCTGCAACTTCTGACGCCCTTCTTGCCTAACATCTCTCTTCCAACTACAAACCTAAGACCTGACACCTGAGACCTGACACCTGATCTCAGCGTTTCGCCGGCGCTGCGCCCTTGGCCAACGTACCCGGAGCAGTCCGGTTCGTAAGGCTGGCGCCGCGCGAAATCATTTCCTGCAGTTCGTCCTGATTGCTGGAGCGCGACAACGCCATCTCGATCGTGATCTGCTTCTGGAAATAGGCGGTGGCGAGCGATTGGTTGAACGTCTGCATGCCGAACTTTTCCTGTCCCGACTGCATGGCCGAGTAAATCTGGTGAATCTTGTCTTCGCGGATCAGGTTGCGCACGGCCGCGTTGGGCACCAGGATTTCCATACACATGGCGCGCCCCTTGCCGTCGCCTCGCGGCAGCAGGCTTTGACACATAATGCCTTCGAGCACCAGCGAAAGCTGGGCGCGAATCTGCGACTGCTGGTGTGACGGGAACACGTCAATGACGCGGTTAATGGTGGAAGATGCCGAGTTAGTATGCAACGTGCCGAAGGTGAGGTGGCCGGTTTCCGCGATGCGCAGTGCCGACTCGATGGTTTCGAGATCGCGCATTTCGCCGATCAGCACCACGTCCGGGTCTTCACGAAGGGCGGCGCGCAAAGCGTCGGTAAAGCTCTTGGTGTCGGAGTGCAATTCGCGCTGGTTGACCACGCAGTTCTTGTTCATGTGCACGAATTCGATGGGGTCCTCGATGGTCAGGATGTGATCGTGGCGTTCGGTATTGATCTTGTCGATCATGGCCGCCAGGGTTGTCGACTTGCCCGAGCCGGTTGGCCCCGTCACCAGCACCAGCCCGCGGGGCTTGTCGCACATGGCGCTGACTACTGGAGGCAGACCAAGCTGGTGAAACGATTTGATCTCAAACGGAATCAGACGGAAGACACAAGCCGTGGCGCCGCGTTGGTTAAACACGTTGGCGCGGAAGCGGGCCAGGCCCTTCAACCCGAACGAGAAGTCGAGCTCGAGGCTTTCTTCGAGCCGGTGCTTCTGCGAATCAGTCATCACGCTGTAGGCCAGTTGCTTGGTCTCAGCCGGCGTCAACTGGGGCAGGTCGAGCGGCACCAGATGTCCGTGCACGCGGATTTGCGGCGGAGAGTTCGTGGTGATGTGGAGGTCGCTGCCACTCATCTCCAGCATGCGGCGGAGCAGATCGCTTAATGAGAGTGCCATAATTTCTTTCTTTCCCGTTCGTACTCGCTTGTTTGTACTCGTGTGTGCCGTTTCTAGTGGATCGTTTCGCGAGCCACTTCTTCGAGCGTGGTCCAGCCTTGCGCGACCTTGATCAGCCCGCTGCGTCGCAGGGTGATCATGCCGCGTTCAATCGCTTTCTTTTTGAGTTCGAGCGCCGAGGCGCCCACCAAAACCAGTTCCTTGATTTCGTCATCCACTTCCATCACTTCGTACAATCCGGTGCGGCCCTTGTACCCAGTCTTGTTGCAGGTGGCGCATCCTTTGCCCTTCATGATCTGCACTGTCTTGGCCTCTTCGGGCGAATAGCCTTCGTCGATCAGAGCCTGCACTGGCACTTCGACCGGCTCGGCGCAGTCCTTGCAGATCCGCCGTATCAGGCGCTGCGCACAGATCAGGTGAACCGAAGTCGCCACCAGGAAGGGCTCAATTCCCATATTCATGAGACGGGTGATAGTTTCGGGTGCACCGTTCGTGTGCAGCGTGGACAAAACCAGGTGGCCAGTGAGCGCGGCTTTGATCGCGATTTCCGCCGTTTCAAAGTCTCGGATTTCGCCGACCAGAATGATGTTGGGGTCCTGCCGCAGGAAGGCGCGCAGAGCCGCCGCGAAATTCAGGCCGATCTGCTCCTTCATCTGCACCTGGTTCACGCCTCCCAGTTGGAATTCAACCGGGTCCTCGGCGGTCATGATGTTGGTGTCGGGCTGATTGAGCTGCGAGATCGAGGAATACAGAGTGTTGGTCTTGCCCGATCCGGTCGGCCCCGTGACCAGCACCATCCCGTAGGGCTTGAGGATCGCCTTCTGGAACTTGGTCAGCGACTCCTGCTCGAAGCCCAGCTTGGTCATATCGAGGCGAAGGTTTTCCTTGTCGAGCAACCGGAGCACGATCTTCTCGCCCCACAGCGTGGGCAGAGTGGAGACGCGGAAATCGAGCTGCTTTTTCTTGCCCCCGATCTGCATCTTCAGCATGATGCGGCCGTCCTGCGGCAGCCGCTTTTCGCTGATGTCGAGCTTGGCCATGATCTTGAGGCGCGATGTAATGGCGTCCTTCAGTTTCAGCGGCGGATTCATGATCAACTGCAGAACACCGTCAATACGGAAGCGGACGCGGAATTCTTTTTCGTACGGCTCCATGTGAATGTCGCTGGCGCCACGCTTCACGGCGTCGGTGAGCACCAGGTTCACGAGTTTGACGATAGGAGCTTCGTCGGCCGCTTTCTCCAGTTCCTTGAGTTCGAGTTCCTGCTCTTCGCCTTGCACCTCGACGTCGGCTTCACCGGCATCGTTCATCGACTGCATCACCTGCTCGAGCTCTTCCTCTTTGGAAGTGCCGTAGGCCTTATCGATGCCCTCGATGATGGAGCTTTCCGAAGCGACGACCGGTTCGATATTGAAGCCGGTCATGAACTTGATATCGTCCATCGCAAAAACGTTGGTCGGGTCGACCATGGCGATGGTGAGCGAAGCGCCGACGCGGCTGAGTGGCAGAATCTGATAGCGTTTCGCGGTTTCGTACGGAATCAGCTTGACCACAGCGGGGTCGATTTCAAAATAAGAAAGATTTATGGCGGGCACGCCATACTGGCGCGAGAGAAAGTTGGTGACATCCTCATCCGAGAGGAAGCCCAGCTTCACCAGCGCCGAGGCGAGCCGGGTGTGAGACTCCTTCTGGAGTTTGGTCGCCTGTTCCAACTGCTCTTGGGTAATGACCTTTTCCTTGACCAGCAGGTCACCCAGCCGCTGAGACATATCTCTCCTGTATTCCCGCGAACTCCGAGGTCAATGCGAAGCCGCTGATTTCCGGGGGGATCAGCGAGCCAGCTTTCGCACTGACACAAATTGTCAACCCAATGGGAATTCCGAAAAAGTAACTTAGGTACCTGTACCTCGCGGGAGCAGCGGTTTGTGCCCGCTATTGGCGGCATTTGTGCCAGAAAATCAGCGTGTGACGACGATCTCAGCGCGGCAGACCATGTTCTTCGGTGTGAGGGGCAGTCGCTGGTCGTCAGTCGTTAGTCGCTGGCAAGCGCCCGCCTCGGCTTTCGCGGGGCAGCACGAAGCGCGAACGACTAACGACTATCGACCAACGATTATCGACCAACGACGCGACCCTACAATGGTATCGTCAGCTCTTCCACCCGCACGCCATGACCGAAACCAAACAAGCCGCGATCCGCGCTTACTACCACACTCTGTTTTCCGCCTGGGGACGCCAGCACTGGTGGCCGGCGCAATCGCGCTTCGAGATGATTGTGGGCGCGTACTTAACGCAGAACACTTCCTGGACGAATGTTGAGAAGGCGCTCGCCAGCCTTCGGGAAGCGCGCCTCCTGACCATCAGAGGAATCCGGCGCACGCCGCAGCCCAAGCTTGAGCGATTGATTCGCTCGGCGGGTTACTTCCGGCAGAAAGCGCAACGGCTGAAGACGTTTGTCCGCTTTCTCGACGAGCGTTATGACGGGTCACTCACGCGGATGTTTGCGCGGCCAACCCTCGAGCTACGCGACGAACTGCTCGCGCTCAATGGCATTGGCCCGGAGACCGCCGACTCGATTCTGTTGTATGCTGGCAATCACCCGGTCTTTGTGGTGGACGCTTACACCAGGCGCATTCTCGAACGACACAAGATTGTTTCCAGCGCAGCCGGCTACGACGAGATTCGGCAACTGTTCGAGCAGGCGCTGACCGGAACACCTTCGCCTCGGCAAAACTTGGAACAGACCCTCGCTGTAGCGGGGCCGCCGGGGTCGTGTCATAAGCCTTCGCGGGTAAGCACCGCCGATCGCACGGCGCTGGTCCAGGTTTTCAACGAAATGCACGGGCTCATCGTCGGAGTTGGCAAGACCTACTGCCTAAAGTCACAACCGCAGTGTGAGCAATGTCCTTTGCAGCGGTTCCTCCCTGAGGCAAAGTAAGTCGTCGATAGTTAGGTCGATAGTGAAGTCGATAGTTCGGCCGATCATTCGGCGGAAGTGACTCCATGAAATTGAGAACTCTACTTTTTGTTTCGGCGACCGCAGCCTTTTGCCTGGGATTTGCCAACGCGATCCCGGAGCAATCGTTGCGTCAAGCCGCGCAGGACTCTGGACTGCTCATCGGCACCGCAGTCAGGCCAACTCAACTCTCCGAACCGGCATACGCGTCCACGCTCGCCCGCGAGTTCAACATGCTCGAGCCGGAAGATGCGCTCAAGTGGGAAGTGGTGCATCCTGAACCGCAGTCTTTCGATTTTTCTCAAGGCGACCAAATTGTGGATTTCGCGACCCGGCACGACATGAAGGTTCGGGGCCACACGCTGGTCTGGCATCGGCAGAATCCAAAATGGCTGACGGAAGGAAAATACACTTCCGCCGAGTTATCCGAAATTCTGGAGAAACACATCAAGACGGTAGTCGGACACTATCGGGGCAAGATATTTGCGTGGGACGTGGTCAATGAGGCCTTCGACGAACTGCACCCCGGAACGCTGCGCAGCACCATCTGGTACGACCAGCCCGGAATCGGCATGACGGAAGACACGTCTGCGAGCTACGAGCCGCAAGCTGCGAACAACCCGGTTCGCTCGCAGCTCGAAGCTCGCAGCTCGCAGCGGGGATACATCGAACAGTGTTTCCGCTGGACCCACGAGGCCGACCCGCAAGCTTTGCTTTTTTACAACGAGGCCGAGGCCGAGGTCCTGAACCCCAAGTCGGACGCCATCTATGCCATGGTCCGTGATTTTCGACAGCGTGGTGTTCCCATCGACGGCGTGGGATTTCAGATGCACGTTGCCAACCTGCACGCCGATGTCGCGTCCATCTCCGCCAACATCAAACGCTTCACCGCTCTCGGAGTGCAGGTCCACATCACCGAGATGGACGTCGCGCTGCCGGTCGACGCCAGCGGCAATCCTCGCCCCGAGGATCTGCAAAAGCAGGCGGACGTCTATCGCCAGATAACCACCGCGTGTCTGTCTCATCCCGGATGCACGGCGATCCAGACATGGGGTTTCACCGATAAGTATTCATGGATCGGATCGCACTCCAAGCAGACACAAGGCGCGGCCCTGTTGTTTGACCGGAACTATCAGTACAAGCCAGCCTATGAGGCGTTAAGGAATGAGCTGGAGTCAGGACGCCGTTAGTCGGGTGTCTTCGGTCGTTAGTCAACGGTCGCTAGTCGGCGGCGGGCGCGAACCCTGCCTTGCGACGGTTCGGTGAACCACGCCCGCCCAACCGCGAACGACCAGCGACTAACGACCGACGACTCTCTATAATGGGGCAATCCCGTCGCCGGCTTTGTGTCTTTGCCGGGACGCTTGGCCTTGTCCTCACCGAATCCAATTCGCAGCGAACCCAAGACCTCCCGCCGCCGCAAGGCCGTGATTGGGCTGGCGATCGGCGCTTTTCTATTGCTCGCGATTCTGGTGCTGCAGGCCTCGTTCAATCTGAAGTTCCTCAGCCCCGACAGCAATGAGGAGCTTCTGTTTTTTGCCGGATTGAGCGGCCTCATTTTCTTTGCCTTCGTCGCCCTGACCATCGTTCTCGGACGCAACCTGCTGAAACTCTACGCCGAACGGCGCCAAGGAGTGGTCGGCTCAAAATTCCGCACACGCCTGGTAGTGGTCAGCCTGCTGCTCTCGTTCCTACCAGTGATTGCAATGTTCTGGTTCTCCTACGGACTGATGAACCGCTCCATCGACAAGTGGTTTTCTCAACCAGTCGAGGAGGTGCGCGCCGATACCGCGGCCATGTCGGCTCTGCTCTATGATTACGCCGGCCAGAATGCGACTTCGGAAGCGCAGTCCATCGTGCAATCGGAAGAATTTCAAAAAGCCCTTGCCAGCAAGAATTTTTGGGCAGCCAATGAAGAACTTCGAGAACACATCCCGACTCTACAAGGCGGATTCGTTCTGGCTTTAGCGAACGACAACACGGCGGCCAGTGCGGGCACACCAGCGCCCTGGGCCGAAATGAAGGATCGCTTCCCACTGCAGCAGGCGCTGCGCGGAGAGCATCCGCAATTCCAGTGGGGGCTGACCGATTACATTGTCGCGGCCGCTCCGCTCCAGGACGGCGCTGTGCTTGTCGCCATGCCTCTTCCACCAAAATTCGCCGAAACGGCCCGCCAGATTCAGGAAAGCCAGCAGCGCTACATCGAGCTGGCGGCAAAAAGAAAGTTGTTTCGGCGGACTTATATCGGATACCTGCTTCTGCTGACCGTGGTCGTGCTCTTCGCTTCGACCTGGCTCGCGCTGCTGCTCTCGAAGTTGGTCAACCGTCCAGTGGCAGCGCTGGCCGCGGGTACCGAGGCCATCTCCAAGGGGCAACTGGACTACCGCGTCGATATCCGCGCCACCGACGAACTGGCCGAACTGGTGCAGTCTTTCAACAGCATGGCGGAACAGCTCGAATCCAGCCGGCATCAGATCGAAGCCTCAAGTCGCCATGTGGGCGCCGCCAACGAGGCACTCGAGAGTAGGCGCCGCTATATTGAAACGGTCCTCGAAAGTCTTCCCACCGGAGTCATTTCGATTGATGCGGCCCGCCGCGTGACCCTGGCCAATGCCGCTTTCTCCCGCATGTTTTACATGGTTTCAGGCATGGACGAGCAGAGCGAGTACGTCAGCCCAGCATCGCTGATAAACCTGCCGCTGCACGAGGTGATTCCCACCGAGGTGCTGGCGGATTTGGAACCCCTGCTGCGCCGTGCCGATCGCATGGGCATCACCGCAGCCAACATGGAACTTGCCCTGCCCCGCGCACAGTTGAATGTCGCCGTAACCGTGTCCGCGCTCAGCCACGGCGCGGAGGGCCTGGGATACGTGCTGGTATTCGAAGACCTGTCAGACCTGCTGCGCGCGCAAAAGCAGGCAGCATGGCGTGAGGTGGCGCGCCGCGTGGCCCATGAAATCAAGAACCCGCTCACCCCGATCGCGCTTTCCGCCGAGCGCATTCATCGCCATTTGAAGCGAGGCACGGCGCCCGATGCAGCCTCGCTTGAGGTGATCCGCACCTGCGCGGAAACCATTGGGAATGCCGTCGAAAGCGTCCGCACGCTGGTGGATGAATTCTCGGCGCTGGCGCGTTTTCCCGCCTCCCGCCCGCAACCCGCCAGTTTGAATACCCTGGTGGAAAATGCGCTCATCATGTTCAACGGGCGGCTGGAGGGCATTCGCGTGCGCACGGAACTGGCCCACGATCTGCCCGCGGTGATGGCCGACCCGGAAGCGATCAAGCGCGCGGTTGCGAACCTGGTAGACAATGCTGCGGAAGCGATGCAGGACGCGATCGTTAAGGAGATAACCATTTCAACCTCGCTGCTGGCCAGCCGCGATGCCGTCGAACTGGCGGTCTCCGACACCGGGCTGGGAGTTTCGCGCGACGTGAAGGAGCGGCTATTCCTGCCCTACTTCTCGACCAAGCAGCGCGGCACCGGCCTCGGTTTGGCGATTGTCAGCAGAATCGTGGAAGATCATCAGGGGTTCGATCCGCGTGGAAGAAAACAAGCCAGTAGGCAGCCGCTTCGTGATCGAGTTGCCGGTGGCGGTAGAAACAATCAGCGCTCCCGCGGCAAGCTAGACAGTCGTTGTGTCAGTTTGTCGCTCAGCCATCCTGTGTCGCTGCGGAAGGCAACGCACTTGTTTGCCAAAGACGAACGACCAACGACTAACGACCGAGCTAATCAATGGCACACATCCTCATCGTTGACGACGAATCCGGTATTCGCGAATCCTTGCGCGGCATCCTCGAAGATGAGGGCTACAAAACCAGCGTCAGCCCGAGCGGCGAAGACTGCCTCGATTTGCTGCGCAAGAGCAGCTTCGACCTGATCCTGCTGGATGTGTGGCTGACCGGCATCGACGGACTGGAGGTTCTGGAGAAAATCCGCGAGATGGAGGATTCACCCGAGGTCATCATGATCTCCGGCCACGGAACCATCGAGACCGCTGTGCGCGCCACCAAGCTGGGCGCCTACGATTTCGCCGAAAAGCCGCTGTCGCTCGAAAAGACGCTCATCCTGGTAAAAAATGCGATCGAAGCCCGGCGGTTGCGCCATGAGAATCTCGACCTGCGGAAGCAGCTGCAGTCGAAGAGCGTGATCGTCGGCGACAGCGTTCCCATGAAGGCGTTGCGCCAGCAAATCGCGCTGATGGCGCCGACCAACGGACGCGTGCTGATCTATGGCGAATCAGGCACCGGCAAAGAGTTGGTGGCCCATGCCATCCACATGCAGAGCCTTCGCAAAGATGAAATGTTTGTCGAGATGAATTGCGCCGCGATTCCCGAAGATCTGATCGACAGCGAACTGTTCGGGCATCGCAAATCGTCGTTCCCGGGAGCCACGGCCGACAAGGAAGGCAAGTTCCAGAAGGCCGATCGCGGAACTTTGTTTCTGGATGAAGTCGGCGACATGAGTCTGAAGACGCAGTCGAAAGTCTTGCGTACCCTGGAACAACAGCGATTCATCCCGGTGGGAAGCGATGACCTCCGTCACGGTGGATGTGCGCGTGATTGCCTCCACCAACAAAGACCTGGAAGAAGAAATCGCCAAGGGAAATTTCCGCGAAGATCTTTTTTATCGTCTGAACGTGGTTCCGTTCGTAGTCCCGCCGCTGCGCGAACGCAAGGAAGACATCCCATTGTTTGCGCGGCATTTTCTGAAAGAATTTGCCTCGGCCTACGGCCGCCGTCCGCGAGAGATCACCGACGACGCCATTGACGCGCTGATGCGCTATGCCTGGCCGGGAAACGTCCGCGAGCTGCGCAACGTGATCGAGCGCATCGTGATCATGAATCCCACCACTTCACGCTTTGAACGCAAGCATCTTCCCCCGCTGGTGCATCGCGACGGCAGCCGCAGAGTTCCGGGCAGCGAGGGCTCCACCCTGCACCAGGCGCGGGCGGCCTACGAGCGCGATTACATCCTGAAAAAGCTGGACGAGAATCACGGCAACGTCAGCCGCACGGCGGAAGTGCTCGGCCTGGAGCGCAGCCACCTCTATCGCAAGATGAAGAGTTTAGGAATCGCAGCAAAAGAGTGAGCAACGCAGTCAAAACTCAGAAATTTTCCTGACACCTGACACCTAAGACCTGAGACCTACCTTTTCAGCATGTGAATCTCAGTCCCGTTCTTGTGAAACTTGACTTCGTCCATCAACTGATTGATCAGGTAAATGCCGCGTCCGGAATTGGCAAAGATATTCTCGCCATGGCAAGGATCGGCAATCTTGGCGGGATCAAAACCGGTGCCCGGATCGCGGACGATAATCAGAATGCCATGCTGCTGATCGCACGCGACGTCGCATTCGACAACTTTGGAGGGATCGTTTTTCGCTCCGTGAACGACCGCATTGGCCAGGGCTTCGGTGAGCGCCAGTTCGATGTCATCTTCGTGTCCGGGTGCGCAGTTCGTTTCCCGCACCACATTCATCACGCTGCGGACCACCGGGTCGACGGCGTCGCGGTCGGCAGCCAGCGTCACGGAAAGCTTTAGATCGAGCTTGTCCGCAGTCGAAGTTGCACGACTGCGGCGGCGGGGAGGGTAGGGGGGACTCTGTCATAAATGGATTCGGGCTTTGTTTTGCCAGCCTTGCTCTTAATTCAGATGCAGAAAGGCGCTGACAGATTCTAGGGACTTCGCGCCCAACATGCAAATTTATTCGCACAGTGGGTCCGCCGTTAGTGTATTCAGAGTATTACCCCCCGCGGGTGACCCCGGTCCGCTGCCGCCTAACGACCTGAAACCTATGGCCTAATGCTCGTCAGACGGTGAACCACAACCAACCTCATGAAATTATCGGGGCAAGGCGCATGGAGTCTACGGCACCGAAGTCGGGTTCACTGACTCCGAATCTGGAGGGCCTCCGATCTGTTGTAGTTGACGGCGCCAATCGAGTTCTTCCACAAAATTTCGCGAATCACGCCAGCCGGCTTTGATCTTGACGAAAAGTTCGAGAAAAACTTTGCTTCCTACCATCTTCTCGATGTCGAGGCGCGCCGCCGTTCCAATCTTCTTGAGCATCTGGCCGCCTTTGCCGAGCAGGATGGCCTTTTGCCCTTCGCGTTCGCAATAAATCACAGCAGCAATCCTCGTCATCCTCGGACTCTCTTCAAACTGCTCGATCAGGACCGACACCGCATGCGGCACTTCTTCATGCGTCTGCATGAGAACGTGCTCGCGGATCAACTCCGCTGCCATGAATCGCACCGGCTGGTCGGTGATCTGATCTTCGGGAAAATAGCGCGGGCCATTGGGCAGAGCTTTCAGCACGCAGGAAAGCAATTCGTCGAGGCCTTTCTTCTTGAGAGCGGAAATGGGGACGATCTCCTTGAAATCGTGCAGCGCTTGAAACTGCGCGATCAGCGGCAGCAGTTTGCTCTTGTCGGCGAGGAGATCAATTTTATTGAGCAACAGAAAAACCGGAGTACCCGCTTTTTTCGCCAGGTCGAGGACAAAGCTGTCTTCGCGATCCCACTTCTTCTTCGCATCGACAATCATCAGAATCAGTTCGCAGCCTTCCAGCGCCTCGCGCACCTCGGACATCATCTTGCGTCCCGAGCGACGAGCCCGACTGGTGAACTCCGGGTGTATCGATGAGCACGATCTGCCCGGCCTCGCGTCCTTTCTGTTTAGCCACATTGATGATGCCGAGAATGCGGTTGCGCGTCGTCTGAGGCTTCGGAGAAATGATGGCCAGCTTCTCGCCGACCAGCGCATTCAGCAGCGTGCTCTTGCCCGCATTGGGGCGGCCGAGAATGCAGACAAATCCGGAGTGGAAGGACATGGGTAATAGGCTACTCGCTTCTGGCCGACTCAACTACGGTTAGTATTTCCACAGGTTTAGAGAGTCCTGATCGCTAAAAGCGAGGTTTCTTATGGCGTTCTCCGAGCCCCTGTCACCAGATTTATGGCTGCTTTATTTCTTGCGGAAGTTGCGAACATAGGCGATGACGTTGTCGAGGTCGATCTCACTCAAACCCTTCAGAGGCTTCATTTTGCCTGACCCCTCCAGGATGATTTTTTTCAGCTCGGCGTCTGTTTTCTTCTGGACCCTGTCGGAACTGAGCTGCGCAGGATCGAGTCCCATTGCCTTGGCATACCCGGTCGCGCCTTCACCATTAGCCCCATGACAGATCATGCATTTATTGCGGTAGACGGCTTTGCCCGCGGTCGCGTCGCCTGCGCCCGCCGCCTGGGTTGCCAGCGCCACTCCGAGAAGCGCTGCGATCACAACGCTCGCTCCGAACAAGTTCTTCTTCATTCGCTCTGATCCTTCCTGGACTGCGCAGCCGATTTGGCTCTCTTGGCGGCCTGCTTTGCGGCTCGCTGATTCATCGTGCTCATGAAGTCGCCCTGCGCGGGATGTACGAATCGAAGCATGTGCAGAAACTTTCTTTTTCCGAGCATTGCGACTCTGACTCGTGTTCTAGCCCGAACTGTCGCATGATGCGGCGCCCCGCTGAGCAGAGCCGTCTCGCCGAAGTGTTCTCCCTTCCTGAGCAGGGCGGTCACCGTCTCCACTTCCTCATCCCGCCGGATCACCTCCACTTCACCCTGCTGGATAAAATAAGCAAAGTCGCCCTCATCGCCCTGTTGCAAGATGACGTCGCCCGCTTCGAAGAGCGCGAACGCGAACAGACTACTGCGTCTGAGATACCGGTAGAGCGCCACTCCGGCCAGAGCCAGCGTCGCCAGGAGGATCAGAGCGGGCGGCGCGACCGAGAAGAGGAAGAGAGTTCCTCCGCTAGTGCGAAGCAAGAACCCCAACCCCAGCAGATACACGATCAGCGCGAGCACCTGCGCGCCGATGAGCGTCCACCGAATGATCCGTGGATCGAGTTCGATCGTCCAGACGGAGGGTGCGCTCATGGATTGAACTCTTGCCCCACCAAAATGTGCGCGGGGTTGGTTTCCGCATGGCATTGCATGCAACTTAGCTTACCCTCGAAAATCCTCTGCTCGGTTTCCTCATGCGCCGCGATCCATTTGGTTGCCCCTGCATGGCATTTGAGACAATCTCCGTCGCGGTAGGGATGACTCAGCCGGAGCGGAAGTTGAAACGTGTGCGTGTAGTATCTGTAGACGTCGATCAGGCCCTGCTTTTTTGCCTCTAGCGTCCCCAGCATGCCGTAAGACGTATGGCATTCGTAACACTGGTTCTCCGCGATGTATCGGTTGGTGTAGTGGACAGCAGCCAGGCTATTGCTCTTCGGGTTCATCATATCGTCCACGTAAGATTTCATGGTGAGGTGGCACGACCCGCAGAGCTGAACGGTCTTGACTCTCTCGACGACCAGGATTGTTCCGATGCCCCACAAAATCATCGGAAAAACGCTCGTGCCCGCGATCAGAAACCCCCATGAGATTGGTCCGACATCTCTGCCGCGGTAACGAAAAAGACTCCAGAGGACCATCCCTATGCCGATGAGGATCACGATAGCAAGAAACCGCGATCCGTACTGATCTACCGGGTCTTGCTGGAATGCCTGTTGCTGCGCCATCGCCTCAGCCGGCAAGGACACAAGTACTGCCCCACACACTCCGCACTCCACGATGCCTGCGATTCGGCGTTTGAAAAAGCCCACCCAATACTCCCGCGCAACCGGAATGATTCTAAAATTCCGGGAATCTTAGGCAACGCTCCTGGGGAAGTCAAGGACGGAGGCGTCGCCAGGAAATGGATTCAGCACTTCGCGAACGCAGCCCGTGGCGCATCAGCACAGATTAAACATTCCGACAGCGGCGAGGCCCGCGTGATCGCACAACCGGCACGTCACTTCGCGTGGGCCGCTTCGGACTGTCCGCATGGGAATCACCCGTGCGGCGAAATGTCTACGGAGAGGCGCTGAAACTGGCGACAGCAGCGGAATCGCTGTCGAAGACATCGAAGACACTCATAAGCCTCGTGACTTGCAGAACTTCCTTGGACTTCGAGCCGAGGTTCGCAAGCTTGAGCGTAGCGCCTTGCGAGCGGGCGCTGTTCAAGGTGGCGACCAGCGTCCCGAGCCCGGCACTGTCGATGTAAGTGACATTCGCCAGGTTCAGCACGATCTTTTTCTTTCCTGCCGCCATCAGCGCCTTGAATCGCTCGCGGAAGGCGTTGCTTTCCTCGCCGAGAACGATCCGGCCGTCTACATCGAGCACGCTTACGCCATTCACCTCGTGATCCGTTATTCGCAGTCTCACGTTTTCCCCTTCCTGACGGTCGACTCAGGATGACAACTCTGGGTGGGCCCTCTCCTCTCAAGGAAGTGGCTGGACGGGCGATGACGCCTGTCTCTCCACCGGTCGCACCCCTTAGTCCGGATACTTCACTGAGCACCCGTAGGGACGAGTCGTCGGATTGCTGACCGCCTTGCCCGATGTGGCTTCTTCCAGCGCGAGAGAAACGTAGTTTCTGGCCGCAGGTATGTCGGCCACATCGGTCGTCGGCCGGTCGTCAATCGCTCCGTTGTAGACCAGAATTCCCTGCGCATTGATGACGAACATATGCGGCGAGGTCTTGGCATCATAGAGATGGCCGAGCGCGCCGGTCGGGTCAAGCAGCACAGCCGTCGGAGCTCCATTGACCTGCTTCAAATATGCGTTCTCATCCGGGCCGGTTGCGTATCCTTGCTTTCCCGGCGCGGAGGAAATCACGGTCAGCCAGATCACGCCCCGGTTGGTCCACTCCCGCTGCAGTTGCTGCATGTTTCCGCTGTTGTAATGTTTCTGAGTATAGGGACAGCCGCGGTTCGTCCACTCCAGAACCACGAACTTGCCTTGGTAGTCGGAGAGTTTGTGAACCTGGCCATTGCTGTCCGTAGCCGTGAAATCGGGCGCATGATCGCCCACACGCGCCGCCCACGCAGACGGCAACCCCATCACCAGCGCAAAGACTGCTACGACGAACGCCGCAAGTTGCTTTCTCATTTCTGACCTCCCGGTTTCCGCGCTTCATTTTATTTTCTACAACTGCATCTCTGAAGACAACTCGCCCGCCGGAGAGCCGCCGGGACGTCGGCGCTACTATCGTCGCCCTACCGGCGCAGCGATTTCATAGGCTCGACCCGGCCCCAGGACCAGCAATCCCTTCAGACTGCTAATCGGTTTCACCAGCAAGTCCGACTTCTTGAGACTCAGGCGGAATCCGCCCGCCGTCGCTGCGAAGGTCTGTGGCGCCGAGTTTTCGATCTGGCCGGGTTCGAAAGGAAAGAATGTCGCTGCGTGAACTTTCGACTCGGTCTGAACGGACAGAATGAAACGGTCGTTATTTTTGTCCTTGCCGGTTTCAGTTCTTGCCGAGAACTTCCAGGCCTTCGGCGCAGGCTTGGGAATCTGCGCACGGGTTTGCTCGAAAAGCTGGCGCCACTCGCTGAATTGCTGGGCGGAACTTTGCCGGGCGGAGACCCGCTGGCCGGACGACGGAGACGATAACGCGACATGCGCCTTACCCGGAATGCACATCTCCCGGCACACGATATATTTGACGTCCGCACTCATCCCGGAGGTCGAGATCGCAGAGGTGGAGATGGCAGGAGTGGAACCTGCCGTCGAGCCAGCGGCGCGCTCGATCGGCGTCATCAGCAGCATCTGATTTTCATATCCGTAATCAACCACCGATCCCGTGCCGATTCGAACCGGTTGCGGCCACAGAATCGAGCCCGAGGTGTAACCCGGCGGCAGTTGCCATTGAACCTTCGGCGGCTCACCCGCATCCCCAGGATTCTGCCAATAAATATGCCAACCCTCATCCAATCGAAACAACAGACCCACCCAGAATGGCTTTCCAGCCTCGACCGCGGCACTCTCGGGAATTAATTCGATCTTGACGTGAAACTCCGTTACCTGAGCAGTAAGGTGAATGGAAGAGAAGAGCAACAAGCCAGCGGCCAACCTGGCAAGTTTCATGCGGGGCGGAAGAAGCATATGGAATTTGACTACCTTCTTGCCCGCTGGGTTGCACGTTAATCATCACGTTAATCATTGCCCGCTAATCATCAACCGAGAACAGCAGCCGGCAGGGCATCCTACCCTTCGGCAGGCGCTCCGGGCACATCCCCTGCAAAAAGCGCATGGGGCGCGGCATCCGGCTAGTCCAGGAGAGTCCTTTCAAGATATACTTCTCGAGCCAAGAGACAGGCTCGAGTGGAAATGGTACGGACAGATTGTTCTTCCCAGGACTCTTCGTTTCGCGCGGTCCCACTTGTGAATGTATCCAGCTGAATGTATCCAGCGCTACCCAGGAGAAAATCATGACCCATCAAAGATTGTTGAGAGCTTTAGCCATCACTGCAGTGATCACGCTCTTCGTCGCGGGCGGTTCTTCCGCTTACGCGCGGGCAGCAGCAAGTAACGTGCCTGCGGGCATCCGACTTTCCCACGACCTCGGTCGCGTCGATTCAACGGCAGAGATCAACATCACAGTCCACTTCAAGCTCAATGACAAGGCCGCATTCGACGAGGCCGTCGACGCCCTCCAGGACCCCACTTCGTCAACCTTCCACAAGTGGATGACCGATGCCGATCTCAAGAAGTACGCGCCCACGGAAGAGCAGCGGCAGGTCGTCATGCAGGAACTCCGGAACGACGGACTCACCATTCTGTCCACTGACCCAGTCGGCTTCACCGTACGCGCCCGCGGCACCATCGCCAATATCGAGCGCGCCTTCAACACCGAACTCCACCAGTTTCAGTACAACGGAAAAGTCTTCCGCGCCAATGTGCGCAACGCCCAGCTTCGCGGTGAGGCGGGGAACTATGTTTCCACCGTTGCCGGTTTGGAAAGCCATCAGGTCCGGCCGCTTTACGCGCGCGCTTGAATCCGCGCACCCAGAAACCATATGCCCCGCTCTCGCTCCGCAAACTCGCCGACACTTCCAGTTTCCCGACCGGATTCATCACCACCCGGTGTCTCTTCGCGCCGGTAACCGCCACCTTCGGAAGCCCGACCGCTTTGCCGGAAGCCGTCTACACCGGCACCGTTTATGAGGAGAACGGAATACCCTGCGCCTATCAGCCGCAACAACTGCAGACTGCTTACGCCCTGAATGCGGTTTACGAGCAGGGACTCGACGGCACCGGCCAGACGATCGTTCTGGTCGAAGGCTACGGGTATCCCACCATGGAGTCGGATGCCAACGCCTACTTCAAGTTGACCGGGCTGCCGCTGCTCAACAAGTCCAACTTCCAGGTTGTCTACCCCCAGGGCAAGCCTGCCGCGGATCTTGGGATACTCACCGGCTGGAATACTGAGATTGCACTCGACATTCAATCGGCGCACACCATTGCTCCCGGGGCCAACATCGTCGTCGTCGCCACCAGCGGCCAGGACAGCGAAGACTTTCAAAACTCGATTGCGTACGTGGCCCACCATCATCTCGGCAACTCCGTCTCCAATAGCTATGAAGAGGACCTCGACCTGATCGCCGGCTCCCTCGAACAGACTTCCTGGGACGAGGCCATTGAGGTCGCAACCGCCCAGGGAATTTCCGTCAATTTCTCCACTGGCGATAGTGGCGACAACGGCGTGGGTAATCCGTTAGGCGCGGCCGGCGTGCCCTCCGTCGCTCCTCATGCCACCGCCGTCGGCGGTACCTCCATCCTCAACGACCTCAGCCATCCGGGATCCACGATCACCACCGGTTGGGGCGATACGTGGACCTTACTGGCGGCCGGAGGCACGGTTTTAGACCCGCCGGAACTTTACGAATTTTTCGGCGGTGGAGGTGGCGGCGAGAGCGTATTTTTCCCCAAGCCATCCTGGCAGGCTTCGCTTCCCGGCAAAGGACGGCAGACGCCCGATGTCTCCGCGCTGGCTGACCCCCTCACCGGCGTTCCCATCGTGCTCACGGTTGACGGGGACGTGCAACTGCAATGCTGCTGGGGCGGCACCAGCCTGTCGAGCCCCATCTTCACCGCGTTCTGGGCGATCGCCAACCAGCAGGCCGGCCATCCCCTCGGCCAGGCAGCGCCTGTGATCGCAAAGTTGCCCTACGGAGGCGTTCAGGACGTCCGTGCCATCACCGACAGCACTACGAACAATGTGACCGGGGTGATTAAGGACTCGAGCGGTTCCACAACATACTCGGATACCAGTCTCTTTGCTGGAGCCCTCTACACCAACAAAGATTTCACCAGCACACTCTGGCCGGCGGGTCCGGGTACGGTTCTGGACTTCGGGTTCGGACTGGACAGCTCACTCACGGTCAATCACGGCTGGGACAACGCAACCGGGTGGGGTACGCCCAACGGCCTCACCTTCATCTATGCCGTAGCCGGCGATGAATAGCAGGCCGGCGCCGCAGCAAACGTGCACTTTCACGAGCCGGAGAAAATTTTCTCCGGCTCGTTTCTTTTGGCAAGGCGAGTAACGGAATTAAGAAAACGGAATACTTCCTCAAATCAACTTCATCTGCTTCGGCGCAGCCGTCGTGATGCGCACGCGCTCGACCCGGCGATCGGTGGAGTCGAGGACTTCGAACTTCAATCCTTCGTCCTCGATGACTTCGCCTTTTTTGGGGATGCGCCCGGCCAGTTCGCTGACCAGACCGGCTATGGTCGAGGATTCGTGGCCTTCGGGGCGCATGCCGAAGAGTTCATCGAGGCGGTCGACATCCATATTGCCGGGGACTACGTAGGAGTGGTCGTTTTCCTGCACCACCTGGGCTTTTTCGTGCTCATCGCCGATTTCGCCCACGATCTCTTCCACCAGGTCTTCGATGGTTACCAGGCCCGCCACGCCTCCGTACTCGTCCACCACGATCGCCATGCGGATATTGCTGCGCTGCATCTCGCGCAGCAGGTCACTCACTAACTTGCTTTCCGGGACGAAGTAAACGTCCTTTCGCATCAGCGTCGCTACCGTGCGCGTGTGCGCTTCGGAATCGGCCACCTGCAGCACATCCTGGGTGTGGAGAATGCCTTTGATATGGTGAATCGAACCTTCATACACCGGGATGCGCGAAAAAGGCTTGCCCCTGAGCAACTCGACCACCTGCTCGACGGTGTAGTCGGACGGGACAGCCAGCATTTCGGGACGCGGCTTCATCGCCTCGCGAACGGTTTTGCCGCTGAATTCGACCACCGACTGGATCAGGTCGCGATCGCCTTCCTGGATGATGCCTTCTTCCTGTCCCGCTTCGATCAGGGCATCGACCGCTTCGGCGGAGGTTTCGGGTTGGGCTTCGGCGTGCCCCCTGGTCAGCGCGGCCACCGACTGGCAGAATCCGAGCACCAGCGTCACCGGCAGAACCAGATAGATCAGCAGCCGCAAAAACAGCGCCCAGTCGGCCAGCCAGCGTCCCCGGGTTCGCGAAAAAAAGACGAAGGGCAGCAGACGGTTGAAAAAGATGATGATCAACACCAGGCTGAGCGTGGCTTCGAGAACTTCGTAAACGCTCCAGGCGCGGTCGCGAAACACGGTGAAGCCGACGATCATGGCAATCGCGGCCGTCACCAGTTGCGTCAGAATGGCCATGGAGAGCGAGGCCCGCGCGCGCGTTACTCCAAGGCGCGGCTCGACGATCTGCTCGAAGGCATCGATGTTGTCCTGGAAATCGCGCGAGAGGAATTTGCCAATCTCCTGGTAGAGACGGTCAACATAGGAGACCAGCGTCAGCAGGCCGAACAGGAGCGCGAGCGCAATGCTGACGGCGATCATGGCTAGCGGTTCCTCCTGGTGCGCCGACCAGCAACCGAAGTCGCGATCGAAGATCGCCTCGCTCTTTCAATCGTTGTTCTTTCAATCAGGCCCAGCGGAAGGCGGAGTTTGGCGCGCAATTGTTTTTCGCGGCGGGCCATTTGTCCATTGTCGCACTCGTGATCGTAACCGCGCAGATGCAGGACGCCATGCAAGACCAGAATCTTAACTTCCTGGGCTGGCGAGTGTCCAAGCGCGCGCGCATTTTTCGTTGCTATCTCCGCTGAAATCGCAATTTCGCCGGCGAATTGTTTTCGCGCGCCCGGCTCGGCAGGAAACGAAAGCACGTCGGTCGGTTTGTCCTTTCCCCGGAAACGGCGGTTCAGAGATTTCATCTCAGTGCTTGATGTGAGCAGGACGTTGACCATGCCTTTCAATCCGCGGCGTGCCGGGCGCGCGCCACGAAACGCTCGAGCGCCAGCTCGGTGAGGCCGGTGACGCGCTTTTGAAAGATGACCACGTTCTTCTCTCCGCACCGGCAACGCGTGACGCGTGTCAAGCCGCACAAAACGAAAAGGAGGGTAGCGGTGAGGCTCCCTCCTGTGGGACAGCTCTTAATTGCGCAGGCGCGGTTCGTCGGGCGCTGCCGGCGGCGCCACCGGTTTCGGTTCCAGCAGCGGCAACTGCTGCTCCGCCAGCCGCGTTTTGTGTTCGTCGTAAGCGCGAATGATCCGCTGCACCAGGTGATGACGCACCACGTCGCTTTCATCGAAGTGGACGAAGGCCAGTCCGTTTACCCCTTGCAGAATTTCGACCGCTTCGACCAGGCCGCTGCGGCGCGCGGTCGGCAAGTCAATCTGCGTGACGTCGCCAGTGATCACCGCCTTGGAATTAAATCCCAGGCGGGTGACGAACATCTTCATCTGCTCGGAGGTCGTGTTCTGCGCTTCATCGAGAATGACGAACGAATCGTTCAGCGTGCGTCCGCGCATGAAGGCGATAGGCGCGATCTCGATCACATTTTTTTCCAGATAGCGTTCGACGCGCTCGGGCTCGAGCATGTCAAAGAGCGCGTCATATAAAGGGCGCAGATAGGGATCGATTTTCTCCTGCAAGCGTGCCCGGCAGAAAGCCGAGACGCTCGCCGGCCTCAACCGCGGGGCGCGCCAGAATGATGCGGTTGACCTGCTTGTTCAGCAGCGCCGAGATGGCCATGGCCACGGCAAGATAGGTCTTGCCGGTGCCGGCCGGGCCGACGCCAAAGACCATGTCGTGCTGCTCGATGGCTTCGAGGTAGCGGCGCTGATTAGGGCTTTTCGGCTGCACCGTCCGCCGTCCAAACGAGCGCTGGCGTCCGGCCTCGGCCAGTCCGCGCAGAGTCGCGTTGGCGTCGCTCACCACCACCCGCAACATGCTGCTCAGGTCGCCGTTGACGAACTGGTGGCCGGATTTCCGCAGGTACTCGTAGTCGGCGAAAAGTTGTTCGGCGCGGGCCACGTCGCGCGGCGCGCCTTCCAGTTCTATGCGGTCCGAACGCAGGTCGATATTGATGTTCAGGCCGTCTTCGAGCACGTGGAGATTTTCATCGCGGGTGCCGAACAGGGTCTCGATGTCACGGGTAAGTTCAATATTCTTTTTCATTCAGGATTGAAGCGCCGCCTCCAGCAGCCGGACAGGGCTCACTAATCTGACTCTTGCAACCGGGATATGATTCGCCGGGATATAGTTCGCCGCAACACAGTTCGCCGCCGGATTGGGGAGAACCGGTACCGGCGTTTTTTACACGCGAATAGCTAGATGAGGAAGTGGAGCGAACCGGATTGCGCACCCCGACGACGGGGCGGTTAACAACCATTTGAGTTCAGCCTAGCGCGGGTGGGCATGGGAGTCAATGGGAACGAAGTTACTGCCGGGCGCCGGCTTGCCCAAATGGTCACTACTTGCTCCGGATCGCCTGGAAGCGAAACGAATACCCGACCCCGACGATGTGATCCACGGTGGCCGACGACAGCCCTAAGCCGAAATGGAAGTCAATCTGCTGCCGCCGCGCAAGTTTGAAGGCGAATCGTGGTCGAGCGGTCACGCGCCCTCTCGCTTAGACTCCAGCGCGCTAGCCCAAACCGCCCGGTCCTTAGCCCAAGCACGGAGCGCCGCAATCTCCTCAGCCCGCGTGACCGACAGCGGCACCGTTGACGATAGCGCCGTGAGCAGGTCTCCGGTGCTCAGCTCCTGCTTGCGCGCAAACGCCGCGTAGAGGGCAGTTTGCACCGCCGATTCGATTTCCGCCCCTGAGAATCCTTGGGCTGCGGCAGCGACTCGATCCAAGTCGTAGTCGGCAGGATTGCGTTTGCGCTTGGTCAGCTGGATGCCGAATATCTGCTTGCGTTCCGCTGCGCTGGGCAGATCGACGAAGAAGAGTTCATCGAAGCGTCCCTTGCGAATCAGCTCCGGCGGAAGCACGGTAACGTTGTTGCAGGTGGCGGCCACGAAGACGGCGGGCTTGCGATCCTGCATCCAGGAAAGAAACGACGCCAGCAGGCGCGACGAGACACCCGCGTCGGCGGAGGCCGAATCGGGGCCGCTTCCGGCAAAGACTTTTTCCAGTTCGTCAATCCATAACACGCAGGGCGCCAGGCCTTCGGCTACCCGGAATACTTTCTGGATGCGCTTTTCCGTCTCGCCTATGAATTTGTCATAGACGGCGGCAGTATCGAACTTCACCAGCGGCAGGTTCCATTCTCCGGCGACGGCGCGGGCGCAAAGACTCTTGCCGCAGCCCTGCACACCTAAAATGATTACGCCTTTCGGCGGCTCGAGGCCGAATTTGAGGGCGCCGTCGTCCCATGCGCCCCGGCGCTGTTCCAGCCAGCGCTTCATATTCTCCAGGCCGCCGACGCTTGACATGTTGTCGGTCGCGTCCACAAACTCCAGCATTTCCGAGCGCTGCAGCAGAGCTTTCTTGGCATCGAGCACATCGGTGACGCATTCCGGCGAAAGCGCCTGGCGTCCCACCACGGTCTGCGAGATGGCGCGTTCAGCTCCTTCTTCGGTCAGCCCGCGCAGATTCGCGGCCATTGCGTCCACGCCATTCGAATCGAGTTGCAGTTTCAGCGTATGGGTACCGGCCATGCGGGTGTAGGTTTCACGGATGATCTCGCGCAGCCGGTCGCGATCGGGCAGCGGCAGATCCAGGAATTCCACCAGGTTCGCCAGCTCGGGAGGCATCTCGATGGCGGGGGCGGTCAGCACCAGGGTTCTTCGGTTCGCGGAAAATTTCTGGCCCACGTCGCGCAGCCGGCGCACCACGACCGGGTTCTCCATATGGCGATGGAAATCTTTGAGCACGAAAACCGCCTCGATGGTCATGGTCTCCAGGTTCGAGAGCGCTTGCACGGGGTCGGCCGTGTTGTACATTGCCGAGTTAGGACCGGCTGCATTGGCGGCGTGACTCATGGTCGCCCGTGGCTGCTGTTCGCCAGCGTCGCTGCCGCAGCGGACGAGGCCGTCGGCGATGGTCCATTCGAAGAGCGCCAGATTCAGATCCGAACACGCCGCGTGCACCAGCGAAAGCGCGCGGACCTCCTCGACCGTTTCCATCACCACGATGGGAGTGGAGGAGTTGATGAGAATCTTCAGGCGATCAAGTGGGCTTGGGCACGAGTTCATATCTATTTGACCGGCGGTGACTTGCTCCCGTAGAATACAGCTTCGGTTCCCACCGGAACATCTTCCTAGCGCAATCTAGGACAACAAAGGTAATCAAGCCGCATGGCAAATCATTTTTCGGCGATGAAACGCGCCCGTCAGACCGAGAAGCGAACCGCCCGCAACCGGGCCAACGCTTCGCAACTGCGCACCGCACTGCGGAGCATGCGCGAGAGCCTGGAAAAGGGCGACAAAACCGCCGCCAGCCAGACCTACCGCGCAGACCGTGTCGGCGCTCGACAAGGCGATCCAGAAGGGCGTTTTGCACGAAAACACGGCCTCGCGCTACAAATCGCGGCTGTCGGCGCGGCTGGTTGCGTCTGAAGTAGAGCTTCTGCAGAAGCCAGGTGCCGGCAAGGTTAACTGCCTGGGTGCAAACGGGTTGCAGATTCTTCTTGACCGTCCCCAGCGGTTTGTTATACTTAGGCGTTCTCAGGACATTAAAGCAGTTTCTGCCGGTCCTGGTGAACCTCCGCCCGCGTTGCAGCAACTCCTTAAGAATTAAGCAACTTTCGGGTTGGGCGGGGCATCTATTTGGGTAATTCTGGCAAATCCCTGTTGAACCTAGCCCGGATTGCTGCTTGGCAACCGTAAACGACCATCACCCAGTGGCGGGACGATGGGATCGTGGCCTCAATTATCCCTGTTGAAGGAGAACGACCGAACATGCGCTCTGATCGTGTATTTGACGCTCTACATACTTTGCGGAACCGGTATATGCTTTGCCAGCTTGCCTCGAAGGCAACCCGCAAATTTCATAAGCCGAACACCCGCATCCAGGAAACCATGAACGATGTATTTGACAAGATCGCCGATGCGGAACGTCATGACATCCTGAGCGAACCCGAAAACTTTGCCGAAGCACAACGGCGAGCTGCTTAAGCAGCTCCGCCGTGTGCCCGCACGGCGGCAAAGCAATCCAGTCCCCCGAGAGATAGAGATTAAAAAATCCCTCCCGAAGAAAATGAAAATCCACGCAGGTAAATATGACCATTGCTGAACTCAAAGAAAAAAATATTACCGAGCTGACCAAGATCGCCCGATCCTTGGAGCTGCCCGGCGCCAGCGGACTCCGCAAACAGGACCTCATCTTCAAGATCCTGCAGGCGCAAAGTGAAAAAGAAGGACACATCTTCGCCGAAGGTGTGCTGGAGATCCTCCCTGACGGCTACGGCTTCCTGCGCTCGCCCGATTACAACTATCTGCCCGGGCCCGACGACATTTACGTGTCGCCGTCGCAAATCCGCAAGTTCGACCTGAAAACCGGCGACACCATCAGCGGCCAGGTGCGTCCTCCGCATGAGGGCGAAAAATATTTTGCGCTGGTCAAGATCGAGGCGGTCAATTTTGAATCGCCGGACGAAGCCCGCAACAAGATCCTGTTCGACAACCTGACGCCGCTCTATCCGCAGGAGCGGCTGAAGCTGGAAACCGTGCGCGAAAACATCAGCGCCCGCGTCATGGACCTGCTCACCCCGCTCGGCAAAGGACAGCGCGGCCTGATCGTTTCTCCGCCGCGCGCCGGCAAAACCATGCTGCTGCAGAACGTGGCCAACTCGATTACCACCAATCATCCGGAAGTCGTGCTGATGGTGCTGCTGATCGACGAGCGTCCCGAAGAAGTCACCGACATGCAGCGCTCGGTAAAGGGCGAGGTTATCTCCTCGACCTTCGACGAGCCCGCTGCCCGCCACGTGCAGGTCGCGGAAATGGTGATCGAAAAGGCGAAGAGATTAGTCGAGCACAAACGCGACGTCGTCATTCTGCTCGATTCCGATTACGCGTCTGGCCCGCGCCTATAACACGATCGTTCCGCCCTCAGGCAAAGTGCTCTCCGGCGGCGTCGATTCGAACGCCTTGCAGCGTCCGAAGCGTTTCTTCGGATCAGCCCGCAACATCGAAGAAGGCGGCTCGCTGACCATCATCGCCACCGCGCTGATCGACACCGGCTCCCGCATGGACGACGTGATCTTCGAAGAATTCAAAGGCACCGGCAACTCGGAAATCATCCTCGACCGCAAACTGGTCGATAAGCGGACCTTCCCGGCCATCGACATCCAGCGCTCCGGCACGCGAAAAGAAGAGCTGCTGATTCCGAAAGAAGACCTGCAGCGCATCTGGGTCCTGCGCAAAGTCCTGAACCCGCTGTCGCCGGTAGAAGCCATGGAGTTGCTGATCGAGCGCCTGGCCAAGGCCGGGACGAACAGCGAATTCCTGGCTAAGATGAGCCAGTTGTAGTTCCCGCGATCAGCAGATAGGCCGGGTGCCCCATCCTTGCGCGTTCTGTGCGCAAGGGTGGGATTCCACGGCCCCTTCCCTCTCGGGATTCTGCGAATTCTGCCCCGTCACGGGGAAAAGCGCTCGCCCGTCCTGGTTACTTTCGTCCTGAGATGGGCCCATCTGCGATCAGTAATCCACATCAGACCCTGCTAAACCACTGCTTAGCCTCGGCGAATTGCCGATGGTGATTGCAGGAGCACGGTCATGTTGAAATATGTTGCAGTCCTGGTCTTCGTCGCTAACCCTGTGCACCAAACCGGCGCACCCCAGAACGCAGTTCTCCTGGACGAGCCGCAAGTTCAAAGGAAGCTCGCCATCCCGCCCGGCGCGTTGAACGACGACTTGTCCACCGACCCGAAGCAGCAGATGCACCAGGCGATGATCGCGCGCGGCATGGCAGAGCGGCAGGCTCAACTGCGCAGCGACACCGAGAAGCTCGTGGCTCTCACCGCCGAACTCAAGCAGCACGTGGATAAGGCCGGCGTCAACATCCTCTCCATGGACGTGATCAGGAAGGCGCAGGAAATTCAGAAGCTGGCCAAGAGCGTTCAGGACAAGATGCGCAACGCCTATTGAGATGATTTCGGCAATTAAAAACGGAATTATCGCCCTCACAAACCACTGCGTCTTTTCTTCGGTTTTGACATATCAATAACATTTGCAGTCGATCTGGGCGGTGGCTCCGGCTGCGTAAGTTCTCCGGTAGTTGTGAAAACGAATTTGAGCACGGGTTTTGCCTGTCTCCTTTCTTAACAAATCCCAGAGCGCATCTACGAGAATGCTGTTTAAGCTCGTCCGTGGATTGTTTTCCCTTTTCGTGCCTTTGTGATCTCGTGCACAGCCTCGTGATGCTCCGGCGTTAGGCCAACAGTCGTGTACTCGGCATTCGATTCGAGTTGCTTCTTGGGAGGCACGGAACCAACTTTTCTATTGACGGGTTAGTCGTGTTTTATATAAAAACGTGATAACGTAAATACGTGAGAACGTAATTATGTCACCGTTTAGGCGGTTACGAGCGTGTTTTCGTGGCGCACAAAGGAAGGGCTATACTTGGTTTGCGGGATCGGTTATTAACTGATAGCATTCCTGTCTTGCCGGTATTTTCCTTCATCGCCTCAGGCCAGAGGAAGTTGGCTGTTGTCGTCCCCAGAGGCGGAACAGGATATTTGACAATTTTCTAATGCGTTCGGATGGTTTGATGCGCCAGAAAGGGATTGAACCTCCGACCTTCCGCTTAATAGGCGGTTGCTCTACACCGGGCCGGTCAAGACACGGATACGACTGAGCTACTGGCGCGTTCGAAAAAGATTGGTGGCTAGCCGCAAGGCTAGTGGCCAATTGGAAAGGCCGACCAGACTCGAACTGGTCCTCCCGGGGTTCGAACCCCGGACTCTTCCATTTTGAGCTACGGCCCCATAAGGTCGGGTGAGAGTGCGACGCCTGCAAGCTTGCCTCTCACTCGGCCTGTCCTACATCCCCAGCATGGCTGCAATTCTGCTACAAAGTCAATATCCCATTTGTTGTTCACCTAGATTCAAAAAGTCTCGCCTGCACTCGGCACTTCCCTGATGCTATGCCGAAGCGCTCCATGGTTTGAGTAGAGTCAGCCGCGTTCCTTCCGTCGCTTTCCACGCCAGCAATGTGCGATCCGAATCGATCACTTTGCGACGACCCTAACTCTTTCGGTCATAAAACTCCTTCAGGCCGACGTGATCTTTGCTAGGCCACACAAACTCTTTCCGAGGATTGCGGGCAAGAGATACATACAGAGTCCTCTTGGGATCGGCTCCTCCGACCTGTGCCCCGCCCTTTTGGAGCGCCTCAACCAGTTCATCCAGAGTGATAGCGTGCCCCAACCTTTTTCAGGTACGCCTTGGCAGCATCGCTCTGACTCATTCCAAAAAACTCATCAGGCAGGAGAAAGCCCAAAGGGTGTAGTCCCGACCTAGAAGAACTCAGAGGCAACGCATTCCGTTCATCAATGGGCGGTATTTCAATTGTAGGCATCCCCGAGGTCAGTTTCCAGTTGGCGAATCATCAGCTCGATAGGCCGCAGCTCGTCCAGCTTTTGCTGGCGCTGTTGCCTGTAATATTCCAGCGTCTTCCTCAAGTGATCGGCATCAGCCATATGCACCTCACAATCACTGATGTATAATCGCTCTGCAACACATTTATTTCAACAACTAGATGTTTATTATTATCAATGTGTTGGAGAATGTATATCGTTATTGTAGTGTTTCAGAACGGAATAATGCGGCGATCTTATGCTGTTCTTGCCAGGGCGGCTAGTCTAGAGCCGATGTTGATAATCCCGATTAAAAACGCCATCCAGCTGTTGCTGGATGGCGTTTTCTTTTCGAAGCTCGCACAGCAACAACCGAGGCCGGCAATCCCTACATTTCGCGCGCTTCCTCCGAACTGATTCGCATCCCGTAGAACGACCGGTAGACGAAGAGAGCCCGAGACCGCGAAGAACGCGAGCGCCAGAATGTGGGTGAACCCGGTGCCCTGGTCACGAGTGAGCGAAACGGCCAACTCCACCGCCAGCAGTCCGAACAACGTCGTGAACTTGATCACCGGGTTCATGGCCACCGAAGACGTGTCCTTGAAAGGATCGCCCACCGTATCGCCGATCACGGTGGCGTCGTGCAGCGGCGTGCCTTTCTGCTTCAGTTTCGTCTTCGACAATCTTCTTGGCGTTGTCCCGCGCTCCGGCACAGGCGTTGGCCATGAAGATTGCCTGGTAGAGACCGAAGATCGCAATCGAGATCAGGTAGCCGATAAAGAAGAACGGCTCCACGAAGGCAAACGTCAGGGTCCCAAAGAAAACCGCGAGA